>NZ_OZ032155.1:0-1747708 GCF_964026465.1 Rickettsia endosymbiont of Rhinocyllus conicus | reverse complement strand
ACTGTTACTAATAAAAATAATTATAATATATTCTTTATTTATTGTATATGTAAGTAGAATTATGTAGATTAAATGTTTTCTACATAGTTATCAATAAAATATATATTAAAAATATTCCTATAAAATAAGTAATTTTAATAATTATTCACATAAATTTGAGTTAAGTTTTTATAAGTGGATAACTAAGTGTAATAGCTCTTTATTACTTAGAAAAGGTGATATTTTCAAAGAAAAATGTTACTTATTCACAATTTTATCCACAAACTGTTTGTTTAAAGTGAACAATACAAGATTTACTTGATTTAATAAGGATTTTGGATATTTTTAAAAAATTTTTAATAAGAAAAATAATAAGTTATCAAAATTTTTATCCACATTAGTATGTGTAAAATATGACAAAGCTGATTATTCACCTAGTTTCAGACTCTTCTGTTCAAACTGCAAAGAGTGCAGCTCATTCTGCTCTTGCTCAATTTACTTCTTTAAAACCAAAATTGTATCATTGGCCAATGATTAGAAATTTAGAATTATTAAAAGAAGTACTGAGTAAGATAGAATCAAAGCATGGTATTGTCTTATACACGATTGCGGATCAAGAACTAAGGAAGACTCTGACAAAATTTTGTTATGAATTAAAAATTCCTTGTATTTCGGTAATAGGTAAAATTATCAAAGAAATGTCAGTTTTTTCAGGAATTGAGATAGAAAAAGAGCAAAATTATAATTATAAATTCGATAAAACTTATTTTGATACTCTTAATGCTATTGATTATGCTATAAGACATGATGATGGACAGCTGCTTAATGAGTTACAGTTTGCGGATATTGTGTTAATAGGTCCATCTAGAACTTCTAAGACCCCTACTTCGGTATTTTTAGCATATAATGGGCTAAAGACGGCAAATATTCCTTATGTTTATAATTGCCCGTTCCCTGATTTTATAGAAAAAGATATAGATCAATTGGTAGTAGGGCTTGTAATTAATCCAAATAGATTAATAGAAATAAGAGAAACTAGGCTGAATTTGCTACAAATTAATGAAAATAGAAATTATACAGATTTTAATATAGTACAAAAAGAATGTTTAGAAGTTAAAAAAATTTGTGAACTAAGAAACTGGCCAGTAATAGATGTATCAACAAAATCAATAGAAGAAACAGCAGCTTTAATAATGCGGATATATTATAACAAAAAAATAAGTATAATAAATAAAAATTTTCATTATTTACAAGTATAATTTGGTAATTTATAATTTTACTTGTAAAAAATATAGAGGACATATGGCAAGCAATGTAACAGATAAATCTTTTGAAGAGGAAGTACTAAAATCAAATTTACCTGTATTAGTAGATTTTTGGGCTGAGTGGTGTGGTCCGTGCAGAATGTTAACCCCAATAATAGAGGAAATAAGTAAAGAGCTAGAGAATAAAGTAAAAGTACTTAAAATGAATATAGTAGATGATTCCGAAACACCTAGCAAACTTGGAATAAAAAGTATACCAACTTTGATTTTATTTAAAGATGGTGAACAATTAGATATAAAAGTAGGAATAAAGCAAAATAATCCAAAACAAGAAATTTTAGATTGGATAGAAAATAATATAAAATATTGATTTTATGTCTTTTAATCATTCTAAAGTATTTATAGAGATAAAAAACGCTTACGTTGAGGGCATAGATACCCATAAACGAGCACAAGGATTAAAGCATTTCTTTCTTAATAGAGGAACTTCTTTTTCTCCAAATATACCAATATTGAATAATATTAATTTTTCTTGCTATGAGGGAGAAAAAGTAGCCTTTATTGGTAGTAATGGCTCGGGAAAAAGTTCTCTTTTAAAAATGATTGCAGGAATTTATCCGCCAATAAAAGGAACAATAAGTGTTTGTGGTGATATTGCACCTATAATAGATATGAGTGCTGGGTTTGAGCAAGAACAAACAGGGCGTGATAACATCAAAATGTTGATGTTATATAATAATATGCTAGATAAATATAATAAAGAAGTAGAGCAGGAAATTATAGAATTTTCGGAATTAGGTAGCAAAATTGATTTACCTATAAAAAATTATAGTTCCGGAATGTTATCTCGAATTGCTTTTTCCATATCAATATTTCAACATCCACAAATACTATTACTTGATGAAATTTTTGCTGCAGGAGATAGTTATTTTATAAAAAAATCTTTAAATTTAATGAAAAATAAATTTAAAAATACACCTATTTCAATAATAGTAAGTCATCAAGAAGAACTTGTAAAAGATAATTGTAATAGATGTATTTTATTACGTGATGGTAGTATTGTTGCTGATGGTAAACCTTCAGAAATATTTAAAATTTACAATAGAGAAAAACATAAATGATAAAGTATTTTTTATCTAAAAAATATTGGGAAGCGGTAATATTATTAGTTAGAGCTTCTATAATTAAGCAAAACAAAGATTCATTTTTAGGATCTTTATGGAGTTTGATTCAACCATTTGTTAATATATTGGTAATTTCGTATTTTTTTGGCTTTTTATTGAATCAGCCAAGAGAGTTTTTGATAATGAATTTAGTTGGAGGAATTCCTTTATGGACTTTTCTATTAACTAGCTTAACAACTTCTTCAAATTCTTTAGTAGCACGTGACCAAATAATAAAAAAAGTTAGAATTTCTAAGACTTTTTTCCCAGTTGCAGATAGTTTAGCACAGCTATACAATCTATTTTGCTCATTTTTGGCAATGTATGTTGCTTTTATTTTATTGTTTCCAGAAAAATTTTCATGGCAAATAATATTTATGCCAATATTAATTTTACCACTAATAATTTGTACAATTAGTGGATCTATTGCAATGGCTTTTCTAACGCCTTATATCCGCGATATTCCACAAATATTAAATGTTGTTTTAGGAGTCATTTATTGGAGTATACCTATAGTTTATCCATATTCATTAATCCCTGAAGCTCAAAGAGACTTCTTTGAACTTAACCCATTCTTTATAATTATAAGACCTGCACAATCATTAGTAATTAATGGGACATTACCGGACCCAATATCAATAGGTAAATCTATTATAGTAGCTTTTATTACTGTTTGTATAAGTTACTTAGTATATAAACGCTTTTCAAAAAGAGTTATTTATTACCTATGAAGCTTGGTTTTAATCTAGATTTTAAAAAATTAGATTTAACCGGTCTTAAAAAATTAGATCAAATATTTTTAGATTATCTCTTTAAAGCCAACAAATCGCTTTATGATAATATATTATTATTTAGATCTAATCCTTATTCTATTCTCTCTCAAGATTATTCCGAATTTTTATTAAATATATCTCCTTACTTAGATGATTTTCTAGCAGAATTATTTTGTATTTCAAACGAAGTTACAAGTTTGAGATTACAGCATAAAGATTTTGATATTATTTATGAGTGTAAAAGAAAATTTGTCCAGCGTTATGCCATCAAGAAATATTCACAAGAAAAAATAAAAGATATAGATTTTGAGGATATATATTTAAAATTAGCTGATTTAATAGGTAAAAAATTTACTTCTAGAGATTTCGCTAAACAAGTAATTATATGGCAACAAGCAGAAGAGAGTTTTGTAAAAGAATTAGATATAGCCGCACAATATGCTGCTTATAGGGTGTCATCTCGTGGCTTTATTGATGGTGTCATCCCGTGGCCCCGCCACGGGATCCAGAAAAAACAAATAGATTCCGCGATCAAGTCGCGGAATGACATCTTGTTTGATCTCCCACAAAAGCTAGACAAAGAAAACCTAATAGATGATAAAAAAATATCTAAATATCAAAAAAACGAAAGGTTAAATTTTGATTATACAGATTCCTTTTTAAATCTGGATGAAGCTTTAAACCACTCTCATTATTGTATTTATTGTCATAAACAGGATAAGGATAGTTGTTCTAGGGGAATAAATGTCATTCCTCAATCTCGTCATTGCGAGGAACGTAGCGACGAAGCAATCTCAGGAGTTCTTATGAGATTGCCACGCTCCTTTCAATCACTCGCAATGACAACCGGTTGCCCCCTAAAACAAAAAATTTCCGAGATGAATTACGTTAAGGCTCAAGGCTTTAATTTAAGTGCTCTTGCGATTATTGTTATAGATAACCCAATGGTTGCGGCTACCGGTCATAGGATTTGTAATGATTGCTCAAAGGCTTGTATTTATCAAAAGCAAGATCCAGTAAATATACCGCTAATAGAGTCAAATATTTTAGAAGAAACGCTTAAGTTACCTTATGGCTTAGAGATATATCTACTTTTAACTCGTTGGAATCCGCTTAATATTTATAACCCGCTGCCAAAAGAATCTACTAACTATAATATTCTGGTTACAGGGCTTGGTCCAGCAGGTTTCAGTCTTAGTTATTATTTATTACGATCTGGTCATAATGTCACGGCTATTGATGGTTTAAAAATTACTCCTCTACCTTTTGATATTCATAAGCCAATAAAATTTTGGCATGAATATAAAAATAAATTATCTAAAAGAGTACCGAAAGGATTTGGCGGAGTAGCGGAGTATGGTATTACTGTTCGCTGGGATAAAAACAATCTTGATATATTAAGGCTAATATTAGAGCGAAATAATAAGTTTAAATATTATGATGGGGTGGCTTTAGATTTTAATATAACGAAAGAGCAAACCTTTGATTTAGGTTTTGATCATATAGCTTTCTGTATTGGAGCTGGCAAGCCAAAAATTTTAGATATAGAGAATTTTGATGCTAAAGGTGTTAAAACAGCTTCGGACTTTTTAATGACTTTGCAAAGCGGTGGAGCGTTTTTAGAAAACTCTAATACTAATATGCTTATTAGAATGCCGATTGCGGTAATTGGTGGCGGTCTTACCTCCCTAGATGCAGCAATAGAAAGCTTATATTATTATAAAAAGCAGGTAGAGAGTTTTGTTAAAGATTACGAGTTTGCTGTTGCCAAATACGGCAAAGATTATACGGAAAAAGATTGGACTGAAGAAGATAAGGAAATAGCCGAGGAATTTATTGCTCATGCAAAATTATTTGAGAAAGCTAAGAATAATGAAGAGCTGAAAGAGGTTTTTAAGAAACTGGGCGGAGCTACTATTTATTATCGTGGGAAGCTGCAAGATTCGCCAGCATATAAATTAAATCATGAGGAGCTAATATATGCATTAGCATTAGGAGTTAATTTTGAAGAAAATATGCAGCCTTTGAGAATTAATAATGATAAATATGGGCATGTGGAGTCCGTGGAATTTGGGAATAGAGACCGTCATTGCGAGGAAATGCGTAGCATTGACGCGGCAATCTCGTTAAGTCAAACTCCTAAGATTGCCACGCAGCCAAAGGCTGCTCGCAATGACGTCAAAGCCAAAACCGTGATCATGGCAATTGGTATAGAAAACAATACCGAATTTGATGAAGATAAATATAGCTACTTTGGAGACTGCAATCCTAAATACTCAGGTAGTGTAGTTAAGGCACTTGCTAACAGCAAAGATGGCTATGAGGCTATTAATAAGAAGTTGGCAAATAATAACCCGAATTTTAAAGGTGATTATAAAAACTTTGTAAAACAGCTAGATGATTTGTTAATTAGCAAGGTTCACAAAATAAACATCTTAGGCGATAAAATTTTTGAGTTAGTAATTCACTCACCGCTTGCTGCTAGGAATTTTAAGCCAGGGCAGTTTTTCCGTTTACAAAATTATTCTAATGATATAACTAAATTAATAGAGCCTTTAGCCCTAAGCGTTGCGGATATTAATGTAGAAAGCGGTTTAATTAGTTTTATAATATATGATGTCGGTAAATCAACTAACTTATGTAAATTATTTTCTGAAGAGGAAAAAGTAGTTTTGATGGGACCAAGCGGGATGCCATTAGAGATACCAAATAATAAAAGAATAATAGTTATTGACACTGAACCGAATAATGTTTTAATTAAAACTCTAAAAGATAACAATAACGAAGTTATGTTTTTTACCTATCCTGAAATAAAAACACAAAAACTAACTTTAATAGATAGAGTAATAATTAATGCATCACCTGAAATAGCAGAAGAGTTAAAAAGTTTAAAAATATTCGGTGAAAGTGCAGAGATAATTGTTAGTGTTAATTCATCTATGCAATGCATGATGAAAGGAATTTGTGGTCAGTGTATACAAAAAGTTGAAGATGAAAGAAAATACATTTTTGCTTGTAGCTGCCAAAATCAAAAAGCAGAAATAGTTGATTTTGAAAGCTTAAAAATTCGTTTGCATCAGAATTCTTTGCAAGAGAAGATGAAGAAATTATAACTTGAATCTTCCTTTGGAAAAATTAAAATTGTTGGATTACGCTTGTGACAACTCCCCAGATATATGTACCATTTTCAATTTTGGTAGGTGGGAAATCTTTATTTTCAGGCATTAAGTAAGCTTCGTCGTTGATAAATTTTAAGCGTTTTACAGTAAATTCGTTATTAATAACAGCAATTACTATTTTATTATTAGTAGGGGGTAGAGATTTATCAACTATCAATAAATCATTTTCTCTAATACCGGCATCTATCATAGAATCACCGGTTACTTGAACAAAAAAAGTTGATTTAGGATGCTTAATTAAATGGCTATTCAAATCAAGGCTATTACTCATATATCCGTCAGCAGGCGACGGATAACCTGCCTGTACTTTTGTGTCAAATAACGGCAACTCACAAGCCTTTTCTACAGAACAAGAAAAAATTTCTTTAATTTGCATGTTAGAATATTCTATATAAATAAACTGAATTTTAACTTTTCTTTATAAGCAAGGCAAGCAAAAACTTTAGCAGTTATATTTTGCCATTGAATAGTTTTATTAAAAGTATTATTATTAGTACTAATTAAAGTAATTTAAAAGTATTATTATGAGTCATATAATTTGTTCTGATGTAGTTGCAAGTGTTTCTGAGCTCAAATCAAACCCTATGGGAACTGTACAAAGTACTGGAGGAAAACCTCTTGCTATATTAAATCGTAATCAACCTGTTTTTTACTGTGTTCCTGCTGATTTATATGAAGTTATGATGGAAATGATTGATGATATTGAACTAGGCAAAATTATAGAGGAGCGTAAAAATGATAAAGAAATATCGGTAAATATTAATGACTTATGAATTAACCTTTTTAGAAACCGCTATAGTAAATTGACTTGAACACGGGACGTCGTTACTCGTCGCTCACCTATTATTTATAGGCATCGCTCCTTGCGTCTAGTCCCGAATTCAATTGAATTCACTATAAAAAAAGAATGGAAAAAATTAGCTCCAGATATTCAAAAGCAATTTAAAACTAAATTACAAGAACGTCTTACAAATCCGCATATCCCTAAAAACAGGCTTAGTACTATGCCGAATTGTTATAAAATTAAACTTCGCACGGTGGGTTATAGACTAGTGTCATTGCTAAAGTAAAGGGGACCACTAAATTGCACGAAAAAGGGACCAGAGAATTTGGTGTAACCTAATAAGGTTATAATGTGCAATATTCACTAGATAATTAATTAAAATAAATATCTAGTGATACAATGATAAGAATAAATATGTACACAACAATTATCACCCTTTATAAGCAAGGCAACAGTCAAAGAAATATTGCCAAACTAACAAGGATAGACCGTAAAACAGTAAGAAAAATAATAAATCGTTACGTAGAGTCTGGTACAGAATATCCTGCACCCTATGAACGATCTTCAGCACTGGATTCTTGGCACGAACAAATAATTGAGTTATTAGAAAAGAATCTAAGTTACATAAGAATTTTTGAAGAGTTAAAAATTCAAGGTTATACAAAAAGTTATGGTTCGCTAACCCGTTATATCAAAAAATATAAGATTCAGAATAACAGTTGCATTCGTTTTCATACTTTAGCAGGAGAGGAAGCACAAGTAGATTTTGGTGACATAGGCTTACAGTATAATGCCCAAGGGCGTAGAGTTAAAGCATATGTGTTTAATATGCGTTTAAGCTATAGTCGCCTTGATTATTATGAAGTAGTGTTTGATCAAAGTTGTAAAACATGGATACAATGTCATATCAATGCATTTAATTATTTTGCTGGTAGTCCAAAAGTAATAAAACTTGATAATCTTAAAGCTGGGGTGGTAGATAGCAATTTCTATGAGCCTGTATATCAGAAGGAATACAAACGTTTAGCTGATCATTATGGGATTTTACTTTCTCCTTGTCGTATATATCAACCTCAAGAAAAAGGCAAAGTAGAATCAGGCATAAAGTATGTCAAAAATAATTTTTTTGCTGGACGTAAATTTCATAGATATGAAGAATTAATACACGATCTTGCAAACTGGTTAAATAAAGCAAATAACCGAATACATGGTACTACTAAAAAAATTCCTCAGGAACTATTTGAGCAAGAAGAAAGTAATAATTTAATGCCCTTACCATTAGAAACGTTTGATTTATCATCGTGGCATAATCGAAAAGTAGCAAAAGATTGTCATATCACCATAGATAATAATTATTATTCCGTACCAGCAAAATATATATACAGTGAAGTATTGGTACAATTATCACCAAACCTTGTTCAAATATTTTCTATACAAAATGATTTAATAGCAAGGCACGTTAGAGTAGATGGCAAAGGAATATTTACCACTAATCCGTCTCATTATGCCAAATATAAACGTCTATGCCCAGGTTTTATAGAATATAGCGAACATTATCAACAACAAATGCAGCAGATAGGCAATAATTGCAGTTTATTATTAGAGTTATTACAACAAACACGAGTAAATGATTGGCAACGTTGTGCCAGAGGTATTATTTCTTTACGTAAGGTTTACAATGATGAGTTAATAGATAAAGCCTGTCATAGAGCATTACATTACGGTATAAGTTCTTACTCTAAAATTAAGAATATCTTAAATAGTAATGCAGTAAACTTACCATTGCCAGAGTTTGGAGGTCAGAATGCAGAACTTGCTTAATGACCTACGTAGTTTTAGATTATCAGGTATAGTCAATAGCTTAAATGAAAGGATTATTTATGCTCAAAATAATAAACTAGGATTTAAAGAATTTCTCTCACTATTATGTGAAGATGAAAAATCTCACCGTAAGGATAATAATTACCGTCGTCGTAAAAATGCTGCTAAATTACCGGTAACTAAAAATTTAGAAGACTTTGATTTTCAGTTCCAACCAAGTATTGATACCAAAGTAATAAGTGATTTATCTACTTGTGATTATATTAATACTAAGGGCAATGTCATATTCATAGGTAATTCTGGAACTGGCAAAACTCATCTTGCTATTGGATTAGCATTAAAAGCTTTAACACGAGAATACTCTGTATATTTTACTACGGTATCGGATATGCTTTATAATTTACATATTGCAAGAGCAGATAATAGCTATCACAAAAAAGTTAAATTACTCTTATCATTTGACTTATTAATTCTTGATGAGTTAGGTTTTAAGCAATTACCAAAACATTCAGTAGATGATTTTTTTAATATTATTGCTAAACGATATGAAAATAAATCTACCATTATCACCACAAACAAGGATTTTGAAAGATGGAATGAAATATTTGCTGATGAGTTATTAACTCATGCAATTATTGATCGAGTAGTACATCATGCACATATACTAAACATCACAGGTAAAAGTTATCGTATTAATAACTATAAATCTGGAGGTAATATGACATAAAAAATTTTAAATAAAGTGGTCCCTTTTTTACGTAATTTAGTGGTCCCTTTTTATTTGACAATGACACTAGTCTATAAAGTTATAGATACGAGGTTGGTAGTACAAGTTATAGCTATAGGACGACGTGATCAAAATACAGTTTATAAATTAGCACATAATCGTTTATCTTAAATAGAAATCTCTAGAGCAGATTATAATAAGTATTAATTGATTACCTTTAAATTTCTATTATTTAAACATTGTCTAAAAAATCTATTAATTGGTTCAGAATAAAATCTTGAAATCAAATATGAAATTAGCACAAATATGCTGATTATCTTTTATCTTATCTAATAAAACAACTATATGAAACCAAGGTAATTGTGCAGCAACCTGCTGCACAAATTCTAAATCTTTATACTCTTCAGCAAAACGCTTCATATATTTAAGATTTCTGCTACCAAATCCTTTAATTTATGTTATTCCCTCGAAAGTATATGGGTGTCATCCCGTGGTCAAGCCACGGGATGACATCGAGCCTTAAGTTAACACCTTTTGCAGGATAAGAACCTGCAACAATGCCTAGCAATCCACAGGATGACGCTCATAAATCTGTTCTATCACGCCATCAAGACCCATTAAGAATGTGTAAACTTTTAGTTGGGGGAATTTTTCTTTGATTATCTTACGGGCTTTATTTAAAATTTCCGTATGTGCTTCGGTTTCTTTTTCTTTAGTGCTTAAACGTTCTTCAGCTATAAGCTTTTTATAAGCCCCACATTCACGATGATCAAGGAAAATAATTTGCTTGATGTTATGTAAGTCTTGTAGAATTTCTATAGTATCTTCTATAGTCTTTCCCCAATGGGTATATTTCTCATTAACAAGAGCAAGCGAGGCTCCAGGAAGTGATACCTTATCGAAATCATCCTCTAAACCTAATTGCTTCATTAACTTGTCTGTTTCATCTATCAATCTAAAATCTACGCAACTTATTAAAAGAGTTGAAGCTTCATTTAGCGTTTTTAAATGCTCTTTACTTACTTCTACTTTTATAATTTTTTTATCGGCAAGCATATTTAATGAACCTAAAAATTAAAAATATTTCTTACATGCTTTAAAGTAAGAATAACCAGTTATGATTGTTAAAAAAGCTGCAATCCATAAAATTATTTCTCCAACTAAATCAAGATAGATAATATTAGAACCTTTTGAGCCTAATACTAATATTGATAAAGCAAACATTTGTAAAAAGGTTTTAGTTTTTGCAAGTGTTGAGACAGGAACACTAACTTTAACTAATGCTAAAAATTCTCGAAGACCGCTAACTAAAAACTCTCTTGCCAATATCAATAAACAAGGAATTTCATCTACATCACTTTTCTTCAATAACATTATAATAACACAGCCGACTAATAATTTATCAGCAATAGGGTCGAGCATTTTACCAAAACTTGTAACCAAGTTATATTTTCTTGCAATATAACCATCAAAAAAATCCGTAATACTAGCTAGCACAAATAGTAAAGCTCCAAGTATGCGGGCAAGAGGGCTATTAACATAAAATGTTAGTATAATAACTGGAATTGCAGCTATTCGGGCAATCGTCAAATAGTTAGGTAATTTTTTATCAATTTTCATCAATTATATTATAAACACTCCATTTATTTATCTAGCTTATTAATATAATATTGCTGGATTATGGATAAAATATTGTTCCAAGACCAATATATTAAAAGACCTGCCGGAAAACTACTAAACATTACTAGGAAAACTAAAGGCATAAATTTCATTACTTGAGCTTGTACTGGATCAGCAGGCTCAGGACTCATTCTTTGTTGCAGGAACATAGTAATAGCCATTAAGATAGGCCATGCACCAACCATTAAGAACGAAGGTAGAGAAAACGGCAATAACCCAAATAAGTTAAAGATACTAGTAGGATCAGGAGCGGATAAGTCTTTAATCCAGCCATAAAATGGTGCTTGACGCATTTCAATAGTAACATAAAGCACTTTATAGATAGAGAAAAATACCGGTATTTGAACAATTATAGGCAAACAACCTGCTACGGGATTTACTTTTTCCTTTTTATATAAAGCCATAATTTCTTGATTTAAACGAGCTTTATCATCACCATATAAATTTTTTATCCTATTGATTTCAGGCTGTAAATTCTTCATTCTTTTCATTGAACGATAGGATTTATTAGCCAAAGTAAACATCAGTAACTTAATAATAACAGTAACTATTAAGATACTGATACCGAAATTACCAACATATTTATAAAAGAAGTTCATAGCATAGAAAACTGGCTTAGTAATTATATAAAACCAACCGAAATCTATAGCTCTATCAAATAATTTAATGTTATATTGTTTTTCGTATTTGTCTAGCAAATCTACTTTCTTTGCTCCTGCAAAAAGTCTTCCTTTAATAGAAAAATTCTCACCTGGCTTTACTATTTGTACAGGTGAAATAAAATCTACTTGATATCGCTCTACTTCTTGTTTAACTGCATAATTAAAGTTTGAACTATAATTACTTGATTTATCAGGAATTAAAGAAGTAAGCCAATATTTATCAGTAATTCCGATCCAATCAACTTTACTTGCGGAAAACTTCTCACTTTTTTTGTCCTTAATATCATCATATGAATATTCTTTTAGGTTTTCATCTATACACCCAATAGGACCTTGATGTAGTATATTTACGGCTTTTTCTACAGCAGTATATTTACGATTTATTAAGCCATAAGATTGCACAGGAAGTTCTTGATTGCTATTATTGACGATAGTTTGTTCTATAGTAAATAAATAATTTTCATCTACTGTAATAGCTACTAAAAATTTAACCCCATCCTCATTAACCCAAAATAAATTAACTGGTTTTTCAGGAGTTAATATTTCACTATCACTATTCCATATAGTTTCGTTATTAGGTAGCTTTACACTAGATAAGTTACTCACCCAACCTATTTCTGCAAAATACGCATCTTTAGTATCAGATGGTGAAAATAATACCACTTCAGGGCTATTTTCAGATAAATCTTGCTTATATTTTTTCAAAATTAAATCATCAAATCTAAGTCCTTTTAACGAAATAGAACCAGAAAGTGCATTCGAGTCTATTTTAATACGTGGTGCTTGACTTGCTTCTTGAACAATAACAGGTGTAGCCTCTAATTGTGCAGATTCTTTTTTCTTTAAATCTTTTGCTTTCTGCAACGCTATTTGTTGTTGCTGCTTTTGCTGCTGCGGTTTTACAATAAAATATTGCCAACCAAAAATTATACCTAAAGACAGTACAATGGCTGCTACAAGATTAACTATATTATTATTCATTAGTAAGTACTTAATTTTTTATATTTTAGAGCTTTAAATTTTATAGGATTTAAATAAAATAATCAAGAACAATTGATGAGGATGTCATCCCGTGGCTTGGGAACTAGATCCAGCATAAAGTGAGAGAAATCGAGCTTTAATTTTTATTTGTATTTTTAATTACTGGATCCCGTGGACAAGCCACGGGATGACAAAATACCCTACACTATACCGACATTTTGGAAGATTTTTAATTTAAATTCAGGCAATACGGAAATTATATGTTCAAAAATATCGGCTTGAACTTTTTCGTATCCTATTAAACTTGTTTCTTTAACGAAAATATATATTTCGATAGGTAAGCCATTAACAGTTGGCTGAAGTTGTCTAACTAAAAAAGTAAACCCTTCAGTATAAATAGCAGGATTATTTTTTAGATATTCTTGAACATATAATTTAAATATTTTGATATTTGTTAGATCTTTTTCGTCTTTATCAAGAGTGATTTTATTGATTACATCTTTTGATAGATAAGGAGATTTTTTGAGATTTGTTAAAATAGTAGAATCACAAAAATTAATAGTTGCCATATTTATATTAAATTCTCTTTTTACTCTTCTTGCTCCTGCCTCATCGACTCCTTTATAATTTATAACGTTGGAGCTTAAAACACTAGAAGTAGGAATAGTTGAAATAGATTGATCAAAATTTCTAATTGTCACTACAGAAATAGTAATTTTTTCTACAGTCCCTTCGACTTCACCAATACGCACCCAGTCACCTATATTGATAATATCTTGACTGGTTAGTTGAAGACTTGCAATTAACCCAAGCATAGTGTCTTTAAAGATGAATGTTAAAAGAGCAGCGGCAGCACCTAAACTTGTTAGAAAGACACCAAGCGAAATATTTAATAAATAAGAAATAGTTATCATAGCCGAAATGATCATGACAAATATTTTTAATATTTGAAAATATAAGCTTAAAGGAGCTTTTTTAGCAAAAGTTTTAATTCTATTATGATAAAGGTCAGCACCAGCATCTATAAGGGTTAGCAATAGCATAGTGAAAGATAAACTGACATATAATATGACTATAGTATCTTTAATCCCAAGTAATATATGTGCTTTAAAAGAACTTGGATGAAAGATATTTCCCCAGGATATGAAATAAATCCCTAAGAGAGAGTGTAGTAAATAACGAAATATCGGATATTTCTTCAACACTCTTTCATAATCTTCATAATGATGTCTTGTTAAATAATTTCTTACTGGAACAAAAATTAGTTTTTTAATTAAAAATACTAAAGGTATAATAGATACCAGCATAACAAATAACATTATTATTTCAGTACTTGATGTACGATATAAATCCATTAAATATTGCATATTTTACTTACCATATTATTATGTATGATTATAAATAAATTTTTATTATTCCTAAAAATTTTATTTTTATCAATAAATTTAACTAAAAAGAACAAAATAACTTTTTAACTATGACATTCCCGAATATTAATCCTATTATTTTCTCTATAGGACCGCTAGCCGTATCTTGGTACTCTCTTTCATATATAGTTGGAATTTTACTTGGCTGGTTTTATGCAAGTAAAATTATAGAAAAATTTCCTACAAAAATCACCAAGAAAAATTTAGAAGAGTTTGTTACTTACGCTATTATTGGGATAATAGTTGGAGGCAGACTCGGCTATATTCTATTATATAATCCTTATAAATATTTTTCAAATCCGATAGAGATTTTAAAAACATATGAGGGCGGAATGTCCTTTCACGGTGGTGCTATAGGAGTCATTATCACTGCTTATATATTTTGCAAACGACATAAACTTAATTTCTTAAGTCTTACCGATATTATTGCTCCAGTAGTCCCAATTGGTTTATTTTTCGGCAGAATTGCCAATTTTATTAATGGTGAGTTATATGGGCGTGTTACAAATTCATCTATTGGTGTAATTTTTCCAGATAGTGATTTAAACTTGCGTCATCCTAGTCAATTATACGAAGCTTTCTTTGAAGGGTTAGTGTTATTTTGTATTTTGGCTTATGCTGTATTTAAACGTAATACAATTAAAAAGCAAGGTTTAAACTCAGGTCTGTTTTTAATGTTTTATTCTCTTTTTAGAATAATTATTGAGATATTTAGAGAGCCGGATGTGCAAATCGGCTTTATTTTTGATAGTTTAACTATGGGGCAAATTTTATCGATGCCGCTGTTACTTTTAGGTAGTTATTTAATAATAAAGGCAGAATGTCGATCGATCACAAAATAAGGGAAATAATTGAGCAAAGTGGCTATATCACTTGTGATCGTCTTATGCAGGAAGTTTTACATGTAAGCCCAACTTCTTATTATAGGCAAACGAAATCCTTGGCAGAAGAAGGGGATTTTACTACCGCTCCTGAAGTTTCGCAGCTATTTGGCGAAATTATAGGCTTATGGTGTATAAAAGAATGGCAAAGAATTGGTAGTCCTAAAAATCTTAGCATAGTCAAGCTTGGTCCTGGCAGAGGGTTATTAATGCGGGACTTATTACGCACAGCAAAATTAGTTCCAGAATTTTATAACGCTTTATCGATCAACTTAATTGATATCAATGAAAATTTTATTGTTCAGCAAAAATCCAATCTACAAAACTTTGATTTACCGATTAATTGGTACGTATCTATAGAGGATATCCCCAAAAAACCCGCTCTAATAATAGCTAATGAGTTCTTTGATGCTATGCCGATAAAGCAATATATCAAAGTAAAAGAATCATGGTATGAAAGAATATTTGTAGTGCAGCCGGTAGATGGGAAAATCAAGTATGATAAAATAGCTGTTAGTAAACAATTACAAGAATATTTACAGAAGACACATTTAGATGCGAAAGACGGAGCAGTGTTTGAAGAGTCCTATAAATCTATAGAGATTATGAAATTTATATCCGAGCATATAAAAGAATTGGGCGGAAGCGGTCTTATAATAGATTACGGCTATGATATAAACCCGAATATTAGGACTAGATATCAATATAACTCAACCTTGCAAGCTATAAAAAATCATAAATATTGCCCAATAATTGAGAATTTAGGGGAGGCAGATTTATCAGCCCATGTAGATTTTTATGTACTCAAAACAGTAGCTCAAAATAGCAAGATAAATATAATAGATACAATCTTACAACATAATTTTTTAATAGAAAATGGGATTTTACTACGCAAGCAAACGCTGCAAAACAAACTTAATTCCGAGCAAGCAGAGCTAATAGAGAGACAAGTAAATAGGTTGATATCTCTGAAAGAAATGGGCGGGTTGTTTAAAGTATTGCAGGTGATGAAAACGTCACCTACTGTGTCACCCCCGTAATCAAGCAGGCGTTGTTGCGTGGATCGAGAGTCGTCATTGCGAGCGAATGAAATGAGCGTGGCAATCCAGAAAAATAATAAAAAATGCTATAAATTAGCAATTTTTATACTTCCTTGCTTCGTCAATTACTTCGTAATTTCCTTAGCTCAGACGGAAAAACTGATCCACGCTGGCAATGCCGCCACGGGATGACAACCTACCCACCAATCCTTGCTGTACAAATCCTTTCAGTGATTTCTTTTAATTTTTCTATTCGCTCAATAAGATAAAGCAGCTGTTCTTTCGTGATCTTATAATTTTTATCATATCGTGCATCAACATAAGCTTTTTTTAACAACTCAAAACATTCTTTTTGTTCATGCGTTGCAATAGGAAAAACTTGTAATAACTCACTATCATAATTTTTTGCCATGCCACCTAATTCTTCTATATCGTGCAACTTAGGTTTATAATTAGAGAAAACTAATAAAATAGCACTGTATAAACTTTCGGTAGCTTGATGAAGCAAAAAAGCACTGATATTAAAAATTTCTTCTTCCAAAGCATTTTTAGAAGTTTTTAAAAAATATTTACCACTCTTAAACCACTCTTCAAAATAATCTTGAGCGATTTCTTTCATCTCACTCCAAGGTAAATCTTTAGCCTCGCTTAAAATATACTCACCACTGTCGTATAAAAGTATCCCTTCTTTTTTAAGATCGGTATAGAAATAACGTCCTTTTTCTAATTGTCTATTTATCTCTTCTATTGATTCTAAAATTATTGATATCCGTGAATCATAAGGGATAATTTGATCTTTTATTACACCTTTTCTTTTTAATCTTGTATATATTCTATCTTTTAGGTTTAAAGTAGCATG
Source organism: Rickettsia endosymbiont of Rhinocyllus conicus (assembly GCF_964026465.1). Lineage (NCBI taxonomy): Bacteria > Pseudomonadati > Pseudomonadota > Alphaproteobacteria > Rickettsiales > Rickettsiaceae > Rickettsia > Rickettsia endosymbiont of Rhinocyllus conicus. The sequence goes on along the minus strand of NZ_OZ032155.1, from coordinate 1,730,487 downwards.
ATCTTTATACTTACCTTTCTTTAAGATAATCAAAATATCCGTATCACTATGATAGCCGTTAGGTAGATCACGTACCCAATCGCCTCTAGCAAAAGAGCCGTACAGGATAATCATGGCGATTTTGTCTTGGGCAAGCTCTAAAATCTGCTGCACTATAAAATCAAGCCTACCTCTAATATGCAAAGAGCGTTCAGGTAATATGGTTTTCATTTAAATCATGCCACTCTGGATTTTGAGATTCAATTAGATTTAACTTCCATTGTCTTTTATATTCTTTTAGTAATTTTTCACGACTAATTGCCGCTATAATATCATTATATTGTTCAAAATAAACTAATTTATTTGTGTTATATTTAGAAGAAAATCCTTTAACTATTTTATTTTTATGCTCGTAAATACGTTTTATAATATTTGAGGTTATGCCAATATAAATGTACCATTACGCTGGCTTGCTAATATATATACATAATATTGTTTCATTATACTATTTAAATTAAAAGCTCGATTTATCTCGCTTTATGCTGGATCTAGTTAGCAAGCCACGGGATGACATCGATTTTATAGACTCAAGCCTACCTCTAATATGCAAAGAGCGTTCGGGTAATTCGGTCTTCATTTAATACCTATCTTTATCATCATACACCCCCCAGAGGTCTTTTTTAAGTACCCAACCAGTGTAATTTTTGCAGGTAATTTGGCAAAATTGTTCTTTGCATTTTTTTAAGCCACAGCGAACTTTAGGCATTAATTTTGCTATTACTCTACTCTCTATATTTGCATATTTAAGTAATTCGATCTCTTGATCAGCAATAATAATTACTGATCTTCTACCTGATAAGACGCTTGAATGTATCCAGCCACTTTCGCCATGAATATCACGTACTTGTCGCCACTGTTCATATTCGGCAATTATTTCTACTGGTTCACCTTTTTTAACAAAAACCCACTCTATTGCTGCTTTCGTAGTCGGACCGCTTCGTGCATTAACTTCATTAGATTTTATTGAAACAAATCTTGGAATGGGTAACTTTTTATTATCGGCATTAATTGTTGTTGATAGTATTATTGCAATTAAAGCAATGAGAATCTTAATCATTATACTCTACTTCCGATAAGCTATCCTCTTTCTTTGCTACTATATAATTACCAAGCCTAAATTGTACTTTTATTCTATTGATTTCTTGCTCGCTAATGCCTATGAATTTTAAAACAGTACCGCCAATTTGAAGGCCTGTTTCATAACTTTCAGGGATAATCGTGGTTGCTCCTAAATCATAGAACTCTCTGGAATTTTTAAGGCTTTTTAGCTTCACGATAACTTGCATATCAGGATAGTTAGCGGTAATTGTTTTAAGCGATATCTTTATAGTTACTTGATTATTCATAGTAAGTATGATAGCAAGAGCCCTATCTGTACCAAGGGCTTTTAGAGTATCTGCCTGTGATACATCACCTTTAAAAACTGGAAAACCGTCTGTTAACCCTTCCTTAACTCTATCTTCGTCTAAATCTAATATTACATAGCTTGTTCCTTCAGCTTCTAAAACCCTTGCGACCATTTTACCGATATTACCAAGCCCCGCAATAATAATATGATTTGTTAAATCTCTTGTACCAAGCTCTATAATTTGCGTTGGGGTCTTGCCGAGACCTTTATCGACTTTTTCAGCAATTTTTCGTCCTAATGCTGCAAGTAGCGGTGTAAGTGCCATAGTAAAGGTAACAACAAGCAATAATATGTTAGCACTACTTTCTTCTAAAACACCACTTTCTTTACCTAAGCTAAATAATATGAAAGCAAATTCTCCGCCCTGCGATAATAAAAGCCCTGAATAAAAAGCAACACCTTTATTAAACCCAAATAAAATACAAAAAGCTGTTATTATTAAGGTTTTGATACCTATTAAAGCAATAGATAAAGTAAGGATAAGAGATAGTTTTTCATACATTTCAAGTGTGTCGATATTCATACCGACAGTCATGAAGAATAGCCCTAAGAACAGACTCTTGAAAGGGTAAATACTTTCTTCAGCTTGTAGTCTAAATTCAGTTTCAGCAACTAATACTCCAGCAACAAAAGCTCCAAGTGCTAGCGATAAGCCGAAAGTTTCAGTAGCCCAAGCAGCAGAAAGCACTATTAACAAAGTCATTGAAATAGGTAGCTCATTAGCACTATTACTTTCGGAAGATATGAATGAAAATATTGGACGAAGTAAAACACGACCCGCAACAAATATAGTAAGTAAAGCAGCAATGGCTTTTAAAAACGCAATACCAAGTGCTGTCGCAAGAGAAGCCTGACTATTACCGCTAAGCAGTGGTACTATTACAAGTAATGGTACTACAGCCAAATCTTGAAGTAGCAGAATTGCTAAAGAAATTCTACCGATTTGTGTTGATTGGCTACGGTTTTCCTCAATGACCTGCATAACAAGGGCTGTAGATGAAAGTGCAAGTCCGCCTCCGGTAATAATAGCAGCACTACTATTGCCGTCTATAAGCACCATCGCACCGGCAATTACTATGGCGGTTGTTAGAACTTGTAAAGTACCAAGCCCAAAAACATACCGTCTCATAGCTTTTAATCGCTCGAAAGATAGCTCAAGCCCTATCGCAAATAATAGAAATACTACACCAAGTTCGCCAAGTAACTTAGTCTGGTCATATGTTACAATTTTTAAACCATGATCACCAATTGCAGCTCCAGCAATTAGATAGCCAAGTACCGGACTTAACTTAAATCGCTTAAGTATAGCCACGATAAAGACTGCAGTACCAAGTAAAATTATAACATTAATAAGTATGTGATCGTTCATTTAAAAATATTTATTTTTTCCAAATTTCTTCAAGTTTAAAATGTGTTCTTGCTTCAGGGTAAAAGATATTAACCAAAATAGTACCTGCATCTATTAGTACCCACTCTGATTTACCAAGCCCCTCTATATTAGTGCTTATACCGGCTTTATTTTTTAACTCTAATGCCACATATTCAGCTATTGCTCCAACATTCTTAGTTGACCTGCCGTTAGCAAATATAATATAATCAGTTATCTTATTTTTACCACTCAAGTCAATTACATCGATATCTTCTGCTTTCTTTTCATTTAGACATTCTAAAATAAATAATTTTAGTTCTTCGCTTTCTTTTTTCATGTTACTGTAATATATTATTTTAGTATTAATTATATTCGCAAGAATCATTATTATCAATAGAACTCTATAGATAATATAGTAATTAATAACGTATATATTATATAGGAATTAATAAAATAATGGCAATATCTGCAGAAGAATTAGAAAAAATACTTAAAAAATCTTTTCCAAATGGTGTAATTAAAATTACCGATTTAGTAGGTGATCAAGACCATTATGCATTAGAATTATCAGATATACAGTTTAAAGGACTTACTTTAATTAATCAACATAAACTAGTAAAAAATGCTCTATCTGAGGTATTAAATAAAAAACTCCATGCAATTACGATAAAAACCATTGCAATTTAATAATCAGTACTAAGAGGATTTTGTGGTGCTACTAGGGGGAATTGAACCCCCGACCTCTTCATTACCAATGAAGTGCTCTACCCCTGAGCTATAGTAGCTTAAGCTTTATAAATCTTTTTAGAAATGTTTATAGAGCTTAGAATTTTATTCCAAACTCTTTTTGCCACATATTTATTATTAAATCAAGAGAAATTTGGAATTTGTTATATTATTCCTCTACTATCCAAAGGCTTTACCACACATATCAACCTCTTTAAAAATATAGAATTCTTCAAAGTGAATAGCAGCATCTTCTGAATTTTTACTGTCCAAGATAGGCTTGTAAAAGATTATTTAGCCAATTTTTCAAATAAAACGAGTATATTTATGTACGGTTTTTGTAAAAGAATAATGCTATCAATGCAAGAATGCAGCTTAAGATGATATAATAAACTGCAGAAGTAACTTGACCTGTTTTTTGTACTAGATACTCAAAAACAAGTGGAGTAGTGCCACCAAATAATAGTTGTAGCGGTGTTATATGAAAGCGAGAGTGCAGTGTTACGTATTTCGGTAGGATAAAATTCTGCCTGCAAAGCTGGCTCAGGACCAATATAGCTAGCAGCAAGCACTGCGAGTATAAATTATGAAATAATTACGCCGGTGAAATTACCTGTTTCAAAATTATTAAGTAAAAATGGAGTTGCTATAATAATCACTACAAGGTTAATTACAAAAATTTTCCTGCGACCTATAACATCGGATAAATAACCGCTAAGTAATGTTATAGCTATCATAATTACATAACATACGCTTGCTAGGCTGTTTACTTCATTTTCAATAAAGTTACGACTGATTTTTAAAAATGACACTAAATAAATTGCATGCAAATAGAATATTATCGAACCTGGAGCATTGATAAAAATCGAAATTAATATATCAAACCAATGCTTAGTAATAACTTTTTTTAGCGGCGAATTCTGTATCTTTTTCTGTTCTTTTAAATTTTTAAAATTTGGCGTTTCATGCGTATGGTTCTTAATATAAAAAGCTGCAAAAAGAATAAAGAAACCAAGTAAAAAAGGTATCCTCCAGCCGAAACTATCAAACTGTTCAGCGTTTAAGATATTCTTGACGATATAAGAAACAAAAGAACCAAGCAGTAAACCAGCACATATGCTAGACATTGAAATACTGCCAGTAAAACCTCGATGCTTTGGATAAGTATGCTCAATAACAAACGAGATAGAACCAGTTAAAGCTCCGCCCATTGACAGCCCTTGTAAGATTCTAACAACAATCATTGAAATAGTGGCAGTGATACCGATAGTATGGTAGGTCGGTAATATTCCAATTAATACAGTTGGGGCAGACATGCAGAATAAAGCACCAGTTAAGGCTGCTTTTCTGCCAAATTTGTCACCAATAACACCGAAAAATATGCCTCCAAGTGGTCTTGCCAAATACCCTATAGCAAAGACTAAAAAAGCCTGCAATAAAGAAGTATTAGCATCATCATTTGGGAAAAACTTAGTTCCGATTATCGGTGCAAAGTAACTGAATAGTACATAATCATACCATTCAAAAGTGTTGGCTATGCCGCTTGAAAATACTATTTTTTTTCGATTCATATTTTTTTGCTCATGGCTTTTTTTTCAGAATATATTATAAATAAAGTTGCTGGAATTATGATTACTGCCCCGTGCAATGTACTTTTGTCTGGAAACTCGTTAAATATGAAATATGCTGCTATTGCCGAAATCACAAGCTCTAAATATCTATAAGGAGCGGTAGCGGTAGCATCTACCATAGAAAAAGCTTTAAGTAGCAAAAATAATATTAAACTCCCGCTACTGCCTAAGATAAATAACAACGCTAATTCAAAAAGAGTTGGAGTAAGCCAGTAGTTAGCTGCAGCAGGTATCGATACCACAGCAGTTACTATTGCTGAGTAAAATAGCATACTAATCATTGACTCTTTTACCACAAATTTTTTGTTTATAATATCAAGCATAGCAAATGAAATAGCTGCTAAAACAAAATAGAGCATTTCGGGGTTAAAATCCTCGGCATGAGGTTTAAGCGTAATTACTAACCCAACGAATCCTACTATTGTCACTACCCATCTTTGCCAAATGATATTTTCATTAAGAAAAAATACGGCAAGTATTAAAGTAAATAGGGGGATAGAAAAACTTATAACAGTCGCAGTAGTAACAGGTGCAATACTTAAGCCGTAAGTCCACGAAGTCATACCAAAAAATAATAATAATCCCCTTAAAATATGAACAAAAGGACGACTTGTTTTTAAGGTATTTTTACCATAATAAGCAACGAAAGGTAATAAAACTATGCTACTGAAGAAAAAACGGAAAAAAGCTACTTCAAAACTGTGCAATCTAGTTCCTAAATATTTAGACATTACATCGTTAGCACTACTACTTACTAAACTAAGTAAGAACCAACCTATACCTATTGAATATGTTTTTAATGCATCATTCATTAATATACTCCAGTAATTTCTATAATTTTATTTAAATTTCTTGACTTTTGATATGAAAGAATCTTATCTTCTAAAAAATATAAATACATAACGATGAAAAGCTTATGTTATAATATAATAATGAATTTTAAGCAATTAAAGGATTGTAACTATGATAAGAATGTCTAAAAGGTTAGGAGTAATTTTGTTTGTATCATGCATAAGCATTAATAGCTTTGCTAAAAGCATGGAAGCTGATGTAAATGCTGTACCGGAATATAATTATGATGATATTCCATATTATGAAAATGAAGGAAGTTTACTCGTTAAAATGCGTCTAAACGGAGTTTTTGCACATGCTAAGCAAAAAAACTTACCCGCTCCTACAGTTCCTCAGCCTCTTCCAATAGGTGAGTTTGTAAAAAATGGTTATGGTGGTGATATATCTACTACTATATTCTTCAACAATTATTTTGCTACTGAATTATCTTTAGGTTTTAATGTTTTACGTACTAAAAATTCAGTGCTTAGTAATGTATCCTATAACTATGGCGTTGGAGCAACACCTGGTAAAAGCAAGCCTCTTTACATGATCCCAGCAACAATTACAGGACAATTTCATATGGCACCTTTCGGTGGCATTAGACCTTATGTAGGGCTAGGTTATCATGGTTCATATATGATCACTCAATCTAGCGGTATTAAGATAAGAAACGGAAATGGTTTTGTAGGACAAATAGGTCTGGATTTCTATGCTAAAGATGATACAGTAATAAATTTAGACATAAAACAATATTATTTAAATCCTAAAATTGTATATAAGCCAAGTTTAGTAGGAAATAAAAATGTTACCTCTAGAACTAAGCTTAATCCTTTAGTAGTTTCTATAGGTATAGGATTTAGTTTTTAGTATAATCGTCATTGCGAGCGACTTATAAGGAGCGTGGCAATCCAGAAAAAATAATAAAAAATGCTAATTTATAGCATTTTTTATACTTCCTTGCTTCGTCAATTACTTTGTAATTTCCTTAGCTCAGACGGAAAAACTGATCCACGCAGCAATGCCGCCACGGGATGACAGAGGATATAATTTACGCAAACATATAAATAAAACATATTAACCTATGTCCTTACAGATTATCCAATTATTATATCTCATAGCTGCTATTTGCTTTATTCTATCGCTCAAGTTTTTGTCATCACAGAAACAAGCACGTTTAGGCAGTACTATAGGTATTTTGGGGATGACAATAGCAGTCGGTGTTACTTTCTTTCTGCCTGATTTTGCCCATAAATTACCTATTATAGCTACTATATTAGTTGGGGGCATAATAGGCGGGGTAATTGCTCTTAAAATTTCTATGACGGCAATGCCGCAATTAGTTGCAGGCTTTCACTCTTTTGTTGGTCTTGCTGCGGTATTTGTATCTTATGCTACTGTACTTGCTCCTGAAAATTTTGCTATAGGTATTGCAGGAAGCTTGCCTATCAGTTCTTTGATAGAGATATCACTAGGTGTATCTATAGGTGCTTTAACTTTTAGCGGTTCAATTATTGCTTTTTTAAAGCTACAAGGCTTAATGAAAAGCAGCCCATTAAAATTTTATGGTCAGCAATATGTATGTTTAGTGACTACAATATTATTAGTCGCATTAATAGTGTTGTTTATTCGCTCAGAAAATATATTTCTATTTAACCTAATAATATTACTATCTTTGCTAATTGGGGTATTGCTTATAATACCGGTAGGCGGTGCTGATATGCCGGTGATAGTATCGATGTTAAATTCCTATTCAGGTTTTGCAGCTGCCGGTATAGGTTTTACCCTTAGTAATAGTTTGTTGATTATTACTGGAGCTTTAGTTGGTAGTAGCGGTGCTATACTTAGCTATATAATGTGTAAGGCAATGAATCGCTCCTTAATCAAAGTTATTTTTGGTGCATTTTTACCAGCTCCTAGTGGTGCTAGTAAAAATATAAATGATGATAAGGTAGCAAAAGCAAGCTGCCCTGAAGATGCAGCAAATTTATTGCGTAATGCATCATCTGTTATAATTGTTCCTGGTTATGGTATGGCAGTAGCTCAGTCTCAGCATATTATAAAAGAAATGGTCGATATATTAGAAGGGTTAGACATTAACGTACGTTTTGCTGTACATCCTGTAGCAGGTAGAATGCCAGGGCATATGAATGTGCTACTTGCTGAAGCTAATATTGATTATGAGAAAGTTTTAGAGCTTGAAGAGATTAATAGAGATTTTGCTACTACCGATATAGTTTTAGTTATTGGAGCAAACGACGTAACTAATCCAGCTGCTAAAAATGATCCAGATAGCCCGATTTATGGTATGCCTGTTTTAGATGTCGAAAAAGCTCGTAGCGTTTTGTTTATTAAACGTTCTATGGCTTCAGGATATGCTGGTATAGAAAATGAGTTATTTTATCACGACAATACCTTTATGTTATTTGGTGATGCTAAGAAAGTAGTTGAAGAAATTGTCAAGTTTCTAAATGAAGACTAGAATGTGTTACATAGATCGAAAAACGTCCTCGTGTCATCTAGTTGCTTGTCCACGAGATGACATAAATGAAGATTGACTTAAATAGCACCATTTGTTATAACCTTTCTTATTAAGCTAAAAAACAAATATCATGAATTCCCAAAAAATATTACCGCTACTTCCAAAAGCTACGGCTATGTGGTTAATTGAAAACACCTCATTAACTTTTAAGCAGATTGCTGATTTTTGTGGTATTCATGAACTTGAAATAAAAGGTATGGCAGATGGTGAAGTAGCACAATCTATTAAAGGGCTTGACCCGATTGCAAATGGTCAGCTAACTCTGGAGGAAATTGATCGTTGTAGCAAAGACCCTAAAAATGTCCTACAAATTTCTCATAGCCCTGCCTATGAATTAATGAAGAATCAGAAAAAACAGCGTGCTAAATATACACCAATTGCAAGACGCCAAGATAAACCTGATGCTATATACTGGTTACTACGTAATTATCCAGATATTCAAGATAATCAAGTAGTTAAGCTTATTGGTACTACTAAAACTACCATCGATGCTATTAGAACCCGCAGCCATTGGAATATGAAATCTATTCATCCACGTGACCCTGTATTACTTGGACTTTGTAGCCAAGTAGAACTAAATAAGGCAGTAGCGATGCTAGAATCCGCATCAAGCCAAAACAAAGAAACTAAAGACTCTTAAGACAAAAAACATCATTGTGAGAAGAAACTGAAAGTTCGACTAATTAATCTCAGGAATTCCACTTTATGAGATTGCCAAGTCGATTCTACGAATCTCCTCGGAATAAGGCATTGTCGCATGGATCGGCTAAAAAATACTAATAATATTAGTATTTTTTATTATTTTTTCTGGATTGCCACGCTCATTTCATTCGCGTAGCTCAGACGATTTGGTATCCACGCAACAATGCCTCGCAATGATGACTCTTGATCCACACGAGAAATGCCATCACACGACATCGAGCGTTTTTTCTAATCATCCACATCGGAAAATGCATCATTATCATTAAGCTCATCATCTAATTCTTGAGAAGATTGGTTATTTTCATCATTAGATTTGAAATTACCTAAATCTTTACTGTTTAAGGTTTTAACTGATTTTAAAGTCTCAACAGGGATAATAACTATTATGTTTTTATTTAATTCATCAAAATATTCTGTAGTTAAAGAATCTTTAAGCACTCCTGAATATTTATTGCTTTTGCTGCTTGCTATGAAATCCTCTAAAGATTTACTTTTATAATAATTTTCAGATGTAAAAATCATTGTTATAAAAAATATCACGGCTGAAATAGCAGCTCCTACTGCAAAACCGGCTAATAATCCCAAAAATCGATCAATGAAACCATTCCTCATAAATGAAATTATTGCTAGGAATTTATAGACGATAAAAATGCATAAGATTAAAGAAATAATATAGGATATAACCCCGCTACTTATATTACTCTTACAACCTCATTATGTACGTATTTGCTTATTATTTGCGAAATATGTGGATATAAGAAATATGTTAACATTATCGAGGTAATAAAACCGAGTATTCTTGTCGAAAAACCTATTATCCCTTGGTATAATCCAAAAAACGAAAAAAGTGTGATAATAGAAAAAATAGTAATATCAAAAAATGTGATCATTATTGTTAACTTCTATTGAATAATTGAATTTAAATCTTATATACTTAATAAATAACTATTATAATACTAGTTTTATTATGAATGATAAGATCTTTTATAACCTATCCGGTAAAACACTAGTTTCAACACCTTATGTAATTACAAAAGGTATCTACCATAAATCCTTGATTTATATGTTATCACATACAGAAGAAGGTGCAATAGGATTAATGTTTAATCGTTTAGTAAATCATATAGATTTAAAATCATTTTTTAAAATAAAAAATGATGAAATAGTAAATCCTGTTATGGTGCCTATATATCTTGGCGGACCTGTAGAGCATGAAAAAGGATTCTTTTTACATTCCACAGATTATAATAAAAACTTATTATTAGATTTTCATAATGATTTAGCAGTAAGCTCTAATTTAGAAATTTCAGAAGATATAGCTTTCGGTAAAGGACCTAAAAACAGCTTATTAATTGTAGGATATACTGGGTGGAAAGCAGGGCAGCTTGAAAAAGAGCTAGAAGAAAATCTATGGCTAGTTATGGATTGTGATAAAGAATTTATTTTTGCTGATAATCCTGAAAATAAATGGCATAATGCATTAAAGCATTTAGGCATTGATGAGGCACATTTCTCTTCCCAAGTAGGAAGTGCTTAAGTCAGTGTTATTGCATGGATAACGAATCGTCATTGCGAGCGATTGAAAAATACTTTTCGATCCATATAACAAAAAAGTTACAGGATCACAGATCATAAGTATAACAACGCATTTTAGAATAAACATAAACAAAAAATGATTTCGATATTTAGCAAATTAAAGCAAGGTTTATCTAAGACCTCAGGTAAAATATCAGCAGGTATTGATAAGATATTTTATAAGAAAAAACTAGATGCAGAAACATTAGAGGAGCTGGAAGAGCTATTAATTTCAACTGACATGGGAAGTTTGGTAGCAGCTAAAATTATCGAAGATTTTAAATCGCTCAAATTCGATAAAGAAGTTGAAACTACCGAAATAAAAGAAACTCTAGCAAATCTTATTGAACAGCAATTATTAGAATCAGAAATTCCTTTCACTTTAAATGAAAATAAACTAAACGTGGTTTTAGTATGTGGTGTTAATGGTGCAGGTAAAACAACCACTATCGGTAAGCTTGCTGCAATGTATGGAATGCAGGGTAAAAAAGTAGCAGTTGCCGCATGTGATACGTTCAGAGCCGCCGCCGTAAATCAGTTAGATAGTTGGGTAACCAGAGCAAAAGCTTTGCTTATTACCGGCGAAGAGGCAGCAGATCCCGCAAGCGTTGCTTACAGAGCAGTAGAAGAGTCAATTAAGCAAAATATCGATATACTTTTTATTGACACAGCAGGCAGACTTCACAATAAAAAGAACTTGATGGATGAGCTTACTAAGATTGTGAAAGTTATCAAGAAAGTAGACGAGGACCTCCCTACTCATAGCGTTTTAGTGATAGATGCTATTACTGGACAAAATACCTATAACCAAGTGGAGCATTTTAACGAGGCTACTAATTTAACCGGTCTTATTGTAACCAAGCTTGACGGTAGTGCTAAAGCTGGCGTGATTGTCGGGATAGTGCAGAAATTTAATTTACCGATATATTTTATTGGTATAGGCGAACAGATAGAAGATTTGAAAATATTTAACCGACACGATTTTGCAAAAAGCTTAGTGGGGTTATGAGTTTAGGTGTCATCTAGTTGCTTGTCCACGGATCCAAAAAATAATAAAAAATACTAATTTTATTAGTGTTTTTAACTGGATCCCGCTACAAGCTCGCGGGGATGACAACTGGAAAACTGATTCACGCAACAAAGCCGCCACGGGATGACAAAAGCTAATCCATGCAGACAATGCCTCCTCGCAATGACGAAAACCTTTACCTATCATTTTTAGGTAAGCCTAAGCAATAATGTTTAAGAAACTTTCCATCGCTACTAATTAAATATACAAAATTAGAGTGTTTTAGTTCATATTTACCGGTTTCTGTATCAAATGTTTTTGGCTCATAAAATACTTTGAATTCATTAGCAACCTGCGTAATATCATCTATTGTACCGGTTAAACCTATAAAATTATTATCTATATTTTCAAGATATTTTTTGAGTACTTCGCTTGTATCATTTATTGTCCCAAATTTGGGAGAAAAACCCCGCACTTGCAGTGCGTCGTTTTAACATATAGAATGTAGAGATGCAGTATTACAAGAAGATAAGCCACACAGTTTACGATTGCACTTATCATATAGTATGGGTGACTAAATATCGATATAATATATTGGTTGGTGATATTGGTAGGAGAGTCAAGGACCTAACCCAAGAGATATGTAAGGATAATGGAGTAGAGATATTAAGAGGGAAGATAGCTTCAAATCACGTACATATCTATGTATCTGTGCCACCTTATCAAAGTATTAGTAAGGTGGTACAGTATCTAAAAGGAAAGAGTTCAAGGAAGATTCAGCAGGAATTTCCAGAATTACGGAAACAGTATTGGGGTAAACACTTATGGGCTGTTGGATATTTTGTCAGAACCACAGGCAATGTGACTGACCAAATGATCAAGGATTATATTGATAAACATGAATCGAGAGATGATAAGTTTGGAAACTTTCAAGTTGAAAACTAGCTATAGCTAAGGCATTGATGCCATAATCTTAAGCCCTGCATTTGCAATGCAGGGTGGTTAACTGGATCTAGAGTAATAAATACTGTCTGCACTACGATATTTTCTTTTTATAAAATCTTTATAATATCCTCTATCTTTTTCAATGCATTCTCATCATCTAACGAGTAAGTAACGCCAAAGTAAATTAGGCTTAGATGTCCTTTTAAATCTTTATCATTAAAAACTTTCCCTTTTTGATCCTTAAGAGCGAATTTGATGGCTTGAGAATTATTTTTATTGCTAACTTTCGTATTAATATAAATCTGAGATGGTTCAAACGAAGAGTAAAATAAATATAGATATATTATGCCAGTGATTACAGCTAAGGCTATGAAGATTTTTATTAGGTACATTTGGTTTTTATGTTTTTTCATACCCTGCCGAAATTAGTTAACGAAAATATATTATTAAAATTTATACATAATTAGAAATAACTACAATTATAAAGCTTATTAGTCTAGTAAATAAAGTAAAAATAATCATACATGCGTATAAATATTGCAATATTTGTTTAGTGTTATTTTTATCACATCAAATCTTTTTAGTTAAGATTTATTAATTAATTTATCTAAATTATTAAGCTAATCTAAAAGTTTAGATTTAATTAGAAAAAACAACTAAGTAATAGGTTAATTATGATCAATCATCCTAAACACCCTAAACATCCTAGATATATTAGAGAGAAACAAATAAGCTCTACAAATAGCTCATCCCAAGAGTCAATTACCAGTAATAAAAATGAAACTCAAACAAAACAAGTAGAAGAAAGCACTAAAACTGTGGTGAAACTAGGCATAGAAAAAGAAATAGAAAATATATTCGAGAGTGAAAATTTTATTAACTTAGTTAATAAATATAGTGATGAATCTATTTTTAGTAAAAATAAGAAAGTCCTAATTATACTAGGACAAGAACAACAAGATCTAAATATTATAGTTAATTTTTTTAAAGATAATAAATTAAGTTTGGAACGTAATACGCACAAAGATTGGTATTTTTCAAAAAAAAATCCTGTAGATAATCCAGAAATTTTAGACAGTTTTAGAGGCTATGTAACATATAAAAGTCCTTATTTAAATAGTGAAGCTTCAACACAAGAACTTACCTTAGATAAATTCTTATTGCCAAAAATTTTGAGTACTGCTCCTACTAAATTTATATTGGCAGTAAAAAATATTGATACAACAAAAAATGCAGAAGAGGGTATAAAAAACATCGCTCAGATATTTAAAAAATTTACTCAATTACTTGGCAATGTTGATATAAATGAAGGGAATGTGGCTATAGTGGTAACTGACAGCAAACCAAGCGATGATAAAGAACGTATTTCTAATATTTTCCATGATGCTATTGAGCTTTGTAATTTTAATGATAAACAAAAATCTTTTATTAATAAAATACAAGACTCTATATATTTATTGCCCCAAGCTAGTGAACAAGCAAAGGATTATAAAGCTTTACCAAGTTTTAAGTCTGGCAATTATATAACTCAAAATGAAAATAATAAAATAACCATCGATGAAAAACTTATTCCATATTTTATAATACAGACCGTTAAGAACAATATAACAAATGAGGTCAGCAAATTTAAAGAATTAGTATATGCAAAATGGGAGAAAGAAAAGAGTTTAGTCTTTAAATTTAAAGTTTCTAATAATACTGATAAGTTACAAAAATTAGTAGAAACCATAAAAAATTATAAAGCTACAGATAATAGTAATAAAACTATAGGAAGTTTTTTAGAAGTTGTTAAGGAATTAAATCAGATTTTAGAAACTCCAAACTCTAAATTGGAAAGCTTCTTAAATTATTTAAAACATTTTTCTGACACTAAATTAAGTGATCAACATGATTTAGACATAATTGATGTTAAAGATTGGTTTAGCACTTTATTTGCTTCTTTTAATAAAATAGATTTAGAAGCAGAATTAATAGAGTCTTTTAAAACTGTATTAAAAAGTGATGAGTTTTCATTCGTTGGTAAGCTAAATGATGCTATTAAAGACTTTTATCAAGATATAAAAAATAGTAAGATTTTAGATATAAATCAAATAAATAACATAGAAAATCTAAAAGCTTTTTTAAAATCTATTAAAGATGCTAAGATTCAAAATTTAAAGGATATTACAGATACATTAACAAACAATATTCATTGTATATCTTTTAAATCTTTAGATATGTCTAAGATCATACTTGATAGTATAAGTAACTTTAAAAAATTAGTAAGTTCGATTAGTGAGCAACAAGCTAAATCTCTTTGGACTTGTATTACAGCATTTAAATCTATTGATGAAAAAAGTTTTACTGAAGTAATATATAGTAAGCTACTACATAGCCAAATAGCACCTATGCAAGAACAGAGTGCTTATAATTCGTTAGGGGAGTTATTAATAGCAACGCATGGATCTATCGCTTTTCATAATAAACAAGATGAATTGTACAAAAATCAATTAGCTGAAATTTATTGTCAGCATGCACAAGTTGTAAGTATACCTTCTGCAATAGATTTATATAAAAAAGCTGCTGCACTAGATTCTGTTAAAGCAAATACAAAACTCGGTAACATATATTTACAGCAAAGAGAATATGCAAAAGCATTAGAATATTTAAGAAAAACTAAATGTATTGATGATGAGGAAAAAGCATTTAATGGATTAATCGATGATATGATGCATAACTCTCAGATAAATAATAGGAATTTAGCAGATGAGTATTTATTGCAGGCAGGATATTATAAAAAACACAGCAGAATAGATGATGCAACAAAAGCTTATCTTATTGCTATAGGTAAAATGGAAGGAATAGTTGAGCCTAAGGATTACTTAAAATTATCTGATATATATAGAAATCTAGCAAATACAGTTTTACCGAATAATAATAATAAAACAGAATATTTTATGCAAGCTACAGGATATAAGGAATTAGCAGAAAAATTTGATATTCCTCAAAATATAGAGCAAGATACATCTGTAGATTTCTCACGCCCTATTTACGATCCTAAGGATGTTTTACTAAGTGGTGACGATTCTGATTATTACTCAGACTCAGGTAATTAAAATATCTTAATATAATTTTTATAGACAAGTAAAAATGAGGTGATAGTATAAAATAAATATATTTAATTACAAATTAGATATGACTCAAGATTATCCAGCTGATGATACAAAAAAAATTGCTGAGCAAATAAAAGATGCTTTAATGGGTATTAGCGACTCGCTTGTACTTGAAAGCACAGAAGTAGAAGAGCTTTTTGAGGAGTTGAGCCAAAATGAAGATTTTGAATATGAGATAGAGCAGATACTTGCTATCTTAAATGAACAAACTATGGATTTAACTCAACTCCAATCACAAATTATTTTATTGATCCGCAAATATTTAGGTAAAACTAAAAATCTAAAGCTTAAAATGCTGAAGATGGATGAAAAACTTATCAGTAAAAATATTTCCGAAGTCAGTAACTATTTAATGCATCAACATTCCAAAATTGTTAGAGATGCTAATAAAAACCTTGCAAACCCGAAAGATAAATTACAAGGCTTAACTAAGCAGGCAAGAATAGACCTAAAGCGTTTGATCAAAAGTTTTGCTGTTTATCAGATTTATATGTTTATGAATCCGAAAAGGATAGCCGGTGAGACAAAATTAATGAACTTTGCCTATAATTTTATTAGAGGTGGAATGAAATTAGCCCAAAAATATGAGGGTGGAAAGCCAAGAGATATCAAATCATATTCCCCTAAACTTATTAAAAAGCTTGAAAGAGCTCGTGCCGGTTTTAAAAAAAGCGGCGGTATTTCAATTTAAATATTGTCTTCTTCTACAAAAGCCTTATAACGCCAGTTTAGGATAAGGAGGTCTGAGGATAAGCAAGTAGTGTTAGAAATTTTTTAGATTTATTGAAATTAAAAGCATTTACGCAAGAAAGTATATGAACTAAGAAATTAATAGGGGAGCGATGTCTTGAATGTTCAAGGTTCATGCTGTTTTTTAGTACATTAAATACTGATTCAATTATTGATCTGCTTTTTAAGAGTATTTTATCTTCTATATCTAATAAATGATTTTTCATATCCTTGCGAATCCCAGTAAATAACCGTAGCCCACGACTAAATAATTTAGCGGACATTTCCTTAGAAATATAAGCCTTGTCTCCAAATAATTTACCCCATAATCCTTTGGTAATTGAGTCTACAGCAGATAAATCACTAGCATTACCCTTTGTTATTTTAATTGCCATAATCTGACCTTTATTATTAATTACAATATGTAATTTAAATCCCATAAACCATCCGTAACTACTCATACCTATTTTAGCAATGCCACTAAACACTTTATTATTATTTGTACGTTTTGCATGACATATCGATAATTTGGTTGAATCAACAAAATATATACCAGTCTCATCTCCTGTAAATAATTGTAACATTATAGTTAAAGGTAATACTAATCTTGGCCACAACTGGATTATCCGACTGTAACTAGGAAGACTAAAATATCCTCTATATTTACATGATAGATGATATAAATAATAATTCTTAAAATCTTTGCATGGAGATATATAAAAATATAATACTATAGTTATATAGTTCTGAAAGCCTTAAACTCCCTGATCTCCTACGCTTCCTAACGCTGGGTATTAATTTGCTTTCTTCCCATTCTTCGTAAACTTTACAATAATTATCTATTAACCCACCAATTAAATACCTGACATAATAGTTGCAAATACTAAAATATAATGTTAGAATGAAATAATGCTAAAAAAAGAAGATTTTAGGACATTATCAACGAGTGCACAAGCAGCTTTAAGAAAAGTTGCATTAAGAGCAATTGATAAAGGAGAAAAACAATCAGATGTATCAAATCTTATAGGAGTAACACGTCAGACTATTAGTAACTGGGTTAACAAAAGAAGAAGAGGTGATAAATATGCAATAACTGGCAAGTCTAGAGGAAGAAAGACAGGAGAGAAAAGAATAATAAATGAAATGCTGGGTAAAAAAATACAAGATTATATAAATCACTCTAGACCAGAAGATCACAATATCAAATCTGCACTATGGTCAAGAAAAGCTATTAATGCCCTGATTAAAAAATGCTGTGGTTTCTTTTTGCCATTAAGTACGATTGGAGAATATTTAAGAAGATGGGGATATACTGCACAAAAACCAAAGAAATTAGCTTATGAGCAACAGCCAAAACAAGTTCAAGTATGGCTAGATGAAGAATATCCCGCAATAGTAAAACAAGCACAAATGGAACAAGCTGAAATACACTGGTGTGATGAAGTGGGTATAAAATCAGAATGTCAGGTGTTACAGAGCTATTCTTTAAAAGGCAAAACACCCGTAGTTATTCATAAATCAAAACGATTTACTATAAATATGATATCAACTGTTACGAACAATGGTAAACTAAGGTTCATGTTATATGAAGATACACTAAAAACAGATATATTTATAGAATTTCTAAGAAGATTAGTGAAATCTGCAAGAAGGAAGATCTTTTTAATATTAGACAATTTAAAAGTACATCATAGTAAAAAAGTATACAGCTGGACAAATAAGCATAAAGATAAAATTTCTTTGTTTTTTTTGCCTCCTTATACTCCACAACATAATCCAGATGAATACTTAAATAATGACTTAAAAAGAAATGTAAATAGAAAACATATACCTCTTACAAAAGATGAGTTAAAATACAATCTTAAATCTTATTTACGTTGCTTACAGAACAATCCTAAACATATACAAAAATTGTTCCAAGCCGATGATGTTAAATATGCCTCTTAAGTCAGGTATTTAATTGGTGGGTTAATATTATACAAAATAGAGTTATGATACATCTTTTCATTGTTGAGTGCATATTTTTTTGATTCAAAATCTATGTAACTCAACACTCCTCTCTTGTAAATACCCTGCTTTATTATCTTTATTCCTTACACTCTTATCCTAAACTGGCGTTTATAGTTTAATAAAATTAATTCAATTATTATGGAGAAAGCACTTTCAACTTAAATCATTCATGCGAACGTAATATTGAAAAATTAATAACTTGGATACATCTTGGTTGCGGCTCTGAAGAAAAACACCATGCTCAAGCTGTAGAAATTAATATAAAACTAATTTTCGCTACTCCTCCACTAGCTACTCAAACTGATAATATCGATGATACCATTTGCTATGCAGAAACTGTAAGACTGATACAAAAGATTTGTCAGGAGAATCGCTTTAATCTTATCGAATATTTAGCAGCCCGAATATATGATATTATTTATCATGATCTTATCAAAACTAAATCAGAAAAAGTTTTTTTAAAGGTAACTGTTACTAAATTAAAATCACCAGTTTCAGGAGTACATGGCGGGGTCTCTTTTTCTTACTCAGGGAAAAATAGTATATGATTTATATTTCTATAGGCAGTAATTCAGGCAACAGATTTTTAAATATTATGAAGAGCTCTAAATTTACTCAAAAGCTATGGTTTTGTACTACTTAGGCAATCTATTATTTTTGAGACGCAAGCTATTCTACCACCTAACGCAGATAGTAGTTGGGATAAGCCATATTTTAACATGGTGGTACAAGGTACTACTGCTTTATTGCCCAATGCATTGCTAACTGTGCTTAAAAAGATTGAACAGCAAATAGGCAGAAAAGACAATTATGATAAATGGTGTCCACGAGTTATTGATCTAGATATTTTACTTTGGGATAATTATTATATAGATTTACCAGATTTAAAAATACCTCATTCCCAATTATTAAATAGACCGTTTCTTATTCATCTTATTGCAAGCTTGAGCATAGAATGCCGTTATATTTGCCCTGATAATAACCTCTATAACGATAAAACTTTTGCAGAAATAGCCCATTTAATCGAAAATCAAGGGGTTATACGCTCACTTATTTTAAATCCTCAATTTGTTGGTATTTTAAATATTACTCCTGATTCTTTTTCTGATGGAGGTTTGAGTTTTCATAAGGAAGATGCCGTTAAGAATTTTGTACATTTAATGGATGCAGGATCTAGTATGATCGATCTTGGTGCTCAGTCAACACGTCCCTCTGCTTTTATGATTAGTGAGGATGAAGAATATACTAGGCTTGATAGTGTTCTTGAAGAGCTAAAAGGAGTTATAGAAAAAACAGAAGCCCTTATTAGTATCGATAGTTTTTCACCTGAAGTGATAAAACGAATTCTAAAAAAATATCCCGTTCATTGTATTAACTTAGTTAAAACTAATTTAGATAATGATACATTACGATTAATTGCAGATTATAATTGTAAAATTGTTATTATGCATTCGCTAACCGTTCCGCCACAAAAACAGCAATGTCTTGATTTTGATAAATCTCCGATTATTAGCTTAAATATATGGGCAGAGCAAGAAATAGTAAAATTAGAAAAATGTGGATTTGATAGAAAAGATATAATTTTTGATCCTGGTATAGGTTTTGGAAAGTCTGTTTACCAAAATTTACATATACTACAAAATATTCAAGAATTTAAAAAATTAGGATGTGAGATATTAGTTGGTCACTCAAGAAAATCTTATATTTCTGCTTTCTATAATTCTATCGCAAAAGAAAGAGATTTAGAAACAATAGCAATATCAAAATATTTAGCTGAAAATGTGGTCAACTATTTACGAGTGCATAATGTTGAAGATCATCAAAGATTTTTCGCAGCAAAGCAAATAGTTAAAACGTCAGTATAGGATAAAATTTTTTAAAGTCTTATCCTAAATTTAATTTGGAGGTTCTTATTATAAAAATTACCGGCATAATGGCATGCGATCCTACCGGAATAATAGGTCTGAAAGGTCAAATGCCTTGGTCTTACCCTAAAGAATTTGAGTATTTTTATCAAATAGTGAAAAATAATATTATAGTCATGGGGCATAAAACCTTTGACTCATTGCCTTCTAAAATCTTGCAAAACTGTATTTGTATTGTCTTTTCAAAAAATATACCTACTCAATTTTTCGATAATGGCGTGTTTTTTGTGAAATCTTTGGATGAGTTTTGGGAAGTGATAAAGCTTTTTAGCGATAAAAAAATTTTTATGGTTGGAGGTGCAGAAATAGCTACTTTTTTTCTAAAACAAAATCTTATCGATGAGTTTCTACTAACAAAGATAAATAAAGACTACGAAGGTGATACTTTTTTCCCTCTTGATCTTTTAGAACGCCAGTTTAGGATAAGAGTGTAAGGAATAAAGATAATAAAGCAGGGTATTTACAAGAGAGGAGTGTTGAGTTACATAGATTTTGAATCAAAAAAATATGCACTCAACAATGAAAAGATGTATCATAACTCTATTTTGTATAATAGATAATTATTGTAAAGTTTACGAAGAATGGGAAGAAAGCAAATTAATACCCAGCGTTAGGAAGCGTAGGAGATCAGGGAGTTTAAGGCTTTCAGAACTATATAACTATAGTATTATATTTTTATATATCTCCATGCAAAGATTTTAAGAATTATTATTTATATCATCTATCATGTAAATATAGAGGATATTTTAGTCTTCCTAGTTACAGTCGGATAATCCAGTTGTGGCCAAGATTAGTATTACCTTTAACTATAATGTTACAATTATTTACAGGAGATGAGACTGGTATATATTTTGTTGATTCAACCAAATTATCGATATGTCATGCAAAACGTACAAATAATAATAAAGTGTTTAGTGGCATTGCTAAAATAGGTATGAGTAGTTACGGATGGTTTATGGGATTTAAATTACATATTGTAATTAATAATAAAGGTCAGATTATGGCAATTAAAATAACAAAGGGTAATGCTAGTGATTTATCTGCTGTAGACTCAATTACCAAAGGATTATGGGGTAAATTATTTGGAGACAAGGCTTATATTTCTAAGGAAATGTCCGCTAAATTATTTAGTCGTGGGCTACGGTTATTTACTGGGATTCGCAAGGATATGAAAAATCATTTATTAGATATAGAAGATAAAATACTCTTAAAAAGCAGATCAATAATTGAATCAGTATTTAATGTACTAAAAAACAGCATGAACCTTGAACATTCAAGACATCGCTCCCCTATTAATTTCTTAGTTCATATACTTTCTTGCGTAAATGCTTTTAATTTCAATAAATCTAAAAAATTTCTAACACTACTTGCTTATCCTCAGACCTCCTTATCCTAAACTGGCGTTTAGAGGGTTGGGATTCAATGATGATCGATAAAACAAACGATTATAAAATTTACAAATTTACTAAACATTAATAATAAAAGGAAGTAACGTGAAATTTTTAGAACAGCTCAATACAGATCTTAAACAATATAATCTTTTAAATCACCCATTTTATCAATTATGGAATATGGGAAAACTTAGTCATTCTACTTTACAAACTTATGCAAAAGAATATTATCATCATGTTGCAGCTTTTCCACGCTATATAAGTGCAATACATTCTAAATGTAGTGATATAGAAACTAGACAGATATTACTTGGTAATCTTATAGAAGAAGAACAAGGAGACGAAAATCATCCGGAATTATGGAAACGTTTTGCTGAAGGGTTAGGTTGTTCAAGAAGCAGTTTTACTTTAGAACCTGAACTAAACTCAACCAAAAAACTTGTTCAAGGTTATTTTAAATTAACAGAAAAATCTTTTGCTGAAGGTCTTGGTGCTCTTTATGCTTATGAGCGTCAAACTCCGGAAGTATCTGACTCCAAAATTCAAGGATTAAAAAAATTCTATGGAATTTCAGATTACAAAACATTACAATTTTTCACTGTTCATAGCGAAATTGATCAATGGCATACTCAAGAATGTGCAAACTTGATTGAGAATTTAGACGCAAAGGAACAAAAATTAACATATCAAGGAGCAATAGAAGGAGCAAAATTGCTATGGCAATTTCTTGATGGCATGAATATTGTATCTAAATAATTTAATTTTAAATGAAAAATATTTTCTTACATTCTTTAATAGTTGAGAATTATCGTAATTTCAAAAATCTCGAGCTAAAAACCGATAACATTCCAATAACTATTATTGGTGAAAATGGCAGTGGTAAAACTAATATCTTAGAAGCAATATCGCTTTTCTATCCAGGTAGAGGTTTAAGATCAGCAAGGCTTGCTGATATATGTAGAGAGTCAGAAGATCATTGCTCTGTTAGGGCTTTATTGCAAAGTAAGCTTGGGCTTGCAGAGTTTAGCACACAAATCAAACGCATATCCAATAGAAGAACAACCGAATATAATAATTCTAAGATCGCCAATAATGAGTTAAGTAAATTTACCAGTATGGTATGGCTTACTCCTCAAATGGAAGGGATTTTTACAAGTGGTACTAGTGATAGAAGAAAATTTTTTGACCGAATAGTTTATAATTTTGATCCAAAACATGCAGAATTAGTTAGTAAATATGAACATTATATGCAGGAGCGGAATAAAATTCTAGCTGAAGATATGTGGGATAATAATTGGCTTAAAACTATTGAAGAAAAAATGGCTGACACTTCAATCTACATTGCTAATAATCGTCTCAAAACTTTAGAGTTTATGCAGCAAGCAATTGATGAACTTGAAAACGAATTCCCAAAAGCTGAGTTATCAATTGATGGCATGGTAGAGCAGAAAATATTAAACGGCGAAGAAGATGTTGTTGGTTTTATTGCAGCAGAGCTTCATAAAACAAGAGATAAAGACAAATTACTTGGTCGCACCAGCTTTGGAGTCCATAAAAGTGATTTTTTGGTTAAGCATAAATATAAGAATATCTTGGCAAAATTTTGCTCTACTGGTGAGCAGAAAGCTATTTTAATTGCAATAATACTTGCCGAGATGAATTATGCTATAAAGTTAACTAAAACAGCTCCTATTTTGCTTTTAGATGAGGTATTTGTTCATTTAGATGATAGAAGACGAAACTATTTAACCGAATTTTTTATAAGCATCAATCTACAATTATGGGTCACAGCCACCGATTTAAAAGGAATAGAAGAGTTTGGAAATAAATCTCAGTTGATTAAATTATAGGCGTTGCCAGCATAGGTTAGTTTTACTCCTGTCACCCCGTGAATAAATCACAGGGTCTAGTTAAAAAATACTAATATTATTAGTATTTTTTATTGTTCTTCTGGATTCCGTGGTTAAGCAACTAGATGACTACCTTAGGGCGTTTTTCGATCCACGCTGGCAATGCCTACACGGGATGACCAAAGTGGAACTGATCTACCCAAGGAATGCCTCCTCGCAATGACGCAAAATACTGTTATGGAATTAGGACACTAATTGAAACTCAAATTTCAAGAGTTAAGCGATGTATCGGTTTATCTCTATTAACTAAAAAAATATCATCACAAAAACGTGAACAATTGTTATTACCATCGCTCAATACTTAAT
The DNA here is from genome assembly GCF_964026465.1 of Rickettsia endosymbiont of Rhinocyllus conicus. Taxonomy (NCBI): domain Bacteria; kingdom Pseudomonadati; phylum Pseudomonadota; class Alphaproteobacteria; order Rickettsiales; family Rickettsiaceae; genus Rickettsia; species Rickettsia endosymbiont of Rhinocyllus conicus. The sequence continues at coordinate 1,706,287 of NZ_OZ032155.1, read as the reverse complement.
TTATACCGTTATTAACTTGACGGTGCCGAAATTAGGCTATATATGGAACAGAAAGGCAACAAATGCATATGAAATCACGAGAAGAGTTTCTAATCATGAGAAAAACATCTTGCTAAATACAGAATATAAGCAAAAATATGAAGAACAACAAAAGTTAAAAAATTTAACAGAAGCATACATTTAGATTTTAAATATCTGTAAGATTAAATCTTCGGGCTGTTGAAAAAGTCTACAATGATTTAAATATATTACAAAATATAAACTCTTAGTTTACGCTAAAATGCGTTTATTTAGTAAAATTTTAAGTTATTACATAGAAAGGATTAGGTATAAAGCACTTTTTCAACAGTCCGTCTTAACTTCTACAGACCGATATTTTAGTTTTTTCTTAAGGACCATTAGATGAAAATAATTCTTATTATTCAAAATCCTACATTTAATTTATTTGAAAGTTTTTATAATGAAATTAAACAGGATAAATTCTTTGATGTACAATTTATACTTATCCCATGTGAAAATAAAAACTATGTATTCAATAATATCGAAGAGCTAGCTAATTATTTTGACGAAAGAAACATACCGTATGTAATGGGATATAACTCATGTTCAAAAGAGTATATAGATATTGAATCTTTTTCTCCTGATCTTGTTATATATCAAATTTTATACGATGACTATAGGAAATCCGAATTATTTCATTCTACTCATGTTGCTCAGTACGCTCGCATTGCACATATTTCTTATGGTCTTAACATGATAAAACATACGGGTCTCTACAAGGGATTGTTAGAAAAAAATCCTTTTACAAAAGTAATGTGGAAAATTTTTGTAGAAAATCAATATATAGAAAAAGAAATCAATCAAAAAATGCCTGAAAAGGCAAAAGCTATAGGATACTTAAAATGTGAAAAATATTTACACAATTATGAAGATTTCCCAAAACGTTGGAGTCTTTCGAGAGAAAAATCTTTCAGAATAGTCTGGAAACCTAGATGGACAGGAACATCAGAGAGTTCTAATTTTTTAAAATATCTTGATTACTTTATTACTCTTGTTAAAACTGATAGTAATATTGACTTTGTATTTTATAGTCATCCATTGTTAGAATGGCAATTGGTCGAAAATACAAAAATTATGAAGCGTCATTCTTATAATATGCTTATTAAGGAATTATTGTGTTTAAAAAATTTTAGGATTGAAGATAGTGGAGATTTCTTAGATACTATAATGACTGCAGATTTGTACATAGGTGATTTTAGCTCTACTATGGCAGAGTTCTTTTTGACAGGAAGACCTATCATCTATACTCCTGTTAAAAGTTCTTTAAATGAAATTGGAAAAATGATGCAGCAAGGTATGTATACTGCGAATAATAAAGAAGAATTACATGGTTATATTATGAATATAAAAAATAAAAATGATCCTTTATCTTCCATTAGAAAGGATATTAAAAATATTGTAAGTTTGCCAGTTCAAAATAACCAATTTGCTCGCTATTTAGTAGATTATTTAAAAGGTAATCCTCCCCAAAAACAATCGATGGCACCGTCAAGTTAATAAAGGTATAAATTAAGTATTGAGCGAACGTAAGGGATGATATATAGAATAGCAGTAATAATTTATCTCTCAATTTTACCGTTGTACAAAGATTACTGGGTAATTATTCAGCTCCAAATTGTCATTTTACAGTGATGTTATTTTTGAGGGGTAGTCTTACTCCTATAACCCCGTGATTTATTCACGGGGTCCAGTTAAAAAATACTAATAAAATTAGTATTTTTTATTATTTTCTGGATACCGCAGGTACAAGCAACTAGATAACACCGAGTAGAGTAAATTATATAGCAACTTCAGCAAAACGTTATTAATTAATATCATGATGATCTTGCATATTGGTGTCTTCACCCATAGGTGGTACAAATTCAGCAACATCTGAAGTAGTTTGATTAGTTTCGCTTATTTCCAAACTTAGTGAGCTATTAAGTTCTCCTAATTGTTTAGTCAAGAATTCCAATTCTTTGTCAATATAATTACCCGAATCTGGTTTATTTAGTTTTAATAATACTCGCCGAGTAAAGTCTTGTATGAAACTTTCTCTTTTTGTTAATAAGTCATCTGTATTTATTTCACTAAACTGCCGTTCAATAATTTGACTATTAAACTGTGTAAATGCTTGTAAAAATATTTGTATATTTTGATGTTTAGCATTAGCCTCAGCATTATTAAAACATTCATTTGCCTCAATTTCTTGATGTAATTTAACTAATGAACAACCCTTATAAAAGTTATATAAGAAGATATTGTCAGCTTCCTTAGCATATTTTAAAGCTTCATCAAAAAAAGCTATAGATTCCTTATGATCATTTGTTTCTTCTGAATAATATAAAGCAAGACCTTTACAGTAATTAGCCTCGCCTGTTTTATTTAAATTGTCTAAAGCTTCTGCTTTTTCCCAATAAGCGTCTTGTAAACTGATCTTCTTTGGAGTTAAATATCCCTTGTCAGAAGTAATAAATTCGTCAAAATTTACAATAGCTTCTTCGTTTTTACCCATCCTTTTTAAAAGTTGTGCTTTATAATGATAAGTTTCAGTGACAATTCTATCGTTATCGCTCATATTTCTTTCATGAGTCATCAATTCATCATAAACTGCTATTGCTTTATCAAACTGTCCTGCTTCTTTTAAAATATTTGCTTTTTCCCAGTAAGCTACACATGAAAACTTATTATATTTTATGGCTTCATCAAGATTTTGCAAAGCTTCATCAATTGCTTTCAATTTTTCTAATAATAGAGCTTTATAACAATAAGCTTTTGCAAGAGATTTATTATAATAATCAAGTTGATTTTCAAACATCACTGTTGTACTTTCTGAAATTTGAAAATTATCTTTTTGTTTTATGGCTTTATTATAGAATGCCATTGCTTTATCATATTGCTCTTCAATTTCAAAAACATTTCCTATAGCTAAAAATGGTTCAACATCAAAATTAAGATCAAAATGTGTTTTTCCACTCTCATACTTTACGTTTCCACATTCGAAAGCTTTCTTATAGGCAAACATTGCTGTTTGATAATCACCCTCATTAAATAATTTATGACCGGCTTGAAGATAGTGTTGTTCCTTAATTGCAACTTCTTTAAATGTCATTGCTAAAGTAAAGGGGACCACTAAATTGCACGAAAAAGGGACCAGAGAATTTGGTGTAACCTAATAAGGTTATAATGTGCAATATTCACTAGATAATTAATTAAAATAAATATCTAGTGATACAATGATAAGAATAAATATGTACACAACAATTATCACCCTTTATAAGCAAGGCAACAGTCAAAGAAATATTGCCAAACTAACAAGGATAGACCGTAAAACAGTAAGAAAAATAATAAATCGTTACGTAGAGTCTGGTACAGAATATCCTGCACCCTATGAACGATCTTCAGCACTGGATTCTTGGCACGAACAAATAATTGAGTTATTAGAAAAGAATCTAAGTTACATAAGAATTTTTGAAGAGTTAAAAATTCAAGGTTATACAAAAAGTTATGGTTCGCTAACCCGTTATATCAAAAAATATAAGATTCAGAATAACAGTTGCATTCGTTTTCATACTTTAGCAGGAGAGGAAGCACAAGTAGATTTTGGTGACATAGGCTTACAGTATAATGCCCAAGGGCGTAGAGTTAAAGCATATGTGTTTAATATGCGTTTAAGCTATAGTCGCCTTGATTATTATGAAGTAGTGTTTGATCAAAGTTGTAAAACATGGATACAATGTCATATCAATGCATTTAATTATTTTGCTGGTAGTCCAAAAGTAATAAAACTTGATAATCTTAAAGCTGGGGTGGTAGATAGCAATTTCTATGAGCCTGTATATCAGAAGGAATACAAACGTTTAGCTGATCATTATGGGATTTTACTTTCTCCTTGTCGTATATATCAACCTCAAGAAAAAGGCAAAGTAGAATCAGGCATAAAGTATGTCAAAAATAATTTTTTTGCTGGACGTAAATTTCATAGATATGAAGAATTAATACACGATCTTGCAAACTGGTTAAATAAAGCAAATAACCGAATACATGGTACTACTAAAAAAATTCCTCAGGAACTATTTGAGCAAGAAGAAAGTAATAATTTAATGCCCTTACCATTAGAAACGTTTGATTTATCATCGTGGCATAATCGAAAAGTAGCAAAAGATTGTCATATCACCATAGATAATAATTATTATTCCGTACCAGCAAAATATATATACAGTGAAGTATTGGTACAATTATCACCAAACCTTGTTCAAATATTTTCTATACAAAATGATTTAATAGCAAGGCACGTTAGAGTAGATGGCAAAGGAATATTTACCACTAATCCGTCTCATTATGCCAAATATAAACGTCTATGCCCAGGTTTTATAGAATATAGCGAACATTATCAACAACAAATGCAGCAGATAGGCAATAATTGCAGTTTATTATTAGAGTTATTACAACAAACACGAGTAAATGATTGGCAACGTTGTGCCAGAGGTATTATTTCTTTACGTAAGGTTTACAATGATGAGTTAATAGATAAAGCCTGTCATAGAGCATTACATTACGGTATAAGTTCTTACTCTAAAATTAAGAATATCTTAAATAGTAATGCAGTAAACTTACCATTGCCAGAGTTTGGAGGTCAGAATGCAGAACTTGCTTAATGACCTACGTAGTTTTAGATTATCAGGTATAGTCAATAGCTTAAATGAAAGGATTATTTATGCTCAAAATAATAAACTAGGATTTAAAGAATTTCTCTCACTATTATGTGAAGATGAAAAATCTCACCGTAAGGATAATAATTACCGTCGTCGTAAAAATGCTGCTAAATTACCGGTAACTAAAAATTTAGAAGACTTTGATTTTCAGTTCCAACCAAGTATTGATACCAAAGTAATAAGTGATTTATCTACTTGTGATTATATTAATACTAAGGGCAATGTCATATTCATAGGTAATTCTGGAACTGGCAAAACTCATCTTGCTATTGGATTAGCATTAAAAGCTTTAACACGAGAATACTCTGTATATTTTACTACGGTATCGGATATGCTTTATAATTTACATATTGCAAGAGCAGATAATAGCTATCACAAAAAAGTTAAATTACTCTTATCATTTGACTTATTAATTCTTGATGAGTTAGGTTTTAAGCAATTACCAAAACATTCAGTAGATGATTTTTTTAATATTATTGCTAAACGATATGAAAATAAATCTACCATTATCACCACAAACAAGGATTTTGAAAGATGGAATGAAATATTTGCTGATGAGTTATTAACTCATGCAATTATTGATCGAGTAGTACATCATGCACATATACTAAACATCACAGGTAAAAGTTATCGTATTAATAACTATAAATCTGGAGGTAATATGACATAAAAAATTTTAAATAAAGTGGTCCCTTTTTTACGTAATTTAGTGGTCCCTTTTTATTTGACAATGACACCATCTACAGTACCACGTAACTCATTAGTCTTAATTCTACTACGTGAATAGGTGGTTATACCCTCTATAAATAGATTATCTGCAAAATTGTATAATCCGTATACAGAACCCATATTAGTTTCGACTTTTGTAACATTACCAGATTTTGAATCTTTATAACGTAATTTCGTATCGATTCTAGTATAAGCAGCACCAAGGACTATATTATCATTTATAACAGTATCAACACCGACTGATCCACCCTCAGATTTAGCTGTATAACCACTAAATCCGTCGCTTAGAGCTTTCTTGTACTGCTTTTCCGTAATATGGACTTATCCATACACCGTAAACATTACCGGTATTATAATCATCACCTCCGACTGCTGCACCACATTTACGTGAATCAGCTTCTTCCGAATCAGGGCTAGTGCCGTCTGCGTTTTTAACAGCTTCCATTCTCTTATTGATTTCTTGATTACCAATGCTCGCATTATCTTTAGCAGCATTAAAGCCATCATTAGCATTAGAACGACTTATTCCACTATTTGAACTTCCGCCATTACCACTACCACCTGCACCTACTTGGTTATCTCTGCTGCTACCGATAGCAGATATATCCGAAGCAGAACCATTATTATTTGAAGGTTGGTAAGTGCTTCCGCTTGCATTGTTAGCAGGAACAACACCAACTGCACCATTTGTTGCTGAACCATTATATTAACCCACCAATTAAATACCTGACATAATAGTTGCAAATACTAAAATATAATGTTAGAATGAAATAATGCTAAAAAAAGAAGATTTTAGGACATTATCAACGAGTGCACAAGCAGCTTTAAGAAAAGTTGCATTAAGAGCAATTGATAAAGGAGAAAAACAATCAGATGTATCAAATCTTATAGGAGTAACACGTCAGACTATTAGTAACTGGGTTAACAAAAGAAGAAGAGGTGATAAATATGCAATAACTGGCAAGTCTAGAGGAAGAAAGACAGGAGAGAAAAGAATAATAAATGAAATGCTGGGTAAAAAAATACAAGATTATATAAATCACTCTAGACCAGAAGATCACAATATCAAATCTGCACTATGGTCAAGAAAAGCTATTAATGCCCTGATTAAAAAATGCTGTGGTTTCTTTTTGCCATTAAGTACGATTGGAGAATATTTAAGAAGATGGGGATATACTGCACAAAAACCAAAGAAATTAGCTTATGAGCAACAGCCAAAACAAGTTCAAGTATGGCTAGATGAAGAATATCCCGCAATAGTAAAACAAGCACAAATGGAACAAGCTGAAATACACTGGTGTGATGAAGTGGGTATAAAATCAGAATGTCAGGTGTTACAGAGCTATTCTTTAAAAGGCAAAACACCCGTAGTTATTCATAAATCAAAACGATTTACTATAAATATGATATCAACTGTTACGAACAATGGTAAACTAAGGTTCATGTTATATGAAGATACACTAAAAACAGATATATTTATAGAATTTCTAAGAAGATTAGTGAAATCTGCAAGAAGGAAGATCTTTTTAATATTAGACAATTTAAAAGTACATCATAGTAAAAAAGTATACAGCTGGACAAATAAGCATAAAGATAAAATTTCTTTGTTTTTTTTGCCTCCTTATACTCCACAACATAATCCAGATGAATACTTAAATAATGACTTAAAAAGAAATGTAAATAGAAAACATATACCTCTTACAAAAGATGAGTTAAAATACAATCTTAAATCTTATTTACGTTGCTTACAGAACAATCCTAAACATATACAAAAATTGTTCCAAGCCGATGATGTTAAATATGCCTCTTAAGTCAGGTATTTAATTGGTGGGTTAATAATTCCTGTACTTCTTTTTTTAAAGAAACTAAATTTGTTTGATTATCACAATAAATTTCAAAGCACCAAATATCTTTAGGTTGTGATTCTAAAGTTTTTGACTTTACTTCATAAACAGAAATGGCACTTACTTTTTCTGTAAAAAATTCTTCAAATATATTTATATCCTTATACTGAATATTAAATGAAATTTTAAAAATATCTTTTGATTGAGGTGGCCCAATTTGTCTAGACTAAAAATTAAGATTTATGAGATATAAATTGTATTATAATTTTACTCAATAATTTTTGTAGAATACACCTGTTCTGGAGTGAGATATTCTAATGACTGGTGCATTCTTTTTCTATTATAAAAATTTATGTAATCAGTTATAGCATTTTTTGCCTCCTTGACAGTATTTAAAACCATCAAATATATTTTTTCTTGTTTTAATGAACGCCAAAATCTTTCTATAAATACATTATCTAGGGCTCTGCCTTTACCATCCATACTGATTTTGATTTCACGTTTAATTAGTTTATCTGTAAAATCTTTTGATGTAAATTGAGAACCTTGATCTGTATTAAAGATTTCAGGCTGACCATATTTTATTATTGCTTCTTCAAGTGCATCAATACAAAAGTCACTTTCTAAACTAATAGACACCTTCCAGCTCACAATATAACGACTAAACCAATCAATAATTGCTACCAAATATACAAATCCTTGTGCCATTCTAATATAAGTGATATCTGTACTCCATACCTGATTTACTTTAATAATTTCAACTCCTTTTAAAAGATATGGATATATTTTATGAGCTTGATTGCGCTTACTTAAGTTCATTTTAGGATAGATAGCTTCAATAGCCATTATTCTATAATAACGACTTACTGCCTTGCGACCAATTGTGATGCCCAATGGTACAAGGTGCTCAGACATTCTTCTTGCTCCAAAGTAAGGATGCTGTGTGTATATTTCATCAATCACTTGCATTATTTTTAAGTCTTTTTGGGTTAAGCCTTGTGGCTTGTAATAATAGCTAGATTTGTTAATAAACAGTAGAGTACATTGCCTAGCGATACTTAGATTACTACACTCTTTATCTACCATATTTTTTCTAATTGCCAAGTCCAAACAATGTAGATTTTTTTTTCAACCAGTCACGTTCAACAGTTAACTGGCCTATTTGTTCATACAATTGTTTTATTAAATCCTGATGATCTGGATCCTTAGATTGTGGCTTAATTTGAAAACCACTAATTAAATTTTCTATACCTCTTTTCTTCCATGCTTGTATTTGTGTCGGATGAACTCCATATTTGCTACTAATTTGAGCTATTGTCATTTCAGCTTTTATTGTTTCTAAAACTATCTTTGTTTTTTCTGCTGCACTATATTGTTTTGCTTTTTTGGACATATAATTTCTCTTTTGTATCTGAAAATTATATCTCATTCTAGCATTTTAGTAGTCCAGTTTTTGGGTACCATTATAGATTGACTATCAGATTTAAACATGATCTACTTATGTGATAAAATTTTAATAAGGCTTATATGATAAGAAACATAATTATTACTATTTCTGCAATATTATTGTTAACCTCAAAAGGCTTTGCAGATGATACTATATCTAATGCTTCAAAAAAAGATACCAAAACAGATATTACAACACAAAAAATTCTAGATGAATTTTATGCCTATGCTGGCACTATTAAACCAGAAATACGTGAAGAAATACAAAAATATAGGGTAGAAATAGTTAACATTAATAAAAAGAAACGTGAACTATATGACAAGCTTTCTAAAGAAGCACAAAATTTTTTAGCAAAAGAACAAGAATATAAACAAAGATTATCTTCCTCCAGCATGGCTACCGAAGATAATAAAGATAATAATACTGCAAAAGATAATAAAGATGCTGATAAGAAATAATTAGTTATTTGCAGCACGTTTTAATCTATCGTTGATAGCAACACCTATATTTATTGAAGGTATGGGAGCAACCGCTATATATTCTATATTATGAGCAGCAGCATAATCGTCTAATAATCTCAAATATGCATAAAGATTGGCTGCTGCTTCTGTAAGGTCGCCTTTACTGCTTAAGTTTAATGAATATTCCCCTTTAAGATTGCTATCATCGAAATTTAACCCAATTTCTTTATCATTTAAGTTTGTAGCATTTAATCTAATCGGCACTATTGGGGAATAATGTTTCTCAAGCATTCCTGGAGCTTTAATATTAATATTTTTTGATGCTTTACCAATTTTAATATCAAGTGCTGCTTCTAACACTTCAGCAGTGATAAACCCCTCTCTAAGAATAGTAAGTATATCAGTTGTAGTATCGACGATAGTTGATTCTAATCCATATTTAGATTGATAATGTTTGTCTGTTAGAATAAAAATTTCTTCATTATCATTAAAATGCTTTGTAACATGATCTAGCCTAGTCGGGCTTATATAATTTGAAGGGTTGGCACTTGGAGCAGCTATTGACTTTCCGGATTGTTTAATAAGTTCCAATGCTAATGGGTGGGATGGTATACGAATTGCTATAGTTTTAAGTCCTGCCGTAACTGCCGTTGCAATATTTGCATTTTCTTTTAACGGAACAACTATAGATAACGGACCAGACCAAAATTTTTCTGCTATTTTTCCGGCTATATAATTAAACTCTCCTATTTCTTTTGCTTGCTCTATAGATGAGACATGCACAATAAGCGGGTTGATAGCAGGACGATTTTTAAATTGAAAGATTTTTAAACATGCTTCTTGATTAGTAGCATCCGCTCCTATTCCATATACTGTTTCGGTCGGAAAAACTACGACTTTACCGGAGGTTATAAATTGAACTGCTTGTTTTATCATAAGCGGTTAAATTTAGCGATCTTATGAAATAATTTGCAAACATCTTGTAATATTAACAACCGATTTTTGGCAATTTTTTGGTCACTATCATTAACAAGTACATTATCAAAAAAGCTAGTAATCAGAGTTAATAGAGTCTGCAATAGATTTAATGCCTTATCATAATCCTTATCGACAATTTGTAGTGAAAGCTTTTGAGTTACTTCAAATAACTCCTTTTCAGGTTGAGTACTAAATAGATTAGGCTCAACAGCTCCATCAATATTTTGGCTTCCAAGTATGTTACTTGCTCGTTTATAAGCATTTAATAATTGCTTCCCGTCTTCTTTTTCTAAAAACTCTTTCAACGCATCAAGCTTAAATTTTATATTTGCTAAATTTAAATCAAGAACAGCATTAATTAGCGAAATATCATATTCATTTTTAAAATAAAATTTCGCTCTTTCCTCAAAAAACGATATTATTAAATCCTTATCTTTATCAGATGAATATAATTTCAAAGAAAAATCAATTAAACTATTTAAATTCAGCTCTAATTTATTCTCAATTATTATTCTTATTATGCCTAATACCTGACGTCTTAACGCATATGGATCACCGGAACCTGTCGGGGCTTCACCAGCTATCATTAAACCTACTAAACTATCTAATTTATCCGCAATCGCAAGCAAAGCAGCATTACCAACCGGTACGCTATCACTCAAACCTTGCGGCTTATAATGATCTCTGATTGCTACGGCTATTTCTTCATTTAGGTTTTCATGTTTTGCATAATAATAACCCATAATACCTTGCAGCTCGGGGAATTCTCCAACCATTTCAGAAACAAGATCACTTTTACAAAGTTTAGCTGCGGTAATTAAATATTTATTATTCGGATCGATATATTTACAAATATTAGTAATACGCTCTACTTTTTCCTTTAAACTACCAAGCTTTGTGTGAAATGTTACAGCTGCAAGCTTTTCTGAATTTGCTTCTAAAGTTTTAGCTATATCTTGCTTGTAGAAATATAAGGCATCGGACAGCCTTGCCGATAATACTTTCTCGTTACCTTGTACGACTAGCTTGCTATTGGCAAAATTGCCGTTACTAACGAAAAGGAAATATGGGGCAAAATTTTCTGATCTGTCAAATAAACAGAAATATTTCTGGTGAGTACGCATTGAAGAAATTAGCACTTCTTTGGGCAACTCTAAAAACTTTTGCGGTATTGCTCCGCATAATACTACCGGAAATTCGCTAAGCCCTGCTACTTCTTCAATTAATCTTAAATCTTCTTTTATGTTTAAATTATGAGTATTTGCTTGCTCTAATAAACCGTTTTTAATTATTTCTTCTCGTTTTAATCTTTCTAAAATTACATAATTTTCTGTGAGTTTAGTTTTATAATCCTCAAAATCAGTTACTTCGAGTTTTTTATTATCAGTAAGGCGATGCCCAAAAGTGATGTTATTAGCGGCTAAATACCCAAATTGCAGAGGTAATATTTCGCCATCAAATATGCATAAAATATTTCGTAGCGGTCTAATCCATTTTATATTGTAATTCCCCCAAAACATAGATTTTGCCCAGCTATATTTATTAATAGCTTCTACAATAATTTCAGGTAAAATTTCTTTTATTTGTCTTTCTGCTACTTTTTTAATGTAGAAATAATATAATTGATTATTAATTAACTTAGTTGAAAGCTCTAATTTGCTAACATTATGAGCTTTACAAAAGCCATTAATTGCAGCTTCCGGTGCTTCTGTACTCGGTCCTTTAATCTCTATTTCTTTTGGTAACATTACTTTCGGCAAATGTGTAGCATACAGCGTTATCCTGCGAGGTCCTGAAAATACTTGTAACCTTGCAAATATTTCGTTCTCTTCAAAAATTTTGGTGAAAATGCTTAAATATCCCTCTTCTGCATCTTTTTGCATAAAAGCCGGTATTTCTTCGCTAAATAGCTCTAATAATAATTCACTCACCGCTCATCTCCAACCATTTCATACAACAAATTTTAGCTAAATGACGCACTCTTAAAACATATGAAGCACGCTCGGTTACGCTAATTATTCCACGTGAATTCAATAAGTTAAAATAATGGCTTGCATTAAGACAATAATCATAAGCAGGTAACGGCAAGTTTGCTTCTACTAGCCACTCGCATTGTTCTTCACTATCTTTAAAATGACGCAATAACATTTCGCTATCGGCAAACTCTAGATTAAACTTTGAAAATTGCCGCTCAGCTTCAAAATCAACTTCACCATACTTTAAAGCTTTTTCGCCTGTTTGACCATTCCAATCAAGTTCTTTTACCTCATCGATGCCTTGAATATATAAAGCAAGACGCTCTAAACCGTAAGTAATTTCACCGGCAACGGGTTTACATTCAATACCGCCAATTTGCTGCATATAAGTGAACTGCGACACTTCCATACCGTCACACCATACTTCCCATCCAAGCCCTGCCGCTCCTAGCGTCGGTGATTTCCAATCATCTTCGACAAATCTAATATCATGAGCTTTTAAATCTATGCCTAAACATTCTAAGCTTTTAAGGTATAATTCCTGAATATTGTCGGGTGAGGGCTTTAAGATAACTTGAAACTGGTAATAATGCTGCATTCTGTTAGGATGCATGCCATACCTGCTGTCCCCAGGTCTTCTTGACGGCTGTACGTAAGCGACAGACCAAGGCTTTGGACCAAGACAACGAAGCACTGTTGCAGGGTGAAACGTACCAGCTCCAACATGGGCATCGTAAGGTTGCAAAATCGCACATCCATAATCCTGCCAATAATTCTGCAAGGTTAGTATAATTTGCTGAAACGATAGTTTTTTCATAAGGCATTGTTATCGGGAAAGAAAATTTTGATCAATTAAAAGGATCGAATATTTTAATGTTAAACATATTATAATGCTTGGTATTTCTAGTAACTAATATCATATTATGTTGTTTTGCTTGTGCTGCTATTAAAGTATCGATTGGATTAGTACCGTCTATACTTATTAATTCTTCACATATTTCTCTGTCAATATCAAGAATTCTTTTATCATAATCTATTATTATTCCTTCTAACCATTTTTCTAATTTTAGACTTGCTACTTTATCTTTTTTTGCTAATTTTGATATACCTTTTCTTATTTCACCTATAGTTATACAGCTTATATGTAATTGACTAGTGTGAATACTTAAAAACCACTGTACTACCTTACTATCAGGATTCTTTTTATATAATTCCGATATAGCGTTAGTATCTATTAAATATTTCATAACTCGAAATCTCTTGCCTTTCCTTGCACTCTTTGGAGATCTAATTTATTAAAATCAGGAGCACTCAATAAATACTCGCTAAAACTAAGTTTTTGTTTAGTAAGTTGTTTATAGTCTTTTATACTAATAACTACAACTGCTTCTTCTCCCCTTTTTGTAATGCATTGAGGTGTACCTTGCATTGCTGTGTCGATAATATTACTCAGCTTATTTTTTGCCTCGTGTAATTGCCATTTATTCATATTTAAGCTCCAATATGTCTAGATTAGCTAGATTGTTATATAGATATTATAACATAGATTATTTGTTTATGTAAATAGGTTTATAGGGCTTATGTGATATCGTCATTGTGAAAGAGTAGGGCAACCCAAAAATTTTGGGTCACCAAATTGATGCTATGACAGGAAGTGAATAAAAATTATTACATAGCAGTAATGCGTTGCTCTTCTGATTCTAATAATTTTTCTAATTCTTTTCTGTTATATTTTTTCTCTTTGAGATTTACTGCATTATCAAAAATATGTTGTACCGCTTTTTCTTCTAACGCAGGTCCTTTAAGCTGCTCAACAGCTCTAGGGTTATTTTTATAAAAATCAAACAACATATTTTCTTGACCAGGAAAGCTACGTGCTTGCTGCATAATAATTCTGCGAAGATCATCAGGCTCTACTTGTAAATTTTTATCTTTTGCATATTCTGCAAGCATTAACCCAATTCTAACACGACGTAATGCTAATTTATCATAGTATTCTTTTACTTGTTCTGGTGATTTATCTTTGAATACAGAATCATCTTGCTCGCTTTTGTCAGTTTCAGACTTTAAGATATTTTTTTCTTGATCTAATAAAGATTCAGGCACGTCAAAATCTAACAATTTTTCTAGTTGATCAAATAAATTCATTTTCATAATAGTAGAAATAGCTTCTTCCGATTCATTTTCTATTTTTTTGGTAAAGTGAGTGCGTAGCTCTTCAAGGCTATTGCTTTGGAATTTTTTAGCAAACTCATCATCAATGACTGTAGGTTCTGCAGTATGAACAGCTTTAACCTGGACTACAAAACGAGCATCCTTACCAGCTAAATCTTTAGCATGATAATTTTCAGGGAAAGTTACATTAACTTCTACTTCACTACCAGCTTTAGAACCTATTAATTGCTTTTCAAAACCAGGAATAAGTGCATTGCTACCAATAACTACTTTAAAATCTGTAAGTTTGCCACCCTCAAAAGCTTCATCTTTAACATAACCAACTGCATCCATGGTAATTTGATCCCCATCTTTAGCTTTTGCTTTACTTTCTTTGGTATAACTTTTCATCATTTCCGCAAGCTTTTTGAGTTGTTCTTCAACATCATCAGGACTTACTTCTAATTTCGGACGATTTATAGATATTTTCTTTAAATCTGGAATATCAATTTTAGGCAATAATTCCATTTTTATTGTAAATTCTAAAGGCTTATTAGGTTCGTTTTGTAAATCATCAATCTTTGGTCTGCCGATAATATTTAAATTATGCTCCTTAATAACATGATTTACTGAATCATTAATTCTTTTTTCTATTATATCATTTCTGACAGAAGCACCATATTTTTTCTCAACAATTGCAATAGGTACTTTACCAGCTCTAAAACCTGCTATTTTGACCTTTTTTGTTAAGTCGACCAGCTCTTTTTGAATATCATTATCTATTTCACTTAAAGGAGTTGAAATTTTAATATGAAAATCTAGCCCTTCATTTTTTAATATGGTAGTTGCCATTTGTAATAATCCGTTATTTATAAATAATTCAGCATATTAGTTTGCTAATCAAAATAAACTATAGAGCCAAAATATGCAATAGTTTTTGTAAACCGAACATAAGTAGGTTAAGAAACTAGAATTACTAAACTATTACATCTCAATAATTTATAAAACTTGAATAAGTTTAAGATTTTACAATTTAAACTTGCATTTTTATCTGATATAATTCTAAAGATTTTTTTAATGATTTAATAAATATGCAAGAAAAAACCAAAGTCTTTAACGTGTTAAAAGCTCTATATAGTTCCCAAGATACTTTACCGAAGCTAATAGAGGATGAGCAGATTAAAGCCCTATCTTTAGATGAGTATTATATAAAATTACAGATATTACTTAGCGAAGATAATGACTCAGCTAAAGCAGCATTACATGATAAAGTTACCGGCGAAAAGAAACCGGTAGAAATAGAAGATATTTTTAAAGCTATAGATGTAGAAAATAGGATAAGAGAGCTACTTGAAAAGAATTATCGAGTTAGAGAAGAAATAATTAATGATATAATTAAGCCACTAATTGAGGAAGAAAATAAGCTGAATCTACTTTATAGAAATATATCTAATAAAAGTGAATCGGAAATAAAAAATATAGCCGAATCAATAAACAGAATACAAGCAGATGTCGGTAAAGTGCTGTTACTAGGTGGGGCAGGGCTACGTTAATGCACTACCTATCTTATAAATGGGGCAAAGATAATTTATGGAATGATAAATTTGATTATGTCTTTAGAATTAAGTTAAAGGAATTGTTAAATGAAAATTGGAGTAGAGAATACGAAGCTAAGGAGCTACGTCAAAACAAACTAGCCTGTTTCATTCATTATTGCTTGAATTTAGAAAATATAGAACCGCACGAAATAATCAATATAAGCAACAAAGATAGAGTATTATTATTGCTTGACGGTTACGATGAAGTAGCATTTTTATCCCAAGATAATCGTGATTACCGAGATATTATGGAGGCAGTATTTCAGTATAAAAACGTAATAATGAGCTCTAGACCTAATGCAATCACAGAAAATATTAACAATAAGTTTGAACGCAAGGTAGAAAATACAGGATGGGATAGCGAAGGGATAGAGAAATATGTAAGTAAAAGCTTTAAACATGATCAAGAGCTTAGGACGCAATTGAAAAGTTTTTTAGCCGTTAACAATCAAATAAAAGAAATATGCGAAGTACCGATCAATACGGCATTAATATGTTTAATGTGGAATGATCCAGAAGTAAGGGATAAGTTTCGGGTAGATGGTAATAAAGATTTTAATATAAGTCGTTTATACGGCGGGATAATAGACTGGCTTAATAATAGGTATCTAGCAAAAACCCAGCATAAATATAAGAGTAAAACAGAAGCTAATAATCATTTAAAAAACATAATGAGTTTTTAGAACAAATAGCTTATGAATCACTTAGCACAACAGGGAAGTTAGTAGAAAATAAACGAGTAGAAAACAACAAAGACACATTAGACATAGACGAAGTTATAGAACAAGGATTATTAAGAAGAGAGGGACAAAATTATCAATTTATTCACTTAACCTTTCAAGAATTTTTAGCCGCCCGTTATCTAAAAAATCAGTTATTAGATAATCATACTAAAAGCAAAATAGCAAGTTTTATAGGTGAGCATAGAAACGAACCAAAATATCTAATGACTTTAAAGTTTTTAGCCGGAATAGCAAATAATGATGATAGTAAAGAATTAATAGAAATATTTTGGGAAGCTGCAACTTGCAACGTTAACGGAATATTAGAGCTAGGGATTGAAAAGAAAATTGCATTACTAATGCATTTATTAGCTCAAAGCAAAATCAAGGACGAATTTAACAATAGAATACCATATTTAAAACAAATCCAAAATTTAATAGATGATATTGTATTAAAGGATATTACAATCTGGGAACAGCATATAATAGATAGCGGTTATTTATCCGAATCGATTGTTCAGGTGGTGAATGAGAAGTTACAAAGCAAAGAAGCTACATTTCAAGAATTAAAAACATCTGCAGAAATAATAGCGGCTCTATCAAATAGAACTGAGTGGGGTAACAAAACTAAAGTTTATGAAAGATTGATAAATTCTTTGGTAATTGAAAATATACAATTACAGGAATTAGTATTGCAGAAATTAGCAGAAATATTAGATGGGACTATAGATGAGACTGTAATACGAAAAAGCTTGAGCAAAATACTACCATTAAATACATGGGCATTAAATGAATATGTAAATATAATATTAGCTGAAATAATAATTATTGTCCCTGATCTAAGTGAGGAAATATTAAAAAACTGAATGATAATTATTTAGTTCTAGAGAGTTTAATTGAAATAATAAAATCAATACCTAAACTAGAACCACAAATAATCAAAATCTTTCAAAAATTGCTTAGAAATTACAATGAGGATTTTGTAACCGGTTTAAACTTAACCCGAATAGTAGAGGCGATACCTAGTTTAGTAGAGGAAGCAATAAGAACTTTCAAATTCTTAATCAATAATTCTAGTTTTAGTAAGTATGACAAATTTGAATATACCCATAGCTTAGAGTCAGGAAATTTATTTAATAGCCCTAATAACGGTATTATATATGATATTATAATGGTACCCAAAAACTGGACTACTAAAATGCTAGAATGAGATATAATTTTCAGATACAAAAGAGAAATTATATGTCCAAAAAAGCAAAACAATATAGTGCAGCAGAAAAAACAAAGATAGTTTTAGAAACAATAAAAGCTGAAATGACAATAGCTCAAATTAGTAGCAAATATGGAGTTCATCCGACACAAATACAAGCATGGAAGAAAAGAGGTATAGAAAATTTAATTAGTAGTTTTCAAATTAAGCCACAATCTAAGGATCCAGATCATCAGGATTTAATAAAACAATTGTATGAACAAATAGGCCAGTTAACTGTTGAACGTGACTGGTTGAAAAAAAAATCTACATTGTTTGGACTTGGCAATTAGAAAAAATATGGTAGATAAAGAGTGTAGTAATCTAAGTATCGCTAGGCAATGTACTCTACTGTTTATTAACAAATCTAGCTATTATTACAAGCCACAAGGCTTAACCCAAAAAGACTTAAAAATAATGCAAGTGATTGATGAAATATACACACAGCATCCTTACTTTGGAGCAAGAAGAATGTCTGAGCACCTTGTACCATTGGGCATCACAATTGGTCGCAAGGCAGTAAGTCGTTATTATAGAATAATGGCTATTGAAGCTATCTATCCTAAAATGAACTTAAGTAAGCGCAATCAAGCTCATAAAATATATCCATATCTTTTAAAAGGAGTTGAAATTATTAAAGTAAATCAGGTATGGAGTACAGATATCACTTATATTAGAATGGCACAAGGATTTGTATATTTGGTAGCAATTATTGATTGGTTTAGTCGTTATATTGTGAGCTGGAAGGTGTCTATTAGTTTAGAAAGTGACTTTTGTATTGATGCACTTGAAGAAGCAATAATAAAATATGGTCAGCCTGAAATCTTTAATACAGATCAAGGTTCTCAATTTACATCAAAAGATTTTACAGATAAACTAATTAAACGTGAAATCAAAATCAGTATGGATGGTAAAGGCAGAGCCCTAGATAATGTATTTATAGAAAGATTTTGGCGTTCATTAAAACAAGAAAAAATATATTTGATGGTTTTAAATACTGTCAAGGAGGCAAAAAATGCTATAACTGATTACATAAATTTTTATAATAGAAAAAGAATGCACCAGTCATTAGAATATCTCACTCCAGAACAGGTGTATTCTACAAAAATTATTGAGTAAAATTATAATACAATTTATATCTCATAAATCTTAATTTTTAGTCTAGACAAATTGGGCCACCTCAGTACACAAAACATTTGATATATTAAAAGAACTAATAAACGATCATAGAAATGAAATAAAATCTGCAGCTGCTTGGAGTTTAGCTGAATTAATAAATACGACACCTGATATAACACCAAAAATATTTGATATGCTAAAAAATTTATTAGAAAATTCTGAAATTCGAGTAAAATCTGCAGCCGCTTGGAGCTTAGTTGAATTAACGAACACAATACCAGATATAACGCCAAAGGTATTTGATACACTAAAAAAACTGTTAAATAATTATAATGATTATATCCAATTTACAGTTGTTGAAAGTTTAGCAAGATTAGTAAATACGACCCCAATTTTAGCACAAAAAGTATTTACAATATTAAGAAAGTTAATTACAAATCCTTACACTAATAAATATGTTAGGTCTAAAGCTGTTAGCAGTTTAGCTTCCATAGTACAAATAAAACCTAATTTGGCACAGAAAATATTTGATATATTATTGGAAGAAGTAGTTCATAAAAACAATGTTACACCTGAAGTTATAACAAGCTTAGGTTGGATAGTACAAGCAAATCCTAATTTAGCACAAGATGGATTAGAACTATTGAAGCTACTAATCCATAAAATTAGCGATTTCAACAATTATATTAATTTTACAATTTTAAGAAGTTTAGGTTGGATGGTGCAAGAAAATCCTAATATAGGACAAGAAGCATCTAAAATATTAATAAAACTAAGTAATAACCCTGATGTTGATGTTAAATCTGAAGCAATTTTAATTCTAATTGAGATTAAAAAAGTAAAACATACAAAAAAATTATTTACAGATTTAAGCGAAGTAATAAGTGATTCCAAAAATGATAGATATGTCAAACATATAGCTGCTCAGGGTTTAGCTAAAATATCAAACGAAATGTCGTTTATTAAAGTAGGCTATAGAAACTTTGCAGAATTACTTAAAATAACGATTTTAACTGAAAACCAAAAACTTTACAAAAATTCATATCCAGTATTTAAAACTACCCTACATAAAATAACTGACCATATCACTCAGGAATACGCAAAAAGAAAAAATCCTAAAGTGATAGAGTGGTTTAATGGATGTTTTAAGGAATTTCCGAATATAGCTGAAACACGAGTATTTTTAAAGGAAATATGTAAAACTATATTAAAGAGTGGGGTTATAAATCAGCTAGAAAGTCAGTTTATTTTAAACTGTGTAAAAAACTACCATTTTACTTTTACAGTAGCAGTTAATAAAGATCACAAAAAAATAGCAGGCAAGATAATCTTTGAAGATAGACGCTATGAAATATTTCAAAATGATAACTTAGAGGAGTTTGCTACCATGTTACTTGCCGCAACTGATGATCCGTTAGCAGAGCAGTATAAAACGCATAAGCCGTTATTTTTAAATAAAGGATTAGGACTTAAGATAGCGGCGAGTGATATTATGGACGTCAATAGTATAACAAACGAAGAAGCAAAACTTTCCACCGAAGCACCACTTTTATCTTATGTAAGAGATATTAAGGATAATGCCATAATATTATTAGAAAAAAGAAACGTTTTTGGAAACCATCTAATATATAAGTTTAATAATAATAATTTTGAGAAAGTAGCAGCTATTTATCCCGCTGAAATTGATGAAGAAACAATAAAACAAATATTTAAAGAAATAGAATCCAAAAAATTTATTCAGTGCTTTGTTAAGAGTGCTGAATATTTTAACTTCAATGAATGGCAGCTAGTAAATGAAGAGGGCAGAGACTTGTTTAAAGATATAATGGAAATAATCCAAAATGAGAAAGTAGAGTTAGAAACCTCTAATTTTAAATTGTTAGGTACTGAAGTAAATATCCGATTAAATGCACATGAGAATATATTAAAAGATGGCGGAATTATAAATAAAGCAGAAATTAATAGGGAAGTTGAAAGATTAAAAGAAGAGAATCCTAAATTATACAATTATTGTAATGCACTTTTTTGGAATACAAAAAATATTTTAAAAGCTTGCGGTATTGCAGAAACTGAGTTTTTTAAAAATAATATTAAAAAAACTATAGGAGAAAGAATAATATTGTTTGGAATAAAATTTTTCAATCCAGTAATTAAAGATTTACCTTTTGTTGGAGCTATAGCAGACTTTATAACTGATACAATAGAAGATATAATTTGTGTTTGGTTAGAAAAAAGACAAGATAGAAAGCTTAAGAATGAAATAATTAGTATAAATGATATTCTTCGCCATAAAATCGGAATGCAGGATGTAGAGGATTATTTTAAGAAAGTAGCTATCACTATAACCCACGCACGTAAAAACGAAATAATAAATCCTAAAGAAATATCTCAACCTAATTCCCTCGTTCAAAAGTTTCAAGCCTGTGTACAAGAAGCAGGAAATATGATTTATGATAAGACAAGAAATATTCTACTCCCTGAAATTATAGAGAGTTGCGATAAAGATAATAAAGCCGTGCAGTTAGCGTTAAAAGATTCTATTGCGTTTATTAACTATTTATATACAAACTATGATGATATATTAAATGACGATTTTGATTTATATGAACAATGTAAAAAGATTGTCAAAAACGGCACGCTAGATGCATTATTTACTCAAACTAACAAAAATTTTAACATTAACTAGCCTTGTTGCATCCAATGGTGTGCTATACTTTTCATAATATTTATTTTTCTAAATCTTCTTTAGACAATTTTGTAATTTTTATAACAGACTCTAAAGAAAACCCTTCTTTCATCATTTCCTTTGCCATCATAACTTTTTCTTCTTGCATTTTCTTTAGCATAATAGCTTTTTCTTCTTCTCTACCTTGTTGCATCCAATGATGAGCTATACTTTTCATAACGTTTTCTCTTTTTTTAGGATTTAATTTTGATTTAAGTAGTTTTTCTACTTCTATTATATCATCTTGTTTAATTCTGGTCAAAGTGTAGCATAAAATTAGTTCTATATGCTCAATACCAATATCTATTTTAGCAAATTTAGGCAAAAGATCAGCTACTTCTTCCCACCTTTTTAATAAATCACGTTCATGAATATGCTTCATAAAAAATTGCAAAATCCCAGACCATGCTTTTTCTTTCAATTTTTCGTCCGGAATATCATGTACATTGATTAATTGATAATCACCGCTCCATGTAGATTTTACAAGTTCACTATTCTCAAATAATTCCCATAGATTTCGTGGAGCATTATATTTTTGTACACCGTTATAAAATATTAATGGATATATGAAAGGAAATTTTTTGCTTTTTGTTGATTTTTTATGATATTCGGCAATTTTAAACATATACCGAAATAACCTCAAAGCCATATTATGATTAGGCGAGCTTTGATGCTCTAAGAGCAGATATAAGTAACCTTTTCTATCTCCAAACTTAGCAGAAAATCAATCACTTTCATCTGAGAGATGAAAGTTTGTCTATAGCGACTAGAAGTCGAGAATCAAGCTAAAGCTTATTCCAGTCTTATATTAGTAGTCATTGCTGGTTCATGAGCATCAGTATGTCTATTAATATATTCATTAATCATGTCATCAGTCACATTGCCACTAGTCGAACTAAAGTATCCTCTTGCCCATAAATGTCTACCCCAATACTTTTTTCTTAATATTGGAAATTCTTCTTGTATCTTTTTTGACGATCTTCCTTTAGCTTTTTGCACAAATTCACTTACTTTAATATGAGGTGGTATATTGGCAAATATATGTATATGATCGCTTGATATTACTCCATTTTCTATTTTAATATTGAGCTCTTCTGCAACTACTGCAATAATTTCTCTCACTCGCTTTTTGATATCATAGGTTAACACCTTGTATCGATATTTTGTAATCCACACTATATGATAGCGATGATAGTAAACTGTGTGTGATTTGTTGCTGTATTGAGTCATGGTGCTTATGATGCTAACGCATCATGGCGCACATGGCAAGCTAAAGCTTTTCCATCTGGAAGATGGAGGTTTTAACCACCAAAGGGACTATAAAATATCTACTATAGATTTTTTGAGTCTTTTATCTACAAAACTGTCTTTTTCCATTTTTAGGTTTTCAAGAGAAATTAGATTCTGTATATAAGGGGGTAAATGCATCTAAAAAAACTCTTTAGAAACTAAAGGGTTTTCAAACGCACTTCTTATAATTTCGTCGTGTTTAGGCTTTTTAGACACTTATAATTGCTGACTATTAATATATAGTGAATTAACTTGGACTCGGGATAGTTAATTTAAAAGTGAGACTGCGGAACGTATACTTAATACGTGAGCACAGGCGAAACTTGCAAAATTGACTGTCCCCAGTTCAAGTTAAAAAACTATAAACGCACTATATACATTTTCTACTAACAATACAACAATAATATTGCCTTTTTAATTAAAAGTTATATTAAATATCTAATAGGCTTTGTAGTTGGTCTTTGACTTTTGGTAGTTTGGCAAGATCACTTCCACCAGCTTGGGCAATGGAAGGCTGCCCGCCGCCACCGCTACCACCTAAGAATAACGAAAGTTCTTTTGCAATGAACCCTGCATTAAATCTATCTGTTATAGCCTTACTTATTGCAACAGTAATAGATAGTTTAGAGCTATTATTTCCAACATATACCACTACTAAATCTTCTGCTTTTTTAGCTAAATTCTCAGCAGCTTGACGTAAAATTTTATTGTCTAAATTTTCTACATGACGATAAATTAACTTAATTTCCTTGATCTTTTCGGCTTGTTTTTCAATCTGCTCGACGCTTAAATCTAAACTAGCTAAATAAGTTTTTTCTAACTCCTTTTCAAGCTCTTTATTACGTTCTAAAATATTGTTAACTTTACTGACAAGCTCATTTTTGTTAGTCTTTAGGCTATTTTCTATATTTTTAAGTAACCCCTCTTTTTCTCTAATTAGCTTAATTACAAATTCACCGCAAACTGCTTCGATTCTACGAATACCTGCTGCAATAGCTGATTCGCTGGTAATTTTAAAGCAACCAATATCACCGGTATGTCTAACATGCGTACCGCCACATAGCTCGAGCGAAGTTTCGCCCATCTTAACTACTCTAACTTCAGAATCGTATTTCTCGCCAAATAATGCCATAGCTCCTTGTTTTACAGCATCTTCGGTAGACATAAGCGTAGTATCTACTTCATGATTACCTCTAATAATCTCATTTACCTTATCTTCAATTAAAATAATTTCTTCAGGAGTTAAAGCTTTAGGGTGGCTAATATCAAATCTCAAATAAGAAGTAGCAACGAGTGATCCTTTTTGCGTAACATGCTTGCCAAGTACCTGATGCAACACCGCATGAAGTAGATGCGTTGTCGAGTGGTGAATTCTTAAATTCTGTCTATATTTAACATCAATACTAAAATTAGCATTTTCATTCGTAGTAACCTTACCTTTTTTCAATATACATTTATGAACTATGATAGAACCTAGATATTTTAGAGTATCGACTACTTCTATTTCACAATTTTGGGTTTTAATTACTCCGATATCGCCCATCTGCCCACCTGACTCACCATAAAAAGGCGTTTGGTTGGCTATTAAGAGAAATTGCGTATCTATTTCGCTAATATCGTTTACTAAAGCATTATCTTTAATTAAAGCAACTATTTTTCCATCAGCTTCGTTAAGATTATAGCCTAAAAACTCTGTACTGCCATATTTTGCTTTAATATCAAACCATAGCTGATCGGTTTTAGATTCACCTGATCCAAGCCAAGATTTTCTAGCACGCTCTTTTTGCTCAAGCATTTGCTGCTCGAATCCTTGATGATCAACAGCAATATTACGATTTTTTAAAATATCTTCGGTTAAATCAAGAGGAAATCCATATGTGTCATATAACTTAAACGCTACTTCACCTGATAATCTACCACCTGCATTGAGGTTTTCCGTTTCTTCGGAAAGTAATTTTAAACCCCGCTCTAAAGTAGTTTTAAATCTAATTTCTTCCTGCTCCAATATACTGCTTATAAAGCTTTCTGCTCGTTTAAGCTCAGGGTATGTATTACCCATTAAATCAACAAGTTTCGGCAGTAACTTATACATTAGCGGCTCTTTTGACCCGAGTATATGAGCATGACGCATAGCTCTTCTCATAATGCGGCGTAGCACGTAACCACGTCCCTCATTTGACGGCACTACCCCATCAGCTATCAAAAAGCTACAAGCTCTTAAGTGATCAGCAATAACACGGTATGAGAATTTTGCTTCTGCCTCTACTTTCACCTTTAATATATTCTCTGTGAAACTAATTATTTCTTGGAATAAATCTATATCATAATTATTATTAACATGCTGTAGCACTGCTGTCATACGCTCAAGACCCATTCCAGTATCAATCGACTTCTTCGGCAAATCTATTCTGGTATCTTTATCAATCTGTTCATATTGCATAAATACCATATTCCAAATTTCGATAAAGCGGTCACCATCTTCATCTTTAGTGCCAGGTAAACCACCATATATTTGCTCACCATGATCATAAAATATTTCTGAGCACGGACCGCATGGACCTAGATCACCCATTGACCAAAAATTATCATTTGTTTTAATTCTAATTATGCGGTCATCCGAAAACCCTGCTATTTTCTTCCAGTAAGAAGCTGCTTCGTCATCAGTGTGATAAACTGTTGCATAAAGCTTATCCTTAGGCAATTCAAACTCTTTAGTTAATAAATTCCAAGCATAATATATAGCCTGCTCTTTAAAATAATCACCGAAAGAAAAATTACCGAGCATCTCAAAAAACGTATGATGCCTTGCGGTATAGCCAACATTTTCAAGGTCATTATGTTTTCCGCCTGCCCGTAGCGATTTTTGACTGGTTACTGCTTTGTCGTACGGTCTTTTTTCTTGCCCAGTAAAGACATTTTTAAACTGTACCATACCAGAATTAACAAACATAAGGCTCGGATCGTTATGAGGAATGAGCGGACTGCTACTTACATGCGTATGATTATTTGCTTTAAAGTAAGATATGAATTTACTTCTAATTTCTTCGGTGGTAAATTTAGACATATATATTATGATAAGTATAAAAATTAATTATATATAATGAATTATAATCAAAATAAACTTAATTTATAAAAAATATTCATGAAAAATATTTTTGACTTATTTAAACTGAAAAAAAATATTGTAGTTTTATTAGGCAATAAAGGCATTTTTCTTAGTGCTTTTCTTGGCGATAAAATATTAGATAAATTATTTATTCCTTATAAGGAAGAAGAGCAAATTGATTTAAGCTTATATAAGAATTTTTTTAATAAATTTTCCAAAAGCGATATTTACTTTTTACTTGATAACACTGAATGCAAGATGCGTCATGATCAGTTGCCAGTATTGCAATCTATAGTCAAGATAGATCCTATTGAACAATTTATTGCAGGGTATTTTGAAAAAGAAGATATTATAGCTCATTGTGTTTATGAGGTTACTTCTCAACCAAGCGAGATTTGGTCGCTTTTAATTATGTCATCTCCTTTAAGCGATATAGTTTCATGCGTAATAGAAAATAGATTGTTTAATTTTAAAGGAATGTATTTTTTAACGCTAGAACTACAAGTTATTATCAATAAAATAGTTCAAAATGTAGAAAATAATAAATTTGCAAATTATTTTCAAATTTGTGCTTTTGCAACACAAGCTAGCGGTATAAAGTTCATTATCAAACATAAAAATAATATAATCACCATTAGAAATTTTGAATATCCATTTGATAAGACAGCTAGCTATGTTCAAGGTATTATAGAACAGGAAATTAATGACTGCTTTATATTATTTAAAAACTATATCAATAATCTCAATAAAGAAGTTTGCATTATTCTTATAGTAGATGAAGAATTAAAATCTTTATTAGAGCCTATAAGCTTTGAAGATTATCGTGTAATCCTTGTTCCAGTTGATAACATATTAAACGAACCAAATTTAGAGAATACTCGACTTATAGATACAAATATCAGTAAATTACTTATCAAACATAAAAACTTTCCTGCTTCTAATAGTTATCTAAAATCAATAAAAAAGCTAACTATTATAAGAAGCTTAACATTTAAATTATCTGCTGCATTACTTGCAATACTAATAATTACTGCTGGTGTTATGAAATATCGTACAGATATAAATTATAAAGACACTAACTTTATTAATGAAAAATATTATGCCACAAATCAAGAATATGATAATATAAAATATAAATATCCATATATTAAAAATACTACTAGCCTTGCTGACTTATACGTAATAGACAAATTACTGGAAGCACCAGTACCATTACCATTTGAACTACTTGAAAAACTTATTATTACCCTTAATCCATCTTTTAAAGTAAAAGAAATAAAATGGGAATTAACAAATATAGATAATATTTTACTGGTTTCAAAAAGACACTTATTAATTAAACTATTGCTTAATTATAATACTCAAGGTATCTCGGTAGATGAGTCAATCAAAATGCTTAATGATCATATGACAAGCGTAAAAAATAAATTACCTCATTTGTATATAGATTACGTTATATATAAGGATAAAATAATTGATATATCAAATAGAGTAGAAATCCCTTTATTTGTTAGTATCATTGACGAAAAAACTTAAATTATTTAAGGTAAAGAGATGTTTCAAAAATATATTGTGTATTTAAAGAATCTTATATTCTTTCAATTTATTATATATTTTTTCTTTATTTCATTAACTGTTTGGGTAATAAAAAGTTTACAGCAAGAATATGCACAATCAATTCTTGATAAACAATTAGCTCAAGAAAGTTTAACTGAAGAAGTATTAAAGCTTTATTCCGTGCAAAATTCTAAAGAAGAAATTTTAGAATCCTATAAGAAATATGTCGATTTAAGTTTACCAAATAAAGTAACCTGCTTAAATTATCAAGAATTAATTCCTAAAATAAAAGGTTTGAGCAATAAATATAATCTACTAGAACCTATAGATATATCAATAAACTCAGTCTTTTTTAAAAATAATATTCCGGCAAACGAAAATGAAAATATTCGTGTAAATAATTATAGTATAAATATAAAATATGCAGCTGTGGATTTTATAACTTTCCTAAAAATATTTCATGAAATCTATTCTTATATGCCGCCTAACACGCTTATATCATTTGTAAGAGTACGAAATGAAGAAGTATTAACACCTAAAAATATTTACAAACTTTCAGTAGCTCACCCTCCTAACCTTATTTATGCCAAATTAATATTATATATACGAGAATTATCTTCAACATGAATAATATAGATACTACTTTATTTAAAAAAGACATTATTAATAATTTTATTAATAACCTTACCGAAATTACCTGCTCAACTCTTGCAAATATGCTTGCTATAGATTATGCGGTAAGACTTAATTCAAAACCTGAAGCTAAAAAATATATAAATGTATGTATTTCAAGGCTTAAAAATCACTTAAGGCTACGTGTTATTAATGATGATAGTTTTTCTCTAGCTCTAAAATTATTTGTAATTCTGATTACTCCAGAAGATGAGAATAATCAAAATATTTCTGAACAATCACAGGATATCGTAGCAGAAAATCTAGTAGAAATGTATTTTGGAGCTGAAAAAATAAGTAGCGAAGAAAAATTAAAAATAAAAAACGTGTTTAAAGTTCTTTTAAAAGAAAAGAATTTCGACGAAATAATTAATTATGCACAATCGCACGTAAAATTATTCCGTACGTCTTTAAGATATGGCATAAATAAGTATAAGACTCCCAACGAAATAAGTGTTTATATACAACAAGAATTTAGTAAAGTATTAGAAATATCTTCAGAACTTACAAGAAGAAGTAATCTATTTAAACAAACTACCGGGAAAATTGCCGGTGCTGCTTGTGCCCTTTTAGTCGGAGCGATTAGCGTTGCAACAGCAGGAGCAGCTTTTTCTATTGTAGTTTTGCCTGTTTCAATTTTTGCCGTGAAATATGCCCCTAAAATTGGTGAAAAAATTGGAGAACTAATTTTAAATAACGATAAAGCGATAAAACTGGAGCAGAATAATATTAATCAGATTATAGCGAAAATATCCAATAATAATGAAAATTTATTATCTCAAGAAAAAAGACAAAATATTCAAAAAAGCATAATAACAACACCAACTAAATTAAACGTCAAATTAGATAAGAAACTAGGACATGAAAAACATAGATAAAATAAAATAAATTAATCAGTTAAATATAATATTTCAAAACGTTTCTTATCAGCAAGCGACTGAGCTTTAGGAGCTTCCGGATACTCCAGTAATAATGGCAAAAACAAGCTGCCTCCAATCACAATACGACTATTTTCGTTTTTAGGACGCAATCCCCATATATTTT
This sequence comes from Rickettsia endosymbiont of Rhinocyllus conicus, assembly GCF_964026465.1. Lineage (NCBI taxonomy): Bacteria > Pseudomonadati > Pseudomonadota > Alphaproteobacteria > Rickettsiales > Rickettsiaceae > Rickettsia > Rickettsia endosymbiont of Rhinocyllus conicus. The sequence goes on along the minus strand of NZ_OZ032155.1, from coordinate 1,676,862 downwards.
GATAGGTCATAGCCATTAAGGTACTTTCTTTATTATGAACGTTGGGATAATTACCTATATATAAAAATACATGTCCTTCAATATGTATTATAGTAAAAAAAGGTTTTCCATTTTTAATTAGATAAGATAATCTTTCTAACGGAGTGGCAGCACTCATATCAACTGCATAAAAATTTTCCTTAATAAATTCTGCCTGAGCACCTGAGTTTCTAGGTAGCCATATACCAAAAGGTGTAAAAAGATTTTTTAATTCTGCAGAACAATCATTATAAAAATACATATTTCCCCAACCATAAGGTCTACCTATTAAACTACTCATAAGGTTTGCCATATTATGCTGAGTAAAGCTTAAAGGCATAACTTCAACATTTTCATTAGGTACTGATACATGTTTAATAATAGCTCGATTATTTTCTACTACTGGTATCATTAATTTTTTATTTGAGGTATCTTTACTATCTACTATAGGAAATACCGATCCTATATAAGCAGTAAATAAAGACCTGCCATTTAAATCTATAATATTTGTATTTGTTTGAGTAATCGCACCAAGCTTTAATTTAGCTGCTTTTTGCCAATTATCTATAAACCTGCTTGATGCTTTAGCGATGCCCCTACTTTCTACCCAAGTTAAAAACGATGAAGGGGCTATTACTAAAGACCAATTTTTATCCATAGTAGTTCCAACTACATATAGAGGTGTTCCTGCCCAAATAGCAGTTTCTTGAAGATTGTCGAAAGGATATCCTTGTCCAGCAATTTTATTGCTGTAAAAATGTACATCATTTGTTGGCAATGCTCTAGCATGTAAATTATCAATAGCTATAGCTCTATTATTAGGGTTATAATCTAAATTAGCGAATTGAGCTATATTCATATTATAAGTAATTTGATCAGCCCAAGCAGGTGAGTAAGGACGATAATTTTCAGCATAACCTATATCATTTTCTGCTTTTTTACCTCTATTGCTATATTTACTCACTATTTCTTCTTGTATAGATACTATATCTTCCGGAGAAGTTTTATGCAGAACTAAATTAACAAAATTTTGATCCCACGGAGATAATTTACCATATTTATACTCATAAAATAATTTAAAATGTCTCTGCTGCGTATCTACAGCTAATAATGGAGTATTATAATTAGGATCATTAGGATTTAACCAAGTAGAAACGTTTTGGTCGTATTTCTCTAAAGGGAATAACGTTAAAACTTCTTTGCCTTGAGACAAATTTTTATTATTAATTGAATTACAGCTCATTAATAAGCAAGAGGCTACTATTGATAAAATAATATATTTTTGCATTAAGATTAACCAATAAATAAAAGCTAAATAATAATTATCAGATTTATTAATGCAAGTAATATTTGAAAGCTACTTTTAATCATCTTTAAAGCATAATTATTATTTAATCTTTTTTAAAACTCATCTAAGATATATTTTTACTTGAGAATATAAAATATTCACCTTATTATCCTGTTAATATTAATATAATAGTTTTAAATGAAAAAAGTAGTAATATCAGGCATGGTAGGCAATGCCTTAGAGTGGTATGATTATGCATTATATGCCCAATTTGCTTATATTATAGGTCAGCATTTTTTCCCTGATTCTGAAATGCGTGATACTCTAACTTTTGCAGTATTTGCTGCAGGTTTTATAGTACGTCCTTTAGGAGGTATCATTTTTGGTAATATCGGTGATAGATTCGGTAGACGTATTGCTTTAGTAGTCGGCATTATAACTATGGCAGTGCCAACTGCTGGAATAGGTTTACTCCCAGGATATAAAACTATTGGGATTGCTGCACCTATTATTCTAACTATTATAAGACTAATTCAAGGATTTTCCTTAGGCGGTGAATTTAGCGGCTGTATTTCTTATATAGTTGAGCATGCTTCATTTGAGCAAAGAGGGCTTGCGGGTAGTGCCTCATTCGTTAGTATGTGCGGGGGCATGCTACTTGGGCTTATAACCGCTGCTGGTTTTTCGTATTTTATGCCGGCTGATATGTTATTTGAATGGGGATGGAGAATACCTTTTATTGCTGGATTATTCATTAGTTCGGTAGGTTTATATATTAGGAAGAATCTATCAGAAAGCCCTATATATAAGAAAGCTAAAGAGAGCGGTAGGCTAGCACGTTTTCCTCTACGGGAAACCTTAACAAAATACCCAAAAGAGCTAATCGTAGCACTTGGACTTTATATTACTGTAACTGCACCTTTTTATACTTCGACGGTTTTTATCGGCAATTTTATGCAAACTCTTGGATATACTAACCAACAAAGCGTTATTGTAAGTAGCGTAATATTAGTTGTTATGATGGTAGTGTTTCCAATATCGGCTTATATTTCAGATAGAGTAGGGCGTCGTCCTGTACTAATATGCGGTATTATTTTACTAATTCTATTAGTTTATCCTATTTTCATTTGCCTTGGATCAATGAATTTTGCTTTAGAAATCATCTCACAAATATTATTTGCCGGAATTATTGCTGTTTATATGGGACCTATACCGACAGTGCTAGTAGAAATATTCCCAACTAGCGTAAGGTTTACCGGTGTTGCACTTTCATATAACCTTGCTGCTGCTATATTTGGCGGTACTGCTCCGATGGCAGCAATGTTATTAATGAAAATGACCGGCGACAATTACGCAATCTCATATTATTTAATTGCACTTGCTTTAGTATCCTCTATAATCCTGAGATTTTATAAAGAGACATATAAAAAGAATTTGGTGAATTAATATGAGTGAGGTTTTTGAAGTACCTGGCGGTGAAGAGAAAGTATTATTACATACTTGTTGTGGTCCTTGCGTTGGTCCTTTAATGGAAAAAATGATGAGTAGCGGTATTAATTTTACGCTATTTTTTTATAACCCTAATATTCATCCTAAGCAAGAATATGAATTGCGTAAGAATGAAAATATACGTTTTGCCGAAAAGCATAATATCGAATTTATTGATGCTGACTATGATCCGCAAAACTGGTTTAAACGTGCTAAAGGCTTAGAGTTTGAGCCAGAAAGAGGCAAACGCTGCTCTATGTGCTTTGATATGCGTTTTGAGCGTACGGCTTTATACGCTCATGAAAATGGGTTTAAAGTCATTAGTAGCTCGCTTGGTATTTCCAGATGGAAAGACATGAACCAGATTAATGAATCGGGAGTTAAAGCATCATCACATTATGAGGGTATAACTTACTGGACTTATAATTGGCGTAAAGACGGTGGAGCAAGTCGTATGTATGAAATTGCTAAAGAGGAGCATTTTTATAAGCAAGAATTTTGCGGCTGCACACCATCGCTTCGTGATACTAATAAATGGCGAGTAGCTAACGGTCGCCCGAAGATCGAGATTGGTAAAGAGTATTATTAGGTGTCATTACGAAGATGGTTTGTTCCTTGGCATCCCACAGATCGGCTTTGTTGCACGACTCGAAAAACGTCCATGTTGTCATACCGTGGCTTGACCACGGGGTAACAAGGGGAAATGATCCACGCAGGCAAACCACTACGGTATGACAAAGGAAACCGATTGACTTTTTTGTTTGAAGTAGTTAAAGCTATTTTGGGGTGTCGAAACCTTTTGTAGTATGGTGGATGCATCAGCCATAAAATGGTGCAATCCTTGTTGTTTGTATTTTTTATTATTTCTGGATCCCATGATCAAATCTATAATACCGGACTATCGGACAGTTTTTATTCTATGTCATTCTTGCGGAAGCGGGAATCCAGCATAAAGCGAGATACTTAAGCTTTTAATTTTAAAAGCTTGCTGCTTTTATGTTTATTTTTCTAGATTCCTGCTTCTGCGGGAACGACATATAAGGTCACCTATACCTGAATAAAATATAACATTTTTTTAAAACTAACTATCTGGCACTATAGACTTGGTTACGGGATGACGAGTAGATAATTATATATAGTAAGAGGTGAAACTGTCCCAAAATTCAGGTGTATTGCCTATATCAGAAACATGCACATTATCTTCTATATTTTGACTCGTACCAGCAAAATATTCGCAAATATTTTTTGCTAAAGGAGCTATTACCTCTAACGCATAATTAAAACCATATACAACTGTATTATAAAAACTATTACTACTTTTTACAGGTAATGTGTCTTCTATCATCATAAAAATGTCTATACTTTCTAATAAATCTTCTATCATCATTAGTGGCTCTATACTTGTACTTGTAAAATTTTGTTCTTTATTTTTCATAAAAATTCCTTTAATATAAGTTAATTAATTATTAGTAAAGGCATTATACATAGTTTCAATGTTCATGTCAATATATATTATTAACAAATTAATAACTATTTAATAATCTGCTTTTATGAAATAAAGACCGCAAGCAGGGGCGGTAGGACCGGCAGCTTTTCTATCTGCTGCCTCTAAAACTTGCTGCATTTGTTCAGCTTGCCAAATATTTTTACCGACTAATACTAGGCTACCGACTATATTACGCACCATGTGATGTAAAAAAGAGGGGGCAGAAAAATATAATTTTATTTCCTCATTTTCCTTTATAATATCAAGATTTGTTAAGGTTTTGATGGGAGATTTTGATTGACAAGAGCTAGCTCTAAATGAAGTAAAGTTATGTTTACCTAAAAGATATAAGCTACTTTTTTGCATAGCTGAAATATCTAACGGCACACTAATCCACCAAACACGATCAAAATCAATTACTGATGGGTAGGGTCTATTAAGAATTCTATATACATAATGACGTGCTATTGCGGAAAAACGTGCATGGAAATTATTGTCTACCAATTCACAATTACACACTCCTACTATATATGGTCTTGTAAAATAATTAATGGCTCTGATAATTTTATAAGGTTCAAAATATTTTGAGAGATCAAAGTGTGCTATTTGACCTATTGCATGAACTCCAGCATCAGTTCTACCTGATCCGAATAATGTTACTTGCTCACCAGAAAATTTATAGATCGCTTCTTCTAATATCTGCTGTACCGACATTACTCCCGATTGTCTTTGCCAACCCGCAAGATTCGTGCCTAGATATTCAACACTAATTTTATATCGATACATAGTTTTACAATTATCATGCGGTGGTGAGATCTACTCGTTGCATGGCTTCTATGTCATTCCCACAAAGTATTGCCCGCATGGATCAATTTCCCCTCTGTCATCCCGCGGCGGCGTTGCCCGCGTGGATCGAGAGTCGTCATTGCGAGGAGCGAAGCGACGTGGCAATCTCAGGAAATAATGATGAGATTGCTTCGTCAAAACTTACAGTTTTTCCTCGCAATGACGAGAAAATGATCTACACAACAATGCCTCCCCACGAAAGCGGGAATGACATACAGGGCATTTTCCAAGCTATACAACAACCTAGCAACTAGATAACAGTTTAGATTTAAGCCTCTAACAAATCAGAAGGGTTACCATCACCACGTTTTCCACCGCTTCTAAAGCTATTAAGCTTTTTGGATCTGATAGGATGTTGTAACTTTCTTAAGGCTTTTGACTCAATTTGTCTTATACGTTCTCTAGTTACTTTAAATTGCTGCCCTACTTCTTCAAGCGTATGATCAGTATTCATACCTATTCCAAAACGCATTCTAAGCACCCTTTCTTCACGAGGCGTAAGGGTTGCAAGCACTCTAGTTGTAACTTCACGTAAATTTGATTGAATTGCCGCATCAATCGGTGCTACTGCGTTTTTATCTTCAATAAAATCACCTAAATAACTATTATCATCACCATCCCCTACCGGATTTTCAAGGCTAATCGGCTCTTTAGCTATTTTCATAACTTTTCTTACCTTATCAATCGGCATAGAAAGTCTTGCTGCTATTTCTGCTGGAGTTGGTTCATAACCAAGCTCATTAAGCATTTGTCTTGAAGTTCTGATTATCTTATTAATTGTTTCGATCATATGCACAGGAATACGTATAGTTCTTGCTTGATCGGCAATCGCTCTTGTTATTGCTTGTCTAATCCACCAAGTTGCATAAGTAGAAAATTTATAACCACGGCGATATTCAAATTTATCAACCGCTTTCATAAGTCCTATGTTACCTTCTTGAATTAAGTCTAAGAATTGTAAGCCTCTATTAGCATATTTTTTAGCAATAGATATTACTAAGCGTAAATTCGCCTCTATCATATCTTTTTTCGCTTGCAACGTTTGTCGCTCACTTTTTTGGATAGTATTTACTAACTTTTTAAAATCATTAACTAGAAGACCGGTATTAATCTCTATCGCTGATAATTCAGCAATCATCTGATCTATATACTCCGATTCTTTAGTGAGCAATTCTTTCCAACCAGCTTTCTTATTTTTCAGCATTTTTTCTTTCCATGCTGCATTAATTACGGCTCCTATATATTCATCTAAGAAGTTCTGACGAGTTATTCCGTATTTTTCAGCAAGCTTTAAGAAGGCTGTTTCTTTATTTATTAAATCACGATTTATCCCATACATTTCAGATAAAATTTCTTCTGTTCTTTTAGAATTAAAATGTATTTCTGAAACTTCGCTAATTAATAGTTCTAAATTATCATTATATTTTTTACTATTTTGTAATATTTTTGGATCAGCAGACTTTTCAAAAGATTTTTTAGTTTCAATTAATAATTCCTCACAAATAAAAGCGATTTTTTTCATCCGCTCTATAATATTAGGCAATATCTGTGTTTCTACTTTAGACATTGATAAGATATTTTCTTCATGATCGTGATCCTGCTCTTCTTCTTCATGATCACTATTATGATCGTCTTCACTTTCCGAATTCTCATCATCATGCATCATATTAGATTCTAGATCTATGAGATCACGCAGTAACATATTATTCTCATTAACTAAATCCGCATACCACTTTCTAAACTTATCCATAGCAATAGGACTTCTACATAATGCAGCGATCAATGTTTTGCGACCTTCTTCAATTCTTTTTGCTATTTCAACTTCGTTTTCACGAGTAAGTAGATCAACCCCTCCCATATCTTTCAGGTAAAGCCTTACCGGATCATCGGTAGTACCTATATTTTCTTCCTCTGTTTCATCTTCAGGTTCATGATCAATATTGGTGGATATTTTAAAACCTTCTTCCATTTCCATGTCATCAATCTTAATTGCGTCATCCTCGTTAGTATCTAAAATATCTACTTCCGCCTCGGAAAATCTAAACATAACTTTATCTATCTCTTCTACAGATGTCCCATCAGGAAGAGCTCTATTTATATCATTATAAGTAACCGAACCTTTTTTAGATTTAGCTTTTTTTAGTAAACTATCTATTTTATTTAGATTATTATTATCTGTATTTGTCATTAAATACCTATGGAATTAAGCTGATTAAGTTATAATAATATTTTATTGTGAAACCGCCATAAATCACGATTTCTACAGTTTGTTATTTGCTATTATCAATAATATGATTAATAAAAGATTCATTTAAGTCTTGTAATTCACTTGCAATCTTTAAGATTTCTTTTTTATAAAACAAAACTTTCTCATAATCATCAATGTTAGTTATAACATATTCTTTTGTAATATGTGCATATTCTTGCTGTAAATTTAATAGATAATATCTTTTGTATAACCATTGCCATAATAAATCTAAGCGAACATTATCTTTATTAAATGCTATATCTAAGAATAAGTTGTCTGCTTCTGATAATAATAAAAAAATATCAAAAAAGCTAGTTTTTTCCACAATTGCGGCAATTTCACCTGCCTCTACAGCATTATCAATAATCTCACTTAAGTACCAATTACGGAATTCTTCAAGTAGTTTATTACTAAAATTTAAATTTAATATAAATTCTTTAATTTCGAATTCTTGTAATATTTGCGGGAATTTTATTAATAAAGCACAAAAAGCATGCTCTAATATTTCAAGCTCTGAATAACCGCTACTAAGAGGCAGCAAGTTTACATTTTTAGCTACAGTCTTTTGCTGTTTTGTAACTAAATTTTGCCATATTTGATCTTTAAAAAACCTATAATAGCTAGCTCTTAAATTACTATCAGATATTTTACTGCAATAATCTTTTAAATTCTTTTCTAAATTAGCTTTATCTTCTGCTGTTTTAAAATTTTTACCAGCATATTCTATTTGCCAAATCATTTCCGATAAGCTTATCCTTGTATCTATAAGCTTTGTAAAAAAATCCGCACCATTTTTATTTACTGCATCATCAGGGTCTAGCCCGCTAAGTAGCCTAATAAAAGAAATTTTCTTTTCACTATTAATAAGCGGCAAAGCTAAATTAATTGTCCTAACGCTTGCCTTTATTCCAGCATTATCTCCATCAAGACATAATATAATTTCATCTCCTGCTCGCCATAATTTGTGCAAATGATTTTCAGTAACACTAGTGCCAAGGCTTGCTACTGCTTCACTAAATCCTGCTTGATGCAGAGAAATAACATCGAAATAACCTTCTACTAAAATCGAGTAATTTTTTTTATAGCTACTGCTTATGGCTTTATGCTCACCATAAAGAGTTTCGCTTTTTTGGAATACTACAGTTTCCGGCGAATTCAAATATTTAGGTAGACCTTGCCCAATTACTCTACCCCCAAAGCCTACTATTTTATTGTAAATATTTCTGATAGGAATAGTTATGCGATTTGAAAATAAGCTATATATTTCGCCATCTTCTCTTTTTCCTATAAGACCTGCTTTTCCAAGTTGCACATTTGTTATATTTTTATCATGAAAAAATTTCTCAAATTTGTTACCTCTAGGTGCAAAACCGATTGAAAATTCCTTTATTGTCTCATTAGTAATATTTCTTTCATTTAGATAGTTTAATATTTCAGGTGTTAATTGTGATTTAAAAAACTTATTGGCAAGTTCAAGAATATTTAAAATCTCGTCTGATTCTTCATAAAACTCTTTTTGCTTCTGGGTTAATTTTGGTATTTCTATACCATAATCGGTAGCTAATTTTATAGCAGAATCGCTATAAGATAAACCGCTAACATTGGAGGTAAATTTTATAACGTCACCTGATGCCTTACAACCAAAACAATAAAAAAATCTTTTACTATCACTAACTGTAAAAGATGGGGTTTTCTCTTGATGGAAAGGGCATAAACCTACATAATTACCGGATTTTCTAGTTAAAACTACCTTTTGACGCACTACATCGGATATGTTAATACGATTTCTTAAAACTTCATAAAATTCCGGTGCAAGCTTCATGTTTTAAATAATATAAGAAAGGATAGCTGTAGAAAAACAATAAGTAAGCGGAATTGATAAATTATCATTAACTTTCAAATCCTTTGAATAAAATTCAATTGCTGTAGTTGCTATAGAACTTATAATAATAATAATAAAACTAGTATTAAATCCTAAGTAAAAATACACTAATATACTTATAAAAATTGCGGATAGCAAGAATGCTGTAGAGCCTGCAAAAGACTTACCATTATTTAAACTATTGCCTATTTTTGTACCAACAAGAGCTGCTAGACAGTCAGAAACAATTAAAATCAGCCAGGAACAAATTGCCAAATTTTTAGGAAAAAGAAGAGCTGTTAAGAAAAAACCAAGCATCATAAAGCTAGAGCCACTTAAGGCAAAAGAGCCATTACTTTCATCTGCTCTCATAATTTTTGTAAAAAACTTAGTTACAAACTCACTAATTTTAATGCTACTATGACGTGATATATCTAAATACAAAGTCGCAGCAGTTACTATAAATAATAGTATAGTAATAGAGGTTCTTGAGATAAGTATATATATTAAAGGTAGTATTATAGCAGATAAATGAAAAGCTTTACGCTTTTTTTCAAAATCAAAATCTTCAATGTTCATGAGGTTAATAATTTATTTTTAGGTATACGAAAGATAATAAAGATGATATAATATCATACTAAAATTACCAATTTTACACAATAACAATATGATATGATGGCAAAATGATGGCAAAATTTCCTATCACTGACCAAGGCTTTGAAAAATTAGAACATGAGCTTAAGCATTTAAAACATGTAGAGCGTAAAAAAGTTAGCGAAGATATAGCAGAAGCACGAGCACATGGCGATTTATCCGAAAATGCTGAATATGAAGCTGCACGTGAAAAACAAGCATTCGTAGAAGCTCGTATTAAACATCTGGAAGATATAACAGCAAGAGCAGAAATTATAAATGTTGCTAAATTGTCAGGTGATAGCATAAAATTTGGTGCTACTGTCGTGTTAATAGATGACGAAACTGAAGAAGAAGTTATGTATCATATCGTTGGTGAATATGAAGCTGATATAACTAAGAAAAGAGTTTCTATTGCATCTCCTATAGCGAAAGCTTTAATTGGCAAATCAGTAGGTGATATTGTGGAAGTTATGACCCCTGGCGGCGTTAAATCCTACGAAGTTGTAACAATAAAATATGAAGAATTAGTATTTTAATTGTTTTAGATATGTCTTATTCTGGATCAGAAATTTGTCTAAGGTTATGCTTACGAAAAAAAGATTACTCTGATCCACCCAACAAATCTCATATCATATCAAAATTAAAATCTTTTTTTAAAGTAGCTATACATCCAAAATTACATTATTTTTCTTGCTATTGCTTTTTGGTTTGAATAGTATAACCTGTGGTTGTTATAACCACAACTAATATACTATAAAAATAAAAAGGAAAATATATATGAAATATAAATTAAATGTGGTACTACATGTCCTCCTGTTAATGGTATTCCCTGTATTGTAATATGCCCTCCTTCTTCATATAGCTATGATTTCTCTCTTCCTAAGGATTTTAATATAAAAGCTCCAGCACCAAGCATTAGAAGTTCTAGTAATTGGGCAAGTGCAGGGCATACAACTAATAATTCTAACTATACTCCTTCAATACCAGCCCCGTTTATATCAAGTTTACCTAAATACGCCGTGAGTACTAACGCTTCAGAAAATAACTCTCCAAAAAATACTAGGCTAACTTCAAAACCTCAGTTCCAATCTCTATTGGAAAAAATTAACAATCCTCAACATGGAAGATTAGTACCTGAAAAAGTAATAAATCTCAGTAATAACAATTTGCAAAATGGTGATATACTTTTATTAGTTTAAAAGTTACAATATCAAGCGTTGAATTTAGATTTATTAGATTTTAGTAAAAATCAAATTAGTTTTACAGGGGTAGAAAATATATTATATTCTTTCCATTTTGATGCTCCTAATGGTAGATATATTGTAACTATGAATTTATCTAACAATATTATCGGTGATGATGGTGCAGAGTACATAGCTACCTCCCTTAAATGGGGAAGATATCCTCATTTAAAAGCTCTCGATGTTTCTGGTAATCAGATTACTCCTGCCGGTCATGGATACATTGCTCAGGCTTTAAAGGCTGTGAATCAGACAATAGCAGTTACGCTTGTTAAGTCAAAAGAAGTCTCTAAGGCAATTTTAAAAGAAACTATGAAGGGTATGTTGTATATAGCTAAAAATAATGGAATTACTACGAATGAAATGCTCACCAATGATCAAACTGTAGAGTATTGTAAGAAAGGAGGCATTAATGTCTTGAAAAATATTATATGGGGTGGAATTTACATGCAATACTAAATTAGGCAGAGCAGTAGATTTAGCTGAATTAGATATGGGTACCATAATGAAAGATGTTGTAGTACAAATAGCTAATCCTTTGAAAAAGCCTTATGCTTTTGTTTGTACGACAGAAGAAATAATTTTTAGTGTGAGAGATGAGGATTTTGCCAATTGTTTAATTGGCGTTAATAATCTATTAGAGGAATAATGATAAAAATTTTTATTAACAGTATAACTAAAAAAATATTTAATTTTAAAGGTAGATCTAATATAAAAGAATACTTTATTTTTATATTTTTTGAGATAATTATTGTTGGAGCTTTACTATTAGCTGAAAGAAAATATGGGAGAACAGATTTTCTAACTTTAATAGCTGGAATAGTCCTAATTGTATACTTATTTGCAAATACATCTTTGACAGTACGAAGATTACATGATTGTAATTTATCAGGGTTTTGGTTTTTGCTGGGTATTATTTTTTCCCCTCTTATAGGGCTGTTGCTTTTATTTATTAAGGGTACATCTGGCTCAAATCGTTATGGTAAGCCTCCTATGGATTGAAAAATTTGAGACAAAAAAACAGGTAAGTTATGCTTTATGAGTAGAATAATGTCAGTTGTTTAGTTGGTGGAGTTATTTTTTCTTTTATTGTGTCAGTATGATTATAATAATTTATCTTATGATACAAGATGGATCTATCCGAAGAGGAGTGGAAATGTCAACAACAACATCTATTTTCTCTTGGTTAATATCGATATTTCAATGGTTAGTGTTATTATGTATTAAGGGGGTACTTCTGGTTCTAATCATTATGGTAAGCCTCCTATTAATTAAATAGTTCTGTACTTTAAATAGTTATTTGATTAATATTACCTGTTATTAAAGCTTTCTTAAAAATGGAATTCATTACTATACCAACTCCTATAGATTATCAAGATAGCTTAATGTTAATGGAAGATTATGTTAACAAAGTTATTGATGGTGAAGCACCGGAAGCAGTCTATCTAGTTGAGCATTTAGATGTATATACTGCCGGCACTAATTATAAGCAGGAAGAATTATTAAACCATAATAATATTCCTGTTATTTATATTGGTCGTGGCGGTAAGTTTACCTTTCACGGAGCTGGACAGCGTGTTATTTACCCTATCCTTAATTTAGCCTTACCGAATCGTACAAAAGACTTAAAGCTATATGTAAGAATGCTTGAAGAATGGATTATAAATAGTCTAGATATTTTTGGAATAAAAGCATATATTATAAAAAATAAAGTAGGTATTTGGGTAAAAACAAATGATGATATTCCATCAAAAATTGCTGCGATAGGAGTGAGAGTACGGAAATGGGTTACATATCATGGCATAGCCATAAATATTTCAACAGACTTAAGCAAGTTCAACGGAATTATTCCTTGTGGTCTTGAAAATTCTTTAGTAACATCTCTAAATCAACTAGGAGTTTATATTGAAATGACTGAATTTGATAAAATTCTTCAAGCTGAATTTATTAAAATATTCAAATGATACGAAAAATTGCCCTTACAATTTTAACAATATTTGCTATTTGGGCTAGCGGTTTTGTTTATTGTCCCAAATTTGGGAGAAAAACCCCGCACTTGCAGTGCGTCGTTTTAACATATAGAATGTAGAGATGCAGTATTACAAGAAGATAAGCCACACAGTTTACGATTGCACTTATCATATAGTATGGGTGACTAAATATCGATATAATATATTGGTTGGTGATATTGGTAGGAGAGTCAAGGACCTAACCCAAGAGATATGTAAGGATAATGGAGTAGAGATATTAAGAGGGAAGATAGCTTCAAATCACGTACATATCTATGTATCTGTGCCACCTTATCAAAGTATTAGTAAGGTGGTACAGTATCTAAAAGGAAAGAGTTCAAGGAAGATTCAGCAGGAATTTCCAGAATTACGGAAACAGTATTGGGGTAAACACTTATGGGCTGTTGGATATTTTGTCAGAACCACAGGCAATGTGACTGACCAAATGATCAAGGATTATATTGATAAACATGAATCGAGAGATGATAAGTTTGGAAACTTTCAAGTTGAAAACTAGCTATAGCTAAGGCATTGATGCCATAATCTTAAGCCCTGCATTTGCAATGCAGGGTGGTTAACTATTTATATCTGGTAAACTCTTATAAACCAAGTAGTAATACTGCTAATGCAATAATAGTATTCGCTGGCGGAGGACACAAAATTGAAACCGGAATTGCTTTACTAAAAGCTGGATATGCACCTATATTATTTATTACCGGCATTGAAACTTCCGATCAGCTAAAAAATCTACTAAAAGAAAATAACGTTCTAGAACAGCAAGTGATACTTGCTCCAAATAAAATAATGTCGGAAGACGATTATATTAAGAAAGCCTCAGATTTTATTTTAAAGTATAATATTACTTCTGTGCGTTTAGTAGCTTATAATTACGATATACCCTCTATAGTGAACAACCTTACAACAGCTATCTCATCTTCTAATAATAATATTTATATAGCTCCATATCCTGTTATTGCTAAACAACAAAACTATATGACGTTAATTAAACACTACAATAATTATTTATTAAGTTTATAAATCGCTTATCTACTCTTTATTAGATATATACTTATAATAGAAAATCTTATATAATGCTTTCCTATTAGTTACAAGATGGCATTATGTCTGATAAAATAAAGCATGATAAGTTTTTCCAAAAGGCTTTATTCTTGCCTACTACTTTGGCATTGTTGCGTAGTTCAAAAAACGTGTTCGGTGTCATACCGTGGCGGCATTGTTTCATAGATCGGAAAACGCCCTCGGTATCATGCCGTGGCTCGACCACGGCGTCCAGTAGTTTAAATTAAAAAGGCATTTTAAAACCTGGTGGCAAACTCATACCGCTTAAAGCACCTGACATAGAATTTTGTGAATCTGCATCACATTTCTGTTTTGCATCATTAAAGGCGACTTTAATTAAATCTTCTAACATCTCTTTTTCTTCTGCTTTTAGCAGGGATGCATCTATTGAAACCTTTTCGACTTCACCTTTGCCGGTTGCTATGATCTCTACAAGCCCACCTCCTGCTTTACCAGTATATCTAGTATTTGCCATTTGCTCTTGTGCTTCTTGCATTTTTTTCTGCATTGTTTGAGCTTGTTTTAAAAATTGATTAAAGTTTACCATAATTTTATCCTTTAATTTTTAAGTAGAATATCCATAATTTTTGCATCAGGAAAGTGTTTTTTTATTAAACTAAAACCATCACCTGACTCAATTTTATCTGTTAATTGACTTTTTAGAGTCGTTTGTTGCTGCTCTTTCAATATTATAATTTCGATTTTTTCATTACTAAAAGCAAACAATAAATTTTCTATTTGTTTCTTTATTTTGCTTGTTATCTCAGAACTCACAATTTCTAATTTATTATCATAAAAATTTTTAAGCTCTATGCTATTTAATAAGAAATAATATATTTCTATTTCATTATTTTCATAAAGATACTTAAGAAAATCTACAATTTCAAATTTTTTTTTTATTTCTTCAGTAGATGGCTGTTTTAAATCTCTATTATCACTCGGTGAATCATCCAATGGTAACGAGGCTGAATATATTGATTTTATAATCAACATTTCAGTTTCAATAAGTTGATTATAGGAAATTTTGATTTCCGCTACCCCTTTACTATATATTTGCCATAAAATTGATAAATGCGGGAAACTAATTTTACTCAAAATATTTTTAATTCTATCATTAAATGACTCATATAACGGCATACTATAGCTAGGCAACATTTTTACTTTACTAAGATAAGCTATAAATTCTGATACTGATTCTATAAATGTTTCAAGATTAACTGAAGAAGAATAAAGCTTATTTATTAGAGAAATACTATTTGCGATATCTCTATTAACTATATACTCACTAAATTCTAGTATAACATTATTGTCGACAAGCCCAAGCATCTGATTAATCGCTTGTCTTGTAATCATACTATCAGATTTAGCGGATAAACTAGCTGCCTGATCTAGAATAGATACCGCATCACGAGCAGAACCATCTGATTTATAAGCTATTACTCTTAAAGCTTCTATATCTGTTTTTAGACTTTCTTCTTTAACTATATACTCAAGTAGCTTAAAAATTTCTTCAAAGCTAAGACGTTTTAAATCATATCTTTGGCATCTTGAAATAATCGTTGCTGGGATTTTCTGCACTTCGGTTGTTGCAAAAATAAATATCACATGTGGAGGCGGCTCCTCTAAAGTCTTAAGAAGTGCATTAAAAGCACCTTTAGAAAGCATATGCACTTCATCAATAATAAATATTTTATACTTTCCTTGCAGCGGCTTATACTCAGCTGACTCTATAATTCTGCGTATATCATCAACGCTAGTTTTACTTGCCGCATCGATTTCAATTATGTCAGAGTGGTTATGGTTGTTGAAACTAACGCAATTTACACATTGCTCACACGTCTTAATATCATTACCTTGAGTAATTAAAGCAGAGCAGTTTACCGCTTTAGCAATAATACGAGCGGATGTAGTTTTACCGACTCCCCTAATACCTGTTAAAAGATACCCACCAGCTAGGCGATTATTCAGGATAGTATAACTTAAGACTTTTACAAGTACCTCTTGCCCATGCAGCTCAGCAAAGCTACTTGGACGATATTTCCTAGCAAAAGGGATATATTGATTATTTGAATTTATATCGGTCACGATTTAAATTTTAGAAATTATCGTCATTGCGAGCGACTGCAAGGAGCGTGGCAATCTCAGGAATTTTATACTCTTGCTTTACGAGATTGCTTCGTCAATTACTTCGTAATTTTCTCGCAATGACGGAAAACTGTTACTAGTAGTGACCCAGCGAATCCTACTCTGGCTGCTTCCTCTCGGACCTGACCAACTAAATAAGCACGATGCCCACTACTAGCATAATTAACATAACCTTTTTAGCTAGAAGAAACAACATATTTTTTTTCTATTTCTGATTTTGTTAACCTATTAGGTGGACCAAATATTTCAGGATTTTTTAACTTAAATAAATCTTCATCAAATTTTTGTACTTTGACTATATTATCAAATTTAATGGTTACTACATTAGTATCCTCAAATATTTTAAGCAACTCAATTTGTTTATTAGCTTTATTTAAAGTAATTTCACTATGTCGTTCTGTTACTTTGTGATAAATATTAATCCTTGAGAACTCTTTTTCATTAACAAATGATTCAACTACAAAATCTTTGTCGAAATTTTCATTATCCTCAAGTAAAAAATTAAATATATTTTCATCCCTAGCAATACGGCTTACTTGCTCCATATCATAATCATACATTGATACAAAATTTTTAGTACCTACTATAATTATAGGGAAAGGAGGGTAATAATTACATCTGAAGTTATAAGGCTTACTGATCAATAATTTTCCTTGAGTTATATTACCTTTAGAATCTTCTTGTGTAAAATCTACTGCAATCGATTTCATCGTACTCAAATATGTTTTTAGCTCTAAAATAGCCGCTTTATCATCTGATCCAAATGCCGCAATCGAATTTGTAAAAATATAAACGATAATTAAAAAAAATATCTTTTTTATTTTCATTGTTTTATATTGTAAATTATGTTTAAAATACCTTAGTTATATACTTAAAACAAATAGTATTTATGAAAATTGTTGCCTTAAGAGAAAAAGTAAAGCACGAAACACGAGTTGCTATAATGCCTGAAGTAGCTAGCCTTTTGGTTAAAAAAGGCTTTGCCGTTACTGTCGAGAAAGATATAGGGGTTTATGCTGGCTTTCTTGATGAAGAATATATAGCAGTAGGTGCTAAAATATCGGCTGTACCACTCGAAATTATTTCTGATGCTGATATTATATTAAAGGTTCAACCATCGCCTGTTAGCGATAAATATAGCGAGCTTGAATTTGCCAAAAAAGGGGCTGTTATTATCGGGCTTCTATCGCCTTATTTGAATCACGAATATATCAAAGCAGCAGCTAAAAAAAATCTTACTAGCTTTGCAATGGAATTAGTACCAAGAATTACCAAAGCTCAAAATATGGATGCTCTATCTTCACAAAGTAACCTAGTAGGATATAGAGCGGTAATTGAAGCGAGCTATCATTATACCAAAGCTTTTCCAATGATGATGACAGCAGCAGGCACTGTTTCACCTTGTAAAACTCTAATACTTGGTATCGGTGTTGCAGGGCTACAAGCAATTGCAACAGCAAAAAGACTTGGTAGCGTCGTTGCAGGATACGATGTAAGATCTGCAACAAAGGAACAAGTAGAGAGTTTAGGGGCTAAATTTGTTTCGCCAAAACTGCAAGAGGATCTACAAGATAAATCAGGTTATGCTGGGGAAAGCTCTGAAAGCTATAAAGTCAAGCAAGAAGAGTTTTTAGCAAAAATCATTAAAAACTATGATATAGTTATTACTACTGCACAAATTCCTGGAAAAAAAGCACCTTTGCTTGTTACAGACAAAATGCTAAAATCAATGAAGCATGGATCGATTATTGTTGATATAGCAACCGCAACGGGTGGAAATGTTGAAGGCTCGGAACTCGATAAAATCATTACTAAACATGGCGTTACTATAATAGGCTTATCAAACCTTGCTGCTAAAATTGCAACTGATAGCTCAAAATTATATTCTAAGAATTTATATAATTTTTTAAATTATGCACTCCAAGACGGCAAACTTAATATGGATGATGAGTTAGTGCAGTCTATGTTGGTTACTAAGGATGGCAAAATTGTGAACGAGAAGTTTGGGTAAATAGGCTTTATCTGTGTCATCCCGTGGCTTGACCACGGGATCCAGCATAAAGCGAGATAAATCGAGCTTTTTTTATTTGTATTTTTTATTATTTTACTGGACCACGTGGGCAATGCCTCCACGGGATGACACAGTAGGCTTAACTCACGACGTTAAACAACATTTTAAGAGAAAAAATATGAATCAATTACCAATAATAGCTAAGCAAGCTAGTGAAATTGCCCAAAATACCCAAGAACTATCAGATAAATTAAAAGATTTAGTGATAGATGGCAGCTCGCAAGTTGCAGCTTCTACTATTGATCCTTTAGTGTTTGCTGTAACAGTTTTTGTACTAGCTTCTTTTGTAGGCTATTATGTAGTATGGAAAGTAACTCCAGCATTACACACTCCACTTATGTCAATCACTAACGCTATTTCAGGTATTATAGTGTTAAGTTCTATGATAGCAGCAAGTAGTAGTGCTTTTGGTTTTTCTGGCTTGCTAGGGATTTTTGCAACGCTGCTTGCATCTATCAATATCTTTGGCGGATTCATAGTCACAAAAAGAATGCTAGAGATGTTTAAAAAGAAATCTTAATTGATTTTTCATTTTGTTTTACGATCAAATAACCCAGTCATAGAGTAAGCTAGTACGCTGAAAATGCAAATATATAAAATAGGGAATAGGGTAAAATTATATTTTTTTATTACCAATAGACATACATAATTAGCAGTACCAGACATTAGCATCGAGCCTATAGTATGCCCAAAACTTATGACACGATAACGCTCTCTAACTGCAAAAGATTTAATAACCACGCTATGAGCAAGAGCATTAAACGGAGCAACTGAAGCAGCTAGCATTAAGCTAGCAAAAAGCCCCAAATTAGTCATTTGATACTCTACCGCTATCGTAAAAATTATACTTGCTATAATGGTAGATATGAGGGCAGTTTTTAATACTATATTAACACGAATACGATCGGCAATAAATCCGGCGATTGGCATAAAAACAGCAAAGCATAATACTACTAATACCGAAAAGGAACTCATTATAACGCCGGTTGCAGGCAGCACAAGCGGTAAATATTGCTTCATGAAAATGATCGCAATTTGATATGTTGCCCCAAAACCTCCTGCTAAAAATATGAGAGGCAAAATATTCTTCCATTGTTTTCTGATCAAAACATTAAATTTTTGAATAGAATTATTATTACCAGCCTTTTTAAATTCAGGGGTTTCATCGAATTTCTGACGATAATAAAGAGTTACAAGCCCTAATGGTACGCTTAATAAAAATGGAATACGCCAACTCCAATCAGGAAAGATATGTGCATTAAAGAAGTTAGTTACCCCAATTCCCGATAATAATCCAATAACTCCTGTACATCTAGTGATAGCTGAAGCGGTAAATTGGTATTTTGGACCTAAATGTTCAATAACGTAAATTGCAGCACCATCATACTCACCTGCAATAAATATGCCTTGCATAAAACGGCATAAAACAAGGATTATCGTACTCCAAACTCCAAGGGTAGAGTAGTCAGGTAATAACCCTATTATTAAGGTAGGGATTATAATGCCAATAATCGTGAAACTAAGAGCTTTTTTTCTGCCATATTTATCACCTATACGCCCAAATATATAAGCTCCAAGAGGCTTTGACAGATATGCAACAGCATATACAGCAAAAACATTTACAAGTTTTGTTAATTGATCCGTAGCAGGGGAGAAGAATTTTTCAGCAATAATTGCAGCAGAAAATCCGTATAGGCTATAGTCGTAATATTCAATGATGGTACCTAAAAAAGCACCAAGCACTTTATTAGCAGATTTTTTTTGTTTCATTTTAGAGGTGTAATGTTATTTTCGGTGTCATCCCATGGCAACTTCACTTCTGTCATCCCGTGATTTATTCACGGGATCTAGTAAAAGAATACGAATATTAAAAGCTCGATTTCTCGCTTTATGCTGGATCCCGTGGTCAAGCCACGGGATGACAAATGACCGCTTTAGTCGTTACTTAAAATCCTTCAAAGACCTTTATGTAAAGGTGGACTTCATATATCTAAACTTAAATGAGTATTAGACAGGGACGATGTCCTAAAGTTAGTGGTAGTCCTAGGCTAATATTAAGCTCACGAACCAAGCAGCCAAACGTTAATATATCACTTTTCCATCTTGCGTGCAAGGTTTTCTAGATAACCTGCTATAGTGGATACGGTTTCTGCAAATTTTTCTTCGTCTTGGGAATTTTTTTGAAGACTATTGGTCTCAATCTTATTAGCAAGATGTGTTATTTCGGATTGAGCATTAAGTAGGGCTATAACAAGCAACAAATCAAATGATGCAGCAGGATTTACTGCTTTGATTTCGCTTATTTTTTCATTTAATTTATTTGCTAAAAATAATAATTTTTCCTCTTCACCACTATTACAATATAATTGAAAGTTTTTATTATTTAATGTTATCGTAACAATTGCCATAATTATTTTTGTAATTTTTTTATTTCTTCAAGTTCATTAACATAAATGTTAATCTGATCTAATATTCTTACATAATCATTTCTTAGTTGATTATTTTCATTTTGTAATCTATGGATCTCATATTGATTATTTGCAAGCACATTTAATAGATTATCAAGCCTATACTCTACTTGTTGCATTAAGCTCATTAATATTTCATTATTCATTTTTTAAGCTAACTCTATAAATGGATAAATTATTATAATAATAGATAACATTACAATAGACATAAATATCAACTGCTTCTTATATCTATAATTTACTAAGGCTTTATTTTTATTTCTACTTAATAATTTTTCTTGTTCATTATTTTTTTTAGTTTCTAACTGCTCAGCATTACGATCTCTTATGTTAAGGTAATCTAAATATAATTTTAGGTAACCTTTTACATATACTTCCCCTGGTAAAACATCTAATTTCCCTTCTTCTAAAGCTATTAAATATTTTTTTCTAATTTTTAAACCTAGAGATACTTGGTTTAAGGTTTTACCCAAATCTAATCTGGTCTGCTTAAGCATTGATGGCATAATTATTCAAGTTTTTGTAAAAATATTTCGAATTTTTTATTTACTAAAATTATTACATTTAAGTCTATAACTTCCTGAGATTTAATTTCTTTAATAAAATCAAGAAAATTCTTAACTAAACTTTTATTATTATCAATCCATAAATCTAAATCAATAGTTGTTTGAGATTTATTAATAATTTTTATTAATAATCTACGTTGTTTGTCATATAAGTCATCTTTTAAGGATTGTAGACCCAAACGACGCCAATATGAATCGTTTAATTGTCTATCACAAGTTTTACGTAACCAGTCTAAACTAAACATATTACTGATTGTAAAATAAGCTTTTGCCATTTCTTCATCATTACCTGATACTTGTTTCGTTACATGTATTATATCAAATACCGAAATCAAACTATCAAAGGTAAGAATATCTTTAGCAAATGATTTGTCTATTCCGTTACTTACATAATAGTTTAACTTTTCTTCAAACTTTATTTTTGCTTCTCCGGCTAGTAAATTACCTACTACTTCTCTTAGATTCTGTGCAGGTTTTTTAAACTCTTCTATGGTTTTACTAATATTAATTGGATGTTTTAAATTTTTGATAACCCAAGAAATACCACGACGCATTAATTTTGTTATCTCAGTAAACATATCAATCTTAATGTTATAATCGATATTAGTAGCTAGATTGCTTACCTTTTCCCATATATCATCAAGTTCAAAAATTTCACAAATAATAGTATATGATCTTATTATGTCGCAAAGAGGAGCACCAGTTTCACGTTTTGTTATGCTAATAAGTGGTCCACCAAGCTGATTAACTATTTTATTTATTACAACAGTTTTAATAATTTCATGCTTAAGAGGATGAGATAAAATTTCTTCACGAAACTTCTCTTGCATTATTTTAGGAAAATAATTTACAAGATAAGAATCGAAATATTTATCATGAGAAAAGGTTGAGTTACGTAATTCATGAGAAGCCGATCTTTTACTATATGAAAGTAATAAGCAAAGTTCAGGACGAGTTAATACTTCCCCGTTTATGGCTCTTCTGTTTAATTCTTCGGAAGTTGGTAAAAATTCATTCTCACGTACTAATATTTTTTCTTCTTCTAAAATATCTATAAACTGACTGAATATACTGACTGTTAAGGTAGGCGATAACTGCATAATCGTTATTGCTTCGGTTTGCTTATAATTATCCTCTAAAACCAATTCTTCAACTTGCTTTGTCATATCAATTAACAGCTTGTTACGCTCATCTAAAGTAACCTTACCGGAAGCAACAGAATTACTAAAAGCAACTTTAATATTTACTTCATGGTCAGAACAATCAACACCTGCTGAATTATCAATAAAGTCGGTATTGATGCGTCCACCTTTTTTGGCATACTCAACTCTGCCTCGTTGCGATACACCGACATTTCCGCCTTCCGCAACAACCTTTGCTCTAATTTCTTCACCATTACATCTTAAATTATCGTTCGCTTTATCGCCGATCTCTAAATGATTCTCTGTTTTCGCTTTAATGTAAGTGCCTATACCGCCATTCCATAGCAAATCAACTTCAGCTTTTAAAATAGCTTTAATTAGCTCTTCAGGTGATATTTCACTATCATTTACATCGAGTAATTTTTTAATTTCCGGTGATAATTTTACCGACTTGCTACTACGCTCAAATATCCCGCCGCCTTTAGAAATCAGCTTACTATCATAATCAGACCAGTTAGAACCTTTTAAATTAAATAGACGTAAACGCTCATTAAAGCTTGTTAAAGGATCAGGGCTTGGGTCAATGAATATGTGCTTATGGTTAAAAGCAGCAACTAGCTTAATAGCTTTCGAGCGAAGCATCCCATTACCGAACACGTCACCAGACATATCGCCTATCCCTGTGACAGTGATAGGGTCTTTCTGTACATCTATACCTAAAGTCTTGAAATGATTAGTTACTGAAATCCAAGCACCTTTAGAGGTAATAGCCATTTTCTTATGGTCGTAACCGGCAGAACCGCCTGAAGCAAAAGCGTCATCAAGCCAATAATTATATTCTCTGGAAACACTATTAGCATAATCTGAAAATGAAGCTGTTCCTTTATCGGCAGCAACTACTAAATATGGGTCTTCCTTATCGTAAATAATGATATCTTGAGGGTGTACTACCTTGCCATCAACTATGTTATCGGTAATATCTAGTAAACCTCTAAGGAAATTCTTATAACACTCAACGACCTTTGCCATATATTCATCACGACTCATTCCCTCATCAGTAAAGTGAAGATAAAAACCGCCCTTAGAACCAACAGGTACTATAACAGAATTTTTAGTCATTTGTGCTTTCATAAGCCCAAGCACTTCATATCTATAATCTTCTGCTCTATCTGACCATCTAAGTCCTCCACGTGATACAGGACCACCTCTTAAATGTACTCCTTCAAAACTTCTTGAATAAACAAATATTTCAGCAAATGGGATCGGTTGAGGTAAATGGGGGACTTTAGAGGAATCGAACTTAAATGAAAAATAATGTTTGTTAGATTGATAGTAATTTGTTCTAGTAACAGCCTCAAGAATACCAAGCATACTACGCAGTACTTTATCCTCACTACTTACTTCAACTTTTAATAAATAATCATTTAATTGTTTTTTGATATCTTTGAAGTCGTGATCGAGATGTTTAGGGTTAAATTTTATATCAAATAGATTTACTAATTTTTTCGTATATTCAGGATGTTTAAGAAGTGTCAATTGCACATAACCCTTGCCGTAACTAAAACCTGTTTGATGTAAATATCTTGTTAGAGCTTTGACTAGTTTAACTTGCTTCCAGTTAAAACCGGCAAGTACTATTAATTTACTTAAAGAGTCATTAGCAAGCATGCCAAGAACCATTTTGTCTAAGGCTTCTTCAACATTTATTTTTAGCTCTTGAATATTATCTTTTACTGGTACTACGGAAGTTAAAATAAAATTATATATCCAGCTTTCTTTAATCTCACCGACTTCTTTAATTACAAAGCTCTGTTCGTCGATTGCACTAAAGCCTAAATTTTCTATTGGTGGTAATATATTAGAAAGAGCAAGACTTACTCCTGGACTATATATTTTTAGATAAAATTCTGATTCACCTGTAGCAATCAAATTAAACATGCGTCTTTGATTCCTACTTGCTTCAGTTAAATATTCAATATCTGTTAAAGCTATTTCAGGAGAAAATTTTTGCCTATAATCAGCAGGAAAAATATTATCAAATAATTTAAAATTAATTCCTGCTTGATATTCACCAAATTTTTTAGAAAGTTTCAAATAAAAATCTTCACTCCAACATCTAGAAATACGATCTAAATCTTGCTGAATTTTTTCCGCTTCAAAATTTATTTTATGCTTATCTTGTGCTTCAAGGGTGACAAAAAGATAAGAAAAGCTGCCTACTACTTCAGTGATATAGTTAGATAGGATTTTACTGCCGAATTTCTCAGCTAAATAACAATCTATCATGTTATGTATTTCAGAAGTTAGACGCTCTCTAGGTAAGAAAATTATAATATTTAAAAAAGAACTCGACCAATCATATTGAATGAATAATTTAAGCTTCTTACTCATCATACTAGAAAGCATATGTAAGCACATGCAATATAAATCACCTTGATCAATTTGAATTAAAGCTTCACGAGGTAAGGACTCCATTAAAATTTTTAACTTATCAGCATTATAACCAGACAATGCAAAACCAGCTTTCCCTATTACGAAGTTAAATTTCTGCCTAAGAATTGGGATATTACTTATTGAATGGTAATACATATTTGAGTTATATATACCAAAAATTATACTTCCTGAAATATATTCACCAAAAGAGTCAAATTTCTTTACTAAAATATAATCAATTAAATTATCTGTATGAATAAGCGAGGCACTATTTATTTTACCAAGTATTATTAGCTGGTTTTGATATAATGGGCTAGCGGAACATTTTACAATGTCTTCAATCTCATCTTTTACTTCTTGCCATATTTTTGTTGTCCCAATCTTATTACTTAATTTTGTAGAATTTACTTCAAAATCAATAGTACCTAATAAAATTAAATTATCATTTTGTAACCAACTTAAAAATTCTTTAGCCTCTACGGAATTCAGTTTCTCATTATCGATTATATTTTTAGATAAATCTTGGAGCTTTGCCTGCATATTTGGCAAGGAATTATGGCTTTCCTCAAGCTCATCTAGCCTATCATTTATAGCTTTTGTTAGTAAATTAGCTGCACTATCATCAAAATTTCCGAGGATTGTTAAATGTAATATAGATTCTGATTTTTTTTCTGCGGCTGAATTTTCTAGTATTTTTTCTAGGTTGCCTTTACTATCACGAGTACATTTTATTACCGGATGCAGCAAAAATTTAGTTTGCAGTGCTTTATTCTTAAGAAGACATACGATAAAATCAACAATATGCGGTTTATTATCAAGCAATATTAACACATTTATTGCTGGATCGTTTTCAATAACAGTATTTGTTATTGATATTTTCCTCTCGCCTTTTTCTCTATACTTAAAAAAGTTAAAAGCTTCATCGGCAAAATCAAAAAATAGTTTTTGTTTATTCTCAAAATCATAATCAATAGGAATATAACTTAAAAATTTTTCAATAAATTCGACATATAAAGAATTTGACTCCTGTTTTTTGCTAAGTTCTAAAATTTTAGCTTTATGGTTTGGTATTTGACAGTTTAACCGACCGGAATCTAAAAGAGGTGTTTTTGGCGTCATGATTTTCTCAAGTAAATATAGCTTATTTAATTTGTTATTATATTATATATTATTTAATAAACAATACTCTTCTGCTTTAAAGCTTTGTAGAAGAGTTATTAAGGTGACATCGTTTTATATTAGGAGTATTAAAAAAATGGAAACGATATTTGCACAAAGCTCTAGCTTTGGTAAAGCAGGGGTAGCAGTTTTTAGAGTTTCTGGAGCTAAAAGTTTAGAAGTTTTAAAGTTACTAACTGGTAAATCTAATTTTAAACCACGCTTTATGTATTACCAAAAACTTACTTCCCCAGAAAGCAATGACTTAATCGATAATGCTATGGTTGTTTATTTCAAAGCACCTAATAGCTTTACCGGCGAAGATGTGGTAGAAATTCATACGCACGGTAGTAAAGCCATCTCTATAATGCTTACGAATGCTTTACTGAATATACCTAGTGTTCGTTTGGCAGAAGCAGGGGAATTCACTAAAAGAGCTTTTCTAAATAATAAATTCGATTTAACTGCAGCAGAGGGCATTGCCGATTTAATTAATGCTGAAACAATTATGCAACATAAACAGGCAATTAGGCAAGCAGGAGGAGCACTTGAAGAGCTATATAATAGCTGGCGAAGTCAATTGCTGCGGATTATATCTTTACTTGAGGCATATATAGATTTTCCTGATGAAGATATACCGGAAAGTGTATTAAAAGATGTTACAAATACTCATAAAACACTTATAAACACAATATCCGAATATCTTAATGATAACAGAAAAGGGGAGTTGCTCCGAAGTGGATTAAAGCTTGCAATTATAGGACCACCAAATGCTGGCAAGTCTAGCCTACTTAATTTCCTGATGCGAAGAGATATTGCAATTGTCTCAAATATAGCAGGTACTACTAGAGATATAATTGAGGGGCATTTGGATATAGGCGGATACCCTATTATTTTGCAAGATACAGCAGGTATAAGAGGCGAAAGCAATGATGTTATAGAACAAGAGGGGATAAAGAGGGCAATAGATTCAGCAAAAAAAGCCGATATTAAAATTGTGATGTTCGATGCTGAGACTTTAGACTCTACAGTCAATGAAGATATAACAGGTTTGATTGATGAAAATACTATTGTAATAATAAACAAAATTGACCTTATTCCCGAAAATAGAATATTTAATATAGAAAATAAATATAGATGCTTAAAGGTTTCAATTAAAAACAATATAGCTTTACCAAGTATATTAAAAAACATTGAAGAAATTGCTGAAAATATGGCAGGTTTTACTGAAACGCCTTATATAACAAATGAACGCCATCGCCATCACCTTAAGCAAGCTCTTGCCTATCTAAAAGATTTTAACCTTGATAATGATTTAGTTCTAGCAACTGAAGATATCAGAATGACTATGCGTAGAATAGGTGCTATTACAGGCATTATTGATGTTGAAGAAATCCTCGGCGAGATATTTAAGAATTTCTGTATAGGGAAGTGATGAATTATTAGAAAAACTTCTTGCTTTTTCTTGCGATAGTTAGTAATAGATTTTTATCACTCACAATATATTAAAATTAGATAAAATTATGAAAAAGAAATTAACTAACGAAGAAGTTGATAGATTAAAAAATATCATGGAAGCACAAGAAGCAAAAAGAAGAGCAGAATATTTAAGAGAGGAAAAAGAAGCAAATATTATTAAGGAAGAATCAGTAAGTTTAGAAAATACATATGATAGTGAAGTAGTAGCACTATGAGGTGGCCCAATTTGTCTAGACTAAAAATTAAGATTTATGAGATATAAATTGTATTATAATTTTACTCAATAATTTTTGTAGAATACACCTGTTCTGGAGTGAGATATTCTAATGACTGGTGCATTCTTTTTCTATTATAAAAATTTATGTAATCAGTTATAGCATTTTTTGCCTCCTTGACAGTATTTAAAACCATCAAATATATTTTTTCTTGTTTTAATGAACGCCAAAATCTTTCTATAAATACATTATCTAGGGCTCTGCCTTTACCATCCATACTGATTTTGATTTCACGTTTAATTAGTTTATCTGTAAAATCTTTTGATGTAAATTGAGAACCTTGATCTGTATTAAAGATTTCAGGCTGACCATATTTTATTATTGCTTCTTCAAGTGCATCAATACAAAAGTCACTTTCTAAACTAATAGACACCTTCCAGCTCACAATATAACGACTAAACCAATCAATAATTGCTACCAAATATACAAATCCTTGTGCCATTCTAATATAAGTGATATCTGTACTCCATACCTGATTTACTTTAATAATTTCAACTCCTTTTAAAAGATATGGATATATTTTATGAGCTTGATTGCGCTTACTTAAGTTCATTTTAGGATAGATAGCTTCAATAGCCATTATTCTATAATAACGACTTACTGCCTTGCGACCAATTGTGATGCCCAATGGTACAAGGTGCTCAGACATTCTTCTTGCTCCAAAGTAAGGATGCTGTGTGTATATTTCATCAATCACTTGCATTATTTTTAAGTCTTTTTGGGTTAAGCCTTGTGGCTTGTAATAATAGCTAGATTTGTTAATAAACAGTAGAGTACATTGCCTAGCGATACTTAGATTACTACACTCTTTATCTACCATATTTTTTCTAATTGCCAAGTCCAAACAATGTAGATTTTTTTTTCAACCAGTCACGTTCAACAGTTAACTGGCCTATTTGTTCATACAATTGTTTTATTAAATCCTGATGATCTGGATCCTTAGATTGTGGCTTAATTTGAAAACCACTAATTAAATTTTCTATACCTCTTTTCTTCCATGCTTGTATTTGTGTCGGATGAACTCCATATTTGCTACTAATTTGAGCTATTGTCATTTCAGCTTTTATTGTTTCTAAAACTATCTTTGTTTTTTCTGCTGCACTATATTGTTTTGCTTTTTTGGACATATAATTTCTCTTTTGTATCTGAAAATTATATCTCATTCTAGCATTTTAGTAGTCCAGTTTTTGGGTACCATTATACTATGTTGAGCATAATAAATGAATATATGCCACCTTATGCTCGAGGATTTAAATGTCATTGTCAAATAAAAAGGGACCACTAAATTACGTGAAAAAGGGACCACTTTATTTAAAATTTTTTATGTCATATTACCTCCAGATTTATAGTTATTAATACGATAACTTTTACCTGTGATGTTTAGTATATGTGCATGATGTACTACTCGATCAATAATTGCATGAGTTAATAACTCATCAGCAAATATTTCATTCCATCTTTCAAAATCCTTGTTTGTGGTGATAATGGTAGATTTATTTTCATATCGTTTAGCAATAATATTAAAAAAATCATCTACTGAATGTTTTGGTAATTGCTTAAAACCTAACTCATCAAGAATTAATAAGTCAAATGATAAGAGTAATTTAACTTTTTTGTGATAGCTATTATCTGCTCTTGCAATATGTAAATTATAAAGCATATCCGATACCGTAGTAAAATATACAGAGTATTCTCGTGTTAAAGCTTTTAATGCTAATCCAATAGCAAGATGAGTTTTGCCAGTTCCAGAATTACCTATGAATATGACATTGCCCTTAGTATTAATATAATCACAAGTAGATAAATCACTTATTACTTTGGTATCAATACTTGGTTGGAACTGAAAATCAAAGTCTTCTAAATTTTTAGTTACCGGTAATTTAGCAGCATTTTTACGACGACGGTAATTATTATCCTTACGGTGAGATTTTTCATCTTCACATAATAGTGAGAGAAATTCTTTAAATCCTAGTTTATTATTTTGAGCATAAATAATCCTTTCATTTAAGCTATTGACTATACCTGATAATCTAAAACTACGTAGGTCATTAAGCAAGTTCTGCATTCTGACCTCCAAACTCTGGCAATGGTAAGTTTACTGCATTACTATTTAAGATATTCTTAATTTTAGAGTAAGAACTTATACCGTAATGTAATGCTCTATGACAGGCTTTATCTATTAACTCATCATTGTAAACCTTACGTAAAGAAATAATACCTCTGGCACAACGTTGCCAATCATTTACTCGTGTTTGTTGTAATAACTCTAATAATAAACTGCAATTATTGCCTATCTGCTGCATTTGTTGTTGATAATGTTCGCTATATTCTATAAAACCTGGGCATAGACGTTTATATTTGGCATAATGAGACGGATTAGTGGTAAATATTCCTTTGCCATCTACTCTAACGTGCCTTGCTATTAAATCATTTTGTATAGAAAATATTTGAACAAGGTTTGGTGATAATTGTACCAATACTTCACTGTATATATATTTTGCTGGTACGGAATAATAATTATTATCTATGGTGATATGACAATCTTTTGCTACTTTTCGATTATGCCACGATGATAAATCAAACGTTTCTAATGGTAAGGGCATTAAATTATTACTTTCTTCTTGCTCAAATAGTTCCTGAGGAATTTTTTTAGTAGTACCATGTATTCGGTTATTTGCTTTATTTAACCAGTTTGCAAGATCGTGTATTAATTCTTCATATCTATGAAATTTACGTCCAGCAAAAAAATTATTTTTGACATACTTTATGCCTGATTCTACTTTGCCTTTTTCTTGAGGTTGATATATACGACAAGGAGAAAGTAAAATCCCATAATGATCAGCTAAACGTTTGTATTCCTTCTGATATACAGGCTCATAGAAATTGCTATCTACCACCCCAGCTTTAAGATTATCAAGTTTTATTACTTTTGGACTACCAGCAAAATAATTAAATGCATTGATATGACATTGTATCCATGTTTTACAACTTTGATCAAACACTACTTCATAATAATCAAGGCGACTATAGCTTAAACGCATATTAAACACATATGCTTTAACTCTACGCCCTTGGGCATTATACTGTAAGCCTATGTCACCAAAATCTACTTGTGCTTCCTCTCCTGCTAAAGTATGAAAACGAATGCAACTGTTATTCTGAATCTTATATTTTTTGATATAACGGGTTAGCGAACCATAACTTTTTGTATAACCTTGAATTTTTAACTCTTCAAAAATTCTTATGTAACTTAGATTCTTTTCTAATAACTCAATTATTTGTTCGTGCCAAGAATCCAGTGCTGAAGATCGTTCATAGGGTGCAGGATATTCTGTACCAGACTCTACGTAACGATTTATTATTTTTCTTACTGTTTTACGGTCTATCCTTGTTAGTTTGGCAATATTTCTTTGACTGTTGCCTTGCTTATAAAGGGTGATAATTGTTGTGTACATATTTATTCTTATCATTGTATCACTAGATATTTATTTTAATTAATTATCTAGTGAATATTGCACATTATAACCTTATTAGGTTACACCAAATTCTCTGGTCCCTTTTTCGTGCAATTTAGTGGTCCCCTTTACTTTAGCAATGACATAAGCTCGTTAAAAGTAAATTTTTCGTTTGTTAAAAATATTTCTAAAGCATATTTAGTCATAATATATTAGGTAGACGAAGCTCAATTTGGAAAAGAGCAAGGCGTCTTGAAGCTGATAACCGCAGCGTATTTAACATACGTGAGGATTATCAGCAAAAGACAACGACGCCAATTTTTCAAATTCAGCAAGTATACTTATCCAGCACGTCAGACATGATTTTGCGGGCGATGGGAGCAGCAGCTTTACTTCCGCCACCTCCATGATCGACAAAAACAGTAATGGAGTAGCGAGGGTTATGATAAGGAGCAAAGCCTATAAATAAAGCATGATTACGTCGCTCCCAAGCAATCGAATCACGGCTAAGATCATCGTTAGCATTTGCTTTTCCTTGCACTTGAGAAGTGCCTGTTTTACCGGCAAGTTGTCTATCTTCCCCGAGTATCCTATTATAATAAGCAGTACCACCCGCAACATTCACTGCATTATACAAGCTTTCCTGCACTATTTTAATATTTTCAGGGTTAATATCAATATTATGATATTCTAGATCATTTTTCGCTATTCTTGGTGTATATAATTTACCCGTACTTGCAATAGCTGTAATAAACCTTGCAAGCTGGATGGGGGTAACACCTAAATAACCTTGTCCGATTGCTAAATTAAAAGTATCACCTATTGACCAAGGAAGCTTTAGTTTTTTCTTTTTCCATTCCTTTGATGGTACGAAGCCTGAACTTTCAGGGGCTAAATCAATACCGGTTTTTGAGCCTAGTCCAAATTTTCTAGCAACCTCAAGAATTTTGTCAGGTCCTACTATCCTAGAGATCTCATACATGTAAGTATTACAGGAATGCTTAAGGGCAGATGACATATCAAGAGTGCCGTGACCAGTATGTTTCCAGCATCTAAAGCTATTAGTACCAAGTACAGAAGTACCGCTGCAAAAAAAAGTCTTGTTTGGCTTAATGCCCGCTTCTAATGCTGCAAGTATGGTAATTATTTTAAAAACAGAACCAGGCGGATAAGAATTCTGCACTACTTTATTGATTAGAGGCTTATAAGGATCGTTAGTTAGACTTTGCCAATAACTCTCGGATAATTTGCTAAAATTATTTGATTCAAACGCAGGTGAGGAAGTACAAATTAATACATTGCCGTTTTCAGTATCCATAACTATTGCAGAAGAGCCTTGTGGATTTAGGTATTCTTGTATTTTTTGTTGAAGATTTACATCGATATTTAAATGAATATCATTGCCTGATTTACTAGAAACGCCAGAAATCTCTCTTATTTGTTTACCATAAGCATTAACTTCAACTTTTTTATAACCGAACTCCCCTCGCAATTTATCATCATAATATTTTTCGATCCCAGATTTACCTATATTAAAATCACTTAAATTATATACGTTCAATCCTTGTTTTTCTTGTTCATTTATCTGCCCAAGATAACCGATTAGGTGAGAAGTCACATTTGAAAAAGGATAGGATCTTAAATATCCTATATCGATAAATATATTAGTTAATTTATGTTTCTGCTCTTCAATTAAAGATACTTGTTGCCAATCAAGTTGATCGAGTATCATCAAAGGCACGTGACGGCTAGATTTCTTAATTTTTTGCTGGATATAATTATATTTTTCTTCGGATAAGTTTAAAACTTTACTAACTATTTCTAGCTCATCTTTATAATTATTATTAACGCTTCGATCTATTAATAGCTGATAGCATGGCTTATTAGTGGCTAGAATATTATTTTCCAAATCGTAAATTCTACCTCTGCTGGGCGGTAGCACAACAAAATTAATACGGTTTTTATCTGATAACGTCTTATATTCCTCGCTTTTGATAAGTTGCAGATAAAACATCCGCATTCCAAGTAAAGATAAAAGCCCAAGTTTACTTGCTCCAATTATAAAAGCACGACGTGAGATTAGCTCATTATGTAATATTTTTTTGTTTAGCATGCTTTTTAAAATAACTTAGAGGAGAGTCAAATATAAGACGAATTAAATTATAAGAAAATATAGTTGTTAAATATTGAAATAAAATTGTTAAATATCCATCTATTTCTAACTTTTTCATTGTTACAAGTAAATATTTAAAGTTCAAGATAAATAAACAGTAAACACAAAATACGATGAAATTTACTAAATAATTTTTTACCGCAAAAAATTTTGAAGATAATTTCAAAATTATATAGGCTGATAAAAAAACTAAGGAATTTGTCCCAATAGGCATAGAATTTATTTGATCAAGCAGTAATCCTATCAAAAATATTCCGAGCATATTTAAGGAATATAAAGTCATAAAATAATAAATAAATATGATTTCTATTGCAGGAAAAATTCTGCTCTTAATACCAATTTTGTAAGCAAATTCAGGAAATAATATTATAAAAAAACATAATAACGCAAACAGCAATCTAAATACTATTTGTACAGTGTTGTTTATTATTTCTTGTTTTATTTTAAACATGTTAATAAATTTAATTTTGTAACTTCCAATCCGTTATTGCGAAATAGTATTGTTGCGTAGACCCAAAAACATCCTCGATGTCATCCTGCGTAAAGGTTACGTAAATCGTTGACAAGAATTTAAGAAAGCAAAAGGAGTTTGTCCATCTAAAGATTGATGATTACGTATTTCATTATAATAAATTAAATACTAAAATAAGTCATCCTTTATTGTTTGCCAAAACCTTGCCATTTTTTCATTAGTTTAAGGTTTATATGATCTTGTATAACTGTGCGTCTAATAATATCCTCTCAAATGGATGGTTCTTAGGGAACGTAAATTCCGCTCCATTATCACTTAGTATTCTTGTAAATTCTATATTATAATTCTTTTTTATTACATTAAATATTTTCATATTTGCAAACATTATACTCAAGCTCTTTATATTTTCTACTACTTCTGGCATTGCCAGCGTGGATCATTCTCCCACCTGTCATCCCGTGGCTTGCTAACTAGATCCAGTAATATTTAATGTTATCTCATGATTTATTTATGGATGATCCAGAAAAACAACTAGAAATATCAATATCCTCGGTATCCAGAAAATAATAAAAAATACTAATTTTATTAGTATTTTTAACTGGATCCCGTGGTCAAGCCAATAGTACCGGACAGTTTTATTATTATAAGGATATTAAATGTCTTCCAAATCGTCATTGCGAGGAGCGAAGCTTTGTTGCAATCTCAGGAAATAATGATGAGATTGCTTCGTCAAAACTTATAGTTTTTCCTCGCAATGACGGGGCTTTTTTAATAACTGTCCGGTACTATAGGACAAGCCACGGGATGACTACCTTAGGGCGTTTTTCGATCCACGCTGGCAATGCCGCCACGGCATGACAATTAATGTAAAAGCCACGGGAGGCTTTGTTGCCTGGATACTAAGTCGTCATTGCGAGCGAATGAATGAGCGTGGCAATCTAGAAAAGATAATAAAAATGCTATGCATTTTACTGGATTGCTTCGTCAAAACTTACAGTTTTTCCTCGCAATGACGTGAGTGTATAAAAAAAGAGCCTTTAGGAAACTAAAGACTCTCTTTTCTTGGATTTAGGGATTTAAAGATGTAAAAAATTACATATCAAATCTTAGACCAGCCATTAAGTTACTACCTCTATAGCGTGTTCCACCAAATCTTGCTGACTCACCATTCTTAGTAACAGCTTTAGTTTTTGTTTTACCGTAATCTCTCCAGCTATAAACTAGCTCAGCTTTTACGCCTTGAGCAACTTCAAATGAAGTACCTAAAGATAGTTGATAAGCAAAATTTGTTTTATTTTTAACATTTACTTTACCACTTTTAGTAGCAGCGATAGCAGGATCAGCGTATGCATATGAAATTTTTTCTTTCACCATTGCAGCACCAATACCAGCACCAGCAAAAACTTTAAACATATTTAAATCAACTACATCAACATAACCATTTAATAAGAAGCTTACAATATTAGGTCTGTGTTTTACTGAAACTCTATCACCCTTTTTATCATTTGCTGATTTTTTTAAATGATTACTTGTTACTAAACCAACTGTAAAATCAGTTCTTAGATTATCCATGATATAGTAACCTGCACCGATTTCGCCAGTAAAGCCAGTGTTAGACTTCATTTTTATTCCTGTAGGCTTATCTTTTTGGCTATCAAAAATCACAGCACCAGCATTTACTTTTAGATACCATAGATTTTCCATAGCTGATGCTGGCATTGATGAATTCATAGCTGAATCAGTCATAGGGGCATTCATCACAACTCCTTCGCAAGGATCAGTAGCAGCAAATATTGCAGCTGAAGATAAAATAGCTGTACTTGCAGCTGTTATTAAAAGTAATTTTTTCATATTATTAATATTCCTTAAATTATTTGTTAGTTATTAAAATTAAATTTTAGATAAGATTATTACCTAAATCTAATGAAAAATAGTTCCAAGTAATAGAAAAGTTATTTTAATTACTTGAAACTATTAAATATCGCTTATTATTTGATTATATATCAAATCTTAAACCTGCAGTTAGGTTATGGCTTTGATAACATGTTCCTTTAACTTGCACATTTTGTCCTGCTGGATTTTTTACAGTCCCACCTTTTGCCTTACCATCACTTATCCAGCTATAAGCTAACTCTGCTTTAACTCCATCAGAAATTTGTGAAGAAGCACCTAAAGTTAGTTTGTAAGCAAGGTTAGTTGTGTTTTTGCTTGAATAAGAATTAGAAACAGTAACATTATTAATATTTTGAGAATATGAAACTTTTTCTTTCAGCATTGTAGCACCGATACCAGCACCAGCAAAAACATCAAACATCTCAAAATTAGATAGATCTACGTAACCATTAATAAGTAAACGTGTGATATTAGGCTTGTGGCTTGATGAACGATTAGTTCCATTGACATTGCCAGACTTCTTTAATTTACCACTGAATGTAGTGCCTAAAGTTAAGTCAGCTCTGAAATTTTCTGCAATATAGTTACCAACACCAATATCACCAGTAAAAGCTGTATTAGATTTTAATTTAAGACCAGTTTGGCCATCCTTTTCTTTATTGAACATTGCCGCACCAGCATCTACTCTTAAATACCAGCTATCATTCCCGCAATCAGCGAATGAAAGGGCTGAAGATAAAACTGTTGCACTTGTAGCAGCTATTAAAAGTAATTTTTTCATTTTTAGTACCTCAATAATTTGAATTAATTAATAAAAAGCTATCTTTAGGGCTGGTATAACATACTATGCTACATTAATATATAAATTTAATAGATTAAAGCAAAAACTTTAGATAAGTTTGTGACAAAATAGACACAAATAGATAATTAGTCCTTTTATACACCAATATATTTATTAAATTTATCTTTTTCATCTTTGAATTTATCAGCATCTGGTAGTGCGGGCTTTTTCTTAGTAATGACTTGCCATTTCTCATGTTCTATAAAGTGTTTTGCTCGCTCTACCCATTCAATCAATTCTGGTGTTTCAGGTTTTATTGCATCTATTGGGCAGTCAGGCACGCATACCCCGCAATCTATACATTCATCCGGATTGATGACTAACATAAATTCACCCTCATAAAAACAATCTACCGGACATACTTCAACACAATCAGTATATTTACATTTCACGCATTCATCAGTTACAACGTAGGTCATTTTTTTATCGGTTTTTAATTTTGTTGATTAATATAGAGGTTCTTAAAAATAATATTAACAAAAAATATAATATAAAACTTACAAACATTATCATTAAAGGTTTTAGCATTGATGAGTGAATAGTTGGTGAGCCTAATCTTAAAACACTAGCTGGCTGGTGCAGGCTATACCAGAGATTTACCGAAAATTTTATTATTGGTATGTTAATAAGCCCAATAAGGGCAATAATAGAAGCAGGGTTCTGGGCTTTTCTTATATCTTCTGCACTATTAACTATTATAATGTAACTTAAATATAGTAGGAATAATATTAACATTGAAGTAAGCCGAGCATCCCATACCCACCATACTCCCCATATAGGCTTTCCCCATATGCTGCCTGTTACTAAGCTAATTAAGGTGAAAGTAGCCCCGATATAGCTAGCAGCTACCGCAAGCAAATATGACATAGTAGTTTTCCATACTAAATAGCTGAAGCTACAGGCTGCCATAAAGACATAAATAGCGAGTGCCATCCAAGAGGCAGGCACATGAACATACATAATACGTACGAATTCGCCTTGTTGATAGTCAGGCGGGGAAACTACTAGCCCTAAGTAAAGACCAATAGCCGATGTTAGAAAAGTCAATATTGCCAATATAGGAATTACTATTTTTGACAATTTATCAAAATAATGAGGGTTTAGTAATTTAAACATAATGCATTTCTGCTAAAAAGTAATTTATTTGGGTTAACTCCGCCCTTGCCACCCCGCCGTGCGGGTCAAAAGTCGTCATTGCGAGCGACTGTAAGGAGCGTGGCAATCTCGTAAAATAGCACAGGGCTTCATGAGATTGCCGCGTCGAAACTGTGTTTCTCCTCGCAATGACAGAAGACTGATCCACCCAATCAAGCAACTAGATGACACTAAGGCATTTATAGAATATAGCAGAGATTAAAAAAAAGAGGAGTAAAATTCTTAAATTGAAATCAGGAGCTTAATTCATTATTATATTATCATTTATCTTTAATTCTCATACAAAATGACCAAGAAAAATACTTTACTGCTTATAGACGGATACGGATTTGTTTTCAGAGCATATTATGCACAACAGCCTTTAACTTCCCCAAAAGGTGAGCCTGTAGGAGCTCTTTATGGCTTCACCTCAATGCTGCTAAAGCTACTTAACGACTTTAAGCCGAAACATGCAGCAGTAGTGTTTGACAGCGGCGGTAAAAATTTCCGTCATGAAATTTATCCTGAATATAAAGCTAATCGTCCACCACCGCCTGAGGATTTGATCGCACAATTGCCATTAGTGCGTGATGTTGCAAGAAATTTAAACTTCCCAATTTTAGAAAAAAATGGCTTTGAAGCTGATGATATTATAGCAACTTTTGCAGCTAAAACCGCTTCTATTGGAGAAGAAGTAGTGGTCATATCTTCCGATAAAGATCTATTGCAGTTAATGAATGACAATGTAAAAATATATGATCCGCTAAAAGCCAAATATATTACAGAAGATAATGTTGTTGAAAAATTCGGCGTTACTTCTGATAAGTTACGTGAGGTGATGGCTTTAATCGGTGATAAATCTGATAATATCCCTGGTGTGCCGTCAATAGGACCAAAAACCGCAAGCAGCCTTATTACCCAGTTTGGTACAGTTGAGAATATCTTTAATTCCCTAGAGCAAGTTTCAAGCATAAAACAACGTGAGACGCTACAAAACTCAAAGGAAGCTGCTCTAATTTCATGGCAGTTAATTGGGCTGGATTATAATGTTGACATGGATTTCAAGCTAGATGCTTTGGAATGGTCGCCACCTGATCATAATAAATTAACAGAGTTTCTACACGAATATGGCTTTAAATCTTTATATAAAAGAGCAGAGAATTTATTTGACATTAAAATTAGTGAACATAAAGAAGTAATAGAAGAAAAAGCCGTAGAGATAAAAGAAATCAGTAATAAAGCTGAGCTTGAAGCTTTCGCTGAAAAGGCTAAAAAAGCAGGGATATTTGGCATATATTTGTTGCAGAATAAAGGAGCTAATATTGCATTTATTTTATCCCTAAAAAATCAAGCTTATATTATTAAAATCTCAAATGGGACCAATGATCTTTTTTCTTACAATTCTAAGGCTGATAATGAATGGTTTACAGATATTATTTTTAATTTACTAACTGACCAGTCAATAAAGAAAATCACTTATTCACTAAAATCTCTGCTGAAATTTTATGCTAGTAGGGCAGAGCAAATTAAAGCAATTGAAGATTTAGAGCTAATGAATTATGCACTA
Source organism: Rickettsia endosymbiont of Rhinocyllus conicus (assembly GCF_964026465.1). Lineage (NCBI taxonomy): Bacteria > Pseudomonadati > Pseudomonadota > Alphaproteobacteria > Rickettsiales > Rickettsiaceae > Rickettsia > Rickettsia endosymbiont of Rhinocyllus conicus. Next base: position 1,637,389 of record NZ_OZ032155.1, on the reverse strand, counting down.
TCCGCAGGTCTGCCGCAAAAGAATTTATTTGAAGCGTTAGAAATAGAAGAGGCAGCAAAAATAGTAGCTAATTTTACCGATCTTTATCAGCAAACTATTTTAGAGCTTAAAAAAGATAACAAGGCTTTTAGAATTTATAAAGAAATCGATTTACCTGTTTGTTTTGTGATAGATAAAATGGAAAAAGCCGGCATAAAGGTGGATGCAAATTATTTGAATCAATTATCTAGTGAATTTGGAACAGAAATATTAAAGCTTGAGGAAGAAATTTTTGCTTTAAGTGGTACGAAGTTTAATATTGGTTCACCAAAACAATTAGGTGAAATTTTATTTGAAAAGATGCAATTACCATTCGGTAAAACTTCTGCTAAAGCAAATTCCTATTCAACAGGGGCTGATATACTCGAAAAGCTTAGCGAGCAAGGTTATCCTATCGCTGATTTATTGCTAAGATGGCGTCAGCTTACCAAGCTAAAAAATACTTATACTGATAGTCTGCCAAAGCAAATAGATAATATAACCCGCCGGATTCATACCACTTTTTTGCAAACTTCCACTACTACAGGACGGCTTAGCTCACAAGAGCCTAATTTGCAAAATGTACCTATTAGGTCGGGGGAGGGGAATAAAATCAGGCAAGCTTTTATTGCAGAGCAAGGCTATAAATTAATATCAGCGGATTACTCGCAAATAGAACTTAGAATATTAAGCCATATCGCAGATATAAAGGCTTTAAAACAAGCATTTATTAATAAAGATGATATACATACTCAAACTGCTTGTCAGATCTTCAATTTACAAAAAGAGGAGTTAACTAGCGAACATAGACGTAAAGCAAAAGCTATAAATTTTGGTATTATTTACGGGATAAGTGCGTTTGGGCTTGCAAAGCAGCTAAATGTTAGTAATAGCGAAGCTGCTGAATATATCAAAAAATATTTTGCTGAATATAAAGGCGTGCAGGAATATATGGAAGCGACTAAAAGCTTTGCTCAAGCAAATGGATATGTTACTGATTTCTTCGGACGTAAATGTTTTGTGCCGCTAATTAATGATAAAAGACTCAAGCAATTTGCCGAGCGTGCCGCTATTAATGCCCCAATTCAAGGGACTAATGCCGATATAATCAAAATAGCGATGATCCTACTTGATAGAGAAATAGAGAAGCGTAAACTTAAAACTAGATTAGTGTTGCAAATTCACGATGAGCTATTATTTGAAGCACCAATAGATGAAGTAGAAACGATAATGCCGATTATCAAACAAATTATGGAGAATTCTACCAATATGGATGTACCAATTATTACCGAAATTAGAGCTGGTAATAATTGGATGGAAATACATTAGATATAGTAATCCAGTTTTTCGTCATTGTGAGGAGAAACTGTAAGTTTTGTACGTGTGCAATCTCAGGATATTTGGTGAGATTGCCTCCGCCCTCTGCTTCGCATCTCCTCGCAATGACAAAAAGACTATCCATGTTTAATTTTAGCTTGTGCGGCGGCGATTCGTGCGATTGGAATACGATAAGGGGAGCAGGAAACATAATCTAAATTCATTCTGTGAAAAAATTCTATAGAAGCAGGGTGTCCAGCATGCTCGCCACAAGCACCCAGCTTTAAGCTAGGGTTGCTGCTTTTTCCTTGTTTTATAGCAATCTCAATTAATTCTCCTACTCCTTCTTCATCTAGCGTAGTAAATGGATCGGACTCGAAGATTCTTTCTTCTAAGTAATAAGGTAAGAAAGAGGCTATATCATCTCTGGAAATTCCATATGTAGTTTGGGTTAAATCATTAGTACCGAAGCTAAAATAATCAACTTCTTCAGCTATCTTTTTACTGTTAAGTGCTGCTCTTGGTAACTCAATCATAGTACCTAAACTAAAAGAAAATTTATGCTCATAACGCTCTTCTAGCTCATGAATCATTTCATAAATATCACCTTTAAGCTTCTTGATTTCATTAACATTACTAATTAAAGGAATCATTAATTCTAATTTACACTCAATATTTTCTTCTTTATGGAGCTCAAAAATAGCTGTAAAGATTGCTTCCACTTGCATCTGATAAATTTCTGGTGAGCAGATACCAAGTCTACAACCACGATGACCAAGCATAGGGTTTACCTCATGCATAGCGTGCAGACGTTGATTAATCATCGATAATGGCAAATTTAAACTACTTGCTAGATTTTTCTTATCTTCCTCAGTTGTAGGTAAAAACTCATGCAATGGTGGATCAAGTAATCTAATATTTACCGGTTTATCGCCCATCACTCTAAATAAAGCTTTAAAATCCTGTGTTTGAAGAGGTAGTAATTTCTGCACAGCAAGCTTTCTTCTATCTATATCAGGGGCAATAATCATTTCCCGTACTAGAGGAATTTTGTTTTTATCAAAGAACATATGTTCACTACGGCATAAACCAATGCCTTTAGCACCAAATTTTACTGATACTAAAGCATCACTTACTGTTTCGGCATTGGTGCGAATTTTTAGTTTACTTGTCTCATCTGCCCATTCTAAAATTAGTTTTGATTCTTCACTAAAAGTAGGTTGAATTAATGGCACTGCTCCTAAAAAAACTTTACCTGTACCGCCGTCAATTGTGATAATGTCGCCTTGTTTAAGTACCAGATCGCCAGCTGTTAATGTTTGTTTTTTCTCATCTATTACTAAATTATTAGTTCCACAAACGCATGGCTTGCCCATACCTCTTGCTACAACCGCAGCATGTGAAGTCATACCACCTCGTATTGTTAAAATACCTGAGGAAACATGCATGCCGTTAATGTCTTCAGGACTAGTATCGTGCCTTACTAAAATCACTTTATGGTGATGTGATAGTTTTTCAGCATCATAAGGTGAAAATACGATAATACCAGTTGCGGCACCTGGGGAGGCAGGTAATCCATCTGCAATAGATGTAAGACCTTTGCTATAATCTATACGAGTATGCAATAATTGGTTTAACGACTCAGGATCGATTCGCATTAAAGCTTGTTCTTTAGAGATCAGCTTTTCTTCCACCATTTGTACAGCAATTTTTATAGCAGCAATGGCAGTTCTTTTAGCTGTACGAGTTTGTAATATATAAAGCTTGCTGTTTTCTATAGTAAACTCTATATCTTGCATATCTAGATAATGCTTCTCTAAAGTTTCAGAAATTTTTGATAATTCATCAAAAACTTTCGGCATTGTTGCTTTCATGGAATTTGAGTCATCAGAAATAATAGGCAAAGGTGTTCTAGTGCCTGATACTATATCTTCCCCTTGAGCATTTATCAAAAATTCACCAAAAAGCTTTTTTTCACCTGTAGAGGGTGATCTAGTAAAAATAACTCCTGTTGCTGAAGTTTTGCTTAAATTACCAAAAACCATAGATTGTATATTGATAGCAGTGCCAAAGCTTTCGGAAATATTGTTGATTTTTCTATATATAACTGCTCTGTTACTCATCCAAGAATTAAGTACCGCTTTAATTGCCGATTCTAACTGTTCGTAAGGATCGATTATTAACTTTTCTGCATATTTTACATGTAATTTTTTAAAGTCTTCAATGATTTTTTCTAATAATTCTGGCGTAACATCGCTATCTCTATAAATATCGGCTTGAATCTTATGTCTTTCATAAATTTGTTCAAATAAATCACTTGGTATGGATAAAACAGTTGCTCCATACATTTCTAGAAATCTTTTATAGCTATCAAAGGCAAATCTTTTGTCCTTGCATACTTCTCCAAGAGCTGCACAAACTTCATCGTTCATTCCAAGGTTAAGTATGGTGTCCATCATACCAGGCATTGAAACAATAGAGCCTGATCTTACCGATAATAATAAAGGATTTTTGGTGCTTCCAAAAACTTTGCCGGTGGTGGCTTCAAGTTTTTCTACAGCTGTTCTTAGTTCATTTCTAAAATTTTTAGGAAAGCTATTATCATGAGTATAAAAATAGTTACAAAGTTCAGTAGTGATAGTAAAGCCGTCAGGTATAGGTAATTTTAAGTTAGACATTTCAGCAAGCCCAGCTCCTTTATTACCAAGTATATCTTTCATACTAGCGTTTCCATCGCTACCGTTACTACCAAAATAGTAAATTAATTTTTTCATATATATATAAAATTTGCTAATAATTATTGATGGTATTTGGAACTTAAACCCTATTTATACATTATGCTAATAATAGTGGCAACGTTAAATTATTGTTAATAGTAAATATTGACTAATTTGTGAAAATTTAGCATAATCTAAATAGGTCGTGTAGTTGCGTGATTTTTAAAAAATTACGAGGAAAGTCCGGACTCTATAGAGGTATGGTGCCGGGTAACGCCCGGCGGAGTAATATTACTTTAGGGAAAGTGCCGCAGAAAATAAACCGCCGTAATATATTCTATATTACGGTAAGGGTGAAAAGGTGTGGTAAGAGCACACCGGTAAGTTGGTAACAAGTTACGCATGGTAAACCCCACCAAGAGCAAAATCAAATAGGCGTTACAGAGCTTTTATAAGCTCCCAGGTATCTCTAACCGGTTTGTAATGCGGGTAGATTGCTTGAGGTAAACGATAACGTTTATCCTAGATAAATAACTACAACGAGCTATTTACAGTTCGTACAGAATCCGGCTTATAGACCTTATTCTGTCATCCTGTGGCTTGTCCACGGGATCCAGTTAAAAATTATGAAATAAATTTTTCGCTATATTAAAAGCTCAATTTATCTCGCTTTATGCTGGATCCCGTGGTCAAGCCACAGGATGACACTAAGAACATAAATATATATGTTAAACCCCTAATGAAAAAATTATATCATTATCCTATTTGTCCCATCTCAAGACAAGCTCGTGTCTTTTTAAAAGAATTAGATATACAATTTACTACAATTAAAGAAGATTATTGGCAGTTTAATAAAGAATTTCTGAAAATAAACCCTGCCGGAACATTGCCTGTTTTAGAGGAACAATATGGCTTATCTGTAGTTGGTATTTATCCTTTGGTAGAATATCTTCATAGCAAATATCTAAATTTTAATTTTTTAGATGAGGATGTAGATGTTTGTTGTGAAATCAGGCGATTATTCTTTTGGTTTAATGATAAATTTTATCGTGAAGTTACAAAAATTATTATCGATGAAAAAGTTATAAGATCAATCGCTAAAATGAGTAGCCCGAGAACTGAATTTTTACGTGCTGCAAAAAATAACCTAAATTATCACCTAGAATATATGACTAGCTTACTTGAGAAAAGAAGTTATATAGTTTCAGACTCCCTAACTATTGCCGATATTGCAGCAGCTTGTCATTTATCCGTACTTGATTATTTTAGTGAAATTTATTGGGATAAATGGATTGTTATTAAACATTGGTATTCGCTAATTAAATCAAGACCCGCTTTTAGATTATTATTGCAAGATAGAATCCCAGGCTTTACTCCACCAAGCTATTATACAGATTTAGATTTCTAAAAGCTCATACCAGCTATAAATATACAGTATTATGGATAATAAGAAAAAACAAGAAAAGGAACTGAATGCAGAATCCATCAAAATATTAGAAGAATCAGTTAATGGCTTAAACATAAATGAATATTCTTCTTATCAAGAAATGTATAAAAAGCTTGATTTAGATTCTGTGGAAGAAAACTAAAATAATTATTTTCATTTGTTGACAACGAGCCTATATCATTATATTTAGTTACTTACTTAAAAATAAAATATGAGATAGCTTATGCAACTTAGTTCGATCTCTTTTCCATTATTAAAAAGGCAAACAATAGGAATAGCGTTAGGGATAGCATTGCTTGCGATTTGTTCGCAAATAATAATACCTATGAAGCCGATATTTATTTCATTGCAAACCGTTGCAGTTATGTTTATCGGGCTTACATATAATAAGACCACTGCCCCTTTAACGATATTATCTTATATAACTCTTGGAGTAGTAGGAATGCCTATATTTGGAGAATTTTCCAGTGGCTTACGAATATTATTCGGTCCTACCGCTGGATATCTAGCAGGCTTTATAATTGCTGTATACGTTATGGCAAGCTTAAAAGATAAAATTTTTATTAATAATAAGCTATTAAATCAAATTACCTTATGTTTGATCGGTAATATTATCATTATGAGTTTAGGCTGGATGTGGCTTGCTAAAATGATAGGAGCAAGCGGTGCATTTTACGGCGGTGTATTACCCTTTATAATACCTGGTATAATTAAATCAGCTTTATTAATTGGGCTTATTAACGTGGTAAAACCAAAAGTCAAATATACTAGTTGAACTTGAAAAATTAGCTATTATATGTCATTCCCGCTTAAGGCTTGCTTGCGTGGATCATTCTCTCCCTGTCATCCCGTGGCTTGTCTGGCGTTGCTGCATGGATACCAAATCGTCATTGCGAGGAGCGTAGCGACATGGCAATCCAGAAAAAATAACAAAAAATGCTAATTTATAGCATTTTTTAACTAGATTGCGTACGTACAATTACTTGGTAATTTCCTCACAATGACGGAAAAACCAATCCATGCAATAATAAGATTTTTTAAATCTTTTTCTATCTTGAGCTTTTAAAGTCTTATATAACTCTATTATTCATAAAAAAATCAAAAAAATGTTCATGCCGCATTTTCCAGTACCAAAACCAAACTGGAAAAACCAAATTAAATATGACCTTGAAAATATAAATAGCCTTTTAAAAGCTTTAGGTAATCCTCATTTAAAGCTCCCTCCTGTAATACATATAGCAGGTACGAATGGCAAAGGCTCAAGCAGTGCTATGCTAAAAAGCATTTTTGCGACCGCCGGCTATAAAGTACATTGCTATACTTCCCCGCATTTATTAGAGTTTAACGAGCGAATTGTAGTAGCAGGTGAGAAAATCTCAGATAATGAATTATGGCAAGTTTGTGAACATGTAAGGGTAGTAAGTGAGAAATTTAATATTGAACCTAGTTTTTTTGAAGGAACGACAGCTGCCGCTTTTCTAGCATTTGCGAATAATAAAGCTGATATATTAATTTTAGAAACAGGACTCGGCGGTAGATTTGATGCAACAAATGTAATAGATCAGCCGTTAATTACGTTAATTACCCCCATTTCATATGATCATATGCATGTGCTAGGGTCAACCTTGCAGCTAATAGCTTTTGAAAAAGCTGGCATTATGAAGCAGGGCACGCCTTGTGTTATAAGCGTACAAGTTCCCGAAGTTCATGAAATATTATTTGCAAAAGCAGAAAATTTAGCAGCCCCCACCTTTTGTTATGAATATGATTTCGGTATACAAAAAACGGATAACGGATTTATTTACTCATCACGAAATTTTACACATGAATTTCCTACTCCCTCTTTAGTTGGTGATCATCAGTTGATCAATGCAGCCAGTGTTATTGCACTAATAAGTCTTATTAATAAACAATTTAATATTAATAATGAGGCTATTGCTAAGGGTCTACAAAATACTATTTGGTCTGCTAGAATCGAGAAAATTGATCCGCAAAAATATTCCAGATTAATAGGTGATAACGTACAAATTTGGGTGGATGGAGCTCATAATAATAGTGGAGCCCAAGCCTTAACAGCGTGGATTCGTGATAATTTAAAATCACCGATATATTTAATACTCGGTATGACTAAAAACCGCAATATAGAAGAGTTTTGTGCTTACTTCAAAGGTTTGATAACTAAAGGTTATGGTATTAAAGTTTTATCTGAAACATTAAGCTATAATGCTGAGATAATAGCCTTAGAGGCAAGCAAAACCGGTATTGATTTTGCTGCTAGTGAAAGTCTTGAAGAAGCAATTATGGACATAAAAAAAATAAATGGCGATAATAAAGCAAATATCATAATAACCGGATCGCTTTTCTTAGCGGCTGATTTTTATAAACTGCTATCTACTCATTGATCTATTATTTATACATAGCTGTACTTATCATTTTGGTATTTCTCTACACCAATCCATTAAATAAGACTTACAAAATCAGATTGACTTATTTGAAGTTTTGTTGATAAACAATTACCAAAATCCTATTTGGGTTTATTTCGCTCTATCAACGCCAGTTTAGGATAAGAGTGTAAGGAATAAAGATAATAAAGCAGGGTATTTACAAGAGAGGAGTGTTGAGTTACATAGATTTTGAATCAAAAAAATATGCACTCAACAATGAAAAGATGTATCATAACTCTATTTTGTATAATAGATAATTATTGTAAAGTTTACGAAGAATGGGAAGAAAGCAAATTAATACCCAGCGTTAGGAAGCGTAGGAGATCAGGGAGTTTAAGGCTTTCAGAACTATATAACTATAGTATTATATTTTTATATATCTCCATGCAAAGATTTTAAGAATTATTATTTATATCATCTATCATGTAAATATAGAGGATATTTTAGTCTTCCTAGTTACAGTCGGATAATCCAGTTGTGGCCAAGATTAGTATTACCTTTAACTATAATGTTACAATTATTTACAGGAGATGAGACTGGTATATATTTTGTTGATTCAACCAAATTATCGATATGTCATGCAAAACGTACAAATAATAATAAAGTGTTTAGTGGCATTGCTAAAATAGGTATGAGTAGTTACGGATGGTTTATGGGATTTAAATTACATATTGTAATTAATAATAAAGGTCAGATTATGGCAATTAAAATAACAAAGGGTAATGCTAGTGATTTATCTGCTGTAGACTCAATTACCAAAGGATTATGGGGTAAATTATTTGGAGACAAGGCTTATATTTCTAAGGAAATGTCCGCTAAATTATTTAGTCGTGGGCTACGGTTATTTACTGGGATTCGCAAGGATATGAAAAATCATTTATTAGATATAGAAGATAAAATACTCTTAAAAAGCAGATCAATAATTGAATCAGTATTTAATGTACTAAAAAACAGCATGAACCTTGAACATTCAAGACATCGCTCCCCTATTAATTTCTTAGTTCATATACTTTCTTGCGTAAATGCTTTTAATTTCAATAAATCTAAAAAATTTCTAACACTACTTGCTTATCCTCAGACCTCCTTATCCTAAACTGGCGTTAACTAACGTATTACTTGAGTTTGAAAAAGATGAAGAGATAATAACATTACTTGAACCTAAATTATTAACTATAAAAAATAATGTGATACCGGAAGAGGAGGGCATTATTTTTTGCCGTTTTAATTTATCATTAGCATATTTTAATGTAGGAAATTTGTCATTAGCTGAAAAACAACTTTTACATTTTTTAAAAACCGAACCTGACGATAAAGATGCTCTCTATAACTTATTTAATATTTATTTAACACAACAAAAATTAGACAAGGCTAAGGATTTAACAAAAATTTCCCCAAAAGATTTAAAAATTTTAATGGAGATGAGTTTAGATTTAGCTGAGATTAGTGCTATAAAACTAAATTCAATTAATCAGGATGAATTACCTGCGACAAGCAAAAGTCAATTTCGTTGTTTTGAATATATTGCTAAATTTAATAGCTATAATGATTCTGAAAGAGACTCAAATTATGAAAACTTGAAAGAAGAATTAATTGAGATTGATAAGGTTATTGATTACGCAGTATTATCGTTTACAACTGCTATTTATACCAAACAATATGAATTAGCAGCACAATTTGCCAAAAAAATACCTAAAAATATAATAACTCCATATATAGAAAAAACTAGGTTTTTATTAACTCCTGTCGAATATATAAGCGAAGTTCATATAGAAGAACTAAGAAGTAAGTTTGATTTATCACAAGAAGATGCTATAGATTTAGTGATTCAGGTCAGTAGCTGTTTAGTCGCAGATGAACAATATAAATTAGCCTTAGAAAAAATTGAAGAAATATTACTGCTTGAACCTCAAAACTATAGTGCTATAGCTAACGCGACTAGCATTATTCCTTAGAATCATATAAGATAAAGCTTTTAATTATGGTAGAGATGAAAGCATACAGTCAGGATTTAAGAGATAGGGTAATCAGTCTGCACAATACTTCTAAATATAGAATAAAAGCAATATCAGACTTATTGGGTATAGAGCGTCATACGATATCAAATTGGATTAGACGTTATAAAGAAAATGGAGACTACAGCTCAAGACAACATATGCAAAGTGGACGTGATGCTAGGTTTACTAATAAGGAGCATATAATTGAATTTTTAGCAAAGAATCCTGATAGCCGAGCTATAGATATAAGAGATGTAGTAGCACCCGAGCTACCAATGAGCACATTTTATGACACGCTTCATAGAATGAAGATTACATATAAAAAAAAGAGCCAAAATACAAAGGCAGGAATGAAGAAGCCAGAAAACAATTTGTAGAATATATTGATAAAATAGCATCTGACAAACTTGTGTATTGTGATGAAATGGGGGTAAGTAATAATATAACCATGTTGTACGGATGGTCAGAGAGAGGAGCCAGATCTTACGCAGAGCAAGGAGGTTTTGCTACTGAGAGAGTAAATATAGTTGCTGGTTATAATGAGGGCACCAAAGAATTAATTGCTCCATTAGAGCATTCCGGTTATATTGATAAGCAATTATTTAATCAGTGGGTAGGTGAGCTATTATGCCCATCACTCAAACCTGGACAATTTGTAATAATGGATAATGCGAGTATTCATAAGTCACTGTTGGTAAAGGAATTAATAGAAAAAGCGGGTTGTACTCTTATTTATCTACCGGTCTATTCTCCAGATTTAAATTCTATCGAACACTGTTGGGCTAATTTTAAAAATTACCTGAGAAAAATTATTAAAAACTTTAAAGATTTTCGTGATGCAATAACAGCAGCAATGGTACAAACCTTCCCGTGTTAGCTATATAGAGATTGGTCTTAGTGCTGCTGAATTAATTAACAATCAAGAAAAAATCCAAGAATATAGTGTATTATTACATGAAAAATATGAAAAAGACTTCATTAATGATATACAAAATACTCATAAATATTATCGATCAATAAAAGAGCTTAATTTACGTCATGCTATTAATAATACAAATAGTAATGTTAGTAAGTGGCTAATTAAAGAAGGAGAGATTAATAAAAACGATGCTATTTCTTTAGGTAAATATAAAGGACTTGATTGTTATGGAAGAATTAGCACAGATATAAAATGCGATAGTACTCAATATAATGAATTTATCAATGCGTTAGAAAAAGGCATAATTTACAAACAGCAGGGAAATAATGGAGTTAAATTTCTCAAGGAAAATGCTGTTGAAATCAAAATTAATGGCGGTAATCGTTTATATACAAATATATTAAATACTAATCCCCAAGGTGAGTTATTAATAAATTTTGATCACTTTGGTAATCATAAAGATGTAATAAAGTTTGTTGGAGAGCATAATTTAGAATTTCATGAAGCTTTTGAACTTACTCAAAAGGTTGCCTTAGGTTGATAGCAGCAGATAAAGTTCCCTCGTCTAGATAATCAAGTTCACCACCGATAGGTATGCCGCTAGCGAGGCGAGAGATTTTTGCGGGATGGTCTTTTAGATATTCTGTAATAAAATAAGCAGTAGTTTGCCCCTCTAAAGTAGAGTTAGTTGCGATAATGACTTCTTTAATATTTTCCTTAAAGCATCTGTCAAGTAGTTCCGGTAACCTCAAGATACTAGGGTTCTGTCTGCTAGCTGCTGATAAATTATGACCAAGCACGTGATATAATCCTTTGAAATTACCACTACGCTCCATTGCCCATAATTCAGCAACAGTTTCAACTATTGCAATAACTGATTTATCTCGATATTCAGATGTGCAGATACCGCAAATATTTTCAGTATCCATATTACCACAGACCTGACATTTTACTATTTTCTTATCTATTTCTGTAAGATTATTGATAAGAGTTTTTAGCCTTACATCCTTGTCTTGCAGTAAATATAATACTATACGTCTTGCTGATCTGCTACCAAGTCCAGGAAGCTTAGAAAATAGGTAAATTAGCTGGTCTATCTCGTTATTATTATCGTTCATATTAAGCCTTTATTACGACAGTTCCAGCTATTTTATCATGTAATGCTTGTTTTTGAGAAGAGAAAAGTATAAAGAAAATACCGATCGGAAATGTCATATATCCAAGGAATCGTTTAATTAACTGTTTAAGGGGCGGACGGTTAAAGTCGTTTGCATCTACTATTTTCATACGCATAAATATTTTGCCAATGGTTGCTCCTTTATAATACCAAAAACCTATAAAATATGAACCTATCACTGTTAAATTAATTAGTAAAATTGAAACATTAAATAAAATATATTTATTAAAATTTCCTGCTTTAAGATATTCATAAAATTCTTGACTCATAACAGATTTAAGCACCTCGCTTTGATTATGCAAGTCAATATTATAGCTCTGGAAATAATCACGGTAGAAAAAAACCATTAGATAAAAGAAACAAAATTGTAAAATTGGGATTGCTATGAAAGCAAATAACGATAAATCAAGTGCCGTAGAAAAAATACGTGCTATAAAATCTGGGTATATAATTTGTTTTTTCATTGCTGATTACTATTTTTTGATGTTTAATTATAAATAATTTAAAAACATTACAGTATTTATGGAACAATTTGAAGCATTTAATTTATTATTTGTTGATAGTTTTGTCTCAAACTTATTCATCGGTTTTCAGCGTGAATTAATTTTTCATTCTATGAAAATGTTTGGTAACTATAGTTACCCTATAATGTTTATAGTAGCTACTTGTGCTTCTCTTGGTGGTAATATAGTTAATTATATTTTTGGTAAATGTGCTTTAAATATTTTCTACTCTTCTAAAAATGAACAAAATATCTTAAGGCATAAAAATTTAGCACAACTTTTTTATAAATATGAGATATTTATACTTCTTCTGATGGCGTTTCCTTTTTGGGGAAGCTTTATTTCCTTATTTTCTGGTTTTTTTAAAACAAAATTTTCAAAATTTTTGGGGCTTGGTTGTTTAGCAAAAGCCTGCTATTATATTGCAGAACTATATATATTATAAAATAGCCATGAAAAAATTAACTTCAGAAAATTCTCATAGACAGCAAAAAGTAGCAAGTATAATAAATGAAGCATTAATTGAGATTTTACATCGTGGTAAAATGCTTGATCCTAGACTTTACGATTGTCCTCTTACGATAACAAAAATTATAGTTACTGCCGATTTAAAAATAGCCAATTGCTATTTTCTACCTTTTAACACTAAACTAACGCCTCAAGAAATTACCGAAAGCCTAAATAATTCCAAAAATGCTATCAGAAATTTTGTAACAGGCAAGATAAATATGAAATACTCACCCGATATAAGATTTCATTACGATCACGGATTTGACAATGCCTTAAAGGTAGAGCAACTACTAAAGGATACTAATAATATATAATTGTTAAAAATGGGATATATTTTAGATAGGCACAGGTGCTAGGGGATAAACTCAATCATTGAAAACAATAATTATCCACTGCATTAAGTAAAAATACTTAGTGCAGCAGTCCCCTAGCATAAAGTATGCACTAAAGGCTTAATAAGCTGTTTTGCAATAATGGAGTTTAAACATCATTCACGTTTTACATACTATCAACAGTAATTAAAATAATCAAGTGCTTTTAGTTACTTTTTAGTATTTTTTTAAACTATAAGTATACCCATATTATTTCTTAATGTTTTTACATTTTTAGTATAAAAATCTATTAATTTTTATAAAAAATAAAGCCTTATTTCCATAAATAACTTTCAAAGATTGTTTTTTTGTATTAAAATGAAAAGATAATCTTTTAGAGTAAGTAGAATGTCTCCTCAAATAATCGAGCTATTAATTTTTGCTGGTATTACTTTTTTTATTATTAATAAGCTAATTACGACGCTTGGTGCTACTTCGGATGATGATCCAGCAAAACAAAAATCTTATTTTGGTGAACCAGTTATTAAAGATGTAACAAACAGTTCTAATAAATCATATGAAGAAGAAAAAGATCTACCAACCGCACAAGATATTAAAACTTTTAAAAATTTGATAGTAGAACAGAATATAACGGCAGTTGTAGATGGTATGGAAACAGTGCATAAACGTCTTAATGCATTTCAACCTATTAAATTTATAAACAACGCTAAAATCGCTTTCCAAATGATTATAGAAGCTGCTTATAAAAACCAAACAGAAGAACTTGCTGAATTAGTTGATAAAAGATTTTTAGAAGAATTTGAAAAAATATCTGCTTCTTATGGTAATTTTTTCGACTCAACGGCTTTAAACGCTAAATATTCTGAAATTTATACATTTGGCAACAACATATTTATTAAATTACTATTCCAAGGTAAAAACGTAGTTGACAAAATAGAGGAACTAAAAGAAGAATGGACATTTACCCGTAATGCTAATACCAAGGAAGTAGATTGGTTTTTAAGCAATATTGAAAAAGTGTAGTTTTTGCCGTCATTGCGAGGAGATGCAACGCATCGACTTGGCAATCTCAGGAGTCCTGCTTCATAAGATTGCCACGCTCATTTCATTCGCTCGCAATGACGATTTGGTATCCACGCAACATATAAATAACAATAATAAACTATTAGTAATGAACAAATTATTCTATATTATATAGGCACTATACTAATAATAGGTGTCTTTTTTATGTTTCAAAATAAATCTACAATAATAGGTGATGATAACCAAATAATCCCTCGTAAAGTTCTGTTCGGTAATCCTGACAAGGCAAGAGTGTCATTAACCCATGACGGTAAATATATCTTATATATTGCACCAAAAGACGGCGGGCTAAATATTTGGTTAGCCCCAAGTGATGATATTAGTAAGGCAGAGGCAATAACGCATGATAAAGGTCGTGGTATATGGTCTTATGCTAAAGCTTATAACAATAAAAATATTTTATACACTCAAGATTTTAACGGCGATGAAAATGACCGAATTTATAGTTATAATATAGAAACAAAAGAGACAAAGTTACTTACTCCGGAAAAGGGAGTAAAGGCTGGGCTAGTTGGACTAAGCTACAAAAAGCCAAATGAAATATTAATAGATTCAAATGAGCGTAATCCTGAATATTTTGATATTTATAAATTAAATCTAGATACTTTAGAAAAAGAACTGATTTATCAAAATGATAAATTTACCAATTTTGTAACAGATGAAAATTTAAATTTAAGATTTGGTAGTTTATTAGATAAAGATGGTGCTGTTGAATATTACGAATTAAAAGACGGCAAGCCTCAGCTATTTACCAAAATATCAATGGAAGATTCGTTTAATACCGCTATACTTGGTTTTGATACTAGTGGTGAAACTTTATATATGCTAGAGGGGCGTGATCGTAATACTTCAGCCCTTAAAGCTATAAATTTAGCTACCAATAGTTCAGAAATATTAGCAGAAGATTCAAAAGCTGATATTGGTTTATTTGCTGTACATCCTACCAAACAAACACCGCAAGCAGTATCAATAAATTACGATATGGTATCATACAAAATATTAGATAAAGATATTGAAGATGATATCAAATATTTGCAAAATCTTGATCGTGGTGATTTGATTATTAATAGTCGAACACTTGATGATAAAACTTGGATCATAGCTTATAATAGTGATAATTCACCAGTGAAATATTATAAATATGATCGCACTAATAAAAAAGCTGAGTTTTTATTTACTAACCGTAAAGAATTAGAGCAATATAAACTTGCTAAAATGATACCGGTAATTATTAAGTCACGTGATGGTTTTGATTTGGTTAGTTATATTACTTTCCCAAATGATATGAAACTTGATGAAAATAATATTCCTGATAAAAAAGTTCCGCTAATAATTAATGTTCACGGTGGTCCATGGGCACGTGATAGTTGGGGGTACGATCCGGAGCATCAATGGCTTGCTAATCGTGGCTATGCAGTTTTAAGTATTAATTATCGTGGTTCTACTGGCTTTGGTAAAGATTTTCTTAATACTGGAAATTTAGAATATGCCGGTAAAATGCATACTGATTTAATTGATGGTGTAAATTGGGCTATTAATAATAATATAGCAGAAGCTGATAAAATAGGGATTATGGGTGGAAGTTACGGCGGTTATGCAACGCTAGTTGGTCTTACTATGACACCTGATGTGTTTGCTTGCGGAGTTGATGTTGTTGGTATGTCTAATTTATTAACTCATGTACAAACTAAAGCCCCATATTTGACTCCATTATTAAGTATATATAAAACACGTATAGGTCCTTGGGATACTGAAGAGGAAAAAGAGTTTTTAAGACAAAGATCACCGATTAATTTTGTTGATAATATCAAAAAGCCTTTATTCATAGCCCAAGGAGCTCATGATGTGAGAGTCGTACAAGCAGAATCCGATCAAATCGTAAATGCTATGAAAGCAAAGCACATACCGGTAGTTTATGCACTCTATAAAGATGAAGGCCACGGCTTTGCAAAACCTGGTAATAGAATATCATATTACGCTCTTGCCGAACAATTTTTAGCTAAAATCTTAAAAGGACGTGCTGAAGAAATTGGCGATGATCTAAAAAATGCTAATTTAATTTTGAATGATCAAGA
The DNA here is from genome assembly GCF_964026465.1 of Rickettsia endosymbiont of Rhinocyllus conicus. Classification (NCBI taxonomy): domain Bacteria; kingdom Pseudomonadati; phylum Pseudomonadota; class Alphaproteobacteria; order Rickettsiales; family Rickettsiaceae; genus Rickettsia; species Rickettsia endosymbiont of Rhinocyllus conicus. Next base: position 1,620,853 of record NZ_OZ032155.1, on the reverse strand, counting down.
GAATCTAAACGGAGCGGAAGCAGAGAAGATAATAGGTAAGGCAGTTGGAGAGTAATACGGCTACGTCATTGCGAGGAAAAACTGTAAGTTTTGACGAAGCAATCTCAGGAGTTTTGCTTCACAAGATTGCCACGTCGCTTCGCTCCTCGCAATGACTCTCCCCAAGCCATGCAATGACCTTATAACATAAATAGAGTACCATTATGCTACTTACGAATACTGAAAATTCTTATGGGTTGATTGCTAAACTTTTCCACTGGATTATGAGTATTATGGTTATATTAATGCTTATTGCTGGTTTTTTAATGGATGATTACATAGAGCCGCCTTTAAAATGGCAAATATTTGGCTTACATGAAGCAACCGGAGTGCTAATTTTAACTCTAGTTATATTAAGGCTTTTATGGAGATTTTATAATACTACTGTCTTACTACCTGCTGATTTACCAAACTGGCAAAAGAAAGTCGCCACCATTAACATAAATCTCTTATATCTTTTAATGATATTAATGCCGATAAGCGGCTTTCTTATGACCATTTTGTCAAATCATCATATAGATTTTTACGGCTTGTTTACTATACAATCTTTTGCCCAAGATTTACAATTCGCCAAAATCTGCAAAAAAATCCACCAAAAAGCAGCTTTATTATTTACTGCTCTGATTATTCTTCATATACTAGCTGCGTTTTATCATCATTTTATTAGAAAGGATAATGTACTTAGGAGGATGTGGAATAGTTAATTTAATCATAAATTTATTGACATATATACAAAACTATGTTTTATATAAGTAAGATTACATAACTTACTATATTAGTATTATGAGCAAAAGTGCTAGAGTAATAGTTTCTTCAAAAGGGCAAGTAGTTATACCTAAATATATAAGAAATAAGCTTGGTTTGCATTCAGGTTCTGAAGTAATTATTAATTACAAGAAAAACGAAACATTAGAATTGCTTCCTATAAAAAAGGATATTTTTAGTTTTTTTGGTAAAGGTAAACACAAAGCTAAAAATGGTCCAACTGACGTAGATGAAGCTATTAGTATTGCGGTTATCGAAAATGATAGGGATTGACACTAATATTTTAACTCGTACTTTCCTTGAAGATGATGAAGTACAGGCTAAGACTGCTCAAAATTTTCTGAAAAATCATGTTAATCATAAAATCTTTATTTCCTCATATGCAATACTTGAATTTGCATGGGTGTTAAAAGTAAAAAAGTTTACACGCCAAGAAATTTATGATGCAATTATAAATCTTATTGATAATTCTGGTTTTATTATCGGACATCAAGATATAATAATATCGGCAGCTGAAAAATATATAAAAGGTAAAGCAGATTTTGCTGATTATATGATTATTTCCGAAGGAGAGACAAATAGCGTTAATAACTTTGTTAGTTTTGATAAAGAGATAGTACAAGAAATTAAAAGTGCATCTTATCCTTAAGTAGAAATTTAAATTAATAACAATAATAAAATAAATTATTTATGAATATTCACGAATATCAAGCAAAAGAGATTTTAAGAAAATACGGTGTGCCTACTTCAACTGGGGTAGTGATTACGAAAACCGAAAGCATTAATGCAGCGATTGATGAGCTAAATACAAAGGTTTATGTAGTTAAGGCACAAATACATGCTGGTGGTAGAGGTAAAGCCGGCGGTGTTAAGGTTGTTAAGAGTAAAGAGGAAGCAAAAAAAGTTGCTCATGATATGTTCGGTATTAATTTAGTCACACACCAAACAGGACCACAAGGTCAGAAAGTAAATCGTCTTTATATTGAATCAGGTTGTGATATTTTAAAGGAATATTATTTTAGTGTCGTATTTGATAGATCAGCTAGCTGCATTACCTTTATAGCTTCTACGGAGGGCGGTGTTGATATTGAAGAAGTTGCAGAAAAAACTCCTGAAAAAATCATCAAATTTTCAGTTGATCCAGCTACCGGCTTGCAAAATTTCCATGCTCAAGGAATAGCATATGAATTAGGTTTTAAAGACCATCAAGTAAAGCAAATGAAAGAAATAGTAAAAGCAACTTACAAAGCTTTTATTGAAACAGATGCAGCACAAATTGAGATTAATCCGTTAATTGTGAATAAAGAGGGCAATTTATTAGCGTTAGATGCAAAATTTACCTTTGATGATAATGGTCTATTTAAGCATCCTGAAATTATGGCACTGCGTGATCAAGATGAAGAAGATCCGCTAGAAACAAGAGCAGCTGATGCTGGTCTTAGCTATGTGAAAATGGATGGCAGTATCGGCTGTATGGTAAATGGTGCAGGGCTTGCTATGGCAACAATGGATATTATTAAGCTTTATGGTGCAACACCTGCAAACTTCTTGGACGTTGGCGGCGGAGCTGATCGTGAACGTGTGAAAGAGGCCTTAAAAATAATTTTATCTGATAAAGAAGTAAAAGGCATTTTAGTTAATATTTTCGGTGGTATCATGCGTTGCGATATTATAGCAGAAGGAATTATCGCAGCCGCAAAAGATATAGGTATAAAAGTGCCGCTAGTAGTCCGCTTAGCTGGTACAAATGTTGAAAAAGGTAAAGAGATTTTATCTAATTCAGGTTTAGAAATAATACCGGCTCATGATTTGGCTGATGCGGCTAGTAAGATAGTTGAGGCTATCAGGTAATAATGTCATCCCGTGGCTTGTCCACGGGATCCAGTAATAAAAAATACAAAAAGGTCGATTTTTGCGGTCATTGCGAGCGACTAAAAGGAACGTGGCAATCTCAGGAGTTATTTTCTGTTTCATAAGATTGCCACGTCGCTTCGCTCCTCGCAATGACGATTGTACAAAAACAAATTTAAAAATAATAAGTAGTTATCAAAGATGGCAATATTAGTTAATAAAAAAACCAAAGTAATCTGTCAGGGTTTTACGGGTTCACAAGGTACTTTCCACTCCGAGCAAGCAATAGCTTATGGTACTAAAATGGTCGGTGGGGTGACACCAGGTAAAGGCGGTAAAACTCACCTAGACTTACCGATATATAACACTGTGCATGAAGCAAAAGCCAAAACCGGCGCTAATGCTAGCGTTATTTATGTACCACCTCCCTTTGCAGCCGATTCAATATTAGAAGCAATTGATGTTGGAATTGAAATAGTCGTATGTATTACGGAAGGAATTCCAGTGCTTGATATGGTCAGAGTAAAACGTGCTTTAGTCGGTTCTAAAACAAGATTAATCGGTCCTAACTGCCCAGGCATTATAACACCTGATGAATGTAAAATAGGTATCATGCCAGGACATATTCATAGAAAAGGTTCTATAGGTATTGTTTCAAGATCAGGTACTTTAACTTATGAAGCAGTAGCACAAACAACAGCTGTAGGGCTTGGTCAATCTACATGTGTCGGTATTGGGGGCGATCCCGTTAATGGCACTAATTTTGTAGATTGCATTGATATGTTTTTACAAGATGACGAAACAAAAGCAATTATTATGATTGGTGAAATTGGTGGTGACGCAGAAGAAAATGCAGCTGATTTTATCAAGCATTCAAAAATCAAAAAACCTATAGTAAGCTTTATAGCAGGTATTACTGCCCCTCCAGGTAAAAGAATGGGACATGCTGGTGCTATTATTGCTGGCGGAAAAGGTAGTGCTGAAGATAAGCTCGAAGCTCTACAAAGTGCCGGCGTAACTATTACAAGATCACCTGCGGATATCGGCAAAACTATGCTGGATTTACTGAATGGTTAGGCGTTATCGTCAGCTCTTATGTCATTCCTAGCTGCGGCAGGAATCCAGTAACTTTAGTGTCGCCTCGTAGGGGTATTGTTGCGTGGATCGAAAAACGTCCTAAGGTAGTCATCCCGTGGCTTGACCACGGGATCCAGCATAAAGCGAGATAAACCGAGCTTTTTATTTGTATTTTTTCTGGATCTAGTTCCCAAGCCACGGTATGACACCGAGAGCGTTTTTCGATCCATGCAATAACTCCGCCACGGGATGACAGATATTAGCCCCCTCCAAGTTAACCACCCTGCATTGCAAATGCAGGGCTTAAGATTATGGCATCAATGCCTTAGCTATAGCTAGTTTTCAACTTGAAAGTTTCCAAACTTATCATCTCTCGATTCATGTTTATCAATATAATCCTTGATCATTTGGTCAGTCACATTGCCTGTGGTTCTGACAAAATATCCAACAGCCCATAAGTGTTTACCCCAATACTGTTTCCGTAATTCTGGAAATTCCTGCTGAATCTTCCTTGAACTCTTTCCTTTTAGATACTGTACCACCTTACTAATACTTTGATAAGGTGGCACAGATACATAGATATGTACGTGATTTGAAGCTATCTTCCCTCTTAATATCTCTACTCCATTATCCTTACATATCTCTTGGGTTAGGTCCTTGACTCTCCTACCAATATCACCAACCAATATATTATATCGATATTTAGTCACCCATACTATATGATAAGTGCAATCGTAAACTGTGTGGCTTATCTTCTTGTAATACTGCATCTCTACATTCTATATGTTAAAACGACGCACTGCAAGTGCGGGGTTTTTCTCCCAAATTTGGGACAATAAAAAAATAAAAATCATGAACAGGTTTAAAAATATTGCGGTATATGGAGGGGGGAGTTTCGGCACAAGCCTTGCAGCCATTGCAGCTAGGGTTTGCGAGGATGTTACCTTATTTTTGCGTAATGAAGAAATAGCAAAGGAAATAATAGATAAGAAAACTAACACGAAATATTTAGGTAATATCAAACTACTTTCTAATCTACAAGCTACCACTAATCTAGATAAAATTAAAGATTTTGAGCTAATTATTATTGCAGTGCCGTCTTACGCTTTTGATGAGGCAATAAAATTATTAAAAACTCATATCTCAAACGATAATATTCTTTTAATTACCACAAAAGGTTTTGCACGTAATCCTACTGAATTGTTTTCTGATAGGCTTAAAACTTTATTACCAAATAACCCTATAGCATTTTTATCTGGTCCGAATTTAGCAAAAGAGCTAGCAAAGGGGTTACTTGCTTCTGTAACTATTGCAAGCTTAGATATAGATTTGGCAAATAAAATATCTTATAATCTATCTTCAGAAGCTTTCATTACTAGTACTACTAATGACGTTATAACATTACAAGTAGCAGGAGCTTTAAAAAATATTTTTGCCATTAAAAGCGGGATTGATATGGCAAAAGAGCAGGGCGAAAATGCAAGAGCAACCCTAATCATATCTGCCTTAAAAGAAATAGCGATATTGTCCAAAGCTTTAGGTGGCTTGAAAAATGATGTAAATATTTTGCTAGAAGCTGGTGTAGTTGGTGATTTAGTGCTAACTTGCTACTCGATGGACTCACGTAATACAAAATTTGGTTATGAGTTTGGCATAAGTAAAGACAAACAGAAATTTTTACAAGAATATACAGAGCTAGTAGAGGGAAGAGAGGCGATAAAGTTTGTTTTGGAGTTGATAGAGAGATATGGTTTGGATATGCCGATTGTCTCTTCTTTAAGTAATGTCATTAAGTAGGTTTTCTGTGTAAAGATTATTAGATTTCATGGCGGGATCACGGAGGACATTGTTGCGTGGATCATTCTCCCCCTGTCATCCCGTGATTTATTCACGGGATCCAGTTAAAAATACTAATAAAATTAGTATTTTTTATTATTTTCTGGATCCCAAGGATATTGATATTTCTAGTTGTTTTTCTGGATCCCGTGGTCAAGCCACGGGATGACAGAGCAGGCTTCGCCCATCCTCACAATGACGAAAAGTTGCCACACGCACCATCCCTGCCGTATCCCAACATCTTATATCTACTGTGGCTTGAATACTACTTATAAATACCCCATTAAAAAACTTCTTCAATTTTCTCTTTATTAATTGGTCTATATATTATTTAATTAAATTAGTTACTAATTATTAAGGGTTTTGTATAAAGAAGCAACACATAATAAATGAGACGTTTTTAGACGCAATCTTAGCCAAAAAATTAGGTACTTCCTATACCCCTCCGAAAGAAATTAACGACCCTGATTTTGATGAAGCAGCCAAACATTTTATTAATTTGCTAGTTAGAGCGGATGGTTTCAAGCCTGTCAAAACAGCAGTAGTTCATCCTATTGACAAAGAGTCATTACTTGGGGCAGTTAGAGCAGCACAATTTGGTGTAATAACGCCTGTTTTGATTGGACCGCAGCGTAAAATTGAGGCAGTGGCAAAAGTTAATAACGCCAGTTTAGGATAAGGAGGTCTGAGGATAAGCAAGTAGTGTTAGAAATTTTTTAGATTTATTGAAATTAAAAGCATTTACGCAAGAAAGTATATGAACTAAGAAATTAATAGGGGAGCGATGTCTTGAATGTTCAAGGTTCATGCTGTTTTTTAGTACATTAAATACTGATTCAATTATTGATCTGCTTTTTAAGAGTATTTTATCTTCTATATCTAATAAATGATTTTTCATATCCTTGCGAATCCCAGTAAATAACCGTAGCCCACGACTAAATAATTTAGCGGACATTTCCTTAGAAATATAAGCCTTGTCTCCAAATAATTTACCCCATAATCCTTTGGTAATTGAGTCTACAGCAGATAAATCACTAGCATTACCCTTTGTTATTTTAATTGCCATAATCTGACCTTTATTATTAATTACAATATGTAATTTAAATCCCATAAACCATCCGTAACTACTCATACCTATTTTAGCAATGCCACTAAACACTTTATTATTATTTGTACGTTTTGCATGACATATCGATAATTTGGTTGAATCAACAAAATATATACCAGTCTCATCTCCTGTAAATAATTGTAACATTATAGTTAAAGGTAATACTAATCTTGGCCACAACTGGATTATCCGACTGTAACTAGGAAGACTAAAATATCCTCTATATTTACATGATAGATGATATAAATAATAATTCTTAAAATCTTTGCATGGAGATATATAAAAATATAATACTATAGTTATATAGTTCTGAAAGCCTTAAACTCCCTGATCTCCTACGCTTCCTAACGCTGGGTATTAATTTGCTTTCTTCCCATTCTTCGTAAACTTTACAATAATTATCTATTATACAAAATAGAGTTATGATACATCTTTTCATTGTTGAGTGCATATTTTTTTGATTCAAAATCTATGTAACTCAACACTCCTCTCTTGTAAATACCCTGCTTTATTATCTTTATTCCTTACACTCTTATCCTAAACTGGCGTTAGAAGAGCAAGTACGTAAGGATGCTGGGATACTTTTTAGGCTTATTACGGAAAGTTATAATGAAATTATCGGGAGAGGGAATTTAGATAAAGTATTGATGTTGTTTGGACTAGAAGAAGTTGGTAAAACAGTAATTGGGTGTCAATTAAGCGATTCTAAAACTGTAGAAAAATTTACAGTAACAGAATTAAATAAATTAAAACCTGTAGATTCTGAACATAATAAAAAGATAAGGCATAGCCAAATCATCGACAATAATCAAAATAACCCAGCTAATCAAAGCAGTCAAAATAATTTAGATAACCCAGCTAACCCAGATAATACAAATAAAGAAGATGATTATAAGCGTGTTAATAATTTTTTAAATAAAGATTTGGCAATAAATATTATGGAATGCTCTGGCATACATGGCGGGGTGATAAATCAAGTACAAGAAATTTTAGACTTATATTCTTATTGGCAAATAATTAAATTGGCAGCAAAAATTAAATTTGGAATAATTATCATAGATAACAGTTCGAAACCAATAATTACTGATACTATAAACGAATTTATCAAGTTTTTTAAAAATGAAACTAATGTATTAACTAAAGAAGTTCAAGAAAATCTCAATGATGCATTATTTTATATAGTAAATTTTGCAACTGATTGTGGAACAATAGAAAAAAAAGATAAGAAAGTTATAGAAATAAAAAAATATTTAGAAAACCTTATTAAGTACTCAAAAGATGCAGAGAAACTTGTAATATCCCAGTTAATTAAGTCTGTTCATTTATTCAAAAAAGCAACCTCTGAAGAACCATTTTCCGAATCACTGAATCTTAAGGATTTATTAGGAACAGATAAATGGTGGGGATTAAAAGAAGTATATATAAGTCCTATTTCGTATAAAAAAAGTGTAATAGAGTTACCAGAAGTTTTAGCTGAAATGATCAACTACAATATTGGGGTAGTAGGTAAAATTATCATAAAGTTTTTTAAAGCTAATAAAGAATTTATAGAGAATCCTATTTATTCGTTTTTCAGGCTTAATCTACAGCAAGAATTAGCTTCAGAAATGTTTTCCAAGCATTATGATTTGTTAAAAAGCTATCTACCAAAAACAATATTACCAGAAGCAATAAGCCCTATAGAAGTAGTTAATAAAAAAACTTTTTCAGCATTACAAGAAATAAAAGAATTGAAAGATGTTTATACTAACAACATTAATGAGCATTTTAAAATGATTTCTGCATTTCTGGAAATTATAAGGAAGTTTTATAATGTAAAAGGAACTACTAATGAAGAACAAAATCTTTTTCAAGAAAAATTAGGAAATTATGTATATTTTATAAAGCAGCAATTGGAAGCTCTATCATTCTGCAAAAAACTCTATAATGGTACCCAAAAACTGGACTACTAAAATGCTAGAATGAGATATAATTTTCAGATACAAAAGAGAAATTATATGTCCAAAAAAGCAAAACAATATAGTGCAGCAGAAAAAACAAAGATAGTTTTAGAAACAATAAAAGCTGAAATGACAATAGCTCAAATTAGTAGCAAATATGGAGTTCATCCGACACAAATACAAGCATGGAAGAAAAGAGGTATAGAAAATTTAATTAGTAGTTTTCAAATTAAGCCACAATCTAAGGATCCAGATCATCAGGATTTAATAAAACAATTGTATGAACAAATAGGCCAGTTAACTGTTGAACGTGACTGGTTGAAAAAAAAATCTACATTGTTTGGACTTGGCAATTAGAAAAAATATGGTAGATAAAGAGTGTAGTAATCTAAGTATCGCTAGGCAATGTACTCTACTGTTTATTAACAAATCTAGCTATTATTACAAGCCACAAGGCTTAACCCAAAAAGACTTAAAAATAATGCAAGTGATTGATGAAATATACACACAGCATCCTTACTTTGGAGCAAGAAGAATGTCTGAGCACCTTGTACCATTGGGCATCACAATTGGTCGCAAGGCAGTAAGTCGTTATTATAGAATAATGGCTATTGAAGCTATCTATCCTAAAATGAACTTAAGTAAGCGCAATCAAGCTCATAAAATATATCCATATCTTTTAAAAGGAGTTGAAATTATTAAAGTAAATCAGGTATGGAGTACAGATATCACTTATATTAGAATGGCACAAGGATTTGTATATTTGGTAGCAATTATTGATTGGTTTAGTCGTTATATTGTGAGCTGGAAGGTGTCTATTAGTTTAGAAAGTGACTTTTGTATTGATGCACTTGAAGAAGCAATAATAAAATATGGTCAGCCTGAAATCTTTAATACAGATCAAGGTTCTCAATTTACATCAAAAGATTTTACAGATAAACTAATTAAACGTGAAATCAAAATCAGTATGGATGGTAAAGGCAGAGCCCTAGATAATGTATTTATAGAAAGATTTTGGCGTTCATTAAAACAAGAAAAAATATATTTGATGGTTTTAAATACTGTCAAGGAGGCAAAAAATGCTATAACTGATTACATAAATTTTTATAATAGAAAAAGAATGCACCAGTCATTAGAATATCTCACTCCAGAACAGGTGTATTCTACAAAAATTATTGAGTAAAATTATAATACAATTTATATCTCATAAATCTTAATTTTTAGTCTAGACAAATTGGGCCACCTCACATCTGATTGTTTTTCTCCTTTATCAATTGCTCTTAATGCAACTTTTCTTAAAGCTGCTTGTGCACTCGTTGATAATGTCCTAAAATCTTCTTTTTTTAGCATTATTTCATTCTAACATTATATTTTAGTATTTGCAACTATTATGTCAGGTATTTAATTGGTGGGTTAATAGATATAAAATTAGAACCTTATAAAGCTACTAATAGCACAGAAAATAATCAACAGCAATTTGATTATTATGAAGAAGTGCTAAGTTGGCTTAATGATTTTAGTGCAGGCAAATTTTCAAAAACAGAACAATATAGTGCTAATTTTACTGCTAATGAAATGAAAGCTAAATCGCATTATTTTTTAGGTATGTTATATGAAAATAATATTGGTCTTGCGGGCAGTATTAAGGTTGATGATAAATATTTAGGCATATCATATAAAAATAATAATTGGCTTGCTGCAAACGAGAAAAAGCTATATTCGCTTTTAGCAGTTAGAGAATATATCGAAGCTTTAAAAATAGAACTAAAAGAATATTGTGAAAATACAAAAGCTGAAAAAGATTATAGTTTTATGTATGGTTCTGGGGAGTGTAAAACTACTTTTTCTGTTATTTGTTCAAAGATAGGTAATTTACTTTTAAACTTAGGTAAATCTTACGATAGCACAAATCAAAGCGAGCACTCCATCCCTTTAATTTTGGAAGCCATAAAATATTTTATGATAAGCGTAAATGTGCGTTATATTGAAGAATGCGATAAAATTCTTACAGGAATTTTCAATAAACAACCAAGAGATATAAAAGATGATTTTCAAAAACAATTATGCAAATTTTTAGGAGAATATTTATTAAAATTAGGTTTATTCAGAAAAGCAGAGTATAAATTTCAAGAAGCCCAGGGGCTTACTAACGATAGTAAAGAGCAAATAGAACTAGAAGTAAAAATTAATGAAATTAGAGGAATGGGGTCAAATCTTTCTTTCCTGAAAGCTAAACGTGAGAAAGGTGAGTTCGAAGATCTTAGTATATTTAAAGAGAAAACCTTAGGAAAGTTATTTTTGGTAGGAACTAAGAAGTTGCTTAATAATACTACTAAGATACCTCAAGAAACGCAATATAAAGATCTGTATGATGAAATTGATCCACCACAACCACAAGCAGTGATTCAGCCAGAGCCACAACCGCAGCAGTCACAAGCACCAGAGCCATCAGCACCAAATCCACCAGGAAATGAGAATGTACCACCACTTAATCCAAACGAAGTTGTGGCTTTAGGAGATAATAACGAAATACAGAGTCACATAGCTTGAAAAACACCCTTTGTGTCATGCCGTGGGAACCTTGTTGCGTGGATCAGTTTTCCAGTTGTCATCTAGCTCACTTGTAGCGGAATCCAGTTAAAAATACTAATAAAATTAGTATTTTTTATTATTTTTTGGATGCCGTGGTCAAGCAACTAGATGACATTGAAAGTGCTTTTCGATCCACGCGGGCAATGTCCCCCGTGGCTTGGGAACTAGGTCCAGCTAAAAAATACTAATAATATATTTTAGCTATATTCTTTTACGTATAAATAAATATAACCCTATTGATAAAGTAAAGAATATATTCAAGTAGCAAGCAGTAATAAAAGCTAAATTTTTTGAAGCAAAGTTTTGTAATGTAAAGTGAGCAGAAGTAGCTATTAATACTGATAAAGCAGCAAATAATATCGGCATGAAAGTTGTTTTTTTGCTGTAGGGATATTTTAAGAAAACTGCCAATGCTAAAAATGGTAATACAAAATTATATAAAGACCAGATGATTCGTTGGTGGGCTTCGGCAATTAATTTAATTTTTTTCATGGGATTTAAATCAACAGGAGGTTCAAGCAATTCTTCAATATAATATTCGTTTGCTTCCTTATTATGTGTTGTTCTTTGTGATATTAACGGATTATCATTTTGCAGCTTTATCATCAATGAATCAAAAGTTAGCTGCGTTATATTCCCATTTATGTCATATTCTTGCCTACTACCCTTACTAAGCTCAAAAATAGGATCATTCTCATACATATCAAGTATTCCAGAATTTGCAAATACTACAGATGGGTTATCAGCATTGCGGTTATCAAATATGATTACGCCTTTCATAACATTCCCTGCAGATTTTTTATCTATATAAACAGTAATATCTTTCGTTATTTTGTTAAAAGTTTTTTCCTCAATCATACTTGATATGTAGTTATTCTTTATAAAGCTTAAACGTGATTTTAAATTTATATGAGATAAAGGCATGACTGTAGAAGATATGTAGTAAGCAAGTAATGCGACTATCAATGCAACATATAAAGCAGGTAAGGCTAATTGTAGGTTACCTACTCCCGAAGTTTGTAATATAATTAATTGCCTCTCAATTTTTAGGTTATTATAAATATAAATTATTGTAATAACTGTTATGATGGGTAACAGAATAAATAGTAAGGTAGGCAGTACTAAAATTATTAAACTCAAGAAATCCATAACTTTTATACCTTTGTCAAATAAATATAAAAGCTTTAATACTTGAGTAATCCATACCAAGCTAGTCATTGAAAAAGTAATGACTATAAGCAGAGGTAGGATATTTTTTATAAAATATTTTCGATATAGTAACATATATACTTATTTTATTTGAAAATTGGTTGTGGTGTTATCCCCTGGTTTTTATGTCATTCCCGCATAGGCATAGTAGTGTCCGGAAAAAAATAAACGTTGTTATTATTAGGTTTTTTCGTCATTGCGAGGAAATTACGAAGTAATTGACGAAGCAATCCAGTAAAAAATGCTAACTTTATAACATTTTTTATTATTTTTTTCTGGATTGTCACGCTCCTTGCAGTCGCGTAGCTCAGACGATTTGGTATCCACGCAACAATACCTTGCGAGAAGCGTAGCGACGTGGCAATCTCATAAAGAAAAACTCCTGAGATTGCTTCGTCAAAACTTACAGTTTTTCCTCGCAATGACGAAGAATAAACCTGCCCACCCACTTTATTACATTATTTTTAAAAATTCGGTAAATTAGCTTACCAATTAATATTGTTATAAGCCCGGTGATAATACCATAAATTATATCGCTTGGATAGTGTATAGCAAGACTAATGCGAGATAGAGACACTAATATAATAACACAAATCATTAATATTTTAACTGGTAATTTTACATAATTCCAAATAAAATACGTTAATAAAACGCTAAGTGCTGCGTGACTACTTGGAAAACTCGATAAGCATCTTTCACTTGCAGTATTTAATATAGTGATAAAACTTCCCTCAGGTAGGCTACAATAAGGGCGTGGTAAATTAACAGTAAATTTAAGAGCAGTAAAGACCAAACCAAATACGCCATATACTATCCCGATTTCAACTAATTTATTATAATTATGCCAAAATTTATTTTGTCGCTCATTATCGTTTTTGATTTTCTTTAGTTGAATATAAAGATATATACAGTATAAAATATATATAATAGCAAAATTAGCGATATTAAAACAAAAAGAAAATATTCTTAAAAAATAGGCAAACAGCCCGATATTAGTAATTTTATTTAAGAATAAAAATATTTCTTGGTTTAAACCGCAAAAATTATAAAAAATTTCAAACATTATTTTATTAGTTTATGTTACAGGTGACAATACTGGGCTGCGGAGCATCTATAGGCGTACCGGTTATCGGATGCGGTTGCTCTGTATGTTTATCAGATTCAAAGTACAATAAAAGAACTAGATCAGCAATATATATCAACGATGAAAATAGTCAAATATTAGTTGATTTTGGCTTTGATATCAAAAATCAGTTAGTAAGAGAAAAGATAAATAAACTTGATTGTGCAGTATTAACGCATTATCATTCCGATCATGTTAACGGAATTGATGATTTACGAATATTTTCTTTTATGGAAAAAAAGGCATTAGAAATCTATACAGACGAGAATACAGCAGCAAATTTACATAAAAGTTTCGACTATTTATTTGGTTATAATTCATTTATGCAAGGTCCAGTTCTTGAAACTAAAAATATTGGTTTTTTTGATAAAATTAAGATTAACACAATTGAAATACAATTTTTTAGGCAAAATCATGGTCCTATCGATAGTTTAGGTTTACGGATAGGTGATTTTGTTTATTCGCCTGATGTTATTAATTTTCCGCCTGAGTCAGAGAAATTTTTGCAGAATATAAAAATATGGATTTTAGATTGTATGGATTATACTTCAAATAAAAACCATGCAGGGCTTGATAAAGTGTTAGAGTGGCGAGAGAAATATAAACCAGAGCAAATATTATTGACAAATATGCGTCATACTATAGATTATCACGAAATTATAAAAATACTTCCAGATAATGTTAAACCGCTTTATGACGGTTATAAGTTTAATATATGATTATTTTAGAAAAAGTTTGTAAGCGTTACGGCAAAAATTACGGCATTAAAAATATAGATTTAAGTTTTACTGCTAAAGAAACCACTGTAATAATTGGTCCGTCAGGAGGTGGTAAGACTACTTTACTACGTGTTTTAAATAATTTAGAAGAACCGACTAGTGGAACTTTGCTTGTAGACGGCAAAAAACTGCTGTCAAAAGATAGAAGAAAATTGCGGCTAAAGGTCGGGATGGTTTTTCAGAATTTTAACCTCTTTCCGCATTTAAGCGTAGGTGATAATCTGATTTATACACCGGTAAATGTTTTAAAAATTCCAAAAGATGAAGCTATATTAAAAGCAAAAGAACTACTTGAGAAATTTAGACTAAGTCAGAAATTTGACTCATATCCGGCAAATTTGTCCGGCGGGCAGAAGCAGCGTATTGCAATAGCAAGGGCTTTAATGATGAAGCCAGAAATTTTATTGTTCGATGAGCCAACATCGGCATTAGATCCTGAAAATATTAAGGATGTGATCGAGAATATTAATTTACTAAAAGAGCAAATGAGTATGGTGGTAGTAACCCATCACTTAAAATTTGCAAAACTGATAGCTGATCGTATTATTTTTATGGATCAAGGACAGATTTTAGCAAATCAGCCGGCACAAGAGTTTTTTAGCAAACCAGCTTCTCATAGGGCTAGGTTGTTTTTAGAGAATATCGGAGATTTTCTATAAAGAAGTGCATTTCTGCACCTCCTTATAGAAAAGAACAAATTAAAAAGTATCAAAAATAAAAGGCGGCTTCCACTTTTGATATTAATTGTTATACTTTCAATATGGACAGAAAATACATAAAACTTATATTTATAATTTGCAGTACTATATTTGTAACCGGCTTAGTATATAAATATATCAATCAGCACTATCCAAAGTTTTTCAAAGAGCCGCAAAATATCGGAAGTTTTTGTGCCTCATTACTAATATTATTTAGCATAATTTATAGCACTATAAGTCAAAATGAAATACGTAAATTTTGCTTGCAATTAGCAGCTTGGGCAGCAATTTTTTTAGTTATAATCATCGGCTATGCTTTTAGATTTGAACTAAATTATGCTTACCAAAGGGTAGCATCGGTGTTGATTCCATCATATAATTGGTCTACGGAAGCTGGCGAAATAATCATAGCTCGTAGCGGAGATGGACATTTTTATATTGATGCTGTTGTGAATAATGTTAAGATAAGCTTCATGATTGATACAGGGGCAAGTGATGTAGCTTTAACCAAAGAAGATGCTCAAAAATTAGGGTTTGATCTAACTCAGTTAAAATATACTAGAACCTATCTAACTGCTAATGGTGAGAATAAAGCCGCTCCTATAAAATTAGATAGTGTAATAATTAGGAAAAGAATTTAAGGATGTTAGTGGACATATCGGACTTGGTGATCTTGATGTTTCTCTTCTTGGTATGTCAGTACTTGAACGCTTTAAAGGTTTTAGAATTGATAAGGATCTACTAATTTTGAATTACTAGAATAAAGCTTATTTAAAGCCTATAATCCTCAAACTAATGGAATATGTGAACGATCCCACACCTTATAAGAATTACAAATTGATAGAGATAATTGACATTGAACATGAGAATATTAGTAACTGGAGCTAACGGTTTTATTGGATCATATATTACTGCTGCATTGTTAAAAAGTAATTATAAAGTAGTATGTGCCGTTAGAGATATTGAATCTACTAGAAAAAAATTCCCTACTGCAGAAATTATACATTGTGATTTTAATACAGATATTAGCTCCCAAGATTGGATAAATAAATTAGAGAAAATAGATATAGTAATTAATGTCTCAGGTGTGTTAACGTCTAGTCGTGCTAATAATATTGAAAATGTTCATATCAACGGTCCAAAAGCTCTATTTAAGGCGTGTACTCTTACTAACGTAAAAAGAATTATTCATATTTCAGCTCTTGGAATAGATGATGAAGAAAACACTGCTTATGCTTTAACTAAAAAAGCAATAGAAAGGTATTTACAAAAATTAGAAAATATAGATTGGGTAATTTTACAACCTTCTCTCATTTATGCGAGCGGTTGCTATGGCGGTACATCATTATTTAGGGCTTTAGCAGCATTACCGTATTTTATTCCTCTGATAGGTGATGGTTTACAACAATTTCAACCTATCCATATTGAAGATCTAGCGAAAGTAATCATTCATTGCGTAGAAAGAAAAGGAAAAATTTGTAGATTATTAAAAATAGTTGGACCTGATATAGTTACTATGAAAGACATCTTAATTGGATTTAGAAGATGGCTTGGAGTAGAACCTGCAAGACTAATAAAAATTCCTTTAATATTCATTAAAATAGCCTCTAAATTAGGGGGTTTTTTCAAAATAGGACCTATTAAT
Organism: Rickettsia endosymbiont of Rhinocyllus conicus; assembly: GCF_964026465.1. NCBI lineage: Bacteria > Pseudomonadati > Pseudomonadota > Alphaproteobacteria > Rickettsiales > Rickettsiaceae > Rickettsia > Rickettsia endosymbiont of Rhinocyllus conicus. Next base: position 1,604,191 of record NZ_OZ032155.1, on the reverse strand, counting down.
TCTACAGCGTATAATATGTTGCTTCAACCTAATATTGCTAATAAAAAAGATTTTATTGATTTTACTTCTATAATTCCTAGAAACTTGCAGCAAGGTCTTACAACAGAACCTTTAACCGTACAATCTATATGGCATGCTAGGCTTTATTTTCTAAAACCTATAATAAAAATTGCCTTAGGGTTATTTTGGATAATGACAGGAATTATTTCAAGTATTTTTGCTTATGATGCTAGCAAGCAAATTATAATATCACTGGGTTTTAATAAGCAAATAGCACCTTACATATTATATGGAAGCTGCTTTATGGATATTATTCTGGGAATTTTACTAATTATCAAGAGTTAACCACCCTGCATTGCAAATGCAGGGCTTAAGATTATGGCATCAATGCCTTAGCTATAGCTAGTTTTCAACTTGAAAGTTTCCAAACTTATCATCTCTCGATTCATGTTTATCAATATAATCCTTGATCATTTGGTCAGTCACATTGCCTGTGGTTCTGACAAAATATCCAACAGCCCATAAGTGTTTACCCCAATACTGTTTCCGTAATTCTGGAAATTCCTGCTGAATCTTCCTTGAACTCTTTCCTTTTAGATACTGTACCACCTTACTAATACTTTGATAAGGTGGCACAGATACATAGATATGTACGTGATTTGAAGCTATCTTCCCTCTTAATATCTCTACTCCATTATCCTTACATATCTCTTGGGTTAGGTCCTTGACTCTCCTACCAATATCACCAACCAATATATTATATCGATATTTAGTCACCCATACTATATGATAAGTGCAATCGTAAACTGTGTGGCTTATCTTCTTGTAATACTGCATCTCTACATTCTATATGTTAAAACGACGCACTGCAAGTGCGGGGTTTTTCTCCCAAATTTGGGACAATAAAATTAACAATAAGCTTTATCAAAAGTATATTTATCCATTTTGTTATTTTAATCAAAAGCTTTAACATTATTCTTTTGATTCAGTTGAATCTGCTTTTTTTCTTGCTCTTGTTCCTTTGAACTCTTCATTAAGTCCTTTGCCTTGCCTAATAATGATTCAGGATGGTCTAGTGCCTCTTTCGCTGTATCTAATATTTTTTGCGTTGTATTTATTAGATTTTTTGCCCCTTCTAATAATGATTCTTTCGAATTATTTTCTGATTCAGACATAATATTTCTCCTTTGTTAGTTTGTGTTATGATATTAACAAAATATTTTTTAAATTCTAGGTAGAAATATTAAATTGTGTTAAATAAGTGATGTATAATTTATACCTTGAATATAAATTATATAGCTAAACCTAGATAAAATGGTTATACCGTTAATCTGTCATTCCGTGGCTACGACCACGGAATCCAGTGCTTTTAAAGGCTTTTCTGGATCCCGTGATCAAGTCACGGGATGACTGTCATTGTCAAATAAAAAGGGACCACTAAATTACGTAAAAAAGGGACCACTTTATTTAAAATTTTTTATGTCATATTACCTCCAGATTTATAGTTATTAATACGATAACTTTTACCTGTGATGTTTAGTATATGTGCATGATGTACTACTCGATCAATAATTGCATGAGTTAATAACTCATCAGCAAATATTTCATTCCATCTTTCAAAATCCTTGTTTGTGGTGATAATGGTAGATTTATTTTCATATCGTTTAGCAATAATATTAAAAAAATCATCTACTGAATGTTTTGGTAATTGCTTAAAACCTAACTCATCAAGAATTAATAAGTCAAATGATAAGAGTAATTTAACTTTTTTGTGATAGCTATTATCTGCTCTTGCAATATGTAAATTATAAAGCATATCCGATACCGTAGTAAAATATACAGAGTATTCTCGTGTTAAAGCTTTTAATGCTAATCCAATAGCAAGATGAGTTTTGCCAGTTCCAGAATTACCTATGAATATGACATTGCCCTTAGTATTAATATAATCACAAGTAGATAAATCACTTATTACTTTGGTATCAATACTTGGTTGGAACTGAAAATCAAAGTCTTCTAAATTTTTAGTTACCGGTAATTTAGCAGCATTTTTACGACGACGGTAATTATTATCCTTACGGTGAGATTTTTCATCTTCACATAATAGTGAGAGAAATTCTTTAAATCCTAGTTTATTATTTTGAGCATAAATAATCCTTTCATTTAAGCTATTGACTATACCTGATAATCTAAAACTACGTAGGTCATTAAGCAAGTTCTGCATTCTGACCTCCAAACTCTGGCAATGGTAAGTTTACTGCATTACTATTTAAGATATTCTTAATTTTAGAGTAAGAACTTATACCGTAATGTAATGCTCTATGACAGGCTTTATCTATTAACTCATCATTGTAAACCTTACGTAAAGAAATAATACCTCTGGCACAACGTTGCCAATCATTTACTCGTGTTTGTTGTAATAACTCTAATAATAAACTGCAATTATTGCCTATCTGCTGCATTTGTTGTTGATAATGTTCGCTATATTCTATAAAACCTGGGCATAGACGTTTATATTTGGCATAATGAGACGGATTAGTGGTAAATATTCCTTTGCCATCTACTCTAACGTGCCTTGCTATTAAATCATTTTGTATAGAAAATATTTGAACAAGGTTTGGTGATAATTGTACCAATACTTCACTGTATATATATTTTGCTGGTACGGAATAATAATTATTATCTATGGTGATATGACAATCTTTTGCTACTTTTCGATTATGCCACGATGATAAATCAAACGTTTCTAATGGTAAGGGCATTAAATTATTACTTTCTTCTTGCTCAAATAGTTCCTGAGGAATTTTTTTAGTAGTACCATGTATTCGGTTATTTGCTTTATTTAACCAGTTTGCAAGATCGTGTATTAATTCTTCATATCTATGAAATTTACGTCCAGCAAAAAAATTATTTTTGACATACTTTATGCCTGATTCTACTTTGCCTTTTTCTTGAGGTTGATATATACGACAAGGAGAAAGTAAAATCCCATAATGATCAGCTAAACGTTTGTATTCCTTCTGATATACAGGCTCATAGAAATTGCTATCTACCACCCCAGCTTTAAGATTATCAAGTTTTATTACTTTTGGACTACCAGCAAAATAATTAAATGCATTGATATGACATTGTATCCATGTTTTACAACTTTGATCAAACACTACTTCATAATAATCAAGGCGACTATAGCTTAAACGCATATTAAACACATATGCTTTAACTCTACGCCCTTGGGCATTATACTGTAAGCCTATGTCACCAAAATCTACTTGTGCTTCCTCTCCTGCTAAAGTATGAAAACGAATGCAACTGTTATTCTGAATCTTATATTTTTTGATATAACGGGTTAGCGAACCATAACTTTTTGTATAACCTTGAATTTTTAACTCTTCAAAAATTCTTATGTAACTTAGATTCTTTTCTAATAACTCAATTATTTGTTCGTGCCAAGAATCCAGTGCTGAAGATCGTTCATAGGGTGCAGGATATTCTGTACCAGACTCTACGTAACGATTTATTATTTTTCTTACTGTTTTACGGTCTATCCTTGTTAGTTTGGCAATATTTCTTTGACTGTTGCCTTGCTTATAAAGGGTGATAATTGTTGTGTACATATTTATTCTTATCATTGTATCACTAGATATTTATTTTAATTAATTATCTAGTGAATATTGCACATTATAACCTTATTAGGTTACACCAAATTCTCTGGTCCCTTTTTCGTGCAATTTAGTGGTCCCCTTTACTTTAGCAATGACATGACATACATATCCTTTTTATTCCGCTTCGGCTATACATTCTTAAACTTCTCTATCATGCGAGTAACGGAGCGTTCTAATTCTACACCTAGTTGTGGATAATCAGAAAAACTAAACCACTTTAGTTCATGTGATTCATTGTTTTTTATAAAATTATCATTATCTATTGTTTTTAATAAAAAACGTATATCATAATGATAATGAGAGGGATCTTTAGGCGTTTGGGGGATATAATGAACGTCTATATCAAAAATATTATTACTTACTGCCTCAATCTCATTAATGCCTGATTCTTCTTGTGTTTCTCTAATTGCTTCAGCTAGTATATCATCACTCTCACAATGCCCACCAAGTTGAAGCCATTTATTAAGCTTTTTATGATGCATCAATAGAAACTTAGTTTGATCATGATTGAGTAGGAACGCAGAGGCAGTAAAATGCCCTGCAACGTCATTCAAAAAGCTTGATACAAGCGAATTTTTTGATATTCGCCTTTGCTCACGTACCTTTGTACGCTCCGCAGGCTCATCTTCAAATTCATCTTGTCTGAAGCTTTTTGAATTTAGCTGCATTTTTAAGTCACTTGTAACCAAATTTAAGTGCTTATCCAAAAACTCTAGCATTTTTTCTTTGGAAAGAATTTCTTCGGGGTGGATGCTGTTATAGTTTTGTAATAAAGATTTAAGATGATTTAGCACGTTTTAAACTGTTCTTAAGCGTAATCTTGATTTGCTTTAATGAGCGAGGATTTGCATCCGTTACTTCAATTTCAATATTTTCTGAAACATTTATTTTAGTACCCACCGCTGGAACATTCCCCATTTTTGTCAGCACTAAACCACCTATAGTATCAAACTCATCATCATCTTTTAGCTTTTCGCCGATTATCTCTTCAAGCACCTCTACTTCAACACGTGCATTTGAAATAATTGTTGAGTTATTGATGACCTTATAGTTATCATACTCTGATTTCTGATCATGCTCATCATCGATTCGCCCAACTAATGCTTCCATAACATCTTCAATCGTAACTAAGCCATCAGTACCGCCATACTCGTCAATAACTATAGCAATATGGGTTTTCTCACGACGCATTTTTGCAAGCAAATCTAATAGCTTCATAGAGGGAGCAGCGATTATATGCTTACGTATTAGCTTTTTTAAGCGAAAATTTTGTTTCGTAACTAATGCTTTAAATAGATCTTTGATGTGAATAAAACCAACTATATTATCCAAAGTACCATCATATATTAGAGTTCTGGTATGTGGAATTTTTACTTTAATAGATTCGTTTAATTCTTCTATATTTGTAGTAAGTTTTATTGCTGCAATATCAGAGCGTGGTACCATTATGTCTTCAATGGTTTTGCCTTTTAATTTTAGCAAATTAGCTAAAATATTACGTTCATCTAAAGTCATTTTCTGACTATTAGTTTTTAAACGTTTTATAACGCTAAAGAAATCATCCGGTACTTTATTTGAAAATAAAGATTTTATCGGTGAGAATAATTTTCGTAAGTGAAAAATTGACTTATTATCGTGATTCTTTTTATTGTCATCTTCTTTTTTTGAAGATTTTAACATAAATTTTTTTATTTAGTTAATAAATAGGGCGAGGATATACCGAAATGTGCTAATATCTCGATTTCTAGATTTTCCATGATCTTTGTTTCTGTGTCATTTTGATGATCGAACCCGATTAAGTGTAAAATACTATGTATTAAAAGATGAATAAAGTGATTCTCAAAAGTTTTTTGTTGCTCGTATGATTCATTATATATTACATCATAGCAAAATGCTATATCCCCTAAATGCATATAATCAGAATCCCCTAAATTTTCAAGGATAATAGGCTGATTACTAGATACTACCTTGTTACCGCTAAAATGTAAATCTTGCCAATTTAATTCATTAGCAGGAAAAGAAAGAACGTTAGTTGCTTTTTCTATATTACGAAATTGCTTGTTTAAGGTCAATATTTCTTCGTTATTTGTCAGCAAAATCGATAGTTCGAATTGTTTTATTTCACTAAAATTTTCGAATTGCGATAAGGTTTTTTGAGTAATTTTTTTAATCAAAGCCTTATTTATTTGCTTATGCTCACGCCATTTGCTGTAGTTTTTTATAATCTCTACGTTTATCATTATTATATAATTTTTGTCGTCATTGCGAGGAAAATTACAAAGTAATTTGACGAAGCAATCTCAGGAACTTATACTGTTTTATGAGATTGCCACGTCAAGGCTTCGCCTTTCCTCGCAATGACGATGCCTATAATTTTCCTTTAACTTCTCAAAATCCTCGTCAGCATGGTATGAAGAGCGGGTTAGAGGGCTTGCTGAAACCATCAAAAATCCTTTTGTGCGTGCTACTCGCTCTAAATATTTAAACTCTTCAGGAGTAACATATTTTGCCACTTCTGCGTGATTCTTCGTAGGTTGCAAATACTGCCCAATAGTCAGGAAATCAACCTTTGCTTCCCTTAAATCATCCATAACTTGCACTACTTCGCTGATTTCTTCCCCAAGCCCTACCATCATACCGGATTTTGTAAAAACTTCCGGTGATAATTTCTTGATATTATGGAGTAAACTTAGAGAATTATAATATCTAGCTCCTGGTCTAATTGTCTTATATAAAGATGGGACAGTCTCAACATTATGGTTAAAAACATCAGGTTTTGCGTTCGCTATTATTTCAGCTGCTCCATCTTTTCTTAAAAAATCAGGGGTTAAAATCTCGATAGTAGTATTTGGTGAAGACTTACGAATTGCACTAATATACTCAGCAAAATGCGTAGCTCCGCCGTCCTCTAGATCGTCACGATCAACCGAAGTAATTACTACATGTTTAAGACCCAGCTTTTGTACTGCCTCCGCTAGTCTTTGCGGTTCATGCGGATCAAGTAAATCCGGTCTGCCAGTTTTAACGTTACAAAATCTGCAAGCTCTAGTACAAACCGAGCCGAGAATCATCACAGTTGCATGTTTCTTTGACCAGCATTCACCAATATTAGGGCAAGCAGCTTCCTCACATACAGTATTTAACTTGAGATTTTTTATTAAATCTTTTGTATTATAATATTCTGAAGAGTTAGGAGCTTTAACCTTAATCCAATCAGGTCTTTTAGACATCTTTCCAAATTCTACTTCTAGAGGTAATTTGGGCGTCAATCCGGTACTCGCATCCTCACGTACTTCTTTGTACGCTGCGGTGCTGCGTTCCGTGTTTCCTGCAAATTCCTCTCTATAAGCGAATTTGGAAAGATGTCTATCTAAATTAGTCATAAAATGGAAATAATTTAATTAATTTTGTTACTTCGCTTAATACTTTCTGCTCGGCTTTGCTATTATCTTCGCTATTCTTTAAGCCATCTAAAATATCAGCTATTAAATGACCAACTAGCACAAAATCTTTTTCCTTAAATCCTCTAGTAGTGCAAGCTGGTGTGCCAAGTCTAATACCTGAAGTAATAAAAGGCGAAGTTTCATCAAAAGGAATAGCATTTTTATTGCAAGTAATACCTGCTCTATCTAAAGAATTAGCAGCAATTTTACCGGTAATGCCGTCTTTTCGTAGATCCACCAGCACAATATGATTATCAGTGCCACCTGTTAATATATCATATCCTCGTTCTTGCAAACTACCAGCTAAAGCCTTAGCATTACTTATAACTTGTTTTATATAGTGTTTATATTCCGGCTGCAAGCTTTCTAAAAATGCTACGGCTTTTGCTGCTATTATATGCATTAATGGACCACCTTGCAAACCCGGGAATAAAGCAGAATTTATTTTTTTGCCGATCTCTTCATCGTTAGACAAAATTAAGCCACCCCTTGGTCCTCTAAGTGTTTTGTGGGTAGTTGAGGTAACAATATGAGCGTGCGGAATAGGGCTTTCATGCTCACCTGCCGCAACTAACCCCGCAATATGAGCGATATCAGCCATAAGATATGCTCCTACTTTATCAGCTATTTCTCTGAATTTAGCAAAATCAAGATTGCGTGGGTAAGCTGAAAAACCAGCTATAAGCAATTTTGGCTTGTGTAGCTCTGCTAATCGCTGAACTTCATCATAATCAATTAAGTAAGTCTCTTTATCGACGCTATAAGAAACTGCATTAAACCACTTACCTGATATATTAGCAGTTGAGCCGTGTGTTAAATGTCCTCCGCTATCTAAAGACATACCAAGCACAGTATCACCAGGCTGCATTAAAGCAAGATATACAGCTTGATTTGCTTGCGAACCGGAATGAGGTTGCACGTTGGCATATTTACAGTTAAATAGCTTTTTTGCTCGCTCTATCGCCAAATTTTCGGCTTTATCTACTTCTTCACAGCCATTATAAAAACGCTTACCTGAATATCCTTCAGCATATTTATTAGTCAGCACTGAGCCTTGAGCTTCAAGCACCGCAGGGCTTACGAAATTCTCAGAGGCAATAAGCTCAATCACACTATTCTGACGAGCTTTCTCGTGCTTAATTATTTCGAAAATTTCTTTATCTATTTCTTGTAACTTGTTATTAAAAATGTTCATTATGCCTCATGTATTTTTTGGTTCTGTTGTTGAGATATATAGTCGTCATTGCGAGGAAAAATTGAAAATTTTGACGAAGCAATCTCATGCCAAAGTCCTGAGATTGCCACGCAGCCTACGGCTGCTCGCAATGACATCCATTTACAAAATTAACGGCAATCTCAATCCCTTTACCATCTATTGAATGGCTAAGTCTTGTTAATTTATGCCCGCTATGAGGTATATGATATTTGGATAAATAGTGCGAGGCGTTATACATTTCATTAACGCTTACTACCTCATCTAGCTCTCCATGAATCAAACATATAGGTGTGGTCTTATTATTAATCTCAGCAGGCGGAATTAATGCACCCGAAAAACCTACAGTACAATAAAACGGGTCTTTTTGAATGAGAGTTAAATATAACCCGATCATAGTACCTTGAGAAAATCCAATAATTATCGTATCTTTATTGGTTAAATTTAGCTCTTCTTGTTTTTGCTTTATGATATCTTCAAGCTTAGAAATATTTTTTACCAGAAGCTTAGATATAATATCAGAGTTACGATCCTGTAAACTAAACCATTGTCTGCCATATGGAGCCATATCATAAGGCTCGATGCCATGTGGCGAAATAAAATGACAATCTGGTAAATCGTCTTTAATATATGGTACTAATCCTATTAAATCGTGACCGTCCGAACCGACACCATGTAGCAATACTACTAGCTTTTTTGCTGGTTGTTCTAAACTTGCTATTTCAGGATATTCAAAATTTTTGTTCATGATTCAAACCCGTCATACCGCGACTTGATCGCGGTATGACAATATTATTTCAGCATCTTCTCGAGTTCACCGCTATTATATAGTTCTGTTACGATGTCGCAGCCACCAACTAATTCGCCATTAACATATAATTGTGGGAATGTTGGCCAATCGCTAAAAATTTTTAAAGACTCACGCAATTCAGGGTCTGATAGAACATCAATATCACGAAATTCTGTTCCTAGCTTAGTCAAAATAGCAACTACTTTACCGGAAAACCCACACATAGGAGCTTCCTTAGTGCCTTTCATAAATAATACTACTTTATTATTTTTTATCTCATTTTCTATAAATTTAAAACTTTTATTTTCTAACATTAAAAACCTGATATGTTTAATTTTATTTGTAACATTATACACTATGCAAGCAGAAATAGTTAATAAAATCTTTGAAGTTTTTAGCAAGAATAATAAAAACCCAAAAACTGAGTTAGTTTATAAAAACGATTTTACCCTATTAGTAGCGGTAATATTATCAGCTCAAGCTACTGATGTGTCAGTGAATTTAGCGACTAAATCGCTGTTTGAAACTTATGATACACCAGAAAAAATTTTAGGGCTTGGTGAAGAGGGCTTAAAAAAATATATAAAATCTATTGGGCTATTTAATAGTAAAGCAAAAAATATCATCGCTTTATGTCAAATATTGATAAGCAATTATGATAGCAAAGTGCCAAATAATTTTGAAGAGTTAGTTAAACTGCCTGGTGTTGGAAGAAAAACTGCAAATGTTGTACTTAATTGTTTATTTGGCTTACCGACAATGGCAGTTGATACGCATGTATTTAGAGTAGCAAAAAGAATAGGGCTTGCTAAAGGTAACACTCCTGAAGCAGTTGAAAAGGAGCTACTGCAAATTATCGATGCAAAATGGCTAAGCCATGCTCATCACTGGCTAATTCTGCACGGCAGATATATTTGCAAGGCAAGAAAGCCCGACTGTGAAATCTGCCCTATCAAAAAATATTGTGAGTATTATAGATTAGCTGCTAAAATAATTTAGCAATTTGGGACATAGATAAAAACAGTTTATCAGGATTATCTAAAAATTCATTAAATCCATATTTTTTATAAAAGTTCCGTGCCTCTATATTTTTTGCTTCAACAATAACAGCAAAAGCTGCAATACCTGATTTGTAAGACTTATAAAGAGCATTCATTAAAAGTAACTTACCAATTTTGTTCTTTTGATATTTCTGATACATCAATTCTGTTAGAAGATAGAGTATAATAACCTATTACTTCTTTTTGATCTTCTGTGCTACAAATATATACCGAAGTTAAATATCTTTTTAAATCTTGAGAAGCATATTTTCTTAAATAATCATTTAGTATATTTTCCCCACAATCAAAATTTTTGAGATCAAAATTTTTATTAAAAGAAAATATTTTAAGTTCTGAAAGCAGTATCATTGTAGATTAGGTAATTTTAAGAATTCTTTTGCTGCTTTTTGTAATTCTTCACTTGGAGAAGAGTCGTTTATACAATTTTTAATTAAGTGTATTTTATCTTGTAATGTCAAATCGATTAATGTTTGCTGCTTAAAAGTTGCGTCTGCTTCTTTTTTAGCACTAGCAATGATAAAATTAGTTAAACTAGTACCTTGCATTTTTGCTGCTTTTGAAAATAAATTTTTTAACTCAGGGCTAATTCTAGCTTCTAATCGTGCTGAATGGTTGGTGTTACTATCACTAAATTCTTCTTTTATTTTAGCTTTCATAAATGACCTAAGAAACAATTTATACTTTTACAGTATACGGCAAATTGCCGTATTATTCAAGTGTATTTTAACTAAACCTATTATTCTTTGGGAAGCCCATAGGGGGTAGTTTACCGGTGCTACCTCGTTTACCTAAAAAGGCAATAATATTCTTCTCAAGTTTCACTTTCCCATTACTATTCCAGCTTAAGCCATCTGCCCTATTAAATATTTTAATATCTAAAAGCTTTGCGTTTTTAAACTTTTGTAGCGTTACGCCTTGTCCTTTCTTCATTTCCGGTATTTCATCGATATTAAACACCAACAACTTGCGGCTTTCACCAATGCAAGCAACGCTATCGCCATTAACCGGTAAACAGGCTATACATGTATGACCATCTGGCACATTCATAATTTGTTTACCACTTTTTGTTTGAGCCATTACCTCGTTTGAATTAACCACAAAGCCTTTACCTATGCTGCTTGCAAACAATAAAAGCTGATCTGGTTTATAGACTAAAATCTCAGTAATATCATTATTGCCTATATCTACAAGCAATTTTATAGACTCACCCGTGCCTTTGCCTTTAGAAATATTATCGGCAAGGAGGGTGAAAAATCTTCCTTCTGAGCTGATTATCAATATTTTATCGGTTGTGTAAGCCTCTAAAATAAACTTTTCTGCATCGCCCTCTTTATATTTAATACTAGATAAATCGTTATTATGACCTTTTAGCGAACGCACCCAGCCCATTTTCGAGCAGATAATAGTGATCGGTTCTTTAGTGATAAAAGCCGTTATGTCAACTACTTGATTCGTCAGCGTCACTTCTTCAAAACTAGTTCGCCTCGCTCCTATCGTAGTATTTAAGGCGAATTTAGCCTGCACAGCTTTTATTTCTTTTTTAACGACTTTCCATAGCTCTTTTGGATTATTTAAGATTTCTTCAAGTATTGCTTGTTGCTTTTGCAAATTACTATGTTCAGTTATAATTTCTTGCTCTTCAAGTTTACGAAGTGAACGTAGGCGAGTATTTAATATTGCCTCTACTTGAATTTCGGTTAGTTTAAAACGCTGCATCATTATCGCTTTCGGCTCATCCTCTTCACGGATAATTTTAATGATCTCATCAAGGTTCAGATAAGCTATTCGTAAACCCTCTAGGATTTCCAAACGATGCTTTATTTTGTTTAATAGATAAGTTGATCTACGAGTAATAATATTTTGTCTGTGGCTTAAAAACTCTTGCAGAACCTCTAAAATATTCATCACTTTCGGCACGTTATTACTACCGATGACATTCATATTTAGCTGGATACGGCTTTCAAGATTTGACAGCTTAAATAAGGACTCCATAACGATTTGCGGGTCACAGCTGCGATCTCTTGGCTCGATAACAAGCCTGATAATATCGGTTGACTCATCCCTGATATTGCTAACAAGCGGTATTTTTTTATCTTTTAGCAATATCGCAATTTGCTCTATAAGCTTTGACTTCTGAACTTGATAAGGTATTTCGGTTACAACTATCTGATATACGCCATAATTTAGCTCTTCTTTTTCCCACCTAGCTCTTACCCTAAAGCTACCGCGTCCCGTCATATAGGCACTAGTGATAACATCGCTTTTATCGATAATTATACCGCCGGTCGGAAAATCAGGTCCTTTAATGAAATTCATCATGTCGCTAATTTCGGCTTTCGGATGATCGATTAAATGCACTAAAGCATCACAAAGCTCATGCAAATTATGCGGTGGAATATTAGTTGCCATACCGACCGCTATGCCCTCTGAGCCATTAGCAAGCAAGTTCGGAAAGCTTGCCGGCATTATAACTGGCTCTAAATCGGAATCGTCGTATGTTGGACGGAAATCTACCGTATCCTTGTCAATATCTTCCATAAGAAGCGTACATATTTCCGTCATACGTGATTCGGTGTAACGCATCGCAGCCGCATTATCGCCATCAATAGAGCCGAAATTACCTTGTCCGTCAATTAATGGATAGCGGAGGGAAAAATGTTGAGCAAGACGCACTAAAGTATCATATACTGCAACATCACCGTGTGGGTGATATTTACCGATTACGTCACCGACTACCCTTGCACATTTCTTATAGCCCGAATTCGGTTCAAGTCTTAGCTGCAACATTGCGTATAATAACCGACGATGTACAGGCTTTAACCCGTCACGTACGTCAGGAAGCGAGCGGGACATGATCGTTGACAGTGCATAAGCAAGATAACGCTCGGATAAAGCACTACCAAAGTCAATATTTTCTATTTTAGCTTCTTTCATAATTTATTTAATTTTTTTGTTGCATGACTCTTAAAATTTCATTGCGAGCGACTATAAGGAGCGTGGCAATCTCATAAGGGTTTCTGAAATTGCTTAGTCGCTATGCTCCTCGCAATGACAGGAGGAGTTCCCCAAAAATCTTCGTGCTTTATCCAATGTTTAGTTTCTTCCAATCTTTTATCTGCGAGTTTTGAAAAATACATATCTTCTTCAAGTGTAATTTCATCAAAATCTTCTTCCTCTGTTGTCATAAATTATTCTTACTAAATATTAAATAAAGAGTTGGGTAGACGAGTATACTACTTCAACACACAGCTTTGTTTATTCTGTGCCAGTTTCTTACAAACTGCTTTTGCTTGACTAAGGTTATCATAGTTACCAGCTAATATTAAATAGAAAAATTTTCCATCGTCACATTTAACTTTTTGAGTAGTGATAACAGCGTTTTTTAGGATTTTTGGAAATTTCTTTTTTATTCTCTCACCTTCATTTATTGCATCTGCTTCCGATTTTACTGAGCCAAGCTGCACTTTATAGCTATTTGAATTATTAGAACTTTTTATATTTTTATTGCTATCTGTACTTTCTTTATCACGTTTTATTATATTTAAACCTGTATCCTCTTTTTGTGAAGTATTATTTGGTTCTATTAAAGAAAGTAGATTTGATATGTCATCCGAAGAATCTATATCAAAAGGGTCATCATTTTGATTGCGTGAATTTATATTAACAGGCTTTTCAGGTTCAGGAAGAAGTTTTGCATTTTTAGGGTTGGTATTTTTAGAAATAAGGTTTTCGTATATAGTGCTATGCACCGCAGACGGCATAATATCTTCTACTTTAGAGGGTTTTATTTTTGTAGGTAGTTCGTCTGCATAAATAGTAATTACCGGCTTGCTATCTTGATAATATTGATAAGCAAAATAAATAGCAGCAATACATATCAAAAACACCAAACATATTTTAGTAAAAATATTATTAATCATAATTAATTAGTAAATGATAAAGTAGGTACAGGTAGACGTCATTGCGAGCGACTGCAAGGAGCGTGGCAATCTCATAAAACCTCCTGAGATTGCTTCGTCTCTATGCTCCCCTCGCAATGACGATGGTATTACATCCTTTCCATCGGTTCTACGCCTATAACCTCAAGACCGCTAGCTATAATTTTCTGTATGGCTTTAGCAAGAGCAAGGCGTGCTGTTGTTAACTCTACATTATTTTCTATTATGAATCTATAATCGTTATTTTCCTTACCAAAGTTCCATAAAGCATGAAATTTTGAAGCTAGATTTATCAAATAAAATGCCACTCTATGTGGTTCAAAATATTTTGCTGCTGTTTCCAAAGTTTTTGTCCAGCTAGCTAAGAGCTTTATTATCTCAATCTCTTCTTCCGATGATAATAACGATAAATCATATGTGCCAGCTTCAAAGCTATTATAAGATTGCGGAATCGTTTCCATAGCTTTCGATAATATCGATAGCGTTCTAACATGTGCATATTGGACATAAAATATAGGATTTTCTTTAGATTGTTCTTTTACTTTTACTAGGTCAAAATCTAGCGTCTTATTATTTTCTCTTGTTAACATCATAAACCTTATAATGTCTTTGCCTACTTCATGATTTACGTCTTGCACGCTAGCGAAAGTTCCAAGACGTTTCGACATTTTAACCGGCACACCATTTTCAACAAAATTTACTAATTGGCAGATTTTAACATCAACTTTAACCTGCTCTTTGCCTAGAGCTTTAACAATCGCTTCAATTCTTTTGACATACCCGCTATGATCAGCACCAAGCACATAAATTAAGTGATTTGCTCCTCTATCTATTTTATCTTTTGCATATGCAAGATCGGAAGCGAAATATGTCCAACTTCCATCGGCTTTCCTTATAGGGCGATCTTGATCGTCACCGTATTTGGTAGACTTAAATAATTCTTGGGTTCTGTTTTCCCATTCTGCGTGGACTTTACCTTTGGGAGCAGGTACACTACCCTCATAAATTAACCCCATATCGGTTAGTAATTTAACAGTTTTTTCTATTTTACTATTATCGTGTAATGTCTGCTCGGAAAAAAATACATCGTGTTTAACGCCTAGCTCTTTTAAATCTTCTTTATTTAAATCTAGCATTTTTTGAATGGCAAAATTTTTAACTATTTTAAACCTTTTTGGCTCATCCATATTTAATAATTTATCACCGTATTCTTTAGCTAGGGCTTGCCCGACAGGAATTAGATATTCCCCTGGATATAACCCTTCAGTAATAGTAATTTTTTCGCCTAAAGCTTCCCTATAACGTAATATTACTGTGCTTACTAAATCATTTATTTGTGAACCGGCATCGTTAACATAATATTCTTTCGTAACAGGATATCCTACTTTTTTTAAGATATTTGCAAGCACATCTCCATATACTGCACCTCTTGCATGCCCTATATGCATTGGTCCGGTTGGATTAGCTGAAACATATTCGATATTGATATTTTTGTTTTTATCTATGTCAATTTCAAAAAATTTAGATTCGTTTTGTAAAATATCTTTAATTGCAGTGTGCCAGCTATCAGCTTTAATAGTAAAATTAATAAACCCGGGTCCGGCTATTTCTATACTTGCGATATATGGTAGTTCATTAAGAATTTCTTTGAATTTTAATGCAACTTCACGAGGAGGAACGTTTTCTTTGGCAGCAATAATCATTGCGATATTACTTGATAAATCGCCGTTAAAGCTATCTTTCGGAGTTTCAATACTAGCGTGATTTGCTATTTCAGAATTATTATATAACTGCGTACTTGCAGTAATTATATCGTGTTTTAGTTTGTTAAATATATTCATGATTAAGTTTTAAATATTATTAAAGTTCAGTGAACAAAGTTGGTTATACTCTTGAATAGCAAAGCGATCAGTCATACCGGCTATATAATCGGCAATAATTCTAGCTTTACTATTCAGATTGTTAGAATCTATTTGTATCTTCCAATTAACAGGCAGTAAATTAACATCTTCCATATAAACCTTAAATAAGCCTTGCACGATCTTAGTACATTTAAGGCTGATTGAAGTAATCCTATTACTTTTATAAACCCGCTCATGTAAAAACTTTTTAATCTCTTTAATACGCTCGTTAGTTTTTTCTGTAAAATCGACTATTTGATAATTTAGGTTACGTATTTCATCTATATGAGTAATTTTTTCTTTATTTATATTAGTCTTAGTTTGCCATAATAAATCGGTAATGAGTTCATGCATTAGCTTGCGTACTACTTCATAGATTAAGCAAGAGGAGCTTATATTTTTATATTTTGATTTAAGTTCAAAAACATGTTGGTCGATATATTTAAGCTCAGCAAGGTTATTAAAATCGATAATTTTAGCACCGATACTATCTTCCAAATCATGCGAAATATAGCTAATATCATCGGCGAGTGCTGCTATTTGAGCTTCAGCAGAAGCGTAAGTATTAAGCTCTAAATCATTTTGGCTATTATACTCTTCTATATACTCATTTACCTCGCCGCTTATAGGACCATTATGCTTTACTATCCCTTCTAAAACTTCCCAAGTAAGGTTTACTCCTCTATAAGCAGCATATCTTTTCTCAAGTAAAGTTAATATTTTCAGAGATTGAGCATTATGAGAAAAGCCGTTATGCTCTTTCATACACTCATTCAAAGCTCGCTCTCCCGTATGACCAAAAGGTGTATGACCAAGATCATGAGCAAGTGCTATGGTTTCGGCTAAATCACTTGAAAGATTTAAAGTGTTGGCAATCGAGCGAGCGACTGTTGAGACTTCTAAAGAATGAGTTAGCCTATTTCTATAATGATCGCCCTCATGGTTGATAAAAACCTGAGTTTTATACTGCAAACGCCTGAATGCGTTAGTATGGATAATACGATCACGATCACGCTCAAACTCGTTGCGGTAAGATGTCGGTATCTCTCTGTATAATCTTCCCCGACTTTTAAGCGGATCAGAAGCATATGAAGCTAGCATTGTTGTCCTTATCTCTATGTTATTTTATTGTGGTACTAGTGTTTCCTGCGTGGATCAGTTTTTCCGTCATTGCGAGGAAATTACGAAGTAATTGTACGTACGCAATCCAGTGAAAAATGCTAACTTATAGCATTTTTTATTATTTTCTCTGGATTGCCACGCTCATTTCATTCGCTCGCAATGACAACTCTCGATCCACGTTGGCAATGCCGCCACGGGATGACATCAAACATATTTCTTGAGCCATGCGGGCAAGACCAGTTCCTCGCAATGACGTTGAAGCTTAACCCACACAACAACGCTACCTTGAAAAAATATGAAATATTAGGTATATTATATAATTTATAAGATTTTTACAAGGTTATTTTAGTGACAATCACAATTACCGATAGAGCTTTTGAGCGGGTAAAGGAATTAATAGAGTTAGAAAAAGATAAGGATTTAGTGCTGCGAGTATCCGTTGATAGCGGTGGTTGCTCTGGGCTAATGTATAATTACGAACTAGTTTCCAAAGATACTATAGAAAAAGACGATTATGTTTTTACTAAACATAATGCTACTGTTATTATCGATCCTATTTCTCAAAAATTTATGTTAGATTGCACTCTTGATTTTATAGAAGAGCTAGGCAGTTCATATTTTAATGTTAGTAATCCGCAAGCTAAAGCAAAATGTGGCTGCGGCAATTCTTTTGCGGTGTAATGTTATCCAGTGGGTTGTTGTATAGATCAAGAATCGTCATTGCGAGGAGCGAAGCGACGTTGCAATCTTAGGAATTTTATACTACCTCATAAGATTGCCGCGTCGAAACTTGCAGTTTCTCCTCGCAATGACTTTTATTAGAACTTAAGTTTTGTACCAATCAGACCAACAGTACCTTTAGTTTTCTTGTTAGGAGCTTCAGGATAATATACTGGTTTACCTTTAGCTTGGAAATGTGAAATTTTTGCATATGGTAATAAACCTGGCATAATTTTATATTCTGTAGCTACAGTTATAGTATCCACAGTGTTCTTATATCTTGAAGATTTAAAATAGCTAAGGCTTGTTTTAATAGGACCTTGACCATAAGCGATAGCTCCGTTGTAATAATAAGTATTACGACCATTTTTATGGTATTCAGGAGTTGTTAAACTTTTTCCTAGATTGCCATAAGAAGCACCGCATGAGAAATTACCATATGTAAAAACTGCACCAAGATTATAAGCTTTTAAGTTAGATAGTTTATAAGGTTTTAATACAGTATATTTTTTACCTGTTCCTTTGGAACGAACAGCAAGGCGAGCAGGTTTACCATATTCACCGGTAACGGATAATTTTAAATCTGCATCTTCACCAAGTGCATGCTCATAAGTTAAACCACCAGATACTGAATCTGTAACATTTTGATTAATAGTAATAACTTCACTGTTTTCTACATTGTAACGCTTTATGCCAGTGTTAACTTTAGTAAGACCGGTAACTGAATTGTCAAATGCCACATTATTTATATTTTTATTACCACCTGTGTTAGCAGAATCAGGAGTATAAGATATACCGGCTTGAAAACCTTTCATTTTAGGGGTGTAGAAGCTAATCTTTCTAGCTGCCTCAGCTTTAACATTAAATTCATCAAAATTGTTAGAAAATGACTCTATATAAAAGCTAGGACTGGTATCAAAATCGGGTTTTAATTTTTCATATTGCATGTATTGACTACCAACGTTAATATATCTCCAATATCCACCTGTTCCAGCAGCTACTTGACCACCAGTAATACGAAGTTTATTACCTGCATCATAAGGAGAACCGAGTTCTACTTTACCGTAACTAGTTTCAATAAAGATGTGAGAACCATTATAAGATGTAGATGTTTTTGATCTTGTAGTAGGTTGTAATACTATTTTAACCCCACCTATTACATCATTTATAGTTTTAGTTATAGTAGCCGCAAATGCTGCCTCTGTATAAAACGCTGTTTTTTTCCTATTATCACTTAAATTTTCAAATTCACCTAAACGATTTTGATTCGAGAAACCACTTTCAAATAGATAAAAACCTTCTAATTTTATTTCAGAATCAGAACTAGAAATGACAGGAGTAGTACTTCCTGAGGCAAAACTGGTAGTAGATGCAAGACCAATAATACTTGCTAATAATAACTTTTTCACTTTAAAACCTCATATATTTGTGAAACTATATGCTATAATTAAGGTTATTATGTTATAGCGGCTAAATTAATTTATGCTAAGTATAATATAATTTTTAAAACTTACAATAAATAAACATATTTTAATTTGTAATTATTTATTTATAGATGTATAATGTTGTATTATTACAACTTATGTTATTATAAGTGGTTCAAAGTTAAAGCAATTACAATTTTAAATAAACATAATTACTTTGTATTAAAAATAATTATCAGTTATATTTTATAGTTTAACTAAATAATAAATTTATTATGTCTATAATGTCGGATAAATGGATAAGGGAAGCTGTTATAAATCATAAAATGATTGAGCCTTTTGCAGAAAAGCAAGTAAGGGTTAAAGATTCAGAAAAAATTATTTCATATGGTTTATCTTCTTATGGCTATGATGCTAGAGTATCAAATGAGTTTAAAATATTTACAAATATAAACTCTACTATGGTTGATCCTAAAAATTTTGATAAATATAATTTAGTTGATAGAGAAGTAGATGTATGCATTATCCCACCCAATAGCTTTGCACTTGGAAGAACTGTGGAATATTTTAAAATACCACGTGACGTATTAGTTATTTGTGTTGGTAAATCTACTTATGCAAGGTGCGGTATAATAGTAAATGTTACGCCTCTAGAACCAGAATGGGAAGGGTATGTAACGCTAGAGTTTTCAAATACTACACCGCTGCCGGCTAAGATTTATGCAAATGAGGGGGCTTGTCAATTTTTATTTTTAAAAGGTGATCAAATTTGCGACTTATCTTATGCAGATCGTCAAGGAAAATATATGAAACAATTAGGTGTAACTTTGCCCTTAACATAATTGTTACTTTTTTTGTTGCAAGATACATGTAAATTATTTTATATAAAAGCATGTTAATTTTTACTTTAAGATAACATAAAGTATAATTTTTTATAATATATTTAATAACCATTTTTCTTAATAAAGGATTTTATGAGTACAATAAATACCGATGCAAACGAGGCAATGCCTCATATTTCTGTTAATGCACAATATATAAAAGATTTATCTCTTGAAAATCCTGATGCTCCATCTTCTTTGGCAGCTTTAGAACATAGACCTCAAATTGATTTGTCTCTTGATATAAATATCACTAATCTATCAGAAGAAAATTTTTATGAAGTCGAATTAAATATTGAAGCAGTAGCAAGAAATGAGAAATATAAATTATTTCAAGTAGAGCTAAAATATGCAGGTGTATTTAACTTAATTAATATTGCTCCTGAGCAACATCAAATTTTGCTATCAGTCCATTGTCCGGCAATGATATTTCCATTCGCTAGAAAAATTATAACAAGTTGTACTCAAGATGCGGGATTTCAACCTTTAATGATTGATCCGATAGATTTTGGAGCTTTGTACCATAAGAAAATGTCTGAGCATCAGAACTAAGAACCTTTTAGTTATTAGGGAATCTTACCTTTTACTTAATTAATTGGCATGGTTTTTAAATCACAGATATACTTTAATAGTAAAAATTTTATCAATATAATTAAAAATTCTTTACTTACGTTGCTAATAAATGTATAAAGCACTAATAAAAAATTATAATTTAGTTAACAATAATTAACTGTAATTAAATTATAGCACGAACATAAAAATTGAATTTTAGGAGAAAATAAAATGAGAGTTTTATTAATTGAAGATGAACCAGAAATGGCTAATCTAATTGAGCTGACTTTAGCTTCAGAAGGAATAGTTTGCGATAAAGTTTCGGTTGGTTTAGAAGGTTTAAGATTAGGTAAACTTGGTAGGTATGATCTAATGATTTTAGATTTAATGTTACCTGATATTAATGGTTTCGAAATATTACTAAGATTGCGTGCAGCAAAAATAAAAACTCCTATCTTAATCTTATCTAGCTTAACTGATACAGATCAAAAGATTACTGGCTTTTCTTCAGGAGCTGATGACTACTTAACTAAACCATTTGTTAGAGAAGAGCTAATCACTAGAATTAAAGCTATAGTTAGACGTTCTAAAGGGCATGCTGCATCAGTATTTAGATTTGATAAAGTCAGTGTAAATTTAGATACTAGAAGTGTTGAAATTGATGGTAAAAAAGTACATTTAACCAATAAAGAATATGCTATTTTAGAACTATTAATATTGCGTAGAGGAACAATTTTAACTAAAGAGATGTTCTTAAATCATTTATATAGTAGTTTTGATGAGCCTGAAATGAAGATCATCGATGTATTTATCTGTAAATTGCGTAAGAAATTAAGCGATGCTGCTGGTGGTAAAGACTATATAGATACCGTTTGGGGACGTGGTTATATGCTAAAAGAGTATGATGAGAATGGACATAAGGAAGCTTTAGCCCAAGGAGCATAGTGTCTTTTCATTTAGAAATAGGTGTTGTTGTATGAATACTAAGTCGTCATTGCGAGCAGCTGTAGGCTGCGTGGCAATCTCATGAAGTAGTATAAAACTCCTGAGATTGCGGCATAAATGCTACGCATCTCCTCGCAATGACAAAAAAACTTTTCATTTACTTAATATATTATGACATTATCTAATTCCGCTCTTGGTAAAAAAAGTACTTATAAAGATACTTATGATCCAACCTTATTATTTAAAATCCCACGCATAGATAATCGTAAAGAATTAGGTCTAATTAATGATAAGCTTCCATTTTTTGGCATAGATATTTGGAATGCTTATGAGCTATCTTGGCTTGATAAAAAAGGTAAGCCTTGTGTTGCGATCTTTACTTTTTTTGTGCCAACAACTTCTTCTCATATTGTAGAATCTAAATCAGTAAAGTTATATCTTAATTCTTTTAATAATTTTGCTGTTGATTCCATCGATGAGTTAAAAAAAATTATTTTGCAGGATTTAAGTAATAATACACATGCTGAAGTAACAGGAGAAATATTTCCTATAAATACAAAAATAGAATTTGGTGAACCAAGCGGCATTAATATTGATGATTTAGATATAGAATGTAGTGATTATGGTCCACCTAATAATAGCTTGATTAAACATGAAGATGTTTTAGTAGAGGAAGAACTTAATTCTAATTTACTAAAATCAAACTGTTTAGTAACAGGGCAACCGGATTGGGGAACAATAATTATAAAATATAAAGGAAAAAAGTTAAAACACGATGCACTTCTAAAATATTTAATATCTTTTAGAAATTGTAATGAATTTGCCGAACAATGTGCAGAGCGTATTTTTACTGATATCAAAAATGCTATAAATCCTGAATTTCTTTCTATATATATAATATACACAAGACGAGGTGGAATTGATATTTGCCCATATCGTTCTACTGATTCAAACTATACTCTACCGAGTTCTAAAAGACTAATTAGGCAGTGATATAATAGTACCGGACAGTTTTTATTCTATGTCTCATTCCCGCTTCTGCGGGAAAGCATTACCCGTATGGATCGAAAAGTGTCCTAAGGTAGTCATCCCGTGGCGGCATTGTTGCGTGGATACCAAATCGTCTGAGCTACGCGACTGCAAGGAGCGTGGCAATCCAGAAAAAAATAGTTAACCACCCTGCATTGCAAATGCAGGGCTTAAGATTATGGCATCAATGCCTTAGCTATAGCTAGTTTTCAACTTGAAAGTTTCCAAACTTATCATCTCTCGATTCATGTTTATCAATATAATCCTTGATCATTTGGTCAGTCACATTGCCTGTGGTTCTGACAAAATATCCAACAGCCCATAAGTGTTTACCCCAATACTGTTTCCGTAATTCTGGAAATTCCTGCTGAATCTTCCTTGAACTCTTTCCTTTTAGATACTGTACCACCTTACTAATACTTTGATAAGGTGGCACAGATACATAGATATGTACGTGATTTGAAGCTATCTTCCCTCTTAATATCTCTACTCCATTATCCTTACATATCTCTTGGGTTAGGTCCTTGACTCTCCTACCAATATCACCAACCAATATATTATATCGATATTTAGTCACCCATACTATATGATAAGTGCAATCGTAAACTGTGTGGCTTATCTTCTTGTAATACTGCATCTCTACATTCTATATGTTAAAACGACGCACTGCAAGTGTGGGGTTTTTCTCCCAAATTTGGGACAATAAAAAATGTTATAAAGTTAGCATTTTTCACTGGATTGCGTACGTACAATTACTTCGTAATTTCCTCGCAATGACGACTCTCAATCCATGCAACAAAGCCTACTGTGGCTTAGGAACTAGATCCAGAAAATAATAAAAAATACTAATTTTATTAGTATTTTTAACTGGCTCTAGTTCATAAATCACGGGATGACAATTGGGAAACCGATCTATGAGGGCAAGCCTTAAGCGGGAATGACATAGAATAATATACCAATGATACCGGGTAATTACTTCCAAATTCGCTTGTATCGACCTTTATGGAATGCTATACTTTATCCATTAAATTCTTAGCTATGTCAGTTTCTGAGAGATTATTATTTTTGGTTGAGTGAAAATATTCTGAAACAAGTTTAACGACTTCATCAGAAAATTCATCTTGTAATTCTTTACTTGCTAATAATTTTTGGCTTTCAATTAATTTAATAGTTTCAACTTTCTTATGCTCTAAAAATTCTTCAATTTCTTTAGTTTTTTCTTGAACTATTTTTTCTGTGATTTCGTTATTTTCTTTTGTCATTTGAAGTTGCAAAGCTTCTAAATTTTTTATTTGCTCTTCAGTTTGTTCAAATAATAATTTTGCATCATCTTTTAATTTTTCAGCTTTTAGAACTCTCTCTTGTACTTCTAAAACTTTCGTATCCAAAGATTTTAAAATTGCTTTTTTTGCTGGTCTATAAATTAAATACACAAAAATTATAAAACTAATAGCAAGCCAAAAGCTTTCATCTAGAAAATGCATTATTATTGTATTTTTATATTTTTTAGTAAATTTATATCTGCTTTAGTGCCAGTGATTTTTTCGATAATACTAGCAGCAAGTATTATAGTCGCATCTACTTTACTAGTTCTAAATTTTTCTGCAACTAATTTTATATCTTTAATATTTTGATTTATCAGCTTTCGTAGGTTTTGTTCTAAATTAGTTTTTTTAATCAAAAATTCTGCCTCTAAAGAATCTATTTTTTCTTTTTTTAACCTATCTATTTCAGTACTTATTCTTGTTATTTCTTCATTATAGTATTTATTTAACTTTTCGATTTCTAAAGCTAATTCATCGGCTTTTGCAATATTATCTTGAATATTGGATTGTCTATTATTTAAAACTCTTTCAATTTTAGGAACTATAAATTTGTAGACAAAAATATATAATAAGCTAAAAGTAACTATTAGCCAAAAAATTTGTGAATAATATGTATTAATATCAAATTGAGGCATATTATTTAAAAGCAAATTTTAGGAAAAGATAAGTAGCATTGCGATTACAAAAGAAAACAGCCCCATTGCTTCAGCAAGACCTGCACCAATAAGTGCCATTCTCTGAAGCTGTTCGGTAGCTGAAGGATTTCTAGCTATTGAATTAAGTAGTGAACTAAATATATTACTGACGCCTAAAGCTGCACCAAGCATTCCAATAGCCATACAACCAACACCGATGAACTTTAAAGAAACCATATCCATAAAAAAACTCAACTTTAATTAATTAAAAAACTCTAGTGTAAATTAACTGCATCATTAAGATATACACAAGATAAAATAGTAAAAATATAAGCCTGAAGAATTGCAACAAAGATTTCAAACCCAATTAATATAACCATAAGAGGTATTGGTAGAAATTTCAAGTAAATCATCAATGTTACAACAAAGCTAGCAATTACTTTTAATAAAATATGACCTGCCATCATATTTGCCGCAAGCCTTAAGGATAAACTAGCCGGTCTTGCTAGATATGTAAATAATTCAATTATGATCATTAGTGGGGCAAGCCATAGAGGCGTACCGTGGGGCAAGAAAAGTGATAAGAAACGCATACCGTGCTTTACAAAGCCAACTATAGTCACCATTAAAAATACTAGAATTGCTAAAGCGAAAGTAATAATGATATGGCTGGTAATAGTAAACCCGTAAGGTATCATGCCAAATAAATTACAAAATAAAATAAAAACAAATAGAGTGAAAATTACAGGAACAAACTTGCGTCCTTTACTGCCTACATTCTGATTTAGCATATCAGTTACAAGGTTATAGATTATTTCGCCACTTATTTGTAACCTTGATGGTACTAACCTAGGATTTGAAAAAGCCAAGTAAAAATAAGTTAAAGCTAAAACACTAGCAAGTAGCATATAGGCAGCTGAATTAGTAAAGCTAATATCGAAATCCATAACTTTAATTTCTATCAGCTTTTTTATATCAAATTGTACTAAAGGATTATGAAGCATTTTGTTATTTCTTACTGATTAGCCTTTGCCTGACTATATTAAATCCTGCTATAATTCCGATTATAGTAAATATAATAATAAATAAAGGTTTAGAATGAAAGAATTTATCAGTTAATAAACCAATAACAAACCCTACCATTGTTCCCGAAACTAAGTCTATAGCTATAGTAAACGGACTTATTTCCTGTTGCAAGTTAGAATTAGGAGTTTTATCAATTTTTAACTGATTAATTCTTGTCTTAATATCTTTTAATTTATCATTATCCACTATAAATCTATTTTATTTTTTGATTCTTCTATGGCTTTATCTATTGCTGCTGAAATACTGTTTATGCTATAATTCTCAGTTTGTACTCCGTTAACAAAGAAAGAAGGAGTTCCTATAAATTTTGGTGCTTTTGTTATAAAATTAGTATTAGCAATTAAGGTTTCAGTAATTTTATCATCGCTCAAACATTTTTTATATTCTTCTGGAGTAACGCCGCCAAGCTGACCTATATCAGTTAATAACTCTCTATATTTATTGCTAACTGACCATTTATCTTGCTGCTTTAACATAATATCATGAAACAGCATAAAGCTATTTATATCACCTTTGCAACGTGCTAAAATAGAAGCATCTAAATCTTGTTTAGTAGCAATAAATTCTCTAGTAACATATGCTATTTTATTAGTATCTATATATTTTTGCTTAAGTTCAGGAAAAATTGTAGAGTGATAATAAGCACAATGTGGGCAAGTAGGAGAGAAATATTCAACTACAACTATTTTAGAGTCTTTATTCCCAAGAACCATATCATTTTCATCTATCTTAAAAGTAACCTTAAAAGTTTTTACTTCAGGCTTTTGCTCTATTTGTTCTTGCACAGCCGGAGTTATTACAGCTGGAGTTGTTGTTTCGGTTGTTTGATTGTTGTTTTCATCTGAAGTTGAAGCATGAGCTGGAGTTATGGATTCAGATGATTCTTGCTCTACTACTTTCTCTTTCTCTTCTGAGCAACCACTCAAAAGCAATAGAAATATTAACGTAATAAAACTATTTCGCATAATTTAAACCTTTATAATATTGATTTAACAATACAATAAGGTTTTATTTACTTTATTTCAATAGTAAATAAATTTGCTATTAACCCACCAATTAAATACCTGACTTAAGAGGCATATTTAACATCATCGGCTTGGAACAATTTTTGTATATGTTTAGGATTGTTCTGTAAGCAACGTAAATAAGATTTAAGATTGTATTTTAACTCATCTTTTGTAAGAGGTATATGTTTTCTACTTACATTTCTTTTTAAGTCATTATTTAAGTATTCATCTGGATTATGTTGTGGAGTATAAGGAGGCAAAAAAAACAAAGAAATTTTATCTTTATGCTTATTTGTCCAGCTGTATACTTTTTTACTATGATGTACTTTTAAATTGTCTAATATTAAAAAGATCTTCCTTCTTGCAGATTTCACTAATCTTCTTAGAAATTCTATAAATATATCTGTTTTTAGTGTATCTTCATATAACATGAACCTTAGTTTACCATTGTTCGTAACAGTTGATATCATATTTATAGTAAATCGTTTTGATTTATGAATAACTACGGGTGTTTTGCCTTTTAAAGAATAGCTCTGTAACACCTGACATTCTGATTTTATACCCACTTCATCACACCAGTGTATTTCAGCTTGTTCCATTTGTGCTTGTTTTACTATTGCGGGATATTCTTCATCTAGCCATACTTGAACTTGTTTTGGCTGTTGCTCATAAGCTAATTTCTTTGGTTTTTGTGCAGTATATCCCCATCTTCTTAAATATTCTCCAATCGTACTTAATGGCAAAAAGAAACCACAGCATTTTTTAATCAGGGCATTAATAGCTTTTCTTGACCATAGTGCAGATTTGATATTGTGATCTTCTGGTCTAGAGTGATTTATATAATCTTGTATTTTTTTACCCAGCATTTCATTTATTATTCTTTTCTCTCCTGTCTTTCTTCCTCTAGACTTGCCAGTTATTGCATATTTATCACCTCTTCTTCTTTTGTTAACCCAGTTACTAATAGTCTGACGTGTTACTCCTATAAGATTTGATACATCTGATTGTTTTTCTCCTTTATCAATTGCTCTTAATGCAACTTTTCTTAAAGCTGCTTGTGCACTCGTTGATAATGTCCTAAAATCTTCTTTTTTTAGCATTATTTCATTCTAACATTATATTTTAGTATTTGCAACTATTATGTCAGGTATTTAATTGGTGGGTTAATATATAAAATTATCTGCTTTATCATTTAAGCAAAATGTGTTATGCTAGACAGGATAATAGTCTAACATTGGATTCTTAAGCACTAAGAATTACTACGGAGGAATTAATAATGGTAAATATAGCACAATCCGAAGACAAAACAGAACAACAAAAATCTGAGTTTAAAATAGGACAAAGAATTGTTTATCCTGCACATGGAGTAGGTGAAATTACAAATATAGAGAACCATACTATCGCAGGTACTGAGATAAAGGTATATGTAATCTCTTTCCCTCAAGATAAAATGACTCTAAAAGTACCAGTTAGTAGAGCTACAGTTGTAGGACTTAGAGCAGTTGCGAGCAAAAAAGATCTAGATTTAATATATTCTACCCTTCAAGGCAAGCCAAAACAGGGTAATAGAATGTGGAGTAGAAGAGCTCAAGAATATGAAGGAAAGATTAATTCAGGTAATATTGTGGCAGTTGCTGAGGTATTACGTGACTTACATAAAAATGTCGATAATGACCGTTCTTATAGTGAAAGAACTCTTTATGAAGCAGCTCTAAATAGACTTGCAGGTGAACTTGCTATTCTTGAGAACATAGATTCATCTGAAGCTATTAACAAGTTAGTGGAAGTATTACGCGAAAAATTGGTGGCATAGTATACCTTTGATACTTCAAGATTTGGTAAGTCAAATTTCGGGATTCGTCTTTGCTCACGTATTAATATACGCCTAGCTTGACTCACCACTTATTTGACTACCAACTTTTGAAGTATCTGCGGTATATTCGATAAAATTGGCGTCGTCGTTTTATAAGTACTGCGGTACTCATGCCTTAAGTAACGGTTTCATTCCTCGTTTTATAAACGATAGTACCGGATAGTTGCTTCGAATGACATAGTAGCCATATAATAACATTAATTTTTCCTCGCAATAACGAAAAAACAATCTGATCTCGATTTGTGTAAGAAAAGCTTTTCAAAGAGTAGCTATTTCAAACAATCATTATCTATTCTTGCAAATGTTAAATAATCAAGTCATATTAAATAGTGAAGAAGAAACAAAAAATTTTGCTAGAGCTTTTGCTGCAACCTTAAAGCCTAATAATATTGTGTTATTAAATGGTGATCTTGGAGTAGGTAAAACATTTTTTTGTCGTGAAATTATTAAACATTTCTGTAGTGAAAACACCTCAATTATAAGCCCAACCTTTAACTTATTACAAACATATAAAGCACCTCATTTTACTATCTATCATTATGATCTTTATCGCCTAAAATCACCTGAAGAAATTTATGAATTAGGGCTTGAAGAGGCATTAAGCGGTAATTTAACCTTAATAGAATGGTCTAAAATTATTAAACACCTCCTACCTATGCCTTTAATTGAAGTAAATCTAGAACTATTAGATGATAATAAACGTTTATGTAATATATACCTTTGATACTTCAAGATTTGATACATCAAATTTCGAGATCCGTAGTAGCCACGTACTTCTGTACGCTGTGCAGGCTTACCGCTTATTTGACTTCTAGCTTTTGAAGTATTGCAGTATGATCATTTATACGGTATCAAATTTTATTTATTTCTTACAATTTATTCAGATGTAGGTGACCTTATATGTCATTCTTAGCAACGGTGCAGTAGTGTCCGGAAAAATTGGAGTATTATTAAAACCGTCATTGCGAGCGGTCGTAGACCGCGTGGCAATCCAGAAAAATAGTAAAAAATAACTAATTTTAGCATTTTTTACTGGATTGCTTCGTCAATTACTTCGTAATTTCCTCGCAATGACGACTCTCAATCCACGCAACAATGCCACGCGGGAATGACATAGAATAAAAACTGTCCGGTACTATTGGCTTGACCAAGGTATCTTATATTACGGACTGTGACTTAAGATCCCGCGATCAAGTCGTGGGATGACATTTTAAGGCTTCTGGCTCTAGTTCATAAATCACGGGATGACAGGGGAAAATGATCTATGCTGGCAATATTTTCTCGCAATGATGATTTTAATAATATTACAATTTTATCCGGACACTATCGTACTTCTGCGGGAATGTCATTGTAAGTATTTTTCGATTCGTACAACAAAAACAGGTGCTGCATGACAAAGGTAAGTATACTAGCCTTTCATTACAGCGGCTACTTCATCGGCGAAGTTTTTTTCTTCCTGCTCTATACCCTCACCAAGTTCATATCTGATAAATGTAGTAATTTGAATTTCTGCACCAAGTTCTTTAGAAGCATTTTTGATTACTTCAGCAACAGTTAGTTTATTATCAAATAAGAAATTTTGCTGTAATAGCACAACTTCAGCAAAGAATTTACGAATTCTGCCTTCTACCATTTTTTCGATAATATTGTCAGGCTTACCTTCTTCTTTTGACTTCTCAAAGAATACTTTTCTCTCACGTTCTACAAGGGCTTGATCTAAACCAGAATCATCTATACTTTGTGGATTATTTCCTGCCACGTGAACAGCGATTTGCTTAGCTAAAGCTTCTAGTTTTGCCGTATCTTTTGCACTTGATTGTAGACCTACCAATACAGAAATTTTACCTAAGTTTGGTGCAACTTCATTATGTACATAAGAGCCAATCGCTCCTTCAGATACTTTTAGTACTTCCATGCGGCGTAGTGTTAAGTTTTCACCTATTGTAGCAATATTTTCTACAACGTCTTCTTCTACTGATTTGCCGTTTGGCATTTTAGCTGCTTTTAGTTCTTCTACATCTTTAACATTTTTTGCAAGGTTAGCAATATTTATAACTAGATCTTGGAACTGCTCATTTCTTGCGACAAAATCGGTTTCAGAATTTATTTCAACGACAACTCCAGTTAATCCATCAACTTTAGCAGCTGTTAAACCTTCAGCAGCAACGCGTCCGGCTTTCTTTGCAGCAGTAGCAAGACCTTTTTTACGCAAAAAGTCAACAGCTTCTTCAAGATTGCCTTTAGTCTCGATTAAGGCTTTTTTACAATCCATCATTCCAGCACCAGTTTTTTCTCTGAGCTCTCTAACGTCACTAGCACTTATATTTACTTCACTCATACTTTATCTATCTCCATTTAATTATGCATTTTAAAAAGATGTCTAATTTTTGTCTTCATCAGCATCACTTAATGCTTGCTCAAATTCTGTATTTGCTTCTTCATTGATATTTTTTGTTTTAGAGAACTTTTTAGCTTGTTTCAATTTAGAAACATTTTTAGGAGCTAAATTTTTATCGCCATGTTCTTGGATGCTGCCTAAATCGACTCCTGATGCTTTCATTGATTCTTCTAAACCTTGTAGTGCAGCATCAGCAAATAAACTACAATAAAACCTAATTGATCTTATTGCGTCATCATTACCTGGAATTGGATAATCTATATGATCAGGGTTAGAATTAGTATCTACAACAGCCACGATAGGTATATCAAGTCTTACAGCTTCGCTAATCGCAATATGTTCTTTATTAGTGTCGATAATTACTATTAAATCTGGCTTAGAATGTAGTTCTCTAATTCCAGCAAGTGATAGAAGTAATTTATCTTTCTTGCGGTTCATATCAAGTATTTCTTTCTTAGTATAACCGATGCAAGCTTCTTCATTTTCTAAAGTTTGTTCTAATTTATTTAATTTCTCTATAGAACCTGAAATAGTTTTCCAGTTAGTTAGCATTCCGCCAAGCCATCTATGATTTACATAGTATTGTCCGCATTTTTCAGCATATTCTGCTATAATATCGCTTGCTTGTATTTTTGTACTTACAAATAATACTTTGCCATCATTTTTTACAGTTTCATATATTGCATTTAAAGCAACATTCATTAAAGCTGCTGTTTGTCTTAAATCAATTATATGTACCTCATCACGCTCACCATATATATAAGGTGCCATTTTAGGATTCCAACGTGAAGTCTTATGACCAAAATGCACGCCGGCATCTAATAAATCTTTAACATTAACTGGTGGTATTTTTGACATTTATTTCTCCTGATTATTGTTAGTTTATACCTCCGTAAAATTATTTTGTCATCCCGCGTGCTTGTAGCGGGATCTTGTATCACAGGCTATGTCCTAAGATCCCGCTACAAGCACGCGGGATGACATGCATGAACTAACATTTATCTTACGTGTGAATTTGCTTAAAAATATAAGCCTACAAATTATATACTTATATTCCGTAATTTACAAGTCCTTATTCTTTCCTCCATATAGTAGTGCCGTTTGGCTTATCTTCTAAAATTATTTTTTCATTTAATAATTTGTTACGAATTTGATCAGCTAATCCCCAATTTTTTTGCTTTTTTGCTTCTAAGCGTTCATTAATAAGATTATTTATATAATTTTCGTCTACATTTTTATTAAACCATTCATGTGGTGTTTCGTTCATTAATCCAATAAAATTAGCACAAGCAATAAGATTAGAGGCATTAAATTGCTTTTCTTCTTCGGTATTAGCTGTAAAAATGGCTTTGGCATAGTCGTTAATTATTTTAATAGCAAGCGGACTATTCATATCGTCAAGCAAGCTTTGCATAAAGTCGTTAGGCAGAGTATCTATTTTTTGTATATTTATATTTTGAATAGCTCTATACCAATAATCTAGAGTTTTTTTAGCATCCTCTATAGTCTTGTCGTTATAATCAAGAGGACGTCTATAATGGGCGGTTAATAAAAATAATCTTACTATTTCGCCTTTAATTTGTTTATCCATTAAATCCCTGACAGTAATAAAATTACCAAGAGATTTACTCATTTTTTCGCCGTTAACTGTTAAAAAGCCATTGTGAACCCAGTATTTTGCATAAGTGGAGTTCGAAAAAGCACATTTACTTTGTGCAATCTCGTTAGTATGATGTGGAAATATTAAATCAGCACCGCCGCCATGAATATCAAAATTTTTGCCTAAATATTTATAGCTCATTGCTGAACATTCAATATGCCAGCCGGGACGTCCTAGTCCCCATGGGCTTTTGAAGTTCATACGTACATCTTCATCTGGTTTTGCTGGTTTCCATAAAACAAAATCCTGTGGATGCTTTTTAGTTTTGCTATTTTCTACCCTTACACTCTCAAACATATCTTCTAATTTTTGGTTAGATAGTTCTGTATAATTAGGAGCTAATAAAACATCAAAATAAACATGATCATCTGCAATATATGCATGCCCAGATTTAATTAGCTTTTCTATTATTTCGATCATTACATCAATATGCTGCGTAGCCTTTGGTTCTATAGTAGGTGGTAAACAAAATAGATATTTCATATTCGTATGAAATTCTTTTGTAACTTTGTCTGTTAACTCGTTAATGCTAATACCTAAGTTTGCTGCTCTCTCAATTATCTTATCATCTACATCGGTAATATTCCGTACATATTTTACAGATTTAGCCTCAAATATATCTACAAGTATGCGATAAAGTAAGTCATATACCACTACCGATCTACTATTGCCAATATGTGGGTTATCATAAACAGTCGGACCGCATACATACATTTTTACATTAGTCTGATCTTCAGGTTCAAATAGTTCTTTGTTTTGGGTGAGGGTGTTAAATAAGTATATTTGCATAAGGTTTGGTTTATTTACAAAAAGTTAGATTTCCTCATATTATGAGGCTTTTTAGCCATAGTATAATTAAAAAATCCAATAGTTAATAGAAATTAATAATTTCTATTGACTCTAATTAACAAAAATTATATATTGCCACTCGTTTAAGTTAATATTAATGAGATAAATCTAATGAGTTTGAGATATAAGCTAAAATCTACATTGTTAAAATACTCTTTCGTTGTTGCCATATCAATAAATTTATTGGCAATTAATTCAGGAATATTATTGCTTACTTTAAATAATAAAGCAGAAGCTGCACCGCCGCCACCTCCACCGCCGCCACCTCCACCGCCGCCGCCGCCACCAAAAACACCACCTGTTGATCCTAAATCAGCAGCAAAAGATATTAATGCTGAATTAGGTGCAACATTTGATCCTTATGATACACTTAAAAAAAATAGGAAAAAAATAAAAAATAAAAAAGATAATTATGATTTAGAAGCCTTTTTAAATTTGAATGGAATAAGACAGATGTCTAAGCTATTTTCTATTGTTCTTACTCAACACACTGATAATGATGAATTACGTACAAGGTTTTTTAAAGATATTGTAAGGAATAATAAATTGTCTCCTACAGAAAAATTTAATTTGGCAAACCAAATTGCGGCTAATAATGGAATATATGAGAAAGATGATAAAGGTAACATTATAATTGATAATACAAACTTAAATAATAATATAATAGGTTCTACATCTTATATTTCTAATTTTAATCCAAATTATAGATATATAATTTTGTATAGTACGCCAACAGAGATTTTAGAAAAAGATCTCACCTCTGAAATTATCGATATTGCTAAAGGTTTTGAAAAAGATTCTAAAGGAAATTCTTATAGGAAGTTTGATGCAACAAAACTTAAGCAATTAGAACAAGAAAGAGTTTATAGTTTAATAAAATCAGAAGCTGAATCACTAATAAAATCAGCTTATGGTAATAATATAGATTATATTGACTATTATGATAATAATATAAGTAATAATAGTTATGAAAAATATTTTACAAAATATGAAAAAGACGTAATAACTAACGCTTTAGGTCATAAACGTGCCTATGAAGAAAAAAAAGAAGTATATAAAATTGAGGTAGATAAACTAGATAGATCGATCTTAAGTGAAGAAGAATATATTAAAAAGTGTGAAGAAATACTTGAAAAAATTGGAGAAAGTAGTTGGGCCACTTATCAAGTTTCTAAACCTGGTAGTAGCAGTAAAATAAGCTATGAAGAGTACGAAAAACTAGTGACAAATGAAGCAAAAAAACGAGCCGTAATCGCAAAATTTTTAATAGAAGATAATAATAAAATAAACGGAAAAAGACTAAAAATAGTAAAGGAAGATGGTTCTAAAGAATATGTAGATAATGCAGAATTTAATTTAATAATGGCTGAAAATAATTGGGATTTTACACCGGCAAATATACCACTTTCTCAAGTAATGAGGGCTGCAAGTAATTTATCTGAAAATGAAAGAATAAAAAAATTATTAGCTCGAATTGAATTTTTAGAAAATAATACTAATAACCTAGATATAATTAATG
This sequence comes from Rickettsia endosymbiont of Rhinocyllus conicus, assembly GCF_964026465.1. NCBI lineage: Bacteria > Pseudomonadati > Pseudomonadota > Alphaproteobacteria > Rickettsiales > Rickettsiaceae > Rickettsia > Rickettsia endosymbiont of Rhinocyllus conicus. The sequence goes on along the minus strand of NZ_OZ032155.1, from coordinate 1,569,161 downwards.
AGCTTGAAGATGCAAAAAGACAATTAGATGAATTAAAAAGTAAAAAAATTACTGGATTATTTGCTTTAAATAATAATGGTGAAAATGCATCAATATCTTTTGATCAAAATTTGATAGATATACTTAAAATTTTAAAAGAGGTCCCAGATTTTGTTAGTATAATAAGAGCACATCCCGATTTGTTTCCAACTATATTTAATGATCCTGATACTCTAGCATTTTTAGAGAAATGTTCACCAGAAGATTATGAGAATATAATAATAGAGTTAAGTTTATTAGATTCAAAATCTCAAGACCTAGAATCTTTAATTGTAAAAAAGCAAATATCTGAAGAAGTTACTTTGCATAATCAAGTAGCTTCTATTACTAATAAACCTATTCATATGGGTATTCATGGTAGATTGTTGTTGCCTACTGCTGCGATTACTGGCGGTGATGAAGAGGACGCAATAAATAGAGGAGTATGGATCAGTGGTTTATATGGAGTAAGCAATCAAAAAGCATGGAGAAGCATACCGAAATATCAAGGACGCACTAGCGGTGTAACTATCGGTATGGACACAGAGCTTAGTAATAGCTCTGACGTAATAGGTATAGCTTATTCAAGAATTGAGTCGCATTTTAAATATAATAAGAAGTTTGCTAAGACCGCACTTAATGGGCATTTACTTAGTATTTATGGTTTAAAAGAATTACCGAAAAATTTTTCATTGCAAGCTATAGCATCTGTTGGTCATAATTATATTAAAAATAAAGCTACAACTGCTAATAATATTATTGGTAAATATCAAAATAATAACTTTAATTTTGAAGCATTATTAAATTATAAATATCGTACAAATTATAATTTATACTTAATACCAAATATTGGATTAAAATACGATTATTCAAGAAGTAGTGGTTATAAAGGAAATAATTTTGTACAAAAATTAATGATTCAAAAGAAGTCAAATCGACTATTAACAACTAGTTTAGGCGGTAAGATAGAATTTAAATCGATAAAGGTTTTAAATGATATAACGCTGGTGCCGAGCTTGTATGGGAGTATAGAAAATCATTTTTATAATAAAGATACAAAAGTTAATGCTAAGGCAATTTTAAATAATCAAATAATAGAAGAGAAGATTATTATATCAAAACAGCCTAAATTTGCTTATAATATTGGAGGTAATGTTCTTTTGACGAAGAAGAATATAAATGTAATATTTGAGTATAATCATTACACCCATAAAAAATATAAAAGCCATCAAGGGTTAGTGAAGTTAAAAGTTAATTTGTAGAACAAAATAGATAAAGAGATAAGGCTTTATTCTCTTTATCTATTTGAATTTAAGTAAGTAATATTAGTAATTACTTCTTGACAGTATACAAGTATTACTTTATATTTTTTATCTATTATATAAGTTAAAGTTTGATAGGTTAAGCTTATGTCTCGTAAATGTGAACTCACTGGAGTGGGTGTTTTATATGGCAATAATGTATCGCATTCACAGCGTAAAACTAGAAGGCGTTTTGAGCCTAATTTAAGATCGGTTAAGTTTATAAGTGATATAACAACCGCAGAATATAGATTATCAGTTAGTGCTAGATGTATAAGTTCAGTTGAAAAAGCTGGCGGTTTTGATGCGTATATGTTAAAAGCTAATAATGATGCTTTATCCACTACAGCTAAAGCTATTAAGAAAAAAATAATTCAGACTAAGGTGGCAAAATCATTATGAAAAATGGGATACATCCAGACTATAAAAAGTTTTTAATTAAAGTTGGAAGTGATGTTTTTGAAACAATGTCAACTCATCCTGCAGGTGAGATTTTAATGGATGTTGATTTTAGAAAACACCCAGCATGGAATAAAGATATTGGAAATGTAGTAAATCAGTCTAACAAAAGCGTTAGTGATTTTAATAAAAGATTTTCCGGTCTTTCTTTCGGTAGTCAAAAAAAGGAAGCTAGTTAATTTCTATAATCGGGTGTAGGCATTTCCGCATAGATCAAGAACGTTTCCAGTGTGTCATCACGTTGGCGGCTTTTTTGCGTGGATCGAGAGTCGTCATTGCGAGTGAATGAAATGAGCGTGGCAATCCAGAAAATAATAAAAAATACTAATTTTATTAGTATTTTTAATTGGATCCCGTGAATAAATCACGGGATGACAGGGGGAGAATGATCCACGTAACACACATTACTATGGGGTAAAAACTTACTCTAATCATTTATGTCGCTAATCTTTGTTTATAATATTAATAAACAAAGTCATCAAATTTCTTTATTGCGGGGTGGAGCAGCTCGGTAGCTCGTCAGGCTCATAACCTGAAGGTCGTTGGTTCAAATCCAGCCCCCGCTACCATATATTTTATTTTAATTTTTTTATTGTTGCCTTGTAAATGAAGTTCTCGTGTGGATCGAGAGTCGTCATTGCGAGCGAACTTAAGTAGAGGGCGGCATCTCATGAAGTAATACAACATTCTTAAGATTGCTTCGTCGAAACTTACAGTTTCTTCTCGCAATGACGAAAAAACTGATCCACGAGGGTAATTTTGCTACAGGATGACACAGGACGTATAATATACAGGTTACAAAATTATGACTGATGAAAAAGTAATTAATAAAAAATTAGTAGGTGATAATAAGCTTTTTCGTCATCAAGCTAAATTTGTAGCTGGTGCTATGGATATAAAGCAACTTCCTAATTTTGCATTACCGCAAATTGCTTTTGTTGGTAAATCAAATGTCGGCAAATCAAGTCTAATAAATACTATATGTAATAACAAAAAACTTGCTAAAGTTTCTAATACCCCAGGGCGTACTAGGCAGATTAATTTCTTTAATCTTGTAGATAAACTTATAATAGTTGACCTACCAGGTTATGGTTTTGCAGAAGTTCCAAATCAAGTTAAAGATCAGTGGGAAATATTAATTAATCATTACTTACGCAAGAGTGATAATCTAAAATTAGTTAACTTATTGATAGATTCAAGAAGGGGAATTAAAGAGAACGATAAAAAAGTAGCGGAGTTATTACTTGCAAATAAGCGAGATTTCCAAATTATTTTTACAAAATCCGATAAAGTTACGGATCGTAAAAACCTTAACCTAGAAGCACAGAATTTTCTTGCAACTTTAAACTACTCATGTAATCTTATTTATGTAAGTAGTAGGAGTAAAGAAGGTGCAAGAGAACTTAAAACTAGTTTGGCAAAATGCATCAAACTTGAAAAGTAAAGAAATAGATAATATTTCTGAATTAGGCGACATTACTATAATTAGGGATATAATCACATGTAGTAACGAGCTTAGAAATCAAGCGATAGTTCTAAAGTTACCAATCAATATTATTATTAATGAGAAGTTGTTTGCTTCTTTTATAGAATCTATCAAACTGCTTGAGATGTGCGGTGCTAAAATCTATATAGTACATGACCATATAGATTTAGGTAATCTATCTTTAATATCACAATTAGATAAAAGTTTCAGTAAAAAATTTAATAAAGTAAGGGAAAATAGTTCCATAGATAATCCTATTATTATGGAAATTCTATCGAGTTATGTCAACAAACTTATTGTGACAAAACTTAGCAATAAAGGTTGTTATGCGGTTGGTATTTCAGGAAAAGATGCGAATTTACTACAAGCAAGAAAATCAAAATTATCACATAGAAGAGTTGCAAATCGTGACGTTATAGATATTGGCTTTGTAAGCGAGCCTATTATAGTTAACCCAGAAATTCTATTAAATTTTGAAGATAGTAATATTATACCTGTAATCACTCCTTTTGCTAATGATGACCAAGAAAAGACCCATTTACTAAATGTTAATTTAACTGCTGCGACAATTGCTGTTACTTTAGGAGCAGAGCATCTAATATTTCCATATGAAATGTCCCAGATATTTAGAGGATTTCAGTATAATATGAAAATACAAAATGCTAATTTGTTAAAATCAATGCTAAATGATAGTAATCATTATTTAGAAGAAGAATTAATCAAAATAGCAATTAAGGTGATTGAAAGTATAGGTAATAATGTGCATTTTGTTAATAGTAAGATACCAAACTCAATATTATTAACTATGTTTGCAAATAAAAATATAAATTTATATTAATAATTTTTAAGTTTATGTTTATTATTGAATAAAAAATATAAAAGAGGAAAAGTATATGGCAGGAACATTAGCAACCGATCTTTTATTCGTAGGGCTAACTAGACCACCCATGATATTTGGTGTGAGTATTAAATTTGCAGCATTAAATATGATCATGACTATGATAGTATTTATTTGGAATAACGGCATTATGATTTTATTCATCGCAGCAGGTCTACATTTAATAGCCTATATTATATGCTTTAAAGAGCCACGATTTATAGAGTTGTATATGAATAAAATGTCAAGGACTAGCCAATGTCCTAATAAATTTTATTATGGGGCAAATTCATACGGAATTTGAATTTGATATCATTCCTATTAGGGATTAGCCTATTGTGTGGATTATATGTCATTCCCGCTTAAGGCTTTGCCCGCGTGGATCGATTTTTCCCCTGTCATCCCGTGATTTATTCACGGGATCCAGTTAAAAATACTAATAAAATTAGTATTTTTTATTATTTTCTGGATACCGTGGACAAGCCACGGCATGACTACCTTAGGGTGCTTTTCGATCCAGGCGGGCAAAGCCTTAAGCGGGAATGACATTATAAGAACCAAAAATCAAAATAGTTAAGTTGAGTTACACAATGAAGTTATTTAGAACTAGAGCAGCTAATGAATTAAGAGCTAAACAAGATAGACCTACTTCGCATTTTATCCCTTATAAATGTCATTGGGATAGTAATACCATTTTAACTAAAGATAATTCGCTTCTACAAGTTATTAAAATAAATGGCTTTTCTTTTGAAACAGCCGATGATGAAGATTTAGATATTAAAAAGAATATAAGGAATGCCTTACTTAAAAACATGGCTTCAGGAAATATTGTTGTATATTTCCATACTATCAGAAGACGTAAAGCAGTAATATTTGACGATACTGAATTTACTTATGATCCTACTGTAAAAGTACCAAACGATTTTATTACGTATCTTGGAGCAGAATGGCGTAAAAAACACGCAGGTGCTAGATCGTTTTTTAATGAATTATATGTCAGTATTTTATACAAACCTGATACTGGTGGTGCAGCTATAGTTGAGTATTTTTTAAAGAAGCTTAGACAAAAATCTAATAAAAATGTTTGGGAAAATGACATGAAAGAGATGAAAGAAAATCTCCAAGAAATGTCAAACAGAATAGTTAATACATTTAGAAGTTATGGAGCTAGGATTCTTGGAGTTCGTAAAACTCCTACAGGTAATTATTGTGAAATGTTAGAATTTCTTTCATCTTTAGTTAATTGTGGCGACTCGCCAGGTCCAGTAGCATTGCCACGTAGTACTATAGATGAATATTTACCAACACATCGCTTGTTTTTTGATTCACGTACTATTGAGGCAAGAAGTTCGATTGGAACTAAATATGCTGGAATAATAAGTATTCTTGAATATGGACCTAATACTTCGGCAGGGATTTTTGATGGATTTTTGCAAATGCCTTTTGAGTTCGTAATGACTCAGAGTTTTATATTTGCTAACAGAACTGTAGCAATTGGTAAAATGCAATTACAGCAAAATAGAATGATACAAGCAGGTGATAAAGCTACTTCACAAATTGCTGAAATATCAACAGCACTTGATATGGCAACTAGTGGTGATATTGGCTTTGGAGAACATCATCTATCACTTTTATGTTCTGCAAATAGTATTAAAGCTTTAGAAGATATATTATCAATGGCATCTGTTGAGCTTTCTAACTCAGGAATTCAGCCTGTTAGAGAAAAAATTAATATGGAGCCTAGCTATTGGGGACAGTTGCCGGGAAATATGGAGTATATAGTTCGTACATCCACCATAAATACCCTTAATATGGCTAGTTTTGCCTCTCAACATAACTACCCTATTGGAAAGGTGAGAGATAACCATTGGGGCGAATATGTCACAGTGCTAGATACAACTTCAGGTACTCCGTTCTATTTTAATTTCCATGTAAGAGATGTTGGGCATACTTTAATCATAGGTCCGACTGGTGCCGGTAAAACTGTTCTTATGAATTTCTTATGTGCTGAAGCACAAAAATTCAAACCACGTATGTTCTTTTTTGATAAAGATCGTGGTGCTGAAATATTTATCAGAGCTTTAAACGGTGTTTATACAGTTATAGATCCAGGTTTAAAATGTAACTTTAACCCATTGCAGCTTGAAGATACTAGTGAAAATAGAACGTTTATTCTAGAGTGGTTAAGGGTGCTTGTAACTTCTAATGGTGAGAGTATAACAGCACAAGATAATAAAATATTATCGCAAGCAGTGAGTGGTAATTTTAGACTAGAAAAAAAAGATAGGCGGCTTAGTAATGTAGTAGCGTTTCTTGGAATCGATACACCAGATAGTCTAGCAAGTAGAATTGCGATGTGGGTTGGAAATGGTTCTCACGCTAAAGTATTTGATAATGAAGTAGATGATATTGATTTGCAAAAAGCTAGAGTGTTTGGCTTTGATATGACTGAATTACTTAAAGACCCAATAAGCCTTGCTCCGGTATTGTTGTATATTTTCCATCGCATAAATATTTCTTTGGATGGGCAAAAAACTATGATAGTACTTGATGAGGCTTGGGCTTTAATCGATAATCCAGTATTTGCTCCTAAAATCAAAGATTGGTTAAAAGTGTTGAGAAAACTAAATGCTTTTGTTATATTTGCTACTCAAAGCGTAGAAGATGCAGCAAAAAGTAGAATTAGTAATACGTTAATTCAGCAGACGGCTACGCAAATTTTCCTACCTAACCTTAAAGCTACCGATATTTATCGTAGTGCTTTTATGTTAAGTCAGAGAGAATATATTTTGATTAAAACTACCGACCCTACGACGCGTTACTTTTTGGTAAAACAAGGAGTAGACGCAGTAGTTGCTAAAGTGAATTTAGACGGTATGAATAATATAATTAGTGTTTTATCGGGTAGAGTGGAAACTGTTATACTACTCGATCAAATTAGGGAAAAATACGGGAATGATCCGGAAAAATGGTTGCCTATATTCTATGAAGCAGTTAAGACATTGTAGATTTAATGGATTATGGTTACTGGTTGTTGTAAGCCTAAAAAATCGTCTGAGCTACGCGACTGCAAGGAGCGTGGTAATCCAAAAAAATAATAAAAAATGCTATAAGTTAGCATTTTTTACTGCATTGCTTCGTCAAAATTTTCAATTTTTCCTCGCAATGACGTTTATCACACACGAGGCAAGTAGCTAGTCATGAAATTATTTCCTCGTACTTTACTTAAAATTTTAGTAGTCAGTTTTATCCTCAATTTTGGGGTTACAAGCAAGTCATATGCCGATGATACCCTTGATACTATTGTTAATACACTACAGAATTTAACTTGTGAAACACAAGGAGTCGGTGACTTATTACGTACCGAATTTTCTCAAACTTGCATTGTCGCTCCCTTTTTTACTTTTGCTATAATGAATCTTGTATCTCCTGTTTTATACATGAATACATTCTTAAAGCTTAGAATAAATGACAATGAATTATTTGGTACAAAATTTCCGGGAGGGCAATGTACGCGTGAAAACAGAGCTGACCCTGACCCTAAAAAACTTGAATTAACTTTTGGTTTATGTAGTAATGCAAAACTTACAGTAGTTAGAGCAAAAGCAGTTGCAGAATCAGCACTTGCTATTGCTAAAGCTGTATTAACCGGTACTGATCCATGGGATGATATAAAGGAAGCTTGGAAAAATAAGAAAGAAGATTATTATAATATATATACCCAAAAGCCTGAAGATAGCGGTACAATGTGGGATATGGGGGTGCCGATTTTTTGGAAAGTTGTTCAAGATAATGATCGTATATGTGTCGGAACATATGGTTTTACAGGTATAGTACCGGTGGGATGTAAATATATAAAAGAGCCATTTCCAAAATCTATGTATAATAGCTTTATGGATGTAAACGATACAGATTTTATTGACGATCCTAATAATAAAGCTGTTGATCCTTTAGCATTGGTTTCTTGTAGTGCAGCAGGTGGGGGGTGCTATCAAAAAGCTTATAACGCTTCAAGAACTGCAGTAGTTATGACTTCTCCGCTCATAGAATGCATAAGACAAATGATTGCAAGGCTATTAATCAGTCAAGATGTATGTAGCTTTGATGATGTAAACTCAGTAGTTAATTCAGCTTCAAGGCAGACTAGTGCTTTATTCCAGTTTCAAGTAGGAATGTATAGAATAGTTACGGCTTTCTTAACTTTATATGTTATGCTTTTTGGTGCTAAAATACTTCTTGCAGGTCAAGTTCCTCCAAAAAATGAGTATATAAACTTTATATTAAAAATAATATTTGTAACTTATTTTTCAATAGGATTGAACATAACGCCAGGTAGTACTTCCCCTTATGACCGTATGGATGGGATGATTCAATGGGCATTTCCTTTCTTGCTTAATGGTATAAACGGATTAGCAAGTTGGGTTATGAATGCTGCACCATCTGGGTTATGCAAATTTAATGGTCCGGATATTTCATATGACAATAGTGTTGCATATATTGCCTTATGGGATGCTTTAGATTGTCGGGTAGCCCATTATTTGGGGCTAGATATGTTATCTACACTATTAGTTGAGAATACTTATAGAAGCCATAATTTTGCAAATTTTGACTTTTTTAGCTTTAGTGCTCCTCCATATATCTACCTACTAATACCCGCTATAATATCTGGTAATATGATGCTAGTATCTCTAGCTCTTGCCTATCCGTTGCTTGTGATCTCAGTGGCTGCCTTTATGGTTAATGCCACTGTTATGTGCATGGTATCTATAGTAATACTTGGTATTTTAGCACCTCTTTTCGTACCGATGTTTTTATTTGATTATACACGAAATTATTTTGATAGCTGGGTTAAGCTAATGATTTCGTTTTTACTTCAGCCTATGGTAGTAGTTACTTTTATGATTACTATGTTTGCGGTTTATGATTTTGGTTTTTACGGAAAATGCCAATATGAAAGTAAATTGATTCATAATAGTGTAGAGGGTGCCTTACAGGGACAAACTTTTAAAAGGGATGTTTTAGTATTTTTTGTTGATAATGATTGGACAAAATATAGTAAAGAAGATGCAGAAAGTTGTCAAAATAGCTTAGGCTATATGTTAAATAATCCGATTTCAACAGCTTTTAACTTTGCCAAAGACAGTGTAGAACAAATAGTTAGTAGTAAACCAAACCAGACTTGCGATCCAAAGGCAGCCGATGCAGATACTAAATGTAATCCAAAACCTGGAGATAGTAGTACAAGTAGTTTCCTCTCTAAATTCCAGTTTTTATCAGGAGTAATTTTAGGTCCGGGAATGTTCTTTGTTTCTCCTAAATTACTTTTTGAGAAGATTAAAGATATTTTACTTGCTCTAGTTACAGCCTGTTTTACCTTATATTTAATGTATAATTTTAGCAGCCAGCTAGCTAATTTTGCAGCAGATATGACGGAAGGGGTAGCTCTTAGCAGCGTTGCCATAAAACCGCAAGCGATATTTAAAGCCGCAATGGCAGGGCTTGCTGCTGCAGGTGCTGCAACCAAAGGTCTTGACCAATTCGCTACCAAAGGTGGCGGCGGTGGTGATTTACTCAGCACTAAAGGTGGAAGAGCCGGTGATTTAGTAAAAGGTAGCGGTGGTGGTGGTGGTAGTGAAGGAGGTGATTCTTTCACATCAGGTGGTCTTAGAGAACCGTCTAGTACGGCTGCAACTCCATCTTCTGCACTAAGTTCTGTTGGTAAAAGTGTAGGCGGCACAGCAACACCAAGTAGTGCTTCTGAAGAAATGCTTGATACTAGCTTTAGCAATAGAAAACCTATAGAAGCACCTGTGTCTCAACCAACGACAGTTTCAACGCAAATTGATACTGCTATTAAAACTGAGCCACCGAAAGTAAGTGCAGCAGAAGTTGTAAGAAGTACTGCAGAAGATAAGCTTGAAGATTTATCAAGTAAGCTTAATGTTACAAAAGAAATTAAAGAAGCTGTGCCTGAATCTCAGAAAGAAGAACAAAAAGAGCCAAGAGTAAAACATACTACTGAGGTGGAACCGGAACTTAATTTAGACGAAAACCTTGGAGTTACACGTACTATCAGAGGGCTTGATAAGGACAGAAAATTTACCGAACAAGAAAGTCACGAATTAAAGATAGGTGAGGCAGGATACGTAAAGCAAGAGATGAGAAATGCTCAAATTCGTGATAGAAGAGCAGCATTTGAGAAAGAAACGGAAGAATTATATCGTAGTGGGGGTGGTAGAGCAAAAGATAAAGCAACCGAGCGAAATGATGGAACGATTGAAAATAGAAGCAAGAAAATAGATAGCGGTTCCGATGAAAATCCATAATATTATAAAAATTATTATTGTCGTTTGTTTGGAAGGTTTTGCTTTAACTAGTTTTGCCGGCTTTGGAGATTCTTGTGCCTCGTTGCCAACTACTACAGATGGGTATTTAGAATCTGATACGGCATATGGTTACATAATTCGTAGTATTGATATGAAAGCACCCGGAGGGAATTGTGATGCAAACAAGCCGGGTATAACTTTTTGCTTTAAGAATAAAGATGGTAGTAGTGACCCTTGTACTATGTATACTTTAAATCAAGGTGATTCTAAAAAAATTAGCGATTTAAGCAAGGATAATAATCCTGATCTTGGTGCAAATCCTATATTAAAAAATATAGTCTTAACAGTGCAAACATGGCAAAATGATATATGTTTGCTTATGCCAACGTCAAGAGGACCAATGCCGGTGGCATGTAAAGCATTAAGTAATACTCCTGCTCCTCCCACTGTTGATCCTGGCTGTAATAATATAGGGCAAAGTTGCTATACTGGAGCAAATTATAGTCAATCATTAATTAACTTTTCCGGTCTTGCTGTCCAGTGTTTAAAAGAAACTCTTGATAAAATATTTTTTGTAGGAAATAGTTGCGGTTCACAAAGTCAAAGTTCTGAAATAACTAATCTTACTGCTTTCCCTACCTTTCAAGGATATTTAAAAAATGCTATTGGTGCTGCTCTGATTCTGTACGTAATGTTTTTTGCATTTAATATGGTGCTTAATAAAGAATATGGCAACCCAGATAAAATAGCCCTTTTTATAATAAAACTTTTATTTGTTACTTATTTTTCTATAGGGCTTGGTCCTCTGAATTTTAATAGCAGTCAGCCAACTCAAGAGAATGGTATGTTAAAATACGGGTTACCTCTCTTAACAGGAATAGCACCGGAATTTGCACAAATTATTTTTAATGCTGCGGGTTCAAAAGGATTATGCGTATTTGATACTTCAAAATACCAAAGTGGGTATCAATTTTATGCTTTATGGGATTCTATAGATTGCCGTATAGGTTATTATCTTGGTTTAGATTTGCTTTATAATATAGATAAAAATGGCATATTGAGCAGTTTTGCAAGAGGTGATGGTGGTAATAGTAGCGGCAGTATACCTATACCAAATCTCGGAACTCCTGATAAAAACAGTCCAAATGCTTTAACTTCAGTAGGGTCTTTAAGGTTTTTTACTGTTATGTTTGGTTTCTTTATGGCAGGAAACGTCATTATTCTTATAAGTGGTTTAGTATTTGCGGTAATATTCCTTTCTATACTTTTATATTTTATCACACATTATTTAGTTTGTATGATTACTATTTATGTGATGACATATGTTTCGCCAATATTTATTCCTATGATGTTATTTAATCGTACAAAGGGTTATTTCGATGGATGGTTGAAAGTATCATTGTCATGTGCATTACAACCAGCTGTAGTAGCAGGCTTTATAGCTTTATTAATTACCATGTATGATTCAGCGATATTTAAAAATTGTGAGTTCTTAAGGTATGATTACGAAAAAAATAATGTAAAATTTAGTACTTTTGAACTAAGGTTGCCAGCTAGTAGTGCAGAGGTGTGTCAAGAAAGCTTTGGATATAAAATGCTAAATTATTATGCTGGTAAAGGTTGGGAAGAACATTTAGTCATACTTTTCCCTATAAAATCAATTGCTAAAGATGTTGTGTCCATTCTTGCTGAGCTGTTGTGCGTTTTGGTATTTTCGGTAATTTTCTATTATTTCTCTAAATCGATAAGTCAATTTGCTGCTGATTTAACTAATGGTCCAAAAATGGATGCGGTAACAGCAAGCCCAACTAAAATTGTTGATTTAGTAAAACAAGGAGCAGCTTTTATTAAGGATGCCGCACAAGCAACGCAAGGTAAACCTCCGGGTGGTGGTGATATGCCAGGCGATGGAGGAAGTAAACGGTCAGAAGGACAAAAAGGTGATGATTCATTTATCTCAAGCGGAGGAAATAGCAGCGGAGATTCACTATCATCGAGTGGAGGTAAATAAGGTAATATGCAAAGTAGCTTAATAAAAATTTTAGGTGTGCTTGCTATAGTAGCAACCCTTGTTTGCTTCGTTTTTGCAGCCCTTGGAATGATAGGAGCAGTAAGCGTTGGTAATGGTTGTTATATGAGGTATGCTCCAGGTGGTAAAGGAGGGTCAGATTCTATAACTAGTACAATTACTCTTAACGCTAATGCTAATTATGTTAATACCTCTACAATGTTACCAGATGGTACTATGCAGCTTACTCCTGATCCTGCTCATTATGGTGAGTGGTTAAATACCCAAGTAGAAGTAAAAGATAAGCAAGCAGTATCATTACAAGTAGTTGGTCAGATTAGTTTATGTCTTGCTTATGTGCCGAAAGATAATTTGCAATTTACTGAAAGTACAAGACCAGGTAAGTCTAATTTAGACGATAATGGCAAGATGATTCCTATTCCTCGTGTTACAGATGTTAATAAACCGCCGCTTTCCTTGATAATGGATGCAAAAAATAATGAGTGGCGTAATATTACTGAAATGTATGCTAATGATAGAATATTAGTTTCGGTGACGCCTAATTATTCTCCTGGGGCAGGTGGGACAGTAGGGGTTACGGATGCTTTTAAAGGCACTAATGTTACGGCTGATTGCTCAGAAAATAAAACTACCTATAGCCCAATTTGTGGAAGATACTCTATTTACTCAGGACCATATGTAAATGCTTGTGAATTAAAGCAAAATTATTGGCAAGGTAATAAAAAGCAAAAATGTCCAAATGGTTGCGTTTGGGGAACGATAGATTGGTGTTACACGGCCCCCTCAGCTTGGTGTACTTATTATTATGTATGCGATTCCTTACCGGCTTGGATAAATAATTATGGAACAATGCCGGAACCTTATAAGGATGATGGCACTTTTACTTTTAGTTGGGCAAGTAATTCTGGGGGTATATTTATTGATTATGCTAATCTTCAATGTTCTAATAATGTTAATATTCCGCCAAACGGCAAATGTCCTGATAGTGTAGATGATCGTAGTCCTAAAGATAAAGATTATATAGGCGGAGCTGGGTGTACTTCAGGTGTATGTAATGGAGGGGAATTTCAATCACAACGAAGATTTTGGTATACGTCAGATGGTAATGGTGGTAAGGGTCCAACAGGCTTAATATGGCAAATAAGTAATACAAGTAACGTAGATTCAACCCTACCTTCCACCTTACAATTTGCTCAATTTGTAACAGCTTCAGATCAGCCTACCGAATATGGTAATAAATATAAAGTAATATATAATATACCATTTAATAGTAATACTGATAAAGGCTATTTACAGTATAGGCTCTGGTGTCCTACTTCTCAGGATGCAAGTAAAAATACTGGTGGTTATGTTATGAACATCAAACAAACTAAATGCTATAGAGAAAATGGCAATAGTTTAACTGATGTTTTTAATAATCGTGGTCAGGTACAATATTTAGTAGTACCAAGTGCAGAAAATCCAAATACTAGCGGTAAGAATTATTCGCCTGAAGCTGCTATAGTAGATAGTAAGGGTAAAGCTAATTTTAATGCAGCTGGTGAAGGGTATATATGGATGAGAGTTCTAAACGATCAGAATGATTATAAAGATAGTGAGGGTAGTTATAAAGTACATTTTTCAACTTCTCAGTCAGTAGGAAGCTTTACTATTAAAGTAATGAATCCTCTACTTCAGTTATTTAAAGGTAAAGTTAAAGGGGCTGCTGAGTCTATTTTCCGAAATATAGTATGTTATGGAGGGGATACGTCTTCTTGTACTAACTTTTTTAATTATATTAAAGCACTTCTAATTCTTTATGTTATGGTTTACGGGGCAATGTTTTTACTGGGCTTTGCAAAAATAAACCAAAAAGATTTAGTAGTTAGAATAGTAAAAATAGGTATTGTTAGTGGACTTATGAATGGCAATACGTTTGAGTTTTTTAATAATTATCTATTTGACACTATTGCTAACTTTTCCGATGAAATTATTTCTAATATGAGCGGATATAGCTTATTTACTTCCACTAATGCGGTTTCAAATCCTTTCATGTTTTTAGATGCCGTAATGAGTAGAATATTGTTTAGCCAAACATTTATGGCACAATTACTTGCATTATTATCTTTAGGTCTTAGCGGTATTATATATTTTATAATTGCTGTTATTGCAGTAATGATTGTAATTATAACGGCATTTAGAGCAGCTGCCGTTTATATTATGGCATTTATGGCAACTTGTATACTAATTGGTATAGCACCTATATTTATTAGCTTCTTATTATTTGATTTTACTAGGTATTTATTTGATAATTGGGTTAGATTCACAATTAGATATATGATTGAGCCGGTTGTTTTAATGGCTGGTATTATCGTGCTGACTCAATTATTTACGATATATTTAGATTTTGTTTTAGGTTATAGCGTTTGTTGGAAATGTGCACTACCTATAAAAATTCCATTTATCGGTACTATTTTACCGGTTGCATTACTTAATGTACCAATCTTTTGTATAAACTGGTTTGCACCTTGGGGCATGGATTATATGTCGGGTATGATGGGTGTGAATATGCAAAATATAGTTGCATTAGTTATTATAGCTTATGGTATGTATGGTTATGTTGAGTTTTCCGGTAATATGGTAGCAAGACTGACAAGTGCGGCTGGTCCTTCAGCTACTAGTATGGGTGGAGCAATGTCAGGTGCTGCAGAGCAGGGAGCATTGAGCCAAGTAGGTATGGATGAAAAAACAAGAAAAGGTATTACTGGTAGAGCAAAAGAACGATTAAAGCAACGTAATGAAACTTTAAAGCAAGCTGAGAAAACTAGAAAAAATGCACCAAAAGAAGAGCCGCCTAAAGCGGAAATACCAAAATAAAAAATTATGAAAATTATTAAAAGTTTAATTTTATTAGTTTTATTTATGGCGTCGCCTGCCAAAGGTGATGACTTTACTTGGATGTCAAGTGGGCTTAGCGGTCTTAAAAGCATTTTTGGTTGTTTAGAAGTACCTACATTTACAAGTTTCCAAGAGGGTAAAATAGGTATTAGTTTATCGACTGCTGGAGATTGGCAATCAACTGGTAGTGTAGTTGACAAAGGTAAGCTGCTTAAGATTAAATGGTCTACTGCAGGTCTTACCCCAGAGCCTCGAAAATATCTAGTATTATATAGAATTGACCCAAGGTTTAGTGTTCCGCAAGTCTTTATAAAAACTTATAATTACAAAAACTCACAGTTTGAAGTTGCAGGATTCCCAGGTTTTAGTACAGCAAATGATGGTGTTATACCTCCTGATAAAAACCTTGATGCATTATCATTTACTAAGATGAATAATTATGTTAACTACTTTAATTATGCTAATGGTAATCCAAAAATTCAGGTTAATGTTGGTGATATAGTAAATATTAGTCTAGCTGATAAAGATGATTTTTTTAATCCAAGTACATCAAAAACTCCAAGCACCTTAAATAATATACTAGCTAAAGAACTCGATAGTTCTGTATTTGCCGCTTCTGCTCTTTACACTGAAAGCAATCTTGGTAATTTTGAAAATAGGATAGTTTACTCAAGTGCAGAGCAAGTTTGTAATATTATAGATGCCCAAAGAGCAACTTTATGTACTGGTACAGGTTCGGCTACAAAATATACTAATGTTAGTAATGGTGCATTAGTTGGTAAGCCAATGGCTGTAACTACACTACAAAATTTTATGAGCATGATTAACTCTTGCCCTGCTAATTCTAATTTAAATGCTAACCCTTCTTGTTATTATGATCAAGGTAGAGGAATGGTTATTAAAATAGGTGGACAAGTTATTAAAAATCGTGATCAAAGTTTTGTTAATAATGATAATACACAGAATGGTTTTATGTATTATCAAGCAACTAGCGGTGGTGCTATGGATTTTAGTAGCGATTGGCAGCCTACCGGTATGTTTAATAATTCTTTTTCAATGAGTGATTGGAGTAGAAATTTTTCTAATTATACTGATTTTGCAACTTATATAACTAATGGTAATTGGGCAACTAATTTTTTATATTTTGGTCGTTATGCAATGATTGTTGAGATAGGTAACGGTACAAACACCATCAGCCCAGGTGATCAACAAAATATAACTTTAGAGTATTTAATAACAGCTGATGGTACATTACCTAGTTCATCTACTCCCGGCACTACAGTCGGTTATGATTTTTCAGGTGATGCACCACAAGATGGATATTTATGGTTAAGAGTAAAAAATCCTAATAGTAATATACAGGGAACAATTAGTGTAGATTATGCTAATTATACTGGTACAACTTGGTTTTCAAATATAGTTTATAATGGGGCAATTAAACCTATTACAGATCAATTTAGAACTTATAGCGAGGATTTTTATTTTAAGTTAGTTGCAAATTCTGCAATACAAAATATAGCTAAAACCGCATTAACGCTTTACGTTACTATATTTGGTTTAATGTTTGTTTTGGGGGCTTTGAAATTAACTGCTGTAGAAGTAGTAACTCGTATATTTAAAATAACTATAGTAGCTATTTTACTTAGACCTGAAAGCTGGAGTTTCTTTAATAACAATTTCTTTAGTGCATTTATTAATGGTATAGATTTCTTTGCAACGAATGTTGTAGGTGCTACAAGCTCTAAATCTAATATTTTTGGTTTTATTGATCCTATATTTGATAAATATACTAATGGTAGGATTTGGGGATTACTGTTTATTCAGCTATTGCAAATACATAATGGTTTAGCATTTATTGCTATTATAACCATTTACTCACTTATTACTTATTTTAGAGCAGTACTTGAAGTAATTATAGGTTATGTTATAGCCTTTATAGGCTTGACAGTTATGATTTCATTAGCACCATTTTTTATAATATTAATGTTGTTTGAAAAAACAAAAACTATGTTTGATAGTTGGATATCAATTCTATTTAGCTATGTAGTGCAGCCAACGATATTATTGGTTTTCTTTTTATTAATAGATCAAATTTTATCAGAACAGCTATTAAAAGTAATTGTTAGAGCTTGCTGGGATACGCTCATACCGATTAAAATAGGGCTTGATTTGTCAAACCTTGGTATTCCGTTAAATTTTTCTTTTACTTTACCGTTTTTACCAGGAATACCTTTTTTTGTTCCACAAGTTCCAGATATTACTAGTTCTAATATTTTAACAAATGACACTAATACATTTTTAGTATTGTTCACTACAGCTTTATTATTTTATTCATATTGTCTAATGTCATATGGTTTAGTAAGTTTTGTAACTATAGTTGTTGGTATGTTAACGCAGGTTACTCCTGCACGAATAGAAGGTAATTATCAAGCTCCTTCTAATCCTACAGAATCTATTATGAAAGATATAGGTTCAGTAGCAGCCCCAATTAAGAAAGCTGCCCTTGCTCCAGCACGGGTTTTTAAAGATAAGGTAATTGATCAGAATTATGAAGCTAGAAAGCCGCAAGGTGGTGGGGAGCATACAGGTAAGTTTTTTCAAAATCGTAATGATGCGAAACCTGAGCAGACGGAAAGGAACGATTAGTGTCATTGCAAGGAGCCGTAGGCGACGTGGCAATCTTATGAAATATTTAAGAATCCTAAGATTGCTTCGTCAAAACTTGTAGTTTCTCCTCGCAATGATGTTGAAATTTAAAATAATAAAATTTTTATGGATTCCGTGGACAAGCCACGGAATGACAAATCGATTTAAAATGAACAGAAATATTTTTATTACATTATTAATATCGTTATTAGCACTGTCGGGGTGTACTGGGGATACTTGTATCGATCCGGATGATTTCGGTTTTATAAAATTTAATATTTCTTCTAGATATGATCCATCTGAAGTTACTTCAAGACAAGAGGGGGACCAGGTAGCACCATGGCGGGATAGTGCTTATAAAGTAAATGGTTATCCTTTAACAATTATGGTAAGACCTTGGGATTATATGTCTGGGGACAAGAATACTTCAGGGATGTTATCAGCATGGTGTCCATGGTATGGGCAGCAGAATAATTTTACTACCTTAGCTGAGTTTTGTGTTAGACTGCGACCATGTCAATTTACTGACGGTAAGATGTGTCCAACTCCTACGCCAAGAGATGCACCTATTAATAATGCTCCTTGTATACTTACAAACGGGGTAGGGCTTTATTTTTTAATTGCTGATAAAGGTTCTAATCCTAATATGTCGCCAGATTCACAGCGTAGCCCGAAAGGCATAACGCAGCATTTAGGTGAACCAGTTACAAGCCAAGGTTATGAATTTTATAGTATTAGCAGTACTGGAAAGTTTTTACAAGCCGGTGGTATAAATTACCAATATGGTTGTACTAGCTTACCTTGCGATCAAGCTTCAAATTATGCTCAATCTCCTCTATATTTTAAAATTTTAGACAAATTTTATGATGATAATAGTGGACAATATAGGGTAGTAATAAAATCCGGAGTCAGCGATACAAGACCTGATCCCCTACAATTTTTAACAAATTTAATAAAGAATGAGTTATTTGGTACTAGCGATAAAGATCCTGGAATTGTAAGACAAACTTATCAGCAAATAATTGAAACACCTGGCTATAGATTAAGTGTTTCGGCTCTTTTAACTCTTTATATAATGTTTACTGGATTTTCCTTTTTAATAGGAAACATAAACATGACTCATGTTGAGCTGGTAGTTAGAATACTAAAAGTCAGTGTAGTTTCAATATTATTAAGTACAAGTAAAGCTTGGACATTTTTCCATGATTATTTATTTGTATTTTTTGTTGAAGGGCTAGCACAGATATTACAGATAGTACAAGATGCTTCAACAGGTCAAAGTTTACTAAATCTTCTTATTTCCCCGCAAACTTTATCTAAGCTATTTTCTTTATTATTTGTAGACCCACTTGGGTTTATTTATATCATATTATATTTAATAGCTCTGTATTTTATTTTCTTACTTATATTCAAAGCTACAATTATTTATCTTACGGCACTAATAACTATTGGTATGATTATAACAATGGCACCGATATTTATTTGTTTCATGTTATTTAATATAACTAGATCATTATTTGAAAATTGGTTAAGGCAATTAATATCATATGCTATACAACCTATAATTTTATTTGTCGGTATTGCTTTTATCGGAATGATTATTAAAACGGAAATACAATCGACATTAGGTTTTGCTGTCTGTAAGAAAGATTTTCCCGATTTAGGACCTATAAATCAAATTTTTGGTAGTTTTACAGAAGATTTAGATTCAAGTATTGGTAATTCGATATTTTATTGGTGGTTTCCGGTACCAATGAAAGGAGGAATTAAGAATTTCACTCAAGCAGATATATTAGTTCCTGAAGATTATACCAAAAATGATGGTACTAAGTGTTTGGCATATCAATGTATAGATAAACGTTATATTCAATTACCGTTTTTAGACTTAGTTAAAGATGCAAATAGAATTAGTAATTTTATAAATGGTAAATTCGTCCAGCTTGATGGCTTGTTATTGATATTTGTTTCTATTTATTTGCTTAGTAAATTTAATGATACTACTATATCGACGGCTAGTTTTATTGCGGGTACTTCGGGTAATTTAACATCGATACAGGCTGTTAACCAGCAATCTTACGATTCTATCATGAAGCAGGTCAATAGACCGATAAATTATGCAACAGGAGTTATTAGTAAGCCGATAAACCGAATGCAAGAGCAAACGAGTATGTTTTTTGCTGAAAAATATCAAGGGCTTATGATGGGTAGGCTTGAAAATAAAGCCCTCAGTTCTTCAGCTAACAAAGCGGTGCAAAATGAAGTTAAAAGAAATTATGGTATAGACTATAAAGACGTTAATATGCAAGCTGGAGCAGATTATAAAAACGGCATTTCTAAATTGCTAGATAATAAAGCGTTTTTACCGAAAGGTGGTGATTTGGATGTGAAAAAACTAGCAACTATGAATTTTGCACGGCTTCGAGATGAATTTGCCAAAAATAAATATGGTGCAAAAAATTATAGCTCTTTAACTAGTGAACAAAAACTAGAGCTTGATAAATTCATGAAATCCGATTTAGGTGAGAAAGGTAAATCAGCAAAAAGCTTACGTGAGCTTGCAAGTGATGCAAACTTTACTAGAGATTATCAAAGTGCTTATAAATATGCTCATAAAGAAATGTCAGGAAGAGGAGTTGGGCTATTTGGTAAAAATATAGGAGTGCTTAGAAGCTGGCAAGAAATGGAAAATCGCGTAAAAACTAAACGTGAATTAAAAGAACAAAAACGTGTAGCTATAGGTGAGAAAATATATGCCGGCTATACAGGATTAAAAAGAGAAGCTCTTACTGCAATAGTTGGTAAAGATTTACGTGATAAATATGAGGGTAATCTAACTAGTGCCGAGTGGCATGACTTTGACTATAACGATCCACAGCTTAGAACTTATAGCGAAAGTCTAAAAGATAAAGAAAGAGCACGAGAAGTCAAAGAGCTTCAAATGCAGATTAATAAAGAAACGCTTGCTGTTCAAGAAGATATATTATCGCCTGAATATTTAGCAAGATTAAAAAGACCAAGTGATGTAGAATATTATCAGGAATTAGGTCAAAGAAGGCTTATTCATGAAGTGCGTGATAGATTATCTGAAGGAAGTGATCCAGTGATAATGGGTGATAGATTTATGCAAGAAAAAGCTACCGATGATCAAATGCGGACTATGATAGATAATGCTCATCAAAAACATGCAGAATTTATAGATCAAGATCGATATACTCGTCGTCAAGAGCATTACGATATTATGCATGAAAAAGCTCAAGAAAATATCGACAGAACTTATAAAGAGATTAAAGATCATTTCAAAAGAGAGGATATTAAGCTTGAGGAAATGCCAGCTTTAATAGCACAATATGAAAGAGAGAAACCAATAGAATCTTTTGATAGTAAGACAGAGCCTTCTCTAGATAAAAGGATTGAAGAAGCAGTTAGTAACTTTAATATCAACGCTAAAAATTATGAATATAGTGCATCGGTGCTTAATAATATAGAAGAAAGAAAGCAGGCTATTACTGATGAAGTAAATGCTCAAATTGATCGAATTAATAAATATAGAGAAAATGCTAAAATGCCGAAATACCAGAAACCGGTAGAGAATTCAGGAAGAAAGCTCAGAAAATTAGAAGACCATTTGAGAAATATGAAGTAAAAAACCGTCACCCCGTGGCGGCATTGCCCGCGTGGATACTAAGTCGTCATTGCGAGCGAATGAAATGAGCGTGGCAATCCAGAAAAAATAATAAAAAATGCTATAAATTAGCATTTTTTTACTGGATTGCTTCGTCAATTACTTCGTAATTTCCTCGCAATGACGGCAAAACTGATCCACACGGGCAATACCATCACTGGCTGACACCGAAAGCGTTTTCGGTTCTTGTCATCCCATAGCTATTACCAATTTCTATGATTTACCAAATATTGAAGTATCAAAGGTATAATTATATTTCTTCTAAGCTCCATCTAGCTTTAGGACAGAAATTTAAAGGCGTAAATAACCCATTATTATAACGCTCAAGCCCAGCATAAGCAATCATCGCAGCATTATCCGTACATAGCGTTGTGGGCGGATAAATAAGCTTATAGCCATGTATTTTGGTACGATTACTTAATATTTCTTGCAAATATTTATTAGCGGCTACTCCGCCGGCTATTACTATATTTCTATTAAAATCATTTGTTATTCGTTCATAAACTTTAATAGCTTCTAGTGTTTTGCTGCTTAAAATTTCCCCTATTGTAAACTGAAAGCTTGCTGCTATATCGTTAATTATAATATCGTTAATCTCTTGTAAGCTCATTATTAGAGTACGCACTGCCGTTTTAAGCCCTGAGAAAGACATATTACAATTACCGCTATTAATAATCGGTTTTGGGAGTTTATATTTATAAGGATCGCCCAGCTTTGCCCTTTTTTCGATTTTAGGACCACCTGGGAAAGGCAAGTCAAGCATCTTAGCCACTTTATCAAAAGCCTCACCTACTGCATCGTCTATAGTACTACCAAGAATTTTGTATTTTCCAAGCCCAAGTACTGCGACAAATTGACAATGCCCACCGGAAGCTAATAAAAGCAAATATGGATATGGGATATTATCGGTTAATCTTGCAGTTAATGCGTGTCCTTCTAAATGATTTACTGCAATAAAGGGCTTATTTAAAACGCTAGAAAGAGACTTTGCAAACATTGAGCCGACTATAACGCCGCCAATTAAACCAGGTCCTGAAGTTGCTGCTATTGCCGTAATTTCATCTAAGCTAGTATTGCTCTCAAGTAAAGCCTGCTTCATAGCTTTTTCGAGATTAGCTAAATGAGAACGTGCGGCTATTTCCGGCACTACTCCTTTATAGTCCGCATGTTCTGTATTTTGTGATATGACTATATTCGATAAGATTTCCCTATCTTCAGTTATTATAGAAACACTAGTATCATCACAACTTGATTCAATTCCTAAAATTTTTTTCATCTTGGCTTCACTCTTGTCATCCCGTGGCTTGTCCACGGGATCCAGTAAAAAAATTATAAATATAGTAAGTTTTTAAAGTTAAAAGCTCGATTTATCTCGCTTTATGCTGGATCCCGTGGACAAGCCACGGGATGACATCAAGATTTTTTACAATCTTCACAGTATAAAACTACGCAATAAAATCAAAATCTTTACCTAAGGCAATATACTCTCTAATACGGCTCATTAGGTTCTGAAAATATGTAAGATTATGCCAAGTCATTAGCATCGCTCCGAGTATTTCGCCTATTCTAACCAAATGATGCAAGTAGGCTTTGCTATAATTTTGACAAGCAGGGCAAAGGCAATCAGTTTCCAAAGGCTCGTTATCTTCAGCATATTTACTATTGCGGATATTTACCGTGCCATATTTTGTGAAAGCCTGACCATTACGACCTGACCTAGTCGGGATTACGCAGTCAAACATATCTACCCCTCTGCTGACTGCTCCAATAATATCAGCAGGCTTTCCTACCCCCATCAAATATCTAGGTTTATTTTGCGGTAGGAAATCAGGGGCATAATCCAGAACTTTAAACATAAGCTCTTGTCCCTCTCCAACTGCAAGACCGCCTATAGCATACCCTTCAAAATTAAGCTCTATTAAATCTTTAGCCGATTGCTTGCGTAACTCTTCGTAAGTGCTACCTTGAATAATACCAAACTGTGCATAACCATCTCGTTTAACAAATGCTTCTCTTGATCTATATGCCCATCTAGTTGTGAGCTGCATAGAGGTTTTTGCTTCTTCAAACGTTGCAGGGTAAGGAGTACATTCATCAAAAGCCATAGTAATAGTACTGCCGAGTAAATGCTGTATTTCGGTAGAACGTTCAGGTGTCAGCAAATATTTATCACCATTAATATGCGAGTTAAAACTTACTCCCTCTTCCGTTATCTTACGCAACTTCGATAGAGACATTACTTGATAACCACCGGAATCGGTTAGTATTGGCTTATCCCAATTCATGAATTTATGCAAACCACCAAGGCGTGCGATACGCTCAGCACTTGGTTGTAGCATTAAGTGGTAGGTGTTACCGAGCAGAATATCAGCCCCTGTTTCGCCTACCGATTCAGGCAGCATTGCTTTAACAGTTCCTCTTGTTCCGACCGGCATAAAAGCAGGAGTACGAATATTGCCGTGAGCAGTAGTAATAATCCCGCTTCTTGCTTTTTTATGTTGATGATTGATATTAAAGGAAAATTTTGACACTAATAACTGCCTTTTTATTTAAAGTATTAAAGACAGCATTTTAGCATAATATAGATTACAGATAAAGATTTATTGCCTGCGTGGCTTGTTTTTCCCTTATTACAAGGAAAAATTAATGTTGTTGTATGGTCCAGTTCAACCCTTGTCATGCCATGACGGCATTGCCCTAGTGGATCATTTTTTCCGTCTGAGCTAAGGAAATTACAAAGTAATTGTACGTACACAATCCAGCTAAAAAATGCTAACTTATAGCATTTTTTATTATTTTTCCTGGATTGCCACATTCGCTTCGCTCATTCGCAATGACAGCTTGGCATTCACGCAACAACGCCATCACTGGATAGAATCGATTCATGCCACAACGCTTCCTCGCAATAAGCAATGCAGAGTAACAGGAAAATACTTATACGCAAATAGCGAGTGATCTAACAAGCTCAATTATATTATTTTTCTAACATCTGGATTCTGTATTTTAGTAAACGCTCTAGTTAATGATAAAATTTCTCTCTCTAAAGTTCTAGTTAAGTCTTCTCTACTAAAAGGAATGTTATATTCATAATCTTCGTCTTCTTCAGCCACATTATTTAAAAGATGCTCATCTATTTCGTTAGATAAATATTCAATTTCATTATCAAAAATATTATCGTCAGTATTTAACCTTTCTTCTTCAGAAATAGAAGCGTTGAAAAAATGCTTTAACGGCGTATTTAAAATTTTTGCTAAAACATATAATCTACTTACTGGTATAGTACTTATTCCCTCTTCATATTTTTTTATTTGAATAGCACTAATGTCTAAAGTTTCGCCGAGTTCTTTTTGACTAAGACCTATTGCAATACGACGTTGCTTTAAGCGTTCACTTGCGATTTTATCTATGTGTTTTATTGTATTCATAATTAATAATAGGCTTAATATTAAAAATTGGTTATTGCAAAGTATATTCAACTTTAAATATACATTATACACATAGCACGTATTTAATCAAGCAACTTTATTAAAATTTAATACAATTAAACTAATCCCTTGAGTTAATAAGCTTTTTATCTAATAAATAGTTAACTAAAAATATAAAAAATACGATTAGCAGAATAGTAATATTTCCGAATTTCGAAAAAATTGTGGGAGAATCTAGTTTTTTAGGAATTAAACCATCAATATAATTTGTTTCATTTAAATCTAATTTTTTTATTACCCTACCAAGAGGATCTATTATTGCAGAAATACCATTATTTGCTACTCTAACCATCGGTAAACCATTTTCTACAGCTCTACTTTTGCTAATATGAAAATGTTGATATGGTCCGCTAGATTTTCCATACCATGCATCATTTGTAACGTTAATTAGTACACCAGCTGTTTCATTATTTGTTCGGACAAAATCAGGGAAAATAGATTCGTAGCAAATCAAAGGTTTTATTTTTAGGTCATATTTATCAAGATAGACAAGCCCGCCATTTCCTTCAGTATAATCAATAAAACCATGAGTTAGCTTTTTAAAAGGTAGTATTTTTTTAAATGGCATATATTCACCAAAAGGCACTAGATGAGATTTATGATATTCAAATAATTTATTGCCGTTCTTTTCAAGAGCATACATAGCAGTATAAAGTTCAAAATCCTCTCCCCGTTTTTTATTATCTGATATCCCACCTGTAATTAAAGTAGCATCTACCGAATTTAGTAGCCCTAACAACTCTGATTTAACCACAGGTATATCATAAGGTACTACTAAAGCTGCCTCCGACCAAATAACTAAGTCAATTGATTTAGGCTCGCTGACGATGTCACTCGTCGCTCTCCTATTACCTATAGGCTTCGCTCCTTGCTCCTTGTATCCAAGCCCAACTGAATTGACTATAGATTCTGAATTTTTCGATAAATTAATATGCAATATTAAATTATGCCAAAATTCTTCCTCATTCCATTTATCGGTTTGAGGGATTGATGGTTGCACTAAACGGACTTTTATATCAGTAAAATTTGTAGGATAATTATATAGCCTTACACTGCCATAAGTAATTATCACGGCTAGGGTTATGCTTGAAGTCAGTAATAAAACTTTTAGCTGATCAAATTGTTTAGTAAAAAACGGATAACAAGAAGTGGAAATATAGATTACTATAAAACTAAGCCCATATATTCCAATTATATTTAAAGGTTGGATTAAAATATCTGAGAATGAAAAAGCATAACCTATTAAATTCCAAGGAAGACCGGTAAATATCCACGATCTTACCCACTCAAATAACACCCAATATAAGCAAAATATAAAATGATCATATTTGTTATTTCTAACAAAAAAACTAAACACACAACTTGCAGATACGAAAAAAGCTAAAATTATAGGTAAGCCAAATAATGCGAAAGGAATAGCCCACCAGAAATCTGATATATAAACGCTAACACCGATGCTAATCCAATATATGCCACTTAAAAAATGCCCAAAACCGAATATATATCCAAGCTTTGCTGCCTCTTGCCAGTCTTTAGATTTTTGTACTAAATAACACAGATAAGATAAGGTTAATAATGCAGGTAATAGAAAAGTCGGAGCAAAAACCAAGCCGCTTAATAGACCTAATAATAAACAGCTAATCTTCGGTTTATACATTTTTTTATCAAAATTATTTTATTTACAAAATAATACATCATGCTATCATCCAGGCAAGTTATATTTAGCATTGCTGGTATGGATCATTTCCCCCTGTCACCCCGTGGCTTGACCACGGGGTCCAGCTAAAAAATACTAATATTATTAGTATTTTTTATTGTTTTTCTGGATCTAGTTCTCAAGCCACGGAATGACGGTGTGGGATTTTCAATCTACGCAAGCAATGCCATCTCATTTTATATTTATTTAGGAGCGTGTTTAATGACTACAGGATTATTACAGGGGAAAAGGGGTATAATTACCGGTATTGCAAATAATATGTCTATATCATGGGCGATAGCACAGCTCGCACGCAAACATGGTGCTGAACTTTGCTTTACTTATCAATCAGAAATCTTAGAAAAAAGAGTTAAACCTCTTGCTGAAGAAGTTGGTTGCAATTTTGTTAGCGAGCTTGATGTTACAAATCCAAAGTCAATTACTGATTTATTCGCTGAAGTAAAAGAAAAATGGGGAAGTTTTGACTTCTTACTGCACGGCATGGCTTTTTCCGATAGAAATGAACTTAAAGGACGTTATATAGATACTAGCCTTGGCAATTTCAATAATAGTTTGCATATATCATGCTACTCTTTAGTTGAGCTTGCAAGAGAAGCTGAAAAGTTGATGAATGATGGCGGTAGTATAGTAACATTAAGCTATTACGGTGCTGAGAAAGTTATACCAAATTATAACGTTATGGGCGTAGCTAAAGCGGCATTAGAGGCGAGTGTTAGATATTTAGCAAATGATATGGGTGAAAATAATATCCGTGTAAATGCTATTTCAGCAGGTCCTATTAAAACTCTTTCAGGTAGCGTTATTGGTGACTTTAATACTATGCTTAAATCTCATGCGGCAACTGCTCCGCTAAGACGCAATACTCTTCAGCAAGACGTGGCAGGAGCGGCGGTATATTTATTTAGCCAACTTGCATCCGGTGTTACAGGCGAAATTCATTATGTAGATTGCGGCTATAATGTTATGGGTAGCAATAAGATAGTGGGTTAGTTGCCACTCCATGGTGGCGTGGATTAAGAATTGTCATTGCGAGGATAAACTGTAAGTTTTGTACGTGTGCAATCTCAGGATGTTTGATGAGATTGCCACATCGTTTCGTTCCTCGCAATAACGTTTTTTAGCTCACATGGAATAAGAAAGAACTACTCTATAGCTTTTTCGATATTAACTATTATTGCAGGGGATTTATTAATTTCTTGTTTAAGAGTTTTTCGTATCGTAGATTTTATTTTTTCTTCTATCTGTTCCTTAGATAAAGCTTTTTTAGCTTGGCTCTGCTGAGTTTTAATAAGCTCTGCGATGTCATTTTTAATTATATTAATCAATTGCATATCTTCATTTGCGTCAAGTAAACCTGGCATAGATAATATGGGTTTTGCGGCAAGCAAGCCTTTTTGATCAATTACAATCGAGGCTATTACTATACCAGACTCACGCATACGTCTTCTAGCTTTAAAAATAGGTGATTCTACAGGGAGCAAATAGTTACCATCAACAGCTAAATAACTGCTTTCAACTTTTGCAATCACTTTAGCATTATTAGGTTCAAGTAGCACCACGCTACCATTCTCAACTTCCACTGCATTAGGTATGCCGTTTTTCTTAGCAAGTTTAACATGCTCATAAATATGTACTGGCTCACCATGTACAGGTATACAAATATTTGGTCTAATTAAAGAATACATTTTTTGTAGCTCATCAACAGAAGGGTGACCTGATACATGCACGAAATGATCACGTTCGGTAATAACTTCCACACCACTTTTAACAAATATATTAAACAGCCTAAATATTTTCTTTTCATTACCAGGAATAATTTTTGAAGAAAAAATCATAGTATCTTTAGGAGCAAGCTTTATTGACTGGTGAGAGTTAGAGGCTAGTTTTGCAGTAGCAGCTAGCGGCTCACCTTGACAACCAGTAGCAATTATTAATAGCTCTTCTCTTCTGAATCTACTAACATCACGTTCACTAATTAAAGGTGCAATATCTTTAAAATAACCGCTTTCTTCGGCTACAAGCTTAATGCGGTGCAAGCTTCTACCAGTTAGGGCTACTTTTCTACCTGCAAGTTGAGCAGCATGAATTATGGTATCAAGGCGGGCTAGATTAGAAGCAAAAGTTGAAACTACTACCATTTGCGGGCAGCCAGCTATAATATCTATTAAACTTTTTCTAACATCCCCCTCAGAACCGGAGCTTCCTTTATTAAAGACGTTGGTAGAATCACAAACTAACGCAAGTACTCCCTCGTCCCCGTAAGATTTTAAAAGCTCTTCATCGGCTTTTTTGCCTAGCACCGGATCGTTATCAAATTTCCAATCTCCTGTATGTAAAATATTACCGGCTTCCGTGCGGATCATAATTGCTTGCATCTCAGGTGCTGAGTGAGTTAATGGTACCATTTCCAGCGAAAAAGGAGATAAATCTATTTTACCTCCTGCTTTTACTTCATGAATTTTAATATTTTTAGCAAAATCATATTCGCTTAAATGAATTTTTAAAAAATTTGCTGTGAAAGTAGTAGTATAAATAGGACATTTGAGGCTATTCCATAGATATTGTACTCCGCCCAAATGATCTTCATGAGCATGAGTTATGATCATTCCGACTATATCTTTTTTATGTTTTTCAATGAAACTGCTATCTGCAATCATCATATCAACGCCTGGTAAATAATTATCAGCAAAACCGCTACCACAATCAATAATTAGCCATTTACCTTTATAATGATACAGATTAAAATTCATACCTATTTCGTTAGAACCACCAAGAGGTATAAATAGTAAATCATTTTTATGATTTTTGATATTGAATGACGACATATTAATTTCTATAATTATTATACTTATATATTTATCCTTATAACTTATTATTGCTTAAGCGTCTATCTTTAAAAAAGAAATTCACAATGAATATGAATAAAATAGCATTAGTTTATAACCAAAATTCTAAATCTTCAGATAATATAGAGGAAATAAAAAAACTTTATACTTATTGTGACGTAGAAGATGCGGACGTAATCATGGTAGCTGGAGGGGACGGGGAGTTATTGCATAATATACATCGTTATATGCATTTAAACATACCTTTTTATGGTGTTAATTTAGGCAGTCTCGGCTTTCTGATGAATCATTTGGATATTAAAAATATACTACAAAATATTCAAGAAAGTACTGCTTCTACTCTTAATCCTCTTTTAATGCAGGCTGAAGAAGTAGATGGTCAAATACATAAAGCTCTTGCGATTAATGAAGTATCAATATTTCGTAAAACTAATCAAGCAGCTAAATTTAAAATTGAAGTAAACGGCGTAGAGCGAATGAGTGAGCTAGTAGCAGATGGAGCTTTAGTTGCAACACCGGCAGGTAGTAGTGCCTATAATTTATCTGCTGGTGGTCATATTCTCCCTCTAGAGTCGAATATGCTATGCCTAACCCCTATATGTTCATTTAGACCGCGTAGATGGTATGGGGCATTATTGCCGTCTTCAGCTTCCATTAAATTTGAAATACTTAATACAAATAAAAGACCAGTAAACGCCACTGCTGATTTTCAAGAATTTAGTAATATAAAATCAGTTACTATTAAATCGACTAACGATAAATCTATCAAATTGCTCTTTAATAAGAATCATACTTTAGAAGATCGTATTATTAAAGAACAGTTCGGTGGATAGACTCGTTTTATTTGAAAAATTGGCTATCTGTATTAGACACCTAATAATTCTAACTCATGCTGAGTTGCTTCAGTATAGCTTATAGGCGGTTCTTCATTTGGTAAACCAGTATTATAACGTGTATTAAATACTTGAACAGCTTGAGCAGTGAATTTATCGAATATGCCAGTAGACTGTACTCCATAACCATATGCTTGTAAATTTCCTTGTAAAGCTTCAACCTCTGCTCCTGAGTCACCAGATGTTAATAATTTTTTACTTTTTTGTTCATCTGTAGTTTCAAAATATTTTCCAAAATCAGAATCTGCCAAATCTTTCCAAGGGAAAAATTTGCCTGGAGCTATATGATTATTAACCTCTCTATTTACAGTTATTTCACCCAAACCAACTAAATTTGCTTTTAGATCTATTTCTGGATATCTTTCTTGTATATCAGTAAGAAGATTTTTTAATTGAGAAATTTGTATAGTGGAAAATTCACTTTTTGCATCGTTAATAAGCATTATACCAATGCCAAAATCATTGACACTATCTGTTCCTTTCCAGCTACTTTTACCTGCAAAAAAAGTTTTATCAGTTAAATCATTATGATATTGATACTGTTTTCCATCTTGATCGATAATATAATGTACGCTTGTGCCGTTTTTTTTGTAGTGCGTTAATAGTTTGCTCTAAATTATTGCAGACAGAATAAGTAATTACTACGGTTGTAGGTTTTACTCCTTCTGGTCGTGGAGCCATAAATTTACTTTTATTTGAATTGCTTATACCATTGTTATTTAGCATAATGTCCCTCATATTTTTTTAATAAAAGTCCAAACTTGAATTGTATAAATTATTAACATTCTTTAACTTTTCAGTCAAGTTACTTTAGAGCTTATTAAAAAATATTAATAAAATCTTTACAAAAAAATAAATTACTATATACTATGCGTTCAAAAAATTTTAATGTAAAAAAATATGGAAGGAAAAATAAATTCTTTTAGACTTATTCAAGAAAAAGATTTTTTATGTTTACCTAATCAAGATAATAAAGCTCAAATATTCAAAAGCAATTTGCAAAATAAATTTATAGAATTATATAAATGTATGTTAAAAGAAATTGATTTTAAAGATTATTTGAGAATAATCCAAAACTTAAATGCTCCAGAATTAGCTTTAGAATTTGCTAATTTAGCTATTACAAGAATAGCTAATAAAAAAAATAATCTTCTAAAATGTTTATTAGAAAATTACCCTTATGAAAAACTTAAAAACCATAAATTGTTTATAGATTATGAAATTAGTGAAGATGGTTCATATTTAGAACATAAATTTTCTAAATCAGTTATATTTTTTGAATATAAATTTTTTTCTAATTCTTCTTGCTTACAAGATAAAATTTTTAACAACTTTCTTGCTAAAAAAAGCAGTTTTTATTTAGCCGCTATAGAACAAAATATTCAATTAATGGAAGCAGTATCTGTAGATATATTCAAGACGGGACATATAGTTTTAAATTTATTAAATACTATAGATCAAGAGAAATATAAAACAGCGTTTCATTTTATTATAGAAATTGTACATTTTATAAAACCTGAATTTCAATTTGATATTATTAAACAATTAGCAGATACAATAGCAGAAGATTTTAATGTTCTAGCCACTCTTACTAAACGCCAGTTTAGGATAAGAGTGTAAGGAATAAAGATAATAAAGCAGGGTATTTACAAGAGAGGAGTGTTGAGTTACATAGATTTTGAATCAAAAAAATATGCACTCAACAATGAAAAGATGTATCATAACTCTATTTTGTATAATAGATAATTATTGTAAAGTTTACGAAGAATGGGAAGAAAGCAAATTAATACCCAGCGTTAGGAAGCGTAGGAGATCAGGGAGTTTAAGGCTTTCAGAACTATATAACTATAGTATTATATTTTTATATATCTCCATGCAAAGATTTTAAGAATTATTATTTATATCATCTATCATGTAAATATAGAGGATATTTTAGTCTTCCTAGTTACAGTCGGATAATCCAGTTGTGGCCAAGATTAGTATTACCTTTAACTATAATGTTACAATTATTTACAGGAGATGAGACTGGTATATATTTTGTTGATTCAACCAAATTATCGATATGTCATGCAAAACGTACAAATAATAATAAAGTGTTTAGTGGCATTGCTAAAATAGGTATGAGTAGTTACGGATGGTTTATGGGATTTAAATTACATATTGTAATTAATAATAAAGGTCAGATTATGGCAATTAAAATAACAAAGGGTAATGCTAGTGATTTATCTGCTGTAGACTCAATTACCAAAGGATTATGGGGTAAATTATTTGGAGACAAGGCTTATATTTCTAAGGAAATGTCCGCTAAATTATTTAGTCGTGGGCTACGGTTATTTACTGGGATTCGCAAGGATATGAAAAATCATTTATTAGATATAGAAGATAAAATACTCTTAAAAAGCAGATCAATAATTGAATCAGTATTTAATGTACTAAAAAACAGCATGAACCTTGAACATTCAAGACATCGCTCCCCTATTAATTTCTTAGTTCATATACTTTCTTGCGTAAATGCTTTTAATTTCAATAAATCTAAAAAATTTCTAACACTACTTGCTTATCCTCAGACCTCCTTATCCTAAACTGGCGTTTCTAACGCAGAACGGGTTGTATTAACTCGTAAATTTTCATTTTCAATAGTATAGTCTAAATTTTTTTCTTGTAATTTTTTTAAATAAGCATTTATGGCTTCTTTATCAAAAATATTTATCGCCTTGCCGCTACTAGTTTTTATTTCAATTTTATCTGCAGCATTTTCCGTATAATGAAACTCCATGAGATTTTCATATTGACCTGGAAGATAAACTAATAATTCTTGTAATACCTTATTATATTCTTTTATATTTAATAAAGTTTTGATTCCAAACGCAGTTATTTTTTCATTATCTGCTAAAGAAAAATGCCTTATCTTATCATTATACCAGAAAATATTTGCAAAATATCTCGCATCTACATCATCAAAATCACAATATTTTAGCAATATTTTTTCAATAGTTATATCATTTCTTAAACAATCTGCTAAAAATTCTCTATCTTCTTTTTTTGAAAAATTATAACTAAACTCAAAAGATTTAGCAGGAATAAACTTTTCAATAGCACCAGCTGGCTTTTCTAATTTTTCATTGAACTTATTACGGAAATTATTAAATAGATAAGCAAAAACTTCTTTGTATGCAGGAGGGTTATGAGATTCTGATTTAGGGGTTAATATTTTTCCAATATTAATATGTTCTATCTTGGACTGAGCTGTAGCATCCTTACTTTTTTCTTTGCTAAATAAATCATTAAAATATTCTGGAAATTCATCTATATTATTTACTGTTTTCTCTATTTCTGTTTTATGTTCTTGCTTAGGACTTCCTACTATACTATTAAGCCACCACATAATATTTTACCTATGATATTTATTTCATTACAAATAAAATCATCTTTGATCTGTAAGTTGAATAAATAAATATTAACACTACTTAAAAAATTTTCATAAATAAGTAAATTTACAACAAGAATTAAAAGGATGTCATTGCGAGGAAAGTTTGTTGTCATCCCGTGGCTTGGGAACTAGATCCAGAAAATAATAAAAAATACTAATTTTATTAGTATTTTTAACTGGCTCTAGTTCATAAATCACGGGATGACAGGGGGAGAATGATCCACGCGGGTAATGTCTCCTCACAATGACAATTAATCCTTAATAGTCTGAAGGGCTAGTTTGATTATTTTTGTGATACCAGTATTGGTATAGGTAGAGATAGGGAAAATTTCTTTACCGGTGATTTTTTGCAACTGAGCTGTTTTTTCTTTTATTTCCTCATCAGTTAAAACATCGATTTTATTAAGGCAAATAATTTGGGTTTTATCTTTTAAATAATCTGAATAAGATTCAAGTTCTGTGCGTACTATATTATAATCAGCAACAACGTCTTCGCTACTGCCATCTATTAAATGAATCAGCACGTTACATCTTTCAATATGCTTTAGGAATTTATCGCCCAAGCCATGACCTTGACTAGCTCCCTCTATTAAGCCTGGAATATCGGCTATAACAAACTCTTCATCATCAATATATACTACTCCAAGATTCGGCACTAAAGTAGTGAAAGGATAATCGGCAATTTTAGGTTTAGCTGCCGATACTACTGATAAAAAGGTAGATTTACCGGCATTAGGCAAACCCACAAGCCCAACATCGGAAAGCAGCTTTAGGCTTAGCTGAACCCACATTTCTTCAGCAATTTCGCCCTCTGTTCTATGTCTTGGTGCTTGATTGACTGATGTTTTGAAATGGCTATTACCAAGACCGCCATTTCCGCCTTTAATTATTTCAAAAGTCTGATCATCTTCGGTAAAATCATGCAGCAATATATCGCTATCTTCTGCAAAAATTTGTGTACCGATCGGCACATCAAGAGTTAAAGATTTACCCGATTTACCGCTTTTATTTGAGCCTTTACCATTTTCACCACTATCTGCAATAAAATGCTGCTTATATCTATAATTTACTAGCGTATTAAGATGGTGATTGCTTCTAAAAATAATACTACCGCCACGTCCGCCGTCACCACCATCAGGACCACCTCGGTCAATAAATTTTTCACGGTGGAAACTAACGCAACCATTGCCACCATTCCCACCTTTTATATATATCTTAACTTCATCAATAAAATTCATATGCTCTTATTTTTTTGTTTCCAACGTCATTGCGAGGAGAATTACAAAGTAATTCGACGAAGCAATCTCAGGATGTTGGACAAGATTGCCACGCAAGCGATGCTCGCTCGCAATGACTATACGCTGTTTAAAAACGCATTATACCAAAATTTATCTCTCTTTAATAGTCTTATATTCTCTATGAACTTGACCAGTATAAAGCTGCCTTGGTCTGCTGATTTTCTGCTCAGGGTCTTCGTGCATCTCTTTCCATTGTGCCATCCAGCCTACTGTTCTTGCTGTGGCAAAAAGCACTGTGAACATCTGCGGGGGTATACCCATCGCTTTATAAATAATACCCGAATAAAAATCAACGTTTGGATATAATTTTCTCTCAATAAAATACTCATCTTTAAGAGCGATAGCTTCAAGCTCTATAGCTATTTGTAGTAATGGGTTGTTATCTAGCTGCCCTAATTCTTTTAACACCTCCTTGCAGGTCTCTTTAAGCACTGCAGCACGCGGATCATAGTTTTTATATACACGATGACCAAAGCCCATTAGCCTAAAATTATCATTTTTATCTTTAGCCTTCGCTATATATTTGGGTATATTCTCTACACTGCCTATTTCTTTCAGCATATTTATCACTGCTTCATTAGCCCCGCCATGAGCAGGTCCCCAAAGCGATGCAATACCAGTACTGACGCAAGCAAAAGGGTTAGCTCCCGATGAGCCGGCAATTCTAACTGTTGAAGTAGAAGCATTTTGCTCATGATCAGCATGTAAAATAAATATCTTGTTTAAGGCATTTTTTATTACTGGATTTACTTTATATTTTTCACAAGGTGTGGCAAACATCATATGCAAGAAATTTTCAGTAAAATCTAAAGAATTATCGGGATAAACAAAAGGCTGACCTATAGAGTATTTATAAGACATTGCAACAATAGTTGGTATTTTAGCTATCATTCTAATAGCTGTAAGTTCATAATCTGCTTCTTTAAAAAAATTCAGCAAATCAGGATAAAATGCCGAAAGAGAACCAACCGCCGCAAGCATAATAGCCATAGGATGCGAAGAGCTACAAAACGTTTGGAATAAATAATGTAATCTTTCATTAACTAACGCATGATGAGCAACCTTTTTAGTAAAATCATTATACTGCTTACTATTTGGTAATTCCCCATAAATCAATAAATATGCCACCTCTAAAAAATCGCTTTTTTCGGCTAAATCTTTTATATCATAACCACAATGCCGCAAAATCCCTTGATCACCATCTATATAAGTTATAGTTGATCTACACGAAGCAGTAGACATAAAACCCGGATCGTAAGTAAAGCAATCCGCTTCAGAATATACTTTACTAATATCAATTACATCCTGCCCAATACTTGCTTTCAGTATGGGTAATTTGAATATTTTATCTCTAATCTTTAATTCAGCAAATTCGGAATTAGTGTTTTCACTGGTCATATATCCATACCTCAATATATTTTTGTATACTAGAAGTATAAACCTACTTTAAGAAAATGAGAAATTATTTTTATCTTTATGGGATTCAAGCATTACTTTGTTGTGTGTATTAAGGATCGTCATTGCGAGGAGCATAGCAACGAAGCAATCTCAGAAGTCTTATAATACTTCCTAAGATTACCGTATCTATACTTTTCTTAGAAGTGTCATAAAGCAAGCAGTTAGGCACTTAATATATTCGTTTAAAGCTTTTTTAACTATTCCGTTTAAACTATCACCATGTTGCATAGCATATAAACTTACTTCTTTATGTAACTCAGGATCAATTCTAACATTAAAACTGCCTTTGAAAGGTTTATCCGGAGCTTTACCTAATATATTACAATCTTCTAGATAACTATCCACGGCTTCATGAAATGATTTTATTAAAGTTTTAGCATCTGAGGCTTCGTAACTTACTAAATCTCTTATAAATTCTATTTTACCAAAAAATATTTCTTCCGAAGCATTAAAATGCACTGACCCAAAATAACCTTTATAACTTATAAAATCGTTTTTTGTCATATTAACACTATTATTGTTATTATTGTCACCCCGTGGTGGCATTGCCTGCGTGGATCATTTTCTCGTCATTGCGAGGAAAAACTGTAAGTTTTGACGAAGCAATCTCATCATTATTTCCTGAGATTGCCATGTCGCTTCGCTCCTCGCAATGACGACTTGGCATCCACGCGGGCAATGCCTCCCGTGGTCAAGCAACTAGATGACACATCTATAATCAAAAGTTGAATATACACACCAATTAGTATAAAGCAACTAAAATTAACCAGTTACCAAATTCTTACTTTCAAGATAATCTTTGATCTTTAGCAAATCATACCAAGAGGTGCGTTTTTGGCTAGGTTGGCGGAGTAAATAGGCGGGGTGGAAAATTGCCGTAGTCTGGATAGGAGCGGTTAGATATTTATTGGTGTAAAAATAATATTCTTGTCTAATTTTAGTAATACCGGCATTTTTCCCAAGTAGACTAGTTGCAGCAGTGCTACCAACTAAAATAATGAGTTTTGGGTTAACTAAAGCAATATGTTTCTCAACAAAAGGTCTACAAATATCTACTTCCTCTAAAGTCGGCTGTCTATTAGCAGGAGGACGCCAAAACACTGTATTGGTAATATAAGCATTATCTTTTCGTGAAATCCCGATTGCACGCAGCATGTTATCAAGTAAATTACCGCTCTCACCACAAAATGGTATACCTTTTAAATCCTCATTACTGCCAGGAGCTTCACCTATTAACATGATCTTAGCTGCCGGATTACCATCACCAAATACAGTATTAGTCGCTAACTTCTTCAGCTCACAGCCATTAAAATTTAGTAGAGATTCTTTTAGTTCTGCTATATTATTTGCTTTATCGGCAAGTGATCTTGCAAGGCTTATATTATCATGTGTTTTATCGTTCATATTAAACCCGATTTCTTTTTGAGGCGTAGGTTTTGCTTGTGGCTTTTCGACCGGTTTGATATTATCACTTACTTTTAATTTTGGCGGATGCTCTGAGCAATAATATTCAACCCCAATTGCATTTAGCCATTTAAATGTATTATTCATTAAATAAATTAAATATGTTAGAATATTCTGTACCTACTGAACTAAGCGGCTTAAGGCTTGATAAAGCTTTATCTCAGCTTCTTGAAAATGTCTCACGCAACCAGATTCAAAAAGCAATTAAAAGTTCTTGTGTACAAATTAACAATGTGATTATTCTCGATTCTGATATTTTGGTCAAGGAGAATGATATTATATTATTCTCTTTCAAAGAACCAGAAGAGTTAACAATAGAAGCAGCTGACATAAAACTTGATATAGTTTATGAAGATGAAGATTTAATAGTTATCAACAAAGCTGCCGGTATGACTGTCCACCCAGGGGCAGGACATCATGATGATACGCTTGTTAATGCCCTACTCCACCATACAAAAAACCTATCCGATATCGGTTCATCAGAAAGACCTGGAATAGTGCATCGTTTAGATAAGGACACGACGGGCTTGATGGTAGTTGCTAAAAATAATAAAGCACATATGTTGCTTGCCAATCAGATTGAACAAAGGCAGGTCGTACGGAAATATAAGGCTTTAGTTTGGGGAGTAATTAATCCGTTAGAGGGAACGATTAAAAATAATATAGGTCGCAGTCGAAGCGATCGGCAAAAAATGACGATATTGAAGTATGGTGGGAAAGAAGCCGTAACTTACTACAAAACTCTAGAGCTATTTTATGGAGGTAGCATTAGTATGGTAGAATGTAAGCTTGCTACCGGCAGAACTCATCAGATTAGAGTGCAGCTAAGCCATTTAAAGCATTCAGTGGTTGGTGATCAAACATACGGCAATAACGACCGAAAAATTAACCATGCTCCACCTGAACTAAAGGCAAAGTTACTAGACTTCAAACGCCAAGCTTTGCACTCTTGGTATTTAAGCTTTACTCATCCAACCAGTAATGAAGTTATGGAATTCTCTTGCGATTTGCCCGAGGATATGAAAGTGGTTATATCTACTGATGCATTACACAAATTTATTGAACTTAAAAAACGAGCTCCTTTGGGTAATGAAGAAGATATTTTAGAAATGAAAAATCTAGGTAGAAAATAATTTCCATGCAATATTCTATACAAGAGTTTCTTAACGAAGGAGCTTATAAATTACAACAAATTGGGGTTAGTAATCCAAAATTAGAAGCACGAATTTTATTGCAGCATACTATCAATAAATCATATGAATATCTGCTTGCTAATCCTGAAAAACAACTAAACCAGCTAGAAATGGAAACTTTCGAAAAAGCATTAGAAAGAAGACTAAAGCACGAGCCGATAGCCTATATTTTAGGGAACAAAGAATTCTACTCACGTGAGTTTATCGTTAATAAGCACGTATTAATTCCAAGAAACGATACGGAAATTTTGGTGGATGCTGTTATAGGTTTATTCAAACCGTCATTGCGAACGAATGAAATGAGCGTGGCAATCTCAGGCAAAATTCCTGAGATTGCTTCGTCGACGCCTATAGCGTCTTCTCGCAATGACAATTTTCATATACTCGAACTCGGTATGGGTAGCGGTTGCATCTCTATCAGCTTATTACTCGAACTACCGAATAGTCAAATAACCGCAACTGATATAAGTGCTGATGCGATAGAGGTTACAAAAAGTAATGCCATAAAGCATGATGTAACGGACCGTTTGCAAATTATTCATAGCGATTGGTTTGAGAATATTGGAAAACAAAAATTTGATCTTATAGTTAGCAACCCGCCATATATATCTATAAACGAAAAGCCTGAAATGGCAATTGAGACAATAAATTATGAGCCATCTATTGCTTTATTTGCCGAAGAAGAGGGCTTGCTGAGCTATAAAATCATAGCAGAGAATGCTAAAAAATTTCTAAAGCAAAATGGTAAAATTATATTAGAAATAGGATATAAACAAGCAGATCAAGTTAGCCAAATCTTTTTAGATCATGGTTATGTTATTGATAATATCCATCAAGATTTGCAATCTCATAATAGAGTAATAGAAATATCTTTAATTCAGCTAAATCGCTCATATGCAAGACGCATCGGGAAGAGCCTGTCAGGAATACAACAAAATTTATTAGATAACGAACTGCCAAAATATTTATTTTCAAAAGAAAAGCTTATTAGTGAAAAACGTCAAATTTTTCTCGAGATTGGCTTTGGCATGGGCGAGCATTTCATCAATCAAGCTAAGATGAATCCAGATAAGCTTTTTATCGGCGTGGAGGTATATCTAAACGGTGTTGCGAATGTTTTAAAACTTGCAGAAGAGCAGAATATTACAAACTTCTTATTATTTCCCAATAATTTAGATTTTATATTACATGATTTACCAAATAATAGCTTAAACGGAATTTATATTTTATTTCCTGATCCTTGGATAAAAAATAGGCAGAAAAAGAAACGTATTTTAAATAAAGAACGCTTAACGATTCTACAGACTAAGCTGAAAAATAAAGGTAGCTTGATCTTTACTTCTGATATTGAAAATTATTTTGAGGAAGTAGTAGAATTAATTAAACAAAATAGTAATTTCCAAATTACTAATGAGGATAATTATTCAAAACCACACGATAATTATATAATAACCAAATACCACCAAAAAGCTATTAATGAAAGCAGAACACCCCAATTTTTAAAGGCTATATTTTCAAATATTATTTCTATAAATAGTAAAAAATACTAATAAAATTAGTATTTTTTATTATTTTCTGGATGCCGTGGTCAAGCCACGGCATGACATCGAGGGCGTTTTCCGATCTACGCAACAATGCCGCCACGGGGTGACAAGGGAAAAACTGATCTATGCAAGAACGCATAGACAAATTTTTATGAACGGCTTTGTAGGCTTTGCACTAAAGCATCAAAACCTTGGTCTTTTAAAGTCGAAGTAAAATCTTGTTGTTGAGCACCAATAAGACTTACACCTTCTGTAATAACGTCGGAAACTTTGAATTTTCCATTTTCCATTTTACGCACTAAATATTCTACTTTAATATCCTGTCCTTTATTATTAATATTCATGCTAACCATAGAATCTTTTGGGCTTAAAACACGCACTCCTGTTACTTGAGGCTTTTCACCTTTGTAATCTTTTATTAGATCAGTATAAGCTTTAGTAACATATTTAGAATAAACTTCTGTAAACTTTGCGATTTGTTCCTTAGATAAAGTTTGTACCCCGTTACGTCCTAATGTATACCTAGCCATCCAATCAAAATCTAGATTATTGTGCATTAGTTCACGTGCTTTGGTAACTTTTGCATCTTGGGATAGGTTAGGATTATTTAAGGTAGTAGAAGCTTCATTTACTAAGTTAGTAACATAATCATTTAAACCTGCGGGGGCATTATCGTCTGCATCATTATCGTCTGCATAAGAAGAAAATGTAAAAATCAATAAAAATAAGCTAGTAATAATTTTTTGCATAAGAACCTCTTTTAATTAGAATTTACGTTTTTAGGTTTAGGGCATTTAAAGTTTTTAGGATATTGAACAGATGCTTCACGAGCTTGGTGTAATGCCGATCTGATAGTAGCATAAGGGTCTAACGAATTCTTCATAACATAATCACTAAATGATAATACATTATATCTATCATTTATTTTACTCACTGCTAAAACACTTAATTCAAAATCTTTATGGGTATAATACATTAAAGGATTAAGTGCATAATTAGTAAATATTGGATCAGTCATATCCCTTGCATTAGTACTACCTATTATCGGTAACACCAAATAAGGACCTGGACCTACTCCATAATGTGCAAGAGTATTACCAAAAGTTTGACGATCTGATGGTAGCCCTACTTTACTAGCCACATCAAATAACCCACCAACGCCAAGCGTAGTGTTAATAATAAACCGCCATACGCTTTTCATAGTCTTATCATAATTTAGCTGAAGCCCATAATTTACAGCAGTAAGTGGCATATCAATATTACCAACAAAACTATTAACCCTTGCTTTCATATAATCATTTGTAAGGTTTTTATACCCAACAGCTAAAGGACGCAAGAATATATAATCTAATACTGAGTTAAACGCAAAAATTTTACGGTTAAATTTTTCGTATGGATCGTAAACTTCTCGACAACCATTAATATTACTGCTACCATTATAGTTATATATGTCATCATCTACATATTCAAGATCAGCTTTTGCAAATAATGAACATAGGATAATCGAAAGTATAATTAGTATTCTCATGATTTATTTTCAGTTTTCTTACAAATAATAATACCGTATTTATTATTTTCCGCTAGTATTATTTCTTCAGAAGTTAATATAACGAAATTATTTTTTTGTAAAATATTAT
The DNA here is from genome assembly GCF_964026465.1 of Rickettsia endosymbiont of Rhinocyllus conicus. NCBI lineage: Bacteria > Pseudomonadati > Pseudomonadota > Alphaproteobacteria > Rickettsiales > Rickettsiaceae > Rickettsia > Rickettsia endosymbiont of Rhinocyllus conicus. The sequence goes on along the minus strand of NZ_OZ032155.1, from coordinate 1,526,495 downwards.
TTATTTCATTTAAATTAAAAATAAATTCTTTACGTTTTATTGAAAAATGCGTATTCGAATTAGTAGGTAAACAAAAAGAAAAATACCCATCTTTGTTAAGCGATGAATATATTGCATTGAAATATGTAGAAAGATCTCTAGTAAAAGTTAATCCACAAAAGCTTAAAATAATATCAAATTTATTTGAATTTTGTTTCAGAAACTCACTTATGGAAACATTATATATCTGATCATAAATTTTAAGGTTAGCATAATATTCTTCTTGAATATCATTCATTAAATTAGAAATTTCTACAGCTGTTAAAGTAAAGCTTTCTGGAAAACGCTTTTCTAATTCGTATCCGACAAGTCCTATATTACTACCAAGCTCTAAGATAGAATAATCATCTGGCAGGTCAGTTATTTGCTTCAAGCTCTCATTCACAAATCTATAAGGCAAATGAATATTTTTATCATTGTTAAAAATACTTGGATAATTTTTTGCAGTTAAGTCCCTGTATTTTCCCCAAATTTCCACAGGTATTTCGGTAGCATTTTTATAATTTTTCAAAAAATTTACAAAAATTGTTTTATATTTTTCATTTGATTTTTCTAAATATTTTATGGCTTTTGGATAGTCATTTTTTAAAAAATAAGTCCAACCTAATTGGTAATATACTCTAGAATCATTAGGACTAAAAAAGTTATCGACTAATTTAAATCTAAGTAATGCATCGTTTAAATTACCTCTATATAAATGTTCAAGTCCAAGCTCATAATTGGTTTCACTTAAATGATTCATTTTATATTTACAATCATTTAAATATTTTTTAAATTCTAGAATTTTGTTTTTAATAAAATTTGGTATATTTATTATCGTTAAGCAAAAATGTTTGATTTTATCCTTTATTTTACTAAGCATAGCTATTTTTAAATTAAATATTATCTAATATAATAAAGCATATCTTTATAAATTTTAAAATCAATCACTTTCATCTGAGAGATGAAAGTTTGTCTATAGCGACTAGAAGTCGAGAATCAAGCTAAAGCTTATTCCAGTCTTATATTAGTAGTCATTGCTGGTTCATGAGCATCAGTATGTCTATTAATATATTCATTAATCATGTCATCAGTCACATTGCCACTAGTCGAACTAAAGTATCCTCTTGCCCATAAATGTCTACCCCAATACTTTTTTCTTAATATTGGAAATTCTTCTTGTATCTTTTTTGACGATCTTCCTTTAGCTTTTTGCACAAATTCACTTACTTTAATATGAGGTGGTATATTGGCAAATATATGTATATGATCGCTTGATATTACTCCATTTTCTATTTTAATATTGAGCTCTTCTGCAACTACTGCAATAATTTCTCTCACTCGCTTTTTGATATCATAGGTTAACACCTTGTATCGATATTTTGTAATCCACACTATATGATAGCGATGATAGTAAACTGTGTGTGATTTGTTGCTGTATTGAGTCATGGTGCTTATGATGCTAACGCATCATGGCGCACATGGCAAGCTAAAGCTTTTCCATCTGGAAGATGGAGGTTTTAACCACCAAAGGGACTATAAAATAATACTCTTATGCTTAGTTTTACTTGTAAATCAGTGAAATTTGTAGTAATGTGTACATGAAACATGTACAATATAGGTATTTTATGAAATCAATTAGTAGTTCTTCATTTAGAAAGAATCTAAGCACTGTCTTTGATACGGTGGAACGTGACCATATCCCTTATCTCGTAAAAAGAAGAAACCATACAAATCTTATTATTATAACAGAAGAAGAGTATGAATCTACAAAAGAAACATTATATTTATTATCTAATCCAGCTAATGCTGAATGGCTGCAAGAATCCATTGAACAAGCAAAAAGAAAGGAGTTCGTTGAAGTTAATTTAGATGACTAAAATTATATGGACATTAAATGCAACAAAGGACTTAGAATATTGGAAAAAATATGACATTAAAAAATATAAACGGATTAAACTCTTAGTAAAAAATATTCAGGAAACACCATTTAGTGGTATAGGTAAGCCAGAGCCTTTAAAATACTCAATGACTAATTTATGGTCTCGAAGAATTACTCATGAACATAGATTAGTATACTCTATTGATGATATAGAAATTATAATATACTCTTGTAGATTTCATTATAAAAAGTAAAAATTTTTCAAGTATCAGCTTGTGAATATGCTGCTAATAAATCAAGAGTTGGGTAGACGAAGTTTTATTGGGAAAAGAGGAATCGATCTTGAAGCTGATAACCGCAGCGTATTTTTAACATACGTGAGGATTATCAGCAAAAGATAACGCCGCCAATTTTTCAAATAAAACGAGTATACAATTTAAAACTTACTATATTATCATTTTCATCAATACGGACTAATATTATGTCAATTATTTCTACGCGATTAAATGCTATAAAACCGTCCCCTACTCTTGCAGTTGTTAGGAAAACGCTTGAGCTTAAAAGAGCGGGCATTGATATTATTGCACTTGGGGCAGGTGAGCCTGATTTTGATACGCCTGATAATATCAAAGAAGCGGCGATCAAAGCTATTAAAGATGGGTTTACTAAATATACAAACGTTGAGGGGATACCAGCTTTAAAAGAAGCAATACAAGCTAAATTTAAACGAGAAAATAATATAGATTATGATCTTGATGAAATAATAGTTAGCACCGGCGGCAAGCAAGTTATATATAATTTATTTATGGCATCTTTAAATAAAGACGATGAGGTTATTATTCCTGCTCCTTATTGGGTGTCCTATCCAGATATGGTTTTACTTGCTGAAGGTACTCCGGTTTTTGCAAATTGTGGTATTGAAAGTAACTTTAAACTAAGCGGTGAGGCTTTAGAGCAGTTAATTACACCTAAAACTAAATGGCTTATTATTAATTCGCCTAGTAATCCAACAGGTGCAAGCTATAGCCATTCAGAGTTAGAAAATATTGCTGAAATTCTAAGAAAGCATCCGCATGTAAACGTCATGTCTGATGATATTTATGAGCATATTACTTTTGATGGTTTTAAATTTTATACTTTAGCAGAAATAGCACCTGATTTAAAAGATCGGATATTTACTGTTAATGGCGTATCAAAAGCATATTCTATGACAGGTTGGCGTATAGGTTATGGTGCAGGTTCGAAAGCTTTAATCAAAGCTATGACTATTATTCAGTCACAAAGTACTTCAAACCCGTGTTCAATAAGCCAAGCAGCAGCCGTTGAGGCATTAAATGGCGTGCAAGGCTATATTGCACAAAATGCTTTAAATTTTGAGAAAAAACGTGATCTTGCTTTATCGATTTTACAAAGAGTGAAATATTTTGAATGCTATAAACCTGAGGGGGCTTTTTACTTATTTATTAAATGTGATAAGATTTTTGGAGCTAAAACTAAATCAGGAAAAGTAATTAATAATAGTAATGATTTCGGTGAATATTTACTTGAAGAAGCAAAAGTCGCTGTAGTCCCTGGTATTGCTTTTGGCTTAGAGGGATATTTCAGGATTTCCTATGCTACTTCTATGGAAGAGCTGGAAGAGGCTTGTTTGCGGATTGAGCAGGCTTGTAATTCTATAGCGTCATTGCGAGGAGATGTGTAACATCGACGCGGCAATCTTATCGAACTTCCTGAGATTGCTTCGTCAAATTACTTTGTAATTTTCCTCGCAATGACGTTACAACTACTAAACTAATAAAAAAACTAATGCGTAAAGCTTTTAAAAAATTTTTAAAACGTAATAAATTTGTCCTTAGTTTAATTACTATTTTACTATATTGGTATTTGCGGTTTATTTATTTTACTTCAAAGCAAAAATTTATATTTTATGATAATGGCAATAAGGAAAAGTTTTTAAATGAGCAAGGCGTAATTTTTGCATTTTGGCATAATATGCTTGCATTAAGTCCTGCTATGTTTAAAGGAATGCCAGATGTCTACGCATTAATATCTCCCCATTTAGACGGTAAGATTTTAAATGATTTAGTCGATAAATTTGGCTGCAAAGTTATAGTCGGTTCTAGCAATAAAAATCCACTTGGAGCATTACGGAGTATTATCGAAAAGCTTTCTCAAGGTGCAAATGTAATAATTACGCCTGATGGTCCTAAAGGTCCTGTATATAAAGTAAATAGCGGAATTACTGAAATTGCTTATAAATACAATAAAAAATTAATTCCGGTAGTTAGTACTACTTCTAGATGTTTTAGATTAAAAAGCTGGGATAAGTTGATAATCCCTTTGCCATTTGGTACGATTAAAGTAATAATAGGGTCACCTTTAGAGCTGACCGACAATAAAGTACAAAATCATATGAATCTTGAAAAATATTTAGTTAATTTAACTGAGAACTTAATAAAATGATGCGTTTATATTACTTTTTAAGTTTTTTGTTATTACCTATTTATTTTGTTATAATTTTCATTCGCTTATTAATAGGCAAAGAAGACATAAAGCGTGTTAAGGAGCGTTTTGCGATTGGTAAACACAGGCAAGATAATGGATTTTTAATTTGGATTCATGCGGCTAGCGTCGGCGAATCTATGATTGCTTTAAATTTAGTTGATAATATAAGCAAACATTTTCCTGAAGTCCGTTTTTTAGTCACTTCTTGGACACAATCTTCTGCTAAAATATTAAGCACTAAATTACCTAAAATAGCTACTCACCAATTGCTTCCGATAGATAATATTATTTTTACCAAAATTTTTCTAAATAATTGGAAGCCTGATTTAGGTATTTTCATAGAATCGGAATTATGGCCAGGTACTATTAATGAAGCAGCAAAGCAGTGTAAATTATTGCTTGTGAATGCCCGCATGTCTGATAAATCCTTTAAATCTTGGAAGAAAAGAAAAGGCTTTTTTCAGCTCATTGTTAAAAATTTTAGCGAAGTTATTGTGCAAAGTGAGCGTGATTTACAGAAATTTAATGAGCTTGGAATATCAAACACAACTAATTTAGGAAATATCAAATTTGCTAATGAAAAGCTTCCAGTTAATCAAGAAGAGCTTGTAAAGCTAAGTGAACATCTAAAAAATAAGCAAATTATCGTATTTGCTAGCACCCATCCGGAAGATGAGGAGATCATTTTACCTATTATAAAAAACTTAAAAAAACAAGTTACAGATTGTTATATTATCTTAATCCCAAGACATCCCGAGCGAGTTAAATCAATTCTTGATAATTGTATAGCACAAGATTTATCAGCTAATGCCAAATCACAAAATGACTTACCGATTTTAACCGATGATCTTTATATAGTTGATAGATTCGGTGAAATGGGTTTATTTTTCTCTATAGCATCAATTTCATTTATTGGCGGCTCTTTCAAACAAGGCGGACATAATATTTCAGAAGCGGCACATTTCTCTAATTGTATTATCTTTGGTCCTGATATGAGTAAAAACACTGATATTGCTAAAGGCGTGTTGCAAAGTAAAGCAGCTATTCAAATTAAAAGCGGTGAAGAGTTATTAAATATGCTGGAATATTTGCTTGATCCTAATAATTCTAGAGAATTAAAAAACTATCAAGAAAATTCACTAAAATTTGTTGAAGAAAACCAGAAAATACTTGATAAATATCTTCAAATAATTACAAAATTTTTCCCATAAAATATAACAAAAGTAGAATTTCTAAAAATAATATTTGGCTTTTGATTGTAAAATGATTAAATAGCTTTACTTGAATTACAAGTAATTTATTATTTTAAAGGAGAGCATTTTATGAATAGTGATGAAATGTGGGAACAAGGAAAAATTATTCATGCTGAAGCATACAGACAACAAGAATATGAAAAACAAAGAAGAAATGGCGGCAATTCTTCTAGTAATGATGGAGAACTACTTGGGACATTAATAGTAATTGGATGTTATGCAGCATATCAAGGAGCAAAATTCGCTGGAAAAGCTGCTATAGCAGGTGGAAAAATGGCTGTGGAAGGAGGAAAGATAGCAGGTAAAACGGTAATAAATGCTCGTAAATTACATAAAGGAGAAGTAGAAATTGTAAATACCGATAACCAAGGTAATATTATAGAAAAAGCTCCTGAATATGGTCCTATACTTACTGAGTCTCAAGAAAGCCCTACATTTTCCAAAAGAGAAAAAGTAAAAGAATGGATTGGAAAAGGAATTAAAAAGAGTCGATCAGCTAGCGAGCTATTGACAAGTGCTTATAAATTAACTACTAGCACAACAGAAGAAGTTGTGACAGATGCAGGAGATAAAACCAAAGTTATTATTAAACCTAATACTAGTAATACTGTTAATACTGAAGACCATAAGATTAGACCTCTTATTAATAAACAAAATAAATATTATGGCGAAATACAAGAAGATACTATAAATACTATGCTGAAATATAGATTTAATGGTAAAAAAATTGTTGAGGTAACAAAATATAAATCATTTACTATTCCGAGTACCATACTACCAGGGGAAAAATTTGAGCTAAGATTTGAGCTAAATTGTCCTAATGGTGAAAAAATACGTGCAGATGATACTGCTTATCTTCAAGTTAACTATGATATAAGCGGTAAATTAGTAAAATTAGCTATACCTAACCAACCTGTAGTTTGTCATAATCCTAGTTATCCTGCACTAATTGCTTATCATAATGAATTATATGTTCTACCGGTAAATAGTGGGCATTATAATTATTTAACGCGTGAAGTTTACGAAAATGGCGGAGTATTAAAAATAGGTAATGCCGATCCTAGCTATCATATAGAAGCTATCTCATAATAATATTAGCTATTTATTTAAAATCTGAATATAAAAGGTGGAAACCGCTTTTCGTCTTTTATATTCAATATTTCTAACCGAATAGCGGATTATTTAATAATATAACTAACTTAGTATGAAAATAATAGCCGGCAGTAATAATAAGCTACTTGCAACTCGTTTAGCTATAACATTAAATATCAAATATATTGAACCTAAAATCACTTATTTTAGTGACTCAGAAATAAAATTAGAAATTCAAGAACCGCTACATAATGAAGATATCATCATAGTACAATCCACTTCAAAACCTGTTAATGATAGTTTAATTGAGCTATTTTTACTTATAGATACTGCAAAAAAAGCAGGAGCAAATAAAATAATTTTAGTAATGCCTTATTTTGGTTATGCAAGGCAGGATAAAGCATCAAATCAAGCTGCTATCCAGCACAATTAATAGCTAATTTTCTAGAAAAATTAGGAGTAACTCACTTAATTACCATCGATTTGCATTCTGATAAAATAGAAAAACTTTTCAACATCCCTATTTCTAACGTCAAACCTATCAACTTATATTTACCATTTTTACAAAATTATAAAAATTGTATTATAGTTGCCCCTGATAAAGGAAGCACAAATAAGGTAGAAACCATTGGAAACTTGTTAAACATAGATTTAGCCTATATAACCAAAGAAAGAGATATTAATAATAGCTGCAATATGGTAGAAATAACAGGGAATGTTGAGGGCAAAAATTGTATATTAATTGATGATATTATAGATAGCGGTGAAACTATTTATAACGCCAGTTTAGGATAAGGAGGTCTGAGGATAAGCAAGTAGTGTTAGAAATTTTTTAGATTTATTGAAATTAAAAGCATTTACGCAAGAAAGTATATGAACTAAGAAATTAATAGGGGAGCGATGTCTTGAATGTTCAAGGTTCATGCTGTTTTTTAGTACATTAAATACTGATTCAATTATTGATCTGCTTTTTAAGAGTATTTTATCTTCTATATCTAATAAATGATTTTTCATATCCTTGCGAATCCCAGTAAATAACCGTAGCCCACGACTAAATAATTTAGCGGACATTTCCTTAGAAATATAAGCCTTGTCTCCAAATAATTTACCCCATAATCCTTTGGTAATTGAGTCTACAGCAGATAAATCACTAGCATTACCCTTTGTTATTTTAATTGCCATAATCTGACCTTTATTATTAATTACAATATGTAATTTAAATCCCATAAACCATCCGTAACTACTCATACCTATTTTAGCAATGCCACTAAACACTTTATTATTATTTGTACGTTTTGCATGACATATCGATAATTTGGTTGAATCAACAAAATATATACCAGTCTCATCTCCTGTAAATAATTGTAACATTATAGTTAAAGGTAATACTAATCTTGGCCACAACTGGATTATCCGACTGTAACTAGGAAGACTAAAATATCCTCTATATTTACATGATAGATGATATAAATAATAATTCTTAAAATCTTTGCATGGAGATATAGCTAACACGGGAAGGTTTGTACCATTGCTGCTGTTATTGCATCACGAAAATCTTTAAAGTTTTTAATAATTTTTCTCAGGTAATTTTTAAAATTAGCCCAACAGTGTTCGATAGAATTTAAATCTGGAGAATAGACCGGTAGATAAATAAGAGTACAACCCGCTTTTTCTATTAATTCCTTTACCAACAGTGACTTATGAATACTCGCATTATCCATTATTACAAATTGTCCAGGTTTGAGTGATGGGCATAATAGCTCACCTACCCACTGATTAAATAATTGCTTATCAATATAACCGGAATGCTCTAATGGAGCAATTAATTCTTTGGTGCCCTCATTATAACCAGCAACTATATTTACTCTCTCAGTAGCAAAACCTCCTTGCTCTGCGTAAGATCTGGCTCCTCTCTCTGACCATCCGTACAACATGGTTATATTATTACTTACCCCCATTTCATCACAATACACAAGTTTGTCAGATGCTATTTTATCAATATATTCTACAAATTGTTTTCTGGCTTCTTCATTCCTGCCTTTGTATTTTGGCTCTTTTTTTTATATGTAATCTTCATTCTATGAAGCGTGTCATAAAATGTGCTCATTGGTAGCTCGGGTGCTACTACATCTCTTATATCTATAGCTCGGCTATCAGGATTCTTTGCTAAAAATTCAATTATATGCTCCTTATTAGTAAACCTAGCATCACGTCCACTTTGCATATGTTGTCTTGAGCTGTAGTCTCCATTTTCTTTATAACGTCTAATCCAATTTGATATCGTATGACGCTCTATACCCAATAAGTCTGATATTGCTTTTATTCTATATTTAGAAGTATTGTGCAGACTGATTACCCTATCTCTTAAATCCTGACTGTATGCTTTCATCTCTACCATAATTAAAAGCTTTATCTTATATGATTCTAAGGAATAATGCTAGTCGCGTTAGCTATATATAAAAATATAATACTATAGTTATATAGTTCTGAAAGCCTTAAACTCCCTGATCTCCTACGCTTCCTAACGCTGGGTATTAATTTGCTTTCTTCCCATTCTTCGTAAACTTTACAATAATTATCTATTATACAAAATAGAGTTATGATACATCTTTTCATTGTTGAGTGCATATTTTTTTGATTCAAAATCTATGTAACTCAACACTCCTCTCTTGTAAATACCCTGCTTTATTATCTTTATTCCTTACACTCTTATCCTAAACTGGCGTTTATAAAGCTGCTAATTTTTTAAAGCAGCATGGAGCTTTATCGGTAAATGCTTTTATTACGCATGCTGTACTTTCAAAAAATTATGATATCGCATTATTGGATCGTATTTTTGTTACTGATACTATAGAAACAGATGACTTATCTTCTAAATTTCATATAATACCTATATTGCCTATCTTAGTAAAAGAGTTAAAAAATATAATATGAGTTTATGCACTCTTGAAATAAATTTGTCAGCTATAAAAGCTAATTATCATTTATTAAAAAATATTTGTGAAAATGCTCTGGTCGGGGCGGCAGTTAAAGCCAACTCTTATGGACTCGGTGCAATAGAAATTTCTAAAACCTTACTAGAAGAAAATTGCCGATATTTTTTTGTTGCCTCAAGTAATGAGGGAATTAGTTTGCGTAAAGCTATAGGCAACGAAGTAAATATTCTTATTCTTAATGGCGTATTTGAACATGATGCTTTAGAACTTATAGAATATAATTTAATGCCTGTTTTAAATAACTTAAACCAAATCAAGATTTGGCAAAAATTTAGTAGTCTAAAAAATCAATTACTATCTTGCTACCTGCATTTTAATACTGGTATTAATCGCCTTGGGCTAAACCATAATGAGATAGAACAGCTAATTAATAATCGTGATTTATTAAAGGGTTTGAATGTGGAATATATCATAAGCCACTTATCAGCTTCTGAGGATAGCGATAACCCTTATAATTTAGAACAACTAAACAAATTTAAAGCTTATTTGGAATATTTCCCAAATGCTAAAGCAAGTCTTGCTAACTCCGGCGGTATATTTTTAGGGAAAGATTATCATTTTAATTTAGTAAGACCTGGTGCTGCTTTATATGGTTTAAATCCTTTAGGCAGTAACAAACCGAATCCGATGCAAAACCCTGTAACCTTAAAAGCACCTATAATTCACTTACAAAATTTGACATATGGGAGTCGTATCGGCTATAATATGACTTTTACAACCAAGCGTGATAGCTTAATTGCAACTCTGCCTTTTGGCTATGCTGATGGGTTTAGTCGTAATTTTAGTAATCAAGGTACCGTATTTATTAATAGTCGTAACGTCCCAATAATAGGACGAATATCAATGGATTTAGTCAATATTGATGTTACTGATCTACCACCTTCAGATATTTTTCTAGGACAAGAAGTAGAAATTATTGGAAATAATTGCACTCCTGATAAAATAGCAGATATTATAGGTACTATAGGATATGAGATATTAACTAGCCTTGGTAATAGATATAAAAGAATTTATACTTGATAATGTTATAACCTTATTGTCATCTAGTTGCTTGTCCACGGCATGACTACCTTAGGGTGTTTTTCGATCTATGCGGACAATGCCACAGGATGACAGCAAAATAACCTTAATAATTTAAAATATAAAAAGAATAATACAGATGTTATTAAATATAGCTAATTCTATTGGTAAACGTACCATAAGACTAGCACAAAGTATCGGCAAATTTTCTATATTTAGCTTAGCTGCCATTACTAGCATTATAAGACCACCTTTATATTTTAGTTTAATTATCAAACAATTATTATTTATCGGCTTTTATTCTTTACCTGTTGTCGCCATGACTACCTTTTTCTCAGGGGCAGTATTGGCATTACAGAGTTATACAGGATTTTCTCGCTTTTCTGCTGAAAGTTCTATCGCAACTGTAGTGGTGCTATCCTTAACTAGGGAACTCGGACCAGTGCTTGCGGGGTTAATGGTAGCAGGAAGAGTAGGAGCATCAATTGCAGCGGAAATAGGTACTATGAGAGTTACAGAACAAGTAGATGCTTTATATACCTTATCTACTGATTCTATTAAATATCTCGTTTTTCCAAGAGTAATTGCAGCTATTATTACTATGCCTTGTCTAGTTCTAATCGGCGATGTAATCGGGGTTATGGGAGGTTACTTAGTTGGCGTATATAAGCTTGACTTTAACAGTAGCACTTATTTGACTAGCACTTTTCAATATTTAGAGCCAATAGATGTAATATCTGGTCTTGTTAAAGCTGGCGTTTTCGGCTTTATTATTTCTATAATAAGCTGCTATAGTGGTTATTATTCAGGTAAAGGAGCTAAAGGTGTTGGACGAGCTACTACTTCTGCGGTAGTAAATTCTTCCATTTTAATCCTAATTAGTAACTACTTAATAACCGAATTATTTTTTAAAGTATAAAAAAGATATGAGTGTAGAAGAAATAAAAATTAAAATTCGGTCATTATATAAATCTTTCAATAGTCATAAAGTATTAGATGGAATAGATTTAGATGTAAAAAAAGGTAGTTCTTTAGTCATTTTAGGCGGTTCAGGTAGCGGTAAGTCAGTCCTAATTAAAAATATAGTAGGGTTAATTAAACCTGATCAAGGTCAAATCTTTATTGATGGTGCAGAAATTCAAAATATCTCAAGCAAAAAAAGATTTGAGATTATGAAAGATATCGGATTTTTATTCCAAGGCGGAGCTCTTTTTGATTCTTTAAATGTACGTGATAATATTACTTTTGATACTAACAAATTATCTAAAAAAGAGAAGAACGATCTTGCAGGAGCAAAACTTGACTCAGTAGGTTTATCCCCTAGAATTCTTGACCTATATCCATCAGAATTATCAGGAGGTATGCAAAAAAGAGTAGCACTTGCACGAGCAATTTGTAGCACTCCATCGATTTTATTTCTTGATGAGCCAACAACTGGGCTTGATCCTATAATGGCTAATGTTATTAATGAGCTGATTATAAAAATCCAAGAGGAGTTAGGGGCAACTACAATCACTATAACTCATGATATGATTAGTGCCGAAAAAATAGCTAAAGAAATAGCTATGATTTATCAAGGAAAAATTAAGTGGTATGGTAGTAAAGATGAAATGCGTAATAGTAATAATCCTTACTTAAAGCAGTTCATAAATGGCTTAACTACCGGTCCTATTGAGGTATAATATGTTTAAAAATTTATTATTTATACTAACGATTTTAAGTATAAGTTTTAATGTTTATGCCATAAATAATAGAGCTTATACGACATCAGATATAGTAAAAATAGCGATCGTTCTTGGAATTGTTGCTTTAATTTTTAGCCCTGCAAAATTTCGTATTATAGTTATTGGTACGGCTCTAGGTCTAACTCTTGCATATTATACCTATAAATATATAGTACCTATCTTTATTTCTTCATTAAACGGTCCTTGAAAAATAAGATGAATTTAATCTATTTTATACCCAACTAACGCTTGTTTAAAAACTTCTATATCTATCTGCCAATCGTTGGTATCTAGGCTAGAGGGTAGAATCATTTGAGGTTTAATAGGAAAATAAGCTAACCTAAATCCCCATTTAATTCCCCCAATAATTTTTACAGTTTTATTTTGATTATCTATTTTCACTGCATAAGTATGGGCAGTCCAATAAGTTAAAGGCTTAGAAAAAATTGTATAAGACCATAAGGAGCATCGTAGAAATCTTGCTCCAAAGTATAAAAAGGATGTAATTCTACATTAGTATCTATAAATTTTTGTAATTTTTTATCTGAAGAATCAGTGCGAACAATCTGAAGCCAAGCATTATGCTCTTGCTTAATGTCATTGCTAAAGTAAAGGGGACCACTAAATTGCACGAAAAAGGGACCAGAGAATTTGGTGTAACCTAATAAGGTTATAATGTGCAATATTCACTAGATAATTAATTAAAATAAATATCTAGTGATACAATGATAAGAATAAATATGTACACAACAATTATCACCCTTTATAAGCAAGGCAACAGTCAAAGAAATATTGCCAAACTAACAAGGATAGACCGTAAAACAGTAAGAAAAATAATAAATCGTTACGTAGAGTCTGGTACAGAATATCCTGCACCCTATGAACGATCTTCAGCACTGGATTCTTGGCACGAACAAATAATTGAGTTATTAGAAAAGAATCTAAGTTACATAAGAATTTTTGAAGAGTTAAAAATTCAAGGTTATACAAAAAGTTATGGTTCGCTAACCCGTTATATCAAAAAATATAAGATTCAGAATAACAGTTGCATTCGTTTTCATACTTTAGCAGGAGAGGAAGCACAAGTAGATTTTGGTGACATAGGCTTACAGTATAATGCCCAAGGGCGTAGAGTTAAAGCATATGTGTTTAATATGCGTTTAAGCTATAGTCGCCTTGATTATTATGAAGTAGTGTTTGATCAAAGTTGTAAAACATGGATACAATGTCATATCAATGCATTTAATTATTTTGCTGGTAGTCCAAAAGTAATAAAACTTGATAATCTTAAAGCTGGGGTGGTAGATAGCAATTTCTATGAGCCTGTATATCAGAAGGAATACAAACGTTTAGCTGATCATTATGGGATTTTACTTTCTCCTTGTCGTATATATCAACCTCAAGAAAAAGGCAAAGTAGAATCAGGCATAAAGTATGTCAAAAATAATTTTTTTGCTGGACGTAAATTTCATAGATATGAAGAATTAATACACGATCTTGCAAACTGGTTAAATAAAGCAAATAACCGAATACATGGTACTACTAAAAAAATTCCTCAGGAACTATTTGAGCAAGAAGAAAGTAATAATTTAATGCCCTTACCATTAGAAACGTTTGATTTATCATCGTGGCATAATCGAAAAGTAGCAAAAGATTGTCATATCACCATAGATAATAATTATTATTCCGTACCAGCAAAATATATATACAGTGAAGTATTGGTACAATTATCACCAAACCTTGTTCAAATATTTTCTATACAAAATGATTTAATAGCAAGGCACGTTAGAGTAGATGGCAAAGGAATATTTACCACTAATCCGTCTCATTATGCCAAATATAAACGTCTATGCCCAGGTTTTATAGAATATAGCGAACATTATCAACAACAAATGCAGCAGATAGGCAATAATTGCAGTTTATTATTAGAGTTATTACAACAAACACGAGTAAATGATTGGCAACGTTGTGCCAGAGGTATTATTTCTTTACGTAAGGTTTACAATGATGAGTTAATAGATAAAGCCTGTCATAGAGCATTACATTACGGTATAAGTTCTTACTCTAAAATTAAGAATATCTTAAATAGTAATGCAGTAAACTTACCATTGCCAGAGTTTGGAGGTCAGAATGCAGAACTTGCTTAATGACCTACGTAGTTTTAGATTATCAGGTATAGTCAATAGCTTAAATGAAAGGATTATTTATGCTCAAAATAATAAACTAGGATTTAAAGAATTTCTCTCACTATTATGTGAAGATGAAAAATCTCACCGTAAGGATAATAATTACCGTCGTCGTAAAAATGCTGCTAAATTACCGGTAACTAAAAATTTAGAAGACTTTGATTTTCAGTTCCAACCAAGTATTGATACCAAAGTAATAAGTGATTTATCTACTTGTGATTATATTAATACTAAGGGCAATGTCATATTCATAGGTAATTCTGGAACTGGCAAAACTCATCTTGCTATTGGATTAGCATTAAAAGCTTTAACACGAGAATACTCTGTATATTTTACTACGGTATCGGATATGCTTTATAATTTACATATTGCAAGAGCAGATAATAGCTATCACAAAAAAGTTAAATTACTCTTATCATTTGACTTATTAATTCTTGATGAGTTAGGTTTTAAGCAATTACCAAAACATTCAGTAGATGATTTTTTTAATATTATTGCTAAACGATATGAAAATAAATCTACCATTATCACCACAAACAAGGATTTTGAAAGATGGAATGAAATATTTGCTGATGAGTTATTAACTCATGCAATTATTGATCGAGTAGTACATCATGCACATATACTAAACATCACAGGTAAAAGTTATCGTATTAATAACTATAAATCTGGAGGTAATATGACATAAAAAATTTTAAATAAAGTGGTCCCTTTTTTACGTAATTTAGTGGTCCCTTTTTATTTGACAATGACACTTAAGCTTAATATGAATAATAGGGAAAGATGAGTTTAAACAATTTCTTGGAGCATTCGGGATATAGGAAATGTTAAAATCTCTTTCTATAGAATTAAGCTCAAGATTTTTATAATTACTTTTGTATAAACAGTTTCCTATGTTTTCCGCTATTTCATTATTTATCCTGGGACTTTGCCACTGTAAAGCAAAAATAAATAAGAATATACTATAATGAAACCGATTAATTTAAGAATATTTTTAGGTTTCAACACAATTTTTGACCGTTAGGTACTTTAGGCTCAATTGTAACTAAACATATATCATTATTAGAATCAGGAAATCCTACTAATAAAAACTGAGACAAGAAGCCGGCTATATTCTTTTCTCCTAAATTTACACAGCCGACTATGGATTTGCCTATTAATTCTTGAGAGGTATAATGTTTTGTTATTTGTGCGGATGTTTGCAAAGTTCCAATTTCTGCACCAAAATCTGCCCAAACTTTAAATGCCGGCTTTTTGGCTCTTGGAAACTCTTCTACTTTGGTAATTGTCCCTGAACGTAACTCAACATTCTCAAATTCTTTGTAGGTTATCATTACTGTTTTTCTTTAGTAATTTCATCATATTTTTTGAGCTTTGTAAGGACACGCTCTAAATTATCTAACCTAATCATGCATGGACCATCACTTGGAGCATTATCCGGATCCTGATGTACTTCCATATAAAGACCAGCAACACCTACTGCAACTGCAGCTTTTGCAAGTAATTCTACATATTTACGCTCTCCTCCAGTGCTTCCTCCAAGCCCACCAGGTTGCTGCACGGAGTGAGTAGCATCAAAAATTACAGGAGTATTTAGCTCAGCCATTATTGCAAAACCACGCATATCTGATACTAAATTATTATAACCAAAACATGTACCACGTTCAGTTAACAATATATCTTTTGCTCCAAATGATTCTAACTTCTTGTGTACATTTTTCATATCCCAAGGAGCTAGAAACTGCCCTTTCTTAACATTTACTATTTTTCCGGTTGCAGCTGCAGCCTGAAGTAAATCTGTTTGTCTGCACAAAAACGCTGGGATTTGTAACATGTCAACTATTTTAGCTACCTCAGCACATTGATTTTCACTATGAACATCAGTAACTATAGGGCAGTTAAATGCTCTTTTTACTTCTGCTAAAACTTCCAATCCTTTATCAATTCCAAGACCTCTAGCACCGTTTATAGAAGTTCTATTAGCTTTATCAAAAGAAGACTTATATATAAATGGAATATTAAGTTTAGTAGTTAATTTAACAAGCTCTTCTGCCATAAACAAAGCGTGATCTAGCCCCTCAATTTGACAAGGTCCTGCAATCAGAGTAAAAGGTAGATCATTGCCTATTTTTAAATCTTTTAACTTTATTATTTTTTGCATAATTTTTTATTACAATTTATTTAGCTATAGGCAGACTATTATCTACTTGATTTTCTTCAATTTCATTGATTTTAGATACTAAATCTGGTTTCTTCTGAGAAGAAAGATTAGCAAGTATTATTGCATTTATTAAAAATAATGACGCAAGTATTACAGTGCTTTTAGTAAGAAAATTATTTGCTGTCTTAGCACTTATTACTCCCATATTTCCCCCACCGCTTATACTGCTAATTCCATCTGAACCACTACGTTGCATTAGAATAACTATAATTAATAATATTGCGATAGTAATATGTACAAAAAGAAGTATGTCTAACATAATATAAAATAACCATTAGTATTGTTTTAAGGAATTATATAATAATTTTATCTTATTTGCAATGTAGCTTTAAGTAATAGATCAAATGAACAAAAAATGTACTATTCATTGATATTATTTAAATCATTATTTATAACTGATTTGATTAATTTATTATACTTTTCTTTTATTGCAACTAAATTATAGTCACCATCATAGTACCCCTCTATGCTAATAATTTTTTGTATATAGAAATTTAATTGTTCCACTTCTGATGAAGCAACATTACTAAAATAAGATTTAATTTTTTTTATTTGATTGATAAGCATAGGAATATCATCAGGTTTTATTACAAACAATCCTATAAATAACACTATTAATGTTTGTGTTAGTGACATATTTAAATTAATTTTTTATGCTTATATTTTGGATTTAAAGTATTTTCTCCATTTATTTTTAACATATACTCGTGATAATCCTGATAATTTCCTTCAAACCAAGTGGCATTGCCTTTTATATCATATGCAATAATGTGAGTAGCTATCCTATCTAAAAACCATCTGTCATGACTAATTACTAATACACAACCTGCAAAATCTAAAATTGCATCTTCAAGAGCTCTTAACGTATCAATATCTAAGTCATTAGATGGTTCATCTAATAATATAACATTTGCTCCTTCTTTTAATAACTTCGCTAAATGCACCCTATTACGCTCTCCTCCAGAAAGTTGCCCAACTTTTTTTTGCTGATCACCTCCCCTAAAGTTAAAAGCTGCACAATACGCTCTACTTTTAACTATTCTGCTACCAAGCTGTAATTCATCTAATCCTTCTGCAATTTCTTCCCAAACAGTTTTATTACCATCTAAATGATCACGCGATTGGTCAACATATCCTAATTTTACTGTTGAACCAATTTTAATAGAGCCTTTATCAGGTTTTACTTTACCTGTAATAATATTAAATAATGTAGTTTTCCCTGCACCATTTGGTCCAATTATCCCTACAATCGCTCCACGTGGAACTTTAAAACTAAAATCCGATAAGAGCGTTTTATCATTGTATTTTTTGGCTATATGTTCTGCTTCAATAACTAAATCACCAAGACGTGGACCATTAGGTACAATTATTTGAGTAGGATCACTTTTTTGTTCCTGCTGTTTGTTTAACAACTCTTGATATGCTGTAATACGAGCTTTGCTTTTTGATTGTCTAGCCTTTGGAGCTTGACGAATCCATTCTAATTCACGATTTAATTGTTTTTTTCGCTCATCTTCTTCTTTACTTTCTAGAGCCAATTTTTCTTGTTTTTGTTCCAACCACGAACTATAATTAGACTTCCACGGTACACAATGACCTCTATCTATTTCTAATATCCATTCTGTAACATTATCTAAAAAATAGCGATCATGTGTAATAACTATTACAGTACCTTTATATTTTTTAAGATAGTTCTCAAGCCAAGAAACTGATTCTGCATCTAAATGATTTGTCGGCTCATCAAGTAATAACATATCAGGTTTTTCTAAAAGAAGTTTACACAAAGCAACTCTTCTTTTTTCTCCACCAGAAATTTCATTAATATTTGCCTCTTTTGATGGGCAACGCAATGCTAGCATTGCAATTTCTATTTCTCGCTCTAAATCCCACGCATCACAATTATCTATTTTTTCTTGTAATTCTGCCTGCTTATCAAAAAGTTGATTCATTTCTTCATCAGTGATTTCAGTAGCCAGCTTATTACTTATTTCATTAAATTCATCGATAAGCTTTTTTTTCTCATGCAGGCCTTCCATAATATTATCAAATACATTTTTATTTGGATTAAGATATGGTTCTTGAGGTAAATAGCCTACTTTTATATTTAGTGCTGCCATTGCTTTACCATCAAATTCCTTATCTATACCTGCCATAATTTTTAATAAAGTAGATTTACCTACTCCATTTGGTCCTATTATTCCAATTTTAGCACTTGGTAAAAAAGATAAATTTGTTTCTTTTAAAATTTTCTTACCGTTTATAGTTTTACTTAAACCATTTATTTCATAAATATATTGAGATGACATAAATTATTTATTTCCTTGTATTAACTTAACTCTAACAAAATTTTATCTAATTCTTTTAAATCCTTATAATGGAATATTAACTTTCCTCCTAAAGAATAATTTTCTATTGTCACTTTTATATTAAATTTTTCTGACAAAATTTTTACTAATGCTTGTAAATCATTATCTTCTGTTTTTTCTTTAAAAAGCTGTTTTCCTATTCTATTATTATCAGGATACTTCGTATATTCATTTTGAGACCATTGCCTTACTAACTCTTCTGTTTGACGCACATTCAAATCATTGTCTATAACATAATTTGCTATTACTTCTGCATGCTCATGATTTATTAAGCATCTAGCATGTCCCATACTAAGTATATTTTCATCTAATTTATTTTGAATAGATTGTGGTAAATTATTGAGTCTTAGTAAATTAGCTATATGACTACGGCTTTTACCAAGTCTTTCTGCTAATTTTTCTGCTGTATAATTAAAATTTTCTACTAAATATTTAAAGCCACGAGCTTCTTCCATGACTGTTAAATCCGATCTTTGTATATTCTCAATTAATGCTATTTCCATACTCTCTTTAGCATCTAAATTTTTTATAATTACCGGTATCTCAGAAATCTTTGCTAATTTACATGCACGCCAGCGTCTTTCACCTGCTATAATTTGAAAACTATTATCAATAATAATAGGCTGAAGTAAACCATTATTTAATATAGAATCTGATAATTCTTTTATTTTATCATATTCAAAATGTTTTCTAGGCTGATTTTCATTTGGTTTTATTCTATCAATATTTATAATTTGTACTATTTCTAAACTTTCTTTTTCTGTAGATATAACCTCTTCACCTAATAATGAAGACAAGCCTCTACCTAACCCTTTATTTTTCATTATATCTTCCCAAAATTTCTTTTGTAAGTTCCATATACGCCACTGCTCCTGCACATTTATAATCATATATAATAGCAGGTTTTCCATATGAAGGAGCTTCAGATAATTTAATGTTTCTAGGAATTACAGTTTTAAACACTAATTCTCCTAAACAACTTCTTACATCTTCTTCTACTTGCTCAGTTAAACGATTACGCCTATCATACATTGTAAATAATATACCTGCAATCTTTATCTTAGGGTTTAATCTTTTTTCTACAATTTCAACTGCCTTTAGCAAATGACTTAACCCTTCCAAAGAATAAAAATCACATTGCATTGGAATTAATACCTCATCGCCTGCAACTAAAGCATTTATTGTTAATAAATTTAACGAAGGTGGGCAGTCAATAATTATATAATCATATAATACTTTTATTTCTTCTAATAACTTCATTAAAATATATTCTCGTTCTTCTAATTTTACTAAATCTAGTTCAGCAGCAGATAAATTAGTATTTGAGGTTATTATTTCTAAATTTGGAATATTAGTAGAGATTATTGTATCTTTTAATTTGATTATATTTGTTAATGCTTGATATATAGTATTTTTTCGTTGTTGTTGACTAACGCCAAAACCAGTACTACTATTACCTTGAGGGTCAAGATCTATTACTAAAACTTTTTTATCCATAGCTGCAAGAGCAGTAGCTAAATTTACAGTGGTAGTAGTTTTAGCTACCCCTCCTTTTTGATTAACTACGGAAATTACTTTTACAGTCATATTATTTTTGTTAAGCCGCTAATTTCTAAAATTTTACTTTCTTTTGAAGTTATACTTTGGTTTATTAAACACTTAAATAACCATTTTTTTCTAGCTTCTTTTATTTCAGATAAATAGCTTTTTCCTTTTGGAAGCAAAAATTTATTTTGCACAGAGATATTTTTTGTGCAATCAAATATTGTATTTAAATTAGAAAAAGCTCTACAGGTTAATATATTACAACTTATTTCTGTTTTTTCAATTCTTTGATTAATTATTTGTATATTATTATTTGATATTTTTGCTGCTTTCTCTAAAAAGATGCACTTACGTAAATCAGCTTCTATTAAACTTGTCTTTGCTACTCCAGCGATAGACAATATTATACCTGGAAAACCTGCTCCACTTCCTATATCAACTAAATGTATTTCTTTATCGTTAATATACTGCATTAATTGCAAGGAATCTAATATATGACGTTTCCAAAAATTTTGCGTACTATTTTCTGATATAAGGTTAATAGCTTTATTCCACTTTTGTACTAATTCTTGAAAAATTTGTAATTTTTCAATTACTTCATGTGGAACTTCTATCATTATATTTAGTTTTTAAATAAATTATAATAGCAGTAATTGCAGCAGGAGTAACACCGGAAATTTGTCGTGCCGCAGCAATAGTAATAGGGTTATGATAAGAAAGCTTTTCCTGTATTTCTAATGATATACTTGGTATTGTAAAATAGTCAATATTTTTAGGAATTGGATAAGCTTCCTCGCTTTGGAATAAATTAATGTCAGCATGTTGCCTGGCTAAATACGAAGCATATTTAGCTTCAATATAAAGTAGTTGTAAAATATTATTATCTATATCTTTAAGTACAGGAAAAATTTTAATAGCTTGTTCAACATCAAAATTAGGTATTTTAAATAAATCTAACACTGTTTTATGTGTACCATCCTGTGCAACTTGTATCCCCATTTTAGCGAGTTTACTAGTAGTTAAAGATAAAGTATTTAATAATGATTTTGTACTTTCTATATTTTTACATTTTATTGTAAATATTTCTTTACGCTTTTCAGATATAACACCAATACTTATTCCCATCTCTGTCAAACGTAAATCAGCATTATCTGCTCTTATAGATAATCTATATTCTGAACGTGAAGTAAACATCCGATATGGCTCTAACGTTCCAAACGACGTTAAATCATCTATCATTACTCCAATATAACTATTTGCTCTTGTTAGTACAAAAGGTTGTTGATTTTTTACTGCTAAAGCGGCATTAATACCTGCTACTATACCTTGTCCTGCAGCTTCTTCATATCCTGTAGTACCATTAATTTGACCTGCAAAATACAAACCTGTTATTTTTTTTGTTTCCAGTGTACTACTTATTTCACGTGGATCAATGTAATCATACTCTATAGCATAACCTGGACGTAAAATTATTGCATTCTCTAAGCCTGGGATAGTTTTTATTAATTGATGTTGTACTTCTTCAGGTAAAGAAGTAGAAATTCCGTTTGGATAAATTGTATGGTCATCTAATCCTTCAGGCTCTAAAAAAATACGATGCTCTGATTTTGTACTAAATCTAACTATTTTATCTTCTATGGAAGGACAATAACGTGGACCTATTCCCTCTATTTGACCAGAATACATTGCGGATTTATCAAGATTTGCTCGGATAATATTATGTGTTTCTGGAGTAGTTTTTGTTACAAAGCAATTTATTTGGGGTACATTTACATTATCAGTCAATTCTGAGAAAGGTCTAGGCACTTCATCTCCAGGTTGTGATTCTACTTTACTGTAATCAATAGTACGCCCATCAATTCTTGGAGGGGTTCCTGTTTTTAATCGAGAGAGTTTAAAACCTATTCTTCTTAAGGTATTTGATAATCCATAAGATGGTTCTTCATCTACTCTACCAGCAGGGATTTTTTTTGATCCAATATGAATTAGCCCTGATAAAAATGTACCTGTAGTTAATATAATTTTTTGACACGGTATTTTACTACCATTATTTAAGATGACTGCTTTTATTTCTGAAGATTTAATTTCAATATCTTCTACTTTTGCATATAGTATTTCTAAATTTGGGTAGTTTGTTAGTATTTGATACATTGCTTTTTTATAAAGCTTTCTATCGGCTTGTGCCCTAGGCCCCCAAACTGCTGGTCCTCTAGTTTCATTAAGCATTTTATAATGTATACCAGCTTGGTCTATAACATATCCCATTAATCCATCAAGTGCATCAATTTCCTTAACTAATGTACCTTTTGCAATTCCACCAATTGCAGGATTACAGGACATTTCTCCCAAATTTTCGGGTTTTGGCGTAATTAATAGAGTAGAAACTCCAAGACGTGCAGAGGCAGCAGCAGCTTCAACACCAGCATGCCCACCTCCTATCACTATTACGTCATATTTTTGCATTAATTATTCTATAATTTCAGATTTTTTAAAGAAAAACTTAATTTCTCTTTTTGCACTATTTTCACTATCAGAACCGTGAATACTATTAGCTTCAATTGATTCACCTATATCCTTTCTAATAGTTCCAGCTTCAGCTTCTGCTGGATTAGTTGCTCCCATAACTTTACGGTTTAAAGTTATAGCGTCCATACCTTTAAGAACTTGAAGCACTACGGGACCTGAAGTAATATATTCAACTAAACTATCAAAAAATGGCCTTGCTCTATGTTCATCATAAAAACATTCTGCTTCATATTTAGTTAAAGTTGTCATTTTTTGAGCTACTATTTTTAAGCCCGCATTTTCTAAGTAGGTATTAACTTGCCCTATTTTATTCCTTTTTATAGCATCAGGCTTAATCATTGAAAAAGTATATTGTATTGTCATTTTTAACCTATTTATATAATTATTAAATTTATTTCTTTGCTGAACAATTCCATGTTAAAGCGAATAAGCTACTTCCTAAAAGAGCAGAAATACTAAAAAATATAAACACCCCATCCCATCCATAATTATCACTTATCCATCCAACACCGACTCCTGCAATTGCTGCTCCTAAATAACCAAACAACCCTGATAATCCATTAGCTGTGCCAACAGCTTGACGAGTACTAAAATCAGCCACGGCAATACCTACAAGTAGTTGTGGACCTGAGACAAAAAAACCAACAAGAGAAAGAATTACTATACTTAGCAACTCGCTTTGGATAGGAAGCTTCCAAAATAAGATTAGCAATAAACTAAGTGCTAGTATACATATTGTACTTACAGGACCACGTCTTCCTTGAAATAATTTATCAGATAAAAAGCCTGCTATTAACGCCCCTGGAATACTTATCATTTCATATAAACCTATTTGTAAACCAGCATTTAAGAGACTTATACCTCGTAAATCTTTTAAAAATGTAGGAGCCCAATAAATTACCCCTAAACGTATTATATATACAAACATGTTTGCTAAACAAACATACCATATTAATTTATTGCAAAATACTATTTTAAGTAATTCGGCAGTTGGCAGTTTATCATAATCGCTTATTAATTCAGGAGGGTAATTTTTATATTCTTCAACTGTAGACAAACCTACTTCTTTGGGAGAATTGCGAAGTCTATTATATAAAAAAATTGATACTACACAAGCAACCACGCCAGGTACAAAAAAAGCAGATCTCCAACCGAACTTATCAATCAGGTAACCACAGCTTACCATAGCAAGAGCACCACCTATTTGGTTAGAAGTTGCTCCCATTGCCCATTTAGTTCCTAGCTCTTTAGAAGCAAACCAGTGAGTTAACATTTTTGTAGCAGGAGGCCAGCCCATTGACTGAAACCAATTACTTGCTATCCACAAAATACCAATAAGGAATAAAGAATCTGAAAAGCCTATTAGAATAGTGATAATACCAACGAACAAAAGCCCCAGAACCATAAATATCCGAGCATTAGTCTTATCACTGATAAATCCATTACAAAATTTACTAACTCCATACATTATGGAAGAAGCAGTTAATATCCAACCGATTTGAGTTTTTGTAACATCAAAATATTCTCTAATAGCTGGCGTTGCTATATTAAAATTTTGACGACAAAAATAAAAAGTTGCATAACCTATAATGATAGAATACAAAATCCTTATTCGCCAACTGTTATATTTTTTGACATATGGTGTTCTTGGAATTTTAATTTCAGATTTTGTATTTCTCATATCATAAATCCTATAATTACAAAGAAAATAAGCTCTTAAAAACCTATTTTCTTATATTGATACTATTTTTCAGTATTATTTACTAAAACTTGATATTCTTTATTTAATCCCTTAACGGCATATATCCATAATATTACTATCACAAAAAATATAGAAGCAAAATATGGGGTTGCTTCAACAAACCCCAATGCCGGGAATATAATAAAAAATGTAGATTGAATAATAGCACCACCTGATTTACCAAATCTTCCACCGATAACTTCAACAGCAGCTTGACCTTTTACTCGTAAATCTTTATCAAGTGGAATATAAGCCATATTTTTAGTAGCATCAAATAGAGAATATTTTACACCTTTACTTAAAACATTTTGAATTGTACCGATCATAACCGCAAGTGCTAAAGGACCTGATGCTAAAATACCTGTTAGATACATAGCAATTACACTATCAAAAAAGATAAACGCAAAAAACGCAATACCGGTAATTAGCATCATTAAAGGCGTAATCATCGCAGCAGTTAACCAAGATACTTTCCTCAAAATATTACTTCCTATAATCATAAAAGCTATAGCAACCCAACCTTGATAAGCTTGAAACTGCCCCATATACATAGTATAAGCTTCTTTTGTCGGGTGTAATTCTTTTAACTTTGATTTCCAAACACCTTCAACTAGATTTACAGAAATACCATAAGCAATAAGTAATAATGCGATATAACCTACATATTTAGAAGTAAATATCATTTTAAAGCTTTCTATTAACGACATCTTAGCTTTAGCCTTTTTCCCTTTTACAAGTGCTGGATCATAAAGTTTAGGATCAGTTAAAACATTTTTATTCATCCATCTATATGTAAGTATTACAGCCAAACTACTTATTATCATAATAACAAATAATGGAGTAAACTTTAAATGCTCTGCTACTATTTGAGTTTTTTCATGTAAAAAATACCCAATAATTAGCGATGTTACAGGTAATGCTAAATTAGCAAGTAATCCAAACATTGAATAAAAACGCTTAGCTTCATCGGTTTTAGTAATTTGGTTAGCAAATTGCCAAAATAGTAAGCTTAGCATTAATGTTCCCCAAAGCTCAGCCATAGTATAGAAAGATGCAAAACTCCATTTCCCAACTATTCTTATAAACCATTTAAAATTAGGATATGCTAAACTTAAGGATTCTATAGTTTCAGGATTAGGGTGAACTAAATCAGGGTTAGGATAAAGAACAAATGCAAATAATGCAAAATATGCTAGGAAAAAAGAAGTAATTACATAAAATACGTTTTCTTGCTTTAAAATATCACATAGCTTAACGTAAACTATCATAGCAATTACCGCAGAAGGAAGTACTATATAAGTTTTTAAGAAGCTTATTGCTTCAGCTCCTATATCAGTTACTACAAAACCGTCTTTAATTGAACGAAGTGTTGAGTAATTTAGTAAAATACAAAACATCATAAATGCCATTGGCAAAAACTTTTTGTTCTCATACCTCTCAATAGGCCAAATTACTTTTCTTAGTTCCGAGATATAATTATCGCTTTTCGTAGTACTCATAAATTAAATTTTTCTATTTGTTTCAAAGATAAGTATTATACTAAAATATGTTAGAAAAGTCAAATATGATGATTATTTATAATAGGCTGCAATCAATATTACCCAAGAATTTTTATAAATTATTTCTTTAACCTCAAATCCTATTTTTTCATAAGCATCTCTAACATCTTCCAATTGATTATCAAGAAAACCTGACAATACTAAATAACCATTTTTATTCATAAGATTGCTAATCTGGGTAGATAACTCAATTAAAGGTAAAATATTACTTATGACTAAGTCAAACTTACTATTATAATAGTTACCCAATAAAATATTTTCAGAGGTATTTTGATAGAATTTTATATTAGAATTGTTAAAGCTAGCATTTTCTTTTGCAATTTCTACCGATGCATCATCAATATCACAGGCTAAAATCTCTGCCTCATTCCATAATTTTTCAGCTATAAATGAAAGAATCCCACTGCCAGTACCTATATCTAAAATTTTATTTGCTTTAATATCTTTAAGATATTCTAAAGCCTCTATACATCCTAATGTAGTCTCATGATTACCAGTACCAAAAGCTCTAGAAGCTTCAATTAATATAAGTGTTTTATCTTTGGGACATTTATCTTGATGTAATGTTGTGCAAATAAAGAAACGATTTGTTTGAATTGGTGCTAACTGGTTTTGATAAAGTGCTACCCAATCTTTATCTTCTATCTCTTCACTAATTATGTCACTAGTGATTTCTATATTGTTTAGTTTTGCTATTAACCCACCAATTAAATACCTGACATAATAGTTGCAAATACTAAAATATAATGTTAGAATGAAATAATGCTAAAAAAAGAAGATTTTAGGACATTATCAACGAGTGCACAAGCAGCTTTAAGAAAAGTTGCATTAAGAGCAATTGATAAAGGAGAAAAACAATCAGATGTATCAAATCTTATAGGAGTAACACGTCAGACTATTAGTAACTGGGTTAACAAAAGAAGAAGAGGTGATAAATATGCAATAACTGGCAAGTCTAGAGGAAGAAAGACAGGAGAGAAAAGAATAATAAATGAAATGCTGGGTAAAAAAATACAAGATTATATAAATCACTCTAGACCAGAAGATCACAATATCAAATCTGCACTATGGTCAAGAAAAGCTATTAATGCCCTGATTAAAAAATGCTGTGGTTTCTTTTTGCCATTAAGTACGATTGGAGAATATTTAAGAAGATGGGGATATACTGCACAAAAACCAAAGAAATTAGCTTATGAGCAACAGCCAAAACAAGTTCAAGTATGGCTAGATGAAGAATATCCCGCAATAGTAAAACAAGCACAAATGGAACAAGCTGAAATACACTGGTGTGATGAAGTGGGTATAAAATCAGAATGTCAGGTGTTACAGAGCTATTCTTTAAAAGGCAAAACACCCGTAGTTATTCATAAATCAAAACGATTTACTATAAATATGATATCAACTGTTACGAACAATGGTAAACTAAGGTTCATGTTATATGAAGATACACTAAAAACAGATATATTTATAGAATTTCTAAGAAGATTAGTGAAATCTGCAAGAAGGAAGATCTTTTTAATATTAGACAATTTAAAAGTACATCATAGTAAAAAAGTATACAGCTGGACAAATAAGCATAAAGATAAAATTTCTTTGTTTTTTTTGCCTCCTTATACTCCACAACATAATCCAGATGAATACTTAAATAATGACTTAAAAAGAAATGTAAATAGAAAACATATACCTCTTACAAAAGATGAGTTAAAATACAATCTTAAATCTTATTTACGTTGCTTACAGAACAATCCTAAACATATACAAAAATTGTTCCAAGCCGATGATGTTAAATATGCCTCTTAAGTCAGGTATTTAATTGGTGGGTTAATAGCTTGAACCAGTAGATGATTTGTAGCCGTTCGGACTGCTGCCAGTGCTACTTACTCCACCATTTGAACCAGCTGATGAGTTATAGTTGTAGTTGCCTGAGCTATTGCCTGTGTTACCACCATACGCATTATTACCTGTAGCACCTATATTACCACCAGATGCAGGGTTATAGTTGCTTGAGCTGTTACCTGTATTGCCACCTGTCCCTACTGATGGGTTATAGTTACTTGGGCTGTTACCTGTATTTCCTCCAGTTCCTACTGATGGATTGTAATTACTTGGGCTGTTACCTGTATTTCCACCTGTCCCTACTGATGGGTTATAGTTACTTGGACTGTTGCCGGTATTTCCTCCAGTTCCTACTGATGGGTTGTAATTACTTGGGCTGTTACCTGTATTTCCTCCACTTCCTACTGATGGATTGTAGTTGCTTGGGCTATTACCCGCACTTCCTCCAGTCCCAACTGATGGGTTATAGTTACTTGGACTGTTGCCGGTACTTCCTCCAGTTCCTACTGATGGGTTATAATTGCTTGGGCTATTACCTGTATTGCCCCCTGTTCCAACGGATGGATTGTAATTGCTTGGGCTATTACCAGTATTTCCTCCAGTTCCTACTGATCTGTCAACACTTTTCCGGACAGTTGTTTAAGCACATTTTTGTATTTTTTCATATTTTACTGGTGATAAATAATCGTTAGCAGAATGCATTCTTATACGATTATAAAATACCTCTATATATTCGAATATGGCATGTTTTGCTTCCTCCCTAGTTTTAAATTTATGTTGATACACTAATTCTGTTTTTATAGTATGAAAGAAACTTTCAGCAACAGCATTATCCCAACAATTGCCTTTACGACTCATACTCTGTTTAATACCATGTTGTTTTATAATTTTTAAATGACTATCAGTATAATGGACTGAAAAAAATGGACAAAAAAAGAGTCGGGATATCTTGGTAATAAGTTAGCATGAAGAAAATAACTTAAGAGGTAAAAATGACAAGAAAACAGGTTCGGAATTTCAGTACTGAAGAGAAGACAAAGATAGTGCTAGAATTATTAAAAGAGGATGTAACAATATCACAGTTATCATCTAAATATGAGGTTAGCAGCAATAGCATATCTCATTGGAAGAAGCAATTTTTATCAAATGCAGCGATAGCATTTGAGCCGGCCAAGGTAGTTAGTGAATATCAAGAGCAAATTAATAGACTTAAGGAGCAGAATGATGAACTAGCGAAGGCTTTGGGTAGGACTACAATTGAGAGGGATTGGGCAGTGGGAAAGCTAAGAAGCTTGGATTTATTAAATAGAAAGAGTCTTGTGCAGTCCAAGCTAGAACAATTACCAAAGACAAGACAATGTGAATTATTAGGGGTTAACCGTTCTTCAACATATTATAAAGTACAAGAGGTTAGTAGCTATAAATTAAATATATTAAATAGAATAGATGAGCTATTAACCCACCAATTAAATACCTGACTTAAGAGGCATATTTAACATCATCGGCTTGGAACAATTTTTGTATATGTTTAGGATTGTTCTGTAAGCAACGTAAATAAGATTTAAGATTGTATTTTAACTCATCTTTTGTAAGAGGTATATGTTTTCTATTTACATTTCTTTTTAAGTCATTATTTAAGTATTCATCTGGATTATGTTGTGGAGTATAAGGAGGCAAAAAAAACAAAGAAATTTTATCTTTATGCTTATTTGTCCAGCTGTATACTTTTTTACTATGATGTACTTTTAAATTGTCTAATATTAAAAAGATCTTCCTTCTTGCAGATTTCACTAATCTTCTTAGAAATTCTATAAATATATCTGTTTTTAGTGTATCTTCATATAACATGAACCTTAGTTTACCATTGTTCGTAACAGTTGATATCATATTTATAGTAAATCGTTTTGATTTATGAATAACTACGGGTGTTTTGCCTTTTAAAGAATAGCTCTGTAACACCTGACATTCTGATTTTATACCCACTTCATCACACCAGTGTATTTCAGCTTGTTCCATTTGTGCTTGTTTTACTATTGCGGGATATTCTTCATCTAGCCATACTTGAACTTGTTTTGGCTGTTGCTCATAAGCTAATTTCTTTGGTTTTTGTGCAGTATATCCCCATCTTCTTAAATATTCTCCAATCGTACTTAATGGCAAAAAGAAACCACAGCATTTTTTAATCAGGGCATTAATAGCTTTTCTTGACCATAGTGCAGATTTGATATTGTGATCTTCTGGTCTAGTATAATGGTACCCAAAAACTGGACTACTAAAATGCTAGAATGAGATATAATTTTCAGATACAAAAGAGAAATTATATGTCCAAAAAAGCAAAACAATATAGTGCAGCAGAAAAAACAAAGATAGTTTTAGAAACAATAAAAGCTGAAATGACAATAGCTCAAATTAGTAGCAAATATGGAGTTCATCCGACACAAATACAAGCATGGAAGAAAAGAGGTATAGAAAATTTAATTAGTAGTTTTCAAATTAAGCCACAATCTAAGGATCCAGATCATCAGGATTTAATAAAACAATTGTATGAACAAATAGGCCAGTTAACTGTTGAACGTGACTGGTTGAAAAAAAAATCTACATTGTTTGGACTTGGCAATTAGAAAAAATATGGTAGATAAAGAGTGTAGTAATCTAAGTATCGCTAGGCAATGTACTCTACTGTTTATTAACAAATCTAGCTATTATTACAAGCCACAAGGCTTAACCCAAAAAGACTTAAAAATAATGCAAGTGATTGATGAAATATACACACAGCATCCTTACTTTGGAGCAAGAAGAATGTCTGAGCACCTTGTACCATTGGGCATCACAATTGGTCGCAAGGCAGTAAGTCGTTATTATAGAATAATGGCTATTGAAGCTATCTATCCTAAAATGAACTTAAGTAAGCGCAATCAAGCTCATAAAATATATCCATATCTTTTAAAAGGAGTTGAAATTATTAAAGTAAATCAGGTATGGAGTACAGATATCACTTATATTAGAATGGCACAAGGATTTGTATATTTGGTAGCAATTATTGATTGGTTTAGTCGTTATATTGTGAGCTGGAAGGTGTCTATTAGTTTAGAAAGTGACTTTTGTATTGATGCACTTGAAGAAGCAATAATAAAATATGGTCAGCCTGAAATCTTTAATACAGATCAAGGTTCTCAATTTACATCAAAAGATTTTACAGATAAACTAATTAAACGTGAAATCAAAATCAGTATGGATGGTAAAGGCAGAGCCCTAGATAATGTATTTATAGAAAGATTTTGGCGTTCATTAAAACAAGAAAAAATATATTTGATGGTTTTAAATACTGTCAAGGAGGCAAAAAATGCTATAACTGATTACATAAATTTTTATAATAGAAAAAGAATGCACCAGTCATTAGAATATCTCACTCCAGAACAGGTGTATTCTACAAAAATTATTGAGTAAAATTATAATACAATTTATATCTCATAAATCTTAATTTTTAGTCTAGACAAATTGGGCCACCTCATAGAGTGATTTATATAATCTTGTATTTTTTTACCCAGCATTTCATTTATTATTCTTTTCTCTCCTGTCTTTCTTCCTCTAGACTTGCCAGTTATTGCATATTTATCACCTCTTCTTCTTTTGTTAACCCAGTTACTAATAGTCTGACGTGTTACTCCTATAAGATTTGATACATCTGATTGTTTTTCTCCTTTATCAATTGCTCTTAATGCAACTTTTCTTAAAGCTGCTTGTGCACTCGTTGATAATGTCCTAAAATCTTCTTTTTTTAGCATTATTTCATTCTAACATTATATTTTAGTATTTGCAACTATTATGTCAGGTATTTAATTGGTGGGTTAATATATACAGATAATCCCGAATTTGGATATCGTTATATATATCAGCAATTATTAGAAGATGGATTTAAGATAGGTCGAGACCGAGTACTAAAATATATGAGATTAATTGGCATTGAAGCGATATACCCTCATAAAAAGAAACTGACTACTATCAAAGATAGTGAGCATAAAATATATAGCTATCTACTTGATAAATACTGGATCAAAACAGATAAGCCTAAGAAAGTAGTGGTGCCTACTGTCAATGAGGTTTGGAGCGGGGATATTACATATATTCGAACTAAAGGCGGCTTTATGTATCTAGCAGCTATTATAGATTGGCATAGCAAAGCCATATTAAGCTATAAACTGTCGAATAGTATGGATGGTCTATTAGTTACTGATGTATTGAAGGAAGCATTAAGTAAGTATCAAGCTCCACAGATCTTTAACAGTGATCAGGGTAGTCAATATACCAGCAATGATCATATACGTATTCTCAAAAATCATAATATTCAGATATCAATGAATGGTAAGGGCAGAAGTATTGATAATATTGTTATTGAGCGTTTCTTTAGGACACTGAAATATAATTGTATATTTATTAATGAATATCAGAATATAGGAGAGAATATAGGAGAGCTTAAGAAGGGCATCAATGATTATATCAGTAAATATAATTATTAGAGATTTCATTCAAGTATTGGGTATAAAAAACCCATGAATGTCTATCTCGATAGTATACAACATCATACACAAATGGCAGCTTAATTTTAAACATAATTACCAAGCAAATTGCTCGAAATTTTATCTTGATTTTTCAGTCCATTATAGTCTAAAATACCGCCACCTGTTCCTGTAGTGCCATCTAAATTACCTCCAAAAGTTATAGCTTGTGCTTGTCCTGGTAGTATGTTTAATGTTGAACCCCGTTGAAACTAATAGATCCACCTACAGCAAGTAAACTTAATGCTGGTTGGTTAACTACTATATTAAGAGCATTCGGTGTGCCTAGCTGACCTATGTTAATTGTTTTTATCTCTCCAATAGATGCGTCAGTAGATGTTAAATTAGTATAAACATTTAATGTTCCAGTCTGACCATTTGTAACTGCACTATTAAATGAATAGCCGTCTGGATCTGTTCCTGAGAACTGTAAAATACCACCATTAGTACCGAAATTAAGACTACCAGTAAGCGATCCTTTTAAATCAGCTGTTCCCCCGTTAGTAAAGCTAAGAGAGGTTACTGATATATCATCGCCAAAAGTTACTTTTTGATTTGTTGCCCCCTCTATAACTATTGTCGAGATATTATTTATAGCACCTGTAACAGTGGCATTAGCTGTAAATCCTACATTACCTGCAGTAGTTGTTGTACTACTTGTAACGCTTGTTAAGCTACCATTATCAGCAACAGTAACTGTACTATTATTACCCGCAAAATCGATTGGTCCACCAACAGTAGTAGTATCAAGAGCTCCTCCTGCAGCTGTAAACGTGACACTACTACCAACATTACCGGCAACATGTCCTGCACCTAAAGATAAAGTACCGCCAGTATTACCAGTCATTTGTCCTGTAGTTACAGTTGTATTACCAGTTACATCACCTGTAAGCTCACCAGTGTCATTGTCAAATAAAAAGGGACCACTAAATTACGTAAAAAAGGGACCACTTTATTTAAAATTTTTTATGTCATATTACCTCCAGATTTATAGTTATTAATACGATAACTTTTACCTGTGATGTTTAGTATATGTGCATGATGTACTACTCGATCAATAATTGCATGAGTTAATAACTCATCAGCAAATATTTCATTCCATCTTTCAAAATCCTTGTTTGTGGTGATAATGGTAGATTTATTTTCATATCGTTTAGCAATAATATTAAAAAAATCATCTACTGAATGTTTTGGTAATTGCTTAAAACCTAACTCATCAAGAATTAATAAGTCAAATGATAAGAGTAATTTAACTTTTTTGTGATAGCTATTATCTGCTCTTGCAATATGTAAATTATAAAGCATATCCGATACCGTAGTAAAATATACAGAGTATTCTCGTGTTAAAGCTTTTAATGCTAATCCAATAGCAAGATGAGTTTTGCCAGTTCCAGAATTACCTATGAATATGACATTGCCCTTAGTATTAATATAATCACAAGTAGATAAATCACTTATTACTTTGGTATCAATACTTGGTTGGAACTGAAAATCAAAGTCTTCTAAATTTTTAGTTACCGGTAATTTAGCAGCATTTTTACGACGACGGTAATTATTATACTTACGGTGAGATTTTTCATCTTCACATAATAGTGAGAGAAATTCTTTAAATCCTAGTTTATTATTTTGAGCATAAATAATCCTTTCATTTAAGCTATTGACTATACCTGATAATCTAAAACTACGTAGGTCATTAAGCAAGTTCTGCATTCTGACCTCCAAACTCTGGCAATGGTAAGTTTACTGCATTACTATTTAAGATATTCTTAATTTTAGAGTAAGAACTTATACCGTAATGTAATGCTCTATGACAGGCTTTATCTATTAACTCATCATTGTAAACCTTACGTAAAGAAATAATACCTCTGGCACAACGTTGCCAATCATTTACTCGTGTTTGTTGTAATAACTCTAATAATAAACTGCAATTATTGCCTATCTGCTGCATTTGTTGTTGATAATGTTCGCTATATTCTATAAAACCTGGGCATAGACGTTTATATTTGGCATAATGAGACGGATTAGTGGTAAATATTCCTTTGCCATCTACTCTAACGTGCCTTGCTATTAAATCATTTTGTATAGAAAATATTTGAACAAGGTTTGGTGATAATTGTACCAATACTTCACTGTATATATATTTTGCTGGTACGGAATAATAATTATTATCTATGGTGATATGACAATCTTTTGCTACTTTTCGATTATGCCACGATGATAAATCAAACGTTTCTAATGGTAAGGGCATTAAATTATTACTTTCTTCTTGCTCAAATAGTTCCTGAGGAATTTTTTTAGTAGTACCATGTATTCGGTTATTTGCTTTATTTAACCAGTTTGCAAGATCGTGTATTAATTCTTCATATCTATGAAATTTACGTCCAGCAAAAAAATTATTTTTGACATACTTTATGCCTGATTCTACTTTGCCTTTTTCTTGAGGTTGATATATACGACAAGGAGAAAGTAAAATCCCATAATGATCAGCTAAACGTTTGTATTCCTTCTGATATACAGGCTCATAGAAATTGCTATCTACCACCCCAGCTTTAAGATTATCAAGTTTTATTACTTTTGGACTACCAGCAAAATAATTAAATGCATTGATATGACATTGTATCCATGTTTTACAACTTTGATCAAACACTACTTCATAATAATCAAGGCGACTATAGCTTAAACGCATATTAAACACATATGCTTTAACTCTACGCCCTTGGGCATTATACTGTAAGCCTATGTCACCAAAATCTACTTGTGCTTCCTCTCCTGCTAAAGTATGAAAACGAATGCAACTGTTATTCTGAATCTTATATTTTTTGATATAACGGGTTAGCGAACCATAACTTTTTGTATAACCTTGAATTTTTAACTCTTCAAAAATTCTTATGTAACTTAGATTCTTTTCTAATAACTCAATTATTTGTTCGTGCCAAGAATCCAGTGCTGAAGATCGTTCATAGGGTGCAGGATATTCTGTACCAGACTCTACGTAACGATTTATTATTTTTCTTACTGTTTTACGGTCTATCCTTGTTAGTTTGGCAATATTTCTTTGACTGTTGCCTTGCTTATTGTCATTGTCAAATAAAAAGGGACCACTAAATTACGTAAAAAAGGGACCACTTTATTTAAAATTTTTTATGTCATATTACCTCCAGATTTATAGTTATTAATACGATAACTTTTACCTGTGATGTTTAGTATATGTGCATGATGTACTACTCGATCAATAATTGCATGAGTTAATAACTCATCAGCAAATATTTCATTCCATCTTTCAAAATCCTTGTTTGTGGTGATAATGGTAGATTTATTTTCATATCGTTTAGCAATAATATTAAAAAAATCATCTACTGAATGTTTTGGTAATTGCTTAAAACCTAACTCATCAAGAATTAATAAGTCAAATGATAAGAGTAATTTAACTTTTTTGTGATAGCTATTATCTGCTCTTGCAATATGTAAATTATAAAGCATATCCGATACCGTAGTAAAATATACAGAGTATTCTCGTGTTAAAGCTTTTAATGCTAATCCAATAGCAAGATGAGTTTTGCCAGTTC
Organism: Rickettsia endosymbiont of Rhinocyllus conicus; assembly: GCF_964026465.1. Lineage (NCBI taxonomy): Bacteria > Pseudomonadati > Pseudomonadota > Alphaproteobacteria > Rickettsiales > Rickettsiaceae > Rickettsia > Rickettsia endosymbiont of Rhinocyllus conicus. The sequence goes on along the minus strand of NZ_OZ032155.1, from coordinate 1,489,903 downwards.
CAGAATTACCTATGAATATGACATTGCCCTTAGTATTAATATAATCACAAGTAGATAAATCACTTATTACTTTGGTATCAATACTTGGTTGGAACTGAAAATCAAAGTCTTCTAAATTTTTAGTTACCGGTAATTTAGCAGCATTTTTACGACGACGGTAATTATTATCCTTACGGTGAGATTTTTCATCTTCACATAATAGTGAGAGAAATTCTTTAAATCCTAGTTTATTATTTTGAGCATAAATAATCCTTTCATTTAAGCTATTGACTATACCTGATAATCTAAAACTACGTAGGTCATTAAGCAAGTTCTGCATTCTGACCTCCAAACTCTGGCAATGGTAAGTTTACTGCATTACTATTTAAGATATTCTTAATTTTAGAGTAAGAACTTATACCGTAATGTAATGCTCTATGACAGGCTTTATCTATTAACTCATCATTGTAAACCTTACGTAAAGAAATAATACCTCTGGCACAACGTTGCCAATCATTTACTCGTGTTTGTTGTAATAACTCTAATAATAAACTGCAATTATTGCCTATCTGCTGCATTTGTTGTTGATAATGTTCGCTATATTCTATAAAACCTGGGCATAGACGTTTATATTTGGCATAATGAGACGGATTAGTGGTAAATATTCCTTTGCCATCTACTCTAACGTGCCTTGCTATTAAATCATTTTGTATAGAAAATATTTGAACAAGGTTTGGTGATAATTGTACCAATACTTCACTGTATATATATTTTGCTGGTACGGAATAATAATTATTATCTATGGTGATATGACAATCTTTTGCTACTTTTCGATTATGCCACGATGATAAATCAAACGTTTCTAATGGTAAGGGCATTAAATTATTACTTTCTTCTTGCTCAAATAGTTCCTGAGGAATTTTTTTAGTAGTACCATGTATTCGGTTATTTGCTTTATTTAACCAGTTTGCAAGATCGTGTATTAATTCTTCATATCTATGAAATTTACGTCCAGCAAAAAAATTATTTTTGACATACTTTATGCCTGATTCTACTTTGCCTTTTTCTTGAGGTTGATATATACGACAAGGAGAAAGTAAAATCCCATAATGATCAGCTAAACGTTTGTATTCCTTCTGATATACAGGCTCATAGAAATTGCTATCTACCACCCCAGCTTTAAGATTATCAAGTTTTATTACTTTTGGACTACCAGCAAAATAATTAAATGCATTGATATGACATTGTATCCATGTTTTACAACTTTGATCAAACACTACTTCATAATAATCAAGGCGACTATAGCTTAAACGCATATTAAACACATATGCTTTAACTCTACGCCCTTGGGCATTATACTGTAAGCCTATGTCACCAAAATCTACTTGTGCTTCCTCTCCTGCTAAAGTATGAAAACGAATGCAACTGTTATTCTGAATCTTATATTTTTTGATATAACGGGTTAGCGAACCATAACTTTTTGTATAACCTTGAATTTTTAACTCTTCAAAAATTCTTATGTAACTTAGATTCTTTTCTAATAACTCAATTATTTGTTCGTGCCAAGAATCCAGTGCTGAAGATCGTTCATAGGGTGCAGGATATTCTGTACCAGACTCTACGTAACGATTTATTATTTTTCTTACTGTTTTACGGTCTATCCTTGTTAGTTTGGCAATATTTCTTTGACTGTTGCCTTGCTTATAAAGGGTGATAATTGTTGTGTACATATTTATTCTTATCATTGTATCACTAGATATTTATTTTAATTAATTATCTAGTGAATATTGCACATTATAACCTTATTAGGTTACACCAAATTCTCTGGTCCCTTTTTCGTGCAATTTAGTGGTCCCCTTTACTTTAGCAATGACACTTATAAAGGGTGATAATTGTTGTGTACATATTTATTCTTATCATTGTATCACTAGATATTTATTTTAATTAATTATCTAGTGAATATTGCACATTATAACCTTATTAGGTTACACCAAATTCTCTGGTCCCTTTTTCGTGCAATTTAGTGGTCCCCTTTACTTTAGCAATGACATCATAAAAAATTGCAAAATCCCAGACCATGCTTTTTCTTTCAATTTTTCGTCCGGAATATCATGTACATTGATTAATTGATAGTCATTAGTCCATGTAGCCTTTACAAGTTCACTATTTTCAAATAATTCCCATAGATTTCGTGGAGCATTATATTTCTTTTGACTATTGTAAAATATCAAAGGATATATGAAAGGGAACTTTTTACTTTTTGTTGATTTCTTATGGTATTCAGCAATTTTAAACATATACCGAAATAACCTCAAAGCCATTTTATACTCAGGTGTGCTTTGGTGTTCTAAAAGTAGATATAAATAGCCCTTTTTCTCTCCAAACTTAGCAGAAAATAGAATATCTACTATAGATTTTTTGAGTCTTTTATCTACAAAGCTATCTTTTTCCATTTTTAGGTTTTCAAGAGAAATTAGATTCTGTATATAAGGGGGTAAATGCATTTGAAAAAACTCTTTAGAAACTAAAGGGTTTTCAAACGCACTTCTTATAATTTCGTCGTGTTTAGGTTTCTGGGACATAAGTAATAATGATATATTACACTATAAATATAGCATTATTACTGTCATTTCAATTAAAGATTGAATTTTTTATTACAACGAATTATAGTTCTCTGACTGGTTTTAGTACTAATTTTTTCTTGTTAAAAATATTTATTTTAGCTAATAAGCTAATTTTAGCTTTTTTCAAACTACGTTTATAGTTTTCACCTGTTACTGCATCATAGCTAGTGATTAACGATGGGATGACCTCATTATAATATATCTTATAAAGCTCATGCATAGTTTCCTTTGTTGTTAGATATCCCCATTTTATTGCTTGCTGAGGTACTCGTGCTAGTGCTTCAATGCAGGCTACTGCTTCTTCAATTTCAGGATTTTTATTTTTATATACATCAGCTGATGGTGATAAATTAGCTTGCATATCTTTAAACATAGCATCAATCATTAATGCCATATATTTATCTGATTTAAATTTCCTGACAAAAACCAAACCATGTTTATTGCTATATCTTAAAAGCTTAAATTTATATATAAAAATCATGAAGTTTATTGCTAGAATTTTTAAACCTCTTACTTTATTAGTATGATAAAATTTAAGCTTTGTCTCATAATCTAGCTGCTTTTTCATGCCTGCTATAAGCAGTTTATGCAGTAAATTACGGCAATGTTCTATATCTTTTTTACGAGCAATACGTGCATTATCCGTTGCTTTAGTGCCAGAAAAATTAGCCGAATGGCGGGTGATTTGCCTACCTCTATTATCCCTTTTTATATCAGCAAAATGCCCAAGTTCTTGAGCTGCTATAATCTGCAATCTTGCAACAGCAGCAAAGCCACCACCATACATAGGGTGATCCTTACTATTTTCAGCAAAAGGGTTACCACCACATGAGACAAAAATAGCCACATCTTTGCCGTTAGTGCTTTGCATTCCACTATTACCGCCTACTTTCTGCCAGTTAACCATATCCATCATATCACCAATATTATGAGAGTAGGTGATAAATATTTCTGTTTTATCAAGAAGTAGCCATCTTATGACAATCGGGTGAGCAGATTGTACAAAAATACGGGCTAACATTTCCATTACTTCTTTTTTGATTGGCTGTAGTTTATGGATTTGTTTTTTTAGATTATCAAAGACAGATTTTATTTTTTGATCGGTAGCAGAATTTCTATATAGATTTTGGAAAAGTTTTGTAGTTTCAGGGATTAAATGTGGATCTGTTAGCTCTTCTTTGCTAACCATCATACTAATATTAAAAGCAGGGTCACTAAATCTTGCAAAATTGCAACAATCATCGGTATCTATTCTTAGCTTCCCCGACTTAATTATCTGCATTGCTAAATTCTCATACTCTATTTCCATATCCTCTTTATAAATAGCAGGAACATGATCAAGAATATGGTATATAGTACTCATCCTTTCGCAACACCTAAATTTGAGACCTCATTATGCTCATCAGTATGCTTAAGTATCTTAAAAGTCATCAAATCCGCACCTATCGGTTCATATTTTATATTCAGTTTAGCTTTTTCAGCTTGAGCCTTTCTATACTCATCTAACTTAGGACATACTCTTTTTAAGCAACTTTCAACAAATTGGTCTGAAGATCTTAATTGTAATATCTCTTTTGCATCCTTTTTATGCTTTTCATCTTCAACACATAAATCAATATTACGCTCTGTAACAAATAATTGAGGAGCCTGAGTTCTTGCTAGTTCAATTATATCTTTATTCTTTTTTGCAAAATTACGAATATTTTTTTCATAAGGTCCCTGAACTCCAATCAATTCATCTATGACTATTTCCATACTTCCATGTTTCTCGTTATTATCATTAATTTCATCTTTTAAAGTACGGATATTTTCATCATTAAGCTTACACATTTTATATAATAGCAATAACATAAAATGATTAATTCCTCTTTGTTCACCTGACCAAGAAAGCTTTAAAAAATATAGAGACCAAGGGTTAATTGAAATATAAGATAATGGAATACTAGCCCATTGCCCTAGCTTCATTTTTTGAATTATAGTATTAAATTCAGATAAATTATTTTCTATTTGTGAAAATTTATATTCTACAATATTGGTAGGATTACTTTTTACTACTTCTTCCCATGTTTTTCCTAATTCGGTTTTTGCTCTGCTGCCAATTTGAGCTAAAAATGGTGCAGGTTCCTTTATCATCGTATCAGCATTATATTCTATATAATTTATCAAAGACACGATATCATTAAAGGCTAATTTTACTATATGGTCATCTCCTTTATCCTTATTTTTTTTTGCATGGGTAAGATTTTTTGTTTACAAAAATTCCAAAAATTATCCTTATTATTTTCTGATCCTATATTTAAAACCTCATCTTTTTTTAACTCAGTATAAAACAATGCTATTTGTTTCAAATGCCATTCAAAATCCATACTTTCATCATATTGCTTACTAACTATCATATAGAACTTTTTAAGCACCTCTGATACCTTACTTTCCACACGTGAGTTATAAATATTATCAGCAATATCATGAAAAACCGAAAGTCCTACAGTTACAAAAAGTTTAAACCATCCCGCCGTAACCATATCTAACACAATACATATTCCTTTTTCAATAGAAGTTGTACGCTCCATATGCCCAACATTTACTACTACTGCATCACTACTAGTAATACAAGAAGCCAAATATATAGACCGCAACCCTGAAAGAAAATGCTTATAATACTTATATAAATCGGAATCTTTCTTCTCTAGCTCTTTTATTTGTGTATTAATGCCATCTATAGTATCAATATTTGCATTAGATAACATTTTCTTTATCTTATCAATTTCTTGTTCTAATGCACCAATTCTTTGTCCTTGTTCTTGTTGTACTATATTTTGTCTTTGCTGTTCTAAAAATAAATGACGAATTGCTTCTTGTATAATTTGAGGCGATATATTATCATTATCTTGGATTGGATTAGCTATAACTAATTCTTGTGCAAGTTTATATAATCTAGTCTTTTGTAAAAATTGTAATGCTTTTTCTTCATTACCAGCGTTATTATATGCTGTTGCTATAAGCTGGTTTAGATCTTGCCCCCCTAAATATGTCGTTCCGAGAATTTGTCCGTGCTTCTTCAAAGCAATATGCTGCCATTTCATGATATCGCTTTTGTTGAATTGGCTCCACTTCTTTCTGAGCCAACTTATTATAGACTAAACCCGACTTATAGTCACAATGATGGACAAGTTTTTTCCGTTCAAATATATTTTCATGATTTGCGTCTAATTTTTTAGCATATTCAAATTGTTCAAGTGCTTCTTCATATTCCCCCCTTCTGTAAGATTCAACCCCTTTTGAAAGAAAAAAATTTATACCTTTTGTTGTATCAAAATCATGATACACCTCGTCATTATTATTCGGATCTACTCTTTCTTTGCTCATATTAAAATCCATTAAATTATTTATAACATATTATGACCACCATTGATTTAGATAGTTTCACCCGTGATAAATCCAGCATTTTCATCAACTAGAAATGCTACTGCTCTTGCGATTTCTTCAGGTTGCCCTAATCTTTTTTTCGGAATACTATTAACGATTTTTGCAAGCACGTCTTCAGGTACTGCCCCTACCATTTCCGTTGCAATATATCCAGGAGCTATACAATTAACCGTGATATTTTTAGAAGCAGTTTCACGTGCTAAAGCTTTAGTAAAACCTATAATTCCAGCTTTAGCAGCAGAGTAATTAGTCTGACCAATCTGCCCTGCCTGAGCATTGATTGAGCTGATATTTACTATACGACCGTAATTTTGATTTCGCATCGGCTCGATTACGTTACTTGACATATTAAAGCAAGAATTGAGATTAACGTTAATTACATCGTTCCAATCTTGATGACTCATTTTATGCAGCATTTTATCTTTGGTAATTCCGGCATTATTAACCAAAATGCTTACTGGCTGTTTATATTCCTCTTCAATTTCTTTTATCGCTCTTCTGCAATCTTCAAAATCTGCAACATTCCAACGTTTGGTTTTGATACCATATTGCTCTTCCATAGCTTTTGCAGCTTCATGATTACTAAAAAAATTAGCAATAACAGTAAAACCTTTATTTTTTAATTCTTTGGCAATAGACTCTCCTATTCCTCTAGTACCGCCTGTTACAACTGCTAAATGCGACATTATTACCTCCCTATATTATTATCTTTATTACGTTGATTTACTTTTTGTGCAGGTGTAACATTAGGAGTAATTCTTCCTCCATTATCTAATTCTACTGTAGGTTTATATATTATTTGTTGTTGGGCTTTATTTAAATCCGGTATTAGTTCAGTTAGTTCATTTTTTGGAGTAGTTACCACAACAGAAGGTGTTTGTATATTTGCAGCTATTTCATAATTTGTCGTTTGATACGGATTAGGCGTTTCTTTAGCTTTTTTCTGCTCTGCTGGTTCATTAACTACCTGACCTTTTTCAAGTTTCTTAATCTTATTATTGGCTTCCGATGGCTCAATCATACTTTTTAATGATTCTTGTCTAGATTCAGGAAAACCTTGTGCCGTTACTTTTAATGTACCGTAACATCCGATTGTAGCACCGCCTGCATAAACTCCGCCAGCTTGACCGGCAGTATGACCTGCTTTTAAAAGCTGTTCATCAGCAGCTTTTACTTCTATTCTTAATCTATTAGCTATAGCAGTACTAGTTTGGTCATGTTCGGCAAGACCTGTACGATCCTTACCACTTGCACACATAGTAAGCGTTTCGTGCTTTGGAACATCTTTAAAAATAGAGTCATTAGAATTTGAGATTTGGTTGCTTAAATAATTTAATTTTCGTGAAATGCTACTACTTATATTTTCTTTATCTGCACCTCTATAAAAAATTGCGTCAGCTTTTTCTATATCTTGTTTTAAACTAGCTGCATTGGTTAATATTTCATGAGCTTGCTTAGATAACCTACCTGCATTAAATTCTGTATTCAGCATTGTTTTTAGATCACCTTTCGGTTTATTAATACCAAATAATCTTTCTAATTTACCACGTGGTTTTAAATGGGTCGCAATATATTTGAAGTTAGTTTCTTTTGGTAAATTATTAGCCAAATCGTTAAGTTGTTCTTTTGTACCATCAAAATGATTAAAACCTGCGATTCTTCTAAATTTATTAAACGCTGTATTAGTATAACGACCTCCTACATGATCTATAGCTCTTTTAGTAAGAGTTACCAGTTTTGCATCAGGGTGCGGCACTACAAAATTTGCAGCTCCACTATTTAAAGTATTAGCATGCAATTTATGATCGCCCATCCATTCTTGAGCTTGCTTAGTATTTAAATCTGTAATTCTTTGTTGTGATTCTTTATCACGAGAAATAGAAGCAAGAGTTCCTGCATGTTTAGAGGCATGTATTATTTCAATAGGTTTATTTTCTTCAGCTATTGCTGTAATTTTCTCAAAAGCGTTTTTCATTCCTACTATTTGACGCAATTGAGTAGGGATAACATGCTCACCCTCTTTAATTGTTTCAGCATATTTATTAACTAACTGTCTTTCCCAACTAGGCATTTTCTTGAACCAATCTTTATCGGCTCTATTCTGATATTCTGCCTTTTGCTCATCGGTTATTCCCTTGAGTGCTACTTCTGCCTCAATAACAGTATGATCTTTACCATTTTTATCTTTAATATTTGAGAGCGTTACTATATTACAATGTTCATCATTAAAATTCTGAAAATCTTTTGCTACATTTAGCTTCTTATGCACTTCTTTAATGCCATTATTTTCTAGCAGTATGGCTATGTCATTAATCTTATCCTTTACATTAGGAGAGATTTGCATTTGAGAATTTTTTTCATTATCTTTATGAAAGTTATCAATAAAATCTACTGCTTGTTTTCTTAATTCTGTCTTAAGTGCTTCTGGTTTTCCTTCGATTTCAGCTATATCTATTGCTGCTCTTATGACATTTAAATATTGCATCTCAAAGCTTTCCATTCCAAGCTCTCGAGGATCTTTAGCATTTCGTGCATCACGAATTATTATCGGTGTTGTACCTTCTATCAACGGATCAATTTTAGTAAGTGTTATACCGGTTCTTTCTTCACGTAAAATTTCAAGTTTTTGTAATGCTTCAGTAAAATTACCGTTTTTAACTGCTTCTCTAACTTCATCTCTGTTTGTATGTAGAGGATCTTGTTTGTTATTTGCTAAAAATTCATTTGTTTGTGTTGTAAGAAAATATTTATCTGCGTCGAATTGTTCTTTTAATGAGGACATAGTGAAAGCTTTATATATTAATATTTAGTTTAGTTAGATAGTAGACGAAGTTTTATTTGGAAAAGAGCAAGAAGTTTATAAGCACGAGGAACGGAGCATAGATAAACTACGTGAGTACCTCAGCACCTGTAGGACGTCGCCGCCAATTTTTCAAATAAAACGAGTATACCCTTGTATTATAATTTTAAAGTAATTATATAAACAATATCTATTAAAAAATTTTAATCTTATTAATTAAAATATATTATTTATATGAATATTGATAAATTTACTGCACATGCTAAATCAGTAATAACAAACTGTCAACCCATTGCGGCTAAAAATGATCATCAGCAAATATTACCTTTGCACTTATTATCTAGTCTTTTTAATGAAGATACAGGGATCGTTAAAACACTTATTAGTAATAGCGGAGGTAACTTAAATATTTTAGCTGATCAAGTACAGGTAGAATTAAATAAAATTCCAAAAGTGCAAGTTGATGGCGGAGGAACAATTTATTCTTCTGCTGAATTTCTTAAAGTTTTAGAAAAAGCTAATAGTCTTGCTAAAGATAATGGGGATAGCTTTGTTACAATCGAGCGTATTTTGGAAGCTTTAAGTTTTGATAATACTATAGCTGGTAAAATTTTAACCAATAATGGGGTTAATAGCAAAAAACTAGCAGCTAGTATTTTGCAGCTTCGCAAGGGTAAAAAAGCCGATACTGAATCAGCAGAAAATAGCTATGATGCTCTAAAAAAATATGGCAGAGATGTAACTGAACTTGCTGAAAGTGGTAAGCTTGACCCGATAATCGGGCGTGATGAAGAAATCAGAAGAACAGTGCAAGTATTATCTCGTCGTATGAAAAATAATCCGGTATTGATCGGCGAACCTGGCGTTGGTAAAACTGCGATAATCGAAGGGTTAGCACAACGAATATTTAGCAAAGATGTGCCAGAAACTCTTATTAATTGCCGAATTATCGAGCTTGATATGGGAGCGTTGATTGCAGGAGCAAAATATCGTGGTGAGTTTGAAGAGAGGCTTAAAGCTGTTCTTGGTGAAATAAAAGAATCAAGTGGTGAGATTATTTTATTTATCGATGAATTACATTTATTAGTCGGTACTGGTAAGACTGATGGAGCTATGGATGCATCAAATTTACTAAAGCCGATGCTTGCACGCGGTGAACTACATTGTATCGGAGCTACCACTTTAGACGAGTACCGCAAATATATCGAGAAAGACGCTGCACTTGCTCGCCGCTTCCAGCCTGTTTATGTTAGCGAGCCGACAGTAGAGGATACGATATCCATACTTAGAGGTATTAAGGAAAAGTATGAACTGCACCATGCGGTACGGATTTCCGATAGTGCGATAGTTGCGGCAGCAACTCTATCAAACCGCTATATTACGGATCGTTTTCTACCTGATAAAGCGATTGATTTAATTGATGAAGCTTGTAGCCGTATGAAAATCGAGCTATCAAGTAAACCTGAAGAACTGGACGAACTAGATCGCCGTATTATTCAGATAAAGATAGAGCTTGCAGCTTTAAAGAAAGAGAATGATGAGCATTCTAAAAAGAAAATTGAGCATTTAACCGCAGAGTTAGAAAAGTTGGAATCTAAATCTTACGATATGAGTTCTAAATGGCAAGCCGAAAAATCCAAAATTCAAGGACAGCAGAAACTTAAAGAAGAGTTAGACCGTGCTAGGATTGATTTAGAGCGAGCAGAACGTGATGCTAATTTAGCCAAAGCTAGTGAGTTAAAATACGGAATCATTCCTGAGATTATGAAGAAAATTCAGGAATCCGAAAATGCTGACAGTAAAGGATTATTAAAGGAAATTGTTTCAGAAAGTGATATAGCAAGTATTATCTCTCGTATCACCGGTATTCCGATCGATACAATGCTATCAAGTGAGCGTGAACGTTTGCTTGTGATGGAGCAGAAATTACGTGAGTCGGTAATAGGGCAGGATGAGGCGATAAAAAGCGTTAGTGATGCTGTTAGAAGATCACGTGCCGGTATTCAGGATGTTAACCGCCCGCTTGGTTCTTTCTTGTTTCTCGGTCCGACTGGAGTTGGTAAAACTGAACTGACTAAGGCTTTAGCGGGTTTTCTTTTTGATGATCGTAACGCCATCTTACGTATTGATATGTCCGAATATATGGAGAAGCATGCTATTTCTCGTTTGATAGGAGCACCTCCCGGGTATGTTGGATATGATCAGGGTGGAGTGCTTACCGAAGCGGTAAGACGCCGCCCGTATCAAGTCATATTATTTGATGAAGTGGAAAAAGCCCATCCCGATATTTTTAATATTATGCTGCAAATATTAGATGAGGGAAGACTTACCGATAGTCAGGGTATCACAGTTGATTTTAAGAATACTATTATTGTGCTAACATCTAATTTAGGTGCTGAAATACTCGTTAACCAAAAAGAGGGCGAAGATACTTATAAGGTAAAAGACCAAGTTATGGAATATGTGAAGATGGTATTTAAGCCTGAATTCTTGAATAGGTTAGATGAGATTATATTATTCCATAGATTAAACCAAAATAATATTCACGATATAGTAAAGATTCAGCTAGAGGGTTTAAAGAAAATCTTATCAGCACAAAATATCACTCTTGAATTTGATGAACCAGCTTTAAACTATTTAGCCTTAAAAGGTTATGATCCGAGCTTTGGAGCAAGACCATTGAAGCGACTTATCCAGCGTGAAATACAAAATAACTTAGCTAAGATGATTTTAGCAGGCGAGGTAAGTAGCGGAAAAATAGTAAAAATAACTGCAAAGAAAGAAGAGCTACAGATACAAATAATTGATTAGTTTTCCTGTCATTTAGAAGAGGCGTTGCCTACGTGGATCAGCTTCCCGTCATTGCGAGCGACTGCAAGGAGCGTGGCAATCCAAAAAAAATAATAAAAATGCTATGCATTTTACTAGATTGCTTCGTCAAAACTTATAGTTTTTCCTCGCAATGACGATATCTATACTTAGTTAGGAATGCTAGCCACCCTCAATTCACTTACCGATTGACTTTTTTAGGAAATAGAATATAAAATTGTGTTTGAAATAGTTAAAGCTGTTTTGGGGCTTCGAAACCTCTTGTAGCATGGTTATACATTAACCATTATATAATGCAATCCTCAATACTTATGGTTGGGGGTGATAATAGACATGTCCAGAGCTTAGAATATTATTTTAAGCTTAAAATCTATTGTGAACTGTTGCTACGGTTTTTCGAACTCCCCAACCACCAAAGATTTTCTTCGGTGGTTAAAACTTGAGCAATTTAAGTTTATATTCAGCGGGGACACATGCTTGATACCAAAAAAATAATAATCTTCCTTACACCTATCTCAAATTCTAAAAATCGTAAACACCGCAAAGAACTTTATAAATAATTACTGTCAGCAAAATAATTTCCAAACATCAAAGATTATAGAGCAAAATTCATTCCATCATACTAATATACGTAAATTAATTGATGAAATAAGAAATGAGCCTAAAGGGACTTTTACTATTTTAATTGAGGATATAATACTAAACGATCCAAATAGTATAATTTTTACCTCAAGCCTTGGAACTTTATATTTGCTTGGGTTTATTCATACAGAAATATATAAAAAATCTTTCCAAGAGATAAAATTATATGATGGAATAAACATAAAAAATGATTTTTTAAGTATAGCAGATTTTTGCCTATACTATAATTTGGCATGTTATGGAAATAACTCGTTGGAGGATAAATATACAAATGAGTAATAAGCTTATAAACTTTAAGGAACGTCATATTACCGATGAGGAATTATATCTTGAGGGAATTGCTAAAAATGAGGAATATTTCCCTGAAGAACTAGTTCAGAAAATTCTAAGTGGTGAAAATCCTATTAAGGTTTATCGTGAACATAGAGGACTTTCCCAAGAACAGCTAGCTACTAAGATTGGTAAAACTAAACAATATATTTCTGCTATCGAGAAAGGATCACGTACCGGTACAATAGATACACTAAAAAAACTAAGCAACGTTTTAAATATAGATTTGGACATGCTGTAATTAGACCTAGTATATAATTATCTATATAAAGTATTTATTATTTACTTCCCCTCTTCTCTTTCTTCAATTTAAAAATTTTTTTTAATTTTATTTGTAACAATTTTATTTTTTAAGTTAAACTGGAATTCACGCCGTTGTTTTGTAATCTCATATAGTATAATACCAGATGAAGTACCTAAATTAAGGCTCTCAATAATGCCATACATTGGAATGTTAATACAAATATTGCTCCTTTCAACTGCAGTCTTACTAATGCCTATTCCTTCATTTCCAAACCAAATTGCAAGCTTTTTATACTTAGTATAATCGTGTTCATGAAGTACTACATTTTTGTATCCTTTCAAATGAGGAGAAGTAACAAGCGAAACAAAGCCTTGCTTATCTAAGTGATCCATACAACTATTTGTATCCTTAAAAATCTTTACAAAGCTCCATTTTATAGCCGAGACGGATATAGCATTAAGTTTTTGCTCCGCACGCATTTCTTCCCATGTATCAGGAAGCAATTTTTGATTAGTAACAATATAAGCTTTCTCAACACCGAGTGCATTAACATTTTGAATAATAGTACCAATGTTTTTTATATTATCAGGATTCTCAATTACAGCAATTAAGTTTTTGCATTTAAAATCTTTAATTTTATTAGCTCTGGCACGAAGTGTTGGTTTAGACTTTTTCTTTTCTTCCATATATTTAGACTATTTTGCTAAGATTATTATGGGATATGTGTGGCACGACCTAGTGTACGATTTGCTAACCTTAGGCACAAAAAGACAGTATATAAATGATGCTTTTTTTATGCAACAAAATTCACAAGCAGCATAAAAATTTTATGGTAGGGTGGCAAGAGATAGTATTTTACTTCCTTTCAAACTTCATTGGAATTTTGAAGAAGCTTATGAGTTTGAAGTGAAAAACATTATTGCTAAATTGTCATGAAGCAGGCTATATAATGAGTTAATTTCTAGCTTTTATATAGTTAGTAATAAATGATGTTGATTAATTTTTAAGTTCATCTTTATTAATTCCTCACTATTAAAAAAAACTTGCAGCTTCTCTCGAAGTTGTAGAGATTCTTCTTTAGTTATTAAACGAGCTAAAACAACTATGTCTTTAAATTCGTCATATCTAGCCAAGAGCAAGTCTTTATATTCATTAAAATCATAACTAGAAATATAATGTTCTACTTTTGAAAAAATATTTAAACTTTGACATATATTAGCTAACTTATTGCCTATGTCATAATGAACTCCGTTAATTTGCCCATAAGTCGTGACAAGCTTATAATAACGTTTGAAACTTTCATTAGTTTCCTGATTGTTTAGTTTTTGAAGAGTTGAATTTAGATCAGATTCTTGTAATGAAATTATCCCTTCTTTTTTTAATAAAGAACTCATCAGCTTTATAGCTTCAATAGGATTTTTCAGATGCATTAATAGTAATCTAGAATAGACAATATCGGCTTTGGGATAATCATTATTTGATAGTGAGTAAAGATCACTAACTATAAATGTAACATTTTTGAGTCCTGCATTCTTAATTCTTTGCTGGGCTATTTGGATTTGTTGCTCGCTAATATCAACTGCATATACTTGCCCATTATCACCTACTCTAGATGCCATGATCTCAGTCATTGTACCATTTCCACAACCAATATCCCAGATAATGGCGCTTTCTTTTAGACCAGCTTTTTCAAGTTGCTCTATAGAATGCCGCTTTAACATCTGGTGCTGAAAATCTAAATTTTTAGCTCCTGCTTTTCCTACACCTAATATGTAAGAATTCTTTTGTTTTAAATTGTTATCATGATTCATAGTTCAAGACGTTCGTACAAATAGCAAAAACTGAAGAGTGGCGCGCCCTAAAGGATTCGAACCTCTGACCTACGGATTAGAAATCCGTTGCTCTATCCAGCTGAGCTAAGGGCGCTGAAATGGGTGGATATGGTTTATGTGTTTCAAGCACAGTGTTTTTATGGCTCTGAAACCGTTATTATTAGTATCATCCCGTGGGGTCAAGCCGGCATTGCCCGCATAAATATCAAAAAACGTCCTATATGTCATTCCCGCTTAAAGCTTGCCCCGCGTGGATCAATTTTCTCGTCATTGCGAGGAAATTACGAAGTAATTGACGAAGCAAGGAAGTATAAAAAATGCTATAAATTAGCATTTTTTATTATTTTTCTAGATTGCCGCACTCACTTCGTTCGTTCGCAATGACGACTTAGCATCCACACAGGCAAGCCTCCACAATAATAACATCGGAGTCATGCAACAATGCCGGAAATTCTCAACTCGGCAATCTAATATTTTTACAATTTTTCACCTATAAAGGTGGTGCCGGATATCGGATTTGAACTGATGACCTACCGCTTACAAGGCGGTTGCTCTACCACTGAGCTAATCCGGCTTATTTTTTTAGATATTCAGCTAAGTAAATTTAAAGCTTTTAATTTTATACTGTAGCCTGACTAGTGTTGTTATATAGCTTAGTTTTACCCTCTGTCATCCCGTGGCTCGTCCACGGGATCCAGTAAAATCCAAGCATAGTAACTTAAAATTAAAAGCTCGATTTCTCTCGCTTTATGCTGGATTCCAGCCGTTGCTAAGAATGACATCGGAGGCGTTTCTAGAGCTATGCAACAACACAGGTACAAGCGACAATGCTAGATTTGACAACACTCTAAACTTTTTTACTGGATCCCGTGGATGAGCCACGGGATGACAGTGGTATAACTATGCTTCTTTTTTGCTTGGTTTAGCTTTACGGTTTTTTAGCTTAACTTCCATCTCTTTTTTGACTTTTTCAGGAAGAGCTATACCAGCTTGCTCGATAAATTTTGCAACTCTATCTGTTGGTTTAGCACCAGATTTAAGCCAATATTCTACACGATCCGCCTTTAGAACTACACGCTCATTACTATCTTTAGCAAGCATTGGATTATAAGTTCCAACTTTTTCTAAAAAATCACCATCACGTGGTGCGGTTGCGTTAGCTACTACTACACGGTAAAAAGGACGCTTTTTAGCACCGCCTCTAGCTAAACGAATTTTTACTGCCATATATTACTTCGATTATTTTATTTTTTCTTCTTTAAAAAGAACATGTTTTCTTACTTTTGGATCGTATTTACGAAAAGAAAGCTTTTCGGTTTGCGTTTTTGGATTACGCTTTTTCACTAAAAAAAAGCCTGTACCTGCTGTACTTACTAACCTTACCAAAATGTTTTTATTTTTCTTTGCCATTAGCTTATCGCCTAATCAAGATATTATAATATTCTAAGTAGAGCAGAATAAAACGAAATTAAAAAATAGTCAAGGAAAAAACCAGCCAAGGTGGTTTTTTGTTACGACCATTTTACTTCGGGTGGTAGAGACATCAATATTGCCTCAACATTGCCGTCAGTCATTAAGCCAAACTTTGTGCCTCTATCATATAGCAAATTAAATTCTACGTACCTACCTCGTCTTATGAGCTGATATTCTTTCTGCTCATCCGTCCACGGTAAAAATAGCTTATTTCTAACGATTTCAGGATATACTGATAATAACGCTTTGCCTACATCTTGCGTAAAAGAAAAATCTTGCTCAAAATTACCACTATTTAGATAATCGTAAAATATTCCGCCGACTCCTCTCGGTTCTTTTCTATGCTTCAAATAAAAATATTCGTCACATTGCTTTTTAAATTTAGGATAATAGCCAGAATCATATTTGTCGCATGCTTCTTTGAAAGCTACATGAAATTTTGCTGTCTCGTCTTCTTCTGGATAAAAAGGCGTTAAATCACCACCGCCACCAAACCAGTTTTTTGAGGTTTCAATATAACGAGTATTGAAGTGCATTGCAGGGATTAACGGAGATTTAAGGTGAGCAACTAATGAAATACCAGTAGCAAAAAACTTGCCGTCTAGCTCTGCTCCCGGGATTTCGGCACGAAACGCCTTTGAGAATTCACCGAATACAGTCGATATATTAACGCCAACTTTTTCAAACACTTCCCCTTTCATGACAGACATAACACCGCCATCACCGCCATCACGTTCCCAGGTTGAGCGGACAAACTTACCTGGCTTTAAACCTTTTGCCTTTGCGTATTCTTCTTCGATTTTCTCAAATTCCGTGCATAATAAATCACGTAAATTAGTAAACCAGCTACTTGTTACTTCTCTATTTTTTTTGTTCATAACTATTTAACAACTGTTTGATTACTCTTCTCATCATATACATAATAATTAAAAATATAGCTGCAATAATCATGATATAGAAAGCTGGAGCGTAAAATAATTTAGTATGCTCAACAAGCCAACGTGAAATAATCGGGGATGTACCGCCAAATATTGCTATCGCAAAGTTGTAGCTGAAAGCAACGCCGGTAAATTTTTGCTCTGCAGTAAATAGAGAAATAACGAATATATATGCCGTACCTGCTATACTTCCTGCAAGCATGCCAAGAATAGTAAGTGCTAGAATTTGCTGCCAAGTTTCTTCTGCCGACATAAGTAACATAGTCGGTAAGATCAATAACAAAATTGCAGTACCGACTAACATACTCATCTTAAACTTTCCGATAATATCGGCAGCACCGCCAGCAAGCGGCATCGCAACCATTGCAATAAACAAGCTATAAGCTGAATAGGATAAAGCAATAGCATTATCAAAATGCATAACATTGTAATAAAACACATTTATATATGTTTTTACTAAATACATAATACTGCTAGCTATGGCACCTATACATATGGTCAAAAACATAGATTTCCAAGCTGTTTTTATTACGTTGGAAAAAGGAGCTTTAAGAACTTTTTTCTTTTTCTCAAGCATTTTAAAAATCGGCGTTTCTGAAACACGCAGTCGCAAGTAAAATCCGGCAAGCCCTATAAATCCGCCGAGAAGAAAAGCAAACCGCCATGCAAAATCAATATGGGAAAAATAACGCTCGATTATAATACCAATAAAAATTGCTACTAATGTGCCAACAATATTGGAACCATGTACTAAACCTGCTGTAAAACCAGGTCTTAAATTTTGACGATGTTCTAAAATGAAAATAGCAGCTCCTGTTCCCTCACCGCTAATACAAAGTCCCTGAATAAGCCGCATTATGATTAGAGTTATAGGTGCATAAACCCCAATATCTGCATATGAGGGGATCAAACCCATGATAAAGGTCGGGATAGTCATACCAAGCATAGATATTATCAAGGCAATACGCCTACCATATCTATCACCGATATAACCAAATAATATACCACCGATAGGTCTTGTCAAAAACCCAACCGCAAATACGGCTAAGCTTAAAAGAATCTGGATAAATTCTGACTCCCCAGGAAAGAAAATTCGCCCTATAATCGGCGAGAAAACTGAATATACAGTAAAGTCATAATATTCAAGTATATTCCCTGAAATGGCAGATAGAAAAATGAATTTAGATTTATTCATCGAACTCTAAATAACTTAATTACTAATTAGTTATTATAAACAAGTTCTATCATTTATTAAAGTATAAATTTTTATCCAATAAAATTTGCCCTTTTTGCACGTCGTGCATTTGTAGCTAAATCTCCAGTAGCCTTTTCATTATCTTGCTTTCTTTTTAATAATGTATCTTTTAAATCTTTACCTATTGTTGCTGCTTGTGTTACTGCAGTTTTCTTAGAAACATTTTTTAACTTAGCTTGATATTCTTTAATTTTTGATATTCGGTTTTCACGCAATTGTTCATAATGAGTTTTGCCACCCGTTCCTTGAACCTTTTCTTCCATTTTTGCTACAAAATTCTTAAGAGGCTCAGGGTCTTTGTTCTGAATAAGAATTAAACAATTTTTGTCTAAAGCTCCTGGCATTTTTTCTTGTATCTTTTTTATCCCACGGTACATATCTAAAGGTTCTGGAGCATAATGCCCACTATTATCAGATATTAATTTTATTTTTCCAGCATCGTATAGATATCATTCCAGCCATTTCAGCTGGTATCCCACCTAAAAATGAAGCATGAGACAAGCTGGGATTTTCTGGATCAACAGGTTGTCCTTCATGACTTCCAATATATAAATTACCTTTCTTATCCATAATAAAAGCTTGTTGATCTTCTACTCCTTTACTTGTCTTACCAACAGTGCTAGCGTGTTTTCCCTCATGATCTAATAATGCTTCTAAAGATTTACTGTATGTTATCTGGTGATTGCGTAGTATCTCTTCCGACATTACTAGCATAGGAAATTCAAATGTATAACGACCTATACTTTTCACTAACTTACCAGTAGCTATCTCTTCCAGATAATCTGAATGATCTGATTTTTCAGATATTCTTACCCTTACTGAATCAACTGGATCTCCTAACTCATGTCTAAATTTATCAACAGCTTTTTTCCAACGATTTTCATTGCCACTACCATTATTTTTCATAATACATTCTCTATTTATTGACTATTATTAAAGATATTCATGTTTTTATTATTGTCAAATTATATCGTGACTAGTAAAACCTGAGTCGTCTGAATCATAATCTGGAAGCGGTTCATTTAGTTTTAAAATATCTTTAATAGATAGATTTTTAATCCCTTTGCTAGTATCAACATGCATATCTCTATGAATTTTTGTTTCCTTTCTTCAGTATTATGATACTTCTTAATATGATCAGCAGCATTAGTTTTTAGTTTAGGGCTCTTTTTAAATAATTCAGCCCTAAAATTACCTTTAAATCTTAATTTGTTTGTATAAAAATCAAAATTATCTAGTAGGAACTTTTGGGGTTTCTACTTTTTTAAGTGCGGCAGCTTTCGGTTTTTTATTAATTCCTGCAAAATTCTTTTCTTGCTCTTTACGTAATTCTTCACCTATTTTTTTTGCAACTTCTCTACTACCTTTTAAAGCACTTCTAGCTGGTTTTTTATCAAGACTTTTCTTGCCTTTTGAAGTATCAACCTTTTCATTTTTATGAAAAGTTTTAGTTGCTGCTTTTTCTGATATTTTTACAGTTCGTTTATCGCTTTTTAAAGTATTTTTAGTAGCTTGCCTTTCATTTCTAACACTTCCTAAATAATAAATTTTATTACTTTCTTGTTTAAACTGATTTTGATTTGGTATCGGTTTGCCTTTTAAATCTAAAAACTGATTATCTTTTTCTGCAGAAGCAGAAAATGATTTTAAAAACTCATTATTTTTCTTAATGGCAAATACTTTTCCATTTTTTTCAAGGATAGTTTCATCAAACTTAACACCCTCATCTAATATTATTTTTGCAAAATCACCTACCTCTCCAACTTTTTTACCATTAAGATCATAAGCATAAAGTTTTGTTTCATGAAAATCTAAATCGTCCAAAAAATTTTCTATTGATTTTTTATCTTTAGTAAAAGCACCTATAATTTGTTCTTCTTTTCGGACTGATTCTACTGGAAATATTTCATTCACAGTAATTTTTTCTGTACGTTTAATTATACCTAAAAAGGCTAGAATCTTTTTAAATTTACCTAAATCACGCTTTACTTCAATTTCTCATTTTCTTTCTAGGTTTATTTTTTCTTTATGTTCTACTTCTCCTACGATTAAATGCCCATCTACAGCTTTGCCGTGTTCATCTTTAAAATGTAGTATTTTAGCGTTTTTTATTTGATTTAGTTCGGTTGTTTGTGGATGCTCTTTTTGTGTCATAACTCCCTCTTAAAAATAAAAATTAATTTATTTTAGTGTAATAAGTTAAATAAGCACTTTTCAAGAAATTTCTAGCATTAGTTATTTCTTAATAGTTAATGTTTATTAAGAAATTTGGGTTATTGTGCTGTCCAGCCCCCATCTATCAAGAGTCCAGCTCCTGTTATAGATGATGCTTTTTCGTCACATAGAAATATTACTAAATCAGCTATTTCGCTTGCCTCCACGAATTTCTTTGTGGCTTGTGACTTTAATATTACGTCTTTTAAGGCTGATTCTTCGCTAATATGGCGAGCTTTTGCAGTATCTGCTATTTGGTTTTTTACAAGAGGAGTATTTACATAACCAGGACAAACAGCATTAACAGTGATATTATTCTCAGCTACTTCTAAAGCAACAGTTTTAGTTAATCCAAGGATTTCATGCTTTGCTGCCACATATGCCGATTTAAAAGGGGATGCAACATATGCGTGAGCTGAAGCGATATTGACGATACGCCCAAAGCCGTTCTTTTTCATTATAGGAATAGCGTATTTTGTAGTATAAAAAGAGGCTATTAAATCTATACGCAAAATCTGTTCCCATTTATCTTCTGGAAACTCATCGATAGGGGCAACATGTTGAATGCCTGCGTTATTCACTAATATATCTATTTTTCCGAATTCTTTTACTATATTTTCAAACATAGATTTTATTTCACTCGGCTTTTCAAGATTTACTCCTTGATAAAATATGTCAGCTGCACCAAGATTTTTTAATTCCGTAGAAATTTTTTGCACTTCATCATCTTTTGCAAAACCATTAATAACTAATTTTGTACCAAGTTTTGCAAAATGCTTGGCTATTTCAAATCCGATACCACTTGTTGAACCAGTTATAACTACTACTTTATCTTTCATTTTTACCTCCTGTTATGTTACTTCTAAAAAGACTTGTATGCAGTGTTCGATGTCATTCCCGTGCGGCATTGCCCGCGTGGATCGAAAAGCACTTTCAATGTCATCTAGTTGCTTGACCACGGCATCCAAAAATAATAAAAAATACTAATTTTATTAGTATTTTTAACTGGATCCCGCTACAAGCTCGCGGGATGACAACTGGAAAACTGATCCACGCAACAATGCCTTTAGCTAGGAATGACATAGGAATCATACAATAATGCCGCTGCGGAATGACACCAGAAATTAATTTGTCTTTTATTTAAAAGTAACTTATGTTAGATGTTACTAAAAGAAAAATGTGTAAATCTATGGAAATTGTTAATAGTGTTGATGCATCTGTATCTTGCTGCGGTAAAGAGCCGCCTTATGATCATCCGAAAGTTTATTTAGAAATTGATAAAGAAAAAAAGGAAGTTAGCTGCCCTTATTGTAGTAAAAAATTTAGATTAATAGAAACAAAATGACTATAAAGCTTCTTTCAGAAAGTACTATCAACCGCATTGCTGCTGGCGAAGTTATAGAGCGTCCCGCATCGGTTGTAAAGGAATTGGTTGAAAATGCCGTTGATGCAGGTAGTACCAAAATTTACATTATCTTAGAGCGTGCCGGCAAAAATCTAATCATCATTTCCGATGATGGCGTCGGTATGACGGATAAGGAGCTAGAGATTGCCGTTGAGCGTCATACTACTTCTAAACTTGATGAGACTGATTTCCTAAATATACATACTTTCGGTTTTAGGGGCGAGGCATTACCATCTATTGCCGCCATTAGTAAAATGCTGATTACTTCTAAAAAACGTGATAATCAAAAAGCTTTTCAAATTAAATTAATTGGTGGTGACGAAAAACAAATTGCTCCAGCTATTCATAATGAAGGTACTAAAATTGAGATAAGAGATTTATTTTTTGCTACGCCCGCACGTCTGAAATTTTTAAGAACTGATAAAACTGAGCTTGCAGCTACTGTAGATGTAGTTAAAAAGATTGCACTCGCACATCCTGAAATATCATTTAGCCTAACACATGATGGTAAAACCTTACTAAAGCTTAAAGGACAAAATAAGGACGCCGAAAACAACTTGAAACAAAGAATAATTGACGTAATAGGTGAGGATTTTATAAAAAATGCCTCTTATATAGATTTTAAATCTCCTGATTTTTCTATTTATGGCTATACGAGCATCCCAACATATAATAGAGCCTCCAGCGAAGATCAGTTTTTATTCATCAATAACAGACCGGTAAAAGATAAATTATTGCAAGTAGCTCTAAGGGTAGCATATCAAGATTATATGCCGCGTGATCGCTACCCTTTATGTGCCATATTCCTGCAAATCGATCCTCAACTTGTTGACGTAAATGTGCATCCGGCAAAAGCTGAAGTTAGGTTTCATGATCCGAATTATGTACGGAATTTACTTATAGATTCAATCAAAAATGCCTTGTCAAATAAAAGTCATATCGCATCCACCACCATTGCATCTAGTGCTATTGAATTATTTAAAAACCCATTCGTTAATAAAGAACCAGCTATAAGTAAATCCTTAAACGTGAATAGTAAACCTAGCGAATATCGACCTGCTATATCACCTACTGTGCCTAAATATAAGCCAAATAATAGCTGCCAAAAATTGATAGATACACTACCACATGCTAGGATCGAGCAGGAAGTAGAGCAGCGTATACAGAACGAGCCGCAAAAATCTTCACAATATAGGCTTGGAGCAGCTAAAGCCCAGCTTCACACTACTTATGTTATTTCACAGACGGAAGATAGTATAGTAATCACTGACCAGCATGCGGCACATGAACGCCTTGGATATGAAAAAATCAAAAATTATATTAAGAATGAAGAGTTAATAAAACAGCGTTTACTCATTCCTGAAATAGTCGAATTACCGGACGAGAAAAGAGCCGATATTTTATATGAGAACAAAGATAAATTATCTAAATTAGGCTTAAGCTTAGAAAAATTCGGCGAAAAATCTATTATAGTAACCGAAATTCCTAATATTCTTGGTGATATAAACGTACAAAAGCTAATTCAAGATTTGGCTGATCATTTAGCAGAATGCGGGGAAAATATAGCCTTAACCGAATTAATTGAGCATGTTACCGAGACTTACGCTTGTCACTATTCTATCAGAGCAGGACGAAAATTATCAGGAGAGGAAATGAACGCACTACTCCGCCAAATGGAAAATACACCATTTCCAGGACAGTGCAACCACGGCAGACCTACCTACATTGAACTTAAGCTTAAAGATATCGAACGTTTATTTGGTAGAAAATAGATAGCCTTATTGCGTGGACTGAAAACGCTTTCAAGGTAAAACCGGCGTCGTTGCATGACTCGGAAAGTGTATTCATTGTCATCCCGTGGCGGCATTGCTTGCGTGGATCGAAAAACGTCCTCGGCGTCATACCGTGGCTTGACCACGGTATCCAGTACTTAAAAAGCCTAAATACAGCAAATTTTAAAATTAAAAGCTCGATCTTTCTCGCTTTTTTCTGGATCCCGTGGTCAAGCCACGGGATGACATTCTTACTATAAGCTAATTCGTAGTTTATTCAAATCGCCATGCAATAAAATTATACTTATAATTGATAAGCAACTTTTAAAATCTTTCTTAGGTTTATTCCGCTCTATTATCTTTGGTACTTTATCATATCTCAAGTTAATTAAAATTTTCATCTATGATGAGAATGACTTTGCTCTAGATATAAAAGCCTTAAAAAGCAATGAAAATTACTTCTGGTCTTATAAAATTAATTACTTTAAAAAGCTGATTAATGGAGAGTGATTAGTTTTGCCTGCATGGATCGAGAGGCGTCATAAGCTATGCGACTGTAAGGAGCGTGGCAATCCAGAAAAAATAATAAAAAATGCTATAAATTAGCATTTTTTATACTTCCTTACTTCGTAATTTCCTCGCAATGACGTTCCAAACGAAAATCACACTCCGTGCCGTTCAGCAATTAGACCTTTTATCTCAGAAATAGCCTTAGCAGGATTTAGACCTTTCGGACAGGTTTTAGTACAGTTCATAATTGTATGACATCTATAGAGCTTGAACGGATCTTCTAAAGCCTCTAGACGCTCGCCTGTATGATCATCCCGTGAGTCGGCAATCCATCTATATGCCTGAAGTAAAATTGCAGGACCTAAATATTTATCCCCATTCCACCAATAGCTAGGACAAGAAGTAGAACAGCATGCACATAATATACATTCATATAATCCGTCAAGCTTCTCTCGATCTTTAATCGACTGTAATCTTTCAGCATTGGATGGAGCTGAACTATCGGTTTTAAGCCATGGTTCTATAGATTCATATTGTGCGTAAAAATGAGACATATCCAGCACTAAATCTTTTACCACTTTCATATGAGGAAGTGGATAGATTTTAATATCGCCTGAAATTTCTTCTATAGGCTTAATACATGCTAAAGTATTTGTGCCATCAATATTCATTGCACAACTACCACAAATTCCCTCACGACAAGAACGTCTAAAAGTTACAGTAGAATCAATTTCGTTTTTGATTTTAATTAAAGCGTCTAAAACCATCGGACCGGTTTTGCTTAAATCTATCTCGAAACTATCAATAGTAGGATTCTCATCAAGGTCAGGATCATATCTATAAATTTTTATTTTTCTAAGATTAGATACATCTCCTTTTGCTTTATGTTCCTTACCTTTTTTTACAACTGAATTTGGCGGTAACCTTAACTCTGCCATACTATATACTCTTTAATATTATGATTTAGCTTTTATCTTCCTTTTTAGCTTTAATTGGTTTTGCTTTCTTAAGGTCTTTTTCTTCGGCTATTTTTATGGTAGATGATGCCGCACCAAAAGGAAAGTTATTTTCTTCTTCAGAGTCTAGCTGTCTGCTGCTAAGTAAATTTTTAATTTGCTGACCTGATAATGTTTCATATTCTATTAAGGCTTTAGCAAGTATATGAAGTTGATCTAAGTGCTTAGTTAAAATGTCTTTTGCTAAATCATAGCCGGTAGTAACAATTTTCTTTACTTCTTCATCTATTAACTCTGAAGTACTTTCCGATCTATCACTAGAACTATTTCTATTAGTATACATATCTTCACTAGCACTTCCGTGATATACAGGACCGACCTTATCGCTAAGCCCCCAATCGGTAACCATTGCCTTTGCCATTCTGGTTGCCATCTTTATATCTGATGATGCTCCTGAGGTTACCTTTTCTTTACCAAATATAATTTCTTCAGCTACTCTACCAGCCATGGCTACCGCAATATCTGCTTCCATCTTATCACGTGGCATTGAAAAACGATCATTTTCCGGTAATCTCATAACCATACCAAGAGCTCTACCACGTGGAATAATCGTAGCTTTATGAATAGGATCAGAAGCGGGACAATATAAACCAACTAAAGCATGACCACCCTCATGATATGCTGTTAGTTTTTTCTGCTCATCGGACATAATCATTGAGCGACGCTCAACCCCCATCATGACCTTATCTTTGGCCTCTTCCAAATCATGCATTTCTACTTCTTTCTTATTGCGTCTTGCTGCAATAAGAGCAGCTTCATTAACTAAATTAGCGAGTTCAGCACCAGAAAATCCAGGTGTTCCTCTGGCAATAATTCTTGGTACGATTTTAGTGCTATATTTTACTTTCTTTAAATGCACTTGTAGTATTTTTTCTCGTCCATCAATATCAGGATTTGAGACAGTAATTTGCCTATCGAACCTACCTGGTCTTAATAAAGCGTTATCAAGAACGTCGGGACGGTTGGTAGCTGCAATAATCACAACTCCCTCATTTGCTTCAAATCCGTCCATCTCGACTAACATTTGATTTAATGTTTGCTCACGCTCATCATTGCCGCCGCCCATACCAATACCTCTATGGCGACCTACCGCATCAATCTCATCAATAAAGATAATACAAGGAGCGTTACGCTTGCCCTGCTCAAACATATCACGCACACGGCTAGCACCCACGCCTACAAACATCTCAACGAAATCAGAACCAGAGATGCTAAAAAATGGTACGTTAGCCTCACCTGCAATTGCTTTAGCAAGCAGCGTCTTACCAGTTCCTGGAGGACCTATGAGCAAACAACCTTTAGGTATTTTACCGCCAAGCTTTTGGAACTTGCTTGGATCTCTTAAAAAGTCCACTATTTCGGTTAATTCGTCTTTTGCTTCATCAATACCAGCTACATCTTTGAAAGTTATTTTTGGACCCTTATCCGACAAAAGTTTGGCTTTAGATTTACCAAACCCCATAGCTTTACCGCCGCCATGCATTTGTCGCATAAAGAAAACCCAAACACCGATTAATAAAAGCATCGGAAACCAAGAAATTAAGAAGCTTAAAAATGTGTTCATTCTTGTTTCAGGCGGCACGACTTCTATATTAACGTCATTATTATTTAGACGATTTACTAAATCAGGATAATCAGGAGCGTAAGTACTAAAACTAGAACCATCATTTGAAGTTCCTTCTATTATTCTTCCTTGAATTTTAACCGAGTTAACAGTTTTCTCATCGACTTTTGTTAAAAATTCTGAGAAAGATATATTATTTTTACTGCTGAGTAACCCATCAGACTGAAAAACATTAAAAAGCAGTATTACAAAAACAAAAATTACTGCCCAAACTATAATATTTTTACCTTGATTATTCATTGATACAAAACCTAACAAAAATCATTAATTATAAACAAAAACATTTTTACCAGTTTAATTAACTGACTCAGTAAAAATGTGTAAAACGAGATGTAAAATCCGGAGCAAAAGAGACGTTAAAACTCTTTATGTCGTTATCATAGTATGATATATGTGGTATTGCTACAACTTTTTCAAGTATTTTAATAATAGGTAAGGTAAATAAAATCGCATTGTGGTTTCCACAAGATAGGTTTTTTAAAACTTCTAGATCTAGTTCTTTCTTGATTATTTTATAATCTTCTAGCGATAAATATGTTGCTACACAATTTTCTATGTCATGGTTTTTTGTAATACGAAAACGATTATCCCAAACAACCTGCTTATCTAATAATAACTTACTTTCTGGTAGCTTTTTACCAAATTCCCGATATATTAATAATTTATTTTGCATACGCTTAATTACGCAACCATGCAGAGTATTCTTAAAATCCAAACTTTGCATAATTAATTTTAAAATAGGCTCTACCGAATAGAAACGAGCCGAGCGTTGCTGTCCGCTAATTATTATCAGTAAAAAGTTAATTAGC
Source organism: Rickettsia endosymbiont of Rhinocyllus conicus (assembly GCF_964026465.1). Classification (NCBI taxonomy): domain Bacteria; kingdom Pseudomonadati; phylum Pseudomonadota; class Alphaproteobacteria; order Rickettsiales; family Rickettsiaceae; genus Rickettsia; species Rickettsia endosymbiont of Rhinocyllus conicus. The sequence goes on along the minus strand of NZ_OZ032155.1, from coordinate 1,462,181 downwards.
TGCACTCGTACTTCTTGTGAAAATCCGCTAAATTTAATTAAATCAAGAAAAGCAAAGCCATATTCAGATATCTTTACCGATTCGGCTATTGCGGATATTAATTCCGGTTTAAACTTATTTTCTACTAATTCATTAACTTTAATTTGCTGAGTAGTTATATCATCTTTAATATAAACTTCCTCTTTAGCTAATTTCTGCCTAACTGCATTACGTCTATATTTAGTCGATAAATTTGATTGATCTTCAAACCATTTAATATTATTTGTAACTAAATAATTTACTAATTCGCTTTTAGGAATATTAAACAGAGGTCTAATTACTTGTGTATTATTATGCCAGTTTATGCTGCTGCTGCTAAGTCCGAATACGCCGCTTTTACGCTCTAATCTAAGGCAAAAATTTTCTATATAATCATCTTCATGGTGAGCGGTTAATAGAACTAATACATCAAGCTTTTGGCACAATGAAGTCATTAAATCATAACGCCCTTTTCTTGCTCGCTCCTGTAAATTAGAAAAATTATTTTGATGATCGAAAGAAAGGCTATAAAACTTAAGCCCTAAATCGTTAGCAGTATTTTGGATATACTCAATTTCCTGCTTTGATTGCTCTCTTAAATTATGGTCAACCGATAAAACAAATAACTCTATATTATTTTTTTTAGCCCAGATACTTGCAAGGTAAAGTAATGTTACTGAATCACTACCGCCAGAAACCGCAATAGCTATTTTAGATAAGCCAAAACCACCTATTAAATTATTGATGTTGTGTTCAAATTTTTCGTATAGCATAAAATCACTTATTATATGGGATTGTTAACATGAGTATACTGCTAATAAATGAAGAGTTGGGTATACGAAGTTTTATTTGGAAAAGAGCAAGGCGGCTTGAAGCTGATAACCGCAGCGTACAAAAAGTACGTGAGGATTATCAGCAAAAGACTTTGTCGCCAATTTTTCAAATAAAACGAGTATATACTTTTTGAACACCAAGAAAGGCTAACAGAAGTAACAAAAGAAAACAAGGCATTTATTGGAATAGATTTGATGTAAATGTTTTTCAATTAAATTGTATTATTTGGCACTTTATAGCTTTTATGTTATAATAATTATTATTTCAGACAGATTACGTTTATGTCAATTACACGCTTCCTTGACCCAAAGAATAATTTTGCATTCATACAAATATTTGGAAGAGAAAAGAATAAGGATATACTCATCCATTTTTTAAATGATATTTTAGGTTATACAGGGGAAGAAAAAATTAAAGAAGTTACTTTTTTAAAAACCAATCAAGACCCTGATATTGCAGTTTATAGACAATCTATTGTTGACGTATTGTGCAAAGATGAAAACGGCACGCAATTTATTGTAGAGATGCAGATAAGTAAACATCCAGGTTTTGAAAAAAGAGCCCAACTTTATGCTGCAAAAGCCTATTCAAGGCAAATAATCAAAGAGGATGAACATCACAAAAAAATGGCAGTATATGCCAAGCTAAAAGGCGTCATATTCCTAGCCATTGCCGATTTTATCCTATTCCCAAATAAAGAGGACTGGAGATCAAACCATAGGCTACTTGATACTAAAACCTATGAGAATGATTTACAGGATTTTTATTTTATTTTTTTAGAATTAGAGAAATTTAACAAAGAACTAAATCAATTAGAGAATCTTCAAGAAAAATGGGCATATTTCTTTAAACATGCACATGAAAGTACATTAGAAGAAATGGAGCATTTAATAGGTCAGGATCTTATTATGAAGAAAGCTTTTTACGCTTTAGATCAAGCTAGTTGGTCGGAAGAAGATCTCAACACCTATGAAAAAATGGTTAAAACTGAAATGGATAATTTAGCTGTAGAAGAGCAGAAAATTGAAGATGCTAAAAATAAAGTAAAAACGCCAGTTTAGGATAAGAGTGTAAGGAATAAAGATAGTTAACCACCCTGCATTGCAAATGCAGGGCTTAAGATTATGGCATCAATGCCTTAGCTATAGCTAGTTTTCAACTTGAAAGTTTCCAAACTTATCATCTCTCGATTCATGTTTATCAATATAATCCTTGATCATTTGGTCAGTCACATTGCCTGTGGTTCTGACAAAATATCCAACAGCCCATAAGTGTTTACCCCAATACTGTTTCCGTAATTCTGGAAATTCCTGCTGAATCTTCCTTGAACTCTTTCCTTTTAGATACTGTACCACCTTACTAATACTTTGATAAGGTGGCACAGATACATAGATATGTACGTGATTTGAAGCTATCTTCCCTCTTAATATCTCTACTCCATTATCCTTACATATCTCTTGGGTTAGGTCCTTGACTCTCCTACCAATATCACCAACCAATATATTATATCGATATTTAGTCACCCATACTATATGATAAGTGCAATCGTAAACTGTGTGGCTTATCTTCTTGTAATACTGCATCTCTACATTCTATATGTTAAAACGACGCACTGCAAGTGCGGGGTTTTTCTCCCAAATTTGGGACAATAAAGCAGGGTATTTACAAGAGAGGAGTGTTGAGTTACATAGATTTTGAATCAAAAAAATATGCACTCAACAATGAAAAGATGTATCATAACTCTATTTTGTATAATAGATAATTATTGTAAAGTTTACGAAGAATGGGAAGAAAGCAAATTAATACCCACCAGCGTTAGGAAGCGTAGGAGATCAGGGAGTTTAAGGCTTTCAGAACTATATAACTATAGTATTATATTTTTATATATCTCCATGCAAAGATTTTAAGAATTATTATTTATATCATCTATCATGTAAATATAGAGGATATTTTAGTCTTCCTAGTTACAGTCGGATAATCCAGTTGTGGCCAAGATTAGTATTACCTTTAACTATAATGTTACAATTATTTACAGGAGATGAGACTGGTATATATTTTGTTGATTCAACCAAATTATCGATATGTCATGCAAAACGTACAAATAATAATAAAGTGTTTAGTGGCATTGCTAAAATAGGTATGAGTAGTTACGGATGGTTTATGGGATTTAAATTACATATTGTAATTAATAATAAAGGTCAGATTATGGCAATTAAAATAACAAAGGGTAATGCTAGTGATTTATCTGCTGTAGACTCAATTACCAAAGGATTATGGGGTAAATTATTTGGAGACAAGGCTTATATTTCTAAGGAAATGTCCGCTAAATTATTTAGTCGTGGGCTACGGTTATTTACTGGGATTCGCAAGGATATGAAAAATCATTTATTAGATATAGAAGATAAAATACTCTTAAAAAGCAGATCAATAATTGAATCAGTATTTAATGTACTAAAAAACAGCATGAACCTTGAACATTCAAGACATCGCTCCCCTATTAATTTCTTAGTTCATATACTTTCTTGCGTAAATGCTTTTAATTTCAATAAATCTAAAAAATTTCTAACACTACTTGCTTATCCTCAGACCTCCTTATCCTAAACTGGCGTTAAAAATGTCTATGGCAAAAAAAATGTTAGCTAATAATGAACCTACTGAAAGAATTACAGAGTATACAGGTTTAACTAGCGAAGAGATAGAGAAATTAAAATAATAGATTTTTTAATTTCATCATTTTAAAGTAACTTATTATTTTGATCAAATAAGAAAAAATTACCCACTTTCGGGATGATAAATTTATCGTCTTGGATGTTATGCTTTTTAATTGCTTGCTGTAACTCTAAAGGAGCTGCGTTAAAGGCTTCGTCAGCTAATTGAAAGACATCGAAATGGCTTGCTATAGAAAATTTAGATCGTAAATCTAGATGAGCAAGTACTGCTTCCTCAGGGTTCATATGTACCGGTTGCATGAACCATCTTGGTTCATAAGCTCCTATTGGAATAAGGCTAAGTAAAATATTATATTTTTCGCCGATCTCTTTAAAAATATTTGCATTATAACCTGAATCGCCTATAAAACAAATATCACCTTTCTTGGTTTTAATAATAAAAGTTCCCCATAACGCTTCGTTCTTATCAAATATTCCTCTAGCTGACCAATGTTGTGCTGACTCTAAGCAATATTCTATATTTTTATCTTTGTAAGATTCACTCCACCCTAAAGTAATAATTTCAGCATCTTTAATATGTTTTTTTATTATTATATCATTCTTAAGAGGAGTAATAATTTTAGGCTTATCCCGCAGCCATAAATCGTTAATCGTTTTAATATCTAGATGATCATAATGATTATGGCTTATTAATATAAAATCGATTTTAGGTAAATCAGCAAAATCGATACCGGGCTTTACTATTCTTTTCGGTCCTGCAAAGGTAAAAGGACTTGCTCTCTCCGACCATACCGGATCAGTTAAAATATTTAGACCTTGCACCTGAATTAAGAAAGTAACGTGACCTACATAGCTTACTCTTATATTCTTATCATGAGTTATTGGAGGAATATCGGTTGTGATAGATGCCGATAATGGTAACCTTTCTGACTTTTTTGAAGTCATTTTCCACTTTAAGATATCAAGCAAATTTTTAGGCTTAATATTAGGATCAAGGTTATAAAACATATTTTTATTTTAACGTGATCTTTCTGTTTGCTTATTAGATCGTTTAACTTGCTCTTTTTCTATAAAAGATTTTTTTGGCTCATTTGGCTTTTGTACTGATTTATGTGCAAACCCTGCTGCTTTTTCTCTTACTTCCATGACAGATTGCAGAGCTTCTTTTGGTAGTTGAGTTAAAAATGCTGGTATATTTGATTCTACTTCTTTCTTATTAATATTTATTTCTTTTGATTTCTTTAACTCTATTTCTTTAGCAAGATCTCTGCCAATAACATCATCTAATGCAGCTCCTATATAATCGGCAAACCGAACAATTGCTTCTGAGCTAGGTAATATTGTTTGTTCCTTTGTTATAAAATTTTTCCATAAAGTTTCATTGGTATTTGTTTCTGCAGCAAGTTTATATGCTGAAATACCTCTTTCTTTTAATTCTTCTTTTACCTTTTCTTTTAAATGATAACTTATATTATCTCTTAAATTTTCTTTATCGCTCATTATTTTTTCCCGTAAATATTCACTCCTAAAAGGCTTAAGAGTTATAACAATTTATTTCTAAATGATAAGAATTTATAGTTTATATAGATTATTTATTAATATATAACTAATAAATGACAAATAGAAGATATTTCACGATATAAGTAATAAGTTTTAAGATATTTTAATTAATTATACCGAAAATACTTCAAAATTTGGAAAGTTAAATAAGCGTTAATCCAAGATACATGTATTTAAGTGTTAACAGTGTTCTGTTTCAGATATTTTAAGAAGATCATATAAATCGAGAACTGTTTTCTCTACTTGTTTATCATTTATTAATAGAATAATCTTAATTTCCGATATTTGTACCATTTGAACATTGATATTATCTTTTGCTAATTTTGATAATATCACTTCAAGCAATTTCAAATCATTTTTAATCCCATGACCAATAATTGAAACTGTAGCAATTTCAGTATCAAAGGTAAAATTACTTATTTGATTATTATTTTTCAAATTAGTAAGTAGTATATGTAAACTATTTTTATCTGTTAAATCAGTAATAAAACTATATCTTTTGTTATGCTCTATTTCTTGCATCAACTCAATATGATTATTATTTTGTGCAATAACACTCGCAACTTGAATAAAGTTTAACGAACAGCTTTCTATAGTTATATATAATAAATTTTTATTAGAAGTAATGCCGCTAATTATTCTTTTTTCCATAATTTTATCTTTTGAAGTGATTAACGTGCAACCTGCTTCAGGTGCAAAAGTTGAAAGAATACGCATATCTATTTGATATCGCATTACTATTTCTGCTGCCCTTGTATGTAATACTTTTGCTCCACTTAATGCTAACTCTAACATTTCTGAAAAGTCTATCTCGTCTATCTTTTTTGCTTTTGGAATAATTCTTGGATCAGCAGCAAATACACCCTCTACATCCGTATAAATATCGCACCTATCTGCTTTCATGGCTGCAGCAATTAAAGCAGCGGTAGTATCAGACCCACCTCTACCTAATGTAGCTAATCTATTATGTTTATTGATTCCTTGAAAACCAGCAATTATAGGAATAATATTTTGTTGTAAACATTCGTTCAATAAGTTTGTATCAACTGATTCTACTAAAGCTTTACTGTGATTATCATCAGTCAAAATTGGTAATTGCCACGCCAAAAATGATCTGGCATTTATATTTTCTTCTTGAAGAGCAAGTGCAAGCAATGAAGCCGTAACTATCTCACCGCTAGAAAGTGCTACATCATATTCTGCAAGTTGAGATGATTTATTAAGACTTGATACTTCATTACATAATGTAACAAGTTGATTAGTGACCCCTGCCATAGCAGAAACTACTATAATTACTTGATTATTTTTAGCTATTTCAGCTTTTATAATAGGGATGATTTTTTTTATTCTGTCAATAGTTGCAACGGAAGTGCCACCGAATTTTTGAATTATTAAGGCCATATATAGAAGCCTATTACTGCTGTTTTTGTGGGGTATTAATATCGTTTAGTTTTTCGTCATTGCGAGGAGATGCATAGCTAAAGGTACGGTAGTCTAGTTAACTATAATGTCATTCTCGCTTAAGATTTACTTGCATGGATCAAAAGCACCCTAAGGGTAGTCATCCCCCCTCGTGGCTTGTCCACGGAATCCAGCTTAAAATACTAAAATTGTTGGTATTTTTTACTGTTTCCTGGATCTAGTTCCCAAGCCACAGGAGGCATTATTGCACGGATCGAAAAGCACTTTCGATGTCATGCCGTGGCTTAACCACGGCATCCAAAAAATAATAAAAAATACTAATTTTATTAGTATTTTTAACTGGATCCCGCGATCAAGTCGCGGGATGACAACTGGAAAACTGATTCACTCAACAAAGCCGCCACAGCATGACGAGAGAAAAAACGATTCACGCAGGCTATTATAAAATCTTAATTATGCACTAGCGATTTCTGTAACGTTTACTATTTTATGATCACGCTTAGTTAAAAACTCTACTCTTCCTGATGTTAAAGCAAAAATAGTATGATCCTTACCAATCCCAACATTTACTCCAGGGTGGATTTTTGTACCACGTTGTCTAACTATAATATTGCCAGGTATTACATATTGCCCATCAGCTTTTTTAACGCCAAGTCTTCGACCGGCTGAATCTCTTCCGTTCCTAGAACTACCACCAGCTTTTTTGGTTGCCATCTTATGATTCCTTTATTATTAACTTTTACAAAAAGTCTATTATTGTTTTGTAATATCTAATATTTTCAGCTCTGTCAATTCTTGACGATGACCGGCTTTACGACGATAATTTTTTCTACGTTTTTTCTTAAAAACTATAATTTTATTATCTCTAAGCTGGTTAGTAATTTCAGCTGTAACAACAGCTCCTTTTACTAATGGAGTACCGATAAAAGAAGGCTTTGAATATTCACCCATCATTAAAACCTGATTAAGCTGAATTTTAGAGCCAAGCTCACCTTCAATTTTTTCGACTTTAATAACGCTGTTTTGGTCTACTTTATATTGTTTTCCACCTGCTTTTATAACTGCGAACATGAAAAATATCTCTTTAAAAATTTATAAATATTTGTCGTATCATATTATTATATTGGCAATTAGTCAATGATAATTTGAAAGAGATCATCAGTATTTTTAACTTGAAAGGCATTGTGGTGCGGAATGAAAAATTGTCATTGCGAGGAGATGCAACGCATCGACGCGGCAATCTCAGGAATCCTATTTCATGAGATTGCCACGCTCCTTTCAGTCGCGTAGCTCATGACTACTGCCACCAATTTTTCAAATTAAACGAGTATACCCTCTATCTTTGCAGCTAAAATAAAATCGCTTTCAGTAAGACCATCAATTTTATGAGTCCATATTTCTACACTGCATGCTCCCCAAGATATAGTTAAATCTGGGTGATGTACTTCCTGCTCGGCAATTTCAGCTATTTTATTAGCAAATTCTATAGGTTGCATAAAATCAGGAAACTTATACTTTTTGTATAGATGTCCTGACTTATTCACTATCCATCCATTTTGTAATTCAGATAGTAATTTATCGATTTCTTTTTTCTCAAGAGGTGGAACACCTCCCTCGCATGGAATACATTTTTTATCACTTAGTGAACATGTTATTGTCATAATAAACCTCTTTTTTAATTATTATTGTTTTATATTTTTCCAGTCTAGCATACCCGCTTCAATGGCTTCTAAACCTTTTAGCCCAAATTGCTGCATAAAGTCAGCAAATACGGGATTTACAAGTAACGGCACATGACCGAAAACGTCATGGAATATATCGGGTTCTTCCAAATAATCAAGCTGATGAGGCTGACGAATAAAGCAGGTAGAAGGAAATTTACGCTGTGCTAGAAATTTAAAAAATCAATCACTTTCATCTGAGAGATGAAAGTTTGTCTATAGCGACTAGAAGTCGAGAATCAAGCTAAAGCTTATTCCAGTCTTATATTAGTAGTCATTGCTGGTTCATGAGCATCAGTATGTCTATTAATATATTCATTAATCATGTCATCAGTCACATTGCCACTAGTCGAACTAAAGTATCCTCTTGCCCATAAATGTCTACCCCAATACTTTTTTCTTAATATTGGAAATTCTTCTTGTATCTTTTTTGACGATCTTCCTTTAGCTTTTTGCACAAATTCACTTACTTTAATATGAGGTGGTATATTGGCAAATATATGTATATGATCGCTTGATATTACTCCATTTTCTATTTTAATATTGAGCTCTTCTGCAACTACTGCAATAATTTCTCTCACTCGCTTTTTGATATCATAGGTTAACACCTTGTATCGATATTTTGTAATCCACACTATATGATAGCGATGATAGTAAACTGTGTGTGATTTGTTGCTGTATTGAGTCATGGTGCTTATGATGCTAACGCATCATGGCGCACATGGCAAGCTAAAGCTTTTCCATCTGGAAGATGGAGGGTTTAACCACCAAAGGGACTATAAATCTTCAGGTATAAAGCCTTTTACCGGTATTATAGAAAAATTGGTTTCTTTCATTAATATTCTATTAAGCTCCGAAAATTTAGGAATTCGATCATTACAAATTTTTAGTTTTTCTATTCCTTCTACTAATTTCGTTTGTAGCTCTGTTTTTTAATAATTCGGTATGTCTGTTAAATAATGTTTTCCAAATTTCATGATCTATTTCAGTAAATTTTTCCCATTGCTCAGAACACACCATTGGGTGGTCTAATAAAGATGACATAGTTTCCTCGTAAGAATAATATTGTTTGATTTAATTTATTCTCTTTTGTAAGTATTAAAACGTCATAATTGTCATCCCGTGGCAGTATTGCCCGCGTGGATGTCAAGTCGTCATTGCGAGCGGTCATAGACCGCGTGGCAATCTCATTAAGCATCCTGAGATTGCTTCGTCGCTACGTTCCTCGCAATGACGTTTTTTAGTACTTAAAAGAGAATTTAGTTAATTGGTAATAATTTAGAATTCGATATTAATATCGATAATAAGAAACTTTAGTGTAGTAATATGAGAATGGGGTGGTGAAAGATATTAAATTAGCCGCAACACAACTAAATGTGAGGGATGGAATTTTTATAAGCTGGCTAATTGGTGAGATAGACATTGTTTAAACCTGTTTGTTAAATTACATAATCGAGATATTAACCCACCAATTAAATACCTGACATAATAGTTGCAAATACTAAAATATAATGTTAGAATGAAATAATGCTAAAAAAAGAAGATTTTAGGACATTATCAACGAGTGCACAAGCAGCTTTAAGAAAAGTTGCATTAAGAGCAATTGATAAAGGAGAAAAACAATCAGATGTATCAAATCTTATAGGAGTAACACGTCAGACTATTAGTAACTGGGTTAACAAAAGAAGAAGAGGTGATAAATATGCAATAACTGGCAAGTCTAGAGGAAGAAAGACAGGAGAGAAAAGAATAATAAATGAAATGCTGGGTAAAAAAATACAAGATTATATAAATCACTCTAGACCAGAAGATCACAATATCAAATCTGCACTATGGTCAAGAAAAGCTATTAATGCCCTGATTAAAAAATGCTGTGGTTTCTTTTTGCCATTAAGTACGATTGGAGAATATTTAAGAAGATGGGGATATACTGCACAAAAACCAAAGAAATTAGCTTATGAGCAACAGCCAAAACAAGTTCAAGTATGGCTAGATGAAGAATATCCCGCAATAGTAAAACAAGCACAAATGGAACAAGCTGAAATACACTGGTGTGATGAAGTGGGTATAAAATCAGAATGTCAGGTGTTACAGAGCTATTCTTTAAAAGGCAAAACACCCGTAGTTATTCATAAATCAAAACGATTTACTATAAATATGATATCAACTGTTACGAACAATGGTAAACTAAGGTTCATGTTATATGAAGATACACTAAAAACAGATATATTTATAGAATTTCTAAGAAGATTAGTGAAATCTGCAAGAAGGAAGATCTTTTTAATATTAGACAATTTAAAAGTACATCATAGTAAAAAAGTATACAGCTGGACAAATAAGCATAAAGATAAAATTTCTTTGTTTTTTTTGCCTCCTTATACTCCACAACATAATCCAGATGAATACTTAAATAATGACTTAAAAAGAAATGTAAATAGAAAACATATACCTCTTACAAAAGATGAGTTAAAATACAATCTTAAATCTTATTTACGTTGCTTACAGAACAATCCTAAACATATACAAAAATTGTTCCAAGCCGATGATGTTAAATATGCCTCTTAAGTCAGGTATTTAATTGGTGGGTTAATATTTTTAAATTTTGATAATAGTAATACATGATTTACTCCTTAATTAATCATAAATTAATTATAACATACTTAACATAAAGCTTCAATAGGTTTTATCAATTAACACAAATACAATCGCATATTGTGTTACTGCGGCGAAGATTGCAGCAGCTAGATCATCAACCATAACCCCAAGGCTACCTTTAATATTTTTATCAAGCCAATTAATAGGCCAAGGCTTTAATATATCAAAAAGACGGAATAGAGAGAAAGGTAATATAAAAAGTAATATTATACTAACTTTTAAAGTACTTAAATGTTTTATCACGTTTGATTCGTTAACAAAAACTGCTGAGAAAAATACTAAAATAACAGTTAATAACTGCCCTACTACCTCGTCGATTACTACCTCTTTTGGGTCTTTGGAATCCGTATAGTTTAAGTATATTTTAGTAAAATATGTACCAAGTATTAGGAGTAATAGACATATAACAGAGGCTATAATGACCACGCTGACAAGCTGAGCTTCATTAAGCGTAAGATTTGCAAAAGGAATAATTATTTTATTATCAACAACAAAATACATTATAGCGTAACATAAAGGAAAAGCAGCAAGAGAGCCGAAAGTACCAGGGCAATATTTTATTTTTCCGATATAAAAGAAAGTAACAAAGAATTCTGAGAATTGTTTTTTGGTAAACATTTTTGCTCTGGATTAGATTTATAATATATAATATAATAAAATTTTAACTTATATAGCAAGAAATACTATGGGAATGAGCTTCAGCCATTTATTAATAGTTCTATTAATTATTTTTGTATTATTTGGTGCTGGTAAATTACCACAAGTTATGTCCGACCTTGCCAAAGGTTTAAAAGCTTTCAAAGACGGCATGAAAGAGGATGACAGCACTAAAAAAGATTAGATGTTGCAATTAAATATAGAATTTGATATGACAAATTTATCTATTACTATACCTGATGATATAGCTAAAGCAAGTAATGAAGTTGCTAAAAAACTAGGGCTATCTAGAACAGCTTTTATCCGTCAAGCAATTATACATGAACTTGATAATCTTCAATCTAAATTTGAGCAGGAAGGTATTATAAAGAGTTTTAATGCAATGAAAAAATCCCCTCAATATTTAGAAGAAGCGGAAGAAATAATGAATGGCTTAAACTCTGAATTATTAGAGGAAGAAAGTTAAATCGAAAAACGTTTTCGGTGTTATTTAGTTGCTTGACCTAGGTTGCTGTATGACTTCGGTGTCATTCCCGCGTATGTGCAGTAGTGTCTGGAAAAAAGTTAACCACCCTGCATTGCAAATGCAGGGCTTAAGATTATGGCATCAATGCCTTAGCTATAGCTAGTTTTCAACTTGAAAGTTTCCAAACTTATCATCTCTCGATTCATGTTTATCAATATAATCCTTGATCATTTGGTCAGTCACATTGCCTGTGGTTCTGACAAAATATCCAACAGCCCATAAGTGTTTACCCCAATACTGTTTCCGTAATTCTGGAAATTCCTGCTGAATCTTCCTTGAACTCTTTCCTTTTAGATACTGTACCACCTTACTAATACTTTGATAAGGTGGCACAGATACATAGATATGTACGTGATTTGAAGCTATCTTCCCTCTTAATATCTCTACTCCATTATCCTTACATATCTCTTGGGTTAGGTCCTTGACTCTCCTACCAATATCACCAACCAATATATTATATCGATATTTAGTCACCCATACTATATGATAAGTGCAATCGTAAACTGTGTGGCTTATCTTCTTGTAATACTGCATCTCTACATTCTATATGTTAAAACGACGCACTGCAAGTGCGGGGTTTTTCTCCCAAATTTGGGACAATAAACCCAAATAGGATTTTGGCAATTGCTTATCAATTATAAGTATAATTTTATTGCATGGCGATTTGAATAAACTACGAATTAGAGTATAATAAGCATAGGATTTATAGGGTTTCTTAGCTAAAATAAACTCTATCATTAAATCCCTATCTATGCCATTTGGATAGATTTCCCGCAATAATTCTTCGTTTTTAATAATAAAATCTAAATATGGCTCGATAAGGGCTATTCTTTTTTCTACAATATTGTTCATAACGGTTTAATCTCTTTTGAATTAATTTTGATCACCAAGAAGCAAAGCTTTTTTGGTGACCGGGGAGTTAGAAACACCGTAAGAACAACAGCTATAATAGGCTTTAGGCTTAAAGCAAATGCTATAAGCCCTGAACATACCCTATTATCCCCCCGATCAAAAAAATCGAGGATTACATTTTTACGATAAAATGATAAATCGGTTCTTAAGAGGTTTCTACACTCCAGAACAGCATTTAGCTGCCCCAAAAAGATTCTAAGCAAAACTTTAAATAAGTCAATCTGATTTTGTAAGTCTTATTTAATGTATTAGTATAATAAACTCGGTTGAATTTTGTGGATTCCGTGGTGGGGTCACAGAATGACAGGGAAAAATGACCCATGCAACAAAGTCGACTTGTCCATGGGATGACAGAAGCCAATTTCATGAGGTAGTATAAAATTCCTGAGATTGCCTCCGCCCTATGCTATGCATTTCCTCGCAATGACGAAAAAATAAGCCATGCAACAAGGCTATACCATCAATGGAATATTATCTATTTAACTTCCAGAAACAGTAGAGTAATCCCCGTTCTCTTTCCTGATAATATCATATTGTCTTTGGGCTATTGAATCGATAAAATGGATATTACCAGATAGTCCTATATAATTTTGTCTACTATTTATTCTATTTAAAAATCTACTTAAATCGAATTCATTTCCTATGAAACTGGCAGTCATACGTCCTAAATCATAGGAAAGTAGATGCATAAAACCCATATGATTGATTCCGAGAGCTTTTGCTCGCTCAGGAACATTACTGTTAAGAGTATTCAACGAGCCAGTAAAGCTAATATCAATATTTTCTGGATAATCTACATCAATGCGGTTATCACCAATTAATATAGCTTTTTTATCTAAATTATATTTATTAATACTACCAGCAAGTAGGCTTAAATTTTTTGGATCATCCGATATATAAATAATAGGCTTTGTTGTATCGCTGCGTTCATTTATAATATCGGTATTATCCGAAACATTTTTTACAGCCTTTGCAATAGATTCAGGATTATCTTCATAAAATTCAGTAAGTGCTAAGGTGGCATTTTTCTGAATCAAAATATTTTGCATAACTTGGCTAACAGTTTGAGAGTGTTTGCCTGTAGGCAGTAATGCCATAAAATCCTTATGACTACTTCCATAATAATTAACGATCCGGATTAGCTGCTTTAAAGGTGCATGACCAAATATGAATAATTTATCATCTGCAAGAGCAGGGTTATTTGACATAGTTATTATAACAATATTATTGGCTTTGGCTTTTTCGGCTATTAAAGAAGTAAAGTTAGAATATAAAGGACCTAGAATAATTTTAGTTTTGCGTGCTACTATTTTATCCATAGCAGCTAATACATTTTTCTCATCTGAACCATCATATGACGTAACATGGATATAAGATTTTACTCCATCATTAAGACCCATTTTAATCAAATCTTTATATTGCTTACCAACAATACCATCAGGACCTTGGTTAGGCATTAAAATTGCAATCTCAATTTCTTTTTGTGCTTTTTTTATAGGTACAATAGTTTCTTCTTTGGAAGTTTGACAGGATGATAGATATAAGGAACAAAAAAACATTAAAATGATTTTTGCAAAGTTTCGTGTTATACTAGCCATAATATTACTACAAAATTAAAAAATTATGTTTTTAAAAGCGGGATTATATATTGTTTCGACACCGATTGGCAATTTTGAAGATATCACACTTCGTGCTATATCAACCCTAAAAAACTCGGATATTATCTTATGCGAGGATACTAGAATATCACAAAAATTGCTAGCAAAACATGACATTCGTACTAAATTACAAGTTTATAATGATCATAGTGACGAGAAAGACAGAGAAAATATTATAAATCTAATAAAAGCAAATAAGATAGTAAGTTTAATTTCTGATGCCGGCACTCCTTTAATTTCTGACCCTGGATATAAATTAGTACGAGATTTAAGATCCCTAAATTTCCACATAGATATAGTGCCTGGTGTCTCTTCACCAATCACAGCATTAACATTATCTGCCTTACCTACTGATCGCTTTCTATTTTGCGGATTCTTACCTAAAACTATCGGAAGCAAGAAAAAGCTCTTTACTGAATTTGCAAACATTCGTGCTACGCTAATTTTCTTTGAGGCTGCACCCCGCTTAATAAATACTTTATTAATAGCTAAGGAAATACTCGGAAATCGTGAAATATGTGTAGCACGTGAGCTTACTAAGCTTTATCAAGAAATTAAAACTGCAAATATTGATGAAGTAATAGCATTTTATCAAAATAATACTCTAAAAGGCGAGATAGTATTACTAATTTCAGGGATTTTACAAGAACAAGAAGAAAAGCTGGAGCTTGATTTAATAGGATTTATAGAATCATGTTTAAGTAAAGATTTAGGCTCTGTCGCATCTATACATCATGTCTAGTATTTTCACTAAAACCTAAGATTTTAGATATTATGCTGCCATTAACATTTTAAAGTTTTCAAAAGTAGATACCTGCTCATTAGCTCCTACTATTTGTCCTTTTTGAATCATACGAATATTTTCAATACCAGCAATAGTTATCTTAGCACTACGGAAACTCTTAAAACCAAGCATTGGCTTAGTTCGTTTCTTAACAAATCTATGATCTTGTTCTATCAAATTGTTCAGATATTTATTTTGAAGTATTTTTATCTTTTGTTCTTTAGGTGAGTTTTTATTAAAGTCAGTAAGAGCCGAAGTATTACTACCACTCTTATCTATTACTACCTTTTTAGGTATATCGTTACTCTTAAAGGCTTTTTTAAAAAACGCCTTAGCAGCTGCAGCATCTCTACGTTTTCTTAATAAGAACTCAATAGTATCGCCACAAGAGTCGATGGCTCTATATAGATATACCCATTTACCATTGAGCTTAATATATGTTTCATCCATTCTCCAGCTATTGCCAATCGGTTTCTTACGTTTTCTAACCTCCCTATCTATCAAAGGAGCAAATTTAATTAACCATCTTTGAAGAGTAGCGTGATCTATTTTAGCACCTCTGATACTTGCCATCTCCTCAAGTTCTCTGTAACTTAACGAAAATCTACATTTCATATACACAAATAACATGATTATCTCAGGAGATGAACAAAATCCTTTAAAATACTTCAAAAGTTTTGGTGATATTGCAAATGGCATACTGCTAATTTTTTGGCTCTTTATAGCCTATATTACGACACTTGGCAATAGATGCGACAGAGCCCCTTGCGATAATCAATATCGTTTTTCCATCTATAATTTTTATTGTCGAAATTTAAATAACTTGGCTTCTGCATAAAAAATGATATTTATATTTATTATTTATTTTAATTATTTTGTTAGATGTTAGCAAACCTAATAAAAAAGTTACTACCTTTAGTTCCTACTCTACCAGGAATATATTTAATGTATAATTCTGATAAGGAAATTATTTATATAGGTAAAGCTAAAAATTTAAAAAAACGTTTAAACTATTATAGTAAAAATAATTTGCGTGGCAGAATAGCTAGAATGGTGCATCAAGTTTATTTAGTTGAATATAAAGTTACTACTTCAGAAAGCGAAGCTTTTTGCTGGAAACACAATTAATTAGGCAACATCAACCACGTTTTAATATATTACTTAGACGAGATAAATCAGCTAGCTATATAAAGCTACGATCAGACCATGACTTCCCTACATTAGTAAAATGTTATGTAGATAATTCAACAGGAAATAAATTGTTTGGACCTTTCACCTCTGGACATCAAATCGACTTGATCATTACAGAGTTACAAAAAATCTTTAAGCTACGAACTTGTAGCGATAGCGATTTTGCCTTTAGAAAACGTCCGTGTTTAGAATATGAAATTGGCAAATGCTTTGCTCCTTGCACAGGTAATATTTCTAAAGAAGATTATGCCGAATTGATAGAACAGATTAACGATTTTTTATCAAGCAATATAGAAAAATTACTAGGAAAATTAGCTCTTAAAATGCAGACTCTAAGCGATGATTCTCATTTTGAAAAAGCAGCTTTGATTAGAGATAGAATTAATCTTATAAAATTATCTAAATTACGTATCGGAAAACAATATGAAAGGATAATAGATGCTGATGTGCTTATTATTACTGAAGAAAATGATAGATTTTATATTAAGGTTACACTTTACAGGGGAGGACAGAAATGGGAGGAGCAAAACTATTCCCCCATTTATAGCAGAACAAGCACTAAATTAAAAGTTTTAGAGTCTTTTATTGGGCAGTTTTATCAAACAAGAAAACCTGCTAAAGAAATAATAATTAACGTACCGATACAAAATTCTGAATCAATTATTAGTTTTCTTAAAAAACTATATAATATAAAAACTAAATTTATAATTCCAAAAAGAGGAAGCAAAGCCCAGATATTGAGGGATTTACTTACTACCGAATGAAGAAACAATTTTGTTAATTAAGGATTCGATATTAATTGCCGATTGAGTATATTTTATTTCCTCATTAGGTGTTAAATCATCATTATCGTTTCCTGGTACGATTGCAATATATTTACCTCCGAGTAAACCACTAGTAACTACTTGAGCTTTTGAGTCTTTAGGTATTTTAACATTCTCATTGACATTTAAATATACAGTAGCAAAATAGCTGGTTGGATCTAAAAAAATCTTTTTAACATTACCGATTTTTATACCTGAAATCATCACGTCACTTCCGACTGATATCCCTTCCGCACTTTGAAAGCTGGCAGTGAGCTGATAGCCTTTGGCATTAGTCATAGAACTGCCAGTTTTATAAGCAAAAATTAAGAATAGGAAAGCAATAATTAATACTGCAAAACCAATAATTGTTTCAATAATATTTTGTTTCATTGTTTTTTATACCAAATAGTTAATTTATGGTTGCCATCTACTATATCTAGCATTTGACGATTTAGATGATTTTTGGCTTATTTTGTTACTTTCTTGCCAAGAAAAAAGCTTAACATTTCTCGGCACTTCATTTACTAAATGATGCAGCCATGCATGCCAACTTGGCGAAATTTTTGTTGGTTCGTTAGCATTTTTATAAATAACAAATCTTTTAGGACGCCCTAAATAGTCAAGCTTCTTACTTTCGTAATATTGGTTTAGTAACTCATCTTCTCCTACTTTTTTATGAAAAAAAGTAATAAAAAACTTATTTATCCACGACATTTTAAAATTTCTATAGCAGTTTGTCTTCCTTGTACTGCAAGTTTATCAGCAGCAATATTACCGCTATTACTTGCATGTCCTTTTACCCATTTCCAAATGATAGTATGTTTGCTTAATTCTTCGTACAAATTTTGCCATAAATCAGCATTTTTAACGGGTTCATTGTTGCTTTTACACCAGTTGTTTTTTATCCAATTATGGATCCAAACGGTAATACCTTGTTGTAAATATTTACTATCAGTATAAATTTCCACATGACAAGGTTTTTTTAGAATTTTTAGTGCTTCAAGAGCTGCTGTAATTTCCATACGGTTATTAGTAGTCTCAAGCTCATGTCCAAATATTTCCTTATTCACCTCATTAAATTGAAGTAACGCTCCCCACCCTCCTGGACCTGGATTACCAGAACATGCACCATCGGTATATATAACTACTTTCGATATATCTTCTTTCAATATTTTAACTAGGTTTAATAGGTTTAGACTTAGAAGAGTTACGGAATTTATCTAGCATAATAACATTTTTTGACAATAAAGCTTCATCAATTTTATCATTATTTTCTTCTTCCAAAATTTGCTTTTCTATTTTCAATATTTCAGCTGTATTATTATTTTGGATATTTAATTGCTGATTAAAAGTAAAACTATAACTATTGCTTGAATCAACAAAACTAATAAGAGCATCAAATGGTATATAAATTGTTTCCTTAATGCCGCTAAAACTTAACATTACAGAAAATCCGGTATCTTTTACTATTATATTCTCAAATTGATTCTGAAGTACTATCGTTATTTCTTTTGGGTATGCTTGTCTAACTTTTAAAGGCAAAATGACAGCTGGATGATCGGTCTTATATGATATATATATTAATTGGTCCCAATATAAATTTTCATGCTGAATCCTTGCCAAAACCTTTTTTACAAATTCCAACATAGATTCATTTAAAAATTTTTTATATTCGATATTCATATATAAAAGAACTAAATAATAGTAAGTAAGTAGACGAAGTTTTATTTGGAAAAGAGCAAGGCGTTTTGAAGCTTTTAACCGCAGCGTATACTTAATACGTGAGGATTAAAAGCAAAAAACAACGACGCCAATTTTTCAAATAAAACGAGTATACATGAGGGTTTTTCTGTTGCCCGGTAACCCCCCCCCAAACCGCGCAGGTTTATGCTACAGCTAAAGCTGGAGTACCTGCAGAACGATAGTTATCGTTTGCGTTTCTTTGTTTTGACCCGTAAGGCAAAAGCCTGCGGCGGAATCATCCCGAGTAAAAGCAATTTTTTTATTAGGCACGTCGATCCTATTTCGCCCCCTCAAAATACTACTTATCTTTTAAAAATTGCTTTTTCATTTTATCAGGGATTCGTGATGCTCACGTATTAAGTATACGCTCCGCTCACTCACCCATCAAAATAAAATTCAATTTTTAAAATACAAGCAGTATTTGCATCATATTGTTATACGAAGATCAATTTCAAAAAGAGCAAGGCGTCCACAAGACGAGGAACGGAGCGTATACTTAATACGTGAGTACCGGAGTACTTGTAGGACAACGTAGCCAATTTTTGAAATTCATCGAGTATGAGTACTGGTGGAGGCGTCGGGTACTGCCCCCGAGTCCGCAACCTCTATTCTAAATTACGTTTATTACTATAGCTATATTAGCACTTACTATTATCGCTTAATTTGATTAATTTGTAAAGGTTTTATAGATTTATATTTAAAATACGCTTATAATCAATATTAGATTTTAAATTACAAACTATTTTATGCTCCCAAATCTTGGAATTATTGCTGGTAAAGGTTCATTACCTTCTTTAATAGCAGGTAATTATAGAAAACAAGGTGGTAATTGTTATATAGCTGCGATAGAGGGCGAAGCTGATATAGAGTTAATTAAAGACTTTGAGTATCAACCTCTTAAAATCGGTATGGTTGGAGCAGCTATTAAATATTTTACACAACATAACGTAAAAAATATTATTCTTATAGGAGGAGTCGATAGACCAAATTTTAAAAATTTAGCAGTGGATAAAATAGGTAGTTTATTACTTCTTAAAATAATTAGCCAAAAAATTCGTGGGGATGATAATTTATTAAGAATAGTAGCTAAATTCTTTGAGAATTATGGTTTTAAGATAATTTCAAGTAGTGAGATATATCAAAATCAACAATGTGATTCTAATATTATAACTGATACTAGCCCTACAAATTCTGATAAAAAAGATATTGAATTTGGGGTAAAATTATTAAATCATTTAAGTAAATTTGATATTGGTCAGTCGGTTATAGTTGAAGATGGTTATGTGCTTGGCATAGAAGCGGCTGAGGGAACGGATAATTTAATAGCTAGATGTGCAGACTTACGTAAAAAATCTTGCGGTGGAGTGCTTATTAAACTTTCAAAAATAGGACAAGATAATAGGCTAGATTTACCAACTATAGGCGTTAATACTATAAAAAATCTTGCTAAATATAATTACAAAGGCGTTGCAATTCAAAAAAACCAAGTAATTATAGCTGAAGAAGAGAAAACTATAAAACTCGCTAATGAACATAAAATTTTTATAACAAAATGTTAGCAATAGGTATTACCGGTAGCTATGCATCGGGCAAAACTTTTATTTTGGATTATTTAGCAGAAAAAGGATATAAGACTTTTTGTGCCGATAGATGTATAAAAGAATTATATCAAGATTCAAAGATCCAAACCGGTATTTTAAAATTATTGCCGGAGCTTGAAGCTTTTAACATTGGAAAGATTAGTAATTTAATTTATAACAATGATCTCGCACGTGAGAAATTACAAAACTTTATTTATCCACTCCTAATAGATAAGCTAATTCAATTTAAACAGGAAAACATAAAATCCAAATTCGGATTTGCCGAAATACCGCTATTATACGAAGCTAAATTTGATAAATATTTTGATTTTGTCGTGACTGTGCATTGCTCTGAAGAAATAAGAATGCAAAGAGCAACAACCAGATCTTCTTTTGATATGGAAATCTATAACAAGATAAAGGAAATTCAGCTTTCGCAGGAGAGTAAAATAGCAAAAGCAGATTTTGCTATAAATAGCGGCGTTGATATGTTAGAATTAGAAACTCAGATAGCAAAGTTAATAGAGGATTTGGAATGTCAAGTTTAAGAGAAATAATTTTAGATACCGAAACTACGGGACTTGATCCAAAAGGCGGTCACCGAATTGTTGAGATCGGTGCTATTGAAATGGTAAATAAGGTACTAACCGGCAGACATTTTCATTTCTATCTTAATCCAGAACGAGACATGCCATTTGAGGCTTATAGAATTCACGGCATTTCCGGCGAGTTTCTAAAAGATAAACCACTATTTCATACTATTGCAGATGATTTTTTAGAGTTTATTGCCGATAGTAAGCTCGTCATTCATAATGCACCTTTCGATGTTAAATTTCTAAATCATGAATTATCATTATTAAAAAGAGCTGAAATTAAACTCCTAGAACTTGAACATGCTATTGATACTTTAGTGATGGCTAGAAGTATGTTTCCTGGATCAAAATATAGCCTTGATGCTTTATGTAAAAGATTTAAGGTGGATAATTCCGGCAGACAACTTCATGGAGCTCTTAAAGATGCAGCTTTACTTGCTGAAGTATATGTAGAACTAACCGGCGGTAGGCAGTCAGCCTTTAAGATGCTTGATAAAGCTGCTAAGGTAAATAATTTTAGCTATAATCGCTTGGATTCTCAGGCACATAGGAATATTCCCGTTATTAAACCAACAAAAGAAGAATTACAAAAACATAAAGAATTCTTAAGCAAGATTTTAAAACCTGCTTCGTAAAGCGTCATTGCGAGGAGATGCATAGCATCGACGTGACAATCTCAGGAATTTTATACTATTGCATGAGATTGCTTCGTCAATTACTACGTAATTTCCTCGCAATGACGATTATTAACATTCCTAAAACCCAATTATGAAAACCAAACTCACCGTACTCATCACCTTTATAATACTCATCTCTTTAGGTTTTTGGCAGCTTAATCGCTTAAAAGAAAAGAAGCTATTTTTAGCATCGATGCAAGAAAATCTTACCTCCCCTGCAATCGATTTAGCTGAAATTCATGACAACTTACCTTATCAAAAAATAAAACTTAATGGGCATTTTTTACCTGATAAAGACATATATTTATATGGTAGGCGGTCAATGTCGAGTGAAAAGGATGGCTATTATTTAGTTACACCATTTAAGACCGATGAAGACAAAATTATTTTAGTAGCACGTGGTTGGTTTAGTAACCGCAATAAAAATATTATTACACAAGCAACCAATGACCAACCCCATGAGCTTATCGGCGTTACTATGACATCCGAAAAAACTCGTAGCTACTTACCTGCCAATGATATTAAAAACAACGTATGGTTGACCTTAGACTTACAAGAGGCATCTAAAGTTTTAGGATTAAATCTTAAAAATTTTTATCTCATTGAAGAGAGCAAAGATATTAGCAATCTAGATATTTTGCTACCGCTTTCAATAAATCATTTAGCAGCTATTAGAAATGATCATTTAGAATACGCTTTTACTTGGTTTGGACTCGCCGCATCTTTAGTTGTAATTTATGTAATATATAGAAAGAAAAATAACCTTTCCAAAATTTAAATTTTTACTTGCAAAAGCAAAACAAATAAATATTATGAGTATAATTTTTTGATTTTGCAGGAGTTTATGACTAATCATCTAATATCCAATCTTCTAGATTTTGATAAACAGCGGGAAGCTTATAAGTTAATTCGCCAATATAAATCGCAAATTAAAGAAAATCCTAGCTTAGCTAATTCAGATTTATATATTGAAATTGGTGATTTATATATTAAAAACGTAATGTTTGAATTTGCTTTAAAATTTTATAATAAAGCAAGATTTTTAGAAATTAATAATCTTGAAAAACAAGCTCTTATAATTCAGAAAATACAAGATTTACATGAAATACAATTTAAAATATATGTACAGAAAGCTTTGGAAAACAAATCTCTTTTTATAGAAAAAAAATCTTGATATAGAAAAATGTGCAAATGATTTTAGCAATATATTTAATATCAGTTCAACTGCTTTTTTAAAAAAATATACTATTCTTAAAGAACATAGAATGTCATTGTCAAATAAAAAGGGAGCACTAAATTACGTAAAAAAGGGACCACTTTATTTAAAATTTTTTATGTCATATTACCTCCAGATTTATAGTTATTAATACGATAACTTTTACCTGTGATGTTTAGTATATGTGCATGATGTACTACTCGATCAATAATTGCATGAGTTAATAACTCATCAGCAAATATTTCATTCCATCTTTCAAAATCCTTGTTTGTGGTGATAATGGTAGATTTATTTTCATATCGTTTAGCAATAATATTAAAAAAATCATCTACTGAATGTTTTGGTAATTGCTTAAAACCTAACTCATCAAGAATTAATAAGTCAAATGATAAGAGTAATTTAACTTTTTTGTGATAGCTATTATCTGCTCTTGCAATATGTAAATTATAAAGCATATCCGATACCGTAGTAAAATATACAGAGTATTCTCGTGTTAAAGCTTTTAATGCTAATCCAATAGCAAGATGAGTTTTGCCAGTTCCAGAATTACCTATGAATATGACATTGCCCTTAGTATTAATATAATCACAAGTAGATAAATCACTTATTACTTTGGTATCAATACTTGGTTGGAACTGAAAATCAAAGTCTTCTAAATTTTTAGTTACCGGTAATTTAGCAGCATTTTTACGACGACGGTAATTATTATCCTTACGGTGAGATTTTTCATCTTCACATAATAGTGAGAGAAATTCTTTAAATCCTAGTTTATTATTTTGAGCATAAATAATCCTTTCATTTAAGCTATTGACTATACCTGATAATCTAAAACTACGTAGGTCATTAAGCAAGTTCTGCATTCTGACCTCCAAACTCTGGCAATGGTAAGTTTACTGCATTACTATTTAAGATATTCTTAATTTTAGAGTAAGAACTTATACCGTAATGTAATGCTCTATGACAGGCTTTATCTATTAACTCATCATTGTAAACCTTACGTAAAGAAATAATACCTCTGGCACAACGTTGCCAATCATTTACTCGTGTTTGTTGTAATAACTCTAATAATAAACTGCAATTATTGCCTATCTGCTGCATTTGTTGTTGATAATGTTCGCTATATTCTATAAAACCTGGGCATAGACGTTTATATTTGGCATAATGAGACGGATTAGTGGTAAATATTCCTTTGCCATCTACTCTAACGTGCCTTGCTATTAAATCATTTTGTATAGAAAATATTTGAACAAGGTTTGGTGATAATTGTACCAATACTTCACTGTATATATATTTTGCTGGTACGGAATAATAATTATTATCTATGGTGATATGACAATCTTTTGCTACTTTTCGATTATGCCACGATGATAAATCAAACGTTTCTAATGGTAAGGGCATTAAATTATTACTTTCTTCTTGCTCAAATAGTTCCTGAGGAATTTTTTTAGTAGTACCATGTATTCGGTTATTTGCTTTATTTAACCAGTTTGCAAGATCGTGTATTAATTCTTCATATCTATGAAATTTACGTCCAGCAAAAAAATTATTTTTGACATACTTTATGCCTGATTCTACTTTGCCTTTTTCTTGAGGTTGATATATACGACAAGGAGAAAGTAAAATCCCATAATGATCAGCTAAACGTTTGTATTCCTTCTGATATACAGGCTCATAGAAATTGCTATCTACCACCCCAGCTTTAAGATTATCAAGTTTTATTACTTTTGGACTACCAGCAAAATAATTAAATGCATTGATATGACATTGTATCCATGTTTTACAACTTTGATCAAACACTACTTCATAATAATCAAGGCGACTATAGCTTAAACGCATATTAAACACATATGCTTTAACTCTACGCCCTTGGGCATTATACTGTAAGCCTATGTCACCAAAATCTACTTGTGCTTCCTCTCCTGCTAAAGTATGAAAACGAATGCAACTGTTATTCTGAATCTTATATTTTTTGATATAACGGGTTAGCGAACCATAACTTTTTGTATAACCTTGAATTTTTAACTCTTCAAAAATTCTTATGTAACTTAGATTCTTTTCTAATAACTCAATTATTTGTTCGTGCCAAGAATCCAGTGCTGAAGATCGTTCATAGGGTGCAGGATATTCTGTACCAGACTCTACGTAACGATTTATTATTTTTCTTACTGTTTTACGGTCTATCCTTGTTAGTTTGGCAATATTTCTTTGACTGTTGCCTTGCTTATAAAGGGTGATAATTGTTGTGTACATATTTATTCTTATCATTGTATCACTAGATATTTATTTTAATTAATTATCTAGTGAATATTGCACATTATAACCTTATTAGGTTACACCAAATTCTCTGGTCCCTTTTTCGTGCAATTTAGTGGTCCCCTTTACTTTAGCAATGACACTTAGCTTATTTACTTCTTTTTCAGTAAAGTCTAATACGATCTCATAAGTAGATTTTCTGTTTTGATTTGACATTTGATGACTCCCGATTAATTAAAACCACCAAACTATATAATTTTGGTGGTCGGGGCGTTCAAAAAACTGCCTAAGATCAGTCATAATAGCTTTTAGGTTTAAGGTTTACACCTTAAACCTTGAACATGACTATTATCACCCCGACCATAGAAGCCGAGGTTTGTATCATTTTATGGTTGATACTGTCCATCTTAAGTTTGGATTTTTGAAGTCCCAGAATAGCATTAACTATTCCGGTTACGATTCTATATATGACTATTAAAAAGTCAATAAGTTTATAGGTTGAATGTAATTTCTGCTTCTGTCATACTGTGGCTTGGGAACTAGGTTGTTGCACCCTTTATGTCATTCCTGCGTGAGGCTTTGCCTGCGTGGATCATTTTCTCCTGTCATCCCGTGGCTTGTCCACGGTATCCAGAAAAACAACTTTTAATACTAATAATTTTAGTATTTTAAGCTGGATCCCGCGATCAAGTCACGGGATGACAGTATTAGTTATTATTTAGCTCTTCTTCCTGCTGTTTATACCATAGTTCTGCATAATAGCCTTTTTGTTTCAGCAAGGTTTTATGGTTGCCACGCTCGACTATATAGCCATTATCTAAAACAATAATCTCATCAGCGTCGATTATTGTTGATAAACGATGAGCAATAATTAAGGTGGTATAATGCTCTGATATTTCTTTAAGACTTGCCTGAATTAGCTTTTCAGTTTTAGTATCAAGTGAGCTTGTTGCTTCATCAAACACATATATAGATGGATTTTTGAGTAACGTCCTTGCTATGGCAATGCGTTGTTTCTCGCCGCCTGAAAGCTTTAAACCACGCTCACCTACTTGGGTTTCATACCCCTCCGGCAGGCTAGTAATAAACTCATGAATATGGGCGTTCTTTGAAGCAGCTATAACCTCATCATAGCTAGCCGAATTATCACCATAAGCGATATTGTAATATATCGTATCATTGAACAAGACAGTATCTTGCGGCACGATTCCAATAGCTTTGCGAAGCGAGCTTTGCGTGACCTTTCTTATGTCCTGCCCGTCTATAGTAATACTGCCACTATTAATATCATAAAACCTAAAAAGCAAACGTGAGATGGTTGACTTACCGGCCCCGCTACTCCCGACTATCGCAAGCGTCTTACCACTATCTATAGTAAAGCTGATATTATGTAAAATTGGACGTTCTTGATTATAAGCAAAATTCACCTCTTTAAAAGCGACTTCGCCTTTTAATATAGTAAGCTCTTTAGCGTCTTTAGCATCCTCTACTTCTTCTGGTATGTCTAAAAGATTAAACATATCTTCCATACCAACTAAGGCATTCTTAATTTCCCTATAAGCAAATCCAAGTATTGAAAGTGGGATTGATAGCTGGAAAAGATAAGTATTAACCATGATTAAATCGCCGACAGTCATTTTACCTTGATTTATTTTAGTCGCCGATAGTATCATAAGAGCAACAAGCCCAAGGGATATTATAACATCCTGCCCTATATTTAAAATGGATAGGCTATTAGTTGTCTTCGTTGCTGATTTTTCATAAATTTGTAGTGCCTCATTAAATTTAGAGGCTTCATATTCCTCATTACTAAAATATTTAACAGTCTCAAAATTCAGCAGGCTATCGATTGCCCTATTATTTGCGGTATTGTCGCTTTGATTCATCTCTCGTGCAAACGAAATCCGCCAGGTACTAATTAGAAAAGTGTACAGAACGTAAATTGACATGGTTACTAAAATAGTGAAAGAAAACCAAATGCCATATACATACCATAATATCCCGCTTACAAGTATGATTTCTACACTTGTCGGAAGAATATTAAATAGTGAATAACGCAGCACCGCTTCTATGCCTTTAGTGCCACGCTCTATTGACCTACTTAAGCCGCCGGTTTTTCGTGTAATATGAAAACGCATGCTTAAATTATGCATATGTTTAAAGACATTAAGAGCAATAAGCCTAGTTGCCTGATGCCCTACTTTAGAGAAAATAATATTGCGTAACTCATTAAATATCTGAACAAATATTTTAGTCCCACCATATACCATAATCATGCCGATAATAACCGAAATGGCTAGATTTTTATTCAAGCCATCTATTACGTATTTATAAACTATTGGTACGAAAATATTTATTACTTTAGCAAGTAACAAACAAATAAGCGAAGTAACAATCCGCAAGCGTATGTTAAACTCTTTCGACCATAAATAAGGCAGAAGTGAATAGAATGAATTTTTATGTTGATTTTGATTAGGCATTGTTTGATGTATTGTTACGTGGATTAGTTTTGTTCTTGTCATCTCGCGAGCTTGTCCAGCAGTGTTTCATGACTTTTATGTCATTCCCGCGTAGGCGGGAATCCAGAAATACATTCGCCTAAATCGTTCCATTTAGGATTAATACTTTCTATCAATTTTATTTTCCAGCTACGATTCCATTTTTTTAAAGCTTTTTCTCTAGTAAGAGCTTCTTTGATATCAGCAAATTCTTCTGTATAAACAAGTTTTATAATATTATATTTTGATGTAAATCCTTTAATCACTTTTTGCTTATGTTCATAAGCACGACGCAATATATTATTAGTAACACCAATATATAAAGTACCATTGCGATCGGAACACAATATATATACCCAATACATTTTTATTGCTATAGTTTTATTTTTTTCTGGATTCCCGCCTACAGGCTTTGTTGCATGGCTTAAAAAGCAAGTACAATGTATCCCTAGCTAAAGGCGGGGATCCAGCATAAAGCGAGACAAAGCGAGCTTTTAGCTTTAGAAACTTGCTGCTTTTATGTTTATTTTTCTGGATTCCCGCCTACGCGGGAATGACATAAATGATCGGTACAGTAGAGTCGACGCTACGCCTCTCCTCGCAATGACGATAGGTTTTAAGCACCGGCAGCAGCTGAATCTTTCTTCGGCTGTCCTTCTAGCAACTTATCTAATCTTCCCTCTTTGTCAAGATCATATAAATCATCACAACCACCTATATGCATATTATCTATAAATATCTGCGGAAATGTTAATCTATCAGGATTATTTAACTTCTTTCTTAATTCTGCTACGTTTGGATCTTGAGAGTTTTGAACTTCGATTTCTTCATAAGCAACTTCTTTTTTATCAAGTAGTGCTTTAGCTTTCATGCAATAGGGACAACCAGCAAGGGTATAAATAATAATAGCGTGTAATATAGCTTTATTCATAATGTTGTACTCTTTTATTTAATTTTAATATATTATCTTAAACTATAATTATTAAAGCAAGAAAAAAGCGATGAGTAACTTTTCTATTATATCAGATTATAAACCAGCGGGTGATCAGCCAAAAGCAATTGATGAAATTATCAAAGGCTTAAACAACAAAAAGCGTTCGCAGATGTTACTTGGTATTACAGGCTCAGGTAAAACCTTTACTATGGCAAATATCATAGAAAGAACCAACCGACCGACGCTTATTATGGCACATAATAAAACACTAGCTGCACAAATTTATTCCGAAATGAAATCGATTTTTCCCAAAAATGCAGTTGAATATTTTGTCTCATATTATGATTATTACCAACCAGAAGCTTATATCCCGAAAACCGATGTTTTTATAGAAAAAGACTCCTCAATTAACGAGCAGATTGACTTAATGAGGCACTCAGCTACAAGATCGTTATTAGAGCGACGTGATGTTATAGTCGTGTCCTCTGTTTCTTGCATTTATGGTCTTGGTTCGCCGGATTTATACTATCAAATGACAGTCAATTTAGAGCCTGGTAAAAGCTACCCTCGTGATAAGCTACTTAATGATTTAGTGAATTTACAATATGAGCGTAATGATATTGGTTTTGAACGTGGTTGCTTTCGGGTTAAGGGGGATAATGTTGATGTTTTTCCATCACACTATAGCGATAAGGCTTGGCGTTTGTCATTTTTCGGTAACGAACTTGAGTATATTCACGAATTCGATCCGCTAACCGGTGAAAAGCTTGCTAAACTTGATAAAGCTATAATATATGGTAATTCTCATTTCGTAATGCCAAAAGAAACAGTAAATAAAGCAATATCGGAAATTGAAGAGGAATTGCAAAAACGTATTGCATTCTTAAAATCGCAAGACAAATTACTGGAAACACAAAGGATCAATCAACGCACTCAATACGATCTTGAAATGCTAACCGAAACAGGCAGCTGTAAAGGTGTAGAAAATTACTCCCGCTTTTTCACAGGTCGTAAAGCTGGAGAGCCACCACCCACTTTATTTGAATATCTCCCAAAAGATGCGTTATTATTTGTTGATGAAAGCCACGTATCCGTACCACAAATTAGAGCTATGTATAACGGTGATAGAGCAAGGAAAGAAGTGCTGGTAGAGCATGGATTTCGTCTACCGTCAGCTCTTGATAACAGACCACTAAAATTTGAAGAATGGGAGAATTTTAGACCGCAAACTGTTTTCGTATCAGCAACTCCATCACCTTTTGAGTTAAATGAAACTGGCGGCGAAGTTGTAGAGTTAATAATTAGACCTACTGGGCTGCTTGATCCAGAATGTATTATTAAGCCTGCTACTAATCAGGTTGAGGATTTAGTAGGCGAAATCCAAAGCACGATTGCCAAAGGTTTCCGTGTGTTAGTTACAACTCTTACCAAAAAAATGGCAGAAGATTTAACCAATTATTTACAGGAACTTAAATATAAAACCTCTTATTTGCATTCTAACGTTCATACATTAGAGCGTATCGAAATATTAAGGGATTTAAGGCAAGGAACAATTGATATTTTAGTCGGAATTAACTTGCTACGTGAGGGTTTAGACATTCCCGAATGCGGTTTAGTTGCCATACTTGATGCTGACAAAGAAGGGTTTTTGCGTTCGGAAGTATCGCTGATACAAACAATTGGTAGAGCTGCAAGAAATAGCGAGGGAAGAGTTATTCTCTATGCCGATAAAATGACTAAGTCCATTGACAAAGCTATTAGCGAAACGATGCGTAGACGGACAATTCAGCAAGAACATAACGAAAAATATGGCATAATTCCAAAAACCATCAACCGTACTATCCATGCTTTAGCAGAGCTTGAGAAAGTAGATAGTAAGCTTGATAAAAAACAAACGCATAATTTATTTGAAAATCCAGCTAAGCTAAAAGCTCATATTGATAAACTAAGAAAAGAAATGCTTAAAGCTGCAAGCAATCTTGAATTTGAACAAGCAGCAAAACTTCGTGATCAACTAAAAACTTTAGAAGAGGCAGCATTAGAATTGAGCTAAATTTATGACAAGTAAACCTCTTTATCTAATGTCCCTTCGCTATTATCAACAAGCATAGTAATTGTTGCATCACCTGTTATATTAATGGTAGTGCGTAACATATCAAGAATTCTATCTATTCCGGCAATAATTGCTACACCCTCAATCGGTAAATGTACAGATGAAAGCACCATAGGCAGCATGATTAACGAAGCTCCAGGAATACCAGCACCGCCAATTGAGCCAAGGGTTGAGGTTAAGATAATCACTAAATAATCATGCGGAGCAAGCGTTACGCCCATCATTTGAGCAAAAAAGATAGTAGTAAGCGATAAATTTATAGCAAACCCATCCATATTAATTGAAGCACCTATCGGCAATACAAACGAGGTACTAGACTCTGAGATCCCAAGTTTCTCACGACAAACTTGCATAGTAGTTGAAAGAGTTGCTTTGCTACTTGAGGTAGAAAAAGCAAGTATTTGATACTCAAAGCTTTTCTTATAAAAAGGTATAGGAGATACACGACAAAATATATATATAAGCAAACCGAATACTAGATATTGAAATGTCATTGCCACAACAACTGCTATAACAAGCTTTGAAAGGCTTATCATTACTTCTATACCTTGCGTGCCTATAATCCAAGCTGTTAAAGCAAAAGCACCATAAGGTGATAATTGAATAACAAAAGATATCATTTTTAGTACTAATTTTGACATTAAATGTACTAAATCAGTAATAGGTTCTGCTGCTGCTTTCATTTTATTTAAGGTAATACCAACAAAGACGGCAAAAAATACTACTTGCAAAACATCACCATTTGCAAAAGCACCGACAGCATTATCAGGTACTATATTTACAAAGAAATCTATTATATTAAAGGATGTTCTCTCAACCTTGCCAGAGCCAGAAGGAGAAAAATCTATATGCATGCCTACGCCAGGTTTCAATATTGCAGCAACAGCAAGACCAAAAACCGTAGCAAAAAAAGTAGTTCCTAAAAAGGCTACTACCGCTTTCATGCCTACCCTGCCAAGTGCAGAAGTATCATTCATACTAGTAATGCCTGAAACCAAGCTAAAGAAAATTAGTGGTGCAATGATCATTTTTATCAAACGTAAAAATATGTCACCGACTGGCTTAATATAATCAACATATTGCGGTAGGTAAATACCGAATATAATACCGAAGATTAGACCTAAGGTAACTTTTTGCCATAATTTCATTTTTTACTCCACGTATACTTACTTTATTTTTCGATTTAAATTATTCAACCATAGGTTTACTTGCTATTTTGATTAATCCATTCTAAGTATTTTTGAAGACCGCAGTCAATATTTATTTTTATTATTTGTGGTAATTCATAATTATGAACTTCAAGGATTTTATTTTCAATCTTTTTATAATTAGAAGATTTTGCTTTAATTATAATTCTGTATTCTTTTTCAAAGTTTACTTTTTTTTCCCATTTAAAGTAACTTTTCACATCATCAATTTGTATGCAAGCAGCAAGATCTAGCTCTAATAATAGAAAGGCTATTTTTTCAGCAATTTGTAAATCATTAGTCGTAGTTAAGATCAAGGCATAATCCTGCATGCTTAGACCTCAACAAAGCAATTAGGTGTCTCGAATAGTTTTATGCTAGTAACAAAGAATTTTTGACTTTCAAAAAGCTTAGGGAAAATCTCATTTTTTAAATGCAGAGCAATATTTTCTGCCGTCGGATTATTCTTTAAATAATATACTTTCTGACCTGTGTGACTTTCAATTTTCTGCCCGATTTCTTTATCATCCTGATGCAAGATTAGGCTATGGTCAAAATTTTTATCAACCCAGCCTTTAGCTAAATCTTTAATCAAGCCAAAATCCACTACCATACCAAGTTCATCAGTATTTTTTGCTGCTATAGTTATCTCGAGAACATAACGATGACCGTGCAGATATTGACATTTATTTTTATGACCGATAATTCTATGCCCTGCATCGAACTCAATACGACGAGTACATTTTATCATTAATTATAACTCCAAGCAAACTATAAGTTTAGCAGTAGCTTTTCAGGACTTTCTATTAGCTCTTTAATTTTTACTAAGAATGAAACAGCTTCCTTTCCATCAATTATGCGGTGATCGTATGATAGAGCTATATACATCATCGGACGTATTTCAATTTTACCATCTATAGCCACTACTCTTTCCTCAGTTTTATGTAGTCCTAAAATACCAGATTGAGGCGGATTAATAATAGGAGTAGATAAAAGCGAACCATATACACCACCATTAGAAATCGAGAATGTGCCACCTGATAAATCAGCCATAGAAAGCTTACCATCTCTTGCTTTTTTAGCGAGTCCCCCTATTGTCTTTTCAATATCAGCAAATCCCATTTTGTCAGCATCTCTAACAACCGGTACGACAAGACCTTGCTCTGTTCCAACTGCTACACCTATATCGTAATAATTTTTATATACTAAATCATCACCATCTATCTCAGCATTTACTGACGGAATAAGCTTTAACGCTTCGATAGTTGCTCTAACAAAGAATGACATAAAGCCAAGCTTTACGCCGTGCTTTTTCTCAAACTCATCTTTATACTTACCACGCAGAGCTATCACTTTTGACATATCAATTTCATTAAAGGTAGTCAAAATAGCAGCTGTATTTTGCGAGTCTTTTAAACGCTGTGCAATGGTTTTACGCAAACGTGACATACGCACACGCTCTACTCTTTCTTCACTAGTTTTAGCTGAAGAAGTGGTAGGAGTAGTGGCAGGAATAGGAGCGTTCATAGTCTCTAATACATCGCCTTTGGTAATTCTACCATCTTTGCCTGTTCCTTTTATATTATTTGGATCAAGCTTATTTTCAGTAACTAATTTCTGCACAGATGGAGCAAGGGTATTATTAGCAACTGCTGGCTTTTCTGGTACTTTTTCTGGAACAGGCTGGGAAGCTGTTTGAGGTTTTGCTGCTTCGTTACTATTTGTTGCTACAGCTTCCCCCTCATTTATATCGCCTATTTCTTCACCAACTGCAACATTTGCTCCGTCAGCTTTTATTATTTTACCTATAGTACCATTGCACGGGGAATTAACTTCTAATGTTACTTTCTCAGTTTCAATTTCCAATAATAATTCATCGGTTTTAACAGCGTCGCCCTCTTTCTTATACCATTTGGCAATAGTAGCTTCTGTTACCGATTCACCGAGAGACGGCACTATAATTTTAACACCCATATTTGTTTCCTTATTTTTATCCTAAATTATTATATAGTTTATGACTTTGGTGCGTGGCTTCAATGTCGTCATTGCGAGTGACTGCAAGGAACGTGGCAATCTCAGGACTTTTTTACTAGATTGCTTCGTCAATTACTTCGTAATTTCCTCGCAATGACGGTAAAACTGATACACACTGGTAAAATCGCCACGGAATGACACCAAATTTCAAAGCTATCTCTTAATTTAATGCTTTTTTTAGTATTTCTTCTTGTTGCTTATTATGTGCTTGTAATGAGCCAACTGCTGGAGATGCTGATTCTTCTCTACCTATATATTTGAATTTATTATTAATTCCTGCTTCTTTTAAAGCATTATTTAGGTGAGAGGTTATATATCTCCAAGCTCCCATATTCATTGGCTCTTCCTGACACCAAATAAATTCACTTGCTTTATTATATTTTTTTAACAGCTCTACTACAACCTTTTTTTCAAATGGGTATAATTGTTCAAGCCTAATAATTGCTATATTACTATTACTGCCACGCATTTCGAATAAATCATAATATACCTTACCACTGCATAAAATTACTTTAGTAACATTGCTTGCTTCCAGTTTATTTACTTCATCTAAAACCGGCGAAAAAGTAGTATTACCACCTAATTCATCAAGTTTAGAAACCACATTCTTATGACGCAACAAGGATTTCGGCGACATCACGATCAATGGTTTTCTAACATTATCAATTATTTGACGACGAAGCAGATGGAAAATTGAAGCAGGCGTAGTAGGATATGTAATATACATATTATCCTCTGCTGCTAGCTGCAGGAATCTCTCAAGCCTTGCTGAACTATGTTCCGGTCCTTGACCCTCAAAGCCATGCGGTAGTAAAACTACTAGTCCGCTCATGCGAAGCCATTTTGTTTCACTGCTTGAAATGAATTGATCGAAAATAATCTGAGCTCCGTTAGCAAAATCACCAAATTGAGCTTCCCATAAAACTAGATTTTTTGGGTTTGCGAGTGAATAACCATATTCAAAACCAAGCACAGCATATTCGGATAAATTACTATCTGCTACTTCATATGTTGCTTGCTCTTTGGACAAGTTATTTAAAGGTATATAGGTAGTATCATCAACTTGGCTATGTAACACTGAATGACGATGTGAGAAAGTACCACGTCCGCAGTCTTGCCCTGTTAATCTTATATTAGTACCGGATGTAAGCAGGCTTGCAAAAGCGAGCTGCTCAGCTGTTGCCCAGTCAATAGGCTGATCTGCTGTTAAAGCAACTTTTCTAGCATCAAATAACTTAACCAATTTTGGATTAACAGCAAAATTTTTCGGCATTTCGCATAGCTTAATCCCTAGATTTTGCAAAGTCTTTTTATCTACCCCAGTTACTGCTGCTTGTGTGCGAGTGCGGGTAATACCTTGCCATAAACCACCTAAGAAATGAGCCTCTGCCTTATAATTTTTAGCCTGCTCATATTCCTTATCCAGTTTTGCTTTAAACTGTTCTTTTAATTTAGCAAAATAATTATTATCGATTACGCCATTTTTCACTAGCTCATTTGCATAAATATTTCCAGGCGTTAGCTTACT
Source organism: Rickettsia endosymbiont of Rhinocyllus conicus (assembly GCF_964026465.1). Taxonomy (NCBI): domain Bacteria; kingdom Pseudomonadati; phylum Pseudomonadota; class Alphaproteobacteria; order Rickettsiales; family Rickettsiaceae; genus Rickettsia; species Rickettsia endosymbiont of Rhinocyllus conicus. The sequence continues at coordinate 1,426,412 of NZ_OZ032155.1, read as the reverse complement.
CTTGATGATGTTATACATTTTACCTTGTGTATACATCGGCTCATCACCCTCATTATGCCCATATTTTCGGTAGCAAATGATTTCCACAATAACATCTTTACCGAATTTCTGCCTATATTCCACCGCAATATTTGTAGCTTTTAAGACTGCTTCTATATCATCACCATTAACATACAAAATCGGTGCTGCTATTATTTTTGCAAATTCTGTAGAATATCTGCTGGCTCTGGTATCGGCAGCATTCGCTGTAAAACCTAGTTGGTTGTTAATTACGAAATGTAGAACTCCACCAATATTATAAGCAGCTAGGGGTGACATAGATAAGCTTTCTGCCACAACTCCTTGACCGCAAAAAGCAGCATCACCATGGACTAAAATAGCTTTGACTTTACTGCGTTTAGGATCTTTAAGTATGTCCTGTTTTGCTCTTACTTTACCTGCAACTATTGGGTTTACAGCTTCTAAATGTGACGGGTTATCAGCTAGCGACAAATGTATCTTCTTATCACCTATGACCCTGTCCGATGAATAGCCTAAATGATATTTTACGTCACCTGAAACATTTAGCTCGTCAGGGAATACGCTACCACTTATAAAGCCTGCGATAACCGCTCTATAAGGTTTACCGACTACTTTAGTTAGCGTGTTTAATCTTCCACGATGAGCCATTCCTATGACGATCTCTTCCACACCTTGATGCAGAGATAAATCAATAGCTTTATTCATGGCAACTATGGAAGCATCACCGCCCTCTACCGAGAAACGCTTAGCCCCTGGGAATTTTGTATGTAGATATTGCTCAAATCCTTCTACTTCCACTAAGTCATTTAGGATATTTTTCTTTTCTTCCGAGGAAAATGAAATAACACCTGATTCTAATTTAGAATATAACCAATTTTTTTCCTCTTCATTTTCTACCTGCTCAAATTCAGTTCCAATAGAACCTGCATAAGTTTTATCAAGAAAATTAACCAACTCACCTAAGCTATACGTTTTATCTAAAAATTTATGCTCTATTACTTTACCAAGCTGATCATTTGTAAAACCAAAATTCTCTATACCAAGCTTTAAATCCTCTTTAGTTTTAGTAACTTCAAGCCCTAGAGGGTCTAGCTTTGCAAGATAATGGGCATATTTACGATAATTTTTTATCATCGCACCGACATTAAAATTATTTGGGGTGGATGTAGGATTTTCTGAAGTTTTGGACTCTTCTGCGGCAACGGCTTTTAAAATTATTTTAGCAGTACTTTTATTAAGAAGCTGATTGCTATCCTTAACGCCCACAAAAAACTCTTGCCAAGTTTGATCAACTGAAGCAGGATTTTCTAAATATTGTTTATATAGTTCTTCAATAAAAACAGCGTTCCCACCGAATAAAAAACCTGTCTTTTTTAAATTTTCTTCCATATTATTTTTATGATAATTTAATTTTTTAACGTCATTGCGAGGAGATGTTCTATGTCATTTCCACATAGGCATCGTTGCGTGAATACTAAGTCGTCATTGCGAGCGAATGAAATGAGCGTGGCAATCCAGAAAAAATAATAAAAAATGCTATAAGTTAGCATTTTTTTTACTAGATTGCTTCGTCAATTACCTCGTAATTTCCTCGCAATGACGGAAAACCTAATCCACGCAACAATGCCGCCACGGCATGACACCTCATTTATTACAAATACTTCTCTTCCAAGTACTTAATAAACACTTCAGGATTTATATTCTCCTCACCGCTAGCACTTTTTAGCAAATCAGGCGAATTTTTTAGTGAACCGAAATTTCTGAAATTTTTATTCAAATAATTATTTAAGTTACTAAAGTCACCTTTTAAAATATCATCTTTTACGTTTTTGTTTATCTCTTTTACTTTCTTCATTACCATTGATGCAATAATTGCCCCGTTTGTGTAAGCTGGAAAGTAACCGAACCATCCGCTAGACCAATGAATATCTTGCAAACATCCTTCGCTAAAACTTCTAGGTTTTATTCCTAAATATTCCTGCATCTTACTATCCCAAAAATTTGGCAATTCATCAAGATTTAATTCACCGCTAATAAGCAATTCTTCTATTTCAAAACGCAATATTACATGCATTGGGTAAGTTACCTCATCAGCGTTAACTCTGATAAAATCCGGCTCAACTTTCGTAATTGCCCTATATAAATTATCTGCCGAATATTCTTCCGACTTAAGGTTAAATTCATCACGAAGTAATTTTGCTAAAAACTCCGTAAACTCTCTTGACCTACCTACTTGCATCTCCATAAATAAAGACTGACTTTCGTGAAAAGCCATGCCTTTAGCACGTCCGACCGGCTGCCCCCCCTTGTACATTTCTGGTAAGTTCTGCTCATATAAAGCATGTCCAGTTTCGTGAATAATCCCCATTAAGCCGCTTATGAAATTATCTTTATCATATCTGGTAGTTAAGCGTATATCATTTGGTGTTCCACCGCAAAAAGGATGAGTAGATTCATCAAACCGCCCTCTGCTCCCATCAAACTGCATAATTTCCATTATACGCTTGCCGATATTTTTTTGTATTTCAGGGCTTAATTCAGTACTTTTTACCAGTTCTTTTTGACTTTTCTGCTTTTCTAAAACCTTACCAATAAGCTCAGAAAGATTTTCTTTAACATATAAAAAAACTTTTTTAATCTCGCTGCTTGTTCTACTTGGATCATACATATCAATTAATGCATCGTAAGGACTGCAATTAAATACACCTGCACGTACTTTAGCAACTTCTCTTGTATAATCTAAAACTTTCTGCAAATGAGGCTTAAATAAATTATAATCATTAGTCTTTCTCACTTTTCGCCAAACAAGTTCAGATTTAGTAGTTGCAGCTACTAATCTCTTTTGTAGCTCCTCATCGATACAATTTGCATCTAATATCTTCCGCTCAATTTCTCTTATATTAGCATTCTGCCATTCATCAAGATTTTTTGCCTCTTCCTTTGCTCTGCTAACTAACTCTTTAAGCAACGGGGATTTAACCAGAGAATGAACTAGCGAAGTTAAAGATACCATCTCGTTTGTCCTACTTTCCCCTGATCCTATAGGCATATTTACTGCTATATCCCAATATAATATGCTTAAGATATTTTCAAAATTTGAGATGGTTGAAAGTTCATTTTCTAGTTTTTTGTAATTGTTCATATATTCCTTGTTTTTTGTCATTGCGAGCGAATGAAATGAGCGCGGCAATCTCATGAAGCAATAAAAAAACTCCTGAGATTGCTTCGTCAAATTACTTTGTAATTCTCCTCGCAATGACGTTTGTCACGAACGCAGTAGTTCCTTAGCCGCCTTTAAGCTTGCCTCAGTAATTGTTTTGCCTGAAATCATGCGGGCAAGTTCCTGCTGTCTTTCGGCTAAATTTAAAGCTTTTACTGTTACCTTTGTTTCTTTTTCTAATTGCATTTTCTCAATTTTTATATGCAAATCTGCTTTTCCCGCTACTTGAGGCTGGTGCGTTATAACTATCACTTGCGTAGCTGAGCTAAGCTTTTTGAGCCTTTCACCAACTTTATCTGCAACCTCACCGCCAATTCCCACATCTATTTCATCGAATATAATAGCAGGTTTAACCATTTTATTAAATAAGGAAGTTTTTAAAGCAAGCATAAATCTTGATAATTCACCGCCCGAAGCGATTTTATTAATTGCCTCTGGAGACATCCCCGGGTTGGTGGAAGCTTTAAAAACTATATCATCTATGCCATATGCTGCCGCTTCTTTTCTTTCTGCTATATTAACATGAAAAGTAGCTTTTTCCATTTTTAATTGCTTTAATTCATAGTGCAGCACCTCTTCTAAACGCTTTGCTGCCGCAAGACGTTTGCCCGATAAATCCTTACCAAGCTTATAATATTCTGTACTTAATTTTGCTTCTTGCACTTGCAATTCTGCTTGATTTGCTATTTTCCCTTTCAAGCTATTTAGCTGATTTAAAGATTCCTCTAAAAATGTCTTAAGTGTGTCAGCAGAAACATTATATTTCCGACTAATCGCTTTTATTGCAAATAATCTTTCTTCTATTTCTTCAAGGTTATAATCTAACTTGCTAAAATTTTCTAGAAGATTCGATAAATTTTGTCTCGCCTCTTCCAAATTATTATAAGCTTCTTCAAGATTTGTCGAAATATTTACGAATTCTTCATTTTGACTTTGCTTTGCTAATAGTTTCTCCGCTTTACTAATTGAGCTATTTATTTCAGGATTATTAACCTGCTCTAGAATATCTTTGATTAGCTGCAAATCCTTATCTTTATTTTGCAAATCTTTTCGTATATTTGTTAGCTGCTCTTCTTCACCTATTTGAACATTAAGCTTAGTCAGCTCTTCGGTTACGAAGTTTAAATAATCAATTTCTTGTTCTATAGAATTTTGTTTAAGTGCTATTTCGGCTATTTCATTACGGATATTCTGCCACGCTTGATAACACTTGGCAAGCTGCATACGAAGTTCTAAAAGATCTCCAAAATTATCTAAAATATCACGCTGCGTATTGATTTCTAAAAGGGAAATATTATTGTTTTGTCCGTGAAGTTCAAATAAATAAGTAGCTAATTGTTGCATAATAGCTTTATTAACTACTTGATTATTGATAAAGAAATTTTTGCGTCCCTCTGCTTTTTGGATGCATTTTATAAACAGTGATTCTTCTAATTCAATAAAATTTTGAGTTAGGAAATTTTTTATTTCATCATTTAATGAAAAGACTATATTAACGGCTGCATAATCTTTTCCATGCTTTATTATACCGGCACTTGAAGTTTTATAGCCTAAACAAAATAAAATAGCATCAAGTAAAATAGACTTACCGGCACCGGTTTCGCCGGTAATAACGCATAAACCATTAATAAATTCGATTTCTAACTCGTCTATCAGGATAAAGTTTCTAACTGAAAGACTATGAAACATAGTCTACTCGATGAATTTCAAAAATTGGCTTCGTCGTCCTACAAGTACTCCGGTACTCACGTATTAATATACGCTCCGTTCCTCGTCTTGTGGATTCCTTGCTCTTTTTGAAATTGATCTTCGTATACATACTATTTATTTACCAATATTGTATCCTTTAATTAATTTATAAGCATAGCTATACCATTTACTATCTGGATAGTTATGACCAAGAACCGAAGCATATTTCATTGCCTCATCCGGTAATCCAAGCATCATATAGCTTTCTGTCAAACGATATAAAGCTTCTACGCAATGAGAGGTAGTTTGATAATTTTCGACTACTTCTTCAAATCGATTAATTGCTGCCATTGGATTCTTTTTCTTTAAATAGAATCTACCAATTGTTAACTCTTTACCAGCTAAATGATCATTTACTAAATCAATTTTTAAAGATGAATCAATAGCATATTTAGTATTTGGGAATTTTGTAATTAGATCTTCAAAACTATCTTTAGCCAAGAAAGTTCTAGATTGATCATGATTCACATCAGAAATTAGCATATAATATGAAAGAGCTTTAAGGTAATATGCATAAGCAATATCAACATTTGCAGGATGTAGATTAATGAAAATATCGAGTACATCAACTGCCTCTTCATATTGAGCAGCAAGGAATAATGAGTAAGCCTGCATCAACTCTGCTTGCGGCGTAAATTCATTACCCGGATGCTGATAAAATATTTTTCCAAATTCTTCAGCAGCATTTTTATACTTCTTTTTCTCAAGCAGAGTAACACCCTCATTATAAAGAGTAGAAATAGGAGTAACTAAATCATCGTTACTTTTTTTGCTTTTACATCCGTTTAGAATTAGCCCTAGGCATAAAAGGGCACTTAATATTTTTGCTAATTTCATAAGAACTTAAATTCAGTTAATACCTAAATATACATATAGGTTTAAAGGATTTCAAGAATTCAATTTCTAAAATTTTGTAAACTTATATATTTTTGCTAGGTTTTGTGTGTTTTTGATAAGGGTTTTTATTATTTTAATAGAAACTAGAATTTATAATGTTTGAGCTTTTAAATCTTAAAAAAAGAAAAAGTACCCATAAGAGCAAATCTTATGAGTACTTTATCTTTAGAACTTAAATGTTAACAATTACGAAGTAACGCTGGTGGTACCACAATTAGCATTACCAGTACTACCTGATACCATAGATACTATGTCTGGAGCTTTAAATAATATTATAATTGCCGCAACTATAACTAAAGCTACTTCCCATTGTAGTTTTCCTCTAAGTGTTTGAATACCTAACACGATTATACCAACAACAGCTATACCTCTTGCTGTATTACCTCTAAATATTAAAATTACATTACATAATGCCGCACCTACTGGATCACCAACGCTACCTGTAGCTAAACTATCCATGGACATTGTTATAATAGCTAAACCAAGTACCATAAATAATAGACGTAGCGACATGTTGTAATCAATTAATTCTTCATTTAATTTACGCAAATTCATATTTTTTACCTCAATTATGATTAGTTATTTAAAGATTAATGTATATTCTATATACATATAAATCAACCTATAAATATATGTAATTTAGATTAATATACCAAAATATTGCAAAAATACTTGTTTTAAGTAACATTATAATCACATATTATGGTCTATAGTCTATAGTCTATGACTAACTACCAAATATATATACAAAAGTAAATAAAAATAACCATACTACATCAACAAAATGCCAATACCATGCTGCAAATTCAAATCCTAAATGCCCATTATTTTTAATAGCAAAGTCACCTCTTCTCGCCCTGAAATAGCATACTATTAAAAATATAGTACCTATAATTACATGTGCACCATGAAAGCCAGTTGCTAAATAAAAATTAGACGGATATATACCATCAGTAAATTTAAAAGCAGCATGGTAATATTCATATGCTTGCATACAAGTGAAGAATATTCCAAGAATTATAGTAAGACCAAGAGCCGTTACACAATCTTTTTGATTACGTTCTTCTAAGGCATAATGAGCCCAAGTAACAGTAGTACCAGATAAAAGTAATATTAAAGTATTAATAAAAGGAATATCAAATGGATCAAAAACTTTAATGTTAGGTGGCGACCATACGCCTTGTTTTATTACCCATACACCATCTAAAAGACCAACAGGTGATAAACTTGATTTAAAGAAAGATGCAAAAAATACTCCAAAAAACATTATTTCAGTTAAAATAAATAAAGCCATCCCAATTCTTAGACCATGTCTAACAGGCTCGGTATGACTATGATCTATTATTCCCTCTTTTATTACATCTCTCCACCAAGAATATAAGCAATAAGCTACTGAAATAACTCCAAAAGCTAGTATGTAATGGTTAAATTTATAGCTATGCATAAATGAAACGCCACCCGCAACTAAAATAAGTAAAGCAAATGAAGTTAAAATAGGCCAAGGGCTTGGATCAACTATATGAAATAAATGAGATTTAGTATTAGGATGAGAGTTATTCATTTTTATTTTTTTATTTCTGATTACACATGTAAATATAAATTATTATTTATTTAAAAGCAAATTTTACTACAAAATATCACCCAAAAAATATAAAAAATAGTACTTATTAACTGAAAATTACATTTTTTATCAATATAACAACTAAAACCTCTTGACTATTTATATTATTCAACTAATATATGAAACGCTAATGATGTTTAAGCTCCATTGTTGCAAGACCAATCTGTCAAAAACTTATAAGTCAAGTTTATGCCAGGGGTCTGTTATTATAAGTGAGTAAAATCATGAAGTATAATGGAGGTTGTTATATTGTAACAACGGAGCTTAACCCCTGGCACCCTATTTTTTCTTAATTCCTAATACATGAAAAGTAAAAAACACGATTTAAGCAATTTAGAGTCATATACTGATGAAGATGCTAACGTAATTTTAGGCTTAACTCTACAAGAAATTGAAATAATTAAATTTTTTGGTAGCGATAACTATTGCTGCGATATGAAAGAAGCTCTCTCTAAGATTGGGTATTGCTATAAAAAACTTGGGAATATTGAAGAAAGTAAGAAATATTTTGAACAAGCAGAGTTGTATAAACAGCCTACCCAAGACATAGAAAATATATATTCAGAACTTCTTGGATATGATAGCATTGAGGATTAAATCTTTTTGCTTAGTTTAATAGCAATTCTACAAATCGCTTTTACTACACTACTTGTTGCTTTCGCAAATATTGCTTGCTCGCTATCATTTATTATAGCCGTGTCTTTATGTTCAATCTCATCTAACCGAAATTTTACAATATTATCTAATAATTCTGGTTCAATGTTTTTATTTTCCAAATAATTTATTTGCTGTGCATAATGCTTCTCTATTACTTCTTCTACACTCTCCGTAACTAACATTGCTGTTTTTGTACCAATTTTAGAAGATACAGCCCCAAGTAAAAATCCATAATGATGCCAAAAAGATAATAAGGCAGTAGGTCTTACTTTCTTCTCTAATAATTTTTTCTCAAAATAATTTAGATGCACTTCTTCTTGCTCTAGCATCTCTTTAATTAATACATAGTCATTTTGAGATTTAGTATACTTTAACTGTCCTTGATAAATCCTTTTTGCTCCATACTCACCAGCATGGTTAACTCTAATTATCTCTTGAATTTGTTTATCAGGATCAGAAAAATCAGGTCTTGGCATAATGATATATTCCTTTAATGTCATTCGTAGCTAAAAGCAGGGATGACATCAACGATTTTTTGTAAAAGATCAAACCCAGCAGGATTTAATTTATAATCCACTTCCGCTTGTTGCAATATTCTTAAAGTCTTCAAGCACTCAGCTAGACTAAGGCTATTTGCTATTTTGGTAAAATCATTAATATACTGATAAAAAATAGGCGGTGATAGCGATTTTATTGCAGAATCAACACGCTCCCCATTTTTTACTTTCGACAACACTATATATAAATTTAGATAATGCCTTATTAAGGCTCTAATCATCAGCACTTCATTTATATTTTGCTTTTTTAATATATCTAGTTCTTTTAAAAAACTGACGTAATTTTTTTGTGAAAAGTACATTGCTAAATCGCTACCATTAGCTATGATCTCACTACTTAGCACCTCTTTAATGTCATTTAAGGTAACTTCTTGTTTATCATGCACAAAATATATCAACTTATTTATCTCGTTGGAAACTAACTCATGATCCCCTTTTAAATGATTTTTTAAATAAATGAGTGCTTCCCTATCTATAATTTTATTACATTTAGCTAATTTTTCTAAAACTATCTTCTCAATTTTTGCTTCATCATCATGATAACAAGCAAGCGAAGCTAGTGATTCTTCAGTTTCAAAAAATTTTCTAAAGCTGCTGCTTGAGGTAATATCTTCACCAATAAATACAGGAAAATTAATATAATTATCATTTAGAATTACTTTTAAATTCTTATCAATTGAATTTTCCACACCTTTAATTCTAATTAATTCTTTCTGATTGAAGAAATTAGGCGAATTAAGTAATATCTCTAAAGAAGAAATATTAAGGTCACTATATTCTATAGAAGTTTGCAGCATGTTAAACTTTTTCACTAAGTGACGGCAAATTTTATCTATATAACCTTTATCAGGACCATATAATAATAGAGCCTTAACCTTACCACTGGCTATTAATTCAAATAAACGATTAATTTGCAAAAAATAGAATTTCATAAATTATTATTTCGAGTAAAGTATAAAATTAGTCTGCTGCGAATTTCTTCAGCTGCCGCATAGGCAAGGTCTATTCCTGTTTCATCTCTCTCAACACTTGAAGCATAAGGGGTAAAAATAGAATTATATGATGTTGATTGATAAAATTTTTCTTTGATTAATATTTTTTGGCTTTCTATATCAACTAATTGATATTTGACTAACTGATTAATATACTCCCTTAAAACATTCGAGTTTTTTTCTATGGTAGCAGGCGTAGTAGCTCCTGCTAATTCTGCCTTAAGAATATATTTTGCTTTTGTTTTTTGTGGCAAGATACTTGTTAATCGGTGATAAAATTCAGACCCTTCTATTGTTTTAATAGGCTCTACCTCAATAGATTCTAAATTTTTAACTACCTCACTATTACTATATTCTGTATTATAAACAGGTTTTAAATTACAACCATTTACAAATACGAGTAGGAAAACAATAAATAAATAACGCATAATTTTTTAGACTTTTTTTGATTATAAGATGCTGGTTGGATTATAAGTGTCATTGCGAGCGAATGAAATGAGCGTGGCAATCTCATGAGGTAGTATAATATTCCTGAGATTGCCTCTGCCCTCGGCATTGCCTCTCCTCACAATGACGATTCCCAATTCACGGGCAACTCTGCTCCAGGATAACAAATAATCCCCTAACATCTTTTTATATTAATATCAGTTTATTTTGCTTTTGTGAAAGGAAATTATGATAATTACTTTTTATTAATATTTAATATAAGATTTATTAATTTATGTTAACATACTTAAACAAGATTTGTATATTGCCGACTCGAAATAAATTTAGAGAAACATATGCACTTAAGATCATAATAATATGGTAAAAACCTTTAACACAACAGGAAAATGGCTTTTTAAGGCTATTAAAAATCTTACTAAACCAAATGATGAAATAAAGCTAGTAAATTATAAATTTCAATACGAAAAATTATTTGAAACAAAAAATTCAACAAATAAATTTGAGCTACCGTCATTACCAAAAGAAACAGCAAAGTTAGTAGTAACAGCAAAACAAGAATTATTGAAAGCACAACAATTAATGGGCTTTGACGCTGATGGTAAGCTCATATATTTTGATGAAATTCAAAATTATGCATATGAAGCAAATAGTGAAATAATTAAAATAACTGCTGCTAGCGGAGGTAAAAAAGTAGAAGTAATACAAGATTTTCCTCTACAAACAGCAACTAATATAGATTTTATTTCGGAGAGAGTAAAGTTAGTAAAAGAGGCAATGAAGCAGCCAGAAAATTTAATACGAACTGAATCTCATGACGGATATGAAACAAAATTTTATCAAGTTGAAAATTTAGGCGAAATGCCAGTCACCGAATTATAAATCTACGTATATCATTCCTGTTCTCACAGGAATGATATACGAACAACCACGATTTACCTTAGCCGAACTTCAACATATCAGCTATCCACTCCCATAGGCAGGACATAATAATTATTATCATCCATAAAACCTTTTTTATACATATAATTTTCTAAATCAGGTACTAGTTTTATCATTTCATCAAGTAATACATACTCTTCATTTTTAATTGCTAAACTTAATACCTTATCTAATATTAATTTCTCACTATACTTTAATTTATCCCTACTATTCTTGGTCATAGAGCATATATAATGCTTACAAAGATACAGTTTATCTTTAAAAAATTGTAACGTATTTTCAACTGTTATCCCATCATCACTATTATTTATGTTATATTGCTGTCCCATTAATCCCTCCTAAATCATCTATTTTATTATTCCCTAGTAATTCGTCCTCGCAATCTACCATTTTTTCATTAGGCGAATCAGACAAATACGAATTATAACTAATAGCATCTCTCCCATAGTCATTCAGTATTACTTTTATTTTACTAATTTCTTTCTTTGATAGCACTTTACTAAAGCCATATTTTTCTCCAAACATAAGAGGAGTCAAATTTTCCTTATTCTTTTCTGTTATTAGTTTAGGTTTACATTGCAGTAATATTTCTATCATTTCTGCATCTGCTTTTGCTTTATTTTTAAGTGCTATATGCAGTACATTATGACCTTCCGAATTAGTATAATCTATATATTCAGGATCATAATTTAATATTGTTTTTACTAACTTTTTTTTATTTGACATCACTGCTTGATGAAAAACATCTTTATTCTGTTTTAAATTAACAGCTATATAAAATTTTAAATTTTCTTCATTTCCTTTATCATATAAATATTGCAAAAACTTTAAACTATCTGGAGTTTCTTTAGTATCTTTAATAAATAATGATTTTGATTCTCTAATAGGTACTTTACCGCTAGCAACTTTTTTCTCATAACGTTTTATTACTTTTTTAATTTTACTATTTTGTTCATTTTGAGCTTCTATGCCAAAACCATATATTTCACCGAACATATAAGGATTTAGACTTTGATTGTCTATTCTTTCTACTAAATAAGGTTCATTTTCCAATAATATTTTTACCATTTCTGCATCTACTATACCAGCAAGAGCTTTATGCAGAATATTATGTCCCTCTAATTTAGTTTTTACGTCTATTAAATCAGAATTTATTGCCAATATATCTTTTACTAATTCTTTCTTATTTTGTTCTACTGCTTGACAAAAAATACTTTGATTATGTTCATTGATAGACTTAAAATATTTTTTTAATTCATTTTTATTTAAATTTTCACAATCTTTTAAATCTAATTCTTTACAATCTGAAAGAATTGGTGCTGAAGTAGGTGTAGTTATTCTATCTTCTTCAGAATTAGGTGGAGGTGGTAAATCTTCTGATTTGCTTTTTTTTGTAACACTTAAATCTAAACTAGGTACGGATAATTGTTTTTTTTGCTTCTTCATTTTTTTTCCTAAATTATAATAATTAGAGCTTAAAATAATAAATTATAATGGTTTAGGCTTTTTTAAACTTGATCTTGCGGGGGTTGGTCATCTCCTACTAATTCGAGTTCTTGTTTTTGGCAAAATCTTGCTAATTTAGGTTCTATTTCCAACATCTTTGCTACTAAATCCTTTTCGCCATTATCATGTGCTTAACGAAAAATATTTTCAATGATTTCTTTATCATAACTAGTAACATAGTGTTTTAGCATGTTAGAACTTTCAGAATTTTCTTTTTTAAGAAGACTTGCTGTTTTAAGAAATTGTAAATCTAATGGCTGAAATTTTTCTTGTAAAATTAAAGATTCTATAATTGCTTCTTCTTTTCTAGGAGTAATTGAATTATAGATATCATTTATATTACTATTGGGGGGTATGTTTAAGTTAGTTATATATTTAGTCATCATTTCTCCTAAATTGATAAAAATTAAATTCTTAGTAATTTAAAGTTTATAAATTTAGAAGAAACAACACAATAACCAGAGTTGAATTTGATATTATTTAATTGATTAACGATTGTTAATTTATCACAACTAAATTAGTTACTGAAGCTTTATATTTTCTGTATTCCATTCATGAGAAACATTATTATATTTAAGTATATACGGCTTAGTGTCTATGGAATCTAAAGTTATGTCTGCACTCATTTCATCATGAGACGAAATAATTTCATTGTAACCAAAATGAGCATAATATGGTTGGTAATTTTTAAACCTTATAGTTATAAATTTATCTTTAGTAATATTCGGCATAAGCTTTATTAAATCATCAAGATTATTTAGCTTTAAATCTTTCATCTCAAAAATTTGTAGTCTGTAAACATTTTTATAGTCTTTAGTAAAAAATGTTGGTATAGAGCTAAAACTACTACCGGACTGAACAGAAGCTATAGCTAGGGATTTAAGTGGAATGCCTGATTTATTACTAAAATAATCATCTACTTCAAAAAATATAGCACCGCCAAAATTTACCATTCTACTGATTTTATTATTATTGACGTTATATAGATTTACTGTTTGCTCAAGCTTTTTCCCATCACGGAATATAACAAGTTTCGTAACGGCGTTTTTAGAATTGTCCATTTCTCTATCAAACATCGCTAAATTACCACCTAGCTCTTTATCATTAATAGCCCAAATAATATCACCGGCTTTCAAGACTTTTTCAGCAGGCGAACCGGCTAAAACCGTCTTAACGCTTATAACTCTATTTCTACTATCGGGAAATTTCTTTATATATTTATCCATTTCTTCTTTAGGGAAATTATTATGTCTAACAGCTTTATTTAATGAATATAGATCGCTTATTATTCCCATATGCTGTCTTATCGGTTCTTTATTATTCTTTAAGCTTTCTAAAGTGCGGATTACATAATCGCCGTGCAACGCTAAAGAGTGGGTCTTACCACCACCATATAATACGCCTATAGCCTCAATTTTATCATTAAGCACTGGTGAGCCACTAGCACCACCAGTAATATTTAAATTAATTATATAAGTACCTTGCGGCATCATACCATCAATATTATATAGATCAGATAAATAACCTGTATGGAAAGAAAAACCTTGTGCTTCGGTGTTACCGACTACAAAAACTTTCTGATTTAATTTCGGAGATTCGCTAGAAAATGGTATTTCCATTGCCGACTCCGGTATATCGTTACTAACCACTTTTAAAACGGCATAATCTTGCCAAATATCATAATATATTAATTTTGCCTCAGCTTGCTCACCATTATAAAAGGTAACAAAATAAGTACCGATTGCACTAAGCCCAATAACGTGAGTGTTAGTAATTATATAACCATTTTTCTTATCATTAATAAATCCGGTTCCTGTCCAGCTATTTGTATCTTCATAAGCTGATACAGCAATTCTAGTATCAATCGTTACAATCGCTTTCTTAGCTTTTTCAAATATAGTACTACTTATTTCCGACGACGCTAAAACTATATTATTTAATAAAAATAGATTAACGATAAATAAAATTTTTGGTAAAATTAATAATTTTTTCATTCCCACCTCTTGTAAAATCATTAGATCAGCACTATATCAAATAAAAAGCAATAAACAAAATAAAAAATTAATAGAGGATTTATGGGAAAAGTAATAGGTATAGATCTTGGAACTACCAACTCTTGCGTTGCAGTGATGGAAGGTAAGGAGCCAAAAGTAATAGAAAACTCTGAAGGTGAGAGAACTACGCCGTCGATTATAGCTTTCGCAAATGGTGAAAAGTTAGTTGGGCAGTCCGCTAAAAGACAGGCTGTAACTAACCCACGTAATACTGTATATGCAGTAAAAAGATTAATCGGTAGAAATTTTACCGATCCAATGGTTAAAAAAGATCAAGAAATAGTGCCATATAATATAGTTAAAGCTGATAATGGTGATGCATGGGTTGAAGTTGAAGGGAAAAAACATTCACCTAGCCAAATTAGTGCTTTCATTTTACAAAAAATGAAAGAAACAGCTGAAAATTATTTAGGTGAAAAAGTAACACAAGCAGTTATTACTGTGCCTGCTTATTTTAATGATGCACAGCGTCAAGCAACAAAAGATGCTGGTAAAATCGCTGGGCTTGAAGTACTTCGAATAATCAACGAACCAACTGCGGCAGCTCTTGCTTATGGTTTTGATAAATCAGCAAGCAAAACTATTGCGGTTTATGATCTTGGTGGTGGAACATTCGACGTTTCAATCCTTGAAATTGGTGATGGTGTTTTTGAAGTAAAATCAACTAACGGCGATACATTCCTTGGTGGTGAAGATTTTGATACAAGAGTATTAGAGCATTTAATAAATACATTCAAAAAAGAAAGTGGGATTGATTTACGTAACGATCCACTTGCACTTCAGCGTTTAAAAGAAGCAGCTGAGAAAGCTAAAAAAGAATTGTCATCTGCATTAACTACTGATATTAATTTGCCTTATATCACAGCTGATAGTAGCGGTCCAAAACATTTAAATATTAAATTTACTAGAGCAGAACTTGAAAAATTAGTCGATGATTTAATTGAGAAAACCATAGAACCTTGCCGCAAAGCTTTAAAGGATGCAGGCTTAAAAGCTGCCGATATTCAAGAAGTAGTGCTAGTTGGTGGTATGACTAGAATGCCGAAAGTACAAGAAGCGGTGGAAAAATTCTTCGGGCGTGCTCCACATAAAGGCGTGAATCCTGATGAGGTTGTAGCTCTTGGTGCAGCGATCCAAGGTGGAGTATTAAACAAAGAAGTAACTGATATATTATTATTAGACGTTACACCTCTATCTCTTGGTATTGAAACTTTAGGCGGCGTATTTACAAGATTAATCGATCGTAACACCACAATCCCAAGTAAGAAAAGCCAAGTATTTTCTACTGCCGATGATAATCAGCATGCAGTAACTATTAGGGTATTCCAAGGTGAGCGTGAAATGGCAAAAGATAATAAAATGCTTGGTCAGTTTAATCTAGAAGGAATCCCTCCTGCTCCACGTGGCGTGCCGCAAATAGAAGTGACTTTTGATATTGATGCAAACGGCATAGTCCATGTTTCGGCTAAAGATAAAGCTAGTGGTAAAGAGCAAAGAGTAACAATACAGGCTTCCGGCGGTCTTAGCGATGCGGAAATCGAGCAAATGGTTAAAGATGCTGAGAAAAATGCCGATGAGGATAAAAAACGTAAAGAGCTTATTGAAGCAAAAAATGCTGCTGATAGCTTAATTTATTCTACTGAAAAAACCTTAACAGATTATAGCGATAAATTATCGTCTGAAGATAAAGGAGCGGTAGAAGATGCTTTATCTGCTTTAAAAGCTGTTTTAGATTCAGAAGATGCTGCATTAATTAAAGAAAAAACCGAAAGCTTAACCGCTGCTAGTATGAAAATCGGCGAAGCGATGTATAAAGCACAAAGCGATGCTGGTGCTGCTGGTAGTGCTTCTGAAGAAAATACTGCTAGCAACGAAAAAGTAGTAGACGCAGACTTTGAAGATGTAGAGAAGAAGTAAAGTAGAACGTCGTTGCGAGGAGCGTAGCTTTGTTGCAATCTCATTAAACATCCTGAGATTGCTTCGTCAATTACTTTGTAATTTCCTCGCAATGACGTTTTATTAGTTATACATAGCCCCAAACAACCATATAATATAATTTCATGTCACAAGATTATTATCAAATCCTTGGAGTTAGCAAAACAGCAAGCAGTGCTGATCTTAAAAAAGCCTATCACAAGTTAGCCAAACAATATCACCCTGATAATGCCGCAGCTGGTGATACAAACGCCGAGAAAAAATTTAAAGAAATCAATGCCGCTTATGAAGTTTTAAAAGACGAACAGAAAAGAGCAGCTTATGACCGATTTGGACATGATGCTTTCCAAAATCAACAAGCAAGAGGCGGAGCTGGCAGTCAGGGCGGTCATCCTTTCGGTGCTGATATCAACGATATATTTGGTGATTTCTTTAGCGACTTTATGGGCGGTGGTGGCAGAAGAAAGCCAACTTCAAGTAAGGTTAGAGGCTCTGATTTAAAATATAATCTTACTATTAATTTAGAAGAAGCATTTCATGGCGTAGAGAAAAATATCAGTTTTTCCAGTGAAGTAAAATGCGATACTTGTCATGGTAGCGGCTCTGAAAAAGGGGAAACTGCAACTACTTGCGATGCTTGTGGCGGCGTAGGTGCAACTAGAGTTCAGCAAGGCTTTTTTATGATTGAACAAACTTGTCATAAATGTCAAGGTAATGGTCAAATTATCAAGAACCCTTGTAAAAAATGCCACGGCTTGGGGCGTTACCACAAGCAGCGAAATTTATCTGTAAATATTCCCGCAGGTGTTGAAAATGGTACTCGAATAAGACATCCAGGCGAAGGTGAAGCAGGTATTAGAGGCGGCAATAATGGCGATTTATATGTTGATATCGCAATAAAACCTCATGATATTTATAAGGTAGATGGAGCAAATTTACATTGCAAACTACCTATTAGTTTTGTAAATGCTGCCCTTGGCGGAGAAGTAGCGGTGCCGGTAATTGAAGGCGGCAAAGTAAATCTAACCATCCCAGCAGGAACACAAAACGGTGATCAGCTAAGATTACGCGGCAAAGGTATGTCTAAAATAAGGTCAACTATTAGAGGCGATATGCTTGCACATGTGCATGTTGAAGTGCCTAAAAATTTATCAAAAAGACAAAAAGAATTATTAGAAGAATTGAGAAAAGAATCCGTAAATGAAAAAGAAAATGATGGCAGCTTTTTTAACAAAATGAAAAGTTTATGGTCATAAAATTAAGTTTAACTTTTTTCTAGAAATAAAACCTTTGATGTTATAAGATATCTTATATGTCATTCCATTCCCGCTTGATGCTGGTCTTGTTGCATGGCTCAAAAAACGTCATTGCGAACGAACGAAGTGAGTGTGGCAATCCAGAGAAAATAATAAAAAATACTATAAGTTAGCATTTTTTTACTTCCTTGCTTCGTCAATTACTTCGTAATTTCCTTAGCTCAGACGGAAAAACTAATCCACACGGGCAAACCTCACGCTAGAATGACACCAAACAATACTATATATCAGAGGTTTTTATGCCTTACAAAAACACAATACCGACCTACCCGATTCAGTCAAAAATCATCTTCCAAAGCACGCTCAAGATATTTATCGTGAAGCTTTTAACCATGCATTTGAACAATATAAATCTCCTGAAAAAAGACGGGATAACGATTCTAGAGAAACCGTTGCACATAAAGTAGCATGGTCAGCTGTGGAAAAGAAATATCATAAAAACGATAAGGGCGATTGGGTAAGTAATTAGATTTTAAATTATTTTTTTCACAGTCCCATAATAACATTTTAGATTAGATTCAATCATGCAAAGAAAAAAAGAAGAATATTCAAAATTAATCTATAACTCTTTCTTAATTTTTAAAATTAAAAAAGTAGCACTTCCTACTTTTAAAGTTTTTCAAAAAGAAGTAACTAAGAAATATCCTAATATTTCTATTAAAATTGATACTCAAACTATAATAAAAGAGATGGTTGACTCATTTTCAAAAGCTTTGTCTTCTTTATTTGAAGAAGATGATATAGAGTTTGATAATTTACGTTATGCCGGAGGATATGTTTTAGGTTTTTTTTCATCTAATTTATGGACTCATTGGAAAGGTGAATATCTCTATCCTAAAATTCCAGAATATCAAAATCTAATGTTTTTAAGATCAATG
This sequence comes from Rickettsia endosymbiont of Rhinocyllus conicus, assembly GCF_964026465.1. NCBI lineage: Bacteria > Pseudomonadati > Pseudomonadota > Alphaproteobacteria > Rickettsiales > Rickettsiaceae > Rickettsia > Rickettsia endosymbiont of Rhinocyllus conicus. The sequence continues at coordinate 1,407,623 of NZ_OZ032155.1, read as the reverse complement.
TATCTTTATAGTAAAATTGATTATATGCTTAATTACCAATATACTGATAAAATACAAAGAATTTATAATTATTTTACTCAATCCGATCAGAGTAATATTATCCATGCGAATGATTCTAAGGACAACCTAGTATCATTAGAAGATTTTAAAAAGCAAAAAAAAACTTATAATAATCAAAAATTTGCCGATTCGCTTACTAATTATTTAGAAAATTTACTTTTGCAAGAGCATTACAAAGCTTTTGATAAAATTAATATAGATAATAACTTAAACAACATAAGCAACCTTTTTGAAAGGAATGAGATAATGGAATTAATTAGTTCTATTAAATCATCAAATTGAACCGACTATAGTATACTCGTTTTATTTGAAAAATTGGCTATGTCGTCTTTGTAACCCTCAGATGCTCACGTACCTTTGTACGCTCCGCTCCTCGGCTTACAGACTCCATGCCCTTTTCCAAATAAAACTTCATCTACCCAACTTTTCATTTATTAGCAGTATATCCTGAATTGAGAGCAGGTAGCTAGTTGTTCGCCAGTTTGCCTATTAGTTATAAGCGTTTGTATTAATGCATGTTGCCAAATCCAATTGAGTTTAATTATGTAGGATTGTTAATAATTCATCTTGTGTTTAACGGTGCCAATGTGGGGATTTGAACCCCAGACCTACGCATTACGAATGCGCCGCTCTACCAGCTGAGCTACATCGGCAAGAATTTAAAATAAGAAAATTATTTTGAAAGTATTATTGTGGAAGTACTAGGAAATTAATTTAATTTTTTGGTATTACTAACCAAGTATAGATATCGTCATAAGCTATGCAACTACAAGGAGCGTGGCAATCCAGGAAAAATAATAAAAATGCTATGCATTTTACTAGATTGCTTCGTCAAAACTTATAGTTTTTCCTCGCAATGACGATATCTATTGCTTCGATGTCATTCCCGCATGAGGATTTGCTTGCGTGGATCGAAAAACGCCCTCGGTGTCATCTAGTTGCTTGGGAACTAGATCCAGAAAAACAACTAAAAATATCAATATTATTAATATTTTTAACTGGATGCTGTGGTCAAGCAATTAGATGACACCGAGGGCGTTTTTCGATCTACGCAACAACGCCGCCACGGGATGACAAGGAAAAACTACTTCACGCAAGTACAACGACTACGTTAGGATGACATTTTACACTTTTTTCAAGCTATACAATAAAGCCTGAAGTAAACTAGATTACAATACCACTAAAGATGCGTAGAAAACCTTAAGTGGAAATGCTGCGTATCGTCGTATTTCTTCTTTTTAACCGCAAAACCCCAGTCCATTCTAATTGGTGCAAAGCGTGTTACCCAAATAAATCCGAAACCAACTGAAGCCCTAAGTGACTTATCATTATAGATACCATTTGGACTTTGATATTTTGCTTTATTTAAGCCTACTCCCCATAAGCTTCCTAAATCCATAAATACCGCACCAGTGAGGTTAAATTCTTCAGGTACTGGAGTTGGGAAGTTAAGTTCAGTAGAAAATGTATAATATCTTTTACCGCCTAAACCTTCATTAGTAACTTTTTCACGCGGTCCAACACCACCGCTAGCAAAACCTCTTAAGCTATAATCACCTAAATTAAAGCGATCTGAAATTCTAATAACTCGTCCGCCAAGTGCTGCAATATCACCTCCAGAAGCAGATAGTTTTAAAGTAAGCTTATTTTGTATGAAAGATTTATAATATTTACCATCAACTTCATGTTTCAGATATTTATTATCACCTCCAATACCCGCATATTCTTGACTAATACTTACTAAATAACCATTCTTTGCAATAATTTTACTATCTCTTTGATCATAAGCAATAGTGTGACCAATAGCAGAAGTAATAAACTTACCCATTTGCTCCTGTAAAAATATTGAGCTTGATGGAGATGGAGCACTCAAGGTATCACGTTTAATTAAATAATCTATTTCGTGGCTTAAATCTTCTTTAATTTCATAACCTAAGGAAGTTTTACCACCTACAGAATGCTGTCTATAATTTTGATCTGTGTTGGAAAGTACACTCTGACCACGACCACTTTTATTTATAAATCCGCTTACACCTAGGGATAAATCACGATCTAAGAAATGTGGGTCAGTAATACCACCATAATAGCTAGTAGTATTTTTACTTACTTGCACACCAGCATTGAGTATTTTACCTGTACCTACTAAGTTACGCTCTAAGAAAGAGAAGCGTCCAAATACCCCACCTGTGGTGTTATACCCTAAATCAAAACCGACAGAAGAAGTAGATTTTTCATCAACCTCAACATTTAAGTCATATTTATCCTTGGTTTTTGCTTGAGCAAAAGTAATTCCTATCTTCTCAAAATAATCTAAGTTTCTAAGATTATGCTCTCCTGTTTCAATATAAGAACGGTTAAGTATATCATCTTCTTCAGATTTAAACTCTCTTCTTATAACATGATCTTCAGTTTTAAGATTATTAATAATATTAATTTTATTAATATAAACCTTATCGGCTTTTTCTATAATAAATTTAATATTAATTGTATGATCAGGGTTTTTTACAATATCAGGATAAACATTCACTGCTGGATAGCCTACTGCTGTAAAATATTCTCCAATTTTATCAGCAATATTTTCAACTGTTTTCATATTGAAAACACTACCTTGCTTAATATTGACAATTTTATTAACAGGAGTTATATCAATATTGGTTAATTTGTTTTCTATTGTAACATTACCGAAATTATATTTTTCACCCTCTTCAAGAGAATATGTAAGAACGAAATATTCTTTAGTATTATTTAACTCAGCTGATACCGAAATTACTCTAAAATCTGCAAAACCAACTGATTGATAGAATTCTTTTAATAATTCTTTATCATATTCAATACGATCAGGTTCATAAGTATCATTACTATCTAAGAAACGAAACCAACGAGATTCTTTAGTTAAAACAATAGATTTAAGCTCTGAATCGCTATAATTTTCATTACCACTAAAATAAATATATTTAATACCGGTTTTTGGTCCTTCTGCGATATCAAAAATAACCTTAACTCTGTTATTTTCTAAATCTTCAATTTTAGGTGTTACTATAGTAGCAAAACGACCGCTACGTTTATAGATTTCTGATATTTTTTTTACATCTAATTCAATTTTAGCTTGGCTTAAAGACTCACCTGCCATTGTATAAATCTCTTTAGATAGCATATTAGCTTTTATTTTAGAGTTACCTCTAAATACTACGCTACTTATAAATGGAGTTTCAGTAACGTTAACAATTAAATTACCATCGCTTGACATATCCATTTTGATGTTTCTAAAAAGTGAAGTAGCATATAAGCGTTTTATTGCTTCGTCTTCTTTTAAACTATTATAGCTTTCACCAGGTTTTAGCTTTAAATAGCTCTCAATAGTAGAGCGTTCAATTCTATGATTACCTTCTATAGTTATTTTACGAATAACTGAATCTGCTAAGGAAATGTTATAATAAAAAATTGTTACTGTTAAAATTGCTAATTTAATAATTGACCTGATTATCACCTAAAACCTTCTTATAAGATTTATTTAAAATTTTTGCGTTAAACGTACACTATAGTAAATAATATTAACTAGAGCAAGTAAATCTACCCACTTAAGAGAATAAATTTTTTATATCGTTAGAAAAAGAAATTACAGTAAGGAAAATTATTATCATTATACCTATTTGTAATAAAATATTTCTAGCTTTAATATTCGGTAATTTACCTGTAACTGCTTCATATAATATGAATAATAAATGACCACCATCAAGTACCGGTATAGGTAACAGATTAAGTAGTCCTAAATTTACTGAAAGCATTGCTATAAATAGTAAATACATCTCTATACTATGCTCTAAAGTTCTTCCTGATTCTTTTGCAATAGCTACCGGTCCACCTATTTCACTTACTGATCGCTTTCCTACAATCATTTGTGATGCTGCTTTTAAAGTTACCGCCGATACATCTATAGTATCAAATATTGCTTCCGATAAACTTGATAATATCCCTATTTTAGTATGAACAGGTTCATTTTTAGCCATAATACCAATACGCAGTATTTTTCTAGCTTTTTCTACAACTACTTCTTCAGGCATTATACTAACAGTAAATTCTTCACCTTTTCGCTCTATTAATAAAGTAGAAGAATTTAAACCATTAATTAGTATTTCTTTTTGTACATCACTAAAATCTTTAACTAATTTATTATTAACTTTAACAATTCTATCACCCTCTCGCAAATTAGCTTTTTCTGCTGGTGATTCAGCTATTACCTCCCCTATTACAGGCTGAACTTCTATTTTACCAAGACAAAAATAAAATCCAGCAAATATTATTATGGCAAGTAAATAATTAATTAAAGGTCCTGCTACAACTATTAAAAAACGCTCAAAACAGGATTTAGCATAAAACGCTACTTTTTCATTTATTTCTTGTGCTTTATCCATAATGTTTCGATCATAACCATAAATCTTAACATATCCCCCAAGCGGCAATAAACAAATTTTCCACCTAACCCCTTTTGAGTCTGTAATACCGATTAATTCTTTGCCGAAACCTATCGAAAATTCTTCGATTTTTACATTAAAGAATCTTGCAACTGCATAATGCCCTAGCTCGTGGATAAACACTAAGATACTAATTGTTATAATAAATCCGACTATAGATAACATAATTTTTTTATTATTAATATGTAGGTAGACGAAGTTTAATTTGAAAAAAAGTAATCAGTCCATAAGTGCAAGACACGGAGCGTATACTTAAATACGTGAGTACCGCAGTATTTATAGAACGATGTAGCCAATTTTTCAAATTAAACGAGTATACAAATAAGTAGTTTTAAAGTATAGTATACTAAATTTAAAACTTTATTTCTTTTTATGAGTTCAAATAAAATCAATAAGAAGTCGATTGCACGTATTGCAGCAATACAAGCTATATATCAACATATGTTACGGAACAATGATAATATAGATGATATAATAGAAAATGTACTTTCTTTTTATCGCAACGATACTTCTATGACTGATTCACCCATAAAAATATCACTAACTATAAGTCATTTTAAAATGTTGGTAAAGTTGGTATTTGAAAATATTGATAAAATAGATGAAATTATAAGTAATCATCTGGTAAATGATAAAAACCAAAATCACATACCTATTTTGCTACAGGCTTTATTACGCAGTGGTATATGTGAATTATTATTTTTTCCAGATATACCTACTAAAGTAATAATTAATGAATACACAGATATAGCAAATGATATGCTAAATGATCACGAAATAGGCTTTGTTAATTCTATATTAGATAAAATAGCACACGAAAATAAAAGATTTTATGACAAATAATTTAAGTGGTTATAGAAATAAGTTTGTTAGAGTTAAGACTTCTAAAAAACGCACTGTTTCTTCTAGTAACTGGCTAAGGCGTCAGTTAAATGATCCTTATGTTGCAAAAGCACGTATTGAAGGCTTTAGATCAAGAGCTGCATATAAACTCCTTGAGATTCATGAAAAATTTAAAATTTTCACCCCAAATATGAAAGTAGTTGATTTAGGGGCAGCCCCAGGGGGATGGAGTCAAGTAGCTTCTAAGCTCATTAAAGCTACGGATGGTAATTTAAAAAATAAAATAATTTCAGTCGATTTACTTGAAATCGAACCAATTCCTGGAGTAGAGTCTTTTCAAAAAGATTTCTTTGAAAAAGATACTGAAGAATTGATTATACAAGCTTTAAAAGGCAAGGCTGATATAGTATTGAGTGATATGGCATCAAATACTATAGGTCACAAAGCTACCGATCATATAAGAACTCTGCTTTTATGCGAGCAAGCTTTTGAGTTTGCTTTAAAAGTCTTAAACCCTTCCGGTCATTTTATTGCTAAAATCTTTCGTGGTGGGGCTGAAAATGAGCTTTTAAACAAAGTGAAACGTGAATTCTCTACTGTCAAACATTTTAAACCATCATCCAGCCGCAAAGAATCAACAGAAATTTACCTAGTTGCTCTAAATAAGAAATGAATTATTAATAATATTTAACTAAATGGTTGACATTTATTTACTTATGCTTTATGGTAGTTTTTACTTAACGCCAGTTTAGGATAAGGAGGTCTGAGGATAAGCAAGTAGTGTTAGAAATTTTTTAGATTTATTGAAATTAAAAGCATTTACGCAAGAAAGTATATGAACTAAGAAATTAATAGGGGAGCGATGTCTTGAATGTTCAAGGTTCATGCTGTTTTTTAGTACATTAAATACTGATTCAATTATTGATCTGCTTTTTAAGAGTATTTTATCTTCTATATCTAATAAATGATTTTTCATATCCTTGCGAATCCCAGTAAATAACCGTAGCCCACGACTAAATAATTTAGCGGACATTTCCTTAGAAATATAAGCCTTGTCTCCAAATAATTTACCCCATAATCCTTTGGTAATTGAGTCTACAGCAGATAAATCACTAGCATTACCCTTTGTTATTTTAATTGCCATAATCTGACCTTTATTATTAATTACAATATGTAATTTAAATCCCATAAACCATCCGTAACTACTCATACCTATTTTAGCAATGCCACTAAACACTTTATTATTATTTGTACGTTTTGCATGACATATCGATAATTTGGTTGAATCAACAAAATATATACCAGTCTCATCTCCTGTAAATAATTGTAACATTATAGTTAAAGGTAATACTAATCTTGGCCACAACTGGATTATCCGACTGTAACTAGGAAGACTAAAATATCCTCTATATTTACATGATAGATGATATAAATAATAATTCTTAAAATCTTTGCATGGAGATATATAAAAATATAATACTATAGTTATATAGTTCTGAAAGCCTTAAACTCCCTGATCTCCTACGCTTCCTAACGCTGGGTATTAATTTGCTTTCTTCCCATTCTTCGTAAACTTTACAATAATTATCTATTATACAAAATAGAGTTATGATACATCTTTTCATTGTTGAGTGCATATTTTTTTGATTCAAAATCTATGTAACTCAACACTCCTCTCTTGTAAATACCCTGCTTTATTATCTTTATTCCTTACACTCTTATCCTAAACTGGCGTTTTACTTAAGCTCTAGAAACCATAAAATATGGTAATTCAACTTAACAATGGAGAAAGTTAATGTTTTCTAAAATGTTTAATTATTTTGCTAGTAATAGTAAAACGCACCTTGATAATACTCAAGAATCAGCTATAAATTGTGGTCAGCATTCTGCTGAAGCAGCAAGTTACACCGTAAAAACTTTACCACAAATTCTTTTAGGTCTTATTACTTTTAAAGAAATATCTGGATCAGTAATGACAGGATATGCCTTTGGGTTTGCTTTACCAGAATTTGCAAAGGTAATAGTAAAAAGTCTTGCTAGTACAATATTTTTCCATCCTACAGCTAGTATGGTAGGTACTGTAGCAGTTACAGTAGCTGCTAATTCTGAAAATGTAGTAGAGTGCATAAAAAAGCATTATATGACGCAGGATCTACAGTTTATGAAGGTACTTTATGTGCAGTAAATGGAGCAGCCGCAGCTGTAACTTTTGCTTATGATAATGTTTATAGTACCGACGTGCAATTATCAGGAAATGCTATAGAAGCTGTATTATAAGTTTTCTATCAATTAAGTAAGGTAAAATTAAAGTTTCTTTACCTTACTTAATAATTCCTCTCGCCCTTTCCTCAAAAGCTATAATCGTTTTTTCGGTTATTTTAATAAAATAGCTACCAACTAATTTCTCAAGCATTCTAGACTTCATTTCGAAATCAATAAAAAATTTTAGCTCAGTCCCTATAGGATGAGAAGTAAATTGTCAAGTACTGTTTAAATAGTTAAAAGGACCCGAAATAGCCAAGGTATTAATGAAATATTCTTTATCATCTATTATTTTATTAGTAACATGAGAACGATAACTTTCTGAAAAACCTTTTAACTGAATCACAAGATCCGCGACGATTTCTTCACTATTTTCTGAAATAACTCTGCTAGCTACACACCAAGGTAGAAATTTAGGATAAGATTTTATATCCCAAACTAAATTAAATAATTCCTGAGGTTTATAAGGTAAGATTTTTGTTTGTTCAAATGATGGCATTATGTAGTTCTTTTCTTTTAAAATAGCAATTTTATACTCTTTTTAAAAGAAAAGAATAAAAGGAAATGATAATATAAACTTCAATAGAAAAAATATTAATTAACTAATATTTTTTTTCTCGGCGGGATATATACGGTTTCATCATCTTCTGCATGTGAAATTTTTTCCAAAAGACCAATGAAACGTCCCTTATTAGGCACTAGTTTTACTATTGCCCAGCCTTCTTCTATTGCTTGTTTTATACGCTCTATATCAGCTTTATGTTCTGAAAAAGATATAAATTTTTGTGTTGGATTTTCCATCTTGATCAATGAATATGTTAATAAAAATTAATAGTATAATAAATTTTTCTTAATAAATCAAATTAATTTTATTATTTAGTTTGATTATACTTGAAATAAGAGCATGTTATTATGATTTAGTCAAGATAATCTAGTTGAAAATTAAAAGTTGCAGCATTAATTTTGTATCGTAATAAAATTTTATTGACTTTTGATCGAAAAAACCCTAAATATTTACATCTAAAAATTAGAATTAGCAAAGATTATGAAAAAATATATATTACTGACTATCATACTCTTAATGAGTAAGAATATATTCGCAAGAGAACAAATATCTAATCTTGTTACACCTGTTAGCTATTTTATAGATCATACATTACAAATAAAAAAGATCAAAAGTAACTTAATCAAATATAAACAATCGGGCATATTAGGTGTGAGTGGTATGGGTAAAACTCAGGTTGCTAGGATGTACGCTTATGATAATAAGGCTGATTATGATCTTATTTGGTTTATAGATTGTAATTTAGATATTGATGGACAGTTAATGAAGCTTGCTAAAGTTATTAATGCTCAAGCAAATTCTGCAATCATTTTAGATAATATTAGTATGGTAAGAAAGGAATTAATGACTTATCTAGCTAGTAAAGATAAATGGTTATTTAGTGTTTGATAATTTAAAAGTAGGCGAGAATAAAAAAATAGCAGATTTTATTAATTGGGAACATAATGGCAATATTATATTTTGTTCACAGGACAGTGAATTATTACCAAATATCGTAAAAATTACTGCTTTTGAGGAAAAAGAATCTAAAATGCTTGTAGAAAATATTTTAGAAAGTAATAACCCGGAATCGATAGAATTTTTAGCCCAAGAATTTAAAGGATATCCGATTCTTATGGTTCAAGGATCACAAATATTAAATCAGGTACAGGGTTTAAGTTTAAATGAATATAAGAAGCAAATACAAGGAGCTAATGATAAAATTGAGCTAAATATTAGACTTGCTATTAAAGTGTTAAGCCCTTCTGCTCGAAAATTACTAAATGAAATAGCTTTAATTAACAATCAAAGTTTTTCAAAAGAATTTTTAAATTGTATCACTTCGGATAAGGATCATTTAGATGACGACATTTATAATATTTCCAAATTTGCTTTAATCACTAATATTGAGCCAAATGAAGATAATCCCACATTTGAAATGCATGATGTCATAGCTGAGAAAATACTAAAAATTAATGGATATACTAACAATAAAGAATCTATTGACCAGGTCGTTACTAACTATATAAGTTCTGTACCTTCAAGCGTGGTAAAGGCACGTATTTTTAGAAACGCTAAAACAGTATTAGGTAACATAGATATAATCACAAAAAATGCAGAAAAATATGATATACCCATAAATGTAATTTTAGGACTAAAAATAAATTTGATAACACAATATATAAATTCTTTAGATTTATATAGTGCTCAAAAATTAGTAGATTGGTTTAATGAAAATGATAGTAAAGGTAATTTTAAATTATCAAAAATGGATAATGATCAAAAATGCGATTATGCCTCATATTTAAGTCTTATAGGTGGATATTATAGGCATCTTGGAAACCATCATAAATCAATTGAATATGATATAAGAGCTAAAAAAGTTTATGAGGATATTCAAGGATATAATTCTTACCGATGTAATATAAATTATACTTTGGCACTGGCATATATTGAACTCGGTCAGCTTGAAGAAGCAAAAAATAATATTCAAATTATGGAGGATATGTTTAACGGTGGGTTGGTTGATAAAGCCGATATTATAACTTTATATTCTGCAAGAGCTAGATTGTTCGCCATGCAAGGTAAATATGATGACGCACTAGAACAAATTAATAATACTATAAATACAGCTGTAGAGAATGGAATAAATCCTCAAGATGTATTTCTAAGCAATATATATCTTATTAAAGCAGATATATTAAATAACCTTGGTAAATATGAAGAAGCTTATTCTCAAGCACAACAAATATATGATATGAATAAGTTAGTTAAGAAAGAAAATCATCTAATATTTGGGCGTGTTTTTACTCAAATTTCAAAAGCAAAACTTGGTCTTGGAAATGCTAAAGAAGCACTAGAATATGCAGAAAAAGCTAAAACAATTTTTATTAGCGATACAAATAGACCTAATAAGGAAATTATTACATCACCGGATACAAGCTTGGCTAAAGCATTTGTTGCTGAAGGTAATGCACTAGCTAGCCTTAATAAAAATGATGAAGCAGTAGAAGCTTATAGCACAGCAGAAAATATATATTGGAATAACTATAGAGAAAATATGAAAAATGTAGACGAGATAAGTATTATGTACTTAAACGCTGCTAAAGCAAGCTGCCATGTACCTCTTAGATCTTTCTATAAAAACTTTCGTGATCATCAAATAAAAAAATTCAGAGAGCAGCATCCAAAAAGTATAGAAATACTAAAGCTCAATTGCCATAATTTAAATAATTAAACTATTTGGTATTACTAACTAAATATAGAATCGTCATTGCGAGGAAAAACTATAAGTTTTGACGAAGCAATCTAGTAAAATGCATAGCATTTTTATTATTTTCCCTAGATTGCCACGCTCCTTACAGTCGTGTAGCTTATGACGATATCTATATACCGCGAATACTTCAAAAGTTGGTAAGTCAAACAAGCGGTGAGTCTGCACAAGCAGTAGATAAACTACGTGAGCACAGACGAATCCCGAAATTTGGCTTATACGAAGATCAGCTTCAAAAAGAGTAATCGGTTCATAAGACGAGGAGCGGCAGCAGTTACTTAATACGTGGCTACCTGCGTACTTATAGAACATTGTCACCAATTTTTGAAGTTCTATCTGAGTATTTACCAAATCTTGAAGTATTAAAGGTATACTTAGTTAGTAATGCCGACTATTTAGATAATTGTACAAATAGCTTTATTGCGTGGATTGTTTCCTTCTGTCATCCTATGGCTTTGTTGCGTAGATCAATTTTTCCTGTGTCATCCTGCGACTTGATCGCAGAATCCAGCTTAAAATACTAAAATTATTAATATTAAAAGTTGTTTTTCTGGATGCCTTAGGTACAAGCAACTAGATGACTACCTTAGGGCGTTTTTTGATCCACGAAACAATCCCTGCACAAGAATAATAATATAATCCTAATAAATGAAAAGTAGATGACGAAGTTTTGTTTTTATTATATTAATATCATAATAGTAGCAAAATAAAGCATGTAATTAAACTTTTTTATACAAATTTATATTTAAAAATTGACTTTTGATAGAAAAACTATAAAATTTTTCCCTAAAATGGATGTATTATTATATGATTTCGGTTTTTCCTTTATCATTAAAGGATTTAGTCGGCTTTGTTGAAAAGGTAGATTTCTCATTTCTAACTATGGCTCTATTGTGTGGATTAGTAGAACAACTGCGTCATACCATAACAACATTGTGGCATGGATACCTAATTTTCCTGAGCTTGACAAACGAAATGAGTGTGACAATCCAGTCAACTATAATATGTTATCTATTTATGGTATCTTGTGCCATAAGCTGCATCCTAATATAGAGGGCATTGCCCGTGTGGATCGAAAAGCACCCTAAGGTAGTCATCTAATTTCTTGTACCTAAGGCATCCAGAAAAATAATAAAAATACTAATAATATTAGTATTTTTCAGCTGGACCTAGTTCCCAAGCCACAGGGTAAGAAAATGATCCATGCGGACAATCCTAAAAGAGACCGCTACAACAAGTGAGCTAATGATATCAAGCGTTTTTTATAAATTGCCCCGTTCTTTTTAGCCGCTCGCAACAACACTACTCTAAAATAGATAAAGGTATTTAGTGAAACATACTATTATTAAGATAGTTTCTTGTATTATAGCATTTTTGATTTTTCTTATTTTTAATATTTCAGTTTATTATTGTTTAATATATTATCAAAAAAAAGAATATAAGGGATTACTCAAAGCTTATGCGAGTAGTATATCAAGCTTACTTACACAAGATCTAGAAAATGCTCTTAATAGCTCCATACCAAATAAAGAATTCTTCTTATTTAAAGGTTTTGAAGTTATTCCTAAATCTAAAACTACTGTGAATTTAATTACAGTAAGTGCCAATTCTATAAGAGTAAGAAATAAAAAAGAAGAATACATATTTAATTTACACAACTTAAAAGAAATCATAAATAAAATATTTCCTCCTTTTATAATTTATAAATTAAGCTTAAATAATCATGATATCTTTTCCGAAAGAATAAATATAGATCAATATTTAACTGAAAGTAAACTTGTAGAAGCAAATGGTATTTTAAATTTAAAATTGGGTATTAAGAAAGACTCACAATTTTATTTAGATGGAGCATATTTATTACGAAGAAATATGTTAATTTATAGTATCAGCTCATTTTTAACTCTTTCAATATTAGTCTCTATATATTTTAAAATATACAATACCATACAACAGAATTTTAGAATTTTACATCAAGAAATATATGAAGAAACTGAAATAAATACAGCATTGATAAATAATAATAAAGCCGATCATGAATTAAGAAAGCTCTTTATAAAAAAATTAACAGAAATATATTTAAAACAAGAATTAGGAGATACATACAATCCAAATGATTTTCCATTTAAGAATCAACTTTTTCCTATAAACTTAACTGATTTATCCCTTACTAAAATTAATATTGAAAATTTAATCAAGCTATTACAAGGATATTTCGCTCCTTATTTTGCTAAAATTGGTATTAGAACTACTAACAATATAAAAGAGATTGAAATTAACTGTTCTCTTGAAGTTTTTTATCAATTAATATTTAGCTTGGTATTTAATTTGGTAAAATTTATAGATAGGCAAAGCAATATTCCTCAAATAATTAAGATAGATTTTAACCAAGATAAAATTACTATTACTAACGATTGTTTTTCATTAGATGAAAAGAAAATGATTAAATTATCTGATATTATAATAGAAGAATATACAGATCTTTTTATTTTAAATTGTTACAAGATATTTAAATCGTTAAATGAACATAAATTTAAATATAATATCTTCTCGCATGATGGCTCACACTTAATAGAAATAGTGTATCCTCCATTAAATAACTCTAATTTAAATACAGGGAAGATATTAGATTTCACTAAATATTTAAACAATAAAAACTAAATATCATATTGAATATTTTTCTTGGACACGCTGATGTAATATCCATTCAATAATTTTATTATCAATAGATTCATCAGGTGTAGGGCGGTAGTAATTAAATACTTCATTTAAGGTTTGAGAAAATTCTGTTTCAGAAACTACTAGATTTAATTTTTTTATTGTTTTTATTATCTCAGGCAAGATTTTTTGAAATAAGATATAATCATCTTGACCAAGGTAATCATTAACTTTAATATTAGGATTATATAAATCCTTAATTGAAACACCTAAAGTATCAGCTATTGTTTGTAGAATCTCTACGGAAGGTTTTCTGGATAGACCTTTAATAATGTTATAAACACTATTTTTCTTTAGCTCTGCCTTTCTCTCAAGTTCTGTAATTTGAATATTACGTTCCTTTATGAATTTATATAAATTCTTTTGCAATACTGTATCTGACATGAGTTTCAAATTATAGTTGTATTTTTATAACAAATTAAAACTTTCTTTGTAAAAATTAAAACTAAAGAAATATTATAGTTGATATTTTATTTTAAAAGTGGTTATTATAATTACATGTATGTAATTGAGAAACATTATTGCTAAACTATAATCAATTTAGATAAGTTTTAAACTAGCTATAAATTTAATAAGTAAAAGCTAGTATCATTATTTTAACTAAAATAATGTTGTTAGAACATATCATATGTCTTTTAAAAAAGGCAAGAAGATAATCATACCTAAATATACTCTAGGTATCAATATATTGCATTTTGTTATGAGAATATAGAAAAACAGAATATCTATACATCAAAATTCATCTCAACTTAATTACTTACTATTTTTTTATGCCTTAGTAATTTAAGCTCTTACTTTAAAGGCACCTAAATATAGATAATAAGGAGAATATTTTTGTGAATTTTATAAGAAAAAATTTTCTTGGGGTTGGAAAAAATATAGACGTAAATTTAAAAAATATTTTTAGACAAGTAAATGAAACAACCGAAATATTTAATACATTTCTTATAGATAGAAATTTTACTGATGAGTGGGATGATGAAGATGATTTTGATGATGGTGTATGGATAGAAGTTCCATTAATAGAATCAAAAGAAATCTAAATCAATATATACTTTTGAAGTATCCGCAGTATATTATCATGTCACTAGTTAATTTAATTTTTAAAGTAAATTTTTGAAAATTCCTTATGCGTTAATGATAATTTAGTTAAACTATATTATTTAATTATGTCAAACGATAATTCTCAAGCTACCCCTCCTCTTTCTAAGCAACAATTATTTGCTTTTTTTGGTATGGTTGTTGGTATGTTTATGTCAGTGCTTGACATCCAAATTGTTGCAAGCTCACTATCCGTAATAGCAGCAGGACTTGCGGCTTCAAGTGATGAGCTTTCTTGGGTTCAAACATCTTATTTAATAGCTGAAGTTATCATAATTCCGATTACGGGATTCTTAGCAAGATTACTTTCCACTAGAATTTCTTACTTTGTTGCAGCTCTTGGCTTTACGATTATGAGCGTATTATGCTCACTTGCAACGAATATTGAATCAATGATTATCTTTAGAGCGTTACAAGGATTTTTTGGCGGTGCTATGATACCAACAGTTTTTAGTACTGTTTTTATAATTTTTCCACCATCACAACGCCCTAAAATTACTATATTAATTGGGCTTGTTGTAACAGTAGCACCAACTTTAGGTCCAACACTTGGAGGATATATTACAGAAATTTTATCATGGCATTTTATGTTTTTGCTGAATGTTATACCTGGTATTTTTGTATGTAGCGTAGTTTTTTTATATGGGCATTTTGATAAACCAAATTATAACTTATTGAAAAATTTTGATTTCCTTGGTATAGCAATTATGGTCTTGACTCTTGGTTTACTACAATATGTTTTAGAAGAAGGTAATAAAAAAGGCTGGCTGGAGGATAATTTAATATTATTTTTAAGTATTGCGGTAGCTTTAGGATTTATTTTGCTAATAATCAGAGAATTAACTTTTATAAACCCGATTTTAGATTTAAAAACATTTCTCTATAAAGATTTTACGTTTAGCTGTCTCTACTCTTTTGTTATGGGTATAGGATTATATGGAGCAGTATATATATTACCATTATTCTTATTTACCATAGCAGGTTATGATACGTTACAGATCGGTGCTACTATGATGGTAACGGGAATAGCACAATTTTTATCAGCACCACTAGCTGGAAGAATGCTAGGAGCGGGCGTAGATTTACGGCTAATGCTGATTATAGGGCTTGGAGGCTTTGCACTTGGATGTCATTTAAATAGCTTTCTAACACCTGATTCTAAATTTGCCGAATTTGTATTACCGCAATTTGTTAGAGGGCTTTCTTTAATGTTTTGCTTCATACCAACTAATAATATTGCTCTTGGTAATATGCCAAGGGAAAAAGTAGGGAATGCAAGCGGTCTTTATAACCTCACTCGTAACCTTGGAGGAGCGGTAGGACTAGCAGTAATTAGTACTATACTAACTAATGATACTAAAATTTTTATGCAATATCTATCGGAAAACATCCCCTCCACTTCTATAATGGCAATGGAGCAATTAGATTCATACACCGCATTATTAAGCGGAAAAATATTTAATCCAGAAAAAGCCTCATATTTATTATTGGCTAATAAAATAAATACGGATGCATTTGTAATTGCAATAAATAATATATTTAATATGATAGCGTTATTATTTATACTTATAATGCTGCTAATTCCTTTCACTTCAAATATCAAGCTATCAGGAAACACCAATGCCCACTAAAATTTCAATTATATTATATTTTCCTTGGTTATTTTGGGAAATATGCAAGTCAGCTTTTTCAGTTATTAAAATAATTTGGCAAAGAAATATAGTTGTAGAACCAGTTTTTGAATGGGTTGATGCAGAAGGATTAAAAGATATCGGTGAAATAATATATAGTAACTCAATTACTTTAACCCCTGGTACAGTGACATTAGATATAAATAATAATATGTTATTAGTGCATGCACTCGATAAATCATCGATTGATGATTTACACAATGGTAAAATGATTAAAAAAATTAAAAGAATTTTGAGGATATGACATCAAATTTAAAATATAAACGGGTTTTGTTGAAAGTTTCAGGTGAAGCTTTAATGGGTGATAAGCAATTTGGTCATGAATATGACACAATAAAAAAGATTGCTGGAGACATTAAAGAACTTATTGATTTAGGAGTAGAAGTTGCCATCGTAGTTGGCGGCGGAAATATTTATCGCGGGATTAATGCAGCATTAGTTGGTATGGATCGAGCATCAGCCGATTATATAGGTATGCTCGCAACTGTTATTAATGCTTTAACACTGCAAAATGTTATGGAAAGCCTAGACATCTATACAAGAGTTCTATCGGCTATTCCAATGATGAGCGTATGCGAGCCATATATTCGTCGCAGAGCTAAAAGACATATGGAAAAAGGTCGAGTAGTAATTTTTGCCGGTGGCACTGGTAATCCGTTTTGTACAACCGATAGTGCAGCAGTACTACGTGCAATAGAAATGAATTGCGATGTTTTGCTAAAAGCAACGCAAGTTGATGGGGTATATGATTCTGATCCGAAAAAAAATCCGAATGCTAAAAAATATTTCACTATTAACTATAAAAATGTTATAACTAACAACCTGCAAGTTATGGATTTAGCAGCTATAGCAGTTGCAAGAGAAAATAAGCTACCTATAAGGGTATTTTCAATAAAAGAAAAAGGTAACATTGCTAAGGTAGTTCAAGATCAAGGGGAATATACTACAATCGAAGAGTAGTATATTGCTCGTAAGAATTAACTGGAAAACGTCATTGCGAGGAGCGAAGCGACGCGGCAATCTTATCAAGCGTCCCGAGACTGCCTCCGCCCTCTACTATGCATATCCTCGCAATGACGATAATACCACAACTTATATAATAACATATGGATGAAAAATTATGGATAAAGTAACTCTTAAGAAAAATTTACAAGAAAAAATGGATAAGGCTTTAAAAGTTTTAGATCATGAGCTTAAAGGGCTTCGTACTGGTAGAGCTTCAGTTAATTTACTTGATAGCGTAACTGTAGAAGCTTATGGCGATAGAATGCCACTCTCACAAGTTGCCTCTCTGACAACTCCAGATGCACGAACAATTAACGTGCAGGTCTGGGATAAATCTATGGTATCATCAGTAGAAAAAGCAATTACAGTAGCAAATCTTGGTTTAACTCCATCATCAGATGGGCAATTAATTAGACTACCTATACCAGCTTTAACGGAAGAAAGACGTAAAGAACTTGCAAAACTTGCTCATAAATATGGTGAAGATACTAAAATTTCATTGCGTAATATTAGAAGAGACGGCAATGAAGAACTTAAAAAAATGGAAAAAGATAATATTATAGCAAAAGATGAACATCATAGTTTAGCAGAACAGGTACAAAAACTAACTGATGAATATAGTAGCAAAGTTGATTCGGCGATAAAGCAGAAAGAGCAAGAAATAATGACTGTGTAGTCCGATGAACTTCAAAAATTGGCTACGTCATCCTACAAGTACTGCGGTACTCACGTAGTTTATCTACGTTCCGTTCCTTGCACTTGTGGATTCCTTGCTCTTTTTGAAGTTGATCTTCGCCTACCCTAATTATTAAATGAGAATTAGAGACTAAAATATAAGAAAACAAAATAAATTATGATTACAAAAGAAGAAGTAAAAAAAATAGCAAAGCTTGCAAGGCTTAAATTTGAGGAAGATAAGGTAGAGGAATTCTCTAGCAGGCTTAGCTCTATAATGGATATGATCGATATTCTAAATGAAATAGATTGCACCGATGTTAAGCCTTTAACTTCTGTTTGTGATATGCAAGCAAGAATGCGACCTGATGAAGTTACAAGCAAAGACCATTCAAATGAATTATTTGATAATGTTCAAGGTGCTAGCCGGCAGCTTGCTAAAGAAGTGAAATATTTTATTACTCCAAAGGTTGTTGAATAATATGACGGAATTAAATAAGTTAAGTGTAGCAGATAGCCTAAAAGGCTTAAAAAATAAAGAATTTACCAGCAAAGAATTAGTTAATGCTCATATTAAGCAAATAGAAAAACATAAAAACCTAAATGCTTATGTTACAGAGACTTTTGATTTAGCTTTAAAGCAAGCAGAAGCAGCTGATCAAAATTATGCCAAGAATCAGCCGAGAACTCTTGAGGGAATACCTTTCGCTGCTAAAGATCTTTTTTGTACAAAAGGGATTAGAACCACTGCTTGTTCTAATATATTAAGAGAGTTTATTCCTAATTACGAGTCAGGTGTTACGCAGAATATTTTTAATAAAGGCGGCGTGATGCTCGGCAAAACTAATATGGACGAGTTCGCTATGGGATCAGCAAATATTACTAGCTGTTTTGGTAATGTAATTAGCCCATGGAAAGCAAACGACGATAATGCTGATTTAGTTCCAGGTGGTTCCTCGGGCGGATCAGCTGCGGCAGTAAGCGGCTTTATGGCTACCGCTGCTCTTGGTAGTGATACAGGCGGTTCGGTGCGTCAGCCAGCAAGCTTTACCGGTTTAGTTGGGTTCAAGCCTACATATGGACGCTGCTCAAGATATGGTATGGTATCGTTTGCAAGCTCTCTTGATCAAGCTGGTATATTTACTAGAAGCGTTTTAGATAGCACTATTATGCTTGAAGCAATGATGGGTTTTGACGAAAGAGATTCTACTTCTATTAAGGCAGAAGTACCGCAATTACAACCTGCTATCGGAAGTTCTATAAAAGGCATGAAAATAGGCGTACCTCTAAGTCTTGGAGAGGGCGGAATTATCGAACCTGATATTATGAAGATGTGGCACTCTACTATAGAGCTGCTTAAAAATGCCGGTGCTGAAATAATCGATATTTCTCTGCCGCATGCTAAATATGGCGTTGCTGTTTATTATGTTATAGCACCTGCTGAAGCCTCTTCAAACTTATCTAGATATGACGGCGTAAGATACGGGCTTAGAGTAGAGAAAGAAAATATGAGCTTAGACGAGATGTATGAAATAACGAGATCGTCCGGTTTTGGTGATGAAGTAAAACGCCGTATCATGATCGGGACATATGTACTTTCTTCTAGCTTTATGGATGCATATTATTTAAAAGCACAAAAAGTGCGTAGGCTTGTTGCTGATGATTTTAATAATGCTTTTGCAAAAGTAGATGCTATTTTACTGCCATCTGCTCCAACAGAAGCATTTAGAATCGGTGAAAAACAAAATGATCCAACTATTATGTATTTAAATGATCTATTTACCATTCCTGCAAGTTTGGCAGGGCTGCCTTGTGTTTCAGTACCGGCAGGCTTATCAAACAGAGGGCTACCGCTTGGTATGCAAGTTATAGGTAAGCAATTAGACGAATATAATGTTTTAAGAGTAGCATCTGCTATAGAGTCAGGGGTGTTAAACATATTAAATTTGAGCCGAAAGGATTTTAATTATGGCATATATTGAAGGTAGTAGCGGAAAATGGGAATATGTAATTGGGCTTGAAATTCATGCTCAAATTTCCTCAAAATCTAAGCTTTTTTCAGGCAGCGGTACAACATTTGCAGCAAGCCCAAATTCACAAGTATCTTACGTTGATGCGGCAATGCCAGGTATGCTACCAGTGCTTAATAAGTATTGTGTTCATCAAGCGATTAAAACAGGTCTTGGACTTAAGGCAAAGGTAAATAAATATTCGGTATTTGACCGTAAAAATTATTTTTACGCTGATCTGCCGCAAGGTTACCAGATCTCTCAGTTTTATTATCCGATAGTGCAGGATGGTACTATGGAAATACCAACAAGTACTGGTGAGCTGAAAACTATCCGTATTAATCGCCTGCATTTAGAGCAAGATGCTGGCAAGTCTATGCATGATCAATCACCGCATTATAGCTTTATAGATTTAAACCGTGCAGGTATTGGACTTATGGAAATCGTAACTGAACCTGATATATCTTCACCCGATGAAGCAGCAGAGTTTGTTAAGAAGCTCAGAAGCTTGCTTCGTTATGTTGGTAGCTGTGATGGGGATATGGAAAAAGGTTCTATGCGTTGTGATGCTAATGTGTCGGTAAGACGCAAGGGAGAGCCGCTTGGGACGAGATGCGAAATTAAGAATATCAACTCAATACGTAATATTGTCAGAGCTATAGAGTTTGAAGCTAAAAGGCAAGTAGATTTGATTGAAAATGGTGAATCTGTAATTCAGGAAACACGTTTATTTAATGCTGATAGCGGTGAGACAAGAACTATGCGTTCGAAAGAAGAAGTAGCTGATTATCGCTATTTCCCTGATCCTGATTTATTGCCGGTTATTCTTTCTGATGAGCTGATAAATGAATTAAAAGCAAGCTTGCCTGAGCTACCGGATCAGAAAATAGATAAATATATAACCAAATTCGGTTTAAGCAAATATGATGCTGAAGTAATCGTAGCTGATGAGTCGGCTGCTAAATATTTCGAAGAAGCAGCAAATAAATGTGATCCTAAACTGCTTGCTAACTGGTTAATTAATGAATTGTTTGGACAGCTTAATAAAGCTTCGACCGAAATAAGCGAGTGTAAAATTACGCCTAACGATTTTGCAAAATTAATTAAATTGATAGAAGATAATACCATATCCGGTAAAATTGCTAAGACTGTTTTCGAAATTATGTTTGAAACCGGTAAAGCAGCTGATAAAATTGTAGAAGAACAAGGCTTAGTACAAGTTTCAGACTCTAATGTACTAAATGCTGTAATTGACGAAGTAATCAGCGAAAACCCTGATTCGGTTGAAGGATATAGAGGCGGTAAGGATAAATTATTCGGCTTTTTCGTTGGTCAAGTAATGAAAAAAACCGGCGGTAAGGCAAACCCTGGGCTTGTGAATGAGCTGTTGAAGGATAAGCTTGGTTAGCGTCATTGCGAGCGACTAAAAGGAGCGCGGCAATCTCATGAGACTTTCTGAGATTGCTTCGTCGCTACGCTCCTCGCAATGACAGGATACACGATAAAAAACATTCAAATTAAAATATTACTTTTTATGAATTTTCTTAAAGTACTTTTATTATCTTTATTATTAATTTCTTGTGAAAAAAAAGAGCAAGAAGCAACTTTAATCGTTGGAACTTCAGCAGACAATCCACCCTATGAATTTATTCAAAATGGTGAAATTGTTGGGATTGATATAGATATTATCAACGCAATAGGCGAGCGTTTAAATAAAAGAGTCATTATAAAAAACTTTGACTTTAATGGCTTACTTGCAGCTTTGGTAAGCGAAAATATCGATATTGCAGTTGCAGAACTTTCAGTAACACCAGAACGTGCGGAATATATCAGCTTTTCCGATAATTATGCTACAGCAAAATTTGCTGTATTATACAGGTTAGAGGACAATGTACAAAGTATTGGTGATTTAGATAACAAAATAATTGGTGTGCAATTAGGTAGTGTATTAGAAAAAAAAGCTGAAGAGCTTTCTAAAACAATGAATATTAAAGTTCATTCCTTAGCAAATAGTTTAATGTTAGTTGAAGAATTAAAAGCTAAAGTCGTAGATGTTATTATTTCCGAAGAGTTTCAAAATAAAAAGTTACAAGAAGCAAATCCAAATTTAGCAAGTTATACTTTAGAGGAATTTTCTTCGGAATTTGCTTTAGGCTTGTCTAAACATTCAGGGTTAATTAAAGAAATTAATGAAGCAATAGATTCATTGAAAAAAGATGGTACTATCAATAAAATTATGAAGAAATGGCTGGGACAGTAACAGAAAATCAATTTAAAGATGCTATGAGCTGTTTCCCTGCCGGAGTGACAATCATAACTACTAATTTAAATAATAAGTTTTTTGGCTTTACTGCTAGTTCTTTCACCTCTGTATCTTTAAAACCTCCATTAATATTATTTTGTCTCAATAAAAATTCTTTTAGCATAAAAGGTTTTGAAAACAGTAGTAAATTTGCCATTAGTATTTTAGCAGACAATCAAGTTGATATTTCAGAACATTTTGCAAAATCACATACTGATAAATTTGCAGCAATTTCCTATGAACTTGGACCTGCTACTTCTTGTCCTTTAATAAATGGAGCTATTTGTCATATAGAATGCCTAAAACATGCCACCTATGATGGCGGTGATCATGTTATATTTATTGGTAAAGTAATAAATACTGCTATTAAAAACGACTCAAAACCTTTAATATATCATCATAAATCTTACATAAAATTAATATGATTATAAATATAGGTCTTAGCGGTGCTACCGGTAAAATGGGTAGAACTATTTTAGAGAGAATAGATAACTTTAAAAATTGTAAAATTTCAGCAAAATTTAATAGCACCCGTGATTTACATGAGCTAAATGATTTATGTAAAAATTCTGACATAGTTATTGATTTCTCTACTCCTGAAATATTAGAAAAATTGGTTGATAGTGCTTTAAAATATGATACCAAATTAGTAATTGGAACTACCGGTCTTACTTCCTCACAGTTTAAACTTTTAGAAAAAGCAGCAAAAACCTTACCTATTTTATATTCTGCAAATATGAGTATAGGTGCTAATTTACTCGGTTATTTAGCAAAAGAAGCAACAAAAATATTGGATGATTACGATATCGAGATTTTAGAAGCTCATCATCGTGCTAAAAAAGATGCTCCTTCAGGCACTGCTATTATGCTTGCTGAAATGATTACAGCTGAAAAAGAACTAGATATAACATTTAACCGAGGTAATAAAACAAGAAGAAATAATGAAATTGGTATTTCTTCGCTTCGTGGTGGTAATGTACACGGCACTCATGAAATATTTTTCTTAGGCGATGATGAAACTATCACTTTGAAGCATGAAGCTCTTAACAAGAATTCTTTTGCCGATGGGGCAATAAGGGCGGCAATCTGGCTACAAGATAAACAAGCTGGTTTATATTCTATGCTCGATTTTTATAAAAATTTAATTAATTATCACTTGAAAAAGCCCATTTAAAGGACTATATTTATACTATATAAACATAATCTTAAGGTTTCTTATGATCGATTATACAAAAACTTTGACAGCTTCATCATCTAAAAACAAAACTTTTGATGAAGGTCTAAGAAAATATATGCTTAAAGTATATAATTATATGGCTTTAGCATTATTACTAACCGGCATAGCTGCGGTAACAACTATATCAGTTGAGCCTTTATATAATTTAATGTTTCAAACAGGTTTTGGAACGCTTATAATGTTTGCTCCTCTTGGCATCGCTTTATATTTCTTTATGGGATTTGGGCGTATGAACTTGCAAACAGCACAAATATTATTTTGGGTTTATGCCGCTTTAACAGGTATGTCTCTTGCATATTTAGCTCTTGTCTATACTGGTGAGTCAATAGCTCGTACTTTCTTTATTTGTGCTTCTGTTTTTGGAGCAATGAGTCTATATGGCTATAGCACAAGTAGAGATTTAACATCTATGGGTTCATTTTGTGCAATGGGTCTTATAGGTCTTATAATTGCTTCATTAGTTAATATGTTCCTAAAAAGTTCAGGTCTTTCTTTTGCTACTTCTCTCATAGGAATAGTTGTATTTATGGGTTTAATTGCTTGGGATACTCAAAAAATTAAATCTATGTATTACATGGCAGGAAATGATGAAACAGGACAAAAGCTTTCTATTATGGCAGCTTTTACATTATATCTAGACTTCATAAATCTTTTCTTATATCTAATGAGATTTTTAGGCAACAGAAGAGATTAATATATACTCATTTTATTGTCCCAAATTTGGGAGAAAAACCCCGCACTTGCAGTGCGTCGTTTTAACATATAGAATGTAGAGATGCAGTATTACAAGAAGATAAGCCACACAGTTTACGATTGCACTTATCATATAGTATGGGTGACTAAATATCGATATAATATATTGGTTGGTGATATTGGTAGGAGAGTCAAGGACCTAACCCAAGAGATATGTAAGGATAATGGAGTAGAGATATTAAGAGGGAAGATAGCTTCAAATCACGTACATATCTATGTATCTGTGCCACCTTATCAAAGTATTAGTAAGGTGGTACAGTATCTAAAAGGAAAGAGTTCAAGGAAGATTCAGCAGGAATTTCCAGAATTACGGAAACAGTATTGGGGTAAACACTTATGGGCTGTTGGATATTTTGTCAGAACCACAGGCAATGTGACTGACCAAATGATCAAGGATTATATTGATAAACATGAATCGAGAGATGATAAGTTTGGAAACTTTCAAGTTGAAAACTAGCTATAGCTAAGGCATTGATGCCATAATCTTAAGCCCTGCATTTGCAATGCAGGGTGGTTAACTTATCCCGCAACTTAATTACGGGATAGATAAGATAATAATCACCAAACATCTATCTTAGTTAATGCATAATTAGTACTTATTATATGCAAAGAAGTAAGTATTGTTTGTGTGGACTAGTTTCCTATATTACCTTATAACGGCATTGCCTACATCGAAAAACGTGATCGGTGTCATCTAGTTGCTTGTCTTATAGTACCGGACAGTTATTATTCTATGTCATTCCCGCGTAGGCGCAGTAGTGTCCGGAGAAAATTGGAGTATTATTAAAACCGTCATTGCGAGCGGTCGTAGACCGCGTGGCAATTACTTCGTAACGCCAGTTTAGGATAAGAGTGTAAGGAATAAAGATAATAAAGCAGGGTATTTACAAGAGAGGAGTGTTGAGTTACATAGATTTTGAATCAAAAAAATATGCACTCAACAATGAAAAGATGTATCATAACTCTATTTTGTATAATAGATAATTATTGTAAAGTTTACGAAGAATGGGAAGAAAGCAAATTAATACCCACCAGCGTTAGGAAGCGTAGGAGATCAGGGAGTTTAAGGCTTTCAGAACTATATAACTATAGTATTATATTTTTATATATCTCCATGCAAAGATTTTAAGAATTATTATTTATATCATCTATCATGTAAATATAGAGGATATTTTAGTCTTCCTAGTTACAGTCGGATAATCCAGTTGTGGCCAAGATTAGTATTACCTTTAACTATAATGTTACAATTATTTACAGGAGATGAGACTGGTATATATTTTGTTGATTCAACCAAATTATCGATATGTCATGCAAAACGTACAAATAATAATAAAGTGTTTAGTGGCATTGCTAAAATAGGTATGAGTAGTTACGGATGGTTTATGGGATTTAAATTACATATTGTAATTAATAATAAAGGTCAGATTATGGCAATTAAAATAACAAAGGGTAATGCTAGTGATTTATCTGCTGTAGACTCAATTACCAAAGGATTATGGGGTAAATTATTTGGAGACAAGGCTTATATTTCTAAGGAAATGTCCGCTAAATTATTTAGTCGTGGGCTACGGTTATTTACTGGGATTCGCAAGGATATGAAAAATCATTTATTAGATATAGAAGATAAAATACTCTTAAAAAGCAGATCAATAATTGAATCAGTATTTAATGTACTAAAAAACAGCATGAACCTTGAACATTCAAGACATCGCTCCCCTATTAATTTCTTAGTTCATATACTTTCTTGCGTAAATGCTTTTAATTTCAATAAATCTAAAAAATTTCTAACACTACTTGCTTATCCTCAGACCTCCTTATCCTAAACTGGCGTTATTATTTTTGGTACTTTATCCTACCTCAAATTAATTAAAATTTTCATCTATGATGAGAATGATTTTGCTCTAGATATAAAAGCCTTAAAAAGTAATGAAAATTATTTCTGGTCTTATAAAATCAATTATTTAAAAAAGCTGATCAATGTAGGAAAATAAAATGATTATTGCACATAGCATTAATTTATGTTACTATTAGCTCAAGGTCGTTAACTGCGTAGCGGGTAACGACCGCTATCAACGCTGGTTATTTAGGTAAAACTACTAATCCATACCCATCATAAATTCCCTTATCATTTTTTCTGAATTTTTGTTTAATAATTTGAAAATCTTCCTGAACCTTTTTACCGATTATATAACGCCCTATAGGCGATACTACTAAATCTGCCAATTGTAATCCTGCAATATTATTTTTTTTATTCTCTAACTTGAAGTCACAAATACGTTTTTTTAAATATTTTGCTTTAAAATGTCTTGTACCCTGTATTTTTAAATTTTCCCAAGCTATTTTTAATTGATTATCTAAAACAATATTACGACTTTCAGCAACTACTACGCCTTGATTCCCTTTT
This sequence comes from Rickettsia endosymbiont of Rhinocyllus conicus, assembly GCF_964026465.1. Taxonomy (NCBI): domain Bacteria; kingdom Pseudomonadati; phylum Pseudomonadota; class Alphaproteobacteria; order Rickettsiales; family Rickettsiaceae; genus Rickettsia; species Rickettsia endosymbiont of Rhinocyllus conicus. The sequence continues at coordinate 1,380,777 of NZ_OZ032155.1, read as the reverse complement.
GATAATTCATAACCAAAACGTTCTAATAATATATTCAAACTCAAAATATATGGATCAAGTGCAGCAAAGCCATAACTATCTAAATGCTTATTTTTATGAATTACACAAGCAACTACTTTATATTGCAGCCTATTCATTAAGTTATTCAATTCTTGATAAAAAAACTCTCTAAAACCTTTATCTTTGAGACATAAAAATTTGTTTTTATTACGGCATATTTCTGCAGTATGCAATATAATATTGTCATTGCTAAAGTAAAGGGGACCACTAAATTGCACGAAAAAGGGACCAGAGAATTTGGTGTAACCTAATAAGGTTATAATGTGCAATATTCACTAGATAATTAATTAAAATAAATATCTAGTGATACAATGATAAGAATAAATATGTACACAACAATTATCACCCTTTATAAGCAAGGCAACAGTCAAAGAAATATTGCCAAACTAACAAGGATAGACCGTAAAACAGTAAGAAAAATAATAAATCGTTACGTAGAGTCTGGTACAGAATATCCTGCACCCTATGAACGATCTTCAGCACTGGATTCTTGGCACGAACAAATAATTGAGTTATTAGAAAAGAATCTAAGTTACATAAGAATTTTTGAAGAGTTAAAAATTCAAGGTTATACAAAAAGTTATGGTTCGCTAACCCGTTATATCAAAAAATATAAGATTCAGAATAACAGTTGCATTCGTTTTCATACTTTAGCAGGAGAGGAAGCACAAGTAGATTTTGGTGACATAGGCTTACAGTATAATGCCCAAGGGCGTAGAGTTAAAGCATATGTGTTTAATATGCGTTTAAGCTATAGTCGCCTTGATTATTATGAAGTAGTGTTTGATCAAAGTTGTAAAACATGGATACAATGTCATATCAATGCATTTAATTATTTTGCTGGTAGTCCAAAAGTAATAAAACTTGATAATCTTAAAGCTGGGGTGGTAGATAGCAATTTCTATGAGCCTGTATATCAGAAGGAATACAAACGTTTAGCTGATCATTATGGGATTTTACTTTCTCCTTGTCGTATATATCAACCTCAAGAAAAAGGCAAAGTAGAATCAGGCATAAAGTATGTCAAAAATAATTTTTTTGCTGGACGTAAATTTCATAGATATGAAGAATTAATACACGATCTTGCAAACTGGTTAAATAAAGCAAATAACCGAATACATGGTACTACTAAAAAAATTCCTCAGGAACTATTTGAGCAAGAAGAAAGTAATAATTTAATGCCCTTACCATTAGAAACGTTTGATTTATCATCGTGGCATAATCGAAAAGTAGCAAAAGATTGTCATATCACCATAGATAATAATTATTATTCCGTACCAGCAAAATATATATACAGTGAAGTATTGGTACAATTATCACCAAACCTTGTTCAAATATTTTCTATACAAAATGATTTAATAGCAAGGCACGTTAGAGTAGATGGCAAAGGAATATTTACCACTAATCCGTCTCATTATGCCAAATATAAACGTCTATGCCCAGGTTTTATAGAATATAGCGAACATTATCAACAACAAATGCAGCAGATAGGCAATAATTGCAGTTTATTATTAGAGTTATTACAACAAACACGAGTAAATGATTGGCAACGTTGTGCCAGAGGTATTATTTCTTTACGTAAGGTTTACAATGATGAGTTAATAGATAAAGCCTGTCATAGAGCATTACATTACGGTATAAGTTCTTACTCTAAAATTAAGAATATCTTAAATAGTAATGCAGTAAACTTACCATTGCCAGAGTTTGGAGGTCAGAATGCAGAACTTGCTTAATGACCTACGTAGTTTTAGATTATCAGGTATAGTCAATAGCTTAAATGAAAGGATTATTTATGCTCAAAATAATAAACTAGGATTTAAAGAATTTCTCTCACTATTATGTGAAGATGAAAAATCTCACCGTAAGGATAATAATTACCGTCGTCGTAAAAATGCTGCTAAATTACCGGTAACTAAAAATTTAGAAGACTTTGATTTTCAGTTCCAACCAAGTATTGATACCAAAGTAATAAGTGATTTATCTACTTGTGATTATATTAATACTAAGGGCAATGTCATATTCATAGGTAATTCTGGAACTGGCAAAACTCATCTTGCTATTGGATTAGCATTAAAAGCTTTAACACGAGAATACTCTGTATATTTTACTACGGTATCGGATATGCTTTATAATTTACATATTGCAAGAGCAGATAATAGCTATCACAAAAAAGTTAAATTACTCTTATCATTTGACTTATTAATTCTTGATGAGTTAGGTTTTAAGCAATTACCAAAACATTCAGTAGATGATTTTTTTAATATTATTGCTAAACGATATGAAAATAAATCTACCATTATCACCACAAACAAGGATTTTGAAAGATGGAATGAAATATTTGCTGATGAGTTATTAACTCATGCAATTATTGATCGAGTAGTACATCATGCACATATACTAAACATCACAGGTAAAAGTTATCGTATTAATAACTATAAATCTGGAGGTAATATGACATAAAAAATTTTAAATAAAGTGGTCCCTTTTTCACGTAATTTAGTGGTCCCTTTTTATTTGACAATGACAATAATATCTGTAGTACCAAAAACTTTTTGCTTAAATTTATTCATTTCATATATTAATTCATTATCAGCATAATTTTTTTCTATAATTACACCTCCAAGTACAAAAATAGGATACGAAGGGTCAATCTTTGTAAGATTGTGATCACCTGACTCGTCAATAAATAATATATGCATTAATTACTACCTTATAAACCAAAAAAGTTATTACATGTTATTCGCCTATTAGCTATAAATTCTACTTTATTTTCATCCTTAAGTTTATACAAATTGTCTATATTTACAACTTGGCAGTAGTTTTGTAAAGCTAATTTTCATCTATGATTAGAATGATTTTGCTCTAGATATAAAAGTCTTAAAAAGTAATGAAAATTATTTCTGGTCTTATAAAATCAATTACTTTAAAAAGCTAATTAATGGGGAGTGATTAAGAAGTGGTGGCCATGGTCGGAATCGAACCAACGACACAAGGATTTTCAGTCCTTTGCTCTACCAACTGAGCTACATGGCCAAATATACTCGTTTTATTTGAAAAATTGGCTCTGCAAAGCTCTAGGAACTCACATGCTCACCTATTAAGTATAGGCTCCGCGTGTTCGCCCCTTGTTTTACATTCCAATTCTCTAAATCATTTGAGTATGTACTCGTTTTATCTAGAAAAGTAATCTAATCCTTATAATAGATTAATTGGCTTTTGTCTATTCTTAATTTACTAGTATTAGACAAAAATAAGAAATTATAGTATAATGCGTAATTATTTATATAGCATTTTCTATGATAAAAATTGGTAATATTGAACTTTCTTCAAACGTAATCCTTGCTCCGATGTCTGGTGTAACGGATTTAGAATTTAGAAGATTAGTGAAAAGATTCGGAGCAGGGCTTGTGGTGTCGGAAATGATTGCAAGCAGAGCAATGATTGTAGAATCTAGGCAATCACTGCAAAAATGTTCTATTATGCAAGACGATGCAACAAGTGCCTGCGTGCAGCTTGCCGGTTGTGAGCCGAACGTTATAGCTGAAGCTGCTAAGATGAACGAGGATATGGGAGCAAAGATTATTGATCTGAATTTTGGCTGTCCGGCGAAAAAAGTTGTAAACGGCTATTCAGGTTCGGCTTTGATGAGGGATGAGGGGCTTGCAGCTAAAATTTTTGAAGCAGCGGTTAAAGCAGTAAAAATTCCTGTAACTGTCAAAATGCGTATGGGCTGGGACGATCAGACAAAAAACGCTCCAACTCTAGCTAAAATTGCAGAAAGATCAGGAATTCAAATGGTGACAGTTCACGGTAGAACCAGATGCCAATTTTATTCAGGTAAAGCCGATTGGGAGTTTATCAAAAACGTTAAAGAGGCAGTAAAAATTCCGGTTATAGCTAACGGCGATATCACTAATTTTGCCAAAGCTAAAGAAGCATTAGAGAAATCCGGTGCGGACGGGGTTATGGTCGGTAGAGGGGCATATGGCAAACCTTGGCTTATTTCACAAATTGACCACTACCTTAAAACAGGCGAGGAAAAACCGGCACCATCTATAGAGAGTCAGCTAGATATAGTGCTTGAGCATTATCAGACTATCGTTGATTATTATGGCGAATCTGCAGGCGTACCTATCGCTCGTAAACATATGGGTTGGTATAGTAGCGGGCTGCCTAACTCGGCAGAATTTAGGGGAGCTGTTAATTTAATGAATGATCCAATAGCAGTAAAAGATAAGATTGTGGAGTTTTATACAAGCGTTATAAATAGAGAGTAATGAGAAAAGTTTTAAGTTTTATTTTTATAATATTGTTTTTTAATTCGAGCTATGCAAATGAAAGGATAGTTGACTATAAATCGGTCTTTTTGCCTGTAATCACTAGCGATAAAGAAACAAAAATTGCTATACGTTCGTACTTAACTAATTCTAAAAAATATTTTGTTTTAGTCGATCCAAATTCCTTTAAAACTGCTCTAATTCCGCAAGACCAAGTGAAGTTACCTAGAAATGAAGCAGAAAAACAAAATCTGCTAAAAAAATTAGGTAATACTCCTTATATCAAAGCTTTAAATAAATATACAAAGCCACCTTATGTGCAGCAAAATTATGGTGCTACTCATTCAATGTATGAGGTGAAAGGACAATTTCTTACAATTGATATGTGTCCTTCTTCTAAAAGCTTTGAGGAAGAATTTTTTAACAAACTTGTTGAGCTATCTGTTAAGTTAAATAAACCTATTCCAATTGCTATATGCGTTTCAGGTTTATGGATTAACAAACATGAGAAAGAATTTTTATGGTTAGTGCAGCAGCAAGAAAAAGGTCATTTACAAATTACTTGGGTTAATCATTCATTTAGCCACCCGTATTTCAAGGATAAACCTCTTGAGAATAATTTTCTTCTCTCTAATAAAGAAAATTTTGAAATAGAGGTTCTTGAAGCAGGGAAAGTATTAGTTGGCCATAATATTGCTCCGTCACCTTTCTTTCGTTTTCCCGGTTTAGTTTCAGATCAAACATTAATAGAAAAGCTAAAAGATTTTGGATTTATTCCGCTCGGAAGCGATGCTTGGCTTGCAAAAGGTGAAAAAGTTCAAGATGGTTCTTTTATCTTAGTGCATGGTAACAGCAACGAAAAAGCCGGAATAAAATTAATTATGCCAATGTTACCAGGTCTCAAATTATTACCTCTTGAAAAGGCATTTCTCTTGGCGAACTAAAAAGATTAGCGTTGTCCACATGGGTCAGAAAGCACGTTCGGTGTCATGCCGTGGCGGTATTGCCCGCGTGGATCGAAAAACGCCCACGGTGTCATCTAGTTGCTTGGGAACTAGATCCAGTTAAAAATATCAATAAATATTGATATTTTTAGTTGTTTTTTTGGATTTAATTCCCAAGCCACGGCAGGACTACCTTAGGGTATTTTTCATTCCACAAATAGCTATTAGTGGCTGTCTGCTACGTTTCCTAATGATACCATTTCATCTGAAGTATGAGTATCATGACCGGAGTTAGAAAAATTATTTAATCCATGATCTCCTGATGTATGCATAGGGGAATCAGAAGAAGTAATAATTGGAGACTTTGAATCATGTTGTAATGTATCTTGTAACGTATGTAAAATTTGTTGACTAATATTTGAACTTAATTCGTGTTGTTGATTTATAATTCCCTTTAATTCGTTTAATATTTGCAATATGTCTGGAGTATTTTTTAAAGTATTATTAAATTTCTCTAATAACTTAACAAGTAGATCGTAGTTTAATTCTGAATTCGTATTGTCTTCTATTTCTTCATATCTCTCTTCACTTTTTGATAATTCCTTAAGGCTTTGTATCAGTGTTGGTATGAATTTTTTTATTTGGTAAGTATTATTGCTTGTTTCTAATAATAGATTTTCTTCATCATGATTTATCTTATTTTTCCCTTTATACCAATCTATTCCACGCTTAATCCCATATCCTAGTAATCCCCCTAATACTATTCCTCCTGCTAAGGTAGTAATAATATAAGCAGCTGTATAGCCACCATCATTTGTATCATCGTTAGGAGTTCCTGCAGTTGTAGGAGGAGTTGTAGTGTCTGGAACGGAAACACCTAACATATGTAGAAACTTTTTTCCCGCTTCATATGCATCATTTGAAGTAATATTAAGATGATTTTTAATATCCCAACCCTTATCAATAGGTGACTCTGTAGTCGTTGTTGTTGTAGTTGTGGTGGTGGTAGGTATCAAGCTTATTAAATAATCTTTAAATTGTTGAAGTGCATTATTAGCTGTTTCAGGGCTACAATCTTCTAAACCTAAATAAGAAATAGTACCATTTGAAGATAATCTAGTATCCATTACCTCATAAAGTTCGTCTAAAACAGTAGCTGTATCATTTTGAGAAACAGTTGCAGCTTGATTTAAAATAACATGATTTTGACCATCTTCATTAATAAGACCCGCTATTTCATGTATTGCATTTCTATTACCACAATTCTTAAATACTGTTGTTAAACTTGCTCCTTCTTGCTTACTATCCTTATAAATCTGCGGTAAATCACATGATAAAATATTAGCGGAATAACCTTCTCTGAATTCTCCATCATCATTTGTTGTATAAACAGACAGAAATGTTTTGCTGGCTATTTGAGAAATTGCATATTTCATATTATTACCTAAATTACTGGTAATTTCGGTTAAACCTACAGGCATAACACATTTAAAAACTTTAGGTATATACATAATTTATTCTCCAATTTAAGTTAAAAACCATAAAATACGGTCCTTTACTAAAGGATATTAATATGTAAGTCAAGAAAAAGTTAAAATAATTTAATGCTAAAAACACTTGAAAGTAATTTTATTAGTTTTAATATTCTACCAAATACAGTATGCTTATATATGATATAAGTTTTTTTGGTTGTTCGTACAAAAAGCTATTCTCTATATATTTTTTCTAGAGACTAATAATAAAACAGGAGAAAAATAACATGACTTATTGTGATAAATCTAATCAAACTTCCTATCCTTTTGTGCTACCTAATTTACCTTATGACAAAGAAAGTTTTAAACCACATTTTACTGCTGAAACTTTTGAGTACCATCATGGTAAACACCATAATGCTTACGTGCAGAATTTAAATAATTTGCTAAAAGATAAAGAAGAACTACAAAAAAAGAATTTAGAAGAAATTATAGACTGGTCATCGCAAAATCAAAATATTGCAATTTTTAATAATGCTGCACAGGTTTGGAATCATACATTTTTTTGGCATTCAATAAAGCCGAATGGTGGAGGAAAGCCAAGTGGTAAAATATTAAAGCAAATTAATGACGATTTTGGTAGTTTTGAAGAGTTTTGTGAACAGTTTAAAGCAGAAGCAACGGGGCAGTTTGGTAGTGGCTGGGCTTGGCTTGTATATCATAATAACAGATTACAGATTGTAAAAACTGCAAATGCTGGTACGCCTATAGCAAATGGTATGCAACCGCTTCTTGCATGTGATGTTTGGGAGCATGCTTATTATATTGATTATCGTAACAAACGTCCTGATTACGTTGACATTTTTATTAAGCATATGATCAATTGGGAATTTGTAGAAAATAATTTAACTAAATGAATATAAATTATGGCAGAAATAGAAAACTTTAAAAAAAATCGAAATTTTATTAAACCTATTGTTGATTTAAAGGAAGTTCAAGAAGAGCAAGTCAAATATATAGATGATCTAAAAGAAGTTCAAGAAACTCCAATTAGAAATATAGAAGATTCTAAAGAAGCTCTTATAGAATATGTAGCTTTTAGTGGTGGTGGGGCTAAAGGGGCTATATATTCAGGTGCTTATGCTGCACTAAAAAAAGCTGATCTTTTAGATAATGTAAAAGCTGTTGCAGGCTCATCAGCCGGTGCTATAACTGCAGCAATAGTGGCATTTGGTACACCAGCTGAGCGATTTGAAGAAATATCTAAAACTACTAATTTACAGGATTTACTAGGACAAAAAGGGTTTTCTGCTGGTGTTCTACAGTTAAATAAAGATGGTAAACCTTTATATAATTTGCTTGATAAAACTATAAAAGATAATGTAGGTGATTTTTTACAAAGACCAGATATTCTAAATGTCAAAGATGATAAAGATTTAGATGAGTTAAGAGAAAGACATAAAAGCGGTGGTAAAATATATTTTAGAGATTTAGCATTACTTCGAAAATATGATCCTGTTAACTATAAAGATTTAGTGGTTACGGCTGTTGAGAAAGATGCAGGTGTGCTAACTATTTTTAGCAGCCTTGATACGCCTGATGTTGAAGTTGCTTTAGCATGCCGTGCTTCTGCTTCTATCCCACTTGTTTTTGAACCAGTAGAAATTAATGGCAAAAAATATGTTGATGGTGGTTATTTGGATAACGTACCGACAAAATATTTTAAAGATAATGAGCCGGAATTTGATGTAAAAGAAATAACGAATGATACAGATGAGATTATATTAGCTAAAAAGCAAGGTAGAACTCTTTCTATGGCTTTTGGTGTTGGCATGGAAGCGGATGCAAATATTGCGATATATAGTGCTAGAGAATTTAAAAGTCCAGGTGAAATTGTAAAATTTTTAGCTGACGTATTATTTAAAATGATTGCAAAAATAGGTGGAAAATTTAAATATACCGACACTCTAAAAGAAACAAATGAGCAGCTACGTGAAAATGCTTTAAATACTGTTGTTTTAGATACCCAAGGAATTGATACTCTTGATTTTAAAGATGCCCAAAAATATGCTAACTATCTACATATTAAAGGATATTGCCAAACTATAGAATATGCTAATAATCATGGGCTTGCTAAAGAAAAAGATAAAACGCTTGAACATCAGAAATTTCTATTAAATGTTTATGAAGTTTATGACAACAAGAATTTAAATAAAACCTTTGGAACCAAATTATTAGAAATGTTTATTCCGTCAAAGGAAAATAATGATTCCAAATGGCAACAAGGAGTCGTTGAAAACCATGATGATAAAGCAAAAATACTATTATCATTTTGTAATGTTAATGCTTTAACTAAAGAAAATTTACAACCACTTCTTACAGAATATGTAATAGCAGCTGCAACTAGCCGTAATGGTACATTAAAAGACAATACAAATTCAGTAAAAGCTTTATTCCATGTATTGAATGATCCGAGTACTTCTAATGAAGTAAAAGAAAGTTTTATAGAGGTGTTTTCTATAGATAAAAGTAAAGATACAAGATTTAATAAAACTAAAACTTATGATGAAAATATTGCTAAGTTCAAATTTACTAAAGATGATTTAGAATCGTTTATAACTAAAAATAAAAGCAATGCAATAAAGGTTCAAAATAAATATGCTCCACCTAAGCATAGGCAGCATGGGTAAACATATTGCTATTTATCTTTTTCTAAGATATTAATAGGGTCATCAAACTCTTTTAAATTTAAAGCTTTACTATCAAAGCTTATAGTAGAATCACATCCAGATATTTTATTAATTTTACCCAATAAAATATCTGAAAAGTCAGTATTATATTTTTCATAATCATTGAGAGAGAGCCATAATATTTCAGCTTGCTCAAATGTAAATTCCGCAGTAGATAATATAATTCTTACTACTGAAATAATTTCTTTTTTAGAGTATTTATAGCCTCTTTCTAAAACCCAAATAAGTTCACAGATTACTATATTATTAATAAATATTGATCCTGTTTGATGCTCATATTGGTGGGCTATGAATCTATTCACTATATTTGCCTGCTTTTCATCATCTTGCGTTAAATATCTAACTAAAATATTAGTATCAACTCCTATCATATCGACCTCTAATAATTTCATTCATTTCATCACAATTTATAGCTTTTTTAGGCTTAGGCAGAATACCTTTTAACTTGTGTACTGAATTATTAATTGGGACAAGAGCTATGTAATTATCTTGGATAATAAACTCAAGTTTAATACCTGAGGTTAAATTTAGCTGTTCTCTTATAAAATTGGGTATAGTTAACTGCCCCTTACTGGTAAGTGTAGAATAATAATTTTTCATAATTACCTTACTTTAAATATAAATTCTTACTTAACATAATAAAGTAAGGAAAAGAATTATTCAATTAAATTATTATTTATTTTGTTAATGAAAAAATTGTTTACTAACTTATTAATGTTATTTATAACTAATTAATATTAACATAATCTAAAGATTATTCATGGAATTACACCCACCTATCGATTCCAAATATGATTATAAAATCAATAATACAACCTCTAAAATTCTAAAAACATTCTTCTAATCTTAAAGCCATTAAAACCAGATAATGATCCAAGTGTTAATGTTGAAACTTTGGGTGCTGCACAGAATGACTCAGAGTTATTAAATTCTGACTAATTTATATTATGGAGTTTTTTGTTGTGTGGATCATTTACCCCTGTCATCCCGTGATTTATTCACGGGATCCAGTTAAAAATACTAATAAAATTAGTATTTTTTATTATTTTCTGGATACCGTGGACAAGCCACGGTATGACACCGAGGGCGTTTTTTTATCCACGCAACAATGCCACCACGGGATAACAATACAAAACTTTAAATAAGTCAATCTGATTTGTAAACTTTGTATGATAATTTGCAAAATGTCATTGCAAGAAAAATTAAATAAATCTAAAGATCAAAATAATTTATTTGTTATTAGTTAATATATATAGTATTATAGGTATATTAAGTATAATACGTAAAACTATATGAATATATCTGCAACTGAATTAAATAAGAATCCTGGAAAAATTATTGATCAAGCATTAAGAGAGCCAATAGTCATTAACAAACAAGGTAGACCTACTGTTGTTTTAGTAGATTATGAATATTTTACTAAACTTGAAGATGATTATTGGGGAAAGGCAGCAAAAAATATTACAGAACAACCGGAGTGGCTATCAGCAAAAGAATCAGAAAAATTTCTTAGAAGCTAATCCATGAGAGAAATAGTTTTAGAAAAAAGAGTAATAAAAACGTTAGAGCGTTACCCTGAAAAGCATCAGCGTCAAATAAAAAATAAAATTCTGTCTTTAATGGAAAATCCAATACCGAATGATAGTAAATTATTAGTAAGTTATCCTCATTTTCATAGATGCGATATCGGAGAATATAGAATAATTTACAGCTTTAATGAAAGTACGATTTACGTCATATTAGTTGGCAAACGTAATGACTCTGAAGTGTATAAGTTATTAAAAAATATTTTCTGAAAATAAAATCTTTATAAGTCTTACACTTTTTATTTATGGCGGTTAGCAAATCATATTTATTTGCTTCCACCATTTAAGTTATACTCTTCAATCACTCCCAATTAATCAATTTTTTAAAGTAATTGATTTTATATGACCAGAAATAATTTTCATTACTTTTTAAGGCTTTTATATCTAAAGCAAAATCATTTTCATCATAGATAAAAATTTTAATTAACTTGAGATATGATAAAGTACCGAGGATAATAGAGCGGAATAAACCTAAGAAAGATTTTAGCAATTGTTTATCAATTATAAGTATAATTTTATTGCATGGCAATTTAAATAAACTACGAATTAAAGTATAATAAGCATAGGATTTATAAGGTTTTTTAGCTAGAATAAATTCTATCATTAAATCCCTATCTATCCCATCTGGATAGATTTCTCGCAATAATTCTTCGCTTTTAATAATAAAATCTAAATATGGCTCGATAAGGGTTATTCTTTTTTCTACACTATTATTCATGGCGGTTTAATCTCCTTTAAACTTAAATTATTCAAGTTGATCACCAAGAAACTAAATATCTCAATGGTGATCAGGGGATTGACAAACCGCTAACAAGAACAGCCATGATAACCTTTAAGCTTAAAATAATATTTAATTCTAAGCTCTGAACATGCGTTACCATCCCCCCGATCCTATGATTGAGGGTTACATCAATTAATGGTAGATGAAGCCACTTGTTAGTTAAGGGATGTCAAGCCCTGAAACAGCCCTAGCTGTTCCAAAAAGATTCTAAGCAAAACTTCAAATAAGTCAATCTGATTATTGATTAATCTTCAAAAATTATTATTTATTTTAAATTAAATATCTATTGTTTTTTTAAAACCCATCGTTATAATTCACTCATGTTTTTATTAACTTTAACTAAATTATAAAAATGAATATAAAAAGCTTTATATTAAGATTTTTTATTATCATATTTATTAGCATACATAATTTTACAGCATTGGGACAAAAAAGCCTACATTATGCTTTTATAACGACTCCTCTATTTGGCTATGTAAATCCTACCCTTGAAATTGTGCAAGCCTTAATTAAGTCAGGACATAAAGTTACTTACTTCAATGTTCCAGCTTATCAAAAACAAATAGAGAATTCAGGAGCAGTTTTTATACCATATCAAGGAACTGCGGCTTCAAATTTTGTAAAAGATGTAAGTTCTAAAACTATTGAATTGAATATATTATATACACAACTTGATAATATTCTTACAGAGGTAGAACCTGCCATCATAGAATTTTTTAATAAAAATGAAATTAATATAGTGATATATGATCAATTTGCGGTATGGGGGAAAGTTATAGCAGAAAAATATCATATTCCTGCTGTGTGTTCTAACCCCATGTTACTAGCTAAGCCTGAAGAATGGACAAAGTCACCTAATGTTATCCCTAGTGATAATAAAAATTTCCCATTTAATTATATGATAAGTAATCTTAGCTGTAGTAATGCTGATGAGATTATAGCTTATACTTCTTCTGAATTACAACCTGAATTTAGTAATCAAGAAAATATAATTTTTTTCGGTAAAAGATTTATTGATAAGCCTATAAGTGAAGCAGTGTTAAAAGATAACTCTTTAATTTATATCTCTTTAGGTACAGTAAATACTAATTTTGATTTATTTAATCAATTAATAGAATTTTTTAAAAATACATCTTATAAAGTTATAATTTCTGTAGGTAATAATGAAGAAATGTATAAAGAATTATCTTCAAAAAAATCTAGAAATATAGAGATTCATAAATTTGTTGATCAAACAAAAATTTTATCAGAGGCAGCTATATTTTTCACACATGTAGGTGCTAATAGTTTATATGAATCAATAAATGCTACTGTTCCAATAATAATTATTCCTCAAGCTGATGAACAAAATCTTAATGCTCGTAGAGCTAAGGAATTGCAATTAGGTTATATTCTGCAATCAGAAAATATTTCTAAGCAAGCAATACAAGATGCTTTTAATGATATGCGAAGTAACTGGAGTAAGTATAAAGAAAATATGCGTAAGTTAAGGGAAACTTTTGTAGATTCTGAGGATGCAAATGCATTAGCTTCAGATTTATCTCATTTGGTTACTATCGAAAATAGCGAAAGTCAGAGCGTTGCTAAATAGTTTTGGTCAATTTCTGCTTTGTTGCATGGCTTGGAAAATGCCCTATATGTCATTCCTGCTTAAGTCATTGCCTGCGTAGATCAAAAGCACCCTCGATGTTATCCCGTGGCTTGTCCATGGGATCCAGTCAATAAAAAGCATGAACATATTAAATTTCTCAAATTAAAAGCTCGATTACTCTTGCTTTTTTCTGGATCTAGTTCCCAAGCCACGGGAGGCATTGTTGCGTGGATCATTTTCTCGTCATTGCGAGGAAATTACGAAGTAATTGACGAAGCAAGGAAGTAAAAAAATGCTAACTTATAGCATTTTTTATTATTTTTTCTGGATTGCCACGCTCCTTTTAGTCCGCTCGCAATGACGATTTGGTATCCACGCAACAATGCCGCCACGGGATGACAATACAAAACTTCTTGCAAATGTTGTTGCATAATAAAGCTATCGCTTATATACTTTACGGGATAAATTAAATCCGTTAAAATTCTGCATGGTAAATAGTAATTTTTATAGAAATCTGGGACCAAGAAAGCTAACGGCAATTGCAGATTTCCTACAAGATTTTATAGAAGCTCCTAAAATTCATGAAGATGTAGCTATTCATGATATTAAAATTTTACAAGAAGCCTCTTCTAATGATATTAGCTTTTTGAGCAATATTAAATATTCTCAATTTTTAAAAAATACTAAAGCTGCAGCTTGTATCGTGCCAAAAGACTTTACTGGAGAAGTAAATCCCAATACTGTTTTATTGCGTGCTGAAAATTCATATTTTGCTTACGGCAAGCTAATAGATTTTTTCTATGCTCCGGTAAAATCGTATACTGCTAAAATAATGAAATCAGCTTATGTTGCAGAATCAGCAACTATAGGTAAAAATTGTTATATAGGTCATAATGCAGTTATTGAGGATAATGTTGTTATAGGCGATAATAGCATAATAGAAGCAGGCAGCTTTATAGGGACAGGAGTGGTTATTGGCAGAAATGCTAGAATCGAATCTAATGTATCAATAAATTATTCTGTTATAGGGGATGATGTTGTAATACTTTCAGGAGCAAAAATCGGACAAGACGGGTTCGGCTTTTCTATTGAAAAAGGTATGCATCATAAAATATTTCATACTGGAATTGTTAAAATCGGTAATAATGTTGAAATCGGTGCTAACACTACTATCGATAGGGGATCGCTGCAAGATACTATTATAGAAGATTTATGCCGTATAGATAATTTAGTGCAGATCGGGCATAGCGTCAAAATAGGTAAAGGCTCTATTATTGTAGCACAAGCAGGCATAGCTGGAAGTAGTGTAATCGGTAAATATTGTGCTCTTGGAGGGCAAGTGGGAGTCGCCGGACATTTAAATATAGGTGATGGAGCTCAGGTAGCAGCACAAGGCGGTGTAGCACAAAATATAGAAGCGGGTAAAATTGTTGGCGGTAGTCCAGCTGTACCTGTTATGGATTGGCATAGGCAATCTATTATTATGAAACAATTAATAAATAAGAGATCTAAATAAATGACTATCGATATTACCGAAATTATGGATTTGATACCTCATCGTTATCCGTTTTTATTAGTGGACAAAGTAGTTGAAATTGATTCTAATAAATCAATAACTGGCATTAAAAATGTTACTGTTAATGAGCCGCAATTTACAGGACATTTTCCGGCAAGACCTGTCATGCCTGGAGTTTTAATGGTTGAAGCTATGGCACAGCTTGCAGCTATATTAGTTGCTAAATCTCTCGGCTCTACTAAAAATAAAGAAGTATTTTTAATGGCTATCGAGAACTCAAAATTTCGCAAAGTTGTCCAGCCAGGGGATACAATGCATATTCATGCTACTATTGATCAGCAAAGAGCTAATGTATGGAAGTTTTCAAGTACGGTTAAAGTTGATGGTGAAATGGCAGCGGAGAGTAAATTTACCGCAATGATCAAAGATAAATCTTAAGGGTATACTCGATCAACTTGAAAAATTGGCTACGTCGCTTCTCATTTTTGATCCTCACGTTACTCGCGTGTACGCTGCGGTCAAAAATTCCGAGGCTTCTTGCTCTTTTCCAAGTTGATTCTCGTCTACCCCTTATATATTTGGAGTATAAATAGTGTCAAGTTCTAATACACAACCGGTAATCCATCCAACTAGTATAATTGCTGAAGGTGCAAAACTTGGTAAGAACGTAAAAGTTGGTCCATATTGTATTATTGGTCCAGAAGTAATACTGCATGATAATGTAGAACTAAAGTCTCACGTAGTTATTGAGGGGATTACTGAAATCGGGGAAAGTACAGTAATTTATCCGTTTGCGTCTATTGGTCAACCTCCGCAAATCTTAAAATATAATAATGAGCGGTCAAATACGATAATCGGTTCTAACAATATTATTAGAGAATATGTTACAGTGCAGGCAGGAAGCCAAGGCGGCGGAATGATTACAAGCATAGGAAATAACAATTTATTTATGGTTGGCGTTCATATCGGTCATGATTGCAAAATCGGTAATAATGTAGTGTTTGCTAATTATGTAAGCCTAGCTGGGCATATAGAAGTGGAAGACTATGTCATAATTGGCGGCTTATCTGCTGTTCATCAATATGCAAGAATCGGGAAATACGCAATGATTGGCGGTTTATCACCAGTTGGAGCTGATGTAATCCCTTTTGGTCTTGCAAGCGGTAAACGTGCAGTACTTGAGGGGCTAAACTTAATCGGCATGAATAGGAAAGGGTTTGATAAAGCAGAGTCTTTAAATGCTTTAAAAATAGTTCAGGAAATCTTTTTAGGTGAGGGTAATTTCGCTGATCGAATCAAGCAAGCTCAAGAGAAATATAAAAACAATTCTATAGTAATGCAAATTATCGATTTCCTTGAGCAGGGTAGTAACAGATCATTTTGTTCTTTTGAAAAAACAATGTCATTACGAGGAGAGCTACAAAGTAATTTGACGAAGCAACCCAATTAAAAAATCCTAAAATTAGCACTTTTTAAATATTTTTGTCATTACTATGCTCTTTAATATAGTAAGTCTATTAATACAAAAAAGCTTAACAAAAGAATTGTTAAGCCTTTTTTCTTTAAACAATAAAAATCTAGTCTTATTTATTATTCTAAATCAAGATTATTTTCTAATTCACCTATTATCTCTATAGATGTTTTAGAAAAGTTTATTAGATTATATGGATTATTAAAGTCTATTTTGCCTAAACTTAGCTCTAATGTACTTGCTCTTTCTGAAAAAATGATATTATTGTTTGGTTGATTTGTATTATGCGAATTAAGATAAAGGTTTGTAATAGTAGTATTTTGTTCAAGTGCATCGCTCAAATGAAGTATAGAAATATCTAAATTTCCAGATCCTGTTTCATTAAAGGTTTGATAGAATTTGATATAAACTTGCTGTTAAAGTCTTGATCAAAATCTAAAATATGCTCGATTTGATAACTAATTACCCCAGGATTTGTTTCGCTTTTTTGACTATCAATAATCTCTTTTTGACTTTTTATAGTATCACTTAATTTTTGCTCAAGCTTTTTTTGATAATTTTCAACGATTTTATTTTTTTCTACTTCTGAGCTATTAAACCATTTAAGAGCAATTTCTTCCTCCTCATTTTCAGACTTACAATTTTTAATTCGGTCTATTTTATCAGTAATTTCTGAAATAGTTTCATCAATAAATTTAATATTAAGAAAATATATTTGATTTAAAAGTTCAGCGGTAGTTTTTTCTAAATTTACTGATTCCACTTTATTGGATAATTTCCATTTAATATATTCTCTGAAATTTGCCTTAAGGTCTATAAATTCATCTATATATTTTAGAATTAGAAATAGTTTTGGGTAATATATAGCTTTTTGAATTAATATTAAATTTAATATATTTAAAAACTTCTTTTTGTGTTTGGTAGTCAAATAAAAATTTTTGCTGTATAGATTCTGCAATAATTTGGATAACGCTATCTCTAAAATTAACTGCTTCTAATTCAATACTTATATCTGTCATCTTAAAAATCTTAATTTAAATTAACTTTTGTAGCGACAAAAATATATTAATAGTTAACTTATGTCAATAATGTTATAATTTAAATTATAGATATTATAAGGATGAATTAACAAAAATAAAGCTAGGGATTTAAAATAAGTAGTAGAATTTTAAATCCCTAAAGTATCTCTATATAACTCAAGCATAGCGTCCTGTTCAGCTAGCTTATCTTTATCAAGTTTTTTTAGCTTTAAAACAGTTTTCATCGCTTTAACATCAAATCCGTGTGAAGAAGCATCTTGAAAAATATCCTTAATTTCTTCAGATAGATCAGCTTTTTCTTGCTCTAACCGCTCTATTTTGCTTAAATATTGCTCTAATTGTTCTTTTACTACTACTTCAGACATAAAAAATTATTTAACCTTTTTGAATTTACTATATAATACAAATATCATTCTTATTCAATAAAATATTAATAATGCAAATTTATCCTTTGAGGCTTTTGCCTAATAAAATCGATTTTGATTTTATGAATTTTAAAAAAGTCAGTTACACTTTCTCAATTATTTTATCACTCATTAGCTTTATTTGGATTGGTATGTACAAATTTAATTTCGGTATTGATTTTGCCGGAGGTATAGTTATAGAAGTAAGGCTTGACCAAACGCCAGATTTACCAAAAATGCGTCAAGTTTTAGGTGAGCTTGGAATTGGTGAAGTAGTGCTGCAAAACTTTGGTAGTGAGCGTGACTTATCGATTAGATTTGGTAGTAGTAGCGAAGATAATTTAATGAAAAATATTGAGCTAATAAAGACAGCTTTACAAAATAATTTTCCTTATAATTTTGAATATCGTAAGGTGGATTTTGTTGGTCCGCAGGTCGGTAGGCAGCTAATTGAGGCAGGTACTATGGCAATGCTATTTTCGTTTGCGGCGATTATGGTTTATATTTGGGTGCGTTTTGAATGGTATTTTGGGCTTGGTATACTTATTGCTTTAGTGCATGATGTTATATTAGCACTTGGATTTATGAGTATAACAAAACTTGATTTTAACTTAAGCACCATTGCGGCAGTGTTAACTATCATAGGATATTCTGTTAATGATTCGGTAGTGATATATGATAGGATCAGGGAAAATTTACGTAAATATCATAAAAAAGGCATCACAGAAATCATAAATTTAAGTATTAATGAAACTCTATCTAGAACAATTTTAACAGTAGTGACTACTCTACTTGCTAATTTGGCACTTGTTCTTTTTGGTGGTGAAGCGATTCGTAGTTTTAGCGTACTTGTATTTTTTGGAATAATAGCAGGGACTTATTCGTCTATTTTTATTTCCGCTCCGATACTTACGATATTTGCCAATAGAAAATTTGAGAAAAAGTAAAAAAGCGTCATTGCGAGCGACTGTAAGGAGCGTGGCAATCTCATGAGATAGTACATGATTCCTAAGATTGCCGCGTCGCTCCGCTCCTCGCAATGACACAACAAGAGTAATTTATGCTGAAAAAAGAAGATAGAATTTTTACTAATTTACATGGTGAGCAAAGCCATGATTTGAAATCTAGCAAGAAGCGTGGTGATTGGGATAATACTAAAGCTTTGCTTAATAAAGGCAAAGAATGGATTATTGAAGAAGTTAAGAAATCGGGACTTAGAGGACGAGGAGGTGCAGGATTTTCTACCGGCACTAAATGGTCGTTTATGCCTAAAGAATCAAAAAAGCCATCTTATCTAGTAGTTAATGCTGATGAATCTGAACCCGGCACTTGCAAAGATCGAGATATATTAAGATATGAACCACATAAGTTAATAGAGGGGTGTTTGCTCGCCAGTTTTGCCATAGGAGCAAATAGCTGTTATATTTATATTAGAGGGGAGTTTTACAACGAAGCTTCCAATATTCAGCGTGCGTTAGACGAAGCATATAAAGATGGTTTGATAGGAAAAAATGCTTGCGGTTCAGGCTTTAATTGTGATATTTATTTGCATCGTGGAGCTGGAGCTTATATTTGCGGCGAAGAAACAGCCCTGCTTGAAAGCTTAGAAGGTAAAAAAGGTATGCCGAGGCTAAAGCCGCCTTTTCCGGCAGGCTTCGGATTATATGGCTGTCCAACCACTATAAATAATGTTGAATCTATTGCGGTAGTACCAACTATTTTAAGGCGAGGGGCTAGTTGGTTTGCATCGATCGGTAAGCCAAATAATACCGGTACTAAGATTTTTTGTATATCAGGTCATGTTAATAAGCCTTGTAATGTTGAAGAGGCAATGGGGATTCCTTTAAAAGAAATCATTGAGAAATATGCGGGCGGTGTTCGTGGTGGTTGGGATAACCTTAAAGCCATAATACCAGGTGGCTCTTCTGTTCCTCTGCTTCCTAAGTCTCTATGCGAAACTGCCGATATGGATTTTGATAGCTTAAAGGCAGCAGGTTCTAGTTTAGGTACTGGCGGGATTATTGTTATGGATAAATCAACTGATATTATTTATGCAATAGCACGTCTTAGTAAGTTCTATATGCACGAGTCTTGCGGTCAGTGTACGCCGTGCCGTGAGGGTACGAGCTGGATGTGGCGTGTTATGATGCGGCTCGTTAAAGGTGATGCCAAAAAATCCGAGATAGATCAGCTTCTTGAAGTTACAAAGGAAATAGAGGGGCATACTATTTGTGCTTTAGGTGATGCTGCCGCTTGGCCAATTCAGGGGCTTATACGTCATTTCAGAAGCGAGATTGAAGAAAGAATGCAATAGCCTTTATGTCATGTGTAGGGGCATAGGTGTTAACTTAAAGAGTATTATTGTTGCATGGGTCGAAAAACGCGTTCGGTGTCATCCCGTGGCTTGACCACGGGATCCAGAAAAAGAAGCCTAAATACAACAAGTTTTTAAAGCTAAAAGCTCGATTTTATCTCGCTTTATGCTGGATCCCGTGGTCAAGCCACGGGATGACACCGGTACTTAAGTTGATGCCCTAAGGATGACATACGAGCATTAATAACACAGCAAATAAATATAACTAAAAAAAACTTTATGCAAACAAATACTGAATCAAACAATAATAAAACAACTGCTCAAGAATGGAAATCTTTTATTTTAGTAGTAGTTGTTGCACTAATGATTAGAATATTAATAATAGAATCTTTTGTGGTTCCAACTGGGTCAATGAAAGCTACTATACTTGAAAATGATCAGATTTTTGGTACAAAATATAGTTATGGATATAGTAATTATTCTTTATCTTTTTTTGACTTTATTCATTTATTTAAGGGGCGAATATTTGCTCGCACGCCAGAGCGTGGCGATATCATAATTTTTCGTCCTCCTCACGAAATGAATACTAGATATATAAAGCGTTTGATAGGGCTTCCCGGGGATAAAGTGCAATTAATTGATGATGTAATATACATTAACGATGAAAAAATAGAGCGTATAGAGTCAGGAACTTATGTTAGTGAAGAGGGAAGAAAATATTTAAAATTTAAAGAAACATTGCCAAATGGCAAAACATATTTTTCTTATAAGCTTGCTCCTGTTTTAGGAATTATGTCTAACGATAAATATGGTAATACAGATGCTTTTTATGTACCGGAAGGGGAATATTTCTTTATAGGTGATAATAGAGATCAGTCAAATGATAGTAGGATTGATTTAGGTTTTGTGCCGTTTGAGAATTTTATTGCCAAAGCACAATTTATTTGGTTTTCAACAAAAATAACATGGTGGGATAGTGATATAGGGGTTGTTAATCTGATATTAAAGTTAAAGCCTTGGGTAGAGTCTATTAGGTTTAATAGGATATTTAGAAATCTATACAGCATAGAGGATTGATGGAGTCATTTAAGGAGTTAGAAAAATTACTAGATTATAGTTTTAAGAATAAGGCACTTTTAACAGAAGCCTTAAGTCATCCCTCTTTAAGACAGCATCATGAATATAAGGCTAATAAAGATTATGAGCGGTTGGAATTTCTAGGTGATGCAGTATTAAATTTAATTATCACAGAAATTTTATTTAATAATTTTAAAGAATATAACGAAGGAAACTTAGCTAAAATTAGATCATATTTAGTTTGTAAGGAAACAATTTGTGTAGTAGGAGCTAAGCTTGGTTTAAAAAATTATATTATTATGACTCATGGCGAAGAAATAGCCGGCGGGCGTGATAATCCTAATAATATTGAAAATGTTACGGAAGCTTTAATCGCAGCTATATATCTCGATAGTGATATTACTACAATTCATAATATTATAGGGAAATTATGGGCTGAATTTATAAAAGTCAAAGATTTAACAGATTATGACCCTAAAACCGCCTTACAAGAATGGGCACAAAGCAAAGATCATCATATCCCGATATATCGACTTATTAAAAGAGAGGGCGTAGCTCACTTATCAACCTTTACAGTATCAGTAAAAATAAACGGCTACGAGCAAACAGGTAAGGGACACTCTATAAAAGAAGCTGAAAAAAACGCCGCAAGAAGTTTATTGCATAGGCTTAAAAATGATTAAACAAAAAACAGTCTCAGTTTGTATTATCGGCAGACCAAATAGTGGCAAGTCCACTTTGCTAAATAGAATAATTGGCGAAAAGCTTTCGATAGTTACCCCCAAAGTTCAAACAACTAGGTCAATTATTACCGGCATTATTACCCTAAAAGATACGCAAGTGATCTTATATGATACGCCAGGGATATTTGAGCCGAAAGGGACTTTAGAAAAGGCAATGGTTAGATGTGCTTGGTCTAGCCTGCATAGTGCCGATATTGTCATGTTAATTATTGATAGCTTAAAGCCATTAGATAGCATAACGCATGATATTTTAAATAAGCTTTGCTCACTTAATATTGTCCCAGTAATTTTATTAAACAAAATAGATATTGAGTCAAAATATCTAAACGACATTAAAACTTTCTTAACAGAGCAATATCCTGACAGCTTACTTTTTCCTATTTCTGCTATATCGGGTGAGAATGTTAATAAGCTACTTGAATATATAACAAGTAAAGCAAAAATCGCTCCTTGGCTTTATGAAGAGGATGACATAACCGATTTGCCGATGCGTTTTATCGCCGCAGAAATTACGAGAGAACAGTTATTTTTAGGGTTGCAGCAAGAACTGCCTTATAAGCTAACTGTGCAAACCGAAAAATGGGAAGAGCTTGAAGATAAATCCGTAAAGATTAATCAGGTTATAGTAGTTTCAAGAGAAAGCTACAAAACTATAATACTCGGTAAAAATGGCTCAAAAATCAAAGAACTCGGAATGAAATCTCGCAAACAGATGGAACAGTTTTTTGGCTTCCCCGTGCATTTGTTTTTATTCGTCAAGGTGCGTGAGTTATGGGAAGATAATTCTGATTATTATCAACATATGAAAATATGAGGAATTCAAACGTCATTGCGAGGAGAGGCAATGCATCGACGCGGCAATCTCTGGAATCTTGTTTTTCTCATAAGAGTGCCACGCTCTTTTTAGTCGCGACGTTGTTACATGGCTCGAAAAACGCCCTCGGTGTCATACCGTGACTTGGGAACTAGATCCAGAAAAACAACTAAAAATATCAATGTTATTGATATTTTTAACTGGATCCCGTGAATAAATCACGGGATGACAGAGGAAAAATCGAGCCATGCAACAAAGCCTTTAGTCGCTCGCAATGACATTTTGAGAAAAATAATAATAAACTAAAAACAACAATGATAGTACTTGGGATTGATCCAGCACTTGGGAGTTTGGGATGGGCGGTGGTTGCAAAAGAGTCGGCAAAACTGAAATACTTAGCTAGCGGTACGATAAAAACAACTAGTAAAGATGAAATACATCATAGGCTTAGCTATATCAATAGTATATTAGAAAAAGTGATATTAGAATATAAGCCGAATATGGCAGCGATTGAAGAAACGTTTGTTAATACTAATAGCGTAACTTCGTTAAAGCTTGGCTATGCTAGAGGTGCTATAATGTCGCTGATTGGTAGATATGGTTTAGATATGCGAGAATTCAAACCTAACACGATAAAAAAAACTGTCACAGGATATGGTCATGCCGAAAAGGATCAGATTTTGCATATGATTAAGTTACTTCTGCCTGGCACTTCCCAAATTACTAACTCAGATGAAGCTGATGCTGTAGCAATCGCTTATACCTGTTTAGTTACGAAAAATTACTGAAATGAAGCCTATAATAATATTAGTCGCACCGCAAATGGGTGAGAATATCGGTGCTACCGCAAGAGCCATGAAGAATTTTGGCTTAGATGAGCTTAGAATAATAACCCCAAGAGATGGTTGGCCAAACGAACAAGCCCGCAATAATGCAGTTGGAGCAGTAAATATTATAGATGATGCAAAAATTTATAATAGCTTAGAGGAATGTATTAAAGACCTCGAATATTTATATGCGACTACTTGCATCAAGCGAGCGATGAATAAAGATTATGTATTTTCACAAAATTTGACTACCGATTATCCGAATTCTGCAAAAGTCGGGATAATGTTTGGGCGGGAAAATAATGGGCTTAGTAATGAAGAAATATCGCTTGCCAATAAGATTATCACTATTAATACTACAGAATTTAGCTCGCTAAACATCGCACAAGCAGTTATTATTGTATGTTATGAATTATTTCGTAATTCTGCATCAAGAGAAGATATTTATAATATTCAAAAACTTGCTACTAAAGAAGAAATAGATCATTTCCTAACAAATTTATTCGGAAAATTAGACAAAGCCGGATTCTTTAAAGCCCCTGACAAGAAACACTCCATGCAGCAAAATATTACCAATATATTTATGCGTATCAATAACCTTTCCACCCCTGAAGTCCAAACTTTACAAGGTATTATAAAGTCACTGAATCAATAATACTTAGCAACTTCTTAAATTCAGGAGTATAATTTTTGATATGTTCATAAATTTCATCGGCAAGCTTCTTATTATAGGTGTATGAGGTCATATTACGATCAAGAAGCATGTGAATCCATAAATCTTCATCATTTATAATGCCCACTGCGTAAGCTTCTTTAATGACTTCTTTGGGATAATTAAGAACTATACCCATTTGAGCAAAATACTCTTTTAAAAATTTCCAAGCAAGTTCAAAAGTAAATTCAAATCTTTGAATTGTTGCGTCTATATAAGCACGATCTTCTGTGATTGGTTTTAAATAAATAGCTTCAAGTGCTATAAAAGCTTTACGAAAGTTTTCAAGTTTTGTTTTAAGTTTAATATTTATTTTTAACATATAAAATCTTTTTATTTCTTATTATATTTTCATAAAGCTCACGGCTTATTTTCGTGTTATCGAACCTGACACAATCTATTTTTAAAAGCGTATCAGCATCATTTATAATATCTACAACTTTTAACCATTCTTGATCTGTAATATTAGGGCAAATGATAGCAAGATCAATATCGGAACGCTCGTTGTTATCGCCTCTAGCACGAGAACCAAAAAGCCATATTTCTTCGATAAATGGTAAAGATTTTAGCTTTTTGATAAATATGTAGGATTGTATATCTTTATTCATTTAATTACCAGCTTTTATATTAAAGGTTTAATAATCTCAGCAACTCTTTCAGCTTCATCTAAAGGTGGATAGCTATACTCTTCTAATTTCGTTACAGACTCATCAAACATTTTTGCTATTTTCAGCTCAACCAGTTTTTTTACAAAAATTTTGTGCTTTGCAGAATTAAAATTTGAAGGGCAGAATATATAAAGAGGTTTGCCGCTTGAAGCTGCCTCGCTGCACATTGATATAGAATCGGCTGTAGAGATTATATATTTTGCTTTAGCGAGCATAGCGATATATGGGTTAAACCCTGTATCAGTAGTTGGATCATATATAATTGTTGAAATCGGCATGTTATTTTTAATAATTGATTTTACTGTGTCAGGTGTGCGTCTGCTAAAACTAATGAAAAAAGGAGTTTTTTGATTATCATATATTCTTTTTAACAATGAAGAAAAATGAATAGCTTCTTTTTCGGTAAAATTAAATTTTTTATTATTCCCGCCAATTATTATGGCAATAAATTCTTTAAGCTTAGGATAATGTTTTTGTAGTTCTGCCTCTGCTGTAGCAAATTTAGCAGTTACGTTATTGATAGCTCCGTTTATTGGGATGATGAAATCGTCATTGCGAGGAAATGCATAGCATTGACGAAGCAATCTAGTGAAAAAGTCCTGAGATTGCCACACTCCTTGCAGTCGCTCGCAATGATCTTGATCATGATAAGGCAAGATCACCGCCTCAAACACTTCATAAGATAAATTAGGTTGCATTATTTGAATCAGTTTAATTTCTTTTTTTAACTTGTTTTTTAAATAAAATGCTAAAGCTGCCGTTCTTCTTCCAGCAGTAATAATTATGCTAGGCAAAGGTTTCGCCGTAATATCTTGTAATATCTCTTTTTTTATATGAATAGGATAATATTTAAGTAAAAAATTCGGCAACTTGGCTAAGCAATTATATTCAAGCCTAATGACTGTATATTCTTCTGCTAATTTTTCAGCAAGTGAAATTGCTTGGTGGTTATTTCCCGTTCTACTATCTGTAAACACCCAGATCATAAATATTCCTTTAAAGGTAATGTTAGTAAGTCGGTAAGCGGGAGTGATTTATCGCAAGCATAGGCTATTTTTGACATAACAGGAATTTGGGCTATTAAAGGTATGTTATATTTTTGTGATAAATGACTTCCACTATTACCATCAAATAAATCGCTCATATTCTCGATTATTCCGAGTATCGGTAAATTTAATTTTTGATATAAATCTATCGAGCGTACGACATCTATTTCCGACATTTTTTGCGGAGTAGTAACGATTACCACGCCGTTTAAATGATAATTCTCCAGCATACTTAAATGAATGTCCCCTGTCCCTGGTGGCATATCAATAATTAAATAATCAAGGCTATCCCATTTTGTCACTGATAATAATTGATAAATAGTTTTACTAGCCATAGGACCACGCCAAATAATTGCGGAATAATCTTTAACGAAGAAGCCTATAGATATTACTTCGATATTTTTTGCTCTTACCGGTATTATTCGCCCATTGACTGTTTGCGGCACTTCATTAATACCAAATATATGGGGAATTGAAGGTCCATAAATATCAGCATCAACTATGCCAACTCGGTAATTCTCTAAACTTAATTGCTGAGCAATAAGAGCCGAAATAGTAGATTTGCCGACTCCTCCTTTACCTGAAGCGACTAGGATAATCTTTTTAACATTCTCTACAAAATGTTTGGGTTTTTGAGGTTTTTTTTCCACTATTCTACTTTCAGTAAAAACAATAGTTATTTTACCTATGCCGACTATTTCATTAAGCTTTTTAATTGCTTCATTCTTTATTTCTTCTGCTTCTAATTTGTCAATGCCTGATATATCTAT
This sequence comes from Rickettsia endosymbiont of Rhinocyllus conicus, assembly GCF_964026465.1. Taxonomy (NCBI): domain Bacteria; kingdom Pseudomonadati; phylum Pseudomonadota; class Alphaproteobacteria; order Rickettsiales; family Rickettsiaceae; genus Rickettsia; species Rickettsia endosymbiont of Rhinocyllus conicus. The sequence continues at coordinate 1,353,914 of NZ_OZ032155.1, read as the reverse complement.
TGAAAAACCAACATTATTATGTTTAATTATAATATTTGATATAACTTGTTTTAAAAAAGTACCGTCTTTAAAAGCAATATTATGCAGTTTATCGATAATTTGGTTTTGGTGTAAATCAGCCATAATTAAATTTCCTTTTTAAGTCTGCTATAAGTTCGCAACTTGACGTTAAATACTATAATATATATAATCACTAAATCTTCAAATTTCAAAATTAATATAAAAAGCAAATGCTTAGTAAAAAATATATCCTAATTTTCAAAAAATCTCCGTGGAAAGATTTTGATAACGATAAAGATGATAACATATTCACAAGACCAAGAAAAAATCAATTTAATTTCAGTACAAAAACAATAATTTTAGTTGCTCTAGCATCTTTTATTTTGTGGCTTGCCTCAGGTATTTATGAAGTAAAAGAGGGTGAAGAAGCGGCTGTAACAAGGTTTGGACGTTTTGTTCGTAAAGGTTACGCTGGTCTTAATTATCGTTTACCTGCTCCATTTGAAAAAGAAATAGTCGAGAAAGTTAAACAATCAAGACGAATTGAGATTGGATATCGTACAAATAATTCTGTGCGTAGTGGTGGTGATACCAAAAATATTGCCGGTGAAAGTATTATGTTAACTGGTGATGAGAATATTGTTGCTTTAAATTGTGACGTAATGTGGCATATTAGTAATCTTGAGGATTTTATGTTTAACGTACAAAAGCCTGAAGAAACAGTTAAGTCAACAGTAGAAAGTGCCGTTAGAGAAGTGATAGGGAACACGCCTATTTCTTGGGTATTATCTGATCAGAAGCAGGAAATTACTCATAAAATAGAAACATTAGCACAAAAAATTCTAGATAGTTATAACGTTGGAGTAATGATTGAAAAGGTGCAATTATTAAAAGCTGAGCCACCTGCTGAGGTAATAGATGCTTATAGAGATGTGCAAACTTCAAAAGCAGATAAAGAAAAAGAAATAAATCAAGCTCAAGCCTATAATAATAAAGTATTACCGGAAGCTAGAGGGGCAGCAGCTAGAATTATAGAAGAAGCAGAAGCCTATAGAGAGGAAATAATATCAAAGGCCGAAGGAGATAGCCAAAGATTTAGTGCAATTTATAACCAATATGCTGCAAATAAGCAAGTAACTAGAGACAGGCTATATTTAGAAGTAGCTGAAGAAGTATTAAGTGGTTCAAGTAAAACTATTATTAATAATGCTCTATTACCGCATATGTCTATTAAGTGATGATGTAGTGTCATCCAGTCATTGCGAGGAAATTACGAAGTAATTAACGAAGCAATCTCAGGAGTATCGCATTGTTTCATGAGATTGCCACGTCGATTCTACGAATCTCCTCGCAATGACGAAGCTAATTAAACAATAAAAAATGTTAAATTAAATGCAAAAGATTTACTATATAATTTTTACGGCTATTTTTGGGCTGATATTAATTTCTAGCTCACTATTTTCAGTTGATCAACGTCACTCTGCTGTAGTATTCCAATTTGGTGAAGCAGTAAGAACCATAGAAAAACCTGGACTACATATTAAAGTTCCGTTAATTCAAAATGTTGAATTTTTTGATAAGCGTCTTTTAGATGTTGAAGTTGAAGCAAAAGAGTTAACGGCTGCTGATGGTAAAAGAGTTATTGTTGATGCTTATGCTAAGTTTCAAATTAATAATCCTGTAATGTTTTATAAAACTGTTCATGATTATCAGGGAGTCAAAATTAGGCTGACTCGTAACCTTGAATCTTCAATGCGGAAAGTAATAGGTAAGATTTCACTAAGTAGTTTATTATCGCAAGAGCGTAGTAATGTAATGCTTAATATTTTAAATCAAGTAGACGGCGAAGCTAAAAGCTTCGGTATTGATGTGGTTGATGTTAGAATTCTAAGAGCTGACTTACCAAAGGAAAATAGTGCGGCTATTTATCGTCGTATGCAAACTGCTCGTGAAAAAGAAGCGACACAAATTAGGGCAGAAGGGCAAGAAGAAAGTGTTCGTATTCGCTCAAAAGCCGATAAGGAAAGTAAGATAATACTTGCTAAAGCTTACAAAGATGCCCAAATTATCAAAGGTGATGGTGACGAGAAAGCGGCTAAAATATATAATTCTGCTTATTCTGCCGATCCGGAATTTTACAAATTTTATAAGTCGCTTTTAGTATATAAAAATTCTTTAAAGAAAGAAGATACTAATTTTATCATTTCGCCCGATGCTGAAGTTTTAAAATATCTTAATTTAGCTAAGTAGTATATGAATCTGAAAATATTTTTTGTTATAATAATTTTAATATTTAATAACAATGTTTTAGCGAAAGAAAATAATAAATCTTCAAAAGCAATAGATTTGGAGGAGGAAAGTGAGTTTACTGAAATAAATTCCATACCTCTAAAAGTAAATAATGCATCACGTTATAGTTTTGCTGATATAGTTGAGCCTTTAATCCCTGCTGTTGTTAATATTTCTACTATAGAATATGTTAATAGTAAGGCAGAAGCTGCAGAAAAAGATCCTTTACAAGAAAAAAAACCTCTGGATTTCATTAATGATTTTCTAGAACGTCTTAACATACCTCTTAACCTTGAAGAAGTTGACCCTACTCCAAAAGCGATGCCGCTCGGTTCTGGCTTTATTATTGAACCTAATGGTTTGATAGTTACAAATTATCACGTGATTGCTAATGTTAGTAAAATTAATGTAAAATTAGCTGATAACACTGAATTACCAGCTAAACTAATAGGTAGTGATACTAAAACTGATTTAGCTCTTTTAAAAATAGATGTTGAGGAACCGCTGCCTTTCGTCGAATTTGGTGATTCAAATGATGCAAGAGTAGGGGACTGGGTTATTGCAATCGGTAATCCTTTCGGTAATCTTGGTGGTACTGTTACTGCGGGTATTATTTCTTCAAAAGGACGGGATATTGATATTGACACTAACAATATAGTCGATAATTTTATCCAAACAGATGCGGCAATTAATAACGGCAATTCTGGTGGTCCTATGTTTAATCTGGATCAAAAAGTAATTGGTGTAAATACGGCAATTTTTTCACCGCTTGGCACTAATATAGGTATTGGTTTTGCTATTCCTTCAAATACTGCAAAGCCTATAATTGAGCGTCTTAAAAAAGATGGTAAAATAAATAGAGGTCGTCTTGGTGTAACAATACAAGATTTGACCGAAGAAATATCAGAAGGATTAGGGCTAAAAGACACTAATGGTGTGTTGGTTGCTAAAATCCAAAAAGATGATCCAGGTGATAAAGCAGGCATCAAAACAGGTGATATAATATTAGAATTTGCAGGGCAGACAGTTAAAAATACTAAAAGATTACGTGTAATTGTTGCTGATATTCCTGTCGATCAAGAAGTGAAAGTAAAAGTATTAAGAGACGGAGAAACAATAGAACTACCAATAAAAATGACTTCAGATAATGAGGAAGTTAAACAAGAAGCTGTAGAAGAAAATATAGAAAAAGTTACCAAGAAAGAAGATAATGGCACGTCTATTGTAAAAAGTAATATCACTTTTAGTAACTTGACTGAGGAGTTAAAGCAAAAATTTGCTATATCTGATGATAAGGTAGGATTAGTTATTACGAATGTTGATGAAGAAGATAGTAGCTTTAGAGTTGGTGATTTAGTAAGTAATGTTAACCAAGAAAGCATAAGCGATATAAATAAACTAGAAGAATTATATGAAAATGCTAAAAAATCAGAAAAGCAAAATATTTTGCTTTTGATTGAGAGAGGTGATAGTAGTATGTTCGTGCCATTATCGGTTACTAATTAAGTATCATGTCGTGGCGGTGTTATCTGCGTGGATACCAAATACGTTATTGCGAGCGACTGTAAGGAGCGTGGCAATCTTAGGAGATTTTTATGAGATTGCCACGTCGCTTTGCTCCTCGCAATGACAATAAAAACAACCAATACCATAATTTATGAGTGAAAAAATTGCAATTTTAAGTGCATATAGTTTTGTAAATATAGAAGAGCCGGAAAGCTTAATACCGAAACTATTATTTGTCGGTAAAAGAAAATATGTTAAAGGTACTATCTTATTATCGAAAGAAGGTTTTAATGGTTCTTTTTCAGGTTCATATGAAAGTGTAAATCTTGTACTTGAGGAATTAAAAAAACTAACTAATGCGAAAGACGTGAATGTTAAAATAAATTACAGTGAAATACATCCTTTTCAAAAGTTAAAAGTCAGGCTTAAAAAAGAAATCGTTGCGATGAATGTTGACAATTTAAATGTTAATCTGTTTAAAGGCGAGTATATAGAGACAAAAGATTGGGATGAATTCATTACGAAACAAGATGTTATAGTAGTGGATACACGTAACGACTATGAAGTGGAAGTCGGTACATTTAAATCGGCAATTAATCCTTATACTGAAACATTTAAACAATTTCCGGCATGGGCTGAGCAAAATGCTGAATTACTTAAAGGTAAGAAAATTGCAATGTTCTGTACCGGCGGCATACGTTGTGAGAAATCTACTAGCTTACTGAAAAGTATGGGACATGAAGAGGTATATCACTTAAAAGGTGGTATATTGCAATATCTAGAAGATACACAAAATAAGAATAATTTATGGCAAGGTGAGTGCTTTGTTTTTGATGATAGAAGAGCGGTGGCGGATGATCTAGCACCTGCTGAAGGGTACTGGCTCGAGAGAAAGTAATACTCGCTTTATTTGAAAAATTGGCTACGTTGTTTTTTGCTTTTAATCCTCACGTACTATATGTACGCTGCGGTTAAAAGCTTCAAAACGCCTTGCTCTTTTCCAAATAAAGCTTCGTCTTAAAAGTATAATACAAACCAATAATATAATATGACTAAGACCAAACAAGAAATTTATAATAAGCGTCCGATTTCGCCGCATTTAACTATATATAAGCCGCAAATAAGTTCTACCTTATCGATTTTGCATCGTATGACAGGGGTAGCTTTATTTTTTGCAGTTTCAATTTTGGCATGGTGGTTTATTCTCAGTAAATTTAATAGTAATTATATACAGCTAGCTAATTGTTGTTGCATTATAAAAATATGTTTGATCCTAACTAGCTTTGCTTGGTTTTATCATTTATGTAACGGCATCAGGCATTTATTTTGGGATATTGGATTAGGCTTTTCTATAAAAGCAGTTAATTTAACAGGCTGGAGTGTGGTTATTTGTTCTGTCTTATTTACGATATTGTTGTGGGTGTAGTAATATTATTTGTCATCTCATGGTTTGCTGGTGTTGTTGATGGGGCTTGTCATCCCGTGGCTTGTCCACGGGATCCAGCCTAAAGCGAGATAAATCGAGCTTTTAATTTTAAGAAGTTATTGCGTTTATATTTTTACTGGATCCCGTGGACAAGCCACGGGATGACACCGAGGGCGTTTTTTGGATCCCGCTACAAGCTCGCGGGATGACATACTTAATAACAAAAAAAATGTGTTTAGAGAAAATTAATGACATATGATTTTAGAGCAGAGATTGTAAAAGCAAAAAATACTGGTTCTGCTAAAAGTGGTTCACATCATTGGTTGCTACAAAGAATTACCGCTATTATATTAGTGTTGTGTTCTTTATGGTTACTATATTTTACGCTAGCCCATAAAAACAGTGATGTAAATATTATTATTTGGGAACTGAAAAGACCTATTAATTTAATACCTTTATTAATCGCAGTAATTACTTCTTTATATCATGCCATGCTTGGAATGCAGGTAGTAATAGAGGATTATATAAGCTGCAACAAGTTACGGAATACATTAATTATAGCAGTGAAGCTATTTAGTATTCTAACTATCATAGCTTTTATAGTAGCTGTGTTTTATAAAGGATAATTAATAAATGTGTCATGCCGTGGCTTGACCACGGCATCCAGAAAATAATAAAAAATACTAATATTATTAGTATTTTTAGCTGGACCCCGTGGACAAGCCACGGGGTGACAATAGTGGAAGAAACCCATACAAACATTTAAAAATAGAAAATTAACTTAATGACCAAATCGTATAATATAATTCATCATAAATTTGACGTAATAGTCGTAGGTGCAGGCGGGGCAGGTTTACGTGCTGCGTTCGGTATGGCTAAAGAGGGTCTTAATACGGCTTGTATATCAAAGCTTTTTCCTACTCGTAGCCATACTGTTGCAGCACAAGGCGGTATTAGTGCAGCTCTTGGTAATATGGGAGCGGATGATTGGCGTTGGCATATGTATGATACAGTTAAAGGTTCTGATTGGTTAGGTGATCAGGATGCAATCGAATATATGTGCAAGAATGCTCTGGATGCGATTTTAGAGCTTGAGCATTACGGCGTACCTTTTTCAAGAACCGAAGAGGGAAAAATTTATCAGCGTCCTTTTGGCGGTATGACTACCGAGTACGGCAAAGGCAAGGCAGCACAACGTACATGTGCAGCAGCAGATCGTACTGGACATGCTATACTTCATACTTTATATCAACAATCATTAAAGCATAAAGTACAGTTTTTTATCGAATATTTCGCTATTGATTTATTAATGGAAGATGGTGAATGTAGAGGGGTAGTTGCATGGAATTTAGATGATGGTAGTCTGCATTGTTTCAGAGCACATAATGTAGTACTTGCAACGGGCGGATATGGGCGTGCTTATTTTTCAGCAACTTCGGCTCATACTTGCACGGGTGACGGGGGTGGTATGGCGATTAGAGCAGGCTTGCCGCTGCAAGATATGGAGTTTGTCCAGTTCCATCCGACCGGAATATATTCAGCTGGTTGTCTTATAACAGAGGGAGCTAGAGGTGAGGGTGGTTATCTTGTTAACGCTAATGGTGAGCGTTTCATGGAACGTTATGCACCGGCTGCAAAGGATTTAGCCTCAAGGGATGTGGTTTCAAGAGCGATGACTATCGAAATCCGTGAGGGACGAGGAGTTGGAGAGCATAAAGATCATGTATTCCTGCATTTAAATCATTTATCACCTGAAATTTTACATAGTCGTTTACCTGGTATTTCTGAAACAGCTAAAATTTTTGCTGGTGTTGATGTAACCAAAGAGCCGATACCAGTACTTCCTACAGTGCATTATAATATGGGCGGAATACCTACTAATTATCATGGTCAGGTAATAATTAAAGACGGCAAAAACCATAATAGCGTAGTAAAAGGTCTTATGTCGATCGGTGAAGCTGCTTGTGTATCGGTGCATGGTGCTAATCGTCTAGGATCAAATTCTTTGCTTGATTTAGTAGTATTTGGCAGAAGTGCAGCACTAAAAGCAGCTGAGCTTATTAAGCCAGCAAGTCCGCATAAGCCTATATCAGAAGAATCACTTGAAAAAATTATTAGTAGATTTGATAAAATTCGTCATAGTAGTGGTAATATTTCGGTTGCAGATTTAAGGCTCAAAATGCAACGAACTATGCAAAGTCATGCTTCAGTATTTAGAACTCAAGAAGTGCTAGATGAGGGGGCAGAAATGATTAGCGAGATAAGAAGCGGTTATAAAGATATAAAAATTAATGATAAATCTTTAATTTGGAACAGCGATTTAGTTGAAGCCTTGGAGCTAGATAACTTACTTGATCAAGCTTTAGTAACTGTATATTCAGCAGCTGCAAGAAAAGAAAGCAGAGGAGCACATGCAAGAGAAGATTATCCCGATCGTAATGATAAAGATTGGATGCAGCACACTCTTAGCGGGGTTGATGAATCCGGCAAGGTGGTGCTTGATTACAAACCTGTTACTTTAACTACTTTGAGTGATGAAGTGAAAGCAATTCCACCGGCGAAAAGGGTGTATTAAAAAATTGTCATTGCGAGGAAAAACTGTAAGTTTTGACGAAGCAATCTCATGAAGTAGTATAAAATTCCTGAGATTGCCACGTCGCTCCGCTTCTCGCAATGACAATTTAGTATCTACACTGGCAAACTAACAACACAAAAAACATGCTTGAATATTTAATAAAATTTTCTCCAAAAATTCTTTTTATCGTAGAAGGGACTTTGGTTACTTTGAAATATAGCGTTATTGCTGTTATATTTGGTCTAGTTATAGGAATATTGCTAGCACTATGTAAGGTAAATAAAAATCGTGCGTTAAGACTTTTTGCAGATTTTTATACTTCTATTTTTAGAGGTACGCCTTTATTAATCCAATTAAGTATTATATATTTTGCCTCACCTTATATAGGTATTAAATTTACTGTATTTATGGCAGGTGCTATTTCTTTTTCTCTTAATTCAGGTGCTTATGTTTCGGAAGTAATAAGAGCAGGAATTAATGCAGTTGATAAAGGGCAGTTTGAGGCGGCAGAAGCTCTTGCTATCCCCAAATTTTTGATTATGAAAGATATAATTTTGCCACAAGCAATTAAAAATATTTTTCCATCGCTAACCAATGAGCTTATCAATTTAATCAAAGAGTCAGCCATTATTTCAATGTTTGGAGAAATGGACTTGATGAAAAGAGCACAAATTGTATCGCTTGAGACGTATAATTATTTTTTCCCCATGATTGTTGCCGCTTGTTGTTACTATATTTTAGTGATGCTAATAAGTTTTATAGCAAGAATAATAGAGAAAAAACTAATTGTTAGTTAAAACATACTTGCTTTTATGGAAAAAGTAATTATAATTTAAATTTAGTGTAATTTAATTTGACAGTGTAAATATATTATTTGCATTTGTAAAATCATTTAAAATTCAAAGGGCAAAAGTAGTTTTTGCCCTTTAATCATCGTATATGTAAGTTTTTTTTGGAGTGTTTTTTTAATGCCAACATATAATCAATTAGTACGTTTTGGAAGAAAATCAAAAGTTCGTAAAACTAAATCTCCTGCGTTAGAGGCTAATCCTTTTAAAAGTGGAGTTTGTTTAGTAGTAAAAACTGTTACTCCTAAAAAGCCTAACTCAGCTCTTCGTAAAGTAGCAACTGTGCGTTTAAGTAATAAAAGAACAGTAAATGTTTATATTCCTGGTGAAAAGCATAGTGTGAAAGAGCACGATAGAGTATTAGTAAGAGGCGGGCAGGTTCCTGATCTTCCAGGGGTAAAATATCACGTGGTACTCGGTGCTTATGATATTGCCGGAGTTAAAGGGCGTAAACAAGGTCGTTCACGTTATGGTGCTCCTCGTAAACAAGTTGTAGCTACAAAAAAATAATTATTAGTTAGAGAGAAAAAGTCAAATGTCACGTCGTCACGCCGCAGAAAAGCGAGTAATTTTACCTGATATGAAGTATAACAGTGTTTTACTTTCTAGGTTTATCAATAATATTATGAAAGAGGGAAAAAAAGCTCTCGCAGAAAAAATAGTTTATTCTGCTTTCGATAAAATTGAAAAGAAACATAAAGCTGATCCGTATCAGACTTTCAATAATGCTATGAATAATGTAAAGCCATATTTGGAAGTAACTTCTGTAAGAGTAGGTGGAGCTAATTATCAAGTTCCAACTCCGGTTGATGAAAGAAGAGGCTATGCTCTTGCATCTCGTTGGATTATTACAGCGGCAACAAAACGTTCTGAAAAAATGATGATTGATAAACTCGCTGAAGAATTATTTGAAGCTTCAAATAATAGAGGTGTTGCTATTAAGAAGAAAGAAGACACCCATAAAATGGCTGAAGCTAATAAAGCTTTCTCACACTTTAGCCCTAAAAAAACAAAGCAGGGTAACTAAATATGAGTAAAAAGCTTGAAAATATCCGTAATATCGGTATATGTGCTCATATTGATGCAGGTAAAACTACTACTACAGAACGTATTCTATATTATACAGGTAAATCCCATAAAATAGGTGAAGTTCATGAGGGCGGTGCTACCATGGACTGGATGGAGCAGGAGCAAGAACGTGGTATAACAATTACCTCGGCTGCTACTACTTGTAGATGGCAAGATAAACAAATTAATATTATTGATACTCCTGGACACGTTGACTTTACTATCGAAGTAGAGCGTTCTTTACGTGTTCTTGATGGTGCTGTTGCAGTATTTGACGGCGTTGCAGGTGTTGAACCTCAATCTGAAACAGTATGGAGACAAGCTGATAAATATAATGTTCCTAGAATGTGTTTTGTCAATAAAATGGACAGAATGGGAGCGGATTTTTATAGATGCGTTGACATGATCAAGGATCGTTTAGGAGCAAAACCTTTAGTTATTCAGCTTCCAATAGGTATTGAAGAAAATTTCAAAGGAGTTGTTGATCTTGTTAAAATGCAAGCAATAGTTTGGAAAGACGAGTCTTTAGGTGCTGAGTATTCTTATCAAGAAATTCCTGATGATCTGAAAGTAAAAGCAGAAGAATATCGTGCTAATTTGCTTGATATGGTTGTTGAACTAGACGATAAAATCATGGAAAAATATTTGTCTGGTGAAGAAGTAACTGAAGAAGAGATTAAAAAATTAATTAGAAAAGGTACTATTACGGCAGCTTTTTATCCAGTTTTATGTGGTAGTGCATTTAAAAATAAAGGTGTACAGCCTCTACTTGATGCTGTAGTAGATTATTTACCATCACCTATTGATATTGCTACAGTAAAGGGCGTTGAAGTTAGTACAGGTGAAGAAAAAGATTTCCCTATTTCTGTTTCTGAGCCATTTTCTGCCTTAGCATTTAAAATTATGAATGATCCGTTTGTTGGTTCATTAACTTTTATTAGAGTGTATTCAGGTAAGATTACTTCCGGGACAACTGTTATTAATACTGTAAAGAATAAAAGAGAGAAAATAGGTAGAATGCTATTAATGCATGCTAATAACCGTGAGGATGTAAAAGAAGCATCAGCAGGTGATATAGTAGCATTAGCAGGGCTTAAAGATACCACTACTGGTGATACATTATCAGATGAAGATAAAAAAGTAATTCTAGAAAGAATGGAATTCCCTGAGCCAGTTATTGAGCTTGCGGTAGAGCCTAAATCAAAGGTCGATCAAGAAAAAATGGGACTAGCTCTTTCTCGTTTAGCAGCTGAAGATCCTTCATTTAGAACTTCAACTGATCAAGAAACAGGGCAAACTGTTATTAAAGGAATGGGTGAGCTTCATTTAGAGATCATCATCGATCGTATGAGAAGAGAGTTTAAAGTTGAAGCAAATATTGGAGCTCCTCAAGTTGCATATCGTGAAACAATTACTAAAGCTTGCGAAATTGATTATACCCATAAAAAGCAATCAGGTGGTGCAGGTCAATTTGCACGTGTAAAAATTATTTTTGAACCTCTAAAAGATGTAAAAGATCTAAAAGAAGAAGATAAAAATAAGAGTTTTATTTTTGAAAGTAAAATTGTTGGTGGTGCTGTACCTAAAGAATATATTCCTGGTGTAGAAAAAGGATTAAATAACATTAGGGAAACAGGCGTAATTGCAGGTTATCCGATGATCGATTTTAAAGCTACATTAATTGATGGTGCTTTCCATGATGTAGATTCTAGTGTACTTGCGTTTGAAATTGCAGCAAAAGCAGCATTTAGAGAGGGGATGCCTAAAGGTAATCCTAAATTACTTGAACCTATTATGAAAGTTGAGGTGATTACACCAGATGAGTATATGGGTGATGTTATTGGTGATCTAAATAGTCGTAGAGGACAAGTTCAAGGTATGGAGCCAAGAGGTAATGCTCAAGTGATCAAGGCATATGTTCCTTTAGCTGAAATGTTTGGTTATGTTAATACGCTTAGATCTTTATCGCAAGGTAGAGCTCAGTATAGTATGGTATTTAATCATTATGATCAAGTGCCAACTCAAGTTGCAGATACTATTAAAGCTAAAAAATAATATTTATTATTAGCTTAAAATTAAAAATATTATATTTAAATAAAAAGGTTTCCAATAAATTTTGTTGATTTTTTATTTAAAATATGATAGGAGTGTAGCTCAATTGGTAGAGCGCCGGTCTCCAAAACCGGAGGTTGCGGGTTCGATGCCTGTCGCTCCTGCCATTACAAGTAATAGGGTTTTTACTATAAAATAACTTATAAATATGTTTAAAGAATATAAAATATACAAGTTTTTTGAACAAGTTAAACAAGAAGCTTATAAAGTAGTTTGGCCCACTAAAAAAGAGTTAACTGCTTCGACTTTAGTAGTCATATTAGCGGTTTTTGTTTTTAGCCTAATTTGTTTAGTGCTCGATTATGGTATACATAATATAATACAAATTTTACTTAACATCGGTAAATAAGTTATCAAGGAATAAATTGTGGCAGAACAAAATATAGATGATATATTGTCAAATTCTGAAAAAGATACAAAAAAGTGGTATGTTATACATACTGCATCAGGAGCAGAAAATCGTATAAAACGAGTGATGCTTGAGAGAATTAGCAAGCAAAAAATGTCAGATTTTTTTGATGATATATTAGTACCGGTTTTTGGTGTTTCCGAAGTTAAACGCGGTAAAAACGTCAAGGTAGAAAAAAAATTAATGCCTAGTTATATTCTAATAAAAATGAATATGACAGATAAATCTTGGCATTTAGTAAAAAATATACCAGGAGTAACAGGCTTTTTAGGTAGTAAAACTACTCCAAAAGCTCTTACGGAAAGCGAAATACAGAATATTAGATTAGAAACCGAAGCTAAAGAAGCAAAAGATGCGAAATTATACGAGGTCGGCGAAATAGTGACTGTTACAGAAGGACCTTTTGAAACCTTTACAGGTACTGTAGAAGAAGTAGACCAAGAAAAAGCTAGATTAAAAGTTTCAGTATCAATATTTGGCAAAGCAACTCCGATAGAGTTGAGCTTTACCCAAGTAAAGAAAAACGACTAATGTAAATAAATGAATAGAATTATTATTTGATTATCTTTAAAGATAAAAAAATTTAAGGCTATGATTAAGAGAGAAAAGAAGGATATTCGTAAATGGCACAAAAAAAAATAGAAGGTCATATTAACTTTTATGTAAAGGCTGGTGAAGCTACCCCTGCTCCTCCTATAGGGTCAACGCTTGGACAAAGAAAAGTTAATATCATGGAATTTTGTAAAGCTTTTAATGCTGTTACACAAGGTATTGAAAAAGGGACGCCTCTTCCAACTGTTATTACTATATATGCAGATAAGAGTTTTACTTTTATAGTTAAAACACCGCCGGCATCTCATCTTATAAAGAAATATGCTAAAGTCACCAAAGGATCTGGGGCTACTAAAAAGGAAGCTGTGGTAGGTAAAATCACTATGGATGATTGCCGTGAGATTGCAAAGTTAAAAATGCCTGATTTAAATACAAAAGATATTAAAGCTGCAACAAAGATTATTTGTGGTAGTGCAGCATCCATGGGAATTGAAGTTGTAGGGAATTAATTATTATGTCAAATAACAAAGATGTTGCTATAAAATCTAGCGGCGGTAAGAAAATAAGAGAAGCACGCGTTAAAGTAAGATCGGATAGTTTATATAATTTAACAACTGCGGTTGAGAGATTAAAATCCGCTTCTTATGTTAAATTTGATCCAACCTTAGAAATAGTTATGAAGCTTGGAATTGATCCAAGACATTCTGATCAAATGGTACGTGGTGTAGTGAATTTACCAGCAGGAACAGGTAAGACTGTAAGAGTTGCCGTTATTTGTAAAGAGGAAAGAGAAGAAGAAGCTAAAGCTGCTGGTGCAGATTTAGTAGGCTCAAGCAATATTATTGATGAAATTAAAGCTGGTAAGATCAATTTCGATGTATGTATAGCTACTCCCGATATGATGGCAGCTATAGGTTCAGTTGCAAGAATTTTAGGACCAAAAGGTTTAATGCCGAATCCTAAACTCGGGACTGTGACATTAGATATTAAGGGTGCTGTTAAGAATGCTAAAAGCGGTCAAGTAGAATATAGAGCAGAAAAAGCAGGTATAATTCACGCAGGTCTTGGAAAATTATCTTTTCCAGATCAAGATTTATTAAAAAATTTGAAAGCGTTTATTGATGCAGTAGTTAAAGCAAAACCTACTGGAGTGAAAGGAAGTTATTTAAAAGCAATATATTTATCTTCTACTATGGGTGCATCAGTACAAATAGATTTAGCTAGTATAGCATAATACATTTGAGTCTATATTTTTTAGCTATCTAACTTATTGATTTATGCAAAGTCTAATATATATTAAACTTATTTGTACTAAATTTTATAAATATAGCTTAAAGTAAAACTTCAAATATTAATCTAAATTTTTGTAAGTAGACTAATAAAGTATAAAAAAATAGCTATCTTAATAAATAATAAGTTATTAAGAAAAATATAGAAACATCTCAAGTGTTGTAACAAGGAGAATTAATAGAGTGTTAAGATCAGAAAAACCGGAAGTTGTAGAAGAAATAGCAAGTATTTATAAAGATTCACCATCTGTAATCGTTGCTCATTATCACGGATTAACTGTTAGTGAAGTCAATTCACTTAGGGAGTCTCTTAAGTCTAAGGATGCAGGTTTTAAAGTTGTAAAAAATACTTTAGCAAAAATAGCAGCAAATAAAGCAGGTCTTGATGATATCGTAAGCTTATTTTCGGGTCCTACCGCTATTGTTTATTCTAAAGAACCGGTTGAAATGGCAAAGTTAGTAGTTAATTTTGCTAAAAGCAATGAAAATCTTAAGATTGTTGGCGGTATAGTCGATAAACAAGTATTAAATGAACATTCAATAAAAGAACTTTCTAAGTTACCTTCATTAAATGAGCTTAGAAGTAAAATTGTTGGGTTATTACAAGCTCCGGCTACTAAGATTGCAGGTGTTTTACAAGCACCGTCTTCAAGCTTAGCCAGGGTAGTACAAGCAAATGCTAGTAAAAATTAATTCAGATAATAATATATAAAAGTAAAAAGGAAAAAATTATGGCAGATTTAGCTAAAATTGAAGAACAATTATCATCTTTAACATTAATGCAAGCAGCTGAGCTTGTAAAAATGTTAGAAGAAAAATGGGGTGTATCTGCAGCAGCACCTGTAGCTGTAGCAGCTGCCGCCGCTCCTGCTGCTGAAGCAGCTGCTGAAAAAACTGATTTTGAAGTAGTTTTAGCTGCTAGTGGTGATAAAAAAGTGGAAGTAATTAAAGTTGTAAAAGAAATTACAGGTCTTGGTTTAATTGAAGCTAAAAAATTAGTTGATGAAGCTCCAAAGCCAATTAAGAGTAATGTGAAAAAAGCAGAAGCAGAAGAAATTAAAAGCAAATTAGAAGCTGCTGGAGCAAAAGTAGAATTAAAGTAATTTTATTTTTATAATAAATTTTTTACGTTAATATAAAATTTAAAATTGCTTATTAGAATTTTTAAAAGCCTTATTTTAGTAGTTAAATTTAAATAAGGCTTTTAGCTATTTTGTTAATGAATTACTTTTTTATAAAGTGATTTGTTAGTAATTTCTAGTAGTTAACGCTAAGTTAAAAATTACCATTAAAAATTTTTATCAAAATTATCTTCATTTAACAAAAATTTTAGTTAATGTAGTTAAGTTATGAAACTGTAAAACCGTATTTACGTTAATAACTTAAACTCTAAGCATTAAAAATTAAAAGTTAATGATGCAGATTTAAGATAAGAATTTAATCTTAAATTCGACTAAAAAGATTAGGGCTCTAGTAAGACTTGTCCTTAATTATAAGTGAAGATTTACCGTAAGTTATATTAAAAAGATTTACAGTATAAAAATGATAGCAAAAGCCACCTTAAGCTATTATTTTCCTTGTTTTTCCAGTATTAAGACAAGATTTTATAAAATCTTATCATAATGCTTGCGTTAATAAAGTTTAATAATTAAGTCTATTTAAGTTTCTTTAACTATTAACTTCAATGTTGATAGTTAATTTTTTATCAGTCAGGAGATTATATGGTTTCATTAAGGGATAATATTGAAGTACAACCCTTGTTACATAATAAAAGAGTAAGAAAAAATTTTGGTCATATAAATTTAGTAGCAGATATACCGAATTTAATTGAGATTCAAAAAAATTCATATGAAAAAAATTTTCTACAGCTAGATACAAAAGATTCCGAAAGAAAAAATAAAGGCTTACAATCTATATTAAATTCAATTTTTCCTATCTCTTCTAATATTGCTAACTTAGAATTCGTTAAATATGAATTTGATACTCCAAAATATGATGTAGAGGAATGCACTCAAAGAAGCTTAAGTTATGATTCTTCTCTTAAGGTAACCTTAAGGTTAAGTATTTGGGATATAGACGAAGATACTGGTAGCCGAGAGATTAAAGGTATCAAAGAACAACAAGTATATATGGGTAACATCCCATTAATGACTAAAAATGGTACTTTTATTATTAATGGTACAGAAAGGGTAGTTGTATCGCAAATGCATCGCTCACCTGGGGTGTTTTTCTATCATGATGAGGGCAAAGTTCACTATTCTAGAAAACTTTTATATTCTGCACGTGTTATTCCATATAGAGGATCATGGCTTGATTTAGAGTTTGATGCTAAAGATATTATTTATTTTAGAATAGATAGAAAAAGAAAACTTTATGCTACTACTTTGCTTAAAGCAATAGGCATGAGCACAGAGGAAATTATAAAATTTTATTATGATTCAGTAAATTATAAAGTGGTTAAAAATAAGGGATGGGCAGTTAAATTTATGCCTAGCCATATTACTGCACATAGATTAACAAGTGATTTAATAGATGCTGATACAGGAAATGTTTTACTTAAAGCAGGACAAAAAATTACTCCTCGTTTAGTTAAAAAATATGCTGGGGAAGGGCTTAATAATATTTTAGTATCTCATGAAGCTTTAATTGGTAAATATTTATCTGAGGATTTAAAAGATCCTGAAAGCGGTGAAGTATTAGCAAAAATCGGCGAAATGGTTACTGTTGAGTTACTTAGTGTAATTAGTGATCTGAAAATTAAAAATATTAGCGTACTAGTAATTAATCCTCAATCCGGTCCATATATAAGAAATACTTTATTTTCTGATAAAAACCAGGATCGTGAATCAGCATTATTTGATATTTTTAGAGTATTAAGACCTGGTGAACCTGCTAATATTGAAGCTGCTGAAAGTTTATTTTATAATTTATTCTTTGACCCTGAAAGATATGATCTTTCAGAAGTAGGTCGAATAAAAATGAATTCAAGGTTAGAACTAAATATCTCTGATGAAACTACTGTTTTAACTACAGATGATATAAAAAATATATTAAGAGTTTTAGTAGAGCTTAAAGATGGCAAAGGGATTATAGACGATATTGATCACTTAGGTAACAGAAGAGTTAGATCGGTTGGTGAATTGATAGAAAATCAATTCAGAATAGGTCTTGTCCGGATGGAAAAGTCAGTGGTTGAAAGAATGTCGGCAGGTGATATTGATACAGTAATGCCTCACGATTTAGTGAATTCTAAAATTTTGGTTTCAGTAATAAAGGAATTTTTCAACACTTCGCAATTATCCCAATTTATGGATCAAACAAATCCATTGTCTGAAATAACTCATAAAAGAAGATTATCAGCATTAGGTCCTGGTGGTCTTAGTCGTGATAGAGCAGGTTTTGAAGTGCGTGACGTGCACCCAACTCACTATGGTCGTATTTGTCCTATTGAAACACCTGAAGGTCAAAATATCGGACTAATTAACTCTATGGCAACTTATGCTAGAATAAATAAGCATGGTTTCATAGAAAGCCCATATAGAAAAGTCAAAGACGGACATGTAACCGATGAAGTAGTATATCTTTCAGCTATTGAAGAAGGGAAGTATAAGATCGGTCAAGCAAATTCTAAGGTTGATAAAGATGGAGTATTGCAGGGCGAATTTATTAATTGCCGAGTTGAAGGTGGCAATTTTGTAATGGTAGAGCCACATGAAGTAGACTTCATTGATATAACGCCTATGCAGGTTGTATCTGTTGCAGCTTCTCTTATACCGTTCTTAGAAAATGATGATGCTAACCGTGCTTTGATGGGATCAAACATGCAAAGGCAAGCGGTTCCTTTAATTAAAACCGATGCACCTTTTGTAGGTACAGGAGTTGAGGGAGTGGTAGCAAAAGATTCTGGAGCATCTGTACTTGCATTAAATGATGGTATAGTTGAACAAGTAGATTCAAATAGAATTGTAATTAGAGCTATTGGTCAAAAAACCGAAAGTGCCCCTTCAGTTGATATTTATAACTTATTAAAATTCCAAAAATCTAACCATAATACTTGTATCAATCAAAAGCCTTTAGTTAAGGTTGGTCATTATGTTAAGAAGAATGATATTATAGCTGATGGACCTAGTACCGATAATGGTGAAATTGCTTTAGGCAGAAATGTTTTAGTCGCTTTCTTGCCTTGGAATGGATACAATTTTGAAGATTCAATTCTAATATCAGAACGAATAGTAAAAGAAGATGTCTTTACTTCTGTTCATATTGAAGAGTTTGAAGTAATAGCAAGAGATACTCGCCTTGGTCCGGAAGAAATTACTCGTGATATACCGAACGTAAGCGAGGAAGCTCTGCGTCATTTAGATGAAGTCGGGATAATTTACGTAGGTGCAGAAGTAAAAGCAGGAGATATTTTAGTAGGGAAAGTAACGCCGAAAAGTGAATCACCTATTACTCCTGAGGAAAAATTACTGAGAGCTATTTTTGGAGAAAAAGCTTTTGATGTGAAAGATTCATCGCTGCATGTTCCTTCCGGGGTTAGCGGAACGGTAGTAGAAGTAAGAGTATTCTCTCGTCGAGGTGTTGAAAAAGATCAGCGTGCTATTGCTATTGAAAAACAACAAATTGAGAAATTAGCAAAAGACCGTGATGATGAATTAGAAATTATCGAGCATTTTGTATTTAGTTGGCTTGAGAAGCTTTTAGTAGGACAGATAAGTATTAATGGTCCTAAGACAGTAAAGACTGGGCAAACTATTACAAGCGAAATATTAAAAGGTTTATCTAAAGGACAACTTTGGCAGTTTACTGTTGAAGATGCAAATGTAATGAACGAAATAGAACAGCTAAAAGGTCATTATGATGGCAAAAAAGAAGCTCTTAATAAAAGGTTCGCTACTAAGGTAGAAAAATTACAAAGCGGAGATGATTTACCTCAAGGTGCTTTAAAAGTTGTAAAAGTATTTATTGCAACTAAGCATAAATTACAACCTGGTGATAAGATGGCAGGAAGACACGGAAATAAAGGTGTTATTTCACGTATTGTGCCAGAAGAGGATATGCCATTCTTAGAAGATGGGACGGTAGTTGATATTGTTCTCAATCCTTTAGGTCTTCCTTCTCGTATGAATATAGGGCAGGTGCTTGAAACTCATCTTGGTTGGGCATCAGTGAATCTAGCAAAAAAAATAGCAGGGTTAGTAGAAGAACATAAAACTAAACATGCAAGTATTGAGAAGATTAAGAAGTTTTTAATCGAGCTATATGGTGAGAATATTAATTATATACTTGAAAAATCTGACGAAGAAATTATTGCATTCTGTAATGAAGCTGCTAAGGGAGTATATTTTGCAACTCCAGTATTTGATGGTGCAAAGGTTGAAGACGTTAAGGATATGCTAAGGCTTGCAGGTCAAGATCTTTCAGGGCAAGTAAAGCTAATTGATGGTAGAACTGGTGAGTATTTTGATCGCCTAGTAACTGTAGGGCAGAAATATTTATTAAAGCTACATCACTTAGTAGATAATAAAATTCACTCTCGTTCTATAGGTCCTTATAGTTTAGTGACTCAGCAACCTCTTGGAGGAAAATCGCATTTTGGTGGTCAGCGTTTTGGGGAAATGGAATGCTGGGCATTACAAGCATATGGGGCTGCTTATACTTTACAAGAAATGTTAACTGTTAAATCAGATGACGTAAATGGTAGAATTAAGATTTATGACTCTATAGTGCGTGGTGAAAATAATTTTGAATCTGGTATTCCTGAATCATTTAACGTGATGATAAAAGAATTTAGATCTTTATGTCTTAATGTAAAACTTGAAGTGACATCTTAAGAATCATTAAATAAAACTATTAAAATTTTCTTTTAGGAGGAGTATATAATGCTGCTCTTGAAAGAAAAGAAGTATACTCACACAACGACTCTAATAAAGAAGTATAATGCAGATACTTCAAAATTTGGGAGCAAATAAGCGGTGAGGCGTAGAAAATTACGTGAGCACAAGCCCTCAAATCTTGAAGCATCAAAGGTATATAAGAGCAATTTTAAGGAAAAAGTATTTATGAGTGTAGTAAATTTTTACGGACAATTAAGTAATACTCAACAATTTGATCAGATAAGAATTAATATAGCAAGTCCAGAACAAGTACGTTCATGGTCTTTTGGTGAAGTAATAAAACCTGAAACTATTAATTATCGTACTTTTAAACCTGAAAAAGATGGTTTATTTTGTGCAAGAATTTTTGGTCCAGTAAAAGATTATGAATGTCTTTGCGGTAAGTATAAGCGAATGAAAAATCGTGGTATTACTTGTGAAAAGTGCGGTGTTGAGGTTACTGTTTCTAGAGTAAGACGTGAAAGAATGGGGCATATTGAACTTGCTGCTCCCGTTGCTCATATTTGGTTTCTAAAATCTCTTCCTTCAAGAATTAGTACGCTTCTTGATATGACGATGCGAGATATAGAAAAAATTCTTTATTTTGAAAATTATGTTGTAGTTGATCCTGGATTATCTATTCTACAAAAAGGCGAGCTTTTAACTGAAGAAGAACTGCAAAAAGCAAAGGATAAATACGGGGAAGATGCGTTTACTGCGTCTATTGGTGCAGAAGTAGTACAACAAATGCTAAAAGAGCTTGATTTCCCAACATTAAAGCAAGAGCTATACGAAGAACTACAAAATACGACTTCAGAAGTAAAAAAGAAAAAGTTAGTAAAGCGTTTAAAATTAGTAGAAGACTTTTTAGAATCTAAAAATAAGCCAGAATGGATGATTATGAACGTATTGCCGGTCATGCCTCCTGAACTTAGACCGCTTGTTATGTTAGATGGCGGAAGATTTGCTACTTCAGATCTTAATGAACTTTATAGAAGAGTAATTAATAGAAATAATCGTTTAAAGAAGCTTATAGAGTCAAAAGCACCTGATATAATTGTTAGAAATGAAAAAAGAATGCTGCAAGAAGCAGTAGATGCGTTATTTGATAACGGACGCCGTGGTAGAGCAGCAAAAAATGCTAATAAGCGTCCGTTTAAGTCATTAAGCGATATGCTAAAAGGTAAGCAAGGTCGTTTCCGTCAAAACTTACTTGGTAAAAGGGTGGACTACTCAGGACGTTCAGTTATCGTAGTAGGACCTGAGCTTAAACTTCATCAGTGTGGTTTACCTAAAAAAATGGCTCTAGAATTGTTCAAGCCGTTCATTTATTCAAAACTTGAATTATATGGTATTGCTACAACTATTAAAGCAGCTAAAAGAATGGTTGAGGCTGAAAAGCCTGAAGTTTGGGATGTGCTTGAGGAAGTCATAATAGAACACCCTGTATTACTTAACAGAGCTCCGACATTGCACCGTTTAGGTATTCAGGCATTTGAGCCGTTATTAATTGAAGGTAAAGCAATACAGCTTCACCCGCTTGTTTGTGCTGCTTTTAATGCGGACTTTGACGGGGACCAAATGGCTGTACATATTCCTTTATCGATTGAAGCCCAGCTTGAAGCTAGGGTATTTATGATGTCTACTAATAATATCTTAAGTCCTGCTAATGGACGTCCTATTATTGTACCAGATAAAGATATAGTACTCGGCTTATATTATTTAACGCTTGCTTTTGATCATGAGGTAGGTGAGGGTATGATGTTCTCAGACTTAACTGAAATGGAGCATGCTTTATATAACAAATTTATAACGATTCATACTAAGATAAAATATCGTCGTAATCAGTTAAATGCTGAGGGTAAAATAGTTCCTGTTATAGTTGATACTACTTATGGAAGATTAATGGTTGGTGAGTTGTTGCATTCTAATCCTAATATAGAATATAAGTTTATTAATAAGCCTTTAACTAAAAAGGATATATCTCTAGTAATAGATTTAGTCTATCGTCACTGCGGTCAAAAAGCTACAGTAATTTTTGCTGATCAGTTGATGAAACTTGGTTTCAAATATGCTTGTTCTTCAGGCATTTCTTTTGGTATGGATGATATGGTTGTACCAAAATCTAAAATTGTTCATATCGATGAAACACAGCTTGAGATTAAGGAATTTGAGCAGCAATATTCAAATGGTTTAATTACTTACGGCGAAAAATATAACAAGGTAATTGATGCATGGTCAAGATGTACTGATAGAGTAGCTAATGACATGATGAAAGAAATTGCTAAGCCACCTGTTAGTGATGATTCAAATCAACAGAAGATAAACTCTATATATATGATGGCTATTTCAGGTGCTAGAGGGTCTTTCCAGCAGATTAAACAGCTTGGTGGTATGCGTGGACTTATGACTAAATCAAATGGTCAAATTATACCAACACCTATTATCGCTAACTTTAAGGAAGGATTAACAGTATTTGAATGCTTTAACTCTGCTAACGGAATGCGTAAAGGACAAATAGATACAGCTTTAAAAACCGCAAGCTCAGGTTACTTAACAAGAAAATTAGTGGATGTTGCACAAGATTGTATTATTACTGAAAAAGATTGTAACACCGATAAGGGTATTGAAGTAAAGAGTATTATAGAAGGTGGTGAAGTAATAGTGCCTTTAGCTGAAATGATTTTAGGTCGTACGGCAGCTATTAATATATATCATCCGGTGACTAATGATTTAATTCTCACCAAAGGTGAATTAATTAATGAGTCTAAATTAGAGCAAATCGAGTCTGCAGGTTTAGATAGAATTATGATTAAGTCAGTACTAACCTGTGAAAGTTCCACCGGTATATGTGCTATATGTTATGGTAGAGATCTTGCTACTGGTTCGTTAGTTTCCGAAGGGGAAGCTATAGGGGTGATCGCTGCTCAATCTATCGGTGAGCCAGGTACACAGCTTACAATGAGAACTTTCCATATCGGAGGAGCAGCAACGAAAGGAGCAGAAGTATCTTCTGTAGAAGCTTCATATGATGCAAAAGTAAAAATTCTTAGCCGTAACGTGGTTATTAATTCCGAAGAACGCAAAATTGTTATGAGCCATAACTGTGAGTTATTATTACTTGATAATAACGGCAATGAAAAAGCTCGTAGTAAAATCCCATATGGTGCAAGATTACTTGTTGATGAGGGCGATATGGTTACTAAGACGCAAAAGCTTGCAGAATGGGATCCATATACCATACCTATTATTACTGAAAAATCTGGTAAGGTATTATTCAAAGATATGGTTGAGGGGATTTCGGTTCGTGATGTAACTGATGAAGCAACTGGTATTCCAAGCAAAGTTATCATCGAATCAAAACAATATTCACGTGGAGCCGAACTAAGACCACGAATCCAGCTTCTTGACGCTAAGGGTGAAATTATCATGTTATCAAATGGTTTAGAAGCAAGATATTATTTACCAGTTGGAGCGGTTTTAAGTGTAGAAGATGGGGTACAAATATCAGTAGGTGATATAATTGCACGTATTCCTAAAGAGTCAACTACTACTAAGGATATTACTGGTGGTTTACCAAGAGTAGCTGAGCTTTTCGAAGCAAGACGTCCAAAAGATCATGCAGTGATTGCTGAGATAGATGGGAGAGTAGAGTTTGGTAAAGATTATAAATCTAAGAGACGTATTATTATACACCCAGTTGATGGTTCAATGGGTCTTGAGTATATGGTACCGAAAGGTAAGCATGTTGTGGTTAATGAGGGAGACTTTGTTAAGAAAGGTGACTTATTAATTGATGGTAATCCAGTACTTCAGGATATTTTAAAAGTGATGGGTGTAGAGCTTCTTGCAAGCTATATTGTTAAAGAGGTTCAAGCTGTTTATCGTCTACAAGGGGTAAAAATTGATGATAAGCACATAGAAGTAATTATTCGTCAGATGTTACAGAAAGTAGAAATAACAGACTCAGGCGGTACTACATTATTAGTAGGCGAGAAGATAGATCGACGTGAATTTGATGAAATAAATGAAAAAGCAATTAAGAATGGTTTAAGACCTGCTGATGCTCAGTTAATATTACAAGGTATTACTAAGTCTTCTCTGCAAACTAGATCATTTATATCTGCTGCATCATTCCAAGAAACTACTAGGGTTTTAACTGAAGCTGCTATTGCTGGTAAGGTTGATAAGCTACGAGGACTGAAAGAGAATGTTATAGTTGGGCGTTTAGTACCTGCAGGAACAGGTTTCTTTATGGATAAAATGCGTAAAGTAGCAGCAAAACTTGACGAAGAAAATGCTTAAGGTTAAAAAGCAATCTCATAGTGATATTCCTGAGATTGCTTCGTCAAAATTCAGCTATTAATTAAAAAAGATATAGAGTCTTGTTATACTGACTAAAGATAGTATTATCCGCTTTTTTCTCAACGGATAATACTAAAGTTATTAATTATTTCCCCTTTTCCACACCTGGTTTACAGAATAATTTTCCTAAACATAAAAATGAATATATCCCACAAAAACCAATAATTATATAAAGTAACTTAACAATAATTGGAAATGAACCGAATAAAAGTGTTACTAGGTTAAAATTGAATAATCCAATTAGCCCCCAATTTATAGCACCTATAGAAGATAGTAAATGTATAGTAGTGATAAGTGGATTACTAGAAGTATTTATTAGCATATTTTGCTCTCCATATTATTGATGTTTAAGTAAATCTAGACTTCAAAACAATTTACCATACAATTATAATTTCCTATTTTTAGATAGATGTCCATTTAAATTTTTATATTTGTAAAATTATTTTACAAGTTATTAATTTTTCTTAAATGTTTGGTATATTACAGGGATAACAAAAATTGTAAATATAGTACCAATGCTTAAGCCACCAACTATTACAAGACCAATAGAATTACGGGCAGCAGCTCCCGCACCTGTTGCAAAAATTAGTGGTATACTACCTACGACAGCAGCAAGTGTAGTCATTAAAATTGGTCGCAGGCGAAGAGTACAAGCTTCTATTATAGCATTTCTAATATTTGCTCCTTTTTCCCTTAGTTGGTTAGCAAATTCTACTATCATAATAGAGTTCTTAGTGATTAGCCCAATTAAAGTAATAAGCCCGATATTACTATACATATTAAGGCTGTTACCTGAAATCCAAAGAGTAAGCACCCCACCGGTTATTGAAAAAGGTACAGCAAGCAATATTAATAACGGATCAACAAAGCTTTCAAATTGTGCTGCAAGCACCAAATAAATGAATATGAGAGCAAAGCCAAATGTCATAAGCATATTACTATCTGCTTCTTTCATTTGTTTAATTTCTCCGATATATTCGAGTATAGTGTTACTCGAATCAAGTAAGTTAGCTGCTATTTTATTAATTTCGTTAATCGCATCTTCAATTTTGCTATCAGGGCTAAGGTCGGAAGAGATGGTAACAGATTTTGAGTTGTTATAATGGCTATATGATTTTACGGATATTTTTTCTGTGATATTAGCTATTGATTCAAGGGGCAACATATTATTATTCTTTGTCGGTATTAGAATTTTACTAAAATCACTAATGCTACTACGATCTTTTTGATTAAATTGCAGAATTACTTCATATAAATCGTTCCCCATTCTAAAATCACCTACTTGTTGACCTGCCAGCAAATATTGCACTGTTTTACCAATATTTGCCATATTCATTCCATATAAATAAGCTTTATCACGATTAATTTCGATAGCAATAGTTGGCATTGCTGATTGTAGGTTCCTATTAACATTAGAAAAAATCGGGTTTGCTTTCATTATATCTATAAATTGCTGCGATATTTTATCTAGATCATCATACTCAAGATTTGTTTGAATAGTAAATTCGATAGGGCTACCTCCGCCACTACTGACCATTGAGCGAGGATCCATAGCAAAAACTTGCATACCTACTATCTCGGAGAACTGCTTATTCAGCATATTCTTAATTGTTTCTTGCGATCTAGAACGCTGCTTCCAATCTTTTAATGGTACGAAAGAAAAGACATTATCACTACCGCCTGCTCCTATTACCATTAAGTAACCTGCTATATCTTTGTAATTAGCAAGGATTTTCTCGGCTTCTATTACTATTTCGGTGGAATGCTCTAAGCTGGATCCTTCCGGTCCTTTAAAAGATAATTGCAAGAACCCATCATCTTCTTGAGGTATAAAGGTTTTTTGCACAAACTTAAAACTGATTATTAATACCACAAACGACGCAGCAATAATTAGGACAAATTTCTTTTTATTATCAAAAGTTAGGTTTAGGTAATGAATATATCTATCCTGTATTAATTGTAAAAGCTCATTAAATTTAACTAAAAATTTAAGAGTCGGAGCGTTATGCTTAGTAATCATACGGCTTGACATCATGGGTGTTAAGGTTAAGGCTACAAACCCCGAAAATAAAACGCAGAATGCTAAAGTCCATGCGAATTCTATGAATAATTTCCCAACAAACCCATCTATAAATCCAACAGGTAAAAATACAGCAGCAAGTGTAATAGTCATTGCAATAATTGCGAACCCTATTTCTTTAGATGCGAGCAATGCCGCCTCCATAGGTTTATGACCCATTTCATTGTATCTAAATATATTTTCAAGCATAACTATTGCATCATCTACCACAAGCCCGATTGCAAGGATCATGGCAAGTAGCGTAAAGATATTGATAGAAAACCCCATAGCATACATTACGCTGAAAGTACCTATTAACGATACAGGAATAGTAACAAATGGAATTAGGGTAATTTTAGCAGAGGCAAGAAATAAATATGTTACTAAAATCACTAATATTAAAGCTTCAAAAATGGTTTGAAATACTGCATAAATTGAAGCTCTAACAGGTTTTGCTCCATCATACGCAATATTTAAGCTTATTCCTTTAGGAAGTGACTCTTTTACTTTTTCAATCTCTTTTGTAACATCATTTGATAAATCTATAACGTTAGCTTTAGATTCTTTGATAACCCCAAGAGCAATAGAATTTTTCCCATTATACCTAAATAATACTTCACTATCTGGAGCAGTTAAATATACTTTAGCTATATCTTGTAGTTTGATTATACTATTATCTTGGACTTTTATTATAATATTGCCAAATTCTTCCGGTTTAGATAAAGAACCTTCAAGAGTTACTATAAAATTATTTACTCCCGTTTTAATGTTACCAGCAGGATAATCTTTATTCTGTTCTCTTATGGCAACCTCAATATCTAATAAAGAAATTTTATGTTGATATAATTTTTTAGGATCAGGCTCTATTCTCATTATATATTCATTGCCGCCATAAATTTGTGACTGTCCTACGCTTTCTAGTTTATCTAAAGGAGTTTGCAAATAATCTTCAACAATTTTTGTTAACTCTAAATCATTATATTGTTCACTTTCAACGCTTATAAAAAGACTTGGAAAGCTATCAGCATCAAGCTTTGCAACTGAAGGTGCTTTCATATCCTGTGGAAACATATAAGTTATATCTGATATTTTAGAGCGTACATCGTTTAATGCTACTTCAATATCTGTAGATAATAAGAAAGATAAAGTAATACTACTTTGCCCAGTACTACTTTGTGAGGTTATATAATCTAGATTTTTAACTGTTTTTAAAGCCTTTTCTATTCGGGTTGTGATTTCTTTTTCCATATATAAAGCATCAGCACCAGCATAAAAAGCATTGACGTTTATACTAGGAATTGAAATATCTGGCGTACCTCTAATTTGTAGCTTAGTGAAAAAAATTGTTCCAAGAACTAAAATAACTAAACTTAAAACAGTTGCAAATACCGGACGTTTTATGCAAATTTCAGATAATAACATTTGATTTGATGTTCTCTTTGATATATTTATTGTAAATTTTTACTTGAATTATTTAATTATATCCAGCTTTGAAAGCATAACTGATGTAAAATGGCTACATTTTTTTATCAATTATACAATTATATATATCTTTAAAATTTTATAAATAACGGATATTTGCAGTAAACTAAGAGTTTGTTATAATTAAATAACCTAGTTAAAAAATAAAAAAATATATTGATGTGCATTATTGCTAGTTGTATATATTGTACTACGACAGTAATGTATTAACCCATTAAATAGAGAGTTGATTTTTTATGAGTACACAACCTAAAAAAATGAATAAGACAGAATTTATTGCTTTTATGACTGAGCATGGTCACCACCATAAACATCAGGGGCATAAATCATTTACAAAAGCTGATGCAGAAAAGGCACTTAATTGGGTGCTTGAATCTATAATTTCTGCTACTAAACATCAACATAGTGTTAATATCACAGGTTTTGGTTCGTTTGGAATACAAAGCAGAAAATCAAGAGAAGGTCGTAATCCAAAAACAGGAGCAAAAATGACTATACCTGCTTATAAGCAACCTGTATTTAAAGCTGGAAGTAAACTTAAAGAAGCTTGTAATAATAAGTAACTTATATTTTTTTCCTATAGTACCGCAGTTAAGCCTGAGGTACAGTCGTGGGACTGTTAGCAGTCCTATAGCTTTAGTAGTATAATTATGCTTCAAGAATCATGGCATTAAAGGAAGCCTTAACTATATAGTTTATATGATAATTGAGCATCTAGAATTTAGTTTAAAACATAAAAAGCTACATAATAGCTGGCTTATTGAAGCAGAAAATATAGAGCAAGCTTTAAAAGATATAGAGAAATTTATATGTTCAAAGCTTTTAAAGAATAGTATTCCTCTTGAAAATAATCCAGATTATCATCTTATTGCTAGAGAAGTTTCTGCTACGTCTAATGCTAAGAATATCTCTATCGAGCAAATAAGAAAATTACAGGAGTTCTTAAGTAAAACCTCTGCAATTTCAGGCTGTAAGGTTGCCGTAATTTATTCGGCAGATCTTATGAATCTGAATGCTGCAAATTCATGTTTAAAGATTTTAGAAGACACCCCTAAAAATAGTTATATATTTCTAATTACTTCAAGAGCTTCAAGTATAATTTCTACCATCAGATCTAGATGTTTTAAAATTAGTACTAAATCGTCTGAAAGAATTTCTGAAGAAGAATTATATTATAAATTTATTCAGCCTATAGCAGATAATGAAAACTTAAATTCTAAATTAGAGTTTATTAAGCAATTTAATGCTAAAGATAGAGAGTTATGGTTAGATTTTACTGATAATATACTCTTATTAATGAATAGAATTCTAAAAAAATCTTCAAATATTGATGTTGAGTTTTCTGATTTAGAAAATAAAATATTTCATGCATTACCGAATCGTAACCTTTCTTATCTAATTCAAAAATTTGCTGACATAAAAAAGCTAATATATAATACAATCGATTATGATTTAGATTTAAAAGCTAGTTATATATTAGTGATGAGTGAGTTTTCTTAAGAAGATCATTCATCAAAGATGGAGTTACTAAGTACAGTGTTACCTATTACTTCTATATATTTAATATCATCTGTAGTAACTTCAATTGATACTTTAAAATTCCTAGTACAACTAATAATATCCGAGGTATTATTGTTAAGTAATTCACATATTAATAATACTGTATCTTGAACAGCTAGCTTTGCTATTTGATCGTTTATAGATTTAGGATTAGATTCGGGATTTATTATTTTTTTCAAATTTTTAATAAGTTTTCTTTACTTAGTTATTTGCAAGTTCTTTAGATTCTTGTTTTTTGGTAATTTCAGCAATTTAATATTTTTGTAAATTTTTATCTCATTTTAAGACATTTTTGCATAATATTGCTTTAATTTATAAGGTTTTTTAAAATATATATTTTTTAGCATAAAACTAATATGTTGTATAAAAGTCACAAATATTGTTGTTGCTAAAATGCAAAGAGAGAAATATATTAGACAAAGACTTTATTTAATTATTTATCTTTATGTTTAAAACTTTAACACAAAATTTAACGAAGATTTTTGATCGGCTAGTAAGCTCAGGGCTTTTAACTGAAGAGCAAATAGATGCTGCTTTAAGAGATATAAGAGTTGCTCTTTTAGAGTCGGATGTTGCTCTGCCTGTAATAAAAAATTTCGTAGCAGAAGTTAAACAAAAAGCCTTAGGACAGGAAGTTATCAAATCCGTTTCACCCGGGCAGATGATAATTAAAATTATTCATGAAGAGATGATAAATATTTTATCCTCTAGTGAAGATGAGATAAAACTAAATTTAAATGCAAAACCGCCGGTAAATCTTTTAATGGTAGGCTTGCAAGGTAGCGGTAAAACTACAGCAAGTGGTAAGCTAGCGTTGCGTCTTAAAAATCAGAATAAAAAAGTTTTATTAGTCTCTCTTGATACTTATAGACCGGCAGCACAAGAGCAGCTAGAAATACTTGCAAATTCGGTAAAAATTAATTCACTGCCGATTATTAAAGGTGAAAAGCCTCTTGATATAGTTAAAAGAGCAATGGCTGAAGCCAGATTATCGGCATATGATGTAGTTATTTATGATACTGCCGGAAGAACGCAAATTGATCAAGAAATGATGAATGAGGCGATAGCTATTAAGAAGCTAGTAGAGCCAACCGAAACGTTGTTAGTAATCGACAGCATGACAGGGCAAGATGCGGTAGTTACGGCTAGTAGCTTTAATGAGCAGCTAGAAATTTCAGGATTAATTTTGTCAAGAATTGATGGTGACTCTAAGGGTGGTGCGGCATTAAGCGTAAAATATATTACGCAAAGACCAATTAAGTTTTTAAGCAGTGGCGAGAAACTAACCGATTTAGAAGAGTTCGATGCTAAACGTATAGCGTCTAGAATACTTGATATGGGGGATATTATCTCTTTCGTTGAAAAAGCAGCAAGTATAGTAGATAGAGAACAAGCAGAAAAAACAGCAGCTAAATTAAAAAAAGGTAAGTTTGATTTAAATGATTACCTACAACAAATGAAAAGTATAAAAAAGATGGGTGGTTTTGGTAGTATACTTAGTATGCTTCCTGGTAGCGGTAAGATTATGGATCAGATAGATCAATCGAAGTTAAACAGTAAAATAATCGAGCATCAAGAAGCAATCATTTTATCTATGACCCCAAAGGAAAGAAGAAATCCCGATATTATTAATGCTTCTCGCAGAAAACGTATAGCTTTGGGTGCTGGAACTACAGTACAGAAAGTAAATATTCTATTAAAACAATTCAAGCAAATAAGTGACATGATGAAAAAAGCAAGCAACATGAATCCTAAAAACTTGCTTCGCAGTGGACTTGGAAAGTTGTTTTCCTAAAAGCAAATCACCACTTTTAATTAAAAAAATAATATTATTATACCATTAGTAGAAATACATATAATTCCTTTTATATTAACAGTGTATCAATAATTAAGTGTCTACAAAGCCTAAGCACGACGAAATTATCCGAAGTGCGTTTGAGAATCCAATAGTTGCCAAAGAATTTTTTGAGATGCACTTATACTCGATGAACTTCAAAAATTGGCGTTGTCGTTCTATAAGATCTGCGGTACTCACGTATTAAGTAACTGCTTCCGTTCCTCGCCTTATAAACTCCTAGCTCTTTTTCAAATAAAACGAGTATACAGCTGATCTTTTGCCTAAATTCGCTAAAATTGATATCGGTATTGATCATATAGAACTAATTTTATACTACACTTTGACCAAGATTAAGCAAAGTGATATAATAGAAGTAGAAAAACTACTTAAATCAAAATTAAATCCTAAAAAAAGAGAAAACGTTATGAAAAGTATAGCTCACCACTGGATGCAACAAGGTAAAGAAGAAGCAAGAGAAGAAGCAAAAGCTATTATGGCAGAGAAAATGCAGGAAGAGAAGATTGCTATAGCTAGAAATTTAATTAAAGCAGGTCTAAAAATTGATTTAATTGCTACCTCAACTGGTTTAAATGAAGACGAAATCAAAAAACTTAAATAAGCCAATCGTCAAAATTAAATCCTAAAAAAAGAGAGAACATTATGGGAAGCATAACTCATCATTGGATACAACAAGGTAGAAAAGAAGAAAAAATTATTATGGCAAAAGAAATGATGAAAGAAAGACTTACCTTAGAGTCGGTTATAAAAATTACGAAATTATCTAAAGCAGAAATTGAGTAGTTAAAGTAAGTTATATTTATGAAAGAAGTTAAGGCGAATGATTTAAGCATATATATTCATTGGTCTTTTTGTTTGTCTAAATGTCCTTATTGTGATTTTAATTCCCATATAGCGAATAGTATAGATGATGATAATTGGCTTAAATCTTATGAGAAAGAAATAGAATATTTTAAAGATATTATTCAAAATAAATATATAAAATCTATTTTTTTCGGCGGAGGCACTCCTTCTTTGATGAATCCTAAAATTGTTGAGGGAATAATAAATAAAATTAGTGAACTCGCAAGAATAGATAAGCAAACTGAAATAACACTAGAGGCTAACCCAACTTCATTTGAGACAGAAAAATTTAAGGCGTTTAAAGCCGCCGGTATTAATCGTGTTTCGATTGGAGTACAATCTTTAAGAGAGGATGACTTAAAAAAGCTTGGCAGAACTCATGATTCATTGCAGGCTATTAAAACGATTGAATCCGCTAATAAAATTTTTTCTAGAGTTTCGTTTGATCTGATATATGCTCGTAGCGGTCAGGAATTAAAAGATTGGCAGCAAGAACTAAAGCAAGCAATGGAACTTGTTACGGGGCATATTTCTCTTTATCAGCTTACCATTGAAAAAGGTACACCGTTTTATAAGTTGTTTCATGATGGTAATTTGATCCTTCCAAGTTCTGATATAGCAGCTGAAATGTATGAGTGGACGAATGATTATCTAGAATCTCAAAATTATTTTAGATATGAAATATCTAATTATGCTAGAAAAGGACAAGAATGTGTGCATAATTTAACCTATTGGAATTATAATGATTATTTAGGTATAGGTCCTGGTGCTCACAGTAGAATAATTGAAAATCCTAGTTCAGTATCGGCAATTATGATGTGGCATAAGCCGGAAAAATGGTTAGAAGCAGTTAATAATAAAAATAATGGTATTCAAACTAATTCTAAGTTAACCAAGCAAGAGATAATTGAAGAAATTTTGATGATGGGATTACGCCTTAAAAATGGCATAAATATTTCTGCATTGGAGCAGAAAATAGATGCAAAATTAGAGAATATTTTAGATATTAGCAGCCTTAACCACTATCAAGAATTAGATTTAATTAGGTTAGATGAAAATATCTATCTAACCTATAAGGGTTTAATGCTGCATAGTTATATAGTTCCAAGGCTTTTACAAATCTGAAATAGAGAGTATACTCGTTTTATTTGAAAAATTGGCTATGTAGTATTTGCAAATCCTCAGATGCTCACGTACTTATTGTATGCTCCGCTCCTCGTCTTACAGACTCCATGCTCTTTTCCAAATTGATACTATCGTCTATCCAACTCTTCATTTATTAGATGTATACCTTTAATACTTCAAGATTTAGCAAGCCAAATTTCGGGATTCGTCTTTGCTCACGTAGTCTATCTACGTTCCGCAGACTCACCGCTTATTTGACTTACCAACTTTTGAAGTATTTGCGGTATATACTAACTCTGTACTCTCCTTATTTTCTTAGTTAATCGTTAAGTTGCTTTTCTATCCATTTTTTATGTTTTTGTTCATCCTTAAAACCCTGTTCTAAAACCTTTTCTGCATCATGCCATTTATCAGCATGATTATTTAGCCTTTCATAAGCAGTGTTAGTATCTTCTTCATTTGAAAGCATAGCATGTAATATAGCTCTATCGCCAATCTGTGTAGCAAGTACTACTTTGCCTTTTGTTAGCCATTGTTTACTGCTAGGACCATTTACTTTTTCTTCTTTATGTTTTAATAACAGTTCATTTAATTCTTTTACATGTCTTTCGTGATCTTCCTTAAACCTTTGTAATTGTATTTTATAATTCTCATCGGTAATTCTATTAATGGTCATATGCTTCTATAGCATCATAATCAAGTTCAATCAGTTCCTTTATTGCATCTACAAAATTATTTTGGATTCCTACTAAAGTTGTCATTTTATCCTCCTTAATTATTTTATTGCAACTATAAGGTTACACCTTAATATTTTTCAAGTCAAGGTTAAAAAACAACAGTTAAACAAAATTTTTATATGTAAATAAAAAATAGTTTTTATTTAATAATAATAACGATTTATAATTATTTATTTTTATAATATTTTTAGATATCAACTCCTTAACAATTCATTAATACTAACTTTAGCTCTCGTATTTTTATCAACCTGTTTTACGATAACAGCACAATAAAGTCCTGGTTTATCTGTTTCTTTATTAGGTAATACTCCTGGCACTACTACAGAGTAGGGAGGTACTCTACCATAGATAATCTCACCACTATCTCTATAAACTATTTTTGTAGAAGCTCCGATAAAGACACCCATACTAACTACCGCTCCTTCTTCTACTATAACCCCTTCAGCAATTTCCGATCTTGCCCCAATAAAACAATTATCTTCAATAATAACAGGCTTTGCTTGAAGTGGTTCAAGCACGCCACCGATTCCAGTACCGCCTGAAATATGGCAATTTTTACCGATTTGAGCACATGAACCAATAGTAGCCCATGTATCAATCATTGTTCCCTCATCTATATAAGCACCGATATTGATAAAAGACGGCATAATGACAACATTTTTAGCAATATATGTGCCGGTTCTAACAAACGATCCTGGGACTTTGCGTATGCCGGCTTCTTTAAACTTGTCAAGCTCAGCATCAAAAGGAAATTTAGGGGCAACTTTGTCATACCAACTATTATAATTATTATTATAAAGCTGTGATTCAGTCGTCATAAAATATAAAAGAATTGCTTTTTTTACCCATTCATTAACTTGCCAACTATTTTCTTGTCTTTCACAAACACGAATAGTACCTTTATTTAGGCTTTCTATAACATCGTGCAGTATTTTTTTTAATGCTGAAAGTTTTACGGAGTCTTGTAATAGCTTGTCCTTTATTTGCCAAGCTTCTTCAATTTCTTTGATATATGGGAGCATAATTTTTAACTGTTATATTGCTAAAAATCATAAATAACTTTATCATGAAGTCAAATATAAAAAAATTTACTATGTATATTAGTTGTCCTAATTGTCAAACAAAATTTATTGTCTCAAATAATCAAATAGGTATTAACGGACGACGTGTTAAATGCTCTAAATGTAGGCATATCTGGTATCAAAAATTAGATTATAATACCAGTAAATTAAGTGATTTTGATGAAGATAAATTCGAAGCCGTTAAAACACCTGTTAAAAATGGATATGGTAATCAATTTTCTGCAAACGTACCAGTGATTTTGCCATATATTCCACCTAAGCGAAAATATAACGTCTTTCCATTCTTGTGGACTAGCTTTATAATTTTTTGTTTAGCTATATTACTGCTAGATAGCTTTAAATACTTGAGCAAGTATGATCAGCTAAAAATAGAGGAAATTAAATTAGGAAGTTCGCATAATGCTGGTACTATAAAAAT
This sequence comes from Rickettsia endosymbiont of Rhinocyllus conicus, assembly GCF_964026465.1. Classification (NCBI taxonomy): domain Bacteria; kingdom Pseudomonadati; phylum Pseudomonadota; class Alphaproteobacteria; order Rickettsiales; family Rickettsiaceae; genus Rickettsia; species Rickettsia endosymbiont of Rhinocyllus conicus. The sequence continues at coordinate 1,318,438 of NZ_OZ032155.1, read as the reverse complement.
GTTTTATAAAATATCTAATAACTCTGATTATTTAATATCTAATCCTTTAATTAAAGTTAGGGCGATGGATCATAATAATAGAGTTCTGGATGAATATGTATCTATTACAAAGCTCAAAGCAAAAATCCCTCCAAAGCAAGATACGTATGTAGAAATGGAAATCAAAGGGCTTCCAGCTGCTGCAAAATATATTGATGTTACTGTGGGAAATAAGCTTGGGTTGTTATTAACGCCAGTTTAGGATAAGGAGGTCTGAGGATAAGCAAGTAGTGTTAGAAATTTTTTAGATTTATTGAAATTAAAAGCATTTACGCAAGAAAGTATATGAACTAAGAAATTAATAGGGGAGCGATGTCTTGAATGTTCAAGGTTCATGCTGTTTTTTAGTACATTAAATACTGATTCAATTATTGATCTGCTTTTTAAGAGTATTTTATCTTCTATATCTAATAAATGATTTTTCATATCCTTGCGAATCCCAGTAAATAACCGTAGCCCACGACTAAATAATTTAGCGGACATTTCCTTAGAAATATAAGCCTTGTCTCCAAATAATTTACCCCATAATCCTTTGGTAATTGAGTCTACAGCAGATAAATCACTAGCATTACCCTTTGTTATTTTAATTGCCATAATCTGACCTTTATTATTAATTACAATATGTAATTTAAATCCCATAAACCATCCGTAACTACTCATACCTATTTTAGCAATGCCACTAAACACTTTATTATTATTTGTACGTTTTGCATGACATATCGATAATTTGGTTGAATCAACAAAATATATACCAGTCTCATCTCCTGTAAATAATTGTAACATTATAGTTAAAGGTAATACTAATCTTGGCCACAACTGGATTATCCGACTGTAACTAGGAAGACTAAAATATCCTCTATATTTACATGATAGATGATATAAATAATAATTCTTAAAATCTTTGCATGGAGATATATAAAAATATAATACTATAGTTATATAGTTCTGAAAGCCTTAAACTCCCTGATCTCCTACGCTTCCTAACGCTGGGTATTAATTTGCTTTCTTCCCATTCTTCGTAAACTTTACAATAATTATCTATTATACAAAATAGAGTTATGATACATCTTTTCATTGTTGAGTGCATATTTTTTTGATTCAAAATCTATGTAACTCAACACTCCTCTCTTGTAAATACCCTGCTTTATTATCTTTATTCCTTACACTCTTATCCTAAACTGGCGTTTAAAGAACTGTGGCAGTATTTATATAAAACACAATTTACTTCTGCTATTAACCCACCAATTAAATACCTGACATAATAGTTGCAAATACTAAAATATAATGTTAGAATGAAATAATGCTAAAAAAAGAAGATTTTAGGACATTATCAACGAGTGCACAAGCAGCTTTAAGAAAAGTTGCATTAAGAGCAATTGATAAAGGAGAAAAACAATCAGATGTATCAAATCTTATAGGAGTAACACGTCAGACTATTAGTAACTGGGTTAACAAAAGAAGAAGAGGTGATAAATATGCAATAACTGGCAAGTCTAGAGGAAGAAAGACAGGAGAGAAAAGAATAGTTAACCACCCTGCATTGCAAATGCAGGGCTTAAGATTATGGCATCAATGCCTTAGCTATAGCTAGTTTTCAACTTGAAAGTTTCCAAACTTATCATCTCTCGATTCATGTTTATCAATATAATCCTTGATCATTTGGTCAGTCACATTGCCTGTGGTTCTGACAAAATATCCAACAGCCCATAAGTGTTTACCCCAATACTGTTTCCGTAATTCTGGAAATTCCTGCTGAATCTTCCTTGAACTCTTTCCTTTTAGATACTGTACCACCTTACTAATACTTTGATAAGGTGGCACAGATACATAGATATGTACGTGATTTGAAGCTATCTTCCCTCTTAATATCTCTACTCCATTATCCTTACATATCTCTTGGGTTAGGTCCTTGACTCTCCTACCAATATCACCAACCAATATATTATATCGATATTTAGTCACCCATACTATATGATAAGTGCAATCGTAAACTGTGTGGCTTATCTTCTTGTAATACTGCATCTCTACATTCTATATGTTAAAACGACGCACTGCAAGTGCGGGGTTTTTCTCCCAAATTTGGGACAATAAATGAAATGCTGGGTAAAAAAATACAAGATTATATAAATCACTCTAGACCAGAAGATCACAATATCAAATCTGCACTATGGTCAAGAAAAGCTATTAATGCCCTGATTAAAAAATGCTGTGGTTTCTTTTTGCCATTAAGTACGATTGGAGAATATTTAAGAAGATGGGGATATACTGCACAAAAACCAAAGAAATTAGCTTATGAGCAACAGCCAAAACAAGTTCAAGTATGGCTAGATGAAGAATATCCCGCAATAGTAAAACAAGCACAAATGGAACAAGCTGAAATACACTGGTGTGATGAAGTGGGTATAAAATCAGAATGTCAGGTGTTACAGAGCTATTCTTTAAAAGGCAAAACACCCGTAGTTATTCATAAATCAAAACGATTTACTATAAATATGATATCAACTGTTACGAACAATGGTAAACTAAGGTTCATGTTATATGAAGATACACTAAAAACAGATATATTTATAGAATTTCTAAGAAGATTAGTGAAATCTGCAAGAAGGAAGATCTTTTTAATATTAGACAATTTAAAAGTACATCATAGTAAAAAAGTATACAGCTGGACAAATAAGCATAAAGATAAAATTTCTTTGTTTTTTTTTGCCTCCTTATACTCCACAACATAATCCAGATGAATACTTAAATAATGACTTAAAAAGAAATGTAAATAGAAAACATATACCTCTTACAAAAGATGAGTTAAAATACAATCTTAAATCTTATTTACGTTGCTTACAGAACAATCCTAAACATATACAAAAATTGTTCCAAGCCGATGATGTTAAATATGCCTCTTAAGTCAGGTATTTAATTGGTGGGTTAATAGATATCAAAACATACAGTAGAGTTATTAATAGATTAGTTCGTTTAGAATATGGAATTTATGGTGATTATAAAAATATACAAGGAAAATTATATGAGCTAAGATTTTTCTTTGGCAGGGGTTATAGAATATATTTTACTGAAAAAAATAACGAAATTATACTTTTGTTAAATGCAGGTGATAAAGAGATACACAAAGTAAAGATATTAAAAAAGCCTTAGAAATAATGGAAGAGATTTATAAATAAAGGGTTTAGATGGAAAAATTTACAGATTATTTAAAAGAAAAATTACAAAATGAAGAAACATTGGTAGCTTATATTAATGAGGCTTTAGAGCAATATTCTCTAGACCATAATAAGGAGTTATTTCTTGTTACTTTAAAAGAAGCTATTATAGCAAAAGGAGGAGTCGCCAAAATATCTAGAGAGGCTCATATAAATAGGCAGCATTTATATAAAATGTTATCTAGTAAAGGAAACCCAAGTTTTGATAATGTTGGAACTTTATTGAGTGTTTTGGGATTACAATTGAAAGTAGAGGTCTGCACACTTTAAATGTAATATTCCCAAATATCTAAATTAGTAACTTTAACAAGCCTTAGAAAATAGATAGTAATATTTTTTTTATGCAACAAGCGGCATAAATTTAAGGGGAATATTGCTTTTAGATTATATCTAATTTCTTTAATAATTTTTCTTCGTCTATTTCATTAAATTTTTTTGCCATTTTTACTAATTCTTGCTCGTTTGTTAAATTGGCATTTCTAACCAAATATTTTTTGATATTTTTATATTTTGCTGATTCTACTGAATTCCATGTCAAATTAAGAAAAATAAGAGTTGTATTTGCTTTTAAAGCTTTCTCGATCTCGCTTGCTCCTGTTTTATCTATATCGTTATTCCCAAGGTCAAGACCAATAAGAGTTTTATTAAGCTTAAGCAGTTTCGCAAGCTCTATAGCTCCGTCTGTACTTATATTATTACCAAACAAATCAAGCTGGATAATATTATTATCGCTTGCTAGCAATTTAGAGATTTCTTTAACATCTTTATCAGTTAATCTTTTTTTCGAAAGATTAAGAATATCACCGCCTTTTTTTAAATTTATTGCTTCTTCTGTAAAATCTTTTTCTTCTAAAAACTTTATTAAATTATCCATATATTTTGAGTTATATTATTATATTTACATCTTTTTTGTTATTAATTTAAATTTTAAATTGCATCCGTTAAATTCCTATTCTTGAAGCTATTATAGCTATTTATATTGTATTTGCAATGATATTAATATAATTTTTTCTACTTTTGGTTTGCAGTTGAATAGAATATCAAAAATTATAAATTATCTTATAAATAGTGAGATAAAACAGGAAACTAAAAAAGACTTACAAATAAAGAATTTAGGGGGAAGTTTACAAGTTAAAAGTGGAGATCTTCTATGTACTTTAACATGTGGTACCCGCGGCCGGACTTGAACCGGCAAGAGCTTACGCTCCACGGATTTTAAGTCCGTTATGTCTACCATTCCATCACGCGGGCAATTAAAAATACAATACTGTATTTTGCTAAGTGGACAGATTAATGAAAAAAAGAAAAAAAAGCAAGCACTTTTATTTATTAATTACATAATAATAAAAGTCTAATGTAGGCAAATCAAATTCTGCCTATAATATATTAACTAAAATAGTGACAAAATAGTAATAATATGATATAATTAACCTTAGAAAGTAATACTTTCTTTTGCATGTTATTGACAAATGCCGCAAGGTAAGATAGTTTTGCATAGTGAATTTTTTATTAATCTTAATATTAAATGTAAGTCTGACTTTAATTTTTTATTAAGCATAATTTAAATTCCAATAAGCAATTTCTATCTAAAAAGGTTTTTATGACTACAAATATAGTAGGTAAAGTTAAATGGTTTAATCCGACGAAAAATTTTGGATTTATTGAACAGGAAAATGGCGGCAAAGATGTGTTTGTACACAGATCTGCCGTAGATGCAGCAGGTCTTGCAGGTCTTAACGAAGGACAAGATGTAATTTTTGATCTTGAAGACAAGAATGGTAAAATTTCTGCAGTTAACCTCAGAATTAAATAAATATATTTGTACCAAAAACAGCTATCCAAAGTTTTCAAATTTTGGATAGCCTCGTCACCTTTTACAACAAAATATTAGATATTTTGTTTTGTCTTATAATAACCTTATACATGTCTTAAGCATTGGAATGGTTTAATGCTTAAAAGTAAAAAAATATCATAATTATGGTAATATTAACAAATAATTTTAAAGCTAATTAAAATCTTTATTTGCTGTAAATTATAAGATTTTTTTGAAATAGGTTCGCTATTACTTCGAATCAATTAAGGCTATTTTGTTAATATGCTATAGATAATTTAATGGCTGCTATTAGTGTATTCTTATAATACAAAAATAGTAAAGTCATTATTTTTTGCTGTGAGTTATTTTTATACAATCAATAATGTGCATATTTTAACTTAAACTTTATTGGATTATATAATGAAAAATTTTAATTTACCTGAAGAATTAACTACTACGCTTGAAGCGATGAAGATAACAGAGCCAACCGAAATACAAAAGCAATCGATTCCGGTTGCTATTGCAGGTTCTGATATACTTGCTTCTAGCCAAACTGGTTCAGGCAAGACTTTAGCTTACTTGTTACCAGTAATTAATGCATTTATTAAAGATAAAACTACTACTTTAATATTAGTACCGACAAGAGAGCTTGCAACACAAATCTGTTCTACCTTAAATAAAGTAACTACATCTTTCAAAATAAATAATGCAGTTTTGATAGGTGGTGAACCTATGCCTAAGCAATTTACGCAATTAAAGAAAAATCCTAAAGTAATTATAGGAACTCCTGGGCGTATTATTGATCATTTAAATCGTGGAAGCTTAAAAATTGATCGTATAGGTATAACTGTGCTTGACGAAATGGATAGAATGCTAGACATGGGCATGAAAGAGCAGTTAGAAGAAATCAATAAATTCTTGCCCGAAAAAAGACAAGTTTTAATGTTTTCTGCTACTATGCCAAAACATATTATTTCTCTTTCACAAAAATATTTAAATAATCCTGTACGTATTACAGTTGGTGCTACTAATAAAGCAGCAGCAGAAATAAAACAAGAGTCAGTACATATTACAGATAAAGAAAAATTTACTGAATTAAATAAGCAGCTTGGTGATAGAGAGGGATCGGTAATTATTTTTGTAAAAACAAAACGTTCTGCTGATCAATTAGCTAAAATGTTAAGATATGAAAATCATAAAGCAGAAGCTATACATGGCGATTTAAGTCAGCGTCAACGTGATAGAGTAATTTTATCATTCCGTAAGTCAAACCATAGAATAATGGTAGCAACTGATGTGGCTGCTCGTGGGCTTGATATTCCGCATACTCAACACGTAATTAATTATGATTTACCGATGTGTCCGGAAGATTACCTGCACAGAATAGGTAGAACTGGTAGAGCTGGTGCTAAAGGTAATGCATTATCATTTATTTCACCTGATGATGTTGTTAGATGGCGTGCTATTGATCGTTTAATAAATCAAGGCGAATCTACTCCTAGAAAAAGCTTTAGAAGTAACAAAAATAATCGTAAAAGATCATTTGGTAATAATAGAAGAGGCGATAACTCTAATAAAAGATTCGGTGCTGGCAATAAAAGAAGTTCTGAGAGTAATAGTAATAATTACAGTCAAAAAAGAAGTAAAGTATCTTAAGAGGAAAGTATGTCATCCCGCGACTTGTTTGCGGGATCTTGCAGACCATGAGATGCTGTGATCAAGGAATGAGCATGACGTTTCCAATCAATGCAATGGCACATAATTATAGGAGGATAAATTCATAATTTCTAATTTTTCACGATTACAAAATATATATAGTATTTTATTTATATTATTTATTTCGCTCCCTGGTGGTTTAATTTATTTACTTACCGGTTCGACGCTTTCTTTTTGGCTTCGAGAATCCGGTTTTGATAAAATTACCATCGGTCTTTTTAGTCTGGTTAACTTCATTCACATATTTAAATTTCTATGGGGACCGCTACTTGAAAAAATAAGCTTTATACCCTCAAATAGTCGTGGATATAAATATTGTTTAATCTTTTCACTGCTTAGCTATATTTGTTGCGTATATATTCTAACTGGCTTTAATCTCACTACTAATTTTATATCTTTCTCTTTGTGTTTGATAATTCTGGCATTTTTTTCCTCTATTTATGACATGCTTTTACAATCTTCCCAAATGCTACTTATTAATAATAAAAATTGGGGAATAAGTGAGGCAGCTTGCACTAGTGGGTTCAGAATCGGCATACTCATATCAGGTTCTGGTGCATTATATTTATCAACTATCATATCTTGGCAAGAAGTTTATCGTGTAATGGCGATTTTATGTGTACCATCATTATTACTAATTATTTTCTATCCGCTAAAGTTTAAAGAAAAAATAGCCGTTAATGATTTTGATAGATTTTGGCACGCTTTTTATGATTTTATCAAAAAACCTAAATGGCTAATAATTGTTGGCTTTATGCTTCTATATCGCTTGCAGGATAACTTTCTTTCGGTTATGCCAAATATGTTTTATCTTGATATCGGCTATACGAAAAAAGATTTAGCTCTTGGATATAAGGCTTTTGGTATGTGTGCTACTATAGCTGGAGGATTTATAGGTGGTTTTCTATGCCGAAAATATGAATATGCTTATATCTTTAGAAGAGTATTAGTTTATCATGCTTTATCTAGTATAACTTTTTTATTGCTCTATTCTTATAGTCAAACTATTACAACTCTTTATATAGCAGTGTTTCTTCAGGAATTTACCAAAGGGTTAACTATGTCGCCGTTTTTTTCTTACCAATTAAGATGTTGTAGCTCTAAATATTGCATAACGCAGATCGCCTTGATTACTTCTATTGCTTATATTAGCACTGTATTGTTTGGTAGTATTTCCGGTTACGCCGCTACTTATTTAGGTTGGGGATACTTTTTTGCTATTGCAGGCTTCTGCTTTATACCGGCATATATTCTAATCAGATATTTACCTAGAGTATAACTTTGTTAAAAATTCTTTTTTTGCTTTTCTACTAGGGTATAAAGTTTTAAGGAAAATAGTACCGTCATCTTCTTTTACATAAGGTACTACATATACTTGATCAGTTATTCTAACATAGAAAATTTTTTGTCCCTTATATTTAGCTTGATTATAATGTAATCTAATTCCTAACAGGTTACCGTCATTAAGTGACTGAATTATCTCGTCAAAGCCTATATTCCGCTCAAGTAATAATTTAGCATTTTTTTCATGATTATATCTAAATTTGGGCATAGTATTTTAGAGTTTAGTAGCGTCTGAGTGAATTAGCATGTTAAGATAAGTTTGATAAGGCAAGCCGTGCTTAGAAGCTTTGATTTTTATTGCTTCGATATCATGTTCTGCAACCCTAATAGTAATAGATCGCTTGTTATTAAGATGTGCCTTTGCAGCTTTTCGAAGCAAAGCTATTTCATTTTTATCATCAAATTTTTGATGCTTTTCAAAATTATCTTCAATATCTTGTTCGTAAGAATCTAATTTACTGCTCATATATTTACCCTACTTATATATATTATCATTTTATATTATGTAAATACTTTGTCAATACTTAAAATTTATTGCTCACATATTATATTGTAAAAATAGCCCTAGTAAGTTATAATAACAAGCAAATTTATTAAAGTAATTTTACTATGTTTATTCAAACTGAAGATACCCCAAATCCTGATGCGATAAAGTTTTTTCCTGGACAGGAAATAAGTACTCAGCCTATATTTTTTAGTGAGCGTGCTGAAGTAAAAGGAAAAAGCAAACTTGCAGAATCGCTATTTAATATCAATAATGTTAAATCAATATTTTTTGGTAGTGATTTTATAACTGTTACTAAAGAAGCTGAAAGTGATTGGCAAGTGATAAAGCCAGAAGTTTTAATGGTTATTATGGATCATTTCGTTGCGGGCTTTCCAGTATTTGAAGAAAGTGCTAAAGTAGATGATGTAAACCTTGAGGGGTTTTCAGACATAGAGAAGCAAATTATCGAGATTATTGAGACAAGAGTTCGTCCCTCTGTTGCACAAGATGGGGGTGATATAATTTATAAAGGTTTTGAAAATGGTGTAGTAAAGTTAGCATTACGTGGTGCATGTCTTGGCTGCCCTAGCTCTACTATTACCTTAAAAAACGGTATTGAATCGATGCTGAAACATTTCGTACCGGAAGTTATAGAAGTTGAAGCTGTTGAAGAGGAGTAAATTTCTTTTCTTTGAAGAATCGTATTTATACGATTCTTCAAAGAAACTTTAAAATAATGAATATTCAAGGTGGAAAGCGGTTCCCACCTTGAATATAAATTTAGTTTTATCTATTCTTCTTTTGCGTCATTAATTGTATCATCTTGACTCCAAATAACGTACTGTAACTTAACATCTTTTGGAGCATAAACTACGATAGGTAATTTGCTGTTATACCTTATAAATGCTTTATCACCCAAATATACATTTACAGGCTGCATAGTTGCTTTTACACCCGGGCATCCCATTAATGTAGTAATAGGATGGTCACCAACTTGATCTATTACGTAATAATTATATCCCCATCCATCTAAAGTTTTTTCCTCTAGCTTACCGCCAAACCTCATATTATTACAATCTTTCATTGCCTCTTTTGTAGCTTGTAATTTTACTTTTAAATTTTCCTCATTAGACTTGTTAGGTAAATGAATTACATAACGTTTTTGATCGCTGAGAGGTTCAGGGTAGGGTACAATATCCTTTAGTGATCTATTATTATCGGCTAATAAATTAATGCTGAAAAAACATAATATAAAGAATAGTGCAATTTTATTGTCCCAAATTTGGGAGAAAAACCCCGCACTTGCAGTGCGTCGTTTTAACATATAGAATGTAGAGATGCAGTATTACAAGAAGATAAGCCACACAGTTTACGATTGCACTTATCATATTGTCATTGTCAAATAAAAAGGGACCACTAAATTACGTAAAAAAGGGACCACTTTATTTAAAATTTTTTATGTCATATTACCTCCAGATTTATAGTTATTAATACGATAACTTTTACCTGTGATGTTTAGTATATGTGCATGATGTACTACTCGATCAATAATTGCATGAGTTAATAACTCATCAGCAAATATTTCATTCCATCTTTCAAAATCCTTGTTTGTGGTGATAATGGTAGATTTATTTTCATATCGTTTAGCAATAATATTAAAAAAATCATCTACTGAATGTTTTGGTAATTGCTTAAAACCTAACTCATCAAGAATTAATAAGTCAAATGATAAGAGTAATTTAACTTTTTTGTGATAGCTATTATCTGCTCTTGCAATATGTAAATTATAAAGCATATCCGATACCGTAGTAAAATATACAGAGTATTCTCGTGTTAAAGCTTTTAATGCTAATCCAATAGCAAGATGAGTTTTGCCAGTTCCAGAATTACCTATGAATATGACATTGCCCTTAGTATTAATATAATCACAAGTAGATAAATCACTTATTACTTTGGTATCAATACTTGGTTGGAACTGAAAATCAAAGTCTTCTAAATTTTTAGTTACCGGTAATTTAGCAGCATTTTTACGACGACGGTAATTATTATACTTACGGTGAGATTTTTCATCTTCACATAATAGTGAGAGAAATTCTTTAAATCCTAGTTTATTATTTTGAGCATAAATAATCCTTTCATTTAAGCTATTGACTATACCTGATAATCTAAAACTACGTAGGTCATTAAGCAAGTTCTGCATTCTGACCTCCAAACTCTGGCAATGGTAAGTTTACTGCATTACTATTTAAGATATTCTTAATTTTAGAGTAAGAACTTATACCGTAATGTAATGCTCTATGACAGGCTTTATCTATTAACTCATCATTGTAAACCTTACGTAAAGAAATAATACCTCTGGCACAACGTTGCCAATCATTTACTCGTGTTTGTTGTAATAACTCTAATAATAAACTGCAATTATTGCCTATCTGCTGCATTTGTTGTTGATAATGTTCGCTATATTCTATAAAACCTGGGCATAGACGTTTATATTTGGCATAATGAGACGGATTAGTGGTAAATATTCCTTTGCCATCTACTCTAACGTGCCTTGCTATTAAATCATTTTGTATAGAAAATATTTGAACAAGGTTTGGTGATAATTGTACCAATACTTCACTGTATATATATTTTGCTGGTACGGAATAATAATTATTATCTATGGTGATATGACAATCTTTTGCTACTTTTCGATTATGCCACGATGATAAATCAAACGTTTCTAATGGTAAGGGCATTAAATTATTACTTTCTTCTTGCTCAAATAGTTCCTGAGGAATTTTTTTAGTAGTACCATGTATTCGGTTATTTGCTTTATTTAACCAGTTTGCAAGATCGTGTATTAATTCTTCATATCTATGAAATTTACGTCCAGCAAAAAAATTATTTTTGACATACTTTATGCCTGATTCTACTTTGCCTTTTTCTTGAGGTTGATATATACGACAAGGAGAAAGTAAAATCCCATAATGATCAGCTAAACGTTTGTATTCCTTCTGATATACAGGCTCATAGAAATTGCTATCTACCACCCCAGCTTTAAGATTATCAAGTTTTATTACTTTTGGACTACCAGCAAAATAATTAAATGCATTGATATGACATTGTATCCATGTTTTACAACTTTGATCAAACACTACTTCATAATAATCAAGGCGACTATAGCTTAAACGCATATTAAACACATATGCTTTAACTCTACGCCCTTGGGCATTATACTGTAAGCCTATGTCACCAAAATCTACTTGTGCTTCCTCTCCTGCTAAAGTATGAAAACGAATGCAACTGTTATTCTGAATCTTATATTTTTTGATATAACGGGTTAGCGAACCATAACTTTTTGTATAACCTTGAATTTTTAACTCTTCAAAAATTCTTATGTAACTTAGATTCTTTTCTAATAACTCAATTATAGCTAACACGGGAAGGTTTGTACCATTGCTGCTGTTATTGCATCACGAAAATCTTTAAAGTTTTTAATAATTTTTCTCAGGTAATTTTTAAAATTAGCCCAACAGTGTTCGATAGAATTTAAATCTGGAGAATAGACCGGTAGATAAATAAGAGTACAACCCGCTTTTTCTATTAATTCCTTTACCAACAGTGACTTATGAATACTCGCATTATCCATTATTACAAATTGTCCAGGTTTGAGTGATGGGCATAATAGCTCACCTACCCACTGATTAAATAATTGCTTATCAATATAACCGGAATGCTCTAATGGAGCAATTAATTCTTTGGTGCCCTCATTATAACCAGCAACTATATTTACTCTCTCAGTAGCAAAACCTCCTTGCTCTGCGTAAGATCTGGCTCCTCTCTCTGACCATCCGTACAACATGGTTATATTATTACTTACCCCCATTTCATCACAATACACAAGTTTGTCAGATGCTATTTTATCAATATATTCTACAAATTGTTTTCTGGCTTCTTCATTCCTGCCTTTGTATTTTGGCTCTTTTTTTTATATGTAATCTTCATTCTATGAAGCGTGTCATAAAATGTGCTCATTGGTAGCTCGGGTGCTACTGCATCTCTTATATCTATAGCTCGGCTATCAGGATTCTTTGCTAAAAATTCAATTATATGCTCCTTATTAGTAAACCTAGCATCACGTCCACTTTGCATATGTTGTCTTGAGCTGTAGTCTCCATTTTCTTTATAACGTCTAATCCAATTTGATATCGTATGACGCTCTATACCCAATAAGTCTGATATTGCTTTTATTCTATATTTAGAAGTATTGTGCAGACTGATTACCCTATCTCTTAAATCCTGACTGTATGCTTTCATCTCTACCATAATTAAAAGCTTTATCTTATATGATTCTAAGGAATAATGCTAGTCGCGTTAGCTATATTTGTTCGTGCCAAGAATCCAGTGCTGAAGATCGTTCATAGGGTGCAGGATATTCTGTACCAGACTCTACGTAACGATTTATTATTTTTCTTACTGTTTTACGGTCTATCCTTGTTAGTTTGGCAATATTTCTTTGACTGTTGCCTTGCTTATAAAGGGTGATAATTGTTGTGTACATATTTATTCTTATCATTGTATCACTAGATATTTATTTTAATTAATTATCTAGTGAATATTGCACATTATAACCTTATTAGGTTACACCAAATTCTCTGGTCCCTTTTTCGTGCAATTTAGTGGTCCCCTTTACTTTAGCAATGACATCATATAGTATGGGTGACTAAATATCGATATAATATATTGGTTGGTGATATTGGTAGGAGAGTCAAGGACCTAACCCAAGAGATATGTAAGGATAATGGAGTAGAGATATTAAGAGGGAAGATAGCTTCAAATCACGTACATATCTATGTATCTGTGCCACCTTATCAAAGTATTAGTAAGGTGGTACAGTATCTAAAAGGAAAGAGTTCAAGGAAGATTCAGCAGGAATTTCCAGAATTACGGAAACAGTATTGGGGTAAACACTTATGGGCTGTTGGATATTTTGTCAGAACCACAGGCAATGTGACTGACCAAATGATCAAGGATTATATTGATAAACATGAATCGAGAGATGATAAGTTTGGAAACTTTCAAGTTGAAAACTAGCTATAGCTAAGGCATTGATGCCATAATCTTAAGCCCTGCATTTGCAATGCAGGGTGGTTAACTTGTCATAGTTAGTACCTCAATCTATGATGTCAAAAGTATGCTGATAAATTTCATTAATTGGGAGACCTATAGCATTAATATCAAATTTAAGTGACGGTTCAACTTTACTGCTTGCATTATGAATTCTAAAATTAATACTGAAACCCCGATTAAACACTATAGTTTTAGAATAAATTCCTCCATTTTTAGTATTTATAGTATTAATACAACTAGGATAGTTAGTTTTTTTAGTGCTAAGGGTATTATTAAAATTATATGCTTGAATAATAGTTTTATTTGAGTTGTAAGATATTATTTTATAAAAATCATATCGTCCTATTAAATAAGATACTAAATCTTTACAAACATTTCTAGTTTTTTCTTCATTAATAGAGCAAAGCCTTATGATCTCATTAGACCAAGCGTTAAGTATAGGCCAATAATATTTGTCAACCTTATCAGGTAAATCTTCCCATAAAGCAGTCTTATTTGAAAAAGTTCTAATTTGCCTTAAATCTTCAAACAACGGCTTTATAATTTTCCAATATTCAGTACTACATCCATTATCATCAAGACCCCATCTTTTTACAAAGTCAATTGAACCAGAAAGTCTAGAATGCTTTAATGCTTGATGGTTTGTTTTACAAGATATTCCTATAGTAATATTTTTAGCTTTAATCAGAATATCTCTAACATCTCCTTTTGCTCCCGCTGAACCATTATTAAATTCAATTATTCCACCATATTCAATTGTTAAAGACTTTGTTTCTTTTTTATAATGTGATCAATAGATATTTGAGCTGCTTTGATAAACTCTAATTGTTTTTTAAAGCTAATGGAATTATAAGCTTTTTGAGCGACATTTGAAGCAGTATCATTTTTAATTGTAAATCCTGTTAATTTAGATATTTCAGATATAACTGCCCATTCAAAGGCTAATCCATTATTAGTTTGTATTGACATCAATTATATATAATTATTTAAAGTAAATAATTATATTACAAAGATAATACAAAAATACAACTCAAAGTTTAATCGTTTCTAATAGTAACTAAATCTTTTTTTATTGCTTTAGCTATATGATATGCAAGTTCAACCGGAACAGCATTGCCTATCATCTTATAACCATCTTTAATATTAGTATAAATAAATTTATAATCATCAGGGAATGTTTGGATTCTTGCACATTCACGTATGGTCAAACGACGATATTTATGTTCTTGTCCTTTAACAAATTCTCGTTTTTCTTGACCGGCAATTTTAATCATTTTTGGTGCTTGTGGATGAAAAGGAATATGTCTATAAGTAGCAAGAATTGTAAAAGATTGCTCGTCCCAATTTCTAACACGGTTTCTTGACATAAAAATAGGAGAGTAACCTAGTTCTAAAAATTCATGATTATCTATTGTATTAACCGCTCCAATTTCTAAATGAGCTAAATCACCTATAGCTTGATCTAACGTAATTTTAGTTTTTAGAGTTTCGGGAAATTGAAATTTTTTATTTAATGATTGATGATAACCAACAATAAAAACTCGTTCCCGATCTTGTGGTACTCCATAATCACTTGCTTTTAATAATTTCCAGCTTATTTCATACCCTTCTTTTTGGAACATTTCTATTATATTCATAAAAGATTTTATATTTCTTGAATGAATTATGCCGTGAACATTTTCTGCCACAAAGAATTTAGGTCTTGTATGACGGATGACTCTAATTTGTTCATGAAATAACATGCCTCTGGGATCTTGTAATCCACGTTTTGCTCCTGCTTCTGACCATGATTGACAAGGTGGACCACCGATCACTCCTGTGATTTTATTAGGTATTTCTTGGTTTGGTACATTTAAAATAGAACGTTTGTCAAGTTGAGTATCAGGAAAATAGTTTTGATAAGACGGAGTAATAGTTTTATCATATTCATTTGCCCAAATAGTTTTAAAGCCTATATCCATCCCACCAGCACCTGCAAATAATGAAATTAATGTAAAATTAGATGTACCTTTCATTCCAATTAGTTTTAGTTTTAATCCCTTTTCTTTCTTAGGAAAGCTGGTATATCGTGAATGTCAGATTCTTTAGTCTCTTCATCGGACATACCAACTACAACATTTTTTCGTTCCGGGATTTGATTATTATTCTGTGTTCGCAGAGATCCCCACATCCTTACAAAGAAAGATGATTTAGGAGTTTCTCCAACATCATTAGTAAGACTTACCCTTGGTTCCATATCATCGTTGGTTGGATTAGGATTTTGGTCTAGAGAGTCAGCAATTTCTGCTTCGTCGTTACTATAGCTGTTAAAATTAGGAATTTCTTCAATATGAACAGGTTGATCTCCTTGAGTAGATTGAGCTCTAAGTTTTGTATCCTCATCTTCTTCGGTAGATAAATCGGTAGCACTAGAATTAACAGGTTTATAAAGTGGTATTTTATCTGCATCAATGCCTGTTGCAACAACTGAAACTCTAATAATCCCTTTTAGCTCAGGATTAAATGTTGAACCAAAAATAATATTAGCATCTTTATTATTTACTTCTTCTCTAATTCTATTAGCAGCGTTATCGACTTCAAATAAAGTCATATCTGGTCCGCCTGTAATATTAATTAATACACCTCTAGCACCGCACATTGAACTATGATCAAGTAATGGATTAGAGATTGCAGATTCTGCTGCTTTAGTAGCTCTATCTTCACCACTAGCCTCGCCTGTACCCATCATAGCTTTGCCCATTTCACTCATAACAGCTTTAATATCAGCAAAGTCAAGGTTGATAAGACCTGGCATAATCATTAAATCCGTGACACCTCTGACCCCTGCGTGCAGTACATCATCTGCCATTTTAAAAGCATCAGCAAAAGTAGTTTGCTCGTTGGCAATACGAAATAAGTTTTGATTTGGTATCACGATTAAAGTATCAACAAATTGTTGTAAATCTATAATTCCTTTATCGGCAGTTTTCATACGATGCCCGCCCTCAAAATGAAAAGGCTTAGTTACTACTCCAACTGTTAAAATTCCAAGTTCCTTAGCAATTCGTGCAATAACTGGTGCAGAGCCAGTACCAGTACCGCCGCCCATACCTGCCGTAATAAACACCATGTTACTATTTTCTAGATAATTGCGAATTTCGTTTTCTGATTCTTGTGCAGCTTCTGCTCCAACTTCAGGGGCAGCTCCAGCACCAAGACCTCTAGTTGTGGAGACGCCCAGCTGTATTTTGTTTTCACAGCGAGAATATTCTAATGATTGTGCATCAGTATTAGCTACTACAAAATTAGCTCCTTGTAGGTTAGCACCAATCATATTATTTACTGCATTACTACCTGCACCCCCAACGCCAAAAACTGTAATACGCGGTTTTAATATTATATTTTCTGGTGCTTTTATGTTTATTAAAGCCATGATAATCGTTTATTTATATTATTATGATTTAAGTATAATAGAAGATTTAGAAATTTCCATAATCTTTTAAGAAAATTTATGAATGCTACCAGTCAAGATTAGTTTTTGCAGCAAGTTCTATCGCTTGTTCTATAGTAAAATCTTGACCTAAAGGAAAAACAGCATAAGGATTTTCTATATTTCCGTTAAATCCTAGTTCTCCTAAAACTAAAGCTGATGCATCACAAGAAAAATCACTAGCCTCACCTTTTACGCTATTCGCAGCATCGTTAAGGGCGAGATTTGTAGGCCATTGATACCATATTGTAGTATGTGGGTTATATAATTCTTTAACACCTGAAACGCCATATTTTTCAATTTGCTTAGCTATTTTCAAGGCATTTTCGTCTTGTGCTTCAATTTTGGGCTTAAGTGTTTCGAGAGTATTGCTTGCTCTTTCAAGTGGATGCTTGTGATATTCATTAAATGTATCAACTACTTTATTGTGCAAATCACATATTGCTTCATAATCTTTCTTGACCTTATCATTTTCATCAAAACGCTTAATATTTATATCAATCCATCTATCAGGTCCGGTAACTACTATTTCATTCTTAAAATTTAATGTGATATTTTTTGTGTTATAAGCTATATCTGCTAATTTAGCGGAGATTTTTGGTAAATCCAGAAAGTTATATACACCATGGTACAATGTAACATGGCATTTATTATGTTTATGCTCAAGACCTTGCGGTCCTAGTTGTTTAGCAAGTTTTGTATTTATATCTGTAAATTTTTGTGCTACTTCAGAGCTTGGTAAGATAGCTATCGCATATTCAACATAAGGATCTGTCATTAATTAACTCCATATAACATTATATCTTTAATGTAATAGGTTTTATTTAGATTAGCAACTTTTGTTTGAAATGTTTAATGGTGGAACACCATTATGATGTTATTGTGTGGATCGAAAGTCGTCTTCAATTTAGCGTTGTTGTATGGCTTGAAAAATACCCACTATGTCATTCCAGAGTGAGTCTTGCTTGCGTGGATACCAAATCGTCTGAGCTACGCGACTGCAAGGAGCGTGACAATCCAGAAAAAATAATAAAAAATGTTATAAAGTTAGCATTTTTTTACTTCCTTGCTTCGTCAATTACTTCGTAATTTCCTCGCAATGACGACTCTCGATCCACGCAACAATGCCTGCCGTGGCTTGGGAACTAGGTCCAGAAAAATAACTAAAAATATCAATATTATTGATATTTTTAACTGGATCCCGTGAATAAATCACGGGATGACAGGGCTGTAATGCCGACTCTCGATCCATAAAAAAGATAACCATTATTGTAGTATATTCTGAGTTTTTTTAATTCATCTTCTACTTTCGTCTCTAAGTTCTTTTATAGTATATAGTGCTAGTGTTTTATCTTTATTAAATTCCATTATTTGTTCAACTATATCTTCTGTTTTTATTTTGGGTTTTTTAGTTATTGGTGAAAGTACAGCAACCAGTGTATTATGCTTACAAATAGTAATTTGTTCTCTTCCTTTTATATTTCTAGTAAATGAAAAGTTAATAGACGAAGTTTTATTTGAAAAAGAGCTAGGAGTCTGTAGACTGAGGAACGGAGTGTACAAAAGTACATGAGTACCGAAAGGGCTACAAAGACGACTCAGCCAATTTTTCAAATAAAACGAGTATACACGTTGTATTAGATTAGAAAAATGTGTTTTTGCTTCTAACAGATTAATTTGATTAGATAAATTTTGCTTCATATAAGTGATATTATAAATAGACTAGCTTATACTAGCCTATTTATGATACCTTGTAAAGAGAAATTAATGTTGTTTATACAACCTAAGATTGTCTAACCATTTTTTCAGGTACTACTATTTTGTTAAATTCTTCTTCCGATAAAAGATTAAGTTTTTTTGCGGCTTCTTTTAAAGTAATTTCGTGCTTATGAGCTTCTTTAGCAATTTTGGCGGCATTATCATAGCCAATATGCGGATTAAGAGCGGTGACAAGCATTAAAGATTTATCACGTAAATCGTTAATACGGGTTATATTAGGCTCTATCCCGTCCACACAGTGAGTGACAAAGCTATTTGCGGCATCCGATAGTAGCTCGATAGATTGCAAAATATTATATATTATTACTGGTTTAAAGACGTTAAGTTCAAGATGTCCGTTTGAGCCGGCAATAGTAACTGTAACATGATTTCCCATAACTTGAGTGCAAACCATTGTTAAAGCTTCGACTTGTGTAGGGTTTACCTTACCTGGCATAATTGAAGAACCAGGCTCATTTTCTGGTAAATGCAACTCACCAAGACCACATCTTGGACCTGATCCGAGCAATCTTATATCATTGGCTATTTTCATCAAACTAACGGCTATAGTATTAAGAGTGCCAGAAAATTCTACAAGTGCATCATGGCTAGCCAAGCTTTCAAATTTATTAGGTGCTGTTTTAAAAGGTTGTTTTGTAAATTCTGCTACTTTTTCAGCAAATTTTATATCGAATCCTTTACGTGAATTGATGCCTGTTCCAACTGCTGTTCCTCCTTGGGCAAGTAGATAAACTTTTTTTAATGCGTCTTCTATTCTTTCTAAAGCATATTCTATTTGTGTAATATATCCGGAAAATTCTTGCTTAAGTGTTAGAGGAGTTGCGTCTTGTAAATGGGTGCGTCCAATTTTTATAATGCTGTCCCAATCTTTCGATTTATCTTGTAAAGCTGTGAGTAAATTATTTAAAGCCGGTATTAGCTTTTCTTTAGTTGCAAGCACGGTTGCTATATGCATAGCCGTTGGGAATGAATCATTTGATGATTGTCCTTTATTGACATGATCATTAGGATGTACAGGAGATTTACCACCTTTCATGCCGGTTAACTCCTCATTTGCAATAGAGGCGATTACCTCATTCATATTCATATTTGTTTGCGTTCCAGAGCCTGTTTGCCAAACTACTAAAGGAAAATTATTGCTAAATTCACCATTCAAAATTCTGCTTGCAGCTTTATCTATACTTTCAGCTATTTTAGGTTCTAGATCACCAAATTCGAGGTTAACTTTTGCAGCACATTTTTTTAATATAGCAAGGGAGCGGATTAGAATTTCTGGCATTTTTTGTTTGCCTATTTTGAAATTTTCTAATGATCTTTGTGTTTGTGCTCCCCAATAAAATTTGTCTTCTATTTGAATTTCCCCAAAAGAGTCGCTTTCTGTTCTATAGTTTGTCATAAATCGTTAAATGTTATATAATTATTTATTTTATTCATAAAATGATCACTGATGGCATTTAAATCTAATTGCTCGGATAATTTAGCAAAACTATAGTATAATTTGTCTTTAATGGAAGCTTTTTTTAGATTTTTGGCAATAAAACCGATTGTGTTTTCTATCATGATTAAAACTATAAAATTTTTGCCAATTTTCGTCATGTGCTTGTTCGGGTGATTGAGGGTAATCTGTATGTAACGGTTTAGCAATTACTGCTTTGCCTTGATATACTTCAAATAGTGTATCACTAATTAATTTTTCATGTTTTAAATTATTAATTACTTTGTCGAGAAAATTACTTAGAACAATATTTGTAATTTCTCTTTCTTTATACTCATCTAAGAATATATTAAGTTGCTTTTCAAAGCTCTTAAACGCCAGTTTAGGATAAGAGTGTAAGGAATAAAGATAATAAAGCAGGGTATTTACAAGAGAGGAGTGTTGAGTTACATAGATTTTGAATCAAAAAAATATGCACTCAACAATGAAAAGATGTATCATAACTCTATTTTGTATAATAGATAATTATTGTAAAGTTTACGAAGAATGGGAAGAAAGCAAATTAATACCCAGCGTTAGGAAGCGTAGGAGATCAGGGAGTTTAAGGCTTTCAGAACTATATAACTATAGTATTATATTTTTATATATCTCCATGCAAAGATTTTAAGAATTATTATTTATATCATCTATCATGTAAATATAGAGGATATTTTAGTCTTCCTAGTTACAGTCGGATAATCCAGTTGTGGCCAAGATTAGTATTACCTTTAACTATAATGTTACAATTATTTACAGGAGATGAGACTGGTATATATTTTGTTGATTCAACCAAATTATCGATATGTCATGCAAAACGTACAAATAATAATAAAGTGTTTAGTGGCATTGCTAAAATAGGTATGAGTAGTTACGGATGGTTTATGGGATTTAAATTACATATTGTAATTAATAATAAAGGTCAGATTATGGCAATTAAAATAACAAAGGGTAATGCTAGTGATTTATCTGCTGTAGACTCAATTACCAAAGGATTATGGGGTAAATTATTTGGAGACAAGGCTTATATTTCTAAGGAAATGTCCGCTAAATTATTTAGTCGTGGGCTACGGTTATTTACTGGGATTCGCAAGGATATGAAAAATCATTTATTAGATATAGAAGATAAAATACTCTTAAAAAGCAGATCAATAATTGAATCAGTATTTAATGTACTAAAAAACAGCATGAACCTTGAACATTCAAGACATCGCTCCCCTATTAATTTCTTAGTTCATATACTTTCTTGCGTAAATGCTTTTAATTTCAATAAATCTAAAAAATTTCTAACACTACTTGCTTATCCTCAGACCTCCTTATCCTAAACTGGCGTCTTAATAATTTGTTTGTTTTGTAATATATTTTGTGACATAACGCTACCGATTAGAACTAAATTAATAATAGTAACGTGATAGAATAAATCTTATCTAATACTGAAAAAATAAAGAACAATGATAACGCAAATAGTAGTTTACGTTATCATTTTAATAAACATATATTTAAGTAGACTAAATATTTATAAGGAAGTAAATAAAAAACAATATTTGATTTGTTAAAAATATTTCAACTTTGTTAATGATCCCATAGTGAGTGAAAAATTATAGAAGCGGCATTTGATACATTAAGGCTTTCTACTTTATCAGAAATAGGAATTTTGGCTAAATGATCACAATTTTCTTGAACCAATCTTCGCATGCCTTTATCTTCCGAGCCGAATATTAAAGCTATTTTATCTGAAATTAATTTATCGGTAAAATAATCATTGGCTTCCCCAGTTAGCCCTATAACCCAAAAACCATGTTTTTTTAGGTAATTTATACAAGAGTTTAGATTGGTTACTTTAATAATTTTTATTAATTCTAAAGTTCCACAAGCTGCTTTAGCTATAGTGCCATTTTCATTAGGTGAATTATCTAGTGGTAAGATTATAGCATCTATATTAAAAGCTGCTGCACTTCGAATAATTGCCCCAATATTTTGTGGATCAGTTATTTGATCAAGAATTGCAATCTTACATTTTGGATTTTTTATGTTGATATCTTCTATATTATAGGAAAAAATTGGCTTAACTTTAGCAGCTATTCCTTGATGGGTTTGGTTTTCTAACAATTTAGATAAAACATCATTATTAACAATTTTATAAGGCTTGGAGCTTATTAATTTTTTATTTGTATCAAAGATCATTTGAGTGCATAAAATATCCTCAATTTGACGTTTTGGATTGTTAAGAGCTGAAAATACAGGATGTTTGCCATAAATATAGTAGTAATTTTTAGAATCCAGCTTTTTATTTTGCATGTTATTGAAAACCTTTGGTAATTTGTTCTTGACAGAAACTACTATTTATTATAGAAAGTTACAACTAAATAAATGTGCAAGCTGCTATTTGTTTATTTGATGATTCGGCGAGAAGTTTTATTAAGTCCTAATACTAATTTATATTGTCTTTTAAAGTGAATTAGTCTATTTAATACAGTAAAGTTCTTTAGGAGGGGTGGTCGAGTGGTCAATGGCAGCAGACTGTAAATCTGCCCGCGTAAGCGTTCGAAGGTTCGAATCCTTCTCCCTCCACCACTTGAATGGTTCAGGGAAGCATATCATTTTTTAAACTTATCATTTTATATTATAAATTATATTTAAAAATAAAATATAATCGTGTATAATTGTAAGTCTGAATAAAATTGGTGTTAGTTGCGGGTGTAGCTCAATGGTAGAGTTCCAGCCTTCCAAGCTGGCTGTGTGGGTTCGATTCCCATCACCCGCTCCATTAAATATAGTGGTGACAAATAAATTTAGCAAAAAACGCACTTTAAATTAACTTGTATTAAACTTAAAAAATTGTAAGAGAGTAAAAATATGGCAAAAGCAAAGTTTGAAAGAACCAAACCGCATGTTAATATCGGTACTATCGGTCACGTGGATCATGGGAAAACTTCTTTGACAGCAGCAATAACAATGGTGCTTGGAAAAGATAATAAAGATATCAAAGTTAAAAAATATGATGAAATTGATGCCGCTCCTGAGGAAAAGGAAAGAGGTATAACAATATCAACTGCTCACGTAGAATATGAGACTAAGAGTAGGCACTATGCACACGTAGACTGCCCAGGACATGCTGACTATGTAAAGAACATGATCACAGGTGCTGCTCAAATGGACGGTGCTATACTAGTTGTTTCTGCTGCTGATGGTCCAATGCCACAAACTAGAGAACATATATTATTAGCAAAGCAAGTTGGCGTACCTAAAATGGTAGTGTTCTTAAACAAAGTTGATATGGTTGATGATCCTGATCTACTAGAATTAGTGGAAATGGAAGTAAGAGAATTATTATCAAAATATGATTTCCCTGGTGATGAGATACCAATAATTAGAGGTTCTGCTCTTCAAGCTTTAGAAGGAAAGCCTGAAGGTGAGAAAGCTATTCATGAATTAATGGATGCAGTAGATAGTTATATACCACAACCTACTAGAGAAACTGAAAAGCCTTTCTTAATGCCTATCGAGGATGTGTTCTCTATTTCAGGAAGAGGAACAGTTGTAACAGGTAGAATTGAAGCTGGTAAAGTTAAAGTGGGTGAAGCTGTTGAAATAGTTGGAATAAAAGCAACTCAAACTTCTACATGTACCGGTGTTGAAATGTTTAGAAAGCTTCTTGATAGTGGTGAGGCTGGGGATAATGTTGGTATATTATTACGTGGTATAGATAGAGAAGCTGTACAAAGAGGACAAGTTCTTGCAAAACCTAGTAGTATAACACCTCACGATGAATTTGAAGCTGAAGTATACGTGCTTAGTAAAGATGAAGGTGGACGTCATACTCCATTTACCAATAACTATCGTCCACAATTCTATTTTAGAACAACAGACGTTACAGGTACAATAGAATTACCGGCTGATAAACAAATGGTTATGCCTGGTGATAATGCTACTTTCAAAGTTAAGTTAATTTCTCCTATTGCTATGCAGCAAGGTTTAAAATTCTCGATTCGTGAAGGTGGTAGAACAGTAGGTGCTGGTGTAGTTTCTAAAGTAATTAATTAGTCTATTTTATAAATACCTATTATTTTTTAATAATAGGTATTTATGTTTTAAGATGTAAAAACATCTTGCTGTTTATAATTAAGGTTTGTTAAATGAAAAATAAAATCAAAATTCGTTTAAAGTCATTTGATCATCGTAGTCTTGATCAGGCTACTAAAGAGATAGTTAGTGCTGTTAAAAGAACATTTGCTAATATTAGTGGTCCTATTCCTTTACCTAGAAAAATTCAAAGATTTACCGTAAATAGATCTCCCCACGTCCATATAAAATCAAGGGAGCAATACGAAATTAGAACACAAAAAAGATTATTGGTTATAGATGATCCAAATCCAGCAGTTGTTGACGCTTTAAGTAAAGTTGATTTAGCAGCAGGTGTTGATGTAGTGATTGAATTAGAGAGTGGGGAGTAATGAGAACCGGAATAATTGCTCAAAAAGTTGGGATGACTAGTGTTTTTAATAATAATGGGAAGAGAGTTCCATTAACACTAGTGAAAGTTGATGATTGCCAAGTAGTAGGACATAAAATTGCTGAAAAACATGGTTATAATGCTTTAGTTATAGGAATAAAAGATAAAAAAATATCTAGAGTAACTAAGCCTATGAAGCAAGTTTTTGCTAATGCTAAAGTGTCTCCTAAAACTAAATTAAAAGAATTTAGAATCTCTGAAGATAACTTTATCGATATAGCAGCAAGTTTAGAAGTAGATCATTTTACGGCAGGACAATTTATAGATGTAACAGCTACTACTATAGGTAAAGGATTTGCTGGTAGTATGAAGAGACATAATTTTAGAGGGCTTGAAGCTTCTCACGGTGTTTCAATATCACATCGTTCACACGGTTCTACTGGTCAAAGACAAGATCCAGGAAAAGTCTTTAAAGGTAAAAAAATGGCTGGACATATGGGGTGTAGTCAAGTTACTATCCAAAATTTAAAAATATTTGCAATCGATAAAGAGCAAGGGCTTATTATGATTCAGGGAAGTATACCGGGACATAAAGGTTCATATATTTCAATAAAAGATGCAATAAAAAAGATTTCAATAACTGCATAAAAATAACTATTTGTATAAAAGATTTTATATAAGACTGTATAGGTTGAAAAAAAATGAAAACTAAAATGTTAAATCTTGCTAATGAAGAAGTTGGTGAGATTAGTTTAAACGAAGATATATTTGCTGTAGAGTTTATTAGGGATGATATAATAAAGCAAGTTGTTGATTGGCAACGAGCTAAAGCAATGTCTGGTACACATAAAACTAAAACTGTATCAGAAGTATCCGGTACTACAAAAAAACCTTTTAAGCAAAAAGGTACAGGGAATGCAAGACAAGGTTCTTTAAGATCTGTACAGATGCGTGGAGGTGGTGTAATTCATGGTCCTGTAGTACGTAGCCATGCAACTAAATTACCTAAAAAAGTACGAAAACTTGGTTTAATTCATGCTTTATCCGAAAAATTTTCTGAAGGAAAATTACTAGTCATAGATTCTTTAAAATTAGAAACGCCTAAAACCTCTAATCTTGTTAATATATTAAATAAGTTTCAAGGTAAAAGCTTCTTTGTAATAGATGGCAATGAAGTGGATGTTAATTTTTCTTTAGCAGCACAAAATATTTATAATACAGTAGTTGTTCCGCAAATAGGTGCAAATGTCTATGACATAATAAGACACGAATATGTATTGTTATCACAAGAAGCAGTGAATGTTTTAGAAGAGAGGTTAAAATGAGTTCTTATAAATATTACGATTTAATTAGAAGACCTGTTATTACAGAAAAAACTACGCTTCTTTCAGAACAAAATAAATACACTTTTTATGTAGATAAACTTGCTGAGAAGCTTGTCGTTAAAAAAGCCATAGAAGAAATATTTAAAGTAAAAGTAAAAAAAGTAAATATCTTAAATGTCAAAGGTAAGAAAAAGAGATTTAAGGGAGTTATCGGACGTCAAGTTGATAGAAAAAAAGCTGTGGTAACATTAGAAAAAGATCATAATATTGATTTTGCCGGAGGAATTAAATAAATGGCTTTAAAAAGTTTTAATCCAATTACCCCTTCTTTGAGAGAGTTAGTTCAAGTTGATAGAACTAGTTTATGGAAAGGTAGACCTTTTAAGGCTCTAACTAAAGGGATATCTAAAACAGGTGGAAGAAATAATCAGGGTAGAATCACTTCTTGGCAAAGAGGTGGAGGTCATAAAAGACTATATCGTGTTATTGACTTTAAAAGAAATAAATTAGATATTTCTGCTATAGTTGAAAGAATAGAATATGATCCTAACAGAACTGCTTTTATTGCTTTAATTAAATATGAAGATGGTGAGCATGCTTATATTCTAGCTCCACAAAAATTAGTAGTAGGAGATAAGATAATATCAAGCAAAGATGCAGATATAAAAATTGGTAATTGTTTGCCTTTAAGATATATCCCTATCGGTACTACTTTACATAATGTTGAAATGAAAGTTGGTAAAGGTGGTCAAATTGCAAGATCAGCAGGTACGTCGGTAGATTTAGTAGGTAAAGATTCAGGATATGCACAAATTAAATTAAAGTCAGGTGAATTTAGATTAGTACCTTTAGATTGTATGGCTACGATAGGTACAGTATCTAATCCTGATCAAAAAAATATTAACTTAGGTAAAGCTGGTAGAAATAGATGGCTTGGTTGGAGACCTCATGTAAGAGGTGTGGCAATGAACCCTGTAGATCACCCGCATGGTGGTGGTGAGGGTAAAACCTCTGGTGGGCGTCATCCAGTTACTCCTTGGGGATTCCCGACGAAAGGTAAAAAGACGCGTAAAAATAAGCGTACTTCTAAGTTTATTATAAAGAAAAGAAAATAAATTTTTAAATTAATTAGGTATTAATTATGGCACGTTCGGTGTGGAAAGGGCCTTTCGTAGATGGTTATTTAATAAAAAAAGTTCAAAAATTAATGGAATCTGGTAAGTCAGAAATGATTAAAACCTGGTCTAGAAGATCAACCATTTTGCCTATTTTTGTTGGTTTTACGTTTTCTGTTCACAATGGAAATAAATTTATTCCAGTTTCTGTAAATGAAGAAATGGTTGGTAGAAAACTAGGGGAATTCTCTCCTACTAGAACATTTCATGGGCATGGAGCAGATAAAAAAGTTAAAAGAAAATAAAATCATATGGTACAGGAAAACAAAAATTTTGCCACGGCAAAAGCTAAATCAATTAGAGTTAGTCCAAGGAAATTAAACTTAGTTGCAGCTTTCATTAGAAACATGAAAGTTTCTGAAGCATTAGTGCAATTAACTTTTTCGCCAAAAAGAATTTCAAAAGTTGTAAAAGCTTGTCTGCAATCTGCTGTAGCAAATGCTGAAAATAATCTAGGTTTAGATATAGATAGATTAGTTATAACTAACGCAACAGTAGGCAAGGCTTTAGTAATGAAAAGAGTTATGCCAAGAGCAAAAGGAAGAGCTACTAGAATAAATAAGTTTTTTAGTAATCTTTATATAACTGTTACAGAAAAAGAGGATAATTAAGATGGGGCAGAAAGTTTGTGCACATGGTTTTAGGGTTGGACCGACTTTAATTAAAGGTTGGGATTCTGTATTTTATGCAGAAAAGCAGTATAAAACTCTTTTTATACAAGATTTAAAGATTAGAGAATTAGTTAATAAAAGTTTTACTCAAGCTCAAGTTAGCAGAATTTTAATTGAACGCCCTTCTAACAAAAGTATTATTATCAATATTAATGCAAAAAAACCGAATATAATTATCGGTAAAAACGGTAGTGAAATTGATAAGCTAAAAAAAGCCATTGAAAAAATGACTTCTTTAAGTGAAGTTTATATAAATATTCATGAAGTTAGAAAGTTTAATATAGATGCAGCTATAGTAGCTCAGACAATAGCATCGCAGCTTGAAAAAAGAGTATCCTTTAGAAAAGCAATGAAGACAGCAATTCAAGCTTCATTTAAACAAGGTGGACAAGGCATAAGAGTTAGTTGCTCAGGACGTCTTGGTGGAGCTGAGATTGCTAGAACAGAATGGTATATAGAAGGGAGAATGCCATTGCATACTTTAAGAGCAGATATTGATTATTCGACTGCAGAAGCTATAACTACTTATGGGGTTATAGGAGTTAAAGTTTGGATTTACAAAGGCGAGTATACCGAAAATAAAAGATATAATTAATTTTTAAGTATTAAAATGTTAGCTCCAAAAAAACAAAAATTTAGAAAAGCTCATAAAGGTAGAGTTGTTTCAAAATCAAAAGCAGGTACAACACTTGACTTTGGATCATTTGGTTTAAAATCTATAGATGGTTGGCGTGTTACTGCTAGACAAATAGAAGCAGGAAGAAAAGCGGCTACTAGATGTATGAAACGTCAAGGAAGATTATGGATACGAATCTTTCCTGATCTTCCGGTTTCTAAGAAGCCTGCTGAAGTAAGAATGGGTAAAGGTAAAGGAAATCCTGAATTTTTTGCAGTAAGGGTATCACCTGGAAGAATTATGTTTGAAATTGAAGGGGTTGAGGAAGATGTTGCAGTTAAAGCTTTAGAGCTTGCAAGTGCAAAATTACCTGTTAGAACAAGGATAGTGAGGCGTTATGAATGATTTAAAATCATTAAGAAGTGAATTAACAAGTAAAACAATTGAAGATCTTTTTAAGCATCTTAATCTTTTAAAAAAAGAACTATTTAATTTAAGATTTCAGCAAACTTTGGGTGAATTAAAAAATACTAGTAGGTTTTCATTAGTTAAAAAGTCTATAGCACGTATTAAAACTGAATTAACAAAAAGATCTAGTAGTGGAGAGTAATTAAAATGCCTAAAAGAGTCCTACAAGGAGTAGTTATAAGTTCAAAAGCTGATAAAACAGTTACAGTAAAAGTAGAAAGAAGATTTAAGCATCCTATTTATAAAAAATTTATAAAAGTATCTAAAAAATACGCAGCTCATGATCCAAATAACAAGTTTCAAGAAGGCGATAAAGTTAATATAATTGAAAGTCATCCTATTTCAAAAACTAAAACATGGGTAGTAATAAATGAAGAGTAAAGGTTTTATCCTTTGACTTTATTGGGAAAATTGTTTATTTTGTCTTTCGTGAATAAAATTGGAAGTGATATATGATTCAAATGCAAAGCATTTTGGAAGTGGCAGATAATTCCGGTGCCAAAAAAGTTATGTGTATTAAAGTTCTAGGTGGCTCCCATCATATGGTAGCAAAGCTAGGCGATGTTATAGTTGTATCTATTAAGGAAGCTATACCTGGTGGTAAAGTAAAAAAAGGTGACGTTTATAAAGGCGTTATTGTCCGCACAAAAACAGGGGTTGTAAGAGCTGACGGTAGTACAATAAAGTTTGACAAAAACGCATTAGTGCTTTTAAACAAACAAGATGAGCCTATAGGTACTAGGGTTTTTGGTCCTGTGACAAGAGAACTTAGAGCAAAAAAATATGTTAGAATTATGTCGCTCGCAGAGGAAGTGTTATAAATGATAAAATTAAAAGTAAAAAAAGGTGATGAAGTTATTATTATTACTGGAAAATACAAAGGGAAAAAAGGAAAAATATTAAAGGTTTTTCCTGAGCAAAATAAAATAGTTGTTTCAGGAATAAATTTAGTTAAAAAACATACTAAACCTACCCAAGTAAGCGAAGGCGGCATAATAACTAAAGAATTACCTATAGATATTTCAAATGTTGCACATGTTGATCCTAAAACTGGTAATCCTACTAAGGTAGCTTTTAAATTTTTAGAAGATGGTTCTAAAGTTAGAATAGCAAAAAAATCCGGAGAAATTATTGGTAAGGAAGGCAAATAATGTTAAGATTTAAAGAACTATATCAAAAGGAAATTATTAGCAATTTGCAAAAGGAATTTTCTTATAAAAATAAACATGAAATTCCAGCTATTGAAAAAATTGTTATAAATATGGGTGTAGGGGAAGCAATAGCTGATTCAAAAGTGATTGATAAAGCAGTAAATGATTTAACTTTAATCTCTGGTCAAAAACCTTTTGTAACTTCAGCAAGAAAATCTATTGCAACATTTAAGTTACGTGATGGTATGAAAATAGGTTGCAAAGTTACTTTACGTAAAGATAGAATGTATGATTTCTTAGAAAGGTTAGTAATTGTTGCATTACCTCGTGTTAAAGAGTTTCGTGGTTTTTCTTACAAAAGTTTTGATGGTAAAGGTAATTTTACTTTTGGACTAAAAGAACAGATAGTTTTTCCTGAGATTAATTACGATAAAATTGACACTATAAGAGGAATGGATATTACAATCGTTACATCTGCTAAAACAGATAAAGAAGGTAAATCCTTGTTATCAGGATTCAATTTACCTTTTTATAATTAAGTTTAAGGTATATAATGGCAAAAGTAAGTTCTATAAAGAAGAATGAAAAAAGAAAAAAATTATCACAAAGCTTACATAATAAGCGTGAGAAATTAAAAAATAAAATTTACGATAAGAATATTTCATTAGAAGAGCGTTTTTCTTTGGTAATGTCATTAGCACAATTATCTAGAAATTCATCAGTCACTAGAATTAGAAATAGATGTGAGCTTACAGGTAGACCAAGAGGGGTTATAAGAAAATTTGGCATATCAAGAAATAAACTCAGAGAATTAAGTGGCAGAGGTTTAGTTCCAGGGATAATTAAGTCAAGTTGGTAAAAATAATAGGTGAATAAATATGTCAATGACAGATAATGTAGCAGATATGTTAACTAGAATTAGAAATGCTTATAAAAGCAAACTAATAAATGTTTCTTTTCCTAGTTCTAAAATTAAAACTTCAATTTTAGAAGTGCTACAAAAAGAAGGTTATATAAAAAATTATACAAGTACTCCAAAAGGTAACATTAGCTATACTGAGGTAACCTTAAAATATTCTGCTAATGGTGATGCTTCTATATGCGAGATTCATAGAGTGTCAAAGCCAGGAAAAAGGGTGTATTCTGCAATTAAGGACTTAAAAGGATACTATAATAATATGGGAATATATATTCTATCTACTCCTTATGGTGTTATGTCTGATAGAGAAGCTCATATTAAAAATGTTGGCGGTGAAGTAATTTGTAAAGTATTTTAAGGTAAAAAAATGTCACGCGTTGGAAAGTTACCGATTATTATACCTGAAGGTGTAAAAGTCGGGTTAAATGATTTAGAAGTAAAAATATCAGGACCTAAAGGTGAGTTATCAAAAAGCTTTAAAGGTAGCATAGGAATTTCATTAGCAGAAAATAAGCTTTTAGTAAAGCCATTATCTTCAAGTAAAAGTGCACGTGCTATGTGGGGTACAGCTAGAAGCATAATATCAAATATGGTTACCGGAGTTAAAGAAGGCTTTAAGTTAAAGCTTGAAATTAATGGCGTAGGGTATAGGGCAATGATGAAAGGTAAGTATTTAAATCTAATGCTTGCTAAAAGTCATAATACAAAAATTGAAATACCTTCACATATTAAAGTTGAAGTACCTAAGCAGAATATAATTATTCTTGAGGGTACAGATAAAGAAAAATTAGGGCAATTTGCTTCAATTATTATAAAACAAAGACCACCTGAACCTTATAAAGGAAAAGGAATTAAATTTGAAGATCAATTTATACCACGCAAAGAAGGTAAGAAAAATTAATTTAAGAGTTAAATATGCGTAGTGCTAAGCTAAAATTTGAAAAGAGAAGAAGTAGAATAAGACATAAAATAGCTAAAACAGCTAATAGAGCTAGATTGTCAATATTTAAATCAGGTAGACATATTTATGCACAGATTATTGATGATACTAAATCAGTAACAATTGCTTCTGCTTCAACTTTAGACGAAAAGATTAAAAAATTAAAAAAATCTCATTGTAATGTTGAAAATGCTACAAAAATAGGTGAATTAATAGCTGAGAAAGCTGTATCTTGTGGTGTAGAAGAGGTAGTATTTGATAGAAGTGGATATAAGTATCATGGTGTTGTAAAAGCTCTTGCTGATGCTGCTAGAAAAAAAATAAGATTTTAGTTTAAGGTTTAAAATATGTCTAAAGTTAGAAAAAACGAAGAAGCTTTAAGTGAAGTTTTAGTTGATGTAAATAGAGTTACAAAAGTAGTAAAAGGTGGTAGAAGATTTGCTTTTTCTGCTTATGTAGTAGTCGGTGATAAAGCTGGAAGAGTTGGAGCAGGTCACGGTAAAGCAAAAGAAGTAAATGAAGCAAGAGAAAAAGCAAAACAAGCTGCTAAAAAGAAAATGATGAAAGTATCTTTATATCAAAATAGAACAATTCATCACGATGTTATAGGCAGAAGTGGAGCAGCTAAGGTGGTCTTAAGAAGAGCTAAAGCAGGTACAGGCGTTATAGCAGGGGGGTCTATGAGAGCAATTTTTGATTCTTTAGGTGTTCATGATATTGTTGCTAAGTCGATAGGCTCAACAAATGTTTATACAATGATAGCTGCAACGTTTGATGCATTAAAAAAACTTTCGTCCCCAAAATCTATTGCTGCAAGAAGAGATAAAAAAATGAATGAAATTTTTATAAAATCTTCTGATATCCAAGTTAATGAATAATATTTTAAGGTAAGATGTATACGCTATGAATAATAAAAATTTAATTAATGATGTAAAAGTTACTCAAGTTAAAAGCAGTATAGGTCGTAAATATGATCAAAAATTAACATTAATTGGGCTTGGTTTAAATAAAATTAATAAATCTGTTGTTCTTAAAAATACTGATTCAGTTCAAGGTATGCTCAAAAAAGTAGGGCATTTATTAAAAATAGAAAATGTGTAATTAGAGTTCTTCAATGAAATTAAATGAATTATATAATAATATAGGTGCTAAAAAAAATAAGAAAAGAGTAGCACGTGGTATTGGTAGTGGAAAAGGAAAAACTGCTGGAAGAGGTGTTAAAGGTCAAAAATCTAGAGCAGGTGTTGCAATAAAAGGCTTTGAAGGTGGTCAAACTCCAATGATTAAGAGGCTGCCTAAGAGGGGCTTTAATTGTATCTCATCTAAAAAATATAATATTATTAATATTTATAATATTGAAGCAGCAATAGCAGAAGAGCGTTTAAATGCTAATGATGTTATTAATAAGGAAAAATTAATAGAAATTGGTTTAATTAATAAAAGTAATAAAAAGTTAGTAAAATTGTTATCTATTTGCAGTGATGATTTCAATTATCCTTTATCGTTTAAATTAGATTCTTATTCTTCTAAAGCTAAAGAAATAGTTGAAAAAGCAGGCGGAAAATTATTATAATTTATGAACCAAAATTTCTCTAAAAAATCTAGCAATGATTTAATTAATCGTATTATTTTTACTATTTTTGTTCTTATAATATGCAGATTTGGTTCGTTTATACCTATTGCAGGTATAGATGCTATTGCTTTAGGTAGTATTGCTGAAAAAAATCAGTCAGGGATACTTGGTATGTTTAATATGCTGTCAGGTGGTTCACTAGGCAGAATGTCCATTTTTGCTTTAGCGATTATGCCATATATAACAGCATCAATAATTATCCAGCTAATGTCTGTAGCATATAAGCCTTTAGAAAATTTGAAAAAAGAAGGAGAAGCGGGTAAAAGGAAAATAAATCAATTATCTAGATATTTAACAGTCTTGCTTGCTTCACTTCAAGCTTATGGTGTTGCAGTAAGTTTAGAGTCAATTGTAACAAATACTGGACCTGTAGTAATTATACCAGGGCTTTTCTTTAAAATTACAACAGTAATTACTTTAGTGGTAGGTACGATGCTACTAATGTGGTTAGGTGAACAAATTACACAACGTGGTATAGGTAATGGTACATCTTTAATTATATTTATAGGTATAATTTCCGGTGTGCCTAGTGCTATTATTAGTATGTTTGAACTATCAAGAAAAGGTGCATTATCACCTTTAGTTGCAATTGCTGTTTGTGCAGGAGTAGTTGTATTAATATCTGTAATAATTTTCTTTGAGAAAGCACAAAGAAAATTATTGGTTCAGTATCCTAAAAGGCAAGTAGGAAATAAAATTTATGGTGGTGATTCAACATATATGCCACTTAAGTTAAATACTTCTGGGGTAATTCCTCCGATATTCGCTAGTTCAATTTTATTATTCCCGGCTACACTGGCTAATTTTTCAAGTAGTAATTCTGAAATAATGAATATGCTTACTTATTATTTGGGTCACGGGAAGCCTATATATATATTATTGTATGTAGCATTGATAATGTTTTTTAGCTTTTTTTATACCGCAATAGTATTTAATTCTGAAGAAACTGCTAATAATTTAAGAAAATACGGTGCTTATATTCCTGGTAAAAGACCAGGAAAAAATACATCTGAATATTTTGATTATATACTTACTAGGCTTACGGTTGTAGGTGGTATATATCTAAGTATAATATGTATAATACCTGAGTTATTAATGAATAAATATGTTATTTCTCTTTCTTTAGGTGGTACAAGTTTTTTAATTGTAGTAAATGTAGTACTTGATACGTTGACTCAAATTCAAACTTACTTATTTAGTAGTAAATATGAAAGTTTAATGAAAAAAGTAAAATTAAAAATGAGTTAGAAGTGATAATAATTTTTTTAGGTCCTCCCGGTGCTGGAAAAGGAACTCAAGGAAAAAAAATAGCTGAAAAAATTCATTTACCACATATAGCAATTGGCGATATATTTAGATCAATTATTAAAACATCAAGTAAGGATGCTGAAGTAATTAATAGTTATGTTGAGCAAGGAAAGCTTATCCCTGATGAAATAGTTAATCATATAATTAAAAATTTTTTATCATCTTCTGATTATAAAAAAGGTTATATATTAGATGGATATCCTCGTAATTTAGAACAAGCTAAGTTTTTTGAATCATTTGTTACAGAAAAAATAAAAGTAATATATTTAAATGTTTCAGATGAATTACTAATTAAAAGAATTTTAGGCAGATATAGTTGTAAAAATTGCGGAAAAATATATAATGATTATTTTTTAAAGCCTAAGATTGATAAAATATGTGATATTTGTAAATCAAGCGTATTCGAATATAGAAAAGATGATAATGAAGAAGTAATAAAAGAAAGAATTAATATATTTAAGACTGAAACTTATCCATTAATACAGCATTATAAAAACAATGATGATTTTTATATGATTGATGGAAATAAAAATGAAGAGCAAATAGAAGATCATATAGAGAAAGTACTAAAAATAAATTGACTTTAGTAAAGATTTTTATATTATTTTCTAGTTACCAGTAAAATTTTGGAGAATATTTGTGGCAAGAATTGCGAGTGTTAACATTCCCGATAATAAACGTTTAGTAGTAAGCTTGACTTATATTTATGGTCTTGGGACTACTATGGCAAAAACAATTTGTAAAAAAGCAAAAATATTAGAAGATAAGAAAGTTAAAGATCTTACTGATCAAGAACTAATAAGCTTACGTAATATTATCAAAAATGAATATAAAGTTGAAGGTGATTTAAGAAGAGAAGTAACGCTTAATATTAAAAAGAAAAAAGATATTAGAAGTTATCAAGGGCTTAGACATATACGTAAGCTACCTGTAAGAGGTCAGAATACTCATTCTAATGCTAGAACTAGAAAAGGTAAAGCTGTTGCAATAGCCGGAAAGAAAAAAGCTGTAAAATAATAGTTAAAGTAGAGTATAAACATAATGAATCAGACGGTTAAAGCTAAAAAAAAGAAAAAAACTATCACACTAGGTGTGGTACATATTAGAGCATCGTTTAATAATACTATTGTAACATTTACTGATGTTCAGGGTAATGCAATATCTTCTGCATCAGCCGGAGCTAATGGGTTTAAGGGAGCAAAAAAAGCTACACCTTATGCAGCTCAGATAACAATTGATAAAGCAGCTGAAAAAGCAAAAGAATACGGTCTAAAAACTATTTCTATTAGAATTGGAGGACCTGGTGCTCAGCGTGAATCTGCAATGAGAGCTTTATTTGGGCAAAATTTTGTAGTTACATCAATTTTAGATGTATCATCAATTGCTCATAATGGAGTAAAAGCACCAAAAAGAAGAAGAGTATAAGAAGCATAGGTATTAAATGTTATCGTTAAGTAAAAACTGGAACGCTTTAATAAAAACAGATAAAGTATCTTATGAGAGCTTCCCTGAGACTAATAATAAATCTAAGATTATAGTTGAGCCTTTAGAAAGGGGATTTGGTTTGACTCTAGGTAATGCTATGAGAAGAGTTTTACTTTCTTCTCTACAAGGAGCAGCGGTTACCTCTATAAAAATTCCTGGAATAGAGCATGAATTTTCTTCTATACCAGGTGTAAAAGAGGATATATCAGAGATAATTTTGAATGTTAAAGGCATAGAAATCAAAATGCACGTTGCAGAAAAACGTGTTATAAGATTAAAAGCAACAGGACCTGGTGCTATAACGGCTGGTATGATTGAAGCCGGACATGACGTAGAAATATTAAATCCTGATCATGTAATTTGCAATTTAGCTAAGAATAAACAATTTGAAATGGAATTAACTTGCAAAGTTGGTAAGGGGTACACACTTAGTACAAACAATAATGAGGATAATAACTTACCGATTGGTGAAATAGCTATAGATGCTTTATTTAATCCTGTAAAAAGTGTTACTTATAAAGTAGAAAATACAAGGATAGGTCAGGTCACTGACTATGATAAGTTAATTATGTTTGTTGAAACTAATGGTGATATATTACCTGAAATGGCGGTAGGCTTAGCTGCTCGTATTTTGCAAGAACAGCTTCAATTATTTATTTCTTTTGAAGAACAAGAAGAAGATAAACAAGTTAAAACAGATGCATTACCATTTTCTCCTTATCTACTTAAACGAGTTGATGAATTGGAATTATCAGTTAGATCAGCAAATTGTTTAAAAAATGATAATATAATTTATATAGGTGATTTGGTAAAAAGAACTGAAGCTGATATGCTAAGAACTCCAAATTTTGGTAGAAAGTCCCTAAATGAGATTAAGGAAATACTTGCAAAATTTGGTTTGAGATTTGGTATGGACGTACCAGATTGGCCGCCAGAAAATATACATGAATTATCTAAACGTTACGAAGATTCTTATAATTAAGGACAATAGAGATGCGACATAAAATTAAAGGTAGAAAATTAAATGTAACAAGTAGCCATAGAAAAGCAATGCTTGCTAATATGGCAGTATCACTTGTTACTCATGAGCAAATAAAAACTACTTTGCCAAAAGCTAAAGAATTAAGACCTTATATCGAAGTTCTAGTTACTAAGGCTAAGGATAATAACTTAGCAGCAAGAAGAAATATTCTATCAAAAATAAAAGATAAAAAAGCAATCGAGAAGCTTATAGATGTTTTAGGTGTTAGATACAAAGATAGACCAGGTGGATATACTAGAATAGTAAAAGCCGGATTTCGCTATGGTGATTTAGCTCCAATCGCATATATTGAATTTGTAGATAGAGATATTAATGCTAAAGGAAATATACCTCAAGATAATAGCAAAGAAGATATTAAAAGTAATAAAGGGACTAAATAATGGCTAATCATTCTTCAGCAAAGAAAGCTGCAAGACAAACAGTAAAAAAAACCTTAGTTAATAAAAGAAGAGCTAGTGCAATAAAAACTTTTGTGAAAAAGGTTTTACATGAAATTAATCAAGGTAATAAAGAAGAAGCTAACTCAGCTTTAGTAATTGCACAATCTAAGATAATGCAAGGTGTGAAAAAAAATATAATTAAGTTAAATACTGCATCAAGAAAAATCAGTAAATTATCAAAAAAAATAAAAACTATGAACTAAATTTAAATCATAAAAATAATTATATTATTTTTTAATTTTAGTTTTTATTTAATAAATTTATTCTTCATTGTATTTTATCTAATTAACTTTAAGTTAATAATATAGGGCGATTAGCTCAGTTGGTAGAGCATCTCGTTTACACCGAGAGGGTCGGCAGTTCGAGTCTGTCATCGCCCACCATATTATAATCAGCTTTCTAACACATCCTTACCTTATATATATTTTTTATATGCTGGCTTTATGCTGGTTTTCCCTCAATAAAATGGAGGAACTATGAATAAAATAGTTGTTCCTTTTTCTTTGTCAGAGTCTTCCAACGATACAATTTTTTACGATATAGTAGGGAATTTTATACCGCCTGAATGGAAAAGTTTTAAGTAAAACCGCAAGGCAAATTTTATCACTTGTGGTTTCACGAATGCCTACATAGAAGATAAAGCTGAAGAAATAAATAGTAATGGTATAAGTTTATCAAATTAATTACAGGAAACTTATTATTTCTTTGAAAAGATATTATATCTTTCTTAGCGTCGTGTGAGACAGTGTTTAGTAGAGCTTGAGAAAAGTGGCTATTAAAGTTGCTTTAATTAATATGACTGAACAATCTACTAAGTATCGTAATATTTTAAGTATTAAGCTTGTAAAAAATTTTGTACCCTACCCGAAAAAATTTCAATAATACTGTCATTGCTAAAGTAAAGGGGACCACTAAATTGCACGAAAAAGGGACCAGAGAATTTGGTGTAACCTAATAAGGTTATAATGTGCAATATTCACTAGATAATTAATTAAAATAAATATCTAGTGATACAATGATAAGAATAAATATGTACACAACAATTATCACCCTTTATAAGCAAGGCAACAGTCAAAGAAATATTGCCAAACTAACAAGGATAGACCGTAAAACAGTAAGAAAAATAATAAATCGTTACGTAGAGTCTGGTACAGAATATCCTGCACCCTATGAACGATCTTCAGCACTGGATTCTTGGCACGAACAAATAATTGAGTTATTAGAAAAGAATCTAAGTTACATAAGAATTTTTGAAGAGTTAAAAATTCAAGGTTATACAAAAAGTTATGGTTCGCTAACCCGTTATATCAAAAAATATAAGATTCAGAATAACAGTTGCATTCGTTTTCATACTTTAGCAGGAGAGGAAGCACAAGTAGATTTTGGTGACATAGGCTTACAGTATAATGCCCAAGGGCGTAGAGTTAAAGCATATGTGTTTAATATGCGTTTAAGCTATAGTCGCCTTGATTATTATGAAGTAGTGTTTGATCAAAGTTGTAAAACATGGATACAATGTCATATCAATGCATTTAATTATTTTGCTGGTAGTCCAAAAGTAATAAAACTTGATAATCTTAAAGCTGGGGTGGTAGATAGCAATTTCTATGAGCCTGTATATCAGAAGGAATACAAACGTTTAGCTGATCATTATGGGATTTTACTTTCTCCTTGTCGTATATATCAACCTCAAGAAAAAGGCAAAGTAGAATCAGGCATAAAGTATGTCAAAAATAATTTTTTTGCTGGACGTAAATTTCATAGATATGAAGAATTAATACACGATCTTGCAAACTGGTTAAATAAAGCAAATAACCGAATACATGGTACTACTAAAAAAATTCCTCAGGAACTATTTGAGCAAGAAGAAAGTAATAATTTAATGCCCTTACCATTAGAAACGTTTGATTTATCATCGTGGCATAATCGAAAAGTAGCAAAAGATTGTCATATCACCATAGATAATAATTATTATTCCGTACCAGCAAAATATATATACAGTGAAGTATTGGTACAATTATCACCAAACCTTGTTCAAATATTTTCTATACAAAATGATTTAATAGCAAGGCACGTTAGAGTAGATGGCAAAGGAATATTTACCACTAATCCGTCTCATTATGCCAAATATAAACGTCTATGCCCAGGTTTTATAGAATATAGCGAACATTATCAACAACAAATGCAGCAGATAGGCAATAATTGCAGTTTATTATTAGAGTTATTACAACAAACACGAGTAAATGATTGGCAACGTTGTGCCAGAGGTATTATTTCTTTACGTAAGGTTTACAATGATGAGTTAATAGATAAAGCCTGTCATAGAGCATTACATTACGGTATAAGTTCTTACTCTAAAATTAAGAATATCTTAAATAGTAATGCAGTAAACTTACCATTGCCAGAGTTTGGAGGTCAGAATGCAGAACTTGCTTAATGACCTACGTAGTTTTAGATTATCAGGTATAGTCAATAGCTTAAATGAAAGGATTATTTATGCTCAAAATAATAAACTAGGATTTAAAGAATTTCTCTCACTATTATGTGAAGATGAAAAATCTCACCGTAAGGATAATAATTACCGTCGTCGTAAAAATGCTGCTAAATTACCGGTAACTAAAAATTTAGAAGACTTTGATTTTCAGTTCCAACCAAGTATTGATACCAAAGTAATAAGTGATTTATCTACTTGTGATTATATTAATACTAAGGGCAATGTCATATTCATAGGTAATTCTGGAACTGGCAAAACTCATCTTGCTATTGGATTAGCATTAAAAGCTTTAACACGAGAATACTCTGTATATTTTACTACGGTATCGGATATGCTTTATAATTTACATATTGCAAGAGCAGATAATAGCTATCACAAAAAAGTTAAATTACTCTTATCATTTGACTTATTAATTCTTGATGAGTTAGGTTTTAAGCAATTACCAAAACATTCAGTAGATGATTTTTTTAATATTATTGCTAAACGATATGAAAATAAATCTACCATTATCACCACAAACAAGGATTTTGAAAGATGGAATGAAATATTTGCTGATGAGTTATTAACTCATGCAATTATTGATCGAGTAGTACATCATGCACATATACTAAACATCACAGGTAAAAGTTATCGTATTAATAACTATAAATCTGGAGGTAATATGACATAAAAAATTTTAAATAAAGTGGTCCCTTTTTTACGTAATTTAGTGGTCCCTTTTTATTTGACAATGACAGTAAAGCAAGTATCTGAGATCAAGCTAAATCAAGGAATAAGAGTTTAGAGTGTAGTGTAATAATATTTTATCAAGTTAAAAAATATAAATATATGAGTGAACAGGGAAACCTGCTGGGTGATCCAGATAAAGGCACAAAGAAAGCTAAGCATGATAAGATATTTCGTAAGGCACTAGAGAATCCTCTAGTTGCCCATGAGTTCTTTAATGCACATTTGCCCGCAAATATTAAAAGTTTAATAGATTTTCCTAGTTTAGCAATGGAAAATACCACTTTTGTAGAAAGCTCTTTAAAAGATTCTATCTCTGATGTTTTATTCTCATGCAAATTTGATAAACAAGACGGATACTTATTTTTGCTTGTCGAGCATCAATCAAAAGCAGATCATTTTATGGCTTTTAGGCTTTTTAAATATATGATTAATATTTGTGAGCGATATTTAATACAAAATCCTAAAGCTAAGACTTTACCATTAATATACCCGATGATATTTTACAATGGTCAGGAGAAATACAATGTTGCAAGGAATTTGTGGGATTTATTTGCCAATAACAAATTAGCAAGAGAATTATGGATTAATGATTATCAGTTAGTGAATGTCCATGAAATTCCTGATGAAGAGTTTAAACAAAGGATATGGTCAGGGATATTAGAATTTTTTCTCAAGCATATACATGAGAGAGAGTTATTAAAAAGATGGCAAGAAATATCGGATATATTACCGGAATTAACCAAAATAACGATAGGTTATGATTATCTAGAAATGATATTATATTATACTTTGACAAAGATAGAGCAAGCTGATAAAATAAAGCTAAAGAATTTATTATCAACAAAGTTGAATCCGGAAATAGGAACAAGGCTTATGAGAAGTTTAGCAGAGCATTGGCAACAAGAAGGAAAAGAGTTAGGTATTCTTGAAGGCTTACAAGTTGGTGAAGCTAAAGGTATCCAAATTGGTGAAGCTAAAGGTATCCAAATTGGTGAAGCTAAAGGTATCCAAATTGGAAAAGCTGAAGGAAAAGCTGAAGGAAAAGCTGAGGAAAGAGTTGAAATAGCAAAAAAACTATTATCCCAAGGTTGTAATATTGCTTTAATTTCTAGTGTAACTGGTCTTGATGAAGCTTTTATTAGTTCTTTAGAGTAAACATATTTCTTGTAAAATTTACTCTGCTGTTTGAAAAATCATTTATAAAAATTCTGAAATAACAAAAAAGTTTTTTATACGCAGCTTACCTCTAAAACTCGTAATACTAAATTAGCGATTTAAAGGGGCATTATAATAGGATTTTTCTTTATAAGGTATATCCCTATCAAACAATTGAAATCTTTTAAAAATGCCATTAAAATGGTTTTATATTTTTAGATTTAAATCATAGTTTGTAAATTCATTGGTAATTTAGTAATCGGGAAATTACCCACAAGTTTTACATAACAGGTAAGATCTTCTAGATTCATAATTTCAGATGGCATTACTAATAATTTTCTTTTCTCTAAGCTGTGCATATTTACTCCATCACGCATGGAGTTAGCACCATAAGAGAGATTCTCTTGAGTTTCAATAATTTCTTGCTCACCAAGCATTAAAGCTGATTTATGTGCTGTTTGTTGATCACTTACCCGAAAAATAAATTTGCTACCAAATAGATCAAGCATTGAAGCTGCTCCTGCATTACCATATATTTCCTCTAATTGATGAATATTCTGCATACCTGCAACAACGCAGCCACCATATTTCCTGCTTTCAGCTAAAGCTATAGGGAGTGAAGATATCTTTTGTAAAGCTGGTAGTTCATCAATCACAAACCACATATTACTATGAGTATTATTGATATTTCTATTCATTAATGCTTTTATCGCTATGCTAATCCATGCAGCAATAAGTGGTCGAAGCATTACTCTTTGATTAGGAGTACTAGTTATAAATAACCAACCTTTGTCCGCAGTAAACCACTTTCTAATACTAAACTCACCTTTAGGCTTTAAATGTTGTAGAGCTTCAATATTTTTACTAATAGTTGCTTGAATACCTGAAGAAGTCTCAGGTGCACCACTACTAATTATACCGGCTACTGCACTGTTTTTAAAGATCCTAACAAATTCTTTATTATTTGCATAAAGAATAGTATTTATTAGCTTTTTGATGTCTTTACTATCCTGATATAATCTTAATCCTTCAGCTAATACTAGCTCAGCACTTTTAGCAAAAAAATCATCTAATTTTGGATTATAATTACTAAAGTTACTTGCCATATCATTATAATCCCAAATTTCATGACAATCATTCCATGGTAGCCATGCTGAACTATTCTCTTGCAAAGGATTGAGTAACTTATCACATTTTGGATCAAAAAATCGATCAGTAAAGCTACCTGTTAAATCAACAATAATTGCTCTACCACACTCTTTTCTAATCTGAGGTAATAGCTCATTTATCATATTGGTTTTACCGCTACCTGTAGTACCGGTAATAAGAATATGTCTTCTCTCACTATCTTTAACCAATGGTAATCCAGAAAAGCAAATATTAGCAGCTTGTTTGTTTTTATAAAGCATTTTTGCTAAAGTACCTGCTTCGACAAAATCTGCTCCCCTGATCTTATCTTGAATAACAGCTTTTTTACCTCGATACATAAAAAAGATGATAGCAGTAAACAGACCAATAGTAAAAGTAATAATACCTTCTTGCCAAGCTGAATGCAATAAAAATTGCCCAAATTGATTGATATTATGTGAATGCGGTGTAACATGCCAAAATTTATGAACAAATTCTTCAGCATTACGGTAAACCCAAGCTTTTTGTTCTAAATAATAGAATTTAATGCCTATTTGGCTTATAGGGTAAAAATGCTCTCCTATGGCAAGTTTTAATTGTACGTATCGCTCTATGATAAAATAATATAGACTTATCAAGGATAATTTTTGATATGTACGCCACATTAACCAAACTATAGTAAATACCAATCCAACTATTAAAGCATTAATACTGCCTTGCCCGAGCATTCTCATCTGATGAGCAAAGATTTGTGAACCACGAGTAAAATTATTTTGATTTTGTGGTTGCATAGAATTATAAATTATCTTGCATTATCTTTAATTTTTCTTCAAACTCACCAGCCATAAGATCATTACCTAATTTTCTTAAAACTTTAATTATTGCTGTATATTCTTCTATAAGATTAGGTTTATATTTAATAGCTAAATTAAAATTTTCTTTAGCTTCTTTTTCTTTTCTCATACTAATTAAAGTAATCCCTTTTTCTAAGTAACTTTCAGCATAATCAGATTTATACTTAATAGCTAAATCATAGCTCTTAATTGCTTCTTCATATTTACCTAATTTTCTAAGAGCTATACCTTTTTCTAAATACGTTGCAATATAATTAGGATCATATTTAATTGCTAAATCACAGTTTGTTATTGCTTCCTGATATTTTTTTAATATGTTTAAAGAGATAGCTTTATTGTAGTATGCTTCTACACAATTGGGTTGATATTTAA
This sequence comes from Rickettsia endosymbiont of Rhinocyllus conicus, assembly GCF_964026465.1. Classification (NCBI taxonomy): domain Bacteria; kingdom Pseudomonadati; phylum Pseudomonadota; class Alphaproteobacteria; order Rickettsiales; family Rickettsiaceae; genus Rickettsia; species Rickettsia endosymbiont of Rhinocyllus conicus. The sequence goes on along the minus strand of NZ_OZ032155.1, from coordinate 1,273,638 downwards.
TGGCTATATTACAGGTTTCAATTGCTTCTTGATATTTGCCTAAGTTTATTAAAGCTGCACCTTTGTTGTTATAAGCATCTGCATAATCTGGTTTATATTTAATAGCTAAATCATAGTTTTCTATCGCTTCTTGATGTTGCCATAAAGACATCAAAGATATTCCCTTATTATAATAAGCTTCTGGATATCTAGGGTTATATTTTAAAGCAAGATCAAAATTTTCAATTGCTTTTTGGTATTTTCCTAGGATATTTAATGAATTTCCTTTATTATTATAAGCTTCTGTAAAATTGGGTTTATATTTAATAGCTAAATCATAAGAAAGTATCGCCTTTTCATACTGCATTAGTTTCCTATAAGAAATTCCTCTATTATTATATGCATTTGCAAAACTAGGATTGTATTTGATTGCTAAATCATAATTCTCAATGGCTTTTTGATACTGATTAGATTCATCTAATACTATTCCTTTGTAATTGTAAGCATCTGCATAATCAGGTTTATATTTAATCGCTAAGTTGTAGTTTGTAATAGCTTCTTCACATTTACTTAATTTATAAAGAGATTTTCCAATATTAAAATACTCTTCTGCTAAAATATTGGGATCTTGAATCTTGCTTTGTGGATCTATTGGTTGTGGTTTTTTATTAACAATACTAGTGGTATTTTCTGCAAAAGCACTACTAAAAAATATTAATGGTAAGATAAATATGAATGCTAATTTTTTGATATTTTGTATAGATTTCTTTTTAATTATTTTCATTTTTATAGCCTGGTAGTTTAATATTTCTTTTCTTTATCGCCTTATCGCTAATGCCAATATTATCTGCTATTTGCTGGCCAGTTCTTATAATCGTTGATTTAGGAGTTTTATTAAATTCATCTTCAATCTGTACCTTCTTAGCTTTTACTTTATCAGATAATTGCTTTAGAATCTTTACTTTTTCTACTTCATTATTATCTGCACTTTGAATAAGCATTTGTTCTATGCTTTTATCATAAACATCATTTTTTCTGTCATCAATACTACTAATAGCCGCTTGATCATTTAATCGTTGTTTATTTTTATCAAAACTTGATCGTAAGCTTTCTTTAGGTGGAATATTGACTCTACTTACAGAGCTTAAGTTTTGAGGTATAGTATTATTAATTTTAGCTATGTTTAAAGCTATTTGTTCAGCCTCTTTTTGATGAATACTGGCCCACGCCGCTGCTTGCTCTTTACTGTTCACTCCAGGGATATCTTGTTCAACTATTGCATTTAATACTGGTTCGTTTAAATTACGATCAATAGCAGCGGAGTTTTGAGACACGTAATTCATATTATAGCTTAATTGCTCGATATTTTGTTTAGTTCTTGCTATTTCTTGCCCTACAGATTGTTGCTCAGAAAAATTACTATTTAGATTATTACTAAGTGACTGCAGATCACTATTTGTGTGACTTAATCTGCCATCCTTAGTAGCACTCTTAATCTTAGATAATGCTTCATTATATGATTGTTGTTGGTTAATTGATTTTCCCTGATCTTGTTCATTTCTATTATCTGTTCCAACTGTTACTCCTCCTATACTAGGTACATTTAAACCTATATTTGTATTAGTACCAGTTCCTTTTCTATTGCTACTACCTGTATGATCAGTAGCAGATGTGCTGTCTGAATTCATCTGCTGCAAGGCTAGATACTGGCTATCAGTAATACCGATGGATTTTGCCTCTTCATAGCTTAATCTCTTGCCTATTTCAGTTGCTATAGAATTTCCTGTAGTAGTTAAATCACTATATCTATCATTTAATGAGTCAAGATAACTTTGTGAGCTCATAAACTGAGATTGATAACTATCCTGCAACAATTTAGAAGAGCGGTAATTGTTAACAAGTGAGTCTACTGCTTGAGTCAGTACTTGTCTACCACTATCAGTACTGGTCACTCTCATTCCTCCATCATCAATAATTCCTCCTGCTAATTGCAGAGTTGGGGTAAGATTTTGCTGGGCAATTGTTCTATTACCGATGTTGTAATTATCCATAGATAGGTTATTATCAGCAATATTAGCCCCAATGCTACTCGCAACCGGTACCGGAGAAAATTGATTGGCCAAAGTAGTAGTTGCATGGGCACACGCCTTTAATACTGCCCAGGATAACATCGGAACTGAAGCTGCTAGCATCTGAAATGTTGCAAATTCATGCAACAGCATTTCTGAAAAACTCCCCTGCGATAAGATATTTAAACCGGTAAGGTGACTCACGCCCTTACCGGCTAGGCTAATCATCCCTAAACAATGAATCACGGTAAAAAATACCGGCCAGCTAGTTACCCAAATAATCAAGGTTATCCAGGTCTTAAAGATAGTATAACCGCCCGGCAGCATCGACATTGGAAATACTACGAAAATGAGACAAATTACTAAGGCAAAAAATACTGATTGTAAGATAGGCATTATATTTGCTGCCATTTCTCCTGCAACCAAGTAAGAAAATGATTGCTGAAATAATCCGCGGGTAGCATTCATACTAACTAACTGAGGATATATTCTAGAAAGTGAGAATTTTTCTCGCAAGTCATCATAAGCTTCACGATTAGCATTAAGCAACATTGCTTGCCTCATCCACTGATGAATATCTGTTTGTTCTTTTTTTAGATATTTTAGAGTGTCAGAGGTCATAGTTTTTAATCTGCTAGATAATATCTCTTGCCTATCAGAGGTAATCCCTATGATATTTGCAAATTGAGTCAACAAGCCATCATTTAATTCTTTATTAACAGCTGCCTTAATTAGAGGAGTTACCTGCCTGCAGGTTTTAAAAGAAATAGCAGAATTACTTGGATCTTTATAATAAATACCAAAATTATTGGGCATATTTTGCTCGATAAAAGCAATGATGTCACTTGCTCTTTGTGCTTCGGCTTTTTTGCCTAAAATATTGCCGATGATATAAGGTTTCATAAAACATTGTCTTAAGAATTCTTTTGCGTTGGTTAAAGTTACTGGATCTTCTATTTGAATATCTTTGATTTTACCAATAGCTTTTGCCCCAAACATAATCCCATTCTTCCTGCTTGATAACCCTTCATCAGGTGGTAGTAAATGCTTTTCTAGCGTTTCTGATAAGGAATAACTTATTTTTGATGATATAGAGGCAAATAAAGCAACTCCTATTGGAATATTATCAATTTTAACAGGAGCCTGCATTGATATTTCATCCTTAAGCCATACATTTGCTTTTGGAGCAAATAAAAAGATAAAAATAAATAAGGATGGAAAAAACCACTCCATGGCAAAAATACCAATATTACCTCTAAAAATAGCACGAGTTGCTGCCCAAATTCCACCAATTGTCAAAGCAAATTTACCTACTGGTGTAAAATACTCACTGTGGGATGCAAATACTCTTCCTATACCATTAAAAATTTGCCATAATATATCTCCTCCACCAAATGTATGTATTACGTAATCTGCCATATGCTTTTTATATTTTTATCTTCTTTGCTTATTTTTGTACCTGCTTATCTTCTTACTCATCTAATTTTAATTTATAATTAATTTTTTAAGCCCTCTCTTTAGCTATTAAATGTTGTTCTATTAATCTTGCTCTTCTATCAATCTGATCACTACTTGTTAGCATATTACTCCATTTCTCTTGAGCAAAAAGTTGCACTCGATCTAAAGCTTTTAAGTAAGCAGTTAAATGATGATCTGCTACTTGCTTTGATCTGAGCATGGTAACTGCTTTACGTACTTCTGAGATTACCTCCTTTAAATGCTGCAACAAGCTGTAACTAGCCACTAATTCTGAGGAGCTATCTAAAATAGTTACTCCTGATATTGCTTCTAAAGTAATATAGTCATAAATTGGAAATGCTTCCCCTATTGAAGATAGGAAAGATATGTCTGCATTACTAAACTCATTGTTGCTTGCCAGTTTACTCTTTAATTCATCTAGCTTGGTTTTAGCCTTGCCTTGATATGATTGATCTGGAGCAATAGTAATATTGTGTCTTATTACTGGATTTAAACAATGAATATTATCACAAGTATAAATTGAGGCAGATTCACCGCCTTTTAAATGAGCAATCCAGCTCTTTTCATCTTGAGCAAGTGATGCAAAGAAATAGACATTATTATCTCGAACTATTATAGTTCCCGTCATTGACATAATGGCATTTCTCATATTTTCAGGAATCCCTGCTTTTTCTGCTGCTTTGGTAAAGATATTATAATTATCTAGCATTAGCTCTGGATCTTTATTTTGGATATTCGCTAAAGCTTGTTTCTGCTCTAAATCACTACGACATTTTTTACCGGCAGCAAAATAATCAAAGCCAGAGCTGGATTGTAAATCCTTGCAAACTGATTCTCTCATGGCTGAATCTTTAGGCAAAATGGAAGCGAAAATAGCTTTAGTCATTTCACAATCGCCCTTAGCAAATTGATTCATTTCCATAGCAAGATTTCTTAAATCTTTCAGGGCATTTTCTATTTGCGGAGCAAAGGTCTTAAGGCCCAATGAAAATGCATAAGCTTTTGCTTGCGTACCAATATTTTTCATTAGCTGTACTAGCTCATCTCCTGAAATAATCGAAAAACTGCCAAGGTAAGAATCAATACCACTACAGCTCATGGTCAGTGTTGGCGGAGTTATAGAGATCGGATTAAAAGCTGTTTTATTTGTCCGCATTGATAGTCCTCCTGCCGCATAATAGCCGGCAGCTTGAGATTGATATGCACCAGGTTTCGTTACATTAACACTCATCCCTTCAAATACATCCTTTAAGTCCCAGGCGTAAGAGTTATAAGAGTCTATCAATAATGCAGAAATTATAACAAGATAAGTAATAATACTACTGTAACCCTTACTCATGCCTTACCTCTGCAGAACCTAAGTTATAATAGTGCTGATCTATTGTTAAAATATTGTCAATGATCTTATCTTCACTAACAATGCTTCTTACAATTGGATATATTTGCCTGCCATCACTTGCTATTAAATACAACACTGGTACAATATTTTCAGGATTTAATTTTTTTAGTAATCCTGTGTCTTTAACCGTTGTAACATCCTGAAACTTCTCTTCATTTCCACCAACAAAAATTAACTGAAAACCATATTTATTAGCAAATTGTTTAACAATAGGAGCAAAAGCTTTGCAATAAGCACAGTTAGTAGCTATCTGTAAAATTAATCCCCAATTCTTTGCTAATTTTTTCAGTTTATAATCATTTTCTTGTCCTTGTTTTTCCTCATACAATCTTTTATGTAAAGAATTGGTCGGTTCATTAATATTACTCAGCTGATGATCTAATATCGTTGCTAGTTGCCACATAGTAGCAAATTTATGTGCTTTCTCCATAATCTGCTTTTGCAGTCTTTGAGCTATGATGATATTTTCAAGAGTGGGATCATCTAAGGCTTTACGCTTAGCCCTATTAAATTCTTTCTTTAAAGCTTCTATCCTTTGATCATAAGGCTCAAGTTCTGGCTCTTGCTTTTTTTTATCTTGAGAAAATTTTAATATTTCTAGCGTGTAAGCATGATCCTCGTTATACCATAAAAACCCTTGAGGTTGTTGCCAAAACTGATTATTTACATTAAACCTGATCATTTCATTTTTATTACTACTATCTAACTCCATAGTACCAGCAAATGCATGATTTGACCAATCATTGATTAATAACCATAAATTAATTACTAGTAATGTAATGGCTAGTAATGATTTATTTGCTATGTTTACCAGCCACTTCATTATTTTAATAGGATAAATTTGAATCAGTATGATTATTATTAAATCTTTGTTGTTGCATTATAGGCATCTGGTTTTTTAGTTGCTGTGGAAAATTCTTATACATTTTACTTTTAGCATGATCAAGTAAATCACTAAATAGCTCCTCTAAATCAAACTTAGAAAAATCTATTCTTTGCAGCTCTTCTACTGTAAACCCCCTGCAATTAGCATGTTGTGCCGTGCCAAAACTAATAGATAATTGTTTTTTGCCTTGTTCCTGAAATACTCGTGCAAGTTTTGAATTAAAACAACAATAAGTAGATTTTTTGGTAAGACATGTCTTAAATATTTTATCTTTCTTAGCACAATATGTACCAACATAGTAGCACTGACCTTTTGCTTTTTTTAAGGCTAAGGCTTTTTCTTCTGCACTGCACCTACTTAATCCTAAATCCTTACCCCAACCTTTAAATCCAGAACAACAATTAAGAAAATTACCGATATTTGTTTTATGACAACTATCACTTGTACCTTTAAAAACCATAATCGGATTTGTTTGCATATCTTTTTTCATTTCATTTAACATTGCAAGATACCCAACATTCCCCATATCAGTATTAGGTATAAGAGTTGCAGTATGACAATCCCCTCCTAAACAAAACATCCTAGCTCCGGCAAGAGAAGAGCTGAGTTCTTTTTTCTCAATGTAACAACTATAATTTCGACTCCATTGCACACAGATACTAGCAGATTGTTTAACGCAATTACTGCTTGCAAGTTCACAACCTTGCTGCTTTAAATAATTACACCCATCTTTTGGCTCACTACTACATTGATAGTTAATTTGCTCTCGAAAGCATGGGCGATTAACCCGATATTGATCATAAAATATCTTCTCTCCTCTTTCTAAACATACCGTACCTAGCTCATGACATTCATTATGCTCTATTAATGATTCTAATTCTTCTGGATAAAGAAGCCAATATTCTCCTTTTTCCTTAAATTCTTTTTCCTTTTCTCTAAATCTATATTTAAAATTATATTTATCCCACTTTACCTCATGTCTTCTACATTCAGTTAAATTTCCGCTGCCCCTTGGATTAATACCAATTTCTTCACTAATTTGTTCTAAATTTACTCCTAGCTTTTGGGCAATAATACTTCTTACTTCATTTTGAGTGCCAATATCGCTACGCATATGCATACCATTGCGTTTCTTTTTCCAATGAACCGGATATAGCAAGTGGTAATGTAATCTACATATCTCCTCTCCAGATATATCAATAGTTCTATCTTGCCATGCTCCCCATTTATCTATTAATTCTGTTTCTAAATATAGCTTCCTCATTATATCAACCGTAAAATCTACCCCTTCAATACAACTCTTAGCAATTTTTGTTTTGGTAATTGTTTCACTATTAGAAAAACTATCTCCTTCTGTATGTCTTAAAGGATCTGCCTCAATTTTAACTGAATTAATAATCAAAGGGTTTTTAGGATTAATGTCATATTCTTGAGAAGCATCTATTTTTTTAAGCTCACTTTGTTGTAGTAATTGACCTGCTGAACTATTATTTAACATTTGACCGCCTTGCTTTGTTAAATCTTGATCACTCATATTACTTAAATTTGAACCATTTACATCTTTATCAAATATTACTTTATTGCCCATTTGATCAGGATTACCAAGCCTAATACTGTTTTCATATTGTTTAGCCCTATTATAACTATCGTGAATGTTAGCAATCACATTAAAACTAAACAATACAATAATCATTTATAAAAACGTGAACCTCATGAATTTTCTTTGTTCATAATTTCTAAAGCATCATGTAATGACATGTGACCAGTTAGTCTTTTTACTCCCTTGTCTTCACTATTCACTATTATTGCTGGTACAGCAGTAATTTGATATTTCTCAAATAGATTTGGATCAATATCAAAACTAATACCAATTTCATCGGCTTTTGCTTTAGTCTCGACAAAAGAATTATTTTTTAGACCTCGCATTACAAGTTTTGCTCCTGCTCGTTCTGCTTCAACATAATAACTCTTTAATGCTGCATCAGGCATTGAAAATGAGATAAAAATGTAGATTTGATTATATGTTTTAGGCTGTATTATCTTCTGTAATAATTTTTCTTGTTCTGCCAAAGCATTTGTGCTACCTAAAATTAGTAAACTAGTTAAAATTATTGTTTTTAGGTTAAATTGCATATTTTTCTGTATCTTGTCATATCATTATAGCCTTAAAGTCGGGTAATGAAAGAAAGTTACCTTTCTTCCATCCCCTAAGAACCGTACAGGATACTTTCGCATCATACGGCTGTGTGTCCAGAGAAACTGGTATGTTCAGTAGGAGGTAACCCTACTAGATTAAAAGTTAGAGATCTATAGCTAGGATAGCAGCATGGCGAGAAATCAAGATGTTGGAACCTATCGACAAACTTACCTATAGGGTAAGAGCGAATTATCAGGCCGCAGCGAGAGCGAACACATAGGTGGCCCCGAAAGTGCGAAGCCCCGAAGGCCGAACTAGCGACCGTAGAGTGAAGGCAATATGTTCAATTGAAAACTAACTGATACAATTGGACACTTCGGCGGGGTGGGAGTGGCAGCATGATAATAAGGACATATTAAGTGACTGGAGAAGTCCTACTCATCCCAGGAAGAAAGCTCTTGGAGCAAGGTAAATTCTATAACTAGCAAAACTAGGAAATGAATTGAAGATGAGAGGATGGCGGATGGGTGTGTATTAGCAATGAAGCAGAGTAATGCCTGTGGAGCGAAGACACCCTACTGATAACATTATTCCAACAACTGTCATTGTCAAATAAAAAGGGACCACTAAATTACGTAAAAAAGGGACCACTTTATTTAAAATTTTTTATGTCATATTACCTCCAGATTTATAGTTATTAATACGATAACTTTTACCTGTGATGTTTAGTATATGTGCATGATGTACTACTCGATCAATAATTGCATGAGTTAATAACTCATCAGCAAATATTTCATTCCATCTTTCAAAATCCTTGTTTGTGGTGATAATGGTAGATTTATTTTCATATCGTTTAGCAATAATATTAAAAAAATCATCTACTGAATGTTTTGGTAATTGCTTAAAACCTAACTCATCAAGAATTAATAAGTCAAATGATAAGAGTAATTTAACTTTTTTGTGATAGCTATTATCTGCTCTTGCAATATGTAAATTATAAAGCATATCCGATACCGTAGTAAAATATACAGAGTATTCTCGTGTTAAAGCTTTTAATGCTAATCCAATAGCAAGATGAGTTTTGCCAGTTCCAGAATTACCTATGAATATGACATTGCCCTTAGTATTAATATAATCACAAGTAGATAAATCACTTATTACTTTGGTATCAATACTTGGTTGGAACTGAAAATCAAAGTCTTCTAAATTTTTAGTTACCGGTAATTTAGCAGCATTTTTACGACGACGGTAATTATTATCCTTACGGTGAGATTTTTCATCTTCACATAATAGTGAGAGAAATTCTTTAAATCCTAGTTTATTATTTTGAGCATAAATAATCCTTTCATTTAAGCTATTGACTATACCTGATAATCTAAAACTACGTAGGTCATTAAGCAAGTTCTGCATTCTGACCTCCAAACTCTGGCAATGGTAAGTTTACTGCATTACTATTTAAGATATTCTTAATTTTAGAGTAAGAACTTATACCGTAATGTAATGCTCTATGACAGGCTTTATCTATTAACTCATCATTGTAAACCTTACGTAAAGAAATAATACCTCTGGCACAACGTTGCCAATCATTTACTCGTGTTTGTTGTAATAACTCTAATAATAAACTGCAATTATTGCCTATCTGCTGCATTTGTTGTTGATAATGTTCGCTATATTCTATAAAACCTGGGCATAGACGTTTATATTTGGCATAATGAGACGGATTAGTGGTAAATATTCCTTTGCCATCTACTCTAACGTGCCTTGCTATTAAATCATTTTGTATAGAAAATATTTGAACAAGGTTTGGTGATAATTGTACCAATACTTCACTGTATATATATTTTGCTGGTACGGAATAATAATTATTATCTATGGTGATATGACAATCTTTTGCTACTTTTCGATTATGCCACGATGATAAATCAAACGTTTCTAATGGTAAGGGCATTAAATTATTACTTTCTTCTTGCTCAAATAGTTCCTGAGGAATTTTTTTAGTAGTACCATGTATTCGGTTATTTGCTTTATTTAACCAGTTTGCAAGATCGTGTATTAATTCTTCATATCTATGAAATTTACGTCCAGCAAAAAAATTATTTTTGACATACTTTATGCCTGATTCTACTTTGCCTTTTTCTTGAGGTTGATATATACGACAAGGAGAAAGTAAAATCCCATAATGATCAGCTAAACGTTTGTATTCCTTCTGATATACAGGCTCATAGAAATTGCTATCTACCACCCCAGCTTTAAGATTATCAAGTTTTATTACTTTTGGACTACCAGCAAAATAATTAAATGCATTGATATGACATTGTATCCATGTTTTACAACTTTGATCAAACACTACTTCATAATAATCAAGGCGACTATAGCTTAAACGCATATTAAACACATATGCTTTAACTCTACGCCCTTGGGCATTATACTGTAAGCCTATGTCACCAAAATCTACTTGTGCTTCCTCTCCTGCTAAAGTATGAAAACGAATGCAACTGTTATTCTGAATCTTATATTTTTTGATATAACGGGTTAGCGAACCATAACTTTTTGTATAACCTTGAATTTTTAACTCTTCAAAAATTCTTATGTAACTTAGATTCTTTTCTAATAACTCAATTATTTGTTCGTGCCAAGAATCCAGTGCTGAAGATCGTTCATAGGGTGCAGGATATTCTGTACCAGACTCTACGTAACGATTTATTATTTTTCTTACTGTTTTACGGTCTATCCTTGTTAGTTTGGCAATATTTCTTTGACTGTTGCCTTGCTTATAAAGGGTGATAATTGTTGTGTACATATTTATTCTTATCATTGTATCACTAGATATTTATTTTAATTAATTATCTAGTGAATATTGCACATTATAACCTTATTAGGTTACACCAAATTCTCTGGTCCCTTTTTCGTGCAATTTAGTGGTCCCCTTTACTTTAGCAATGACAAACAACAAGGGAGGTGAAAGACGAATGATAAAAACGTCTATAGAATTACAAGACCTGAGAAGGAAAATATACATCAAAGCTAAAGCTGAAAAGCAATGGCGATTTTGGGGATTATATGTTCATGTATGTAAGATAGAAACACTAAGAGAAGCCTACAAGCTAGCTAAGCATAATAAGGGGGCACCTGGAATAGATGGTGTTACCTTTGAAATGATAGAGTTAGCGGGGGTTGAACAATTTCTAGAAAACATACAAACAGAATTACAAGCCAGAACCTATTATCCTGAAAGGAAAAGGGTCAAGGTAATTCCTAAAGATAATGGGAATAAAGTGAGGAAGTTATCCATACCAACTATCAAAGATAGAGTGGTAGAAGGAGCACTAAAGCTCATTTTAGAACCAATATTTGAAGCTGACTTCCAACCTGGATCATATGGATATCGCCCTAAACGGACTGCAGCTGCGGCTATAGAAAAAGTTACAGTAGCAGCAATTAAGGAGAAGACAAGAGTAATAGATGTAGATTTACGCTCTTACTTTGACACGATTGCTCACCTTGAGCTATTTAACAAGATAGCAGAGCGTGTAAATGACAAAGATGTTATGAAGCTACTAAAATTGATAGTCAAAGCAGGTGGAAAAAGAGGCATATCTCAAGGCGGGCCACTATCACCGCATTTAAGCAATATTTACTTAAATGAAGTAGATAAAATGCTAGAAAGAGCAAAGGAAGTGAGTAAGCTAAGAGATGGCTATGACCATATAGAGTACGTTAGATGGGCTGATGATCTGATCATACTATTAACCCACCAATTAAATACCTGACATAATAGTTGCAAATACTAAAATATAATGTTAGAATGAAATAATGCTAAAAAAAGAAGATTTTAGGACATTATCAACGAGTGCACAAGCAGCTTTAAGAAAAGTTGCATTAAGAGCAATTGATAAAGGAGAAAAACAATCAGATGTATCAAATCTTATAGGAGTAACACGTCAGACTATTAGTAACTGGGTTAACAAAAGAAGAAGAGGTGATAAATATGCAATAACTGGCAAGTCTAGAGGAAGAAAGACAGGAGAGAAAAGAATAATAAATGAAATGCTGGGTAAAAAAATACAAGATTATATAAATCACTCTAGACCAGAAGATCACAATATCAAATCTGCACTATGGTCAAGAAAAGCTATTAATGCCCTGATTAAAAAATGCTGTGGTTTCTTTTTGCCATTAAGTACGATTGGAGAATATTTAAGAAGATGGGGATATACTGTGTCATTGCTAAAGTAAAGGGGACCACTAAATTGCACGAAAAAGGGACCAGAGAATTTGGTGTAACCTAATAAGGTTATAATGTGCAATATTCACTAGATAATTAATTAAAATAAATATCTAGTGATACAATGATAAGAATAAATATGTACACAACAATTATCACCCTTTATAAGCAAGGCAACAGTCAAAGAAATATTGCCAAACTAACAAGGATAGACCGTAAAACAGTAAGAAAAATAATAAATCGTTACGTAGAGTCTGGTACAGAATATCCTGCACCCTATGAACGATCTTCAGCACTGGATTCTTGGCACGAACAAATAATTGAGTTATTAGAAAAGAATCTAAGTTACATAAGAATTTTTGAAGAGTTAAAAATTCAAGGTTATACAAAAAGTTATGGTTCGCTAACCCGTTATATCAAAAAATATAAGATTCAGAATAACAGTTGCATTCGTTTTCATACTTTAGCAGGAGAGGAAGCACAAGTAGATTTTGGTGACATAGGCTTACAGTATAATGCCCAAGGGCGTAGAGTTAAAGCATATGTGTTTAATATGCGTTTAAGCTATAGTCGCCTTGATTATTATGAAGTAGTGTTTGATCAAAGTTGTAAAACATGGATACAATGTCATATCAATGCATTTAATTATTTTGCTGGTAGTCCAAAAGTAATAAAACTTGATAATCTTAAAGCTGGGGTGGTAGATAGCAATTTCTATGAGCCTGTATATCAGAAGGAATACAAACGTTTAGCTGATCATTATGGGATTTTACTTTCTCCTTGTCGTATATATCAACCTCAAGAAAAAGGCAAAGTAGAATCAGGCATAAAGTATGTCAAAAATAATTTTTTTGCTGGACGTAAATTTCATAGATATGAAGAATTAATACACGATCTTGCAAACTGGTTAAATAAAGCAAATAACCGAATACATGGTACTACTAAAAAAATTCCTCAGGAACTATTTGAGCAAGAAGAAAGTAATAATTTAATGCCCTTACCATTAGAAACGTTTGATTTATCATCGTGGCATAATCGAAAAGTAGCAAAAGATTGTCATATCACCATAGATAATAATTATTATTCCGTACCAGCAAAATATATATACAGTGAAGTATTGGTACAATTATCACCAAACCTTGTTCAAATATTTTCTATACAAAATGATTTAATAGCAAGGCACGTTAGAGTAGATGGCAAAGGAATATTTACCACTAATCCGTCTCATTATGCCAAATATAAACGTCTATGCCCAGGTTTTATAGAATATAGCGAACATTATCAACAACAAATGCAGCAGATAGGCAATAATTGCAGTTTATTATTAGAGTTATTACAACAAACACGAGTAAATGATTGGCAACGTTGTGCCAGAGGTATTATTTCTTTACGTAAGGTTTACAATGATGAGTTAATAGATAAAGCCTGTCATAGAGCATTACATTACGGTATAAGTTCTTACTCTAAAATTAAGAATATCTTAAATAGTAATGCAGTAAACTTACCATTGCCAGAGTTTGGAGGTCAGAATGCAGAACTTGCTTAATGACCTACGTAGTTTTAGATTATCAGGTATAGTCAATAGCTTAAATGAAAGGATTATTTATGCTCAAAATAATAAACTAGGATTTAAAGAATTTCTCTCACTATTATGTGAAGATGAAAAATCTCACCGTAAGGATAATAATTACCGTCGTCGTAAAAATGCTGCTAAATTACCGGTAACTAAAAATTTAGAAGACTTTGATTTTCAGTTCCAACCAAGTATTGATACCAAAGTAATAAGTGATTTATCTACTTGTGATTATATTAATACTAAGGGCAATGTCATATTCATAGGTAATTCTGGAACTGGCAAAACTCATCTTGCTATTGGATTAGCATTAAAAGCTTTAACACGAGAATACTCTGTATATTTTACTACGGTATCGGATATGCTTTATAATTTACATATTGCAAGAGCAGATAATAGCTATCACAAAAAAGTTAAATTACTCTTATCATTTGACTTATTAATTCTTGATGAGTTAGGTTTTAAGCAATTACCAAAACATTCAGTAGATGATTTTTTTAATATTATTGCTAAACGATATGAAAATAAATCTACCATTATCACCACAAACAAGGATTTTGAAAGATGGAATGAAATATTTGCTGATGAGTTATTAACTCATGCAATTATTGATCGAGTAGTACATCATGCACATATACTAAACATCACAGGTAAAAGTTATCGTATTAATAACTATAAATCTGGAGGTAATATGACATAAAAAATTTTAAATAAAGTGGTCCCTTTTTTACGTAATTTAGTGGTCCCTTTTTATTTGACAATGACAATACTGCACAAAAACCAAAGAAATTAGCTTATGAGCAACAGCCAAAACAAGTTCAAGTATGGCTAGATGAAGAATATCCCGCAATAGTAAAACAAGCACAAATGGAACAAGCTGAAATACACTGGTGTGATGAAGTGGGTATAAAATCAGAATGTCAGGTGTTACAGAGCTATTCTTTAAAAGGCAAAACACCCGTAGTTATTCATAAATCAAAACGATTTACTATAAATATGATATCAACTGTTACGAACAATGGTAAACTAAGGTTCATGTTATATGAAGATACACTAAAAACAGATATATTTATAGAATTTCTAAGAAGATTAGTGAAATCTGCAAGAAGGAAGATCTTTTTAATATTAGACAATTTAAAAGTACATCATAGTAAAAAAGTATACAGCTGGACAAATAAGCATAAAGATAAAATTTCTTTGTTTTTTTTGCCTCCTTATACTCCACAACATAATCCAGATGAATACTTAAATAATGACTTAAAAAGAAATGTAAATAGAAAACATATACCTCTTACAAAAGATGAGTTAAAATACAATCTTAAATCTTATTTACGTTGCTTACAGAACAATCCTAAACATATACAAAAATTGTTCCAAGCCGATGATGTTAAATATGCCTCTTAAGTCAGGTATTTAATTGGTGGGTTAATAATTGATGGCTATAGAAAATGGCAGTGGTTAGAGAGAGCAATCAATATAAGGCTAAGACAAGAATTGTTGAAAATAAAGGTTGAACTAAACGAAGAGAAGATAAAGACAGTTGATCTAAAGAATGGTGAAACATTTAGCTTTTTGGGATTTGATTTTAGACGAGCGAAAACTAAGCAAGGTAAAATTGGAATCCAGAAGACGCCTAGAATGAGAGCGCGAACTGCCCTGCTAGCAAAACTAAAAGAGATATTCCGCAAGTTTATATCGCAACCAGTTGATAGAATAACATACCTTATCAACCCGATATTACGAGGTTGGATAAACTACTTTAGGATTGGTAACTCTAGCCGTTGTTTTGGATATGTAAGAGACTGGGTAGAGAAGAAAGTAAGACGCCATTTAATGAAATCACGAGGATTGAAAGGCTTCGGCTGGGAAAGGTGGAGTAGGAGAGATTTGTATGAGAAGATGGGGTTATATAACGATTACCAAATTCGATATTACAGACCTTTGAAAGCAATAACAGCGGATAGGTCATAGGCAATGATAAGAAGTTATCAGGAAAGCGTAATACGGGAAATCTGTACGTTACGTTTGACGAGGCGGGTGATGGAAACGGGAGCTACTGACTTACCGCGCCATTGCTCGACCCTACCAAGCCTCTTAAAGCCCAATTTATTTAGAACCAGCTTCAACATTGAATCTCCGATTATGGATCTGTTTATGGCAATTGATGTGTAGCATCATCAAATTTGAGCTCCTATTATCACCACCTTTTGATTTTGGGATAACATGATGTATATCCCAATCTGTTTCTAATGTGATGATTTGCGTGCAATTCGGACACTTACCTTTTTGCTTATTCCATAGATTTAATAATTTTCTGTTATCTGATAAAGATTCATACATTTTATGTTTTAATCTTTTTTCAAAATAATCATCCCATTTCTTATCATATGGATTAGCTTCGGACAAAATCTTTACATGTCGCTTAATAGGCAGTTTAGCTGGGTCAATAAGCTTATAAGTAATTGGTTCTTCCCCTAATTTTGGCTTGTCAGCTATACAAGCAAATCTCCAAGCATCACCTCTTATAAACTTAAAATACTTATTCTTAACCCAGTTACTACTCTTATTTGGATGCCGACGTTTAGACCATCGCCACACAATCTTAAATATCTCGTGCCTTAATTTACTGAAACTCTCTGTAGCAACTATATGTCTATGATATAAAGTCCAACCCCTGATAATAGGGTTGAGCATAGTTATCAATAAAACTTGTTTGATCATCTTATTATCTTTAGCAATTTTCCTTATCTTTCTTATGACATTTTGTAAGTTGTTTTTAGATGGCTTGATAAGAAACTTGCCATTATATTTCCGTACATTCTGTCCTAAGAAATCAAAGCCTTGATCAATATGAGTAATTTTGGTTTTAGTACTAGATAGCTTCAATCCTCGCTCTTGCAAGAATTGCTCTACAATAGGTAAAACAAGATTCTCTAATTGTTCCTTGGATCGACCTGTGATAATAAAATCATCAGCATAGATAATATAGTTGATCTTATGAGCCGGTTTTCTTGAGGATATTTTCATCGGAAACTTTTCAGCTAGTAACTTACCCAATCCACTTAGAGTCATATTCGCAAGTAATGCTGAAGCGATGCCACCTTGCGGAGTGCCAGATTCAGTAGGGTAGATATTACCAGCTTCCATATATCCAGCTTTTAGCCATTTTCTTAATATGGTTTTATCCATTGGAATATTATCTAGAAGCCATTGATGACTAATATTATCATAACATCCTTCAATATCAGCTTCCAGTATCCATTGAGCAGCACATTTCCTAGAAAGGACTATATAACACTGTTCTATGGCATCTGCAGCTGATCTTTCTGCTCTAAACCCATACGAATGTCTATCTGCTGTTGTTTCTGCAACTGGTTCTAATGCTAGCTTATAAAGAGCTTGCATAGCTCTATCTTTCATAGTAGGTATACCAAGTGGTCTCTTACCATTCACCTTTGGTATATAAATCCTTCTAAGAGGGGATGGATTATAACCATGTTGCCTCAAGTTTATTATTGTCTGAGATTTAAGATCAGGTGTATGCCAAATTTCTTGATCTACACCCGCAGTTCTTTTTCCTCGATTCTCAGTCACTCTTCTAACTGCAAGAGCTTTGCCGCTAAAAGAATGGGTTAATAGTCGTTGTAAAGCTTTAACTTTACCCCATCTACCTTCCTGTATTGCTTTTACGATACGCATCTGATGACTTCTAATAACTCTGTTACATCGACTCCAGTTAATACTGTGCCAACTCACATTGCTGTCAGTAGATGCACTAGCTACAATTTGATTTGTAACCACCATTTGCTTTTCTCCTTTAAAAGTTTCATCAAATTCTCTCGTAATAAGAGACCATAACGGAAGTCTGCCCGCTTTCGCGTAGGGTAATGTTACAACCCTTATCTGCCTCATTACAAAACAGCCTTCGCTTTCTCCGTCTCTCCTCTACCTGCATCCCTATCAGCTTACCTTACAGCTTACTTTCCCAGTCCAGGAAGAAATACAGGCTTACTGTGTTCTATATATATGACATAGATAGGTTAGGTTCTACCTTTCTGCCGGTGATCATAAAGTCTACGTATCGTGAGCCTATAGCACAATAACCAGATCACTTATCCTTTTGGACAGAGCTTATCAGCATCTTTAGCTCCTTACGACTGTAACGACATTTATCAGTAGTTCACATATGTTAACCATACCATCTAAGCCTAGCCTCTAACCACATGATGCTTGCAGTTTAATCTTTACCTCACAGCTTAGATTCTCTTTAAAAGCCGAGTACATTGTCCTGGTAGCTTCAAACAAAGAATTACTTCAATGCATGTACCAGTAGGCTACTGTTGGTAGAACAACAGGTTTAATCAATTTTCATAGTTAAACAATCATATATATAACCTCACATCGCCCAGAGGCAGCAGGCTCTTTTCCTCCAAATCAAATAACCAAAATCCTCACCTTTAACCGGGAATTCGCGTGCACCCTGCCAGGTAGTTTCAGTCTCACCAATTTTTTTACAAGAATAAACTTCTGGTATAGGATAGGTCATCTGCAGTCTATATTGGCTCTTCTTGATTATTGGCATTGGATATTTACCGCATAATCCGCTACTCCCAATATATCCCCATAATAACAACTCCCTATGTAACTTAGCCATAAATTTAGCCACTATTAATGCAGAAGTTCCAACTCCGCCATTATAAGAGCTAGTTGTACCGGTAAAGGGATAAAGAGAACCTTGACATCCCCCGCACCAAAACATCGTATCATTTGAGAGGTTACCAGAACTACAGCTCACACAATCAGCTATGCAGGCACTTTGAGCTGCAATATTGCCAAATAATAAACTTTCAGGATTTAATATAGCAGCCTTGTTATCATCTCCCCATAATGGATCAAATTCAGTTAAATATGCGATATCTACTTGTGACATCTCTAAACAGGCAAAATCAAGTAATATTTCAAGCCAGTAAATCACTGGATAAATATACCAATGAACATGATAAAAGCTACTTCCCTCTATATCATCCTTAACACCTTTTTGCATGCTAGTACCAAGATTAATGCCTCCAAGGCTTACCATACACATCGGAGATTTAGTTACATCCACCAGTCTTACCGGCTCCCAGAATCCAATTGGAATTCCTGGCACTGGCATCGGAATTGAAGGCTTAGGGCAAAAACAAACAATTTGCCTTGGGTTATTAGTATCAGCCATAGAACTTGACACAATTTTTACTCCTCCGATAGTAATTGGAAATAAACATTTCCAGCAAACATCAGTGATTGGATTTACAAACCTGCCTACGCAGCCAATTGATGCATAACTATAATTACCAAGCAAAATAATTATAATAAACATTATTAACTTCATTATTACTTGTATATTTCAGAAGTTATTAAATCTGTATTTGCTTGTACCTTTGCTTGCTCTGCTATCATATTATTTTTCTCACCTGCTATTAAATACACTACTTCTCCACTAGGCTTTACTATTGCGTGCACCCTACCTTGTAATACATTTTCGATTATCTTTTCTAAATTTTTCTTTGCTTCTGGTAATTGCCACTTCTTCATAGATTACCTCCGGATTTGATCAGTTGTTATTCACACCTTAATTTTTACTCAAATACTATAATATTTCAATTAATCTTGATTTCACTAATCTTTAATAAAATCCCTTCTTGTTCTATTATAACTGGAATAGCTTTTATCTTAAAACGAGTAGTTAGAACGCCACCTTGATCAAAAAATATTTGCTTGTTTAATTCTTGCCCAAGCTCTATAGGGTTTCCTTTAGTAAGTACTAATTTTCCTATTTGTGATTTAGACCACTTAACCTGCTGCTCATCATCTCCATCAATAAATATTAATGGTTCTCCCCAGCTTACTTTTTCTAAAGGATTGACACTTGTGCCAGCTTTTACTATGATCTTTCCCGCTTGATCTTTTATATCTGTCTTTTGTATAAAGCTCGGATCATAGTGCCAATTTCGGTTTATGCTTGTTTTTGCTAAAGCTAAGATAGCAGTTGGTCTAGAGATTTTCTGTTTTACTTTATTTTTAAATTCTTCCTGCATTTTCTCTAAAACGCCATTTTGTTTTGCTATTTTGAGCCTCGCCATAATGACCTCTAATAATGACTCTTCAATAATTGGAAATACATGACCTTGTACTTCATAATCTTTAATTTCTATTTTAGAATTATTATCTATGCTTATGTCTAAATTATTATTGTGTGCATTTACATAACTTACCTTCAATATAATCATAAATAAAACAAAGGAGTTTATGGCAATAATTTTTATGTCTAAATACCTTCTCATATTTTCTAATCACTTTAAGCCAAGCCTCGCTCTTCCATGATACTATTAATTGCATCCGTTGCATTTAAGCCTTGAATCATTCTATCCTCTATAGCTTGGTAATCCCTAGCATTAGTAGATGTTAGCATCAGAGTAAATGGATCTAACATTAACCTTGCTACTACTCCGTTAACACTTGGTCCATAAATCGCTGCTTCACTATAATGCGGTGGATTTGAATGAATAGACTGCAGTAAATTTAGCTTCCAGTCCTCATCGACAAAACCTGCAAGTTTGGGGTTGGCTCTCATTGCTTTAAAGCTCTCAGGATTTTGCTTGAGAATAACTTTATGTGATGAATTCTCAAAAGCTTTTTCAGCAGCTGATCCTGCTTCCCTAAAGTAATCAGTTAATTGCTGAGTAGCAAGGGTTATTGAGCCGTTGTATTTTCTAGCTATTCTTCCGGCTTCTTCAATAAATTCTCCAGATCTCTTGCCGGATAGTAATTTCCATGCTTCATCAATCATGATTAGAAACGGACGCTTCCTATCACCTTTAACCATTGCTTGGTTAATATGCACAATCATGATTTGCACGATCACTGCAAGTAGTGCCGGGCTACTACGAAGATGATCAGTTTCAATTACTACTATATCTGAGCTTAAGGATAATTTTGCCTTACCACTAAAAAACTTGCCATATTGCCCATCACGGGTAAATGGAAATAGCATATTACCAAGTTCTTGCGAGTAAGACTCTTCTCTTTTAAGCAACCAATCTGCTATGTCAGTGATCTCAGCTCTTGCTCCTTTTGCTTGCCACACAGCTATTAAGGCTTTTTGCAGCATTGGTTGCTGCAAATCATTAGTTCCATACTGAGGAGCTGCCATGGTTGCTAGAATCGATGGAAAACTTGCTAGAAAATCTGCTTGTGCTTCAATTGAGTCTTCGCTGCCGCCTGCTGGAATTTCTGAGAATGGATTAATTGATATCGGATTTTTTACATCAAATTCAATATAATTACCGCCCAGTAGCAAACAGGTTCTTTTAAATGATCTACCATAATCAAGAACAAATACTTTGCCGCCAGTGCCTAAGACTGATAGCATTAGTTCTTGCATAAATACTGATTTACCGGATCCTGGTACTCCTGCTATACAAAGATTAAAATTTTCATTGGGAGCTGCAGCTGTGCTATATAAATTTGAACCAATTAATGCTGAACCAAAGGGCGACCAATACATTATCTGTCCTCTTCTACCGGTAAGCAGCATGCCAGGAGAGCTTAAATCCCCTTTCCATTCACCAATAATAGGCAGTAACACCTTACTTTCTGAAGCAATAGTCCTTATGCCTCTACCAAGATTTGATAATGCTACGCCAACTCCCCTAGTCTTTTTATTAAATATGTTATTGAATCTATTAAATTTACCTACTAAAGAATTTGGTGCTGCTTCAACTAACTGCATCGGCAAACTAGCAAGTACCACCGCTAAATGATCATATTTACAAGGGACAAAATACCAGCCACTTCGACGAAGCTGTGAGCAAAACTGTGATGCTGCTTGTTTGGCTTTATTCTTCTGATCCCACATAATGACATTTAAGTGGATATTTACTACTCTATCACCATTTTGTAAGCACGATACTGCTCCTGCTAAATCTTGTGCCTCGTACTGCAGATTAGGAAAGAATTTCTCCATCCCGGCATTAATATTTCTCTCTAAAGCTTCTCTTTTGGTAATAGCAGATGTTTTAGCCACTAACTGATTTGGTATAATCTGCAAACCAAAATGAATTAAAAAATTTGATCTAATATATTCATCACGTCTTAGCTCATTACCTAAAAATAAATCCATGGCTGATAAACTCCACTCAGAAGGTCTTTTTCCCGCCTCTAGAGCGATAAATATTTGATTATCATTAAGACTTACATAATCTTCCTTTTCATATAAAGAAAAATTACCGGGTAAAATCTGCTCAGATAATATTTCATAAGGGTTAATTTCAGGATGCTCTTCTTCTCTCCAGCCAAATATTAAACGGACAAATTTTAATAGCAATGTTGCCTCAACATTATAAGTAGTAAGACCAATTGATTTAAATGTATCTTGCAATACTTCTCTTCTTCGTATCATCTCATTAATATCAATCGTCAGCGTCGGAATAGTTACTGAAATTAATAAAACGACATCTTTGATATTTCCCTCTTCCTTTGCTTTTTGCTCTAAAAATTTTGTTCTTCTACTGCTAAGCTCAGCAAAGATGCTGCCCTTTCTATGTAATTGCCAGTTATCTAGATATTCTCTTATATGATCAGAGCCAATCATCAATATTTGAAAACTACTGCCTGCCGGTAAATTCTCATCACTTTTTAAAAATTCAGCTATCTCTCCTTGAGCTTGCAAGCTTGTTCCAACCAGCGGCCAGCCAAGCAGGACAAATCCTACTGAAGCCCTATTAAAAAACAAGCTACTCTCCTCATCATATGATTCATAAACAAAATGTTTAGATAGTCTTTCCCGAGCAAAATCTTTATCAATTCCTGATGTCATTATTATACCTTCCAGAGCATCTAGCAAAGCATCTCGATTTAAAATTAGGCTTATCATTATTATTATTTGGATTAAACATATCAAAATCAGCCATTTTATTTACTTCATATAATGATTTACATTTTAGTCCTTGGGGCAGCGGGCAATCAAAATCGCTTCTATATGGCATCAATTTACAACTAGCAACGCTAAAGCTTAACATTAATAACAACAGCAGATTAATTACTATATTATTCATTAAAAATTACCCGGATATTGTTGTTCTGATTGCAAATCAATATCTGTCATTTCATCAGTCCCATTATCCTTAATAAAACGTTCTTGCAATTTAGTTTTTGCCTTAGTAAAACTTGTTACTTTATTACCGGTATAATTTTGATAATTACTATAATTTGCTGCCTTTTGCGAATAATCAGTAGTAGTTGGCGGTAGTACTCTATCTACTTTAGCAGCCTCTTTATTCTCTCTTAAATCAAAACCTTTTCTAAATACTACATCTATTACTCTACCTGAAGCTACAACAATTACCGGACTCATACTTTCTGCCCGTTTAATTGCAAAATCAGCAAGTTTTTCTAAAGCATTACCGGTACCGGCATAAACACCAGCTTTAAGAGAATCCTGAGCTTTTAAGGAATTTTGCTGACCGGTAATCGGTGACACCGGAAATATGCTATTTGTTGACTGGTTCTGAAAAAATTGTGCTATCCCGCCAAGTATGCCGTTAAGTACCGCCATCCTTGCGACATCTGATGATCTATCAACAACTATCCCTTTAATGCCGGGTCTACCATCTTCTCCTATTAACCAGCCTTCTACCGGTTTTTCAATTATCTTGCCGTTACGATTTAATAAAGATACCGTCTCTAACCGGCATTTAGCCCGCTCTGATGAAATATCCCCAGTGCAAGAACCAATTAAAATTGCTTCTTTGATTTGCTCCGTTTTATATCCTTTAGAAAAAATAGCTGTATCAACAAGCCTTATCATTATTGGCTCAGGTGAAGCTGCATGATTAGTGCCGGTTCCAACCACCACTCCGGTAAGCAGCACCCCTCTTGCAAAGCTGCCGGTAGTAATATAATCTTTAACGTCTTTTTTTATCCTTAAGTCAGCTCTTTTTACATAACCAAGTAATCTTTTTACTGGAGCAGTAGGAGCAGCAACAATGCTTTGCTCAAGGTTATTATCTAGTAAATCTTCTATTTTTTGATTATTATTAAAATCATTGCCATCATATAATATAGTTTCTTCATGAGGCTTCTCTAATGATTCTAACTTTTGACTAAAATCATCAATTTTAGTTTTAGTTTCTAAATATTTATTCTCTATTAGCTTTTCCAAATGATTCTGCATGTTTTTAACTTCATTTAATATTTCTGCAGTCCATTTTGCCCTTGGATCTATGGCCTTTTCTATTCCGGATATTTCCCTTGATTGTCTATCTTCTTGTAGAGCCCTAGAAGTTTTTACCTCACTTTCTGACAATCCATAAAATACCAAAACCATTATCACGCCTATGCAAGCTAAAGTTACTAATGGTCTGTTTTTAATTATCTCTATGAGTTCTGATAATCTTTTACTAAATGTAGATGGTAATTTATGATCCTCTACTGTACTTTGTAATTCTTCCTGCTTATTGAACTCTTGATCCATTGCTTTTAATCAATATCCTAATTATCTAACTGATTTTCATCCCACTAGAGACCCACTCTAAATAAAACCCTAAAATAATACCAATAGCTACAATTGCTCCGGCAAGTCTTAAATTACCCCTGACTACTGCCCAGATTGAGGACAAAATCGTTGCCCCTGATATCCCGATAGTTTTCAGTTTACCGGTAGAGAGCCCACCAATGCGATCTAACTGTCCTTCTAATGTTTCTCCTAAAGCTACTTCAGATAGTATTACATTTACACAAAAAATTAATAATACTGGCAATAAAGGATATATTATTCTTAAATATTGTTTATTATTTTCTTTTTCTATTACATTTTTGTTTTTTACATTCATGATGCTTCTCTTTTTTGTTATTAGTTAACTTTGTTACTTCTTTTTCTAAATCAAACTTAATAAGTCTAATTGGTGTTGGTTTAGTTTTAGTAAAATTCAGCATTAAATCTTGAATCGTACCATTTTCTCCAATTAGAGTTAGGTAAAGTTTACTGCTATTTTGCTGTGGTAAAATAAATAAACAGCCTGAATCATGTACTACTATTTCTGCAGCTTCCCTAGGGTGAATAAAGATATCATTAATCTTTTCTCCTTCGATATTAATCCTAGTTGGAGCGTCTTTTGCTATTTGCAGCTCTAACAAAGAATCAGCATGTAACATATAATGTGTCCCATAAGCATTACTACTAAAGCTTGCAAGCATTATGCCAACAAAAACTACTAAGATCTGCAATTCTGACTTCAAACTCTTCATTGCTTATTTACCTCTTCTTCTTTAATACCAGTAAGTAACAACAAATGATTAGCTCCTCGCTTGTAAGTTAATAAATAAGTTTTATCAGCTGCTATATGCTTATTTTCTCCAAACCAATAACGAAATGTGCCGTTAATTAATACTCCATCCGCAATGACTTTTACTTTTTTAGGAAAAAATACTGATGAAACATTAGATCCTTTAACAAAATCTAAATGTTCTTTAAAAAACTTATCTAATTGCTCTGTATTACTAGATACCACCTTCATATCCGCTATTTGCCTCTCTACTCCTTCTGGCGAAGTAGTAAATAATTCTTTCATTACAAACACTGCCCATTCTTTAAGATAGGTCTCATGATAGCTTTTGGATGATACTATCATCCGACGATCCGGCTCTATTGCCGGAATTAATAACCATTTTTCTTCCGTGCTAACTGTTTTAATCATCCCAAGAAGACTCGTAACTGCAAGCAGCAATGTGATAAACAATAATCTCTGATTATACTTAACTAGCTGCTGAATAGAGCTTTGCTTAAATAAATGATCCATTACTTACCTACCTTTTTCCCAAGCAAATTAGGATAAGAAGTAGGAGCATATAGCCATTTCTTAGCGACTAAATAACTCTTAAGTACAAAATATTCCGATAATTTCTTAAACTTCTTAAATGTATAGCAAAGTACAATACCAGCTATAATGCATATCATCCCAAGCTTAGCATGTCCGCTATTTAGTAACACTATCCCAGGTACTATACCAAGTAAGATAACTAACCACTCATCTAAGCTTAAGGCCATATATTTTAGTGGAGTAGAGAGTGACCAATATAATCTTTGATTAGCACAATTATTATTCATATTAATTAAGTGATATTTCCATTAATAGATAAGTTTTGCTAGTCATGACATTAACATCCTAATTTTTACATTGCCAGTGGAGTTTTAAGCCATAATAAAAAAAGCTGTAATTCATCTAAAACTGTGCCTATCTGGAGATGAATTCTATAGCTATATAAATGCATTTGTTGATAATTAGTAGTAAATTTGCTAATATTAATGAAATAAATTATTGGTGAGTTGTGTATGTTTAGAAGTGATGTAGAGTTAAAATTAGAATGTTTAAAACTTGCTATTCAGTCCTGCTGTAGTTATGACGCTGTGGATCTTGCAAAACAATATTATCGTTTCCTTATAGAAAATAGTGAAAATGTGCCGGTTCAATTCCTTTTTAATAATAAAGCTAATTTAAATTAACCATTAATTCTAATTACTTATTTTAGAGTTAGTACGTTTCCAGAATTGTAACTGCTCTAGGGCTTCATCAGACCAAATGACTTTCAACTTTTATTACCTTCTTTTTTCTTCTTTACCTTCAAAAGGTATTCTGTAATATCTTCAGCAGGTACGCCACTATCATAATTCATCCACCACCCATCTTCAGCATTTTCTATTTGTACAATATCTGCTTTAGTAGTTGATAAAATATAATCTTTAATATCATTTATTATATTAGCTTTAAAAAATTCCTGTATCTGTTCTTTAGTAATAGTATTATCTGCATTCTCTATAGCTTCATACCAAATAGAATGTTTATGTGTTAAATGACGTAAATAAGCAGCTGAATGTTCACCATAAAAAGAATATACTTTGTGAAGTAATTTTTTTGTTGCTAAGTCATAAATAGCAAAGTCTATTTCTCCGGGCAAAGGAATTACATTATCTCTAAAGCTGCCAAATATTGAGCGTAAAGCCGGTACTACCGGCCCATGTTTCCAAGCCTTGATCTCTTCTTCAAACAACACTTTATCAAATAAAGCAAGATGAATGCCTTGAGCAAAATATATTAATTTCTGCAGCTTTAACTGGGTTATACTATCCCCTGCTTCTCTATCAACTAATACTAAAAAATAATTAGCTACATCAAAACAGCTAAGTACTTTAGCTTTTTCTTTAGTATTCATAATTATAAAATTCTTCATTGTTGTAAAATCTTCAAAAACTCAATAATTCTTAAGAGTATAGAAGAAGCAAAAAAGGAATTTCCAAGCTTGTTGCAACGATTGCTTTACCACTTCCTCTTTTGGCCTCTCTGTTCTTATAGAACTCACTTAATACAGGAATTATTATAACATCAATATATCAATTAACATATATTTAAGATTTTATATTTATAATAGTATTTACGGCTCTTTGCATATATTCTCGAGCAGTATCATTGGCAAGTCTAGTATACACTGCTGTTGATCTTGGATCTCTATGATTTAGAAGCTGTCCTATTACATATTGATTTGCTCCGGTCATTGCCATCCAGCTTGGTATTGTTCTCCTTAAATCATGGATCCTTAAATTTTCTATTCCTGCCTTTTTACAAATCCTCTTCCACGCTTTCTTTGGTTCCTGCAGGTGACCACTACTGCTGGTCTCACTTGGAAATACCCACATGCTAGTAGATTGCTCTTTCCTGGCTTTTAATATTTCTACTGCCTGATCTAGTAAAGGTAAACGGTGAGGATCACCATTTTTAGTTTCTGGAAGATATAATTGTTTATCAGCAAAACTCACCTGTTCCCAACGCATAGTAAGTAAATTATCCTTACGAACTGATGTATACAAAGCTATTAAGAAAAAGTCTTGCATTACCTGGTTTTGCTCGTCTGCTATTGCTGTAAAAAATCGTGGTATTTCTTCCCTAGTTAAATACCTATCTCTAGATTGTTCCTTGTGCTTCTTTATGCCAATAACTGGATTTATTGTAAGCAATTCCCATTCTATTGCTTTACTAAATACAGGACTCAAAACTTCAAGAAATCTATTATTAACCCACCAATTAAATACCTGACTTAAGAGGCATATTTAACATCATCGGCTTGGAACAATTTTTGTATATGTTTAGGATTGTTCTGTAAGCAACGTAAATAAGATTTAAGATTGTATTTTAACTCATCTTTTGTAAGAGGTATATGTTTTCTATTTACATTTCTTTTTAAGTCATTATTTAAGTATTCATCTGGATTATGTTGTGGAGTATAAGGAGGCAAAAAAAACAAAGAAATTTTATCTTTATGCTTATTTGTCCAGCTGTATACTTTTTTACTATGATGTACTTTTAAATTGTCTAATATTAAAAAGATCTTCCTTCTTGCAGATTTCACTAATCTTCTTAGAAATTCTATAAATATATCTGTTTTTAGTGTATCTTCATATAACATGAACCTTAGTTTACCATTGTTCGTAACAGTTGATATCATATTTATAGTAAATCGTTTTGATTTATGAATAACTACGGGTGTTTTGCCTTTTAAAGAATAGCTCTGTAACACCTGACATTCTGATTTTATACCCACTTCATCACACCAGTGTATTTCAGCTTGTTCCATTTGTGCTTGTTTTACTATTGCGGGATATTCTTCATCTAGCCATACTTGAACTTGTTTTGGCTGTTGCTCATAAGCTAATTTCTTTGGTTTTTGTGCAGTATATCCCCATCTTCTTAAATATTCTCCAATCGTACTTAATGGCAAAAAGAAACCACAGCATTTTTTAATCAGGGCATTAATAGCTTTTCTTGACCATAGTGCAGATTTGATATTGTGATCTTCTGGTCTAGAGTGATTTATATAATCTTGTATTTTTTTACCCAGCATTTCATTTATTATTCTTTTCTCTCCTGTCTTTCTTCCTCTAGACTTGCCAGTTATTGCATATTTATCACCTCTTCTTCTTTTGTTAACCCAGTTACTAATAGTCTGACGTGTTACTCCTATAAGATTTGATACATCTGATTGTTTTTCTCCTTTATCAATTGCTCTTAATGCAACTTTTCTTAAAGCTGCTTGTGCACTCGTTGATAATGTCCTAAAATCTTCTTTTTTTAGCATTATTTCATTCTAACATTATATTTTAGTATTTGCAACTATTATGTCAGGTATTTAATTGGTGGGTTAATAGGTCAAAATATTTCTGATATTTATCGTTATTCTGCATCCTAACTTTCTTATATTATATTAATCTTTCTTGACATTGGACCAAAAATATTGTATAAACTTTCGCATCTTCAGAATGTAACAAAACAGTATATAGTCTCTAAATTTTTTAGAGAAAATAACTTTTCATAAAATCTCGAAGTGCTTAAGTTTTTTTTTTGTCCCTAGGGCTTTATAATGCTAAGTACCTCATCATCGCGACCGTTTAAAAGCAAATTTAGAGCCGCTTTTTGGTCTATTCATAATTACGAACTCGGAAAATTTATTCCGATGAGTGCCTTAATGTTTTGCATTTTATTCAATCAGAATATTTTACGCATATTAAAAGATAGTATCTTAATTTCTGAAATTAGTGCAGAGATAGCTGGTTTTGCTAAAGTTTATTGTGTTACACCTGCAGCTGCTTTATTTGTAATTATTTATGCTAAAATGATTAATCATCTCACTTTTGAGAAGATTTTTTATTATTTAACTGCATTTTTTATCGGTTTCTTTGTTTTATTTGCTTTTGTTATCTACCCTAATATTCATGTTTTTCATGTACATCCGGACCATCTAGCTGATTGGATGGAACGTTACCCGCATTTTAAATGGTATATATCATTAATAGGCAATTGGGGTTATATAGTATATTACAGCCTTGCCGAACTTTGGCCTAATATTTTTTACGTACTATTATTTTGGCAATTCGCCAATGAGCTTACCACTACTGAAGAAGCTAAGAGATTCTATACGCTTTTCTCGTTATTCGGTAATTCATCTTTAATATTAGTCGGCTTCTTAATGATGAATTTATCATCTGAAGAAACTATTGTGAAGCATTTTATAAATATTTCTGACAGCAAAATCACTTTAGTACAAATATCAACTATTTTGGTTACAATCGTTGCAGTTATATGTTGTCTACTAATTCGTTTTATTAGCAGAAATGTTTTTACTAATCCTTTATTTTACTCTAAGGCAAAAAGTGGGCGATCAACTTCCGAGCGTATGGGGATCATTAAGAGCTTTAAATATATTGCAAAATCTAAATATTTATGGCTACTTTTAATCTGCTCGGCAGCATTTGGTTTTGCTATTAATTTGGTTGAAGCCGTATGGAAAGCAAAAATTAAGGAGTTATATCCAACTGTTAATACTTATGCTGAATTCAATAGTCTGTACATACTTTGGACCGGCGTTGCCATTATGGTTATGACTATTATCGGCAATAATGTTATGCGTATGCATAACTGGTTTGTTGCGGCTGTAATCTCACCTGTAATAATAATGGTTACCGGAGTTCTGTTCTTTGTGCTTATTGTATTTGATCAAAAAATCCTCTCATTATTTGATGGGGCAATTTTAATGTCACCTCTTGCACTCGCCGTATCTATCGGCGGAATCCAGAATATTTTAGCCAAAGGAACAAAATATTCTATATGGGATACTTCAAGAGAAATGCTATATATCCCTCTTGATCAAGAGTTAAAAACAAAAGGTAAAGCTGCTGTTGACGTGATAAGTGCAAAAGTTGGTAAATCATCAAGTGGGCTTGTACAATCTATTATATTTACCATAATCCCAACTGCAACTTTTACCTCTATTTCACCTGTTCTAATGGTGGTGTTTACTTTCGTATGTCTTGCTTGGATTTATGCGGTGAGAAAGATATATTTTGAATATCAAAAAATCGCATAGACTCGTTTTATTTGAAAAATTGGCTATGTTGTCTTTTGCTGATAATCCTCACGTACTTTTTGTACGCTGCGGTTATCAGCTTCAAGACGCCTTGCTCTTTTCCAAATAAAACTTCGTCTACTGTTCTCAATTGTAATGGCTTCGGTACTTCTTGCTTTTGATCCTCACGTATTAACGTATACGCTGCGGTCAAAAGCTCCGAGGTATCTCGCCCTTTTTCAAATTAAACTTTGTATGTCGATGAACTTCAAAAATTGGTGTCGTCTTCTTTGTCATCCCGCGAGCTTGTAGCAGGATCCAGTTAAAAATGCTATGCATTTTACTGGATTGCTTCGTCAATTACTTCGTAATTTCCTTAGCTCAGACGGAAAAAATCGATCCCTGCAACAAGACAGTTTTGGTTTTCTATAATTGTTTATCTAAATTGCAGTTAAAAGCTTACAAAATCAGATTGACTTATTTAAAGTTTTGTATTGTCATCCCGTGGCTTGTCCACGGGATCCAGTACTTAAAAAGCCTAAATACAGCAAATTTTAAAATTAAAAGCTCGATTTTTCTCGCTTTTTTCTGGATCCCGTGGACAAGCCACGGGATGACAACAAATGGCATAGATGCTTATTATACTCTAATTCGTAGTTTATTCAAATCGCCATGCAATAAGATTATACTTATAATTGATAAACAATTGCTAAAATCCTATTTAGGTTTATTTCGTTCTATTATTCTCGGTACTTTATCATATCTCAAGTTAATTAAAATTTTCATCTATGATGAAAATGATTTCGCTCTAGATATAAAAGCCTTAAAAAGTAATGAAAATTACTTCTGGTCTTATAAAATCAATTATTTTAAAAAGCTGATTAATGGGGAGTAATTAGTTTTGCCAGCATGGATCGAAAAACGCCCTCGGTGTCATGCCGTGGCTTGGGAACTAGATCCAGAAAATAATAAAAAATACTAATTTTATTAGTATTTTTAACTGGATCCTGTGAATAAATCACGGGGGATGACAGGGGGAGAATGATCCACGCGGGCAATGCCTTCCTGCGGAAGCGGGAATCCAGAAAAATAAATATAAAAGCAGCAAGTTTTTAAAATTAAAAGCTTAGGTATCTCGCTTTATGCTGGATTCCAGCTTCGGCATTGTTGCGTGGATTGAGAGTCGTCATTGCGAGGAAATTACGAAGTAATTGACGAAGCAATCCAGTAAAAAATGCTAACTCTATAACATTTTTTATTATTTTTTTCTGGATTGCCACGCTCCTTGCAGTCGCTCGCAATGACGATTTGGTATCCACGCAACAATGCCTCCCGCTTCCGCGGGAATGACATAAAAACTATCTGGTCTTATTGGTCAAGCAACTAGATGACTACCCTAGTGTGCTTTTTGATCCACGCAGGCAATGCAAAAAGTAAGGTGATGTTTATTTATAACTTATAAATCCCAGAGAATTCAGGGAGTTTACTGTTTCAAATAATGGTAATCCCATAACATTTGAATAAGAGCCGGAAATAAATGAAATGAAAGCTTCGGCGTAACCAGAGATTTTACATCCTCCAGCTTTATCAATCCCCTCATCTAGCGAGCAATAAAAATTTAGCTCTTCTTCGCTTAATCTTTTAAATTTAAGGACTGTTTGGACTATTTTCTGCCTAGTAACCAACTGATCTTTATCTTTTTTGATGATGCACAAACCGGTATAAACACGATGACGACGTCCGGATAATATATTCATACAATATCTTACTTCTTCAGGGCTACTTGCTTTTGGCAATATTCTTCTTCCAAGTGCCGTTACAGTATCTGCTGCTATGATAATAGCAGAATCTTCTATTTGAGAGGCAACTTTTGTAGCTTTTTCGTAAGCAAGCCTTGTCGCTAAATGATTTGGTGATTCACGTAGATTAGGCGTTTCGTCTATATCTGCTGGAATAATTTGTGCAGGTATAATTTTAATTCTTTTAAGAAGCTCAACCCTTGCAGGTGACTGTGATGCTAGTATTATAGGTAGGTTTTTTGATCGATATTGCATGCTTAAGATTGGTGACGAAGAATTACACGTCCCTTAGTTAAATCGTAAGGAGTCATTTCTACTGTAACTTTATCACCCAATAATATTCTAATACGATTTTTACGCATTCTACCAGCGGTGTGAGCAATAATTACATGACCATTTTCCAACTTCACTCTAAAAGTAGCGTTAGGTGCAAGCTCAATTACTGTACCCGTAAACTGAATGAGATCGTCTTTTGACATTAATTTATATTTATAAATGGTCGGGGCGGAGAGATTCGAACTCCCGACCCTCTGGTCCCAAACCAGATGCGCTACCAGGCTGCGCTACGCCCCGAGAGTTAATTTCTTATATTATATACTCCATTATTCGCAACAAATCAATTTGTTTATTTAAAAATATGTAAATATTAGCTTATTTAACAATAAAAACAGTAATTACTACCTTATCCACTCGACATCTTACTAAGTATAGATTAACTCATGTTAATAAAATTTTAACTATGGTTAAAATTAATTATATTTAAGCGAAAAAATTAAATTTTATTTAGGTTTTATGAAGTTATTACAAAAAATCTACAAAATTTAATTTTCTTTAATAAAAGAAAAACAATTATAAGTTGTTAATTGATTCTATAACTTCCTTTTAAATTCTAGCTTTATTTATGTATTTGTTACATATAATTAATAATTTTCAATTAAAAGTAGTGTGTTTTTTATAGAACAAATTTATGCACTAGGAAAATTTTATTGTTTTAACAATTATTAATTATTTCTGCTATTCCTTTTTTATTATTAATATTAATTAAAATACAGAGTAAAAATATTAATTTTATTATTAACCATTTCTAAGGTTAAACATAACAAAAACATTAACATTTTTATATTATCTTTTGCACGAAGTATTTACCAATCTTCACGCAATACAGAACAATATTTGCTGAGAAAATACAGATCTCAAATTTTAATTTAAAGATTAAGCAAACTTTAGGAGACGTTATGTCAAGTCAAAAAAATAACATAAAGGATTTCGTAAAAAAGGCACTAGTCAGTACCTCTATGGCTGCAACAATGCTCACAGCAGAAAGTGCTTTCGGTACATCAACGTTAATAAATCGTGATGTGACAGGAAGTACTGCAGATTTAAACAGCGGGGCGGGACTTGATGCAGGAGCACCACTTCTCCCTGGTCAAATGCTTACAGTTACAATACAGTCCAACATCAATGTTAACACGCCCACGGTTAACGGAACATATCTAAGTGCTTCAGGTACTGTTATGACCTTTACAAATCCAAATACAACAATTGATGCTATTCAAAGCTCAAATGGTAACCCAAACGCATTAAGTATGGTTATAACGCCAGGAGTACACGTTACCCTGACAGGTGTAGGGTATCCCGCTGATCCAGATGCAAAAGATGCTTCTGGGAACTCAAATCCTTTTGCTGGTACTGCAACTAATCAAAGTGATATCGCAAGTATAGATTTCCAAAACGGTAATGGAATAATTGAGATGAATGCCAAAACTTCTGGCTTAATGGATTTTGCTACCGGCACTACACCTACTATTATTGCTAATGCTGCGGATGCTACTACAATAATCGGGGCTGGTACTACTATACAGGTAAAAGACAAAACTTGGACTAGTATGGGGACAATTGATATTGCTCCAGCTTTAACAGCAACAATAGGAACAGGATATAAATATATTAACGGCTTAACTGGTGATGTTAACGTATATCCAGTCGGGCAAACTTTTATATTTCGAGGTCAAACTTCTTCAGTTGATTTTAGTAATGAAAGCAGTCAAAGCTATGCATTTGTATCCGGTAAACCTATAGCACCTATCACTGATAACAGTGGAACAATAACAGACAGCTATGGGGCAGCAGCCTTTCACGTTTCTACCTCAGAAACAACTATTGCTGTAAATATCGGACTTAGCAATAAGCAAAGACTAAATACTTTTATTACTGATGGTAAGAATATAACAACTATTACCGGTACTATTTTTGCTCAAACTATTGGAATTAATCAAAACCCTTCAGACATGCCTGCCGGTACTACACAGCTTAAATGGCAAACACCGATTGATACCGGAGCAGGAGGGGTAATAAAATTTGGTAGTTCTAGTATTTCAGAGTTCCAAGCAGCTATAACCTCTAATATGGATTTTAATGGAACGGGTGCAACAGCAATAATAGATTCCGAAGTTAATATAACGGGTAATATAATTAATTCCGTAGCAGGAGGAACTCAGAACTTGAATTTCGCTGGAGATAATACAGTTACCGGTAGCGTAGGGGGAAATGTTACAGGAAGTAATCCTATTTATGCGTTAAATATTCAAGGTGATAATAATACACTAGTTGATCTTCAGGGAGATGTGACTGTTGAAAATTTTAATTTTACTAGTGATGGTATGGCTGATGTAGGCGGAACATTAACTGCTATATCAGGAGTAAATTTTAATAACCAAAAAGGAACACTTATATTTGATGGGACAGGAGGATCTTATGTTTTTTCAAGCCCTGTTATTAGCCAATCAGCTGGTGGAATAACAGTAGCTACTAATCTTACAGTAACTGACCCTAGTATTGCTGACATTGGAGTTACTCAAATAGGATCAACAACGCTTCCTGGAGCACTGACTTACGCAATTAATCAACCAAATCTTACTCTTTTGGCAAATGGTAGTAAACTTACTTTTGCTCAAGCTAATTCTAGTCTAACTTTTGATGCTCCTACTCAACAAACTGTAGCCTTTGGTGATAGTATAGATGGTTTTACTGATGGTACTAGTAACATGGTCTTAAATGGTACTCAACCTTTAACTATTCAAGGAACTACCAATGATAAAACTATAGGGGCTACTAAAAAATTTAATAATTTAAATGTTATAGGAAATGTTACAGCTTCAGGTGGAGCAAGTCTAATTAATATTGGTGGCTTTACATCTCTTACTATCGCCGGGAATAGTAATCTTACAGATCAGGGTGTTACCTCGTCAAATATTGCTTCTATAATTATTGGTGACAGTAGTGGTGCTTCAGGCTATATACTTACTCCAACAGAAAATTTTAACCTTGCTTCAGACGGTCTGAAATTTGGTAATACCAATTCTCTATTAACTATTCAAAGTAATGGTGATGTAACAGCCAATTTAAATGGGGATTTAGATCCAGGCATCTCAGGCGGTGGTGCAATTTCATTAAATTCAACTGGTGGCACTTTAACAATAACAAACGCAAATAATTTAGGTATAGCAGGCTCTGGCAATCTTTTAAACACTATGGAATTTAAAGGGACAGGTAATATTACTGTAAATCCAACTATTAATACTGCAAATCCTATTACTACACTTTTAGATGGTCAATTAATACTCGGAAATGTCAATACTAGTATTAATTTTGCTGCTGCAACTAATCTCACAGTAAATAATGTTATTGGAACAACTGATTTTAAAGGTCAAACAGGTATAGTAAATATTAATAATAATGGAATAGTTGGCATTGTCACAAGTAGTATAGCTGGGACTCCTGCAGGTACTGTTAATTTTGTAGGAGCAGGAACAAGTACTGCCATTACTAATGTTACGGCAGTTAATTTTCAGGGTGCAGGTCTAGTTACCTTAACTTCGCCTTCCGATGCTGGTAATTTTACTGTTACAGCCTCAGGAGTACAAATTAATACAGCTGATGCCCCTGCTAATCTTACTACTCCTACTACCGGTATCGTTGCTGCTGGAGATGGAGCAGTGTTTGCTACTATTAACGGAAATGCTTCTGTTAATACCGGTTCAATAACTGGTAGTATAAGCAAGGATGCTACTATTACCGCTACTGGACAAATTACTGGTAATACTGGCGGTAATGCAAGCGTAGGTGTAAATGGACAAATTATCGGTAATATAGGAGGTACTGCTACATATACGGGTGCAGGAACTATTAATACTACAACTATTGGCGGTCAAACCGATTTTGCAGGAAATGAGGGTAAATTAAATGTTAATGATGGAGGTAATTTAGGAATTATTACAAGTAGTATAGTTGGGACTCCGGCAGGTACTGTTAATTTTGCAGGAGCAGGAACAACCACAGCAATTACAAATGTTACAGCAGTTAATTTTAATGGTGCTGGCACAGTTAATATAACTTCTCCATCTGGTCCAAGCACTTTTACAGTCAATAATGCAGATGCACAAGTTAATACAGCTGCATCGCCTGCTGCTCTTACCGGTACAGTTGCTGCTGGAGATGGAGCAGTGTTTGCTACTATTACCGGACCTGCTTCTGTTAATGCTGGTTCAATAACTGGTAGTATAAACGGGGATGCAACTATTACCGCTACTGGACAAATTACTGGTAACGTTGATGGTAATGCAACTGTAAACGCTGGTCAGCTTACAGGTGATGTAACTGGTAATACAACTGTAACTACAGGTCAAATGACTGGTAATACTGGCGGTAATGCAAGCGTAGGTGTAAATGGACAAATTACCGGTAATATAGGAGGTACTGCTACATATACAGGTGCAGGAACTATTACTGCTACAACTATTGGCGGTCAGACTGACTTAGCAGGATTTGCTGGTGTATTAAATGTTAATGCAAATGGAACAGTAGGAAATGTTATAAGCAGTAATGGTGTAGTTGGAGAAGCTATGTTAGGGGATAGTGTAACAACTGGTGACATTATTAACGTTGCTACTGTTAATTTTGCAGGAGCTGGAACAATTAATTCTATTCAGAACGCAGGAGCAGTTAATTTTAATGGACCTGGTCTAGTTACTTTGACTAATGCTTCTAGTGCCGGAACTTTTACTATCGCTCAAGGTGGAACAGTCGTTAATGATGGTAACGGAGTTACCGGTGATGTAGTTGCAGGTGACGGTGAATTTAATTCTAATATTGATGGAAATGCTTCTGTTAATGATGGAACAATAACGGGTGGTGTAAGCCAAAATGCAACTATTACAGGTGATGGACAAATTAATGGTAGTGTTGGTGGTAATGCAGCTGTAAATGCTGGTGTCATTGCTAAAGTAAAGGGGACCACTAAATTGCACGAAAAAGGGACCAGAGAATTTGGTGTAACCTAATAAGGTTATAATGTGCAATATTCACTAGATAATTAATTAAAATAAATATCTAGTGATACAATGATAAGAATAAATATGTACACAACAATTATCACCCTTTATAAGCAAGGCAACAGTCAAAGAAATATTGCCAAACTAACAAGGATAGACCGTAAAACAGTAAGAAAAATAATAAATCGTTACGTAGAGTCTGGTACAGAATATCCTGCACCCTATGAACGATCTTCAGCACTGGATTCTTGGCACGAACAAATAATTGAGTTATTAGAAAAGAATC
The DNA here is from genome assembly GCF_964026465.1 of Rickettsia endosymbiont of Rhinocyllus conicus. Lineage (NCBI taxonomy): Bacteria > Pseudomonadati > Pseudomonadota > Alphaproteobacteria > Rickettsiales > Rickettsiaceae > Rickettsia > Rickettsia endosymbiont of Rhinocyllus conicus. The sequence goes on along the minus strand of NZ_OZ032155.1, from coordinate 1,235,547 downwards.
TAAGTTACATAAGAATTTTTGAAGAGTTAAAAATTCAAGGTTATACAAAAAGTTATGGTTCGCTAACCCGTTATATCAAAAAATATAAGATTCAGAATAACAGTTGCATTCGTTTTCATACTTTAGCAGGAGAGGAAGCACAAGTAGATTTTGGTGACATAGGCTTACAGTATAATGCCCAAGGGCGTAGAGTTAAAGCATATGTGTTTAATATGCGTTTAAGCTATAGTCGCCTTGATTATTATGAAGTAGTGTTTGATCAAAGTTGTAAAACATGGATACAATGTCATATCAATGCATTTAATTATTTTGCTGGTAGTCCAAAAGTAATAAAACTTGATAATCTTAAAGCTGGGGTGGTAGATAGCAATTTCTATGAGCCTGTATATCAGAAGGAATACAAACGTTTAGCTGATCATTATGGGATTTTACTTTCTCCTTGTCGTATATATCAACCTCAAGAAAAAGGCAAAGTAGAATCAGGCATAAAGTATGTCAAAAATAATTTTTTTGCTGGACGTAAATTTCATAGATATGAAGAATTAATACACGATCTTGCAAACTGGTTAAATAAAGCAAATAACCGAATACATGGTACTACTAAAAAAATTCCTCAGGAACTATTTGAGCAAGAAGAAAGTAATAATTTAATGCCCTTACCATTAGAAACGTTTGATTTGTCATCGTGGCATAATCGAAAAGTAGCAAAAGATTGTCATATCACCATAGATAATAATTATTATTCCGTACCAGCAAAATATATATACAGTGAAGTATTGGTACAATTATCACCAAACCTTGTTCAAATATTTTCTATACAAAATGATTTAATAGCAAGGCACGTTAGAGTAGATGGCAAAGGAATATTTACCACTAATCCGTCTCATTATGCCAAATATAAACGTCTATGCCCAGGTTTTATAGAATATAGCGAACATTATCAACAACAAATGCAGCAGATAGGCAATAATTGCAGTTTATTATTAGAGTTATTACAACAAACACGAGTAAATGATTGGCAACGTTGTGCCAGAGGTATTATTTCTTTACGTAAGGTTTACAATGATGAGTTAATAGATAAAGCCTGTCATAGAGCATTACATTACGGTATAAGTTCTTACTCTAAAATTAAGAATATCTTAAATAGTAATGCAGTAAACTTACCATTGCCAGAGTTTGGAGGTCAGAATGCAGAACTTGCTTAATGACCTACGTAGTTTTAGATTATCAGGTATAGTCAATAGCTTAAATGAAAGGATTATTTATGCTCAAAATAATAAACTAGGATTTAAAGAATTTCTCTCACTATTATGTGAAGATGAAAAATCTCACCGTAAGTATAATAATTACCGTCGTCGTAAAAATGCTGCTAAATTACCGGTAACTAAAAATTTAGAAGACTTTGATTTTCAGTTCCAACCAAGTATTGATACCAAAGTAATAAGTGATTTATCTACTTGTGATTATATTAATACTAAGGGCAATGTCATATTCATAGGTAATTCTGGAACTGGCAAAACTCATCTTGCTATTGGATTAGCATTAAAAGCTTTAACACGAGAATACTCTGTATATTTTACTACGGTATCGGATATGCTTTATAATTTACATATTGCAAGAGCAGATAATAGCTATCACAAAAAAGTTAAATTACTCTTATCATTTGACTTATTAATTCTTGATGAGTTAGGTTTTAAGCAATTACCAAAACATTCAGTAGATGATTTTTTTAATATTATTGCTAAACGATATGAAAATAAATCTACCATTATCACCACAAACAAGGATTTTGAAAGATGGAATGAAATATTTGCTGATGAGTTATTAACTCATGCAATTATTGATCGAGTAGTACATCATGCACATATACTAAACATCACAGGTAAAAGTTATCGTATTAATAACTATAAATCTGGAGGTAATATGACATAAAAAATTTTAAATAAAGTGGTCCCTTTTTTACGTAATTTAGTGGTCCCTTTTTATTTGACAATGACAATAATACCGGACAGTTATAAAAAAAATGTTATATTTTATTCAGGTGTAGGTGACCTTATATATCATTCTTAGCAACGGCGGGAATCTAGAAAATAAACATAAAAGCAGCAAGTTTTTAAAATTAAAAGCTTAGGTATCTCGCTTTATGCTGAGGATTCCCGCTTCTGCGGGAAGAATTTGTTGCGTGGATCGGTTTTTCCGTCTGAGCTAAGGAAATTACGAAGTAATTGTACGTACGCAATCCAGCTAAAAAATGCTAATTTATAGCATTTTTTATTGTTTTTCTTGGATTGCCGCACTCGCTTCGCTCATTCGCAATGACGATTTGGTATCCATGCAATAAAGCCTCCACGGGAATAACATTAGAGTCATGCAACAACGCCGGCTTGTCCGTGGGATCTTGTGTCACAGACTGTATCCTAAGATCCCGCAATCGAGTTGCGGGATGACATAGAATAAAAACTGTCCGGTACTATTAAAAAATTTCACCTACACAATATAATAGATAATAATAAATCTAGATATGAAGAAGCTGATTTTGAAAATGATATTTTTAATAAAGAAAATTTAAGTAACGAAAATATCAACGATTTGGGTAACACGCTAATTTCTAAAAGTAAAAATGAAAGTTTAGAGCCAAAGGTAATAAATCATGCTAATTCTTCAGGTGTTATGAAGAAACAGAAGAATTTTACCCATTGATCGAGGAAGATGTCAAATGGCTAAAATCAAGGTCAGGTTGTGATTTTAACTTAAGATTTATGAATAAATTATTATTAAAACTTACTTATAACAAGCCTAATAATCGTTTAGCACAAAAGAAAAATTGTTAAATTATATGGCTAAAGCTTTAATAAATGAAAAACGTGACACTGTTACGGCTAATAGTGAAGATTTTAGCTTTGAATATGACCATAAAACAGAAAAAATAGAAATATATTTTAACAACGATAAATTAATTGTAAAACAAGAGCAAGAAGTAAGTGTTGAAAGTTACATTGAAACGGCACTAATTGGATTTGACGATATATGGCATAAAGTTAGGGAGTATTTAATATATTTTTGTGATAAAATGGTTGATATAGCTTGGTTTAGTAGGCTAGAATTAGTGACAAAGGACTAGATAAATAATAAAATTTTTCTTAAACCAAAAATGGCGTTTATAGGTAGTAGAATTACCGCCGACTATTTTTTCACTTAAGGAAAGTTTAACTATAGCTATAAATTGATTAAAGTTTGAAGTTTAATATAAATACAATTATTAGTTGCATCGCTAGTTTTTAATAAAAATTCTTTTTGTTAATTATTATTTTGAATTAGTTAATTAACGTAGCACCAAATTAATATTATTTTGTTAGTCATATTAAGGTATATAAGCTAGTTTATTTTTGCCACACAAAGTTTAAAAAATATTTATTATTGCAATTTCTCACTTTTAATTTTAAGTAGAAACTGAAAATTCTTTAATAAATTTAAATGTAACTTTTATGGAAGATTTAAGCCGTTGGAAAGAAAAGTTTGAAAGCTGTGTTTATGCTAAAAAACTACTTGATAAACTCGAATATTTAAATACCAGAGTGAATAACCCTATAGATATCCTCGAAGTCAAAAAGGGTATTTATTATGCCCGAAAGTATCATGGCTTACAAATGCGTAAGTCAGGTGATCCTTATTATTCTCACCCAATCGAAGTGGCAATTATGCTTGCAGAGTTTACAGCAATGGAAGTACCTAAGCTTTACAATGCTGTAATGATACAAGCAGCACTACTTCATGATACTATTGAAGATACAGAACTTACGAAAGAAATGATTGCTGAAATCTTTGGGGAAGAAGTTGCACGACACGTTGAGGGCTTAACCAGAGTTAAACTTGATGGTAAAATTACAGCCGCAGAAAGCTTAAACTTATTAGTTAAACAAAAAAGATACGATACAGCATTAATAAAACTTTTTGATCGTATCCATAATCTACAAACTCTTGGAGCAAAATCACCTGAAAAAATTAAAAAAATTATAACAGAAAGTTTAAATGTATTTATAACAATTAGTATGCACTTAGAAATACCTACACTAGTACAGAAATTAATCCAACTATGCTATACACATTTATCAATACAAAACCAACAAAAAGAATTATTTATAGAGGATAATTCCCAGCTTCTTTTTCTACCTTTTCAAAATGAGATAAACCAATTGCAAAACCAGTTGCTACTAAAGCAAAAACAATAAATAGTCCCCAATAATTTAAAAACCTAGTTAAATAAACAAGACCAAAGGACACTACTACATACATTATAGCTCTTGATAAAGCATATGTAAGAGTAGCTGAAGTAAAGCGTTTAAAAACTGGAAAATGTTTATAAAAAATTGGAGCCGCAGGCATACTATCTGAGACAAATAAAATAACTATGCTCTGTAGGATAAACAATTCGGTAGGGCTTGTCATATGACTTAAAAAATAAGGAATAGCTACTGTAAAGATTATGAATGCCCAAAATTTTACTTTTAAGATTTTTAATGGGTAAACCCAATAGCTTAAAAATGTTAATATTATAAAGCCACATAAATTTACTAATGAAATAAAGAAATTATGATTAATAACCTGTGCTGGGGTATAATTAAAAACACGCTCTAATACTTCACCACAATAAACATATATAAAGTAAAACATTACTGGCCAACAACATTCTATTAAAAAATATGCTAGAAAATTTTTGTTTAAAAGTTTAGCACTTATTATAGGATTATTTTTTATAATAGATAAATCTTGATTTGCAATTTCTAAGGTTTTTTTTAATTGACGTTTAGCGTCTGCAAATTCTGGAGTTTCTCGAAGACTCTTTCTAGCTGTTGTACCTACAAGTGCTATTGCCGCTCCTATCCAAAAAACGGCACGCCAACTAAAACCTTGAGAAGTTACTAATGATGCAACCCCAAGTGCCGTAGTTCCTCCTAATGTTGCAAATACTGATACTACTGCAACAGCTACGTATCTAATTGGCGGAGAAGATGAAATATATGATATCTCTTACTAATTCCTAAAAATAATCAAATCTAACTTTAGCTGTATAGTGGATGTTATTTGGGCAGGCTTTGTTGCGTGGATCAAAAAACGCCTTGGGTCATGCCGTGGCTTGGGAACTAGATCCAGAAAATAATAAAAAATACTAATTTTATTAGTATTTTTAACTGGGTCCCGCTACAAGCTCGCGGGATGACAACTAGAAAATTGATCTACGCAGGCAAGCCTTACGGGCTTTGTTGTATGGCTCAATTTTCCCGTCATTGCGAGGAAAAACTGTAAGTTTTGACTAAGCAATCCAGTTTAAAAATGCTATAAATTAGCATTTTTTATTATTTTTTCTAGATTGCTGCACTCACTTCGTTCATTCGCAATGACGTTTCCCGAGTCATGCAACAAAGCTGAACAAACAACTAGATAACATGGAATCTACATAATCCCAGCTAGGTTAGGTATTTTATAAAAGTTCAACCAAAAATTGAAAAAGCATAATTATGCCAAGTCCATCAAAACAATCTCAACAACCACTAAAAGTTTTAAAAAAATCTTTTAAAGATTACAAAGATTTAAAAATAAATACCATGCTAAGTCAAGCTATGGAAATACTTAAAGATAATATATATAGACTAGCTACTAGCCCAAATCCAGAAATTAATAATAATATATCTCCGGAACATTTAGAACATATAAAAGCTTTAAATCAATTAGCAATAATTGCTACCACTAGACCCTATAGTGCTGTACTCGAATATACTGATAAAGGTAATTCAAAAATATTAATTTCTCCATCTGATAAAATTGATGAAAAGAATTTCAAAGAATCTTATAAATTATTTTCGAATTATCATGAAGATCCTAATCCGACTAGTAAATATAATTTATATGAACATTTATATAAGACAAAGCATCCATATATAAATAAATTACTAAATGATTATAAAAGATTTTTCATTGCCAGTAATGAGGATGATGTAAAAATCAAAGAGGTTCAAGAACTAATAGATAAATTTGTATTATCTCAAACCTTAGATGATACAGATATATTAGATAGATTCAAAAAATTTGTAATATGGTGTGATAACGATAGAAATATATTTACTCCTACTGAATATACAAAAAAATTAGTACAAAAATATGATGTTAATAAGGACATTAAAATATTACCAAGTACTAAGAACCTTCCGCATGTTGAAATGTATGGGATATCTGAGATAACAAAAACTATAAAAAATAAATCATCAGAAATATTAAAAATAAATATAGGTTTAGCACCTAATAATATGTATACACCTTCTACTTGTGCGGGGTGTACTGCAGAAATTGAAGCCATATATCATGATAAAGTGCAAGCTTTTGTTTATGCTACCAGCCCATATAATTTACCTGTAGAAAAGAAGTATAAATTATCCGATAACGTATTAAATAGTAAAAATCCTAAAGTATGGAAATCTATATTAGAGTCTAAATATCTAAATGAATTACAAGAATGGGTAGATTATTTTATAAAAGAATTAGCTCCATTACCGGAAGCTGAGGACTTATTAAATAAATTAAGTGATTTTAAAAAAGATATAGGCGAAGCAATTGAAGGGGCTATTGATGCCTATAATGAATTACACCCAAAAGATATAGACTCACTTACTGATTCTCTTGAAAAAATAACAACTAAGACAGTTGCAGCTTGTGGTAGCAAACAAAAATGTTCTGTTGACCCTTGTAAAAACGTTAAACCTCTATATCAACCCTTACCTGATAATGAACATATTATTAATCAGTATTTAGATTATGCTTTTATAGTAGCAACCAAGCAAGGTCGTAACTTAAAATATATGACAAATCTTAGTAAGCTGCTAGATGAAACAAAAGAAAACTATAGTAAGGTTGAGCAAAGAAAACTTGATTTATTATTAAGAAAAGCCTCTAATTTTAGAAAGAAATATATAGATGACAATAGTTTAAAAGCAATAAGTAAAAAGTATTTCCCTAAACAATTACCTGCATTATACAGTAATGGAGAGCATACTATATTATTGTTTAAAGAAAATAATCAATATAAATTATATAGCAAATCCATAAATTATAATGAAATATTTACGCTTAAGGCTGATCTAACATATCCGGAATTAAGTAGTTTTATTGAACAATTCTTTTCAGTTAATAGTATTAATCCTCACTATAATTGTTATGTATTAACAAAGCCTTTACCCGAAAATGCAATTAATCAATTAAAGCTAAAGCCCCATCAAATTAGCACAGATTATCAAGAGTTATTGAAAGGTAAAGTGCCAGGTATAAAAAACTTTTCAGAAAAAGAAATTTTAGATTTATCAGGCTATAATTTCCAAAATAAAGATATAAAAAAATTAACAAAGATAAATCTTAATAAAGTTAAAACACTTATCCTTGATAATAACAACATAGGAATAAATGGTCTTGAAGCAATATTATATTCAGGGAATTTTCCGAATTTAAAAGAATTAAGTATTCGTAATAATAAATTGGATATTAAAGATGCCTCATCATTAATCAATTTAAATAAATTACCTATCTTAGATATAAGCCAAAATAAATTTAGCTTACAAGCAATTGAACAATTTTCTTTATTAGAAAATTCCAAAATACAAATAGTAACAGGGAAAGACTATGATCAATTAAAATATCAAATAGGGCAGTATGGTGGGTATGATAAATATTTAGAAAGCGTACATATTCAAGAAATTATGCCTAATATGCATAGTAAGCAGTATGGAAAGGCTTTAGGAAATAAATTATTAAATGCAGCAGGTCATATACAATTAATAAACTCTCTGCATAGTATTAGCCAAATATGCGTCCAAGATGATGCAACTAAAGAATGTATGTTGGGTTTGGCGGGATTTAGCTACTCATTCTTATCGCAACCTATAGAAAATATAGCAATTAAATATACTGTTAAATCCCTAAACAATGCTGGTAATATTGCAAGTAAATTCAGCCGTTTCAAATCTATAAAACCGGAATTTATAATTAAAGTAGGAGCAGGAAAATATGCTGTAAAATTTGCAAAAGGTGCTGCTGGTGCTATAGCAGGAGTATTTGATATTGTAGATATAACCCTAGCATCAGTAAAATTAAACGAGTGTCTATCAACAATAGATAATAAATGTAGTGATAAAGAAATAAGAGACTCTATAGCTTCCATAACTTTTTCATCTATATCTTTTATGTGGTATAGTTTTTATTGCTAATCCTATCGCAGGTATTGTAGTCGGTACTGTATTAATGATTGGGCAGGGTATATATAACGGTGTTAGTAATATTATAGAATATGAAGAAAAGTACGACACAACTCATAATGAAAATTGGAGTATTTTTTGGCGTAGTTTTTTATCATATCCAATGCATAAGGATATAACAGAATTAGCTGCTCGTAAAGAATATATAGATAAATTGACAGAGCAAGCATTCGCAAATTTCCGAGCTTTATCCAATAATACTGATATCGTAGCTTATGGATTTGGGTTAGGTGAAATATTTTTAGAGACAGTTAAAGTTAAAAAAACTGTTACACCAGGACCGCTTGTTAAACCAAATCTTATAAGCAAAAATTATAGAGAGGTAGAAGTTGAAGAAACAAATACTAAGCTTTGTTCTTCTTCCTCCGTAATTGATATGAGTAAACCTCATAATAAAAAATATAGCTTATCGAGATTCTTACCTAAAAAGCTTCCACAAACTGATATTATTTGTTTACCAAAGAAAACAAACAATAATTATGAATATTCAGAAGAAAGTAATAATTCAGAAGATAGTAAATATTATTGTGAAAATGCTGTAGTAATTCAGTCGCAAGCAAATAGTTTTTCTAAAAACCCAAGCATTATTTATGATTTAGGATATATAAACTCAGGCTATATTATCGGTAGTAATAAGTGGAATAATATTTTTTATATTCATGAAAGTAATAGTGCATTAAGAGGTGGTGAAAATATTACTAATCATTTTGTTTTTTTAGGAAAAAATTTTACAGGTAGAATTAAATTTGCATATAACTCAACTAATATTATAGATACCTCGAAATTGTCAAATGAAGATATTAAAATTTCTTGGAATTCTACAGTACCGATATCCGGCTTGATGAATATAAGGTTTGCTAATGAAAAATCTACAATATGGGCAGAACAAATAGATGAAAAGATAAAAATAAATATATATGGAAGTAGAAATAATACTGATACTGTTATTTGTAATACTGAAGACGTAGCTTCAAAATCCAAACTTCAAAGTCCTATATTAGTTAATACAGGCGGTGCTAATAATCCATTTTATCCTGATAAAATAAAGAATTGTAATGATGTTGTAGTTTATCCAAATACTAACGTTTCAGGAGAGGTGGGAAAATATCTTTTTTATATTAAAACTAACGGATTTGGTAATTATAATACAAAATCAGAAATTGATGTAAAAGGAAATGTAACAGTTACGTTTCCTGATATCGTATTATTATAAAGATTGTCAGAAAATCTATTATTCTAAGGAAGATGATATCTTATATTTTGATATCAGTCCTTGGAGCAGTAATAAGGTTTTTACTTTAAAACTTAAAAATTATCAAAATAATAATTATATATTATTCGATAAATATGGTACTCATGTTGTTCCTAAATTATCTGATAATGAAATAGTTAATCGTTTTGAGTTAAATGCACGTTATCCAAATCAAGATGATAAGCGTATAGTGCAAGAATTACAAAATCTATCACAATACCAAAAATATTTAAAGAAAATTACTAGCTCTAAGGAAGGGTATAAAATTCTAACAGTAATGGAAATACCGTTTTTCTCTCCTGATATAGAAGATTATAACAAAATATTACAGCTTGATAGTGATAATAAGAAGAATATAATTTTAGGTTCTGACGGGAAAGATATTATAAGTTTAAACAAGCAGGTAATTTACGTTCAGGGTAATGAGAAAGGCGATATATATATAGCAGAATTTTTATTATGGTATTCTAAATTTTATATTAATAACAAAGCAACCGACCAAGAATTAGATGTGCTGTATATACCTTATAGTATAAGTAGTATGGAAATAGCTAATATAAGCAATAGTTTAAAATTAAAAATAACAAATCAAGAGAAAAATAGTATTAAGATTGTTGATGTTTTAGACTATTTTAAAGGAGCAGAATATCAGCATTTAATGTTATTAGATGAAGAATATAATGGATTTATTCCATTTAATACTCCAAAAACAGGGTTAATATTAGCCCCTTTCTATAGAGCAAGTAATACTAAAAACGTATTTTTAGTATCATCCGATACAAAATTAGCAGTTATTGAAGACACTAATTATGAAATATATCGTAAAGATTATGATTTAATATTTTTAACTACTAATAAAATTATCGATTTACAAGCAAGTATAGTGTTAAAAGATTTTTACTCTGATCATAAATCATGGAAAAATTTTAAGCTCTATAAATATAACAAAGCTATAGATTATAAAAACCCTATAGAATTACCTCATATTAATCAGGATATTTTAACTCTAGATCATAAAAACCTAAATAGTTCTGATATATTTACAGTATATAATTTTGATTTTACTCATGATGAGGAAATATTTCATAATATAGAAGATATATATACTGATTCGCATCCAACTCCAGAAGAGAATAAAAAAATTGGAATAGTGAGATTCTGGAATATTAACCCAAAAGATATAACAGTTGAGAGACAAAGTGAAGATATGGTTTTAAAACATGTAAATGGTTACGAACTTATTATATCAAAAGTATATTCCGACACTTATGCCTCACATATTGATATATTTGAATTTTGGGGATTAGAAGGGTTATTAGAACCAATAATTATTTATCATAATAGCGATTATTCGTTCCAATTTCAATTATTACAAGCTGGAATGATGTATGAGGCATATATAAATATAAATAAGCTTGGTAATAAAGCAAATTGTTTAGATATAAATGAATTAAAATATTTAATAGCATTAGAAAATATTAAAGATGTTTCTACTGCTAAAGCTTTAGGTTTTGCTTCGTTATTAGAGCAAATGCAATATTTACAAAATTATAATCTCATTCCAAATGATCTAATAAAATTAAAAGATTGTATTAATGATAAATTATTAAGCCAATATAAATTTATCTTACATGAAAGCTTATCGCTTAAACCTATCTCTAAAGAAAAAGTAGCAGAATATAGAGAAGTTATAGAACAAATTCCATTCAGCTCTACATCTGTAATGGAATTCATAGATAACCTAATTCAAGAAGTAGATAATACTATACCTCAAACTGCACACCATATAAGACACAATAATTACCATAAAACAGAATTTAATATAGATGAAGCTAGTTATCATGCAGAATTTTTAACCTCAGCTGCTAGTAGAAGTACCTCGTTTATTAATAATATAATAGGATCGATAAGAGAAGGGATAAATAGTATTGCCAATATTTACGAGTCCGAGCAACAGCCTCAAAATAATATTTTTGTTGGTGAAAAATATGTATCACTTAATGAGAACAATATAGCCTCTTTATCTAATTCTTTTATTATGCCAGAAGATAATGGTTGGAAGCAATATAATTTTTATCAAGGATGTCCTGATGTAGATAGCCCTTTTAAGCAGCATATATAGCTAACACGGGAAGGTTTGTACCATTGCTGCTGTTATTGCATCACGAAAATCTTTAAAGTTTTTAATAATTTTTCTCAGGTAATTTTTAAAATTAGCCCAACAGTGTTCGATAGAATTTAAATCTGGAGAATAGACCGGTAGATAAATAAGAGTACAACCCGCTTTTTCTATTAATTCCTTTACCAACAGTGACTTATGAATACTCGCATTATCCATTATTACAAATTGTCCAGGTTTGAGTGATGGGCATAATAGCTCACCTACCCACTGATTAAATAATTGCTTATCAATATAACCGGAATGCTCTAATGGAGCAATTAATTCTTTGGTGCCCTCATTATAACCAGCAACTATATTTACTCTCTCAGTAGCAAAACCTCCTTGCTCTGCGTAAGATCTGGCTCCTCTCTCTGACCATCCGTACAACATGGTTATATTATTACTTACCCCCATTTCATCACAATACACAAGTTTGTCAGATGCTATTTTATCAATATATTCTACAAATTGTTTTCTGGCTTCTTCATTCCTGCCTTTGTATTTTGGCTCTTTTTTTTATATGTAATCTTCATTCTATGAAGCGTGTCATAAAATGTGCTCATTGGTAGCTCGGGTGCTACTGCATCTCTTATATCTATAGCTCGGCTATCAGGATTCTTTGCTAAAAATTCAATTATATGCTCCTTATTAGTAAACCTAGCATCACGTCCACTTTGCATATGTTGTCTTGAGCTGTAGTCTCCATTTTCTTTATAACGTCTAATCCAATTTGATATCGTATGACGCTCTATACCCAATAAGTCTGATATTGCTTTTATTCTATATTTAGAAGTATTGTGCAGACTGATTACCCTATCTCTTAAATCCTGACTGTATGCTTTCATCTCTACCATAATTAAAAGCTTTATCTTATATGATTCTAAGGAATAATGCTAGTCGCGTTAGCTATAGTAAGCAATATTGATGGGCAAAATGAAGTAAATATGGTTATTCGTAGTCATAGCTTTGGTAAGTGTGCTAATGTTTATCATAATACGCATATTAAAGAATTACCTATTTGGGCTAGAGTTTGTAAAAAACCCAAAAATTTAGCGGAAATATTATCTTTGCCTTATGATAGCAATAAGCATATTAATGTATTAAATCAAAATGCTAGTACTGTAATACAAATAGGTAATAGTTGCGAAATAATAAAAAATACGTTTGGCTTTTTAGGTAACGATAACCCAAGCCTAAAAGTTATTATACCTATTACTGGTACAGTAGTTTATGTAGCTTCACTACTTCCGTCGGTTAACTTATATAATTTACCTATTCATTTAATTCCATCTATTATTTCTTCTATTAAAGATTATATGGAAGATAAGAGTAGTATGAATAGAGCTATTACTGCCGGTAAAGTAGCTATAGTAGGTTTAGCTGCTGTTAACCCCTTAACCCAGCTTGCTTTTTCTGCTTATACTATAGGTAGTGCCATATATTCTAAACTGCCTAAGGATTCCGGTACAAAGCTTACAATTGCTAGTGGTGGAGCAGTAGCTATAATAACTAGCGATATATCTTCCATAGTTGATGTAAGTAAGGAAATAGTAGATATAAATAAAGGGCTTAATAATTTACAATTTATTTCCACAACTTTAAATACTTGTAAAATGGTATTTCCATATCTTAAATCTTTGTATAATAAAATTACCAAAACTGATAATGTATCAGAAGATTTATGGGCTGATGGGCTTTGTAATTTAATCAAAAATATACAAAAGTTTCCGCTATCTTCACAAGATCAAAATTCTTTAAATGAAATATCAAAAAATCTTCCTACTGAATTGCCGGAAATAAAAACTACATGGACGGAATTATTAGAGATAAAGAGTAAATATGAAGAGCATCAATATGATAAACCAGAATTTTTAGGGGATTGTGGTATATATCAATAATATTTCTAATCGAATAGCGGATTATGTAATAATTCGCTATTCGCATTTAGGTTCTGTACACTTTTGTAATTGATTTTCTATTTTGAGGTATTTTTTAGCGAAAATTAATAAGATTTTTGATAGGATGTTATTCAATAGGATGTTATTCATATTTCAAAAAAATCTTAAATTTGCAGCAAAAAATAACCAAAATTAAATCTTTTTATAAAGGTGTACAGAGCCTAGTAAGGTTTACAATTTATTCAAGAAAATTATTTGTCTTGTGAACTAAGCTCTTTCATTTTTTTGCTTTCAGGTAATAAATAGTTTTCTGTTGAAATCACTTTCTTACCGGTTTTATTTTCCAAAGCAACTCTAGCGTTTTTATAGCTAACACGGGAAGGTTTGTACCATTGCTGCTGTTATTGCATCACGAAAATCTTTAAAGTTTTTAATAATTTTTCTCAGGTAATTTTTAAAATTAGCCCAACAGTGTTCGATAGAATTTAAATCTGGAGAATAGACCGGTAGATAAATAAGAGTACAACCCGCTTTTTCTATTAATTCCTTTACCAACAGTGACTTATGAATACTCGCATTATCCATTATTACAAATTGTCCAGGTTTGAGTGATGGGCATAATAGCTCACCTACCCACTGATTAAATAATTGCTTATCAATATAACCGGAATGCTCTAATGGAGCAATTAATTCTTTGGTGCCCTCATTATAACCAGCAACTATATTTACTCTCTCAGTAGCAAAACCTCCTTGCTCTGCGTAAGATCTGGCTCCTCTCTCTGACCATCCGTACAACATGGTTATATTATTACTTACCCCCATTTCATCACAATACACAAGTTTGTCAGATGCTATTTTATCAATATATTCTACAAATTGTTTTCTGGCTTCTTCATTCCTGCCTTTGTATTTTGGCTCTTTTTTTTATATGTAATCTTCATTCTATGAAGCGTGTCATAAAATGTGCTCATTGGTAGCTCGGGTGCTACTACATCTCTTATATCTATAGCTCGGCTATCAGGATTCTTTGCTAAAAATTCAATTATATGCTCCTTATTAGTAAACCTAGCATCACGTCCACTTTGCATATGTTGTCTTGAGCTGTAGTCTCCATTTTCTTTATAACGTCTAATCCAATTTGATATCGTATGACGCTCTATACCCAATAAGTCTGATATTGCTTTTATTCTATATTTAGAAGTATTGTGCAGACTGATTACCCTATCTCTTAAATCCTGACTGTATGCTTTCATCTCTACCATAATTAAAAGCTTTATCTTATATGATTCTAAGGAATAATGCTAGTCGCGTTAGCTATAGCTATACCTCCACCTATCTTACTTGCAGCCTTATTTTCTTCCATCCCTGTTGCATTATTAGATTCGGCTATTTGACGGGTAGATAACTCAGCAAGAGCAGTAAAAATTAATTCTGCCTCATTCATGTGATCACGTAAATTTTGATTTTTTAAACTTTTTATATTCTTATGCTCTTTAACACTTATATCTGCCCACTCTTGATGAATAATATTAGTTAATATTGCAAATTCATTCTCTTTTGTTACCTCATGATTTTTCCAGTAATCAGTTAATTTGTTACGTGTTTCCTGACCCATCATACGTTGCTGAATCCACTTTTCACTACGACCATGTCGTTTCCAATTTTCCCTCGCTCTATCAACAGATTTTTCTGGATCAGAGATCTCTTGAATTCTTTCGTAACCTACTTTAGCAAGCCATCTTTTGAATGGTTCTGCTTTTGGCGAAGGAATAGATTGTATAATACGCAGTAATGATTCGGTATTTGCACAATCTGTTAGCCTCATTTTGCCATCAGGTGCTTTCAATTTCAACTCGTGACAAAATGTCACGACTTCGCTTTTTTCTTCAATTAGCCTCTGTTTAAGCTTACGCCAATATGCACCGGCATCAGCACTATCAGTTAATGCTCCCACTACATCAATTACAGAAAACCACCATTCGTTATTATGTAAAATTCTTCTAATATTTTTATCTTTAAAAGCTACTAACTTATTAAGTTCATCGTTATTATTCATTGCATTTCATATTAATTTTTTTGAATTATAAATATTCTAAATAAATTTTACAACTAATATTAAAAATAAAAATAGTAATAATAAAAAATAACTAATGGTTTTTAGTAAAATATAAGAAAAATAATAAAACTTAATTGTTAATTGACTTTTTTAAGGAGTTAAGTATAAATTGTAATTGAAATAGCTATAAGGCTATTTTGGGATTTAGCAATCTCTTGTAACGTGGTGGGTATCTACCATTAAATGATACTATCCTCGGCTTTATTACGGTCGGGGTGTCAATAGCTATGTCCAGGGTTTAAAGTGTATACTTTAAACCTAAAGGCTATTGTAAACTGTCGTTACGGTTTTGCTAACTCCCCGGCCACCAAAGGTTTATTCGTTGGTGGTTTATTAATCGGGAGTCCATCAAATGTCAAATCAAAATCAAAAAAACATTCGTAATATTACTTTAGAATTCATTGAAAAAGAAGTAAATATTCTAAAAGATGAAGTTGCGTATTTATTAGAAAATCCTACAGCAGAAAAAAATTTTGAAAAAATAGAACAACGTTTAGAGGAATTAGAGAGAATATTTTACAAAACTTTTTGATATTTTTTACTATAGTAAAAGAAGAGAGTAGCCATGAATAATAGCTTTAAGTTGCTTTAAAAATAGAATTTTGCTAATCTTGATAATAAAATTTGTTACTTAAGGTTATGATTACCACATATTTAAAAGAAAATAATGCTATAGTAAAAAAAGAAGAGTATATTGTTAATGAATCAACTTTATGGATTGATTTATTTAATATTACAAATGAAGAAAGAGAAGAGATAAAGAATTCATTAAATATAGATATACCAACATTAAAAGATATATCACAAATTGAAATTTCAGAAAGATTATATACGGAAAATGATGCGTTATATTTAACTATTACAGAACTTATTAATAAAGAGAAGAAATTTCCAGAAACACATTCTATAGTATTTATCTTACATAAATCTTATTTAATAACTGTTCGTTATGTAGAGTTAACCTCTTTCAATGATTGTATTAATAAATTTGCTAAACAGTTGAATTATAAATATACAGCAGAGCATATGTTTTTTATGTTACTTCGTAATATGGTAACAGGCTTATCAAATGTTGTGCAATCTGTTAGTATGGATATTGATGATTATGGGCGTTTAATACTTGATAATAATTTAAATGATTTACGAATAGATCATAAAAGAATACTAAAAAAAATAGGACAGAAAGGTGATTTACTTTCAAAAAGTCGTGAATGTTTGTTTTCCCTTACTATGGTTATTCAATATATCTTAAAATCTCCGCAAATAAGTCAAAATAAAGCGTCTAAAGATTTGTTAGATACTTTACTTCGTGATGTGGATTCAATAATTAACTTTTCACAATTTATATCTAGTGAGATTGCAAGAACTTTAGACGCAGCGTTAGGTATGATTGCTATTGAGCAGAATAATATGGTTAAGCTTTTCTCATTAGTGACTATATTTTTCTTGCCACCTACTTTAATAGCCAGTATTTACGGCATGAATTTCACTGTGATGCCTGAGCTTCAATCGCCTTACGGCTACCCTATAGCCTTGTTTTTAATGGTCATATCTATAGCCGTTACCTATAAATATTTTAAGAAGAAAAAGTGGTTATAAAAAATAATATTTGTGACCATTATAACGAGTATGTTGATTTGGTCATGACTATTATAATATGCTTGTTATAATAGTCAAACTAAACTCTCATATATTCGTTAAGTTAGTATGCCCATTTACTTGAGCGTTCATAACCAATCCAAAGCCCATCAACATTGATGCCATCATTGTACCGCCATAAGAAATAAATGGCAGTGGCACTCCTACTACAGGTACTAATCCCATGACCATAGCCATATTGATAAATACGTGACTAAATAGCGTGGCAGTTATACCTATGACCATTAATTTGCTAAAAACAGTGCGGCAATTGACGCCAATTAATAAGGAAAGAGTTATAAGTGAGAAATATAACACAAGTAAAAACATACCGCCTAAAAAGCCGAACTCTTCGGCAAAAGTGGCAAAAATAAAATCGGTTTGATGTTCAGGCAAGAAATCTAAATGACTTTGACTACCTTGATTTAATCCAAGCCCAAAAAAGCCCCCTGAGCCTATAGCGATTTTAGATTGTATAATATTATAGCTAGCTCCTAGCGGATCACGTTCCGGATCTAAAAAAACCATCACACGTTTTTTTTGGTAATCATACAACATATTCCAAGCGATAGGTAAGCTAACAAGGGCTGTAACTCCAAGTATTATAAAATATTTTATTCTAAAACCTACTGCAAAAAATATAATGCTAGAGACAATTAAAGTAATCATACCTGTACCAAGATCCGGTTCTCTAATTATTAAAAAAGCTGGAACTAATACTCCTATAATTGGTATAATTACTTTATGAAGTTTACTTAGATCATCCACTGTTAGTGAGTGAAAATATCGGGCTAACATCAATACTATGGCAATTTTTATCGGCTCGGAAGGTTGAAGCTTTACTATCCCAATATCTATCCATCTTTTTCCGCCCATTGCTGTTGAGCCAAAAAGCTCTACGGCAACTAATAAAGCGAGTACGCAAAAATAGAAAATATAAGATAATCTAAAGATAATCCGTAAATCAATTAAAGCAATGATTATAGCTATAGGCATGAATATACAAAAATTCACAATTTGTTTAAGTGCCCAAGGTTGCAGATTGCTATTTGCAGCAGAATAAAGAACAATAAACCCAATAGAACAAATTAGGCTAATGAGTAGGATTAAAGTAAGTGGTAATCTTTTTATTTGTTCAAAATAATTTTTATGCATCATTTCCTAGTATCAAAATATTATGTTCATACATAAAATAAGGTAAATTATAAAGTAATTTATGTATATCATAAATAATAATTTTGTTATCAACTAGTCCAAGTTCAATTGATTCAGGGTATTTAGAATGTAAAGATCCTATAATTTCATCTTTAAAATTACAATTTTTTGTATTTAATTTATATAAGATAGAAAAACCTGCTTTATTTAAAATAAAAGGACTAGCATTATTAGATAATAATTCTTCTATAAAAAAGAAATTATTTTTACATATTGCATAATGTAAAGCAGTATTACCTGTCATTGCTAAAGTAAAGGGGACCACTAAATTGCACGAAAAAGGGACCAGAGAATTTGGTGTAACCTAATAAGGTTATAATGTGCAATATTCACTAGATAATTAATTAAAATAAATATCTAGTGATACAATGATAAGAATAAATATGTACACAACAATTATCACCCTTTATAAGCAAGGCAACAGTCAAAGAAATATTGCCAAACTAACAAGGATAGACCGTAAAACAGTAAGAAAAATAATAAATCGTTACGTAGAGTCTGGTACAGAATATCCTGCACCCTATGAACGATCTTCAGC
Organism: Rickettsia endosymbiont of Rhinocyllus conicus; assembly: GCF_964026465.1. Taxonomy (NCBI): domain Bacteria; kingdom Pseudomonadati; phylum Pseudomonadota; class Alphaproteobacteria; order Rickettsiales; family Rickettsiaceae; genus Rickettsia; species Rickettsia endosymbiont of Rhinocyllus conicus. The sequence continues at coordinate 1,216,432 of NZ_OZ032155.1, read as the reverse complement.
ACTGGATTCTTGGCACGAACAAATAATTGAGTTATTAGAAAAGAATCTAAGTTACATAAGAATTTTTGAAGAGTTAAAAATTCAAGGTTATACAAAAAGTTATGGTTCGCTAACCCGTTATATCAAAAAATATAAGATTCAGAATAACAGTTGCATTCGTTTTCATACTTTAGCAGGAGAGGAAGCACAAGTAGATTTTGGTGACATAGGCTTACAGTATAATGCCCAAGGGCGTAGAGTTAAAGCATATGTGTTTAATATGCGTTTAAGCTATAGTCGCCTTGATTATTATGAAGTAGTGTTTGATCAAAGTTGTAAAACATGGATACAATGTCATATCAATGCATTTAATTATTTTGCTGGTAGTCCAAAAGTAATAAAACTTGATAATCTTAAAGCTGGGGTGGTAGATAGCAATTTCTATGAGCCTGTATATCAGAAGGAATACAAACGTTTAGCTGATCATTATGGGATTTTACTTTCTCCTTGTCGTATATATCAACCTCAAGAAAAAGGCAAAGTAGAATCAGGCATAAAGTATGTCAAAAATAATTTTTTTGCTGGACGTAAATTTCATAGATATGAAGAATTAATACACGATCTTGCAAACTGGTTAAATAAAGCAAATAACCGAATACATGGTACTACTAAAAAAATTCCTCAGGAACTATTTGAGCAAGAAGAAAGTAATAATTTAATGCCCTTACCATTAGAAACGTTTGATTTATCATCGTGGCATAATCGAAAAGTAGCAAAAGATTGTCATATCACCATAGATAATAATTATTATTCCGTACCAGCAAAATATATATACAGTGAAGTATTGGTACAATTATCACCAAACCTTGTTCAAATATTTTCTATACAAAATGATTTAATAGCAAGGCACGTTAGAGTAGATGGCAAAGGAATATTTACCACTAATCCGTCTCATTATGCCAAATATAAACGTCTATGCCCAGGTTTTATAGAATATAGCGAACATTATCAACAACAAATGCAGCAGATAGGCAATAATTGCAGTTTATTATTAGAGTTATTACAACAAACACGAGTAAATGATTGGCAACGTTGTGCCAGAGGTATTATTTCTTTACGTAAGGTTTACAATGATGAGTTAATAGATAAAGCCTGTCATAGAGCATTACATTACGGTATAAGTTCTTACTCTAAAATTAAGAATATCTTAAATAGTAATGCAGTAAACTTACCATTGCCAGAGTTTGGAGGTCAGAATGCAGAACTTGCTTAATGACCTACGTAGTTTTAGATTATCAGGTATAGTCAATAGCTTAAATGAAAGGATTATTTATGCTCAAAATAATAAACTAGGATTTAAAGAATTTCTCTCACTATTATGTGAAGATGAAAAATCTCACCGTAAGGATAATAATTACCGTCGTCGTAAAAATGCTGCTAAATTACCGGTAACTAAAAATTTAGAAGACTTTGATTTTCAGTTCCAACCAAGTATTGATACCAAAGTAATAAGTGATTTATCTACTTGTGATTATATTAATACTAAGGGCAATGTCATATTCATAGGTAATTCTGGAACTGGCAAAACTCATCTTGCTATTGGATTAGCATTAAAAGCTTTAACACGAGAATACTCTGTATATTTTACTACGGTATCGGATATGCTTTATAATTTACATATTGCAAGAGCAGATAATAGCTATCACAAAAAAGTTAAATTACTCTTATCATTTGACTTATTAATTCTTGATGAGTTAGGTTTTAAGCAATTACCAAAACATTCAGTAGATGATTTTTTTAATATTATTGCTAAACGATATGAAAATAAATCTACCATTATCACCACAAACAAGGATTTTGAAAGATGGAATGAAATATTTGCTGATGAGTTATTAACTCATGCAATTATTGATCGAGTAGTACATCATGCACATATACTAAACATCACAGGTAAAAGTTATCGTATTAATAACTATAAATCTGGAGGTAATATGACATAAAAAATTTTAAATAAAGTGGTCCCTTTTTTACGTAATTTAGTGGTCCCTTTTTATTTGACAATGACAGTATTACCTTTATTATCTTGGATATTAACATCAATACCATATTCAAACAAAGTTTTTAAAATGCTATAATTGTTGCTTTTATAAAAAGAACCATTGATAGTGGTAAATTTAAGTTTATTTATTGTTTTAGCAAGATAATGTAGAACAGTAAAGCCAGTATTGTCTTGAATATTAACATTTACTTTTTCGATTTTAAGTATATAGCAAGTTATAAGAGGATTTAAATTTATTACTGCCCAATGTAATGCTGTTCTTCCAAATTCATCTTGCAAATTTGGGTTAATTATATTGGTTGTGTCATCTAATATTCTTATTAGAGCTAAATTATTATTAGCTCTAGCAGATAGTAATAAATCTTTACTAAGTTTATCGTCAAACATGTTTAACCCTATATAGGGTCATGCCATGGTGGTGGTGTGGATCAGTTTTTCCGTCATTGCGAGGAAATTACGAAGTAATTGACGAAGCAATCCAGTTAAAAAATGCTAATTTATAGCATTTTTTATTATTTTTTCTGGATTGCCACGCTCATTTCATTCGCTCGCAATGACGACTCTCGATCTACGCGGGCAATGCCTCCGCGGGAATGACATAAATCCTACTAAACCCCTACATTAAACATCTTAAAAATAAATACTAACTCTTCAGCTGTTTCTTTAAGATAGTCGAAACGACCGGCAGAACCTTTATGCCCCGTATCCATATTTGTTTTTAACAATAAGGGGTTATTATCAGTTTTGTACTCACGTAATTTTGCTACCCATTTTGCCGGTTCCCAATACCCTACACGTGGGTCTGATATACCGCAAGTAACAAATAGAGCAGGGTAGCTTTGCGGTTTCACGTTATCATAAGGCGAATAGGATTTGATATAGTCAAAATATTCTTTTTCCTTTGGATTACCCCATTCATTATATTCTAAAAGAGTTAATGGCAGAGTCTCATCAAGCATGGTATTAAGGACATCGACAAATGGCACGTGTGCGACGGCTACTTTATAGAGTTCAGGTTTTTCATTAAGAACATAGCCGATTAACATACCGCCGGCACTACCACCCATTATTACTATATTATTCGCACTTGTATATTTTTCTTTAATTAAAGTTTCTGAGCAAACTATAAAATCTTCAAAAGTTCTTTTTTTATTTAAGAATTTAGCAGCCTTATACCAATCATGCCCAAGATCATCGCCACCTCTAATATGAGCAACTGCGTAAACAAAACCGCGATCGCTAAGTGTTACTGCCATATTTCTAAAGTTTACCGGCATTGCGATACCATAAGCTCCATAACCCATTAAATATAAAGGATTTGAGCCGTCTTTTTTGAATAGAGATTTTTTATAAAAGAGGGTGATGGGAATTTTAACGCCCTCATTATCTGCAAATATTCGCTCTACTTTATACTCATCAGGATTAAAGCCGGATGGTATTTGCTGCTCTTTCAATATCGTTAGCTTATCGCTATCAAAATCGTAATTGTAAGTGGTACTCGGTCTTGCAAGAGAAGAGTAGTTTAAGCGTATATCGTCTTCATCGAAATTAGTAGAATAGCCGTTTGTTTGGAAGCTTTCGTCGGGGAAAGCAACAATTTTCTCTAAAGAGTCGCTAAATCGTTTTATTTTGACAAGTGGTAAGCCATTATCACGATAATTTAAAATAAGATAATTTTCTGTTATATCAAAATCTTTCAAATATTTATCTTGCTCTTCCTTAATATAATCATTATGCCAATCATCATTTTGGAAGTTATCTACCGGAACTTTGACTATACGGAAGTTTTTAGCTTTATAATTAGTTTTGATATAAAAATAATCCCCATGATGAGCTACGTCATAAAATATATGACTCTCTAGAGGTCGTACTAATTTTGGCGTAAAACTCTCATCATGCATAGAAATAGCATAAATTTCATTTTCATTATGATCGCCTGAATTGATAAATAAATATTTGCGGCTACTAGATTTCTCACCGCTAACAAAGTGAGCGGAGTTCTTTACTTCAAATATAAGCTTGTCGTTTGTTGCGTCCTCGCCTAAACGATGAAACATTACTTTATCCCAGCGTTGATTTTCATTAATAGTAATATAGAAAAAGCCGTTTAATTTCTCATGCCAGATTATAGTAGGGGCTACTTCTTTGACTATATCAGCTAAATATTTTTGTTCTTTAAGATCATATATTTTGATGTCATATTTTTCGCTGCCGGTGAAATTAACACTATAAGCCATTAAATTTTGATCAGGTGACATTGCAACTTCACCAACATCAGTAAAGCCGGTATTTAAAAGATTAACATCTAATATTATTTCTTCACGGGCATCCATATTTTGATGTTTTCGGCAATATATTGGATAGTTTTTATTTGCTTCTACTCGATGGTAATAGTAATAATCATTTTTCTTAGTGTATTTGGATGTATCATCTAGCTTAATCCGTCCTTTTAATTCTTCAAAAATCTTTTCCTTATCATTTTGTAAATCGGCAAAAAAATGCTCAGTATATTCATTCTCAGCTTTTAAATGATCTAGAATTTTATTATCTTGTACATCTGACCATTTAGGATCACGTAGCCAATGGTAATAATCATTGTTATGGTTTTGTTTGTCAGCAATTGGTGGTTTCATATGTCAAATTTGTTTGTTATGGATTGGTTTTTTCGTCATTGCGAGAAGAAACTGTAAGTTTCGACGAAGCAATCTCGTTATTATTTCCTGAGATTGCCACGCTCCTTTGCAGTCGCTCGCAATGACGACTACAGTACTAAAATCAAGCTAATTAACATCAATACTATAATAAATATAGCAGTTTGACCATTATGCCAAGCAGATATTTTACTTAAAGTATCTTGCCAGAAAGCTTTAAAATTGAAATATTCATCTTCCTCTATTTCATCACTTTTTGCTTCTTTATATTTGGTGATACAGAAGTAAATAATTTTTTGTATATAGCGGTATAAATCAAGGTTAATATTTTTTGTTAAAATACGTGGTGATGAGCGGAGTAGCAAAGCTAAGAATAGTGCAATTAAGATAATTGATAAGCTATTACTTACACCAGAAATTTGAACAGGGTAAAATGTGCATATTACTAGAGTGATAAGGCAGGAAGAGAGGTATAGTAAATAAACTGGCGTCATTGCGAGGAAAAACTGTAAGTTTTGACGAAGCAATCTCAGGATAATAAAATGAGATTGCCACGCTCCTTGTAGTCGCTCGCAATGACGTGTTACCTCTTTATTACTCACTTGCAATAATGCTAATACCCCCTCAAAAACCAAGCCAAATAATATAGTGCAGGTTGCTATTTTAAAGAAAATCATAATGTAGTTTTCGTTTAAAGCATTTGCTAGTTCTAATTTTATATAAGAAGAATTAATAGGAAGTATAGAGCCATATATTAATATGGTAAGTACAAATCCAATTAATAAAATAGGATTATATTTAGTAGTTTTAAGGTCTCGATAATTTTTAATGTTGTTTGAATCTTCTATAATAGCAAAATATAAAGCAAATACCCCGTTATATAATATATGCATGAATATAAAAATCGGAATAAGATATAATATTCTAGGAGAGTTTATCCCTATGGCCGTTAAAATAAAACCAAGCTGTGAAACGGTGAGGTAACATATTAGCCTTCTGAGGTTTTTTTCTATTAAAGCAAATATTAAACCATAGATTATCATAGCTAGACCGAAAAACTTAAGTGTCTCAAGACCGCTAAATAATTTAAATATGGTGATTAATGCAATTTTAGTAGTGAAGCTAAGTAGGTAAATCATACCGCTACTTGAAGCTTTAGGATAACAATTAACTACCCACCCATTGAAGAAAATAATTGAGGCATTTATTAAGCAGCCTGCAAGTATTAATATTGCCGATAATTCAGAATTATATATTGCTGTTGTTAATGGAGTAAAAGCTACATTAGCTGTTTTATCAATTAACAAGCTCATGCCAACTAGAATTAATCCGCTGCTAAATAAATGGGTTAGGAAATATTGCCTAGTATGTTTTACACTACGACTTCCTATAAAAATAATTATGCAGGCAAAAATTGTCATAAATTCTAACGAAATTATCATAGAGATAAAATCGCCTGAAAATAAGCAAATGAGAGATGAAAGGCAATATAAACTACCAATTAAACTTTCAAGTTTTCTATTTTGAGAAATCGCATATAAATTTGCAATAGCGGTGATTAGTAAAAATGCTACCGCTATTAATTGGTTTTGCGTGCTAAAGTCGAACACTAGCTCAAAATTAGCAAGAAAAAATGATAGTTTAGTGTTTTGAAACATTTTAATCTTTAAGTGCTGATGTCATTTTGTATGATTCCTATGTCATTCTTGTGTTAGGTTTGCGTACATAGATTAAAAAGCATCGTTGGTGTCATCCCGTGGCTTGTCCACGGGATCCAGTAAAAAATACAAATATAAAAGCTCGATTTATCTCGCTTTATTCTGGATCTAGTTCCCAAGCCACGGGATGACACTGATACTTAAGTTGGCACCTATATGCTTTTGCAACGATGACATAAAATTATTTTTTGATATTTTGTCTTGTACTTTTTCTTATTTCATTAACATCTTTTATATAATCATCAATATCATCGGCATCTAATATAGGTGCATGTTCAAAAAGCTCTTTCAAAGTTTTTTTAGGTTTATCAATTGGATGAGCAGGAGTAATCCTTGCCACAATATTATTACCTTTTTGAATATCAAAGCTTTCGCCTTTATAATAAACACGGTTAATAATATCGGAAAATGAACGTACAACTTCTGTTGCTCTAACAATCTGTGCCATATCTATATCCTAATAAAATTATCATACTTTATGTATTATACTATTTTATGTAATGTATGTAAATTATATTATGTCATCTAGTTGCTTGTCCACGGTAGTAACGCCAGTTTAGGATAAGAGTGTAAGGAATAAAGATAATAAAGCAGGGTATTTACAAGAGAGGAGTGTTGAGTTACATAGATTTTGAATCAAAAAAATATGCACTCAACAATGAAAAGATGTATCATAACTCTATTTTGTATAATAGATAATTATTGTAAAGTTTACGAAGAATGGGAAGAAAGCAAATTAATACCCAGCGTTAGGAAGCGTAGGAGATCAGGGAGTTTAAGGCTTTCAGAACTATATAACTATAGTATTATATTTTTATATATCTCCATGCAAAGATTTTAAGAATTATTATTTATATCATCTATCATGTAAATATAGAGGATATTTTAGTCTTCCTAGTTACAGTCGGATAATCCAGTTGTGGCCAAGATTAGTATTACCTTTAACTATAATGTTACAATTATTTACAGGAGATGAGACTGGTATATATTTTGTTGATTCAACCAAATTATCGATATGTCATGCAAAACGTACAAATAATAATAAAGTGTTTAGTGGCATTGCTAAAATAGGTATGAGTAGTTACGGATGGTTTATGGGATTTAAATTACATATTGTAATTAATAATAAAGGTCAGATTATGGCAATTAAAATAACAAAGGGTAATGCTAGTGATTTATCTGCTGTAGACTCAATTACCAAAGGATTATGGGGTAAATTATTTGGAGACAAGGCTTATATTTCTAAGGAAATGTCCGCTAAATTATTTAGTCGTGGGCTACGGTTATTTACTGGGATTCGCAAGGATATGAAAAATCATTTATTAGATATAGAAGATAAAATACTCTTAAAAAGCAGATCAATAATTGAATCAGTATTTAATGTACTAAAAAACAGCATGAACCTTGAACATTCAAGACATCGCTCCCCTATTAATTTCTTAGTTCATATACTTTCTTGCGTAAATGCTTTTAATTTCAATAAATCTAAAAAATTTCTAACACTACTTGCTTATCCTCAGACCTCCTTATCCTAAACTGGCGTTAGTAGAATAATGTGTAGTATAAAGACGTGCAGTTTCTCTTAAAGAACTAAGAACAGTAGGATTTAATGGCAAATGCAGTATTTCAGCTTTAACAGCTTCAATACGCATTAATGAGTTCATAACTTGAGGAGTTATTTTATAGTTTGGTTTAAATTTTAGATTTATCTGCATAATAACGGCATTTTATCTGCATAGTTCATTATTACATTATGCAGATAAAGTACAGATAAATCAAATATTTATTTCTCTAAAACCTTTAGCCCCTCTTTCAAACCATGTTTTATAAATGTAATTTTAGCTTGTTTACCATCAGCCGTTATAAACTCTAAATAATTATCATTTGATAAAATCATTTCAATATCATCTTGTGTAATAGTAGCTATAGCTTGGCAACTATTTATCGTACAATTTATATATATTCCTGGTGCAATATTTTTCTCGCCACTATTAATAGCTGTGCCGGCAGGAATTTGAACATTTGGCGGTAGTACTTTAATTAGCTTTAATTCTTTTTTGCTTTGATCACTATTGAAATAACCAATATGGTACATTGCTAATATTTCTGTCTCTTTATCTTTTTCGGTATTATTAATTTGTTGTGATAAAAAGCAAATTTGTTTTTGTTCATTATTAAGATTACAATTTAAATTCCAAGCTCCATATTTTTTAGGTGCTGTTGATGCATTAACATTTTCCACCCTAAATAATACAAAAACCCCAGCTATTACAAATAACCCGCTACAAACAAATATAATTTTCTTTATGTAATTTTTCATTTTACTTTTAACCTTTTTAAAATATTTTCTTTCCCTAAAATTTCAGCAATTTCAAATATGCTAGGTGAGCCAACCATACCCGTAATTAAAGCTCTCACAGGCTTCATAACTTCATTTAGCTTTAAACTATTTTCTGTTGCTATTTTCTTAAATTCAGACTGTACTGATTCTTTATCAAACTGCTCAAGTTTTTCTAGGCTTTCTATAACATTGCTAAGCAAATTTTTATCGCAATTTTCTATAATTTCCTTTGCATCATTTTCATAAGCAATAGGAGTATCTATTAAATAAATTTTTGCAAGATTTGCTAAATCTAGTAAGGTTTCGCTTCTAACTAATAAACCTTGTAGACCACATTTTATATAATTTACTTCCTGCTCGCTGACCTTATAATTTCGATTTAATATCTCTAAAATTTTAGTAATTAAACTATCTTCATCAAGCATTCTTAAATAATGGCTATTTAAACTATTCATTTTAGTAAAATCAAGTTTTGCAGGTGATTTACCAAGTGAATCTAGGTTAAACCATTCGATAGCTTGATCTATCTGGATAATCTCATCATCCCCATGACTCCAACCAAGACGCAATAGATAATTACATAAGCTTTCCGGCAAATACCCCATATCCTTATAAGCTTCAACACCTAAAGCCCCATGCCTTTTAGACAATTTAGCACCATCTGCTCCATGAATTAGCGGTATATGAGTCATGCTTGGAACGTGGTAACCAAAAGCGTTATATATAGCGATTTGCCTTGCAGCATTCGTTAAATGATCATCACCTCTAATAATATGAGTTATGCCCATATCGTGATCATCGACCACCACGGCTAACATGTAAGTAGCAGTGCCATCACTACGCAGCAGTACCATATCATCAATGTGAGAGTTCTCAATTACTACGTCACCCTGCAAAGTATCATTAATTGTTATACTGCCTGTGCGAGGAGTTTTTAAACGTATAACTGGCTTTATATCTTTGGGGTAAGTATCAGGAGTTTTATCTCGCCACCTACTATTAAAAATAAAATGCTGCTTATTTTCTAGAGCTTCTTGTCTTTGCTTTTCTATTTCTTCCTGAGGCGTAAAACAATAATATGCCTTACCCTCTGCAAGCAACTTTAATGCTGCTTCCTTATAAAGATCATTGCGTTTAGATTGGAATACAACTTCATCATCCCAATTAAGCCCTAGCCATTTCAGTCCTGAAAATATGGCTTCTACCGCTGCTTCTGTTGATCTTTCTTTATCAGTATCTTCAATACGTAATAGAAATTTGCTGTTATTATGCTTAGCAAATAAATAATTGAATAAAGCCGTTCTTGCTGAACCTATATGTAAAAACCCCGTCGGTGACGGAGCAAATCTAGTAATCACGTTGTTAGTCATTTTTTTATACATAGATGTCATTGCGAGAAGAAACTATAAGTTTTGTACGCGTGCAATCTAGGGATGTTTAATGAGATTGCTTCGTCGCTACGCTCCTCGCAATGACGGGTTATCATTTTTCTTCAAATACATAAAATAATTTACGTCTATATCATCGTCACTTAATACCCATTTGTCTTCTGCCATGTTATACACCAAGCCTTTTATTTCCTCAATTTCTATATTGGTATTTTCTAGCATCTCATAAATTTCAGATGGTTTTAGAAACTTACTATAATCATGGGTATTTTTCGGCACCCATCCAAGTATATACTCAGCTGCTATTATCCCAAGTAAATAAGCTTTTTTGGTGCGGTTAATCGTAGAAATTATAGCCATACCTTTTGGCTTAATACGCTTTACCAAATTAAGCATAAATTCTTGAACATTTTCCACATGCTCGATAACTTCAAGGCAAATCACTACATCATATTGCTTATCGTTTTCTAATTCTTCTATAGTGCTTTTTAAATAATTTACCTTAATATTATTTTCCGTCGCATAAGCCAAAGCAGTATCGATATTACTTTGCAAAGCATCAATAGCCGTAACCTTAAAACCTTGCATTGCAAGATTAGTAGCAATTAAACCGCCACCACAACCTACATCTAATATTTCCAAATCAGAAATATCGTTGTAATGCGATTTTATCTTCTCTATTATATAGTTAAGGCGAATAGGATTTATGCGGTGTAAAATACCGAACTCCCCATCCTTATTCCACCAACTATGAGAGATTTTCTCAAATTTTTCTAATTCGTTTTTATTAACTGAAGACATAGCTATAATATACTTATATGGTACTAATAATACTAGCCCTAATTTTAATTAGCTGCATATTTGCTCCCATTGGCTGCATAGCATTATGGAAAAGATACGTTTACTTTGGCGATGGGCTTGCTCATAGTAGCTTTCTTGCAGTCAGCATTAGTATTATCGCTCATTTTCCGTTAATATATTCAGGATTAATTGTTGCAATTCTTTTTTCAATTTTTGTATTTATCTTCCAAAATAATTCTGAAAAAAATGCAGTTATTAATTTAATTTCTAGCTCTATGCTGGCTATTGCTTTAATTATTAATTATTTTTCTTCTGCTCAAAACAATATAGTAAATTTACTGTTTGGCGATATTTTATCTGTAGCTTTTGATGATTTAATTGTGCTAGCAATAATGCTTATAGCTATTATATGCTTTATTGCATATTTTTATAATAAAATTCTTCTTATAATTATTAACAGAGATATTGCCGTAATTAAAGGCGTAAAAGTTAATATTATAGAACTACTATTTTTACTTATTTTATCTATCTCAGTATTTTCTGCAATTAAAATAGTTGGGGTTCTTATGGTGACAGCTGTGTTACTTATTCCTGCTATGATTGCAAGATTTATGGTAGGCAGCCCTGCTATGATGATTACAATATCAATTTTTATTTCGCTATTTATTAATTTCTGTGCTGCTACTGCCTCTTTTTATTTTGATCTACCTCTAACACCATTAGTTATAATAATTGGCTCGTTGATTTATGGAGGGGTGTATTTCTCTGTCATTGCGAGGAAAAGCTGCAAGCTTTGACGAAGCAATCCAGTTTAAAATACCGATAAATTAGTATTTTTTATTATTTTTTCTGGATTGCCATGCTCATTTCATTCGCTCGCAATGACGTTACACATAACAAAAAAGGCAAGCTATTTAACAATAACTTGCCTTTCATTTTATTTGAAACTAATTAGAAATTTTAATCTTCGTACATTCTTTTACGAGCAAACTTTCTTTTTCTTCGTACAGCTTCTTGTGCTTTACGAACACGCTTTACTGACTTCGGTTCGTAGTAACGCTGTTCTTTCATCTTACGAAAATAAAGCTCTCTTTGTAGCTTTTTCTTAAAATTCTTAAGCGTATTATCACAATTACCGGCGTGAACATTTACTAGTATCACTAAAATTACTCTCCTTAAAATAAATATATATTGGTAACAAGCTATATTATCTATATAATAAGTTATAATGTCAAGGTTAAAAATATGAATATTCAAGAAGAACACTACACAAAGAAAATAAGCTTCATGCAATCATTGCTAGAATTATTACCATTTAATGAATGGAATGACAAAATAATTAATGAAGCAGAAGAAAAATGTGGCTTTGCTAAGGGCTATAGTTTAATACTTTTTCCAGATGGATTAGCCGAAATAATAAAATTTTTTGAAAGCTATCTAGATAATATTACGTTAGAAAGTTTAAATGAGCAGAAAGTACCAAATAAAATTAGAGAAAAAATATCCTTAGCAGTAAAAACTAGAATTAAAGCTGTGTTACCTATTATTCATAGCAAGAATGCTGCATATTTCGCATTAAATCCTGTTCAAGGTACAGAAGTTGCATTCCACAGCTGTGATATTATTTGGCAATATGCTGGTGATAAATCGATTGATTATAATTATTATACTAAACGAGGCTTACTACTTTCAGTTTATGTATCATCTATTCTTTTTTATATTCAAGATGACTCAGAAAATTATATTAATACCGATAAATTTATTGATAGTTCTGTAGAAAATATTGTGCAAGCTTTCACGCAAATGAAAAAACTACTCGATCCTTCAAATATTCCAATAGTTAGGATGTTTACATAGAGGATATAATGAGAATTTATTTTATAACTATTATAGCTATATTACTAACAAACTGCACTTTACCATACAATCCATTAACCTCCAATATCATACTACGGCTTGTACCTTAGGTATCCTTTAGATACGAATTGCAACATAAAACCCTGCTACAACGCCACCATGTGGGGACATTGCCCGCATGGATCAGCTTTTCCGTCATTGCGAGCGAATAAAATGAGCGTGGCAATCCAGAAAAAATAATAAAAAATGCTATAAGTCAGCATTTTTTAGCTGGATTGCGTATGTACAATTACTTCGTAATTTCCTTAGCTCAGACGGAAAAACCGATCCATGTAACAAAGCCGGACAAGCACTTAGATGAGAGGAACGGAAATGATCCTCCCAACAATTATAATTACATTAAGCTTTAAAGTAATAAAATTTTATTTCATTATCTTTAAAAGCATCTCTTTTATTTTTGAAACCCTTTTTTAATGAGCCAGAAGAAAAGTTACTTGTACCAGCTTGTGCAATATCAGGACCTTCTAATTTTATCTTTTCTATATCTTTACTACTTGGAATAACAACTGCAATATGCCCTGCTCTTTTTGGGTTAGCATTCTTATATACCGATACAACAAAATGTCCTTGGTTAGCAAATTTTTGTGCTTGAACAAAACTATCATCACGATTTGCAGTCTTAATATAACTCCATCCATTTTTTACCCCTTCTGTTTCAAGCCATTCAGCTTGTTTATTTGACAAAGCAGGTATAAACTCCTTATCACCCTCAGGGTGAGGAAGTAGTGACTTATTCGGAAGACCTAATGCCTTAGAGGCAGCATATGCAAAACAACTACAATGTGATAAACGCTTTAACTTGGGAGAGTCGTATTTTTCTGTTTCTTCTAATAAAGTTTCACCTGTCCTACAGTTTATTACGCTACCTTTCTGCCATTTTCTTTCAACATTTAAGGAGTTAATTATCTCTAGATTCTTTTTGGCAGTTTCCGACATATTTTCAGCTTGTGCAGTAATATTAATACCAAGCAAACAAACTATACTTAGCTTAAAAATTTTATGCATTTTCTTTCTCTTATTAATTATGAAACTCTATATACAATATCTAAAATAGTAATTCAACTATTAATTGTAATTATTTTTATATTTTATTGTTTTTTAAGAAATGGAATTATAACATATATTCTTAATAAATGAAAAGTCAGTGGAGGAAGTTTTATTTGGAAAGATTGGGTATAAATCGTTAACCTGAAGTGTTTCTTGACAAACTATAAGCTTTTATATATGCTTCTTTAGGATTTAGCACCCGTAGCTCAATTGGATAGAGTATATGACTACGGATCATAAGGTTAGGGGTTCGACTCCTCTCGGGTGCGCCACTCTTCAGTTTTTGCTATCTGTACGAACGTATTGAACGGCGAACGCAAGGTATAATCAAGGTTTTGAGGTTTTAGCGTCAGGTTAGCAAATTTACTTCTTACTTTTATTTGAACACCTAATTATGCTGAATAAGGTATATCTCCAGTAAGCTTATATTCACTATCATCAACAGTATATATATGTATTTTATCAGATGTATTATTACTTAGTTCAATTTCAGGTTCTATAATTACTCTAGCATGCGGTTCTAAAATTATCTCGGATACATTTTCTTTCATACGCTGATGTATTCTAAGCTTATCATTTATTTTAACTTTGACTTTATATTTTATAGGTTCATCATCGCTTGTGTGTTGCATAATAAATTCTTTTAAATAGATTAGAAAATTAAAAATGTACTAATATATAAACATATAGAATAAATCAATCTAAAATTTAATAATAATTTTTCTATTTTGCACTGCTATAGTAGAAATAAGTGCCAGAATTATACTTACTACAAAGAAAATACCTAATATTAAAGGAGATTGATATTTCTGTAATAAATAGGAAACTATGATTGGAATAAAGCTTGCTACTGAATAAGCACTATTATAAATTAACGCTGTAGCCGTATAACGCATTTTAGTAGCAAATAAACGTGATAATATAGGCATATAACTAGTAAAAATTCACTTGAAGAACAGAATCTTTAACTTAATTATTCAATTCTAACGCCTAATCTTTTAAATATTGAAATATTAAATTTGATCCTATTTTCTTCTTCTATTTCTAATTTTGGCAATAACTTTGATTCATATGGATCATTAACATCTAATAATTTAGAAGAGCATTCAAAATGCACCCCCGAAAGAATAGCTATTCCTTTATCGCACTTAATTTCCACGATCGCCGGTAGATAATTATTATCTTTTTCAATATGATAATATGCTAATACATTTACATCTTTATAAGAATCAGCATTATAAAAGTATCCTCCTCCATTATAATAAACACTTATATTAGTGAAGTCATTATCATCAGGCATGTTTACTTTGAGTAGTGCCGCTCTAGCTCCACTATTTGTTTTATAGTCATATTTAGCAAGAATAGGACCGACAGATTTATCAGGGAAAAATGCTAACTCCCTTTCACCCAGAATCTCTAATGCACCATTTTTATCAAACTCAACAAAATTAGAACCATAATATGCTCCTGCACAAAATCCTAAATAACTTCCACCATTTTCTACATATTCTTTAATAATTTTATTTCCCTCACCATTAAGTTTTTTAGTATAAGGTATATCTGCACCACCAGGTATTACTAATAAAACAGCATTTTTAGCCCACTCTTTAGCTAAAATATCTTGTGCATTTATAAAACTAATTTTATAAGCAGTAGCGATTTTTGCTAAGGTATCAAGAACATACTTTATGGAATTTTCACCCGCCCCCTCATCATTATATATGTATATAATATTTGGCGTATATTCTGTATTATTTAAAACCGTTTGTTCTTGCTGCCTCGTGGCTTCTGGTTCTAACATAACTCATCATATTTATAGATACGACTTATAAAATATAAAATTCTGTTCAATAATTCAATTTGAATAAAATTTATACTTACTATATTTGCATCCTAATAAAAATCCTTTTTAATATTAAAGTTAATATAGTTAAAATATGTTGTTATAATTATAGATAGAAATTATTACTCATTATTAAAACTCTCTATTATTTCCTTTTATTCCTTATTAATCCTTATATTTCTCAAATTATACTTAGATTATTAATTTATATCTTTAGTTAAATTTCTATTGCATTCTTAAATCTTCTTATCTAGATTCTTTCCATAGCTCATTTTTAACAAAATATTAAAAATTATAGAATTTGATAGAGGATGTAATTCATGTTTACCCAATTAATAGAAGCAATAAATAAATATTATAATCCACTAAATAAAATAGAGGAAATAGAAAATCTAATCTCTCAAATGAGTGCTGCGGAATTAGATAAAGTTGATGGTAATAAATGTACGGCATTGCATTTAGCAGTTATTAGAGGGCAAGAAAAAAATTGTGAATTATTAATATCTAAAATGTCTGATGAAGCTATTAATGCTGTTGATAAAGACGGTTATACAGCTCTGCATTTAGCAGTTATTAGAGGGCAAGAAAAAAAATTGCGAACCATTACTATCCAAAATGTCTAAAGAAGCTATTAATGCTGTTGATGAATACGGTTATACAGCTTTGCATTACGTAGCTAGTAATGGAAATGAAAAAATTTGCAAATTATTACTATCCAACATGTCTAAAGAAGCTATTAATTCTATTGATGACGCAGGTCATACAGCTCTACATTTTGCAGCTATTAACCCACCAATTAAATACCTGACTTAAGAGGCATATTTAACATCATCGGCTTGGAACAATTTTTGTATATGTTTAGGATTGTTCTGTAAGCAACGTAAATAAGATTTAAGATTGTATTTTAACTCATCTTTTGTAAGAGGTATATGTTTTCTATTTACATTTCTTTTTAAGTCATTATTTAAGTATTCATCTGGATTATGTTGTGGAGTATAAGGAGGCAAAAAAAACAAAGAAATTTTATCTTTATGCTTATTTGTCCAGCTGTATACTTTTTTACTATGATGTACTTTTAAATTGTCTAATATTAAAAAGATCTTCCTTCTTGCAGATTTCACTAATCTTCTTAGAAATTCTATAAATATATCTGTTTTTAGTGTATCTTCATATAACATGAACCTTAGTTTACCATTGTTCGTAACAGTTGATATCATATTTATAGTAAATCGTTTTGATTTATGAATAACTACGGGTGTTTTGCCTTTTAAAGAATAGCTCTGTAACACCTGACATTCTGATTTTATACCCACTTCATCACACCAGTGTATTTCAGCTTGTTCCATTTGTGCTTGTTTTACTATTGCGGGATATTCTTCATCTAGCCATACTTGAACTTGTTTTGGCTGTTGCTCATAAGCTAATTTCTTTGGTTTTTGTGCAGTATATCCCCATCTTCTTAAATATTCTCCAATCGTACTTAATGGCAAAAAGAAACCACAGCATTTTTTAATCAGGGCATTAATAGCTTTTCTTGACCATAGTGCAGATTTGATATTGTGATCTTCTGGTCTAGAGTGATTTATATAGCTAACGCGACTAGCATTATTCCTTAGAATCATATAAGATAAAGCTTTTAATTATGGTAGAGATGAAAGCATACAGTCAGGATTTAAGAGATAGGGTAATCAGTCTGCACAATACTTCTAAATATAGAATAAAAGCAATATCAGACTTATTGGGTATAGAGCGTCATACGATATCAAATTGGATTAGACGTTATAAAGAAAATGGAGACTACAGCTCAAGACAACATATGCAAAGTGGACGTGATGCTAGGTTTACTAATAAGGAGCATATAATTGAATTTTTAGCAAAGAATCCTGATAGCCGAGCTATAGATATAAGAGATGTAGTAGCACCCGAGCTACCAATGAGCACATTTTATGACACGCTTCATAGAATGAAGATTACATATAAAAAAAAGAGCCAAAATACAAAGGCAGGAATGAAGAAGCCAGAAAACAATTTGTAGAATATATTGATAAAATAGCATCTGACAAACTTGTGTATTGTGATGAAATGGGGGTAAGTAATAATATAACCATGTTGTACGGATGGTCAGAGAGAGGAGCCAGATCTTACGCAGAGCAAGGAGGTTTTGCTACTGAGAGAGTAAATATAGTTGCTGGTTATAATGAGGGCACCAAAGAATTAATTGCTCCATTAGAGCATTCCGGTTATATTGATAAGCAATTATTTAATCAGTGGGTAGGTGAGCTATTATGCCCATCACTCAAACCTGGACAATTTGTAATAATGGATAATGCGAGTATTCATAAGTCACTGTTGGTAAAGGAATTAATAGAAAAAGCGGGTTGTACTCTTATTTATCTACCGGTCTATTCTCCAGATTTAAATTCTATCGAACACTGTTGGGCTAATTTTAAAAATTACCTGAGAAAAATTATTAAAAACTTTAAAGATTTTCGTGATGCAATAACAGCAGCAATGGTACAAACCTTCCCGTGTTAGCTATATAATCTTGTATTTTTTTACCCAGCATTTCATTTATTATTCTTTTCTCTCCTGTCTTTCTTCCTCTAGACTTGCCAGTTATTGCATATTTATCACCTCTTCTTCTTTTGTTAACCCAGTTACTAATAGTCTGACGTGTTACTCCTATAAGATTTGATACATCTGATTGTTTGAGGTGGTACCCTTTGTCTAGACAAATTTTTTAAATTTTAGAGGTGTAATTCTCCTGTATTAATGTATTGGTTTTTCAAAGTAAAGTTTGCATTTTCTATGTCATATAGCCTCTTGATAATTTTCTAGTTTTTCTGCAAAATGTATCATTTCAGGTGTCTTATATTCAAGCGATTGATGAGGTCTTTGCTGATTATAAAATTCTATATAATCTCTGATAGCTATCTTTGCTTCACGTACCGTTTCAAGATCAAAACGATAAATCTTCTCTTGTTTCAAAGATCGCCAAAAACGTTCAATAAATACATTATCTAAGGCTCTATCTTTGCCGTCCATACTAATAGCTATGCCTTGTTGCTCAAGTATTTGAGTAAAATCTTTTGATGTAAATTGTACTCCTTGATCCGTATTAAAAATGTCAGGCTTGCCATGTATAGATATTGCTTCATTTAGAGCTTCAATACAAAAATCATTTTCTAAACTAATCGACACCCGCCAACTCAAAATATAACGACTATACCAATCCATTATAGCAACCAAATATACAAAACCTTGCTTTAATCTTATGTAAGTAATATCTGCACAGTAAACTTGATTGGAGCAAACCACCTCTATATTATTTAATAGATATGGGTATACTTTATGAGCCTGATTCCTACGGCTTAAATTAATCTTTGGGTATACTGCTTCAATACCAAGTATTTTATAATATTTTCTTATCATCTTACGACTAACATTTAACCCTTCGGATTTTAGGACATGAGACATTCTTCTAGTACCATAATAGGGATGCTCTGTAAAAATCTCATCAATTCTGTTCAGTACTCTATACTCCTTATCATCTAAGGTATTCCTAGCTCGGTAGTAGTAACTTGAGCGGTTTAAATCTAAAAGTTTGCATTGTCTTGCTATGGTTAAATTTGAAGCATAACTTATCATTTTTTTCCTAACCTCTAAATCCAAAGATACTAGATTTTTTTTTAAGCCAGTCTCTTTCAACTGTTAACTGGCCTATTTGCTCAAATAATGATTTAATTAAATCTTCTTGGCCGGTATCTTGTTGTTTAGATTTCGATTTAAATCCAGAAACCATAAAATCTAAAGCTTCTTTCTTCCATTTATAAATCTGATTAGCGTGAACACCATATTTGCTGGTAATTTGAGCTATAGTCATTTCTCCAGATATTGCTTCAATTGCTATTTTTGCTTTTTCTTCTGCACTATATTTTTTAACTTGTTTTTTCATTTTTTGCTCCTTTTCCTAGGAGATATTATACCTACTTTTCTCTATTTTCTTGTCTAGTTTTTGGGTACCATTATAGATTTAATTAAATCATTATTTGAGCAAATAGGCCAGTTAACAGTTGAAAGAGACTGGCTTAAAAAAAAATCTAGTATCTTTGGATTTAGAGGTTAGGAAAAAAATGATAAGTTATGCTTCAAATTTAACCATAGCAAGACAATGCAAACTTTTAGATTTAAACCGCTCAAGTTACTACTACCGAGCTAGGAATACCTTAGATGATAAGGAGTATAGAGTACTGAACAGAATTGATGAGATTTTTACAGAGCATCCCTATTATGGTACTAGAAGAATGTCTCATGTCCTAAAATCCGAAGGGTTAAATGTTAGTCGTAAGATGATAAGAAAATATTATAAAATACTTGGTATTGAAGCAGTATACCCAAAGATTAATTTAAGCCGTAGGAATCAGGCTCATAAAGTATACCCATATCTATTAAATAATATAGAGGTGGTTTGCTCCAATCAAGTTTACTGTGCAGATATTACTTACATAAGATTAAAGCAAGGTTTTGTATATTTGGTTGCTATAATGGATTGGTATAGTCGTTATATTTTGAGTTGGCGGGTGTCGATTAGTTTAGAAAATGATTTTTGTATTGAAGCTCTAAATGAAGCAATATCTATACATGGCAAGCCTGACATTTTTAATACGGATCAAGGAGTACAATTTACATCAAAAGATTTTACTCAAATACTTGAGCAACAAGGCATAGCTATTAGTATGGACGGCAAAGATAGAGCCTTAGATAATGTATTTATTGAACGTTTTTGGCGATCTTTGAAACAAGAGAAGATTTATCGTTTTGATCTTGAAACGGTACGTGAAGCAAAGATAGCTATCAGAGATTATATAGAATTTTATAATCAGCAAAGACCTCATCAATCGCTTGAATATAAGACACCTGAAATGATACATTTTGCAGAAAAACTAGAAAATTATCAAGAGGCTATATGACATAGAAAATGCAAACTTTACTTTGAAAAACCAATACATTAATACAGGAGAATTACACCTCTAAAATTTAAAAAATTTGTCTAGACAAAGGGTACCACCTCAGGATTTGAGGCGTTAGTAAATGCTCCTGATAATAAAATCACTGATCTTAGTTTGTATAATTGTAGAGAAATAACAGGGGCTACAGTAGTGTTATGCTTTGAAAAGTCATCATTTAAAAATATTGAGTTTTCCCTATCAAAGGAACAAAAGCTTTATAATGCTTTAGTTAAAATAAGAGATAGTAAGGATAAACCAAACTTTAAAATAGAAAATACTGTAAAAGATTTGGTATTTGATTTAGCACCAGCTGATGAAGAAGGTAATGTAATCAGATATATAATAGAAAATTCAGCAAAATTTCCTTTTGCAATCAATTCAACAAGTACAGATGGTTATGATTTGGCACTTTTCTATACTCATTCTCCTAAGATGCAGGAGTTTCTGTTTAAACATGGCATGATTCCTCCAGAAATGAAAGATCAAACTTTAGAAGAGATAGCAAGAGATAATCAATCTGTGCATCAAAGTGAAGCTGTAAAGAAGACTAATTTTATAACAAATGAATTAATGGAATCGACCCAGTTACCGCCTGATAAACTCAAAGAAAGTGCTAAAGAATACCAAAATAAAATACTTCCTGAGCTATATAAAGATAATAACCCTCTAGCTATTAAACTTCTTGAATTAACTGACGGCGAAAAACACAGCGTAATGAAGAGGGTTTTAGGAAATAATAAAGCTCCAGATGATCAAAATTTTATTAAGGAGGTGAAAGAAAAATCAGAAAATATATTAAAAAATGAATATTTAAACGAAAACAGTTCCAAATATAAGGCTTTGATCCAATATGATTGGAGAGAGGGATCAGAAAAGAAAACTACTATTCCTGAATCAATTGGTCTAGTAAGTGAATTAATAGATAAAGCAGCTATCCCCACTAGGGATAAACAAGAATTATGTGTTACTCTTTTAGCAAAAAATCCTAAATTGACTGAAGCAAAATTTACTGAGGTTAAAAAAATCTTAAATGATCCAAATCTTACTTTAGAACAATTAAGTAGTAGAGAAAATCTTCATAAATTATTGAATAATATAGGTGATGATAAATTAAATAACTTATTTAACAATGTAAGTGGGTTTAATATAGATGAAATTTGGAAAGAACAAAAAAACTTTACTTTAGCTAAACAGCTCTACGTAGCAGCAACAACTTATGGAGAGAATACTAGTGCTTGTATTCAAGGAACATATTCACAAATTATAGATAGTGCTTCAGAAATAGACACAACATTACTTACTAAATTTGCAGATTATAAAGAAGAAGAAAAAAAACAAGCAAATAAAATAGGAGCTATTAACGACAATAACATTGCACCTTTTATAGAGACAGTGGTGAATAAATTAAAAGAAGATGAAACTATCATGAAAGATGCAGCATTAAAAGATGCTTTGGAGCGTTTAGATAGTGGGATGATAGATGTTAATGCTCCTAATAATATTACTATAGCTGAGCAAAAAATATTAGCAAAAATAAATCAGGAATTTGTTAATCATATAAAAGACTATATCCCTAATTATAAAGGAACAAATGAAAATTTAGTACCTACACGTGAAGACTATAAAGCGATTATGTATGGAATGTTTGATAAACTAGAACCAGTACAAACTACTCAGATAGGGCAGCCTCAAAAAAATGTAGATATACAAAAGGATACAAAGCAAAATATTATAAGTAATACAAAATCAGCTGATAATAAATCATTTGCTGACCGTGTTCAAAATAGTAGATCATCATCTCCTCAAGGTCGAGGTTTATAAAATATGATTCTAAAAAACAATAAAAAATTTAAAAAAAGATCCGTCATGGCAAGAAAGTTATGTAATAACTGACGAAGTACTCTAGTAAAAAAATACTAAAATCAGTACTTTTTTACTATTTTTTCTGGATTGCCACACTCACTTTGCTCGCTCGCAATGACGAGTTAGTATCTATACAGAACTCAAAAATTTCTCGGCTTCAAGGGCAGCCATACAGCCAGTACCTGCTGCGGTTATAGCCTGCCTATAGATTTTATCCTGAACATCACCAGCAGCAAAAACACCTTCTATATTAGTTTTAGTGCTATCAGGTGCAGTAATAATATAATTATCGCTGTCCATTGTAACTTGTCCTGCAAATAAAGCAGTATTTGGTTTATGCCCAATAGCTACAAATACGCCGTTACAATTTACTAAGCTTGTTTCTTTAGTATGAACATTTTGAATTTTAACTCCAATAACAGATTTTGGGTTATTATTACCAACTATCTCTTCTACTACATGATCCCAAATCACAGATATTTTAGGATTTTTAAATAGCCGCTCTTGTAATATTTTCTCAGCTCTAAAACTATCTCGTCTATGTACTATAGTAACTTTGCTTGCATGATTGGTCAGATATAAAGCCTCTTCAACAGCACTATTACCCCCACCAACTACTACTACTTCCTGATTCTTGAAAAAGAAACCATCACAAGTAGCACAAGCTGACACCCCAAATCCCATAAATTCTTGCTCTGTAGGAATACCAAGCCATCTTGCTTCCGCACCAGTACAAATAATTATGCTTTCAGCTTCGTACTCTGTCCTAGATCCTGTAGACACTTTAAAAGGTCTTTGTGACAAATCCACTTTCTCAACATAATCATTAACAATTTTAGTGCCGACATTTTCAGCCTGCATACGCATCTGTTCCATTAGCCAAGGTCCTTGTACGCTTTCTGCAAATCCTGGATAATTCTCAACATCGGTAGTAATAGTAAGCTGACCGCCAGGCTGAATACCATTAATTAATATTGGATTTAAAGACGCCCTTGCTGCATAAATAGCCGCACTTAAACCGGCAGGACCTGAGCCGATTATCAGTACTTTAGTAGTAATTTTCATAATTTAATTTATTTTTTTATAATTTTTCTAACCAAGATTTTATATGTTCAATTTCATTAGAATTTGTTAAGGAGGGAGTATGACCTGCATATTTAATTTCGTAAAGATCAAAATCTTTTGTTTTTTGCATTTTTTCAACAGTAGATTTTGTTAGAACTTGAGATTTAATGCCGTGAATCAGTAATATTTTACATTCTATTTTATTCCATACAGACCATAAATCTACATCTTTTTGGCTTTTGACATTTCTTATGCCTTTTGTTATAGCAGGATCATAATTCATTTTATATTTTCCGCCAAACGTAGAAATGACACTATACTTTGTTAAATAATCCCAATCTTCTTCATTTTTAATCCCTGATTGTCCATAAATAAGCTTTAAATGCTCTTTTGCACTTTCTAGATCATCTAATATGACAGTTTTTTTAGCATAAGCTGCAATTTTGACTAAAGTAGCAGAATCTATAAACGCCCCTATATCATTTAATATTAAACCTTTAAAAATATTTTTAAATTTACTGGCAAGAACCATACCTATAATTCCGCCCATTGAAGTACCTAGCCAAATAGGTTTTTTTATCTTTAACTTATTTAAAAACAGCAACGTATCTTTAATATCAAGTAGTATAGTTATAATTGCTGGTTTTTTTAAAATTTTCACTATCCCCGCGTCCGGGATAGCTTAGAGAAATTACTCTATAATCTTTACTTAATTCCTTAGCTATTTTATCAAAATCATGAGCATTTCTTGTTAAGCCATGAGCACATATTACTACGTTTTTATTTTGGGGATCACCAAATTCTACATAAGAAATTTTATGTTCTGGTATATATTGAAGAGGAAGAAAGTTAATATATGGACCAACTTTAATTGAGTTAATTTTCATATAAACCTACTAATTTAAATCACTTAAAAATATACTGACCATTGTCG
Organism: Rickettsia endosymbiont of Rhinocyllus conicus; assembly: GCF_964026465.1. NCBI lineage: Bacteria > Pseudomonadati > Pseudomonadota > Alphaproteobacteria > Rickettsiales > Rickettsiaceae > Rickettsia > Rickettsia endosymbiont of Rhinocyllus conicus. The sequence goes on along the minus strand of NZ_OZ032155.1, from coordinate 1,191,817 downwards.
GCATATATACTACTACAAAAAGTAGCGATAAAAACACGGTGGCAGCGACCTTTTCAGGATAAAATTTTTGTAAATTTGCTATAACTATGGTATTTGCAGCTAAGGGAGCTGTAGAAAGTAGCTTTAACGCATTATAATAATCATTATTATACCATTTTGTTACAAAATGATCAAACATGATAAATAGCCCTACCCCTAAAGGATAAAATAAGAATTTAGCAGCAAAAGTAGCAAGAGTAAATTTTATATCCACTTCAAATTTTTGAAGTGATGAAAGAGCAAGTCCTACCATAACCATACCAAGTATAGAAAAAGAACCTTTCATATTATATATAAAATCATCCAAGAAATCAGGTAAAGTAAAACCACAAAAACTAAATAAGCAACCTAGAAAAAATGCATTTAAAATTGGCAATTTTACTACTTTCAATATACTATCAGTAGTATTTGCAAAGCTTCGCATGCAAATATAAAAGCCTACCGAACACTCGTAAATATTAACGCCTATCACTGCCATCATATAAATACTTAGCGTATAATCATCAAAAAGTGCAGCAGCTATAGGCAACATGAAATATCCCCCATTTGCTGTACCAGCAGACAAAGCTATAATATTACGTGTATGATCCTGCCAAAATTTACCGAAAAAATAGTAAGAAAATAATGACAACAATGTCGCAATTACAAAGGTTACAACTGTAACACTTAATGCTGAAAATGTCAAAGTTGTGCTAGCAGGAATAGTAAAGAATACTATAGGTGATATAAAATAGAATAATAAAGAAGAGATACTGTCCCTTTCAACATTTGAGTATTTACCCGCTAAAAACCCGATTACTACACTTAATAACACTGAAACGGTTTTAAAAAAAACTATACTAAAAATTACCATGTAATGAGCTAAAGATATAATTATCTATAATATATTAGATTTTATCTTTTTTCACTAAATTTTGTAAAGATTTTTAATATTAAGTTTTAAGAGGATTTTATTTAACTTTTAATTGAAAAATTATAAATATTATGATATTAATAATGTACGGATATCAATTTATAAAAAATAATCTTACCTATTCCCTCCCCGATCTAATTCACTAAGGTTTTCATATGTTTATAAAAAACTTATTATACTTTATTATCGTATTTTTATCCTTAAACTCTTACTCTAACCCTACTCCGCTTGGGCTTGAGCTAAATAAAGCTACCACTTCAGATTTAATAAAAAAATATAAAATTACTGGAGAGGAACTTAATTATTGGCAAGGGCATAATTATTTTATAGAACCTAATGAAAAATACATATCTAAAGCTTTAGTAATATGTAATGATTTTAATATAATAGAAGCAGTAATTTTAACTATAGATAAAAATAAATTTGAAGAATTTTATGAGATTTTGAAAGATAAATATATTTTGGTAGATAATGTAATAGAACAAGAAAGTGGAAAAATGGCTACTTTTAGAAATGATGATTGCTTAGTAATACTTGAATCATCTGAAGATAACTCGAACATGGAGCTAGTATATGTTACGAATAATTTCTATAAGGATTTTTTAAATAAGCTAGAAAAAGAAGAAAAATTAGAACAAACCCAAATAAAAAATTTATTGTGATGTATACCTTTGATACTTCAAAATTTGGTACGTCGAACTTCGGGATTTGCCTTTGCTAACCTAGTTATCTACTACCACTTATTTGACTTCCAGCTTTTAAAGTATCTGTAGTATACTACAAATAAATGAGAAATTTGGAATGGTGGAAGCAAGTAGTAAGATTTGCTAACCAATACCACTCACAGAAGCCAAATTAGTGACGCTTTTTTTATGCAACAAAATTCACAAGCAGCATAAGAATTTAAGGGAACAAATTATCCCCTTTTTTATTCGTTATTTCCTGCAACTTTAACTTCACATCCCCAAGGCGTATCATCTAAATAAGATACTATATGATCTAATATTTCGGGATATAAGTCAGAGATATGTTTAACATCACCAGAAATGCTGGACGTTAATTTTTTACATACACCTTTAATAGTAAAAATGTTTGTTTTAATAAAATTATTTAGTTCTTGCAGCTTATCTTCAATATCATCAACCTCAGGTCTCATAGGATTATCACTTACCTTTTTCATCAAATCCTTTTTTAATAATTGTTTGTTAACTATTTGATAATATTTATGAGCATTTAAAACTTTAAAAATTTTATTACTATCATTTTTAAAAAAATAATCGTATAATAACGAACTGAATTTTTTAAATAACTTACAATTTAATTCAATTTTTTTTGTTATTTCCTCAATGCCTATTGGATTTACTTCATAAGTATAGTTACTTTCATAGTCGTGTTCTATGCGATAAATATGAAGCGAAGTAATAGTAGAATTATCCTTTAATCCTCTAGCGATTCCTGTCGCAAATTCTATATTATTTTCACTAAGATCAAGAGAAGTAAGAGAATTATTATTTACTAGATATTCACCGATTTTTGTTGCTCCATCATCTGCTATAAAATTGCCTCTAAGTGTAAGAGAAGTAAGGGAAGTATTACCATTTAGAGCTTCAACAATTATTGCGGATCCTGTATCTGTTATAGAATTGTTATCAAGACTAAGCGACTTAAGAGTATTAAGCTTTAGAAATTCACCGATTTTTGCTACTCCTTCCTCTGTAATATTATTACTACTAAGGTCAAGAGAAGCAAGGGTATTATTACCATTTAAAGCTTTAATTTTTAAAACTTTAATAACTTCTTCAATTTCTATGTTCCCTATATCGTTCCTTATAATATTGAGAGAGGTAATAGTATTATTATTTTTTAAAGCTTTAGTAAAATTTTTTATGTTTTTATTATATAGTACTGTTTCGCTATCATCAGGACCACCATTAACGTTAAGAGTAGTTAAACGGTTAACTTCTTCGATAAACTTATGCTTTTTTAAAAATTCTATTAATTCTTCTATATTGTCTTTTTGATAAAATTTTTCAATATTAAGGTTAAGGGGGGCAGTTAAACGATTAACTTCTTCCTTAACTTCTTCAATAGATTCGTGTTTTTTTAAAAACCCTATTAATTCTTTCATACATTTACTCCTTAATTAAATTCTATAATTTTTAATATTTTGTTAAAAATGAGCTATGAAAAAAATCTAGATAAAAAGATTTAATAATGCAATAGAAATTTAACCAAGGATATAAATTAATAACTTAGGAATAATTTGTGAAATATAAATATTAGTAAGGGATACATGGAAATAATAAGAAGTTTAATAATTAGCAATGATTACTACTTGTGATTATAACAGAATATTTAAAGAATTTTTATTAAGATGTAAATGTAGAGAGTATTTTAGGCAGAACTAACAACCGCTGCTGTAGCTGCTTCACTCAAAAACAAAGACCGCTCTATTTCTCTACGTTTAACGAGTCCTTGCAGCTTCACACCGCCTTTAGCTTTTACCCATCTAAGGAGCTCATCGGCGGCATTATCGTATTCACTTCGGTTAAGTTTCTGCCGCAAGGTTGATGCTTGAAATGCCCCGTAACAGCAGTTGAAGATAAATGAAATTAAAATGGATTATTGGCTTTAGTTAATAGTAAGTTAGTACTATTAAGAAATATATCATCTCAATATTAAAATTAAGTATTTTGGAACATATAAGGAACATATGTTTTTTTAGAAGATTTAAGAAAGGCTAAAAAGCCTTAAAGTAACTGGTGGAGCCAGGGGGAATCGAACCCCCGACCTTTTGAATGCCATTCAAACGCTCTACCAACTGAGCTATGACCCCTAATAGAAAGATAATTGTTTATACTCTAATAATAGTATTAAATCTATAAGTTTTTTTATGTGTTGTGTTAAGATACTGTCATTGCGAGGAGATTCGGGAGTTGTCGCATGGCTCGTTTATGTCATTGAGAACGAATAAAATGAGTGCGGCAATCCAGAAAAAATACTAATATTATTAGTATTTTTAACTGGATCCCGTGAATAAATCTATAGTACCGGACTTAATTATTATATGTCATTCTTAGCAATGGCGGGAATCCAGTAAAATAAACATAAAAGCAGCAAGTTTTTTAAATTAAAAGCTCGATTTATCTCGCTTTATGCTGGATTCCCGCCATTGCTAAGAATGACATATAAGGTCACCTATACCTGAAAAAAATATAATATTTTTTTTAAACTGTCCGGTACTATAGAATAAATCACGGGATGACAATTGGAAAACCGATCCACGCAACAACTTCGGAGATGCAAAGCATTGACACGGCAATCTCGTCAAACATCCTAAGATTGCTTCGTCGAAACTTTCATCTCCTCGCAATGAAGATTTGCTACTGGCTTTATTCCTTATCTTTTAATAACTTAATATCTCTGTGCGTAATTATTTTGTCGATTATGCCGAATTTTTTTGCTTCTTCAGGTGACATAAAATTATCACGCTCCATACTTTTCTCAACATATTTCACATCTTGCCCAGTATGTTTACTATATAAGCTATTAAGGATTTTTTTGATTTTCAATGTTTCTTGAGCATGAATTTCTATATCTGTTGCCTGACCTCGATAACCTCCGGATGGTTGGTGGATCATAACACGGCTATGCGGCAGGCTGTATCTCATTCCTTTTTCACCACCACAAAGTAAAAATGACCCCATAGAACAAGCTTGACCGATACAAAGAGTAGCTACTTTAGGCTTGATATATTGCATCGTGTCATAAATTGCAAGACCAGCTGTTACGACTCCTCCAGGAGAATTTATATACATATATATATCTTTTTCCGGATTTTCTGCCTCAAGGAACAATAATTGAGCAGTAATCAAATTTGCCATATGGTCTTCAATAGGACCACATACAAAGATTATGCGTTCTTTTAATAACCTTGAATATATATCATAAGCACGCTCACCCCTAGAGGTTTGTTCAATTACTATCGGTACGTAGGACATTGGATATTTTTCCTTAAAGTTTTTGTTGGAAGGATATGTGTCACCCCGTGGTGGCATTGCCCGCGTGGATTAGTTTTTCGGTCATTGCAAGGAAATTACGAAGTAATTGACGAAGCAATCCAGTATAAAAATGCTAACTTATAGCATTTTTATTATTTTTTCTGGATTGCCACGCTCATTTCATTCGCTCGCAATGACGACTTAGTATCCACGCAACAATGCATCCCGTGGATAAGCCACGGGATGACACACCGAGGAGATTGACTAACAATCCTACTTCTTACTATCTTCTAAAGCATTAGCAAGTATGTCACCCATATTGGTTGTATTATCGCTAGAGCCATATTCTTTAAGAGCTTTTTGACGCTCTGCTATTTTATGGGCTTTTATTGATAATAAAATTTTATTGGTTGACTTTTCGATAGAAACAACTTTTGCTTCGATTTCTTGATCTACTGCAAACATTTCAGGCTTTTGTTCTTCTTTTTCATCTGATAAATCAGATTTTTTAACAAATCCTGCGGCTTTATCGTTTACTAATACTTCCAATCCATCGTCTTTGATTGCTGTCACAACAGCTTTAACTACTGTTCCTTTTTTATATTCATCAGCAATTCCTTGATATGGATTAGGAGTTAATTGCTTGATACCTAGACTAATTTGTTCTTTTTCAATATTGATTGTTAGAACTTTACAATCTACTTCGTCACCTTTTTTGTATGTTTTGAGTAACTCATTGCCATTATCTTCCCAAGTAATATCACCCTCATGAATCATACCGTCTAAATTGTCGCTAAGTGCAACAAAGATTCCAAAATCAGTAATGTTTCTAATTGGAGCTTTAATCACTGTTCCAACAGGATTAGTTTCAGCAAATTTTATTAAAGGATTTTGCTGGCATTGCTTAATACTTAAAGAAACACGATGTTTTTCTGTATCAACTTCTAACACCATGAATTCTACTTCTTGACCTATGGTCAGAGTCTTTCTAGGATTTTGATTAGATTTAAGCCAACTAATTTCACTTGAGTGGACAAGCCCTTCTAAACCATCCTTTAATTCAATAAACACACCATAATCAGCAAAATTTGTGACTTTTCCAGTCATTTTTTTACCGACAGGGAATTCTTCTTTAATTTTTTCCCATGGGTTATAATCAAGTTGTTTCATACCAAGAGATATTCTTTTTGTCTCTTCGTTAAACTTAATAACCATTACTTTAACTTTCTGATTAAATTCTAGCACTTCTGATGGGTGGTTAACTCTACCCCAAGAAATATCAGTTAAGTGTAATAAGCCGTCAACACTACCAAGATCAATGAATGCACCATAATCTGTAATATTCTTTACTGTTCCCTCAAGGATCATTCCTTCTTTGATTTTAGATAGCATCTCGTCTCTAGCTTCAGAACGTGATTCTTCTAATATAGCTCTTCTTGAAACAACTATATTACCAAGCTTTTTATCCATGCTTAGGATCTTAAATGGCTGTCTAATATTCATTATAGAGCTAGGATCTTTGATTGGTCTAACATCAACTTGGCTTCCTGGTAAAAACGCTACAACACCGGATAAATCAACAGTGAACCCACCTTTTACACGACCAAAAATTGTACCATCAACAAACTCACCTTTGCTACACATGAGTTCTAACTGACCCCATAATTCTTCTTTTATCGCTTTCTCACGGCTTAGGGTTTTGCCGCTATGTCCTTCAGTTTTTTCAATATAAACATCAACTAAATCACCAATCTCAGGTAATTTATGTGCCGGTGATAATAAAAATTCAGATTTAGGTATTCTACCTTCATTTTTTAATCCAACGTCAACAACCACTACTTCATTAATATCAACTACTTGACCTTTTACTACTGTTCCAGGTTTTATATGACTCGTATCAACAGTTTCAAGCATTTTAGAAAAATCATCTTCAAATTCATGATTAACTGCTGCAAGTTGTGGAACGAATCTTTGTTTTAATTTTGTTGTCATATTTTTCTCGTAAATATTAGCAGTGCTGAACTAATAGATAATCTTTTTAAAGGGTTAATAAAAAAGATATTTTCCAAATATCACTGTCATCCCGTGGTGGCATTGCCTGGGTGGATCAGTTTTTCCGTCATTGCGAGGAAATTACGAAGTAATTGACGAAGCAATCCAGTAAAAAATGCTAACTTATAGCATTTTTTATTATTTTTTCTGGATTGCCACGTTCATTTCATTCGCGTAGCTCAGACGACTCTCGATCCACGCGGGCAATCTCTCCCGTGGTCAAGCAACTAGATGACATTTCTATCTATAAGCGAGTTTGGAAAAATATCCTCTAAATAAAATAAACTATAAGCACCAAGTTATTTTATTCTTTTAATATAAATTGCGTTATTTGTTCTACAACCGATAAGGGTGAAAGCTTGGAAGTATCAATAATTAAAGCATCCAAAGCCGGTAATAAAGGTGCTACTTCTCGCTCTTTATCTCTTTTATCACGCAGAATTATCTGTTGTAAAATCTCGTCAAGTATACATGCTTTCCCTTTAGCTTGCAACTGTTTATATCGCCTCTCAGCTCTAACCTTAGGGTTTGCGGTTATAAATATTTTAAAATCGGCATTAGGTGCAACTATTGTCCCTATATCTCTACCCTCCATAAGAATTCGAGGTGTAATATTAATTAACTTTACTAAATGCTTATTTAGATTATCTCTTACCTCAGCTATTACGGCAATTTGCGAAGCAACGCCTCCTATATTTTCATCCTCTAAGTCAAACTTATCTGTAATATCTATTTCTTTAGATAAGGAGATTACTTTATTGATATCTGTAATGTCTATTTTTTCTTTAATACAATTAAAAGCAAGCTGCCTATAAACAATACTAGATTGAACATATTTTAAAGAAAATTTTTCAGCAAGCATAAGCCCAATAGTACCTTTACCGGAAGCAGCAGGACCATCAAGTGCAATAACAAAATTTTGTGAAAAGTCTAAAGCTTTAGATTTTAAGTTTGTCATAAAAAATTTGTAGAATAGATAATAAAATAATGTAAATAAAGCTTGAAATCTACTATATTATACAATAAATATAGAACTTAATATTTATAAGGGTGATTAGCTCAGTTGGTTAGAGCATTACGTTGACATCGTAAAGGTCGGGGGTTCAACTCCCCCATCGCCCACCACCTTACCTCCTAGCTTTTCTTAATCTGCTAATTTTATCTCCATACTCCGTATGCTGCTTATATGCTCCTCGCATTTTTAAAAATGGTGTTATTATCCCCTTGATTGCCTCTTCTAAACTGATGTTTAAGTTGAGGTCTTATGCACACTATATGCTGCTCACATTTCACTCCTGATTGTGTAATCCATAATGAGAGTGATAATAATCCCACTATCTTCTACAATTTTGTCGGTAATTTTATTCCACCTGAATGGAGTACTCTTTCCTCTCGTAATGGTAAAATTTTAAGTAAAACCTCAAGACAACTCCTATCTCTTATAGTCTTCCGCTTGCAAATCTACTATAACAACAGTATTGACGAACTTCAGGAAACCTATCATTTCTTTGAGGATTCTCTAGGAGTATGTCAAGAGCGTGTAAGACAATGCTTACTTGAATTAAAAAAGAGTGGCTTTATCGAATTTTATAAAGCAACAATAGTTAAATATGGCATTAAATGCCGTAATACTCCTTGTATTAAGCTGGCTAGAAATTTCCAACCTACTTCTAGCAAAATACCATCTGAAAATGAAAAAAATTTTACATCAACTCCAAAAAACTTTGGGGTCAAACCCAAAGAAATTTTGCCTCAACCCCAAAAAAGTTTGGATGAGACAATATATATAGATAATAATAAAAATATATCTAATAAATCTAGATATAGCGAATCTATCCTTTTTCAAAATGAACAAAATGAAACTGTTCAAAATCAGCAATTATTACAATATTCACAAAAACAAAATCTTGCACAAGAGTTAAAATTTGTAACAACAAGATCAGCAAATAATCAGCAAGAGAGTGAAAATGATAAAACATCTGAAAGTAATTTTATCATTGATCCATTACGGGTTAATAAGGCATTGCAAGCAGTTCTTGATAAGGTTGATAAGGCAAGATGTCAGCAAATAGTATCATCAGCTGATAATGCTTCAGCAGTAAAATCTGTGAAGAATCAAGGCTGGTTCAAAAGAAAAAAATTAACAGATTTCCATCCCTTAACCCAAGAAGAGGCTGATTTATTACAGGTAAAATCAAATCGAGAATTTAATCTCACTTTTATTAACAAGCTCTTATTGAAATTAGCAGCACAATACCCAGAACATCATTTTGGTCATAAAAAAGTGTTTTTAAATTACATGGCTAAAGCTTTAGCTCATGAGTTACGTGAAACTACTAAAGCTAATAATGCTACATTTCAGTTTAAATCTAGTGACTTAAACAACACTAAAGAGCGATATCTAGATAAGATAGAAAGTAGCATTGATACTAGCAAACAAGCTCAGATAAAACGTAAAATCATTGGTATTTTTGATCCTGATTCAGCTTATGAATTACTAAGCTCCTGCTTATTTATTGGGGTAGTAGGTAATAGTTATCAAATAAAACTGCTTAAAAATATTACGCTTTCAGAAAATGTACAAGATAAAATACTACAGCAAGTACAAATGATCTATGGCAGTAGTATTAAGAAGTTGAAAATCATACAATTTGCTGAGCTTGAAGCGAAGCAGAATAATACTGAAGATGAAAAACAAGATTATTTACGGCAATTAAGTAAACAATTAAATCCTGATTCAGTATGGTATAAAGTGAGGAAATTTCTTATTGAACGTTATAACCAATATATTGATTTTGGGGTATTAAATAAATTAGTAGTGGTAGAGGAAGATATAGTCAACAAAAAGGTAATCCTTAAATCAACAACGGCTTTTAATGATTACTATATTAGAAATCGTCATATGCAAGATCTAGAAGAAGCTTTTAAGACGCAAGATTATTGCTTTGAATTAATCAAGTTTGAATATAACTAAGCTATTAACCCACCAATTAAATACCTGACTTAAGAGGCATATTTAACATCATCGGCTTGGAACAATTTTTGTATATGTTTAGGATTGTTCTGTAAGCAACGTAAATAAGATTTAAGATTGTATTTTAACTCATCTTTTGTAAGAGGTATATGTTTTCTATTTACATTTCTTTTTAAGTCATTATTTAAGTATTCATCTGGATTATGTTGTGGAGTATAAGGAGGCAAAAAAAACAAAGAAATTTTATCTTTATGCTTATTTGTCCAGCTGTATACTTTTTTACTATGATGTACTTTTAAATTGTCTAATATTAAAAAGATCTTCCTTCTTGCAGATTTCACTAATCTTCTTAGAAATTCTATAAATATATCTGTTTTTAGTGTATCTTCATATAACATGAACCTTAGTTTACCATTGTTCGTAACAGTTGATATCATATTTATAGTAAATCGTTTTGATTTATGAATAACTACGGGTGTTTTGCCTTTTAAAGAATAGCTCTGTAACACCTGACATTCTGATTTTATACCCACTTCATCACACCAGTGTATTTCAGCTTGTTCCATTTGTGCTTGTTTTACTATTGCGGGATATTCTTCATCTAGCCATACTTGAACTTGTTTTGGCTGTTGCTCATAAGCTAATTTCTTTGGTTTTTGTGCAGTATATCCCCATCTTCTTAAATATTCTCCAATCGTACTTAATGGCAAAAAGAAACCACAGCATTTTTTAATCAGGGCATTAATAGCTTTTCTTGACCATAGTGCAGATTTGATATTGTGATCTTCTGGTCTAGAGTGATTTATATAATCTTGTATTTTTTTACCCAGCATTTCATTTATTATTCTTTTCTCTCCTGTCTTTCTTCCTCTAGACTTGCCAGTTATTGCATATTTATCACCTCTTCTTCTTTTGTTAACCCAGTTACTAATAGTCTGACGTGTTACTCCTATAAGATTTGATACATCTGATTGTTTTTCTCCTTTATCAATTGCTCTTAATGCAACTTTTCTTAAAGCTGCTTGTGCACTCGTTGATAATGTCCTAAAATCTTCTTTTTTTAGCATTATTTCATTCTAACATTATATTTTAGTATTTGCAACTATTATGTCAGGTATTTAATTGGTGGGTTAATATTGTGGTAATTGATAATTTGTAATAACTACTTCATCAGATATTTTATTGTGCTCGGGCATGGAATATTTAACCTTAATAATACTAATATTAAAATTTTTGTATAAGTTTCTAATAAAGGGAGTATTACTATTAGAAATCATCATTTTAACATTTTTATCATTGAGTTCTGTAGCAAAATCTTTAAGTCTCGTTTGCTCATTTTCATCAAAGGGTAATCTGGTATAAAATTTCTCACCTGATTTATGATAAGGAGGATCAAAATAAACAAAATCACCTTTTTGTGGTTCAATGAAAGAAAAATCCATAGCATAAATAGATGTGCCAGCTAAAAGCTGACTACACTGTTTTAATCTAAAGGCAAAATCAGATTTACTATAATTCCTACCAGAGAAAGTTTGAGCTGGTTTGCCATCAATATTAATCCGGTAAATGCCTTTAAATGAATATCTATTAAGATAGATAAATCTTGCAGTAATCTTTGCTGGGTCGTTACTGTCATTATTACTTCTAACTTGATAATAATGTTCTTTAGAGTGTTTTTCTTTATGAGAGTCTAATAGTTTACTGACCTTATCTGGATTCTTCTTTATTGCGTTATAGCTAGTTACTAGCTCTAGATTAATATCAGATAGGAAGCAATGTTTAAATTTATCTCTAATTTGAAAAAATAAAGCCCCACCACCAAGGAATGGTTCATAGTAGTTATTCAGTGTTGATGGAAGAAACTTAATTAATTGATCGGCAATTTTTCTTTTACCACCAACCCATTGTAGGAATGGTTGTGGTTTATCTGAGTTCTTTACTGACATGAAATTATTATTAAAATATTTATACTAAATTATAGTATAAAATAGGCTTAAATGCCAGCAAAATACTGTATTACAAGGGATTTTCAAGGAATTCTTGATGTTTTCTGTAGCATCATTAATACTAGTTTTGATTTGTGTTTAATAGACAAAGAGCTGAGCTAACACACAATAGAAATTTAGCGGTGTCTCATTTATGCAGCTCTTTGCCTAATGGTGCAAAAATCTGTCAAAAAAGCTCTTAAATCCTCTGTACTTCGTAGAATTGTGGTGATATCTGTCCTTGTTAAGAGCGGCCATGGTGCAACTCTAGTTCAGAGGTTAAATTAAAATCGACAAAATTTTTGCACTTTAACCTCTGAGCTGTTTTCTTAACTTTAACAGCAAGGAAATGCTATGACAATTAATAATCAAAATCAACCAAAAGATAATCATAATATTACTAAAACAAATTGGAATCTTCAATTATCTCCCATATCTGTCACATTAATACCATATCAGCAAGAAGAGAATATCATTAACTCGACGATCACAAATTATACTGATATAATTAAATATAAATTAGAATTACAAGAAGCAAATAATAAATTGAAAGAATCTGGGTTATTTAAAAGAGATGTGGTGCAAAATATGGTACATGGATTAAAGATTCCATGTAATGGGATTTTTTCATTAGTAACAGCTCTTTATGAAATAGAAGATAATCCTGAAAAAAAGGATTATCTAGCTAGTGTAGTAAATTGTGCTGAAGAATTACTAGATTATTATAATAATATACTTAGTTATCTACAGAATAATTCTGGATTACCTCCTATAGTTTTAAATAAGTTTGATCCAAAACAGTTGGTAAATAAGATTATTGATAAAGCGATGCCAATAGCTCAACGTAAGGGATTAAATTTATCTTGTAATTTTCAGTATGATTTAACAAATGCTATAATTAGTGATACTTATCGAATAGGAGTAATATTAGAGCAGTTAATAGATAATTCTATTAACTTTACTAAAGAAGGTAAAGTTGTGGTAACAGTGAACATGTTTGCTATTAGTCCAGCCGTTTCAGAATCAGAACAACAACACAGAGAAATGGTATTCCAATTTATGGTGCATGATAGTGGTGTTGGTTTGTCTAAAGAAATCAGGCAACATCTTCATGAAAAGATTGATAAATTTGATGTTGCTATGCAATATAAGGGACTTGGATCAGGATTAAGTTTTGTAAAACGTCTAATTGGTGAGCTAAATGGAGAGATTGAAGTAACAAGTGAAAAAGGTAAAAGTACTACTATCGTCTGTAATATACCAATTAAGTTACCTCTTCTTGATGATCTGATTTATGATACATAATGTTGATATTGATAAGGTTTTGATTATTATGCATTAACTAATAATGATGATTTTCTTGATTATTGTGCTTCACTTGTTACACTTAAGTAAATTATAGTAAGGAAGGATATATGGCAAGAAGTCAAGAAAATCATCAAAAAACTATAGATCCTATTATAGGAAAGTTAAATTTACCTAAAGGTATAGATCTTGAGCTAGACAAAATAAAAATTACAGATCTATCAAATTGTCGATATAGTAAAAGGCTATTAACGAAGATCATGCTTATTAATAAGATTTCTAGAAACAAAGTTGATCTTAATAAAATTAAAAAAGCAATTTATTTTGCTAAAAAATATCATGGCAGGCAAAGAAGAGAAACAGGAGAATTTTATTATTCACATCCTTTAGAAGTAGCATATATGGTTTCTGATTATTTATTTAGAACAGATATCATAGTAACCAGCATATTGCACGATTGTATTGAAGATACATTACTTACTAAAGAAATGATTATACAAGAATTCGGTCATAAAATTGCCAATCAGGTTGAAGATTTAACACGAGTTAAAAATGATAAAAAAATTAATTCAGCAGAAATAGTTAAAATATTATATCAGCAGAAGAAAAAAGAGTTGCTATTAATTAAATTATGTGACCGATTACATAATATACAAACAGTAGGAGCTAAAATTCCTGAGAAAGGATGTAGAATAATTTTAGAAACTTTACAATCTTTCCTGACTATTGCTACTTACTTAAAGATACCAAGAGTTGCAAGACAATTACACGCACATTGTTTTAATATAACTACAAATTACAAAAAATCAAATTTATATAATAACACAGTACCATTTTCTTCTCTTACTGATCATTTTAATAGATTATTATTAATAAGTACGTATTACTAAATTAGATAAATATTTTTTACTTTACGTAAAATGATAATACTCCTTTATTATTTTCGTTTGACTTAATTAAGTTAACCATCTTTAATAAATAATCTAAACTTCTACCTACAATGCAAGAAATGCTGAAGAACAAAAATTTAAGAAAGCTTATAGAGTGGATGTTTAATTTAATTGAGCAAAATGGTCACAATAAAACGTTAGTGGTCATAGCATTATTGGTAATGCAAATAGTAAATTAATATAAGTTCAATTATTCCCTTAATTTAAAAGATATTTTAGCTTCAAAAAGCCTAATATATCATCAAAACTTACGCTATGTTTTATGATAAATGGCTTACTGGGGTTATCCTCTAATATGAATAAACAGCTTACAGTCAAGCTTTTTAGTTACATTTGAGATAACATAGCATAAGTTTTGTCATAAAAAAATAAATGAAGATTATTATGCAAACGGAAAAAAGTTTCACAAATAAAACTCGTAAGAGAAAAGGAAATTTTACTGGAAATGAAGAATTATCCAAAAAACCCCGCAAGGATATAGATAACAAAACTCATACTCCAGTTAATAACAGTAATCAATCAGAAAATTATAATGATGTTTTTGAAGATAAGAATATATTAAATGTTAACAATAATAGTGATACTAGTAGCGATGATTGTGAAATCGTATCCGTTTCATTGAATAATAATGGTCAATTATTACCTAATAAGTATAGAAAAATTGATGTACCAGGTGATGACAGTTGTTTATTTTGGGCTGTTGCTTTAGCTTATTTAACTCCTGTTAAAGATGACCACAATGTATTTAAAACAAGATTTAGAAAATTATTTGGACATCAAAATCAATTGAGTACAATACAAAAGTGCATACAAAAATATGATCATAATATACCAAACAATGACATTTTTAAAAACTTAATGTCATCCTTAGTAACTCAAGATTTTCGTAAAATGGTATGTGATTACATATCGGACAATAAGAAAAGGTTCAACTTTCAAGATCCATTATTTAATAAAAGTAGTAATGACGAACTCAATTATAAAGAGCTTGAATCTCACATACAGCAGATGAGAAAGACAACAACATGGGGTACTTGTCTTGAACAAGAAGCAATGGCTTTAATGTTAGCATGTAATATTCACACATATTCTCATGCTCAAACTCCCCAAGTTTATCCAATAGTGAATAAAAATACATACGGTGATAAATTAATATTACATTTTGTTAATGCAGAGACTAAAAATTATGATACTAAATCTGCTAATCATTTTATGTTTAGCCTACTAAATAATAGTTATGTATTAGAACATATTAATGATAATAGCGATGATGCTGTATCAAGTGTTATTGAAGTGGATTTAGAAAGTAGTAATAGTGAAATAAAGAGTCAGTTAGGTAATGATAATGAATCTAAAGCAAGTAATATAGTCCCACTGTTGTTTCCAGAACCCACAAATGAATGTGATGTGTTTGATATACACAATCATAGTATATTTAAATATTATTCAAAACTAGCTATCAATGCTAAAGTTAGTAATCTTAGTAGTCTTGGTACTACTTCTAGACCTTACTACTCTAAAGATTATATTACATTAATTAAGCATTATTTAAAGCTAGGTTTTTTAGATAGTGCTTTTGAATTATACTCGGTATTAGGAAAATATTATACTGACTTTAATTCAGAAGACATCGAGCTCAGCATTGGTAAAATGTATGCACGTATAGGTAAGTATTCTAAAGCACGAGAGTGTTACAGTAAAATCACAAATTCTGATCTTATTGATAAAGCTAGAATCCTTATAGGCAATAGTTTTTTTCAAGAAGGTAAATATGATGCAGCTATAGAATATTATAAGCAAGTATCAGAATTATGCGGCATATCACAATCCATGTTAGATTTAAAACGTTACTGTCAAAGTCGTCTCAATATAGGAAACTCCTATCTTAAAAAAGCTAATTATAAAGCAGCTAGATATTATTATGATATAGTATCGGATATGCTAGAAGAAGATTATTATTATAATATGTATAATAAAGCTCAAATAGGAATTGCATATACATGGTTAAAAGAAGGTCAAAATGACAGATCTGAAACCCATTATAATAAAATAAAACAAATAGATTGCGATGATACTAATAAAGTATTTGTTGGAAATATCTTAATAAAAAATAAGGAATATGCACAAGCCAAAAAATGGTTAGAACAAATTAATAAATATAGTCCTTATTATTCGCAATCTCAAATATGCATAGGTAATATCTGTTGTCATGAAGGTAAATATTCTGAGGCTAGAGAACATTATAACAAGGTAAGAGAAGAAAGAAAAGGAGCATATTATTATAGTATGGCTCAAATTAATATAGGGCATAGTTTTAGAAAAGAGGCTAAAAAACATTATAATAATATAGATGAAAATAGTTACTTTTATGAATTAACTTCAGGTTATGAAAGTAGTGAAGTGCTTGATATTGGTAGATCAGACTATGAGTCATATTGCATATTTAGATCTTACAAAAAAGAAATCAAGAATAAATTATTATGTGATCAAGTAGTAGAGTTTATAAAGAGGGATAAGAGTAATGACATAGGAGGTATGAGTGATAGTAGTGATAAGATATATGATAATTATGCATCATTACATTATGCAGAAAATAATGGTCAAAAAGAAGTAGAATTATTCAATGATCAAGCAATTGTCGCAGAAAAATCTAAAAGAAGAATATTAAAATTTAAAGAGGAATTAGCAGTTAATAAAACTACTTATCTTACGGAATCATCAGAAAAAATAGAAAATAATTTAAAGCAAGATATAAATTCTGTTACTATTAATGGTAATAGTAATACAACTTCTAACATAGATAAATCCCATACTATAAGTAGTATACAGAATGATTATAAATTATCTTCTGATAATTTAACACAGCAAGAATGTAAACTACAACCTAGCACAAAGTTTAATGTACCTGATGATGGTCATTGTTTATTTTGGGCTGTTGCTTTAGCTTATTTAATACCTTCAATTAAAAATGAGAATGAATTTATAAATAAATTTAAAAAATTGTTTGGCGAAAATAACAGTGATAATATTAAATTAAAAGAACAATTAATAAGAAACGCCCGCACCTTAGATTATAGTTCCTTAAAGCAGAATGCTAAAATTAGCAAATTAATCAAGTGCTGGGTTAAGTGTGTCACCAAAGAATATGATCATAATGATGCTGTTAAGGTACTTTTGAGTCCTGAAAAAGCAAAAAATACACAAAAAATACAAGAATATGCAACACAAATTCAAGATGGAAAAATATGGGGTGGTAGTGCTGAAATTAAGGCCATGTCTTCGATCTTAGACATTAACATTGTGGTATATAGAAATGATAATAATTCTCCAGAACTATATTCAACAGAAAAAGATATAAGAAGTGATGATAAAATTGTATTACATTATATCAATAGTATAACTAAAGAATATTGTGACGCTAACCACTATATGTTTAGTATAAATGATAATATATCACTGCATGATGAATTAAGTACTGATCAAGAAAATCATTTAGATCAAATTATTTCTGAAGATTATATTCAATCTTCAGAAGACATAATAAGCAATATAGATAGTGAATTAGAAAGCGATTATGATCCGTCTCCTGATGATTTAGATAGCAACAGTGATAAGCGTTCTCAAGTTCAGACACGGTCATATATACAAAATTCAACACAGCAAGATCAAGAAAAAGATATTAATATAATAGAAACGTATAGAAGAGATAGATTTAATATCTCAGTTGAAGTAGCACATGATGGTAGTAAAAATACTTTAGATGACTATAAAATAACTGATATAGTTATTAAAAGACATTCACAATACAATAATAATCACACTGTTCCTTTATCTTTTTTTTCTTATTCTTTGAGCTACTTGTTAGTAGATACGTCCATACCTAATGCTATAAGTGATATAGATCAAAAATATATTAATCAAGATCGATATGACAATAATGTATTTGATAAATATTGGTATAGATTATTAAAACAATATAATGATCACAAATCGGAATGGGAAAAATGTAACTCTAATAGAATATGTAAAGACTCAATCCAGGTATTTTTTCAGGAAAAAATTGTGCCTTATATTGTATATCGTTGGAATACAAGGATAATGTCGGTATTTAAAGAAAAAAGATTACCTTCAGAATATGGTAAAGAAGGTAGTAAAATCAAAAAGTTTATTAAGAAAATTTTTTCTGAATCAAAAAAAGAACCAGAAAATATATTGAATGATGATGATAACTTAACAGAGATTGAAAATAACATCCAAAATCTATTGAAGGAGTTTCTGCAGTGTATAGATCTTCCTAAGGATTCAACGGAAGGCATTGCTATTATATTAAGTGATGCTAGGGAGCTATTTTCTATATTATTATTTATTATAGAAAGATCATCAAGTAATGGTAATATATACAATAATGAAGGTATTTTTACAAATGAATATGAACAGTTACGTAACACTATTCTTGATAAAAAGAATTTTGAACAAAAGTTTAGAATAATTGTAGATAAATATAATTATTCTTCAGAAAAATTACAACATGAATTGAAAATATTCTTAATGCCAAAATCATTGAGTATTATTACTAAATTTACTGATACTACCCCTTCTTCTGATCCAGAACTATTTTCTCCTAATACTCAAATTTCTTCTAACGTAGCTGAAGAACCAAAAAATATTGATTATATTGCTAAGGCAGAAGATAATCAGAATGACAATCTTAATGAGATACAATACAGTTATTATGATAATATAAACTTAAAATATCTTTTATTAGAAGAAGAGGTATTTCATATTACCCATGTAACTATAGATACTGATAAAAAGTTGGGTTCACAATTAAATCATATTTTTAATGATTGGAAACTACAAAACCAAGTAATCTCGTATGTCCTGATAGGAAGGGGCACTAATTTTATTATTAGTACAGCAATGATAGTCGTTTTTAAAAAGCAAGAATTAACAATAATTTCTATATTAAATAGGCAATTTGCTTTAACAGTTGAAAATTATTTATTAAATAAATTCATCAATATAAAACGCAAGACAATGATGTTTGATTCAGAATTAAATAACAATGTTGATGTTATCATTGTTACAAAATATATCAAAGAACTACGACAAAAATTTTTGGAGGACAACATCTGTAAAGAAGTAAGTAAGATCAGAGTCAATTATGATAACAACAAGTCTCATAACATTTATGATTTATATAAAAACGACAAGAAGAAAATAGATAGTGCATATTATATTAGTATAGAAAAACTACAAAAAGTAACTAACCTTAAAAATTTTGAGCAGATTATAAATGGAATAAAAACTGATCAATATCGTACATTTGAATCATATTTTCATATGGAGCAGTTACAATATAAGAAAATAAAGATAATAAGATTTATTATCCAAAGTAATAATATGGCACTAATAGAAAGTGTATCTAAGATTAAGATAAATGATGATTTAATATATAAATGGTATATTAATAATGATGAGAATTTTATAGACACACTAACTAAGTGCCAATCTCTTAAAAAAAGCAATATACTTACAGAACAAATATTAGATCCTTGTCTTAATAAAATAAATAAATTTCGAGAATATATAAACAAAGAACAAGATCGTATACTTACAAGGTCAAAAGCAAATTCAACAGAAATAAATATACAATTATGGTTGTTAAACGAAATTTCAAAGCACGAAAATATACAGTATATAAAACAAGCTTTAGATACAAATGATAAAGTTTCACTATTACAATATTGTATCATCAAGTGTAATAATATGTTTAGTATTATAGATACTATTATATTAAAATTACACAAATTAGATATAAAATATATTCAACTTCTATTAGATATAACAGTTAAAGAGAATGATACAGAAATACCATTGTTACAATTTTGGTTTAATAATAGAAAGGATAATTTAGTTCAGTTGGATTTCATGTATACGATGTTGCCATTAATACCTGAATTAGGTAATCAATCTATTACAAAGCTATTAGATATGACAGTTAAAGAGAATGATACAGAAATACCATTGTTACAATTTTGGTACAACATAAGCAATATGTTAACGCGAGGTCTTAACTTCAATAATAATTGGGAATTTTTTTTCCCTGAACAAATTAATAAAAAAACTTTAGATAAAATGCAAACCTATTATGAGTCAAATGATAGGTTACTTGATGTTATTAAGTATTGTCTTTTACAAGACAGTCTTTTCAAAAAATATAAGGATCAATTCTTAAACTTAAAGATTTTTATGGGACCACCAATGGGAGAAGACATTATAAAAAATTTCGACTATATAATTAAGGATTTACAAATATATGTATTACATAGTAATACAATCTTTAAAAAAAAAAGCAAAAATAATTTTCTCTTTAGAACCAAAAAAGTCTAACGTATTAGGCTTAATAGGAGAAAAAAACTCAAGAGACAAAACTGAAATAATTTTAGAGAATATTAGAAAGTGTTGCGAACAAAAAAAATGATTGACAAGATATTTAATAATTGCGACGAGAATACTTTAGCATGTTCTTGTCCTAAACAAAGTAAACCAATACTTGAGCATAGTAATACAGAAATAAATACTGAAACAGAGCATAGCATAGAATTAGTAGGAGAACATTAGATGTGTGGAAGGAGAACGTTCATAGAACCATACGCGTCAAGTTAAAGATGGTAGGGAGATAAAAGTAAGGATAAGAAGGTAGCAATAATTTTGATTATGATATAAAACAGAGAAAGATTAAAGTATAAGTTCCAATAAGTAAGCAAACTAAATTAAGGGACTTATACTATGAATAAAGTAGAGAAACTATCAAGAATATGCAAAGAATTTTTTATCCAAAAAGCAAATGATTTATCAAAAATAACGGGTTTCATCAAAAGAAAGAGGAAAATTACAGGATCTTCGTTTATCAAAATATTGGTTTTAGGAAATATGGTAGATGAGCATTGCAGTATAGAAAGAATGTGTCAGTTACTCCAGGAAGATTCTATAGATATTAGCAAGCAAGGTTTAGATTTAAGGTTTACTGAAAGTGCAGTAGCTTTTATGAAAATAATGTATGAAGAATGCTTAAGCATATTTAAAAGCAATCTGCGACTTGATTGTAAAATTCTTCAACAGTTTAATAGCGTAAAACTGCTTGATAGCAGCCAAGTTAGTTTACCTAACAGTATGGAAAGTATTTACAAGGGATGTGGATCTAGTTATAAAGGACGAAGTAATAAGGCAAAATCTGCGGTTAAGCTACAGGTAGTATTTAATTACCTAAATCAAACATTAGATAGATTGGATTTAACTGAAGCTATTAGGTCAGATCAGGGGTATAGAAACCACTTGGAAGATATAAAAAGTAACGATTTACTAGTAGCAGACTTGGGATATTTTGTACCCCATAGTTTTCAGAAAATTAGTGAAACAGGAGCGTATTTTATTAGTCGCTATAAATCTGACACTAACATCTATGATATTCATACCGGTGAGAAACTAAATTTACTAACATTATTAGAGCAGCAGATTTTTTTAGAAAAAGAGGTACTTTTAGGTAAAGAGATAAAGCTCCCGGTAAGAATTATCTGTCATAAATTAACATAGGAACAATCTGCGGCAAGGCGAAGAAAAGCTAATATTTTAGCTCAAAGTCATGGATATACCTCTTCCCAAAAGAACCAAAGATTACTGAGTTGGACAATAGTTATTACCAATATTCCAAGCAGTAAGGTTGCTGCTGAACATGTATGGTCAATTTATCGAGCTAGGTGGCAAATTGAGTTGTTATTTAAGCTATATAAAAGTCATGTTAGAATTGAAATTATTAAAGGTAGAAGCAACTCTGCAAGAATATTATGTGAGTTATATGCCAAATTGTGTGTAGTAGTTATTTTTCACGGGATAATGAGTTGTATAGAATTAGAACCTGACAGGGAAATTAGTTTAACAAAAGCATTAATTGAACTGAAGAAAAGGAGTAGAGAACTGCTTATGATTTTAAATAAAACGGTTGATCATTTAAAACAATTTTTTGCCAAATTAGTTTGGGACTGGTCAAAATTTTGCCTGAAAGACAAATATAGAAAAACAAGAATTTCTAGCCTCAATATGCTGAAATCACTCTCTGTTTATCCTTAACTTGACGCGTATGGTTCTATGAACGTTCTCTCTTTGCTATTAAAATGTTATTTTTTTCTTGCATTATTAGGGAGGTCCATACATGGGGCGAAGCCATGGCCCATTTTCTGATAAAATTTGAGGGCCGAATTTAGTGCCTATTTTTGAATTTACACAGTTAAAAATCCAGAGCCGTTCCTTCATCATGTCTAATATATTCTGTCATCACTTAACCATATTAAATACCCTAATATTAGGATATCAGATTCTATGCAATTTATCTACCCCTTTTAAAATATCAAAGATTTTATATATTATATTTGATACAATATCTTAATTCTTAAGATTATCAAAAATATTTTTACCGATTTGAGTCCACTGATCTTGGATATTAGGATTTTGTATTAATTCCTCTTTCAAAGAAACCAAAGCTCCGAGTAAGCTATTAGTAGATAAATCATCTAGTTTAGCTTTAGCAACTAAGCCACCAATTTGGATCAAGTGGCGAGTACGAGCTTTTCGTTCTTGAATTTTCAGCTTTGCTTCTGCAGTTATAATTTTGGCTTTTTTTTGTTCTAATTTTAATCTTTGTTTTATGACATTTCCCATAGATGTTAACATAATTCTACAATTATTGTAATAAACATATTCTTACATGTCATGAATGCTCAAAAAATTTCAGAAGTCAAATGATTTATATTTACCGATGTCATTGATAAAAAATCTGTAAAATTTTTCTCTGAACCAGTTAATTCATTGATACAAATGTGAAATTTTAGAGTCCAACATAATCATAAAAATATTAAAATAATGCCCAAACCTAACCGAACCAGCAAAAACTAACAAAAAAAAAGCAAAGGAAGATTATCACTGTTGTTCAAGATCAATACGAAACAGCGGAGGAAGAGGTTTAGCCTTAGTTCAAGGAAACAAAGGCTAACGCAATATATAAACCTTACGGTTTATTTTTGCTTTCTGGTTCATGTGTTATAATGGACTAAAAAATCAAGACAAAATTTTGAGGAAAATGCTTGGTAATTTTGTTTAAAATTAAGCTGCCATTTGTGTATAATGTTGTATACTGTTAGCAACGGAAGTAAAATGATACAGAGCAACGGATAAAAATTGATACAGTATTAAAGTAGAATCCTCTGGATAAGGAGGTAATGAATAATGATAATACTGGAGCAAATAATGGAAATAAAAATATTGAATAAACATGGTAAAAGTCTAAGAACAATAGCCGGAGAAGTAGGTGTATCAGTAAATACAGTACGTAAATATTTAAAATATGATGGTAGCCCTAAATATAAGGATAGGCCGAAGTTAGTAACAAAGCTTGCCCCATATAAAGACTACTTGAGTGACAGAATAAAATCAGCCCACCCTGTACCTCTACCTGGTACTGTACTGTTTCAGGAGATAAAGGAGTTGGGTTACACAGGCGGGATGACCCAACTCAGAGATTATCTAAGAAGTATAAAGCCGGCAGCTAAACAGGAGGATATGATAAGATTTGAGACTGCTTCTGGCAAACAGATGCAAGTTGACTGGATAGAATTTCGTAAGGGGAAAAATCCTCTATCAGCTTTTGTGGCTACATTAGGATTTAGTAGAGCAAGCTATGTAGAATTTGTTAGCAATGAGAAGCTGGTAACATTAATAGAATGCCATAAGCGGGCATTTGATTATTTTGGTGGAGTACCGGAAGAAGTACTTTATGACAATATGAAGACAGTAATACTGGATAGAGATACATATGGTCTTGGCATACACCGTTTTAATAAAGGTATGCTGGATTTTGCAAAACATTATAGTTTTCGATTAAAAGTGTGTAGACCTTATCGAGCAAAAACTAAGGGCAAGGTTGAGCGATTTAACAGATATATAAGAGAAAGCTTTTATAACCCATTAGCGACAAAATTAAAAACTGCAGAGTTAGTGTTGGATGTGGATACTGCAAATTCGGAGGTGCTAAAATGGTTGCGTGATACTGCGAATCGGCGTGTGCATGGCACAACAGGCGAAATACCTGCAGAAAGATTAAAGTTTGAAAGGAGCAATCTTCAGCCACTACCATTGGATTATAGCGGTAGTCATCCTGCAGTACTAGAGATTATGGAAGATAAAAGGAAACGATTTTCTACAGTTTCCTTACAACATTCCCTCTGCATATACCAAAGTATACTGGAGGCATTATGAACCTGCAGCACCAACGTATAGAAGAGCTATGCCGCTCTTTAAACCTTATTCAGATAGCTGAAGATTATTTTGATATTGCACAATCCTCTAGTAAAGAAGACTCAAGTTATACGGATTTCCTTGAGTCAATATTAAAAACAGAGCTGTTGGCACGACAGAATAGAAGTAAATCAATACTCACCAGAATGGCAGGCTTTCCTGCTATTAAAACGCTGGATAATTTTGATTATGATTTTGCTACAGGAATAAAACGCAAGATTCTAGAAGGTCTAAGGTCTCTGTCTTTTGTAGAAAGACAGGAAAATATTATTCTGCTTGGTCCTTCTGGAGTAGGGAAAACCCATATAGCTATTGCCCTTGGTTATGCAGCTACACAATGTGGAATCAAGACTAAATTTACAACAGCTGCAGATTTGATGCTTGTACTTAATGCTGGGCTAAATCAGGGAAACCTGGACTCCATATTCAAAAGAGTCATACTACCATATAAATTACTTATAATAGACGAATTTGGGTATCTGCCGTTAAAACAGGAACAAGCTAATCTGTTATTTCAAGTTATAGCAAAGCGTTATGAGAAGGGTAGCATAATTCTTACAAGTAATCTGCCATTTGGGCAATGGCATAATAGTCTTGCTCAGGATAGTGCTCTTACAGCTGCTATCTTAGATCGTCTGCTTCACCACTCCACTATACTCAATATCAAAGGTGATAGTTTCAGGCTTAAGGATAAAAAGAAAGCTGGTCTTGTGCCAATAGAAATTATTAATAAACAGGAGGATAATTTTATGACTTAAATATCAGATTTTTTTTTATGATACTGTATCAATTTTCAGCCGGCACATATTTAAAATCTGTATCATTTTTCGACCGCTGTTGACAGTATACTATCGAGATATACATTCATGGGTTTTTGATACCCAATACTTGAATGAAATCTGTGATAATTATATTTACTGATATAATCATTGATACCCTCTTTAAGCTCTCCTATATTTTGATAATCATTAATAAATATACAATTATATTTCAGTGTCCTAAAGAAACGCTCAATAACAATATTGTCAATACTTTTGCCCTTACCATTCATTGATATCTGAATATTATGCTCTTTGAGAATCCGTATATGATCATTGCTGGTATATTGACTACCCTGATCACTATTAAAGATCTGTGGAGCTTGATACTTACTTAATGCTTCCTTCAATACATCAGTAACTAATAGACCATCCATACTATTCGACAGTTTATAGCTTAATATGGCTTTGCTATGCCAATCTATAATAGCTGCTAGATACATAAAGCCGCCTTTAGTGCGAATATATGTAATATCTCCGCTCCAAACCTCATTGGCAGTAGGCACAATTATTTTCTTAGTCTTATCTGTTTTGACCCAGTATTTATCAAGCAAATAGCTGTATATTTTATGCTCACTATCTTTTATAGTAGCCAGCTTATTTTTATGAGGGTATATCGCTTCAATACCAATTAATCTCATATATTTTAGTACTCGATCTCGACCTATCTTATATCCATCTTCTAATAATTGCTGGTACATATAACGATATCCAAATTCTGGATTATCTGTATATATCTCATCTATTCTATTTAATATATTTAAATTATAGCTGCTAAGTGCTTGTTCTTTATAATATGTTGAAGCACGGTTAACTCCTAATAATTCACATTGTCTTGTCTTTGGTAATTGTTCTAGCTTGGACTGTACAAGACTCTTTCTATTTAATAAATCCAAGCTTCTTAGCTTTCCCACTGCCCAATCCCTCTCGATTGTAGTTTTGCCCAAAGCCTTCGCTAGTTCGTCATTCTGCTCCTTAAGTCTATTAATTTGCTCTTGATATTCACTAACTACCTTGGCTGGCTCAAATGCTATCGCTGCATTTGATAAAAATTGCTTCTTCCAATGAGATATGCTATTGCTGCTAACCTCATATTTAGACGATAATCGCGATATTGTTACTTCTTCTTTTAATAATTCTAATACTATCTTAGTCTTCTCCTCAGCACTGAAATTCCGAACCTGTTTTCTTGTCATTTTTACCTCTTAAGTTATTTTTTGCATTCTAACTTATTACCAAGATATTCCGACTCTTTTTTTGTCCAATTTTTTCAGTCCATTATATGTTTCTGGATTTCTGTGGATGATTTTAAGATTGCATGGTAATGTCAATGATGGATTGAACATTGTTAGAATTAATAAACCATGGCGATACAGTTTGCAAGAATAGAAATAGTAAGTAGGAGTGAAGGTAAAAATGCTTGCCTTAAAGCTGCCTATAATGCCAGGCTGATTATTAAAGATGAGAGAACTAACATTACTTATAATTTTAGCAAAAAAGGCGATAATGTTTATCATGCAGTATTATTACCTAGCCACGTAGATCAGAAATTCAAAAATCCAAGTATCTTGATGAACGAAGTGGAAAGGAGTGAGAAAAGAAAAAATAGTCAATTATTAAAAGATATAGTTATAGCACTGCCTGATGATAAAGAATTGGATTTAGATGATAGAATAGCAATTACTCATGAAATCATTGAAGAGATGGGATGGGTAAAGAATGGGCTTGGAGTTCAGGTTGATATTCATAAGCCACAGACGTACGAAAAGAATTGGCATGCCCACGTGCTTGTTACTACCAGAAGATTTGCAAAAGACGGAAAAACATTAGGAGCTAAGGCAGTAGATTTAAATCCTAAATTTGCCAAAGTTCAGGGCAAAGCGTTCATTATCCCAGAAGGGGAAATAATTCATGAGAGAGCTAAAGAAGTAATCAATAAATATTTTGCTAAATTAGGTTTAGAAATCCGAGTAGATCCAATAAGTTTTATGCCACAGCAGCATGTTGGCCCTACTAGAATGAGAAGTATTATCAATGAAATAGCAGAGCAAAATAACATATGCAGGCTTGCCCATCTTGAAATTATCAAAGGAGTGGATGGGGTACTTGATCGTATTATTCGTCATCAATCTATTTTTACTAAATTGGATATAGAAAAAGCAGTAAAAGAGATTAAAGAAGAAGCAGAAAAGCAAAAACTAATAAGGGAAATATTAAATTCAGATAGATTAATCAAACTATATAATGAAGATGGCACGGATACTAAATACTATACTACTCAAGACATAAGGGATGAAGAATTAAGGATAGTTAGAATAGCAGATAAGATCAATAGTCAGATTCATTTTAATAACGTTATTAAGCTTAAGAGTGATATCGATAATCTTGCAAGTGTTAATGAAGCACAAAGAGCAAGCCTGCATCATATATTAATTAATAGTCAAGGTATTAGAATCCTTCAAGGTAGGGCCGGTACCGGTAAGTCACAAGTACTTGCTGAAGGCTATAAAATTGCCACTAACTATGGGCAAAATGTCATAGGACTCGCTCCTACTCATAAAGCAGCATCGGAGCTTAAAAGTAAAGGTTACCAGAAGTGTCATACAGTCAAAGGGTTTTTATTTAAATTGTATAATGGTAAAGCTAATCTACCAAGAAATACTACGCTAGTAGTAGATGAAGCAGGAATGGTAGGTAATAGTGATTATTTAGAATTACTAAAAGTAGCAAGGAGTAACAATTGTAATCTGATACTGGCTGGAGATGAGAGACAACTCACTTCCGTTGAGCGAGGAGGAATGTTTGCAGTATTGGCTAGTAAATTTGGCTCATATGAGTTAAGTAGCATTAGAAGACAAAATAAAGTATGGGCAAGAGAAATGGCTTCATGCTTTGCAAAATCAGATATTGCCGGTGGTCTGCGTTTACTTGCACAGCATAAATGTTTAAAGATTGATCATACACTAGAAGAATCAATGGCAAGATTAATTAATGATTGGAGTAACAGCAAATTTGCTCTAAATGAGCGTTTAATAATTACCATGCGTAATGCTGAAGTAGATAGTATTAATCAAGGGATCAGGGAGTTATTAAAAGCTAAAGGCTTGCTTACCGGTAAAGAATATAGACACTATCTATCATCTAAAAAGCACGAAGATTATATGGCAGGAGATCGTATTTTGTTTAAAAGTACTAATAAAGATTTACAAATAGAAAATGGGGAATTTGCAACGATAACTTCAGTAAGTAACGATAGATTGATAGCTAAAACAGATAGCGGGAAAGAAATAGAATTTAATCCTCAAGATGTAAGCTTTAAACATGGTTATGCTTCTACAGTGTATAAAGCACAAGGAGCCTCAATTAAAGATGTCTATGTATTACATAATCTAGCAGGAAATAGCAGAAATTCTTATGTAGCCATGACTAGACATATAGAAGAGGTAAAACTTTACTATAATAGGAAGGCTACCAGAAATATGGCCAGTTTAATATCGCAACTTAGTAAAATAGATAATAGGCTATCTAGCATTAATTTTAAAACTTTAGAAGGATTGGTAGCGATTCAAGATCAAAAAAATAAGAGTCCTAATATTATAGATAAAGTAGGTAATTGGTTTAAAGGGGTAGTAGAAGATATTAAGGATAGATTACACAGTAATGATAACTATTACCACTTAAGAGTGAGATCAAGATCATCTGCTAAAGTAGCAGAAATCCTAAGCAGCACTAGCACAAATTTTGCCACAAGCCATAAAGCCCAAGAAGAGCGAAAAAGCTCTTCTTATAACCTTACGAATTGTAATAAACAAGATACAACAATAAGTGTTAAATTACAAGAGGATATTATGGCAAAGAATAAAATAGATTATAATTCTATTAATAAACAAAAAGCAGTAGAATTAAAGCAACGATTATCATTTAAAGCGGAAGAAATAGGTAGAAATTTGCTAGGCAGTCCAAACAAGCATTTATCAAATAGTCAAGTGTTACGCTGGGAGAAAGATGGCAAAATAGTGATGAGGATAGGTGGCAGTAAAGCTGGCAGATGGTATGATTTTAGTAAAGGAGAGGGAGGAGATTTATTTACCTTAGTACAAAGAGAAAAAAATTGTGATTTTATAGAAGCTAAGAAATATTTACAAGATATGGTTGGTATATCAAACAATAGCAAGTTATTAGAAGATAAGATAAAAGAGCAATTTGACCAAAAAGTTAAGAATCAAGATCAACAAGCGAAATATGCTGAAATATCTAAGATAAAGAGAGCTATAAGCTTATATGAAAAATCAGATTCTATAATCTATATGACGCCAAATAATATAGCAAAAAAATATTTATTAGAACATCGTGGAATTAAAAAAATATTAACAGGATATCAACTAAATAATGATCTTAGAACCAATATGATGTGGGACAGTAATAGCAAACAATATTATCCTGCATTAATTGCTTTTGCTAGAAATCAATCACTTTCATCTGAGAGATGAAAGTTTGTCTATAGCGACTAGAAGTCGAGAATCAAGCTAAAGCTTATTCCAGTCTTATATTAGTAGTCATTGCTGGTTCATGAGCATCAGTATGTCTATTAATATATTCATTAATCATGTCATCAGTCACATTGCCACTAGTCGAACTAAAGTATCCTCTTGCCCATAAATGTCTACCCCAATACTTTTTTCTTAATATTGGAAATTCTTCTTGTATCTTTTTTGACGATCTTCCTTTAGCTTTTTGCACAAATTCACTTACTTTAATATGAGGTGGTATATTGGCAAATATATGTATATGTTCGCTTGATATTACTCCATTTTCTATTTTAATATTGAGCTCTTCTGCAACTAATGCAATAATTTCTCTCACTCGCTTTTTGATATCATAGGTTAACACCTTGTATCGATATTTTGTAATCCACACTATATGATAGCGATGATAGTAAACTGTGTGTGATTTGTTGCTGTATTGAGTCATGGTGCTTATGATGCTAACGCATCATGGCGCACATGGCAAGCTAAAGCTTTTCCATCTGGAAGATGGAGGTTTTAACCACCAAAGGGACTATAAAGATGGTAATATTACCGGTGGACAATCAATTTATTTAAACAAAGACACAAATAATAAAGCTGATATTGAGGTTAATAAACGTTCTTTTGGCAGAATCAGAGGTTCTTTTGTTGAGATTAGTAAAAATAATGAACAGCAGAACGTACAAAGCAGTAAAGATGGCAACAATTCAGCAAGTAATGTAACGATTATAGCAGAAGGGCTCGAGACAACTTTAAGCATTGCAGAAGCTGGTATTAAGGGCAAAATGCTTTGTAGTTTAGGTGTAAGTAACATCAGGAACTATGAGCCTATCAAAGGAGAAAGAATAATAATTGCTGCTGATAATGATGGCAAAGACGCAGTATCAGTTAATACTGTAATGAAAGCTCAGGAAGAATTAATTAGCAAAGGAGCTGTGGTATCAATAATACGACCACCAGAAAAAGGCGATTTTACGATATGTTAAAATCCCAAGGAGCAGAATCTATAAACAAGCTTATAGAGCCTGAAATAGCAAAATTAACAGTAGCTAGTAAAATAACTCAACAGTCATCCTTAAAAGCAAGTGATGATAGCAAATCACAATTTCAGTCTATAGAATTATTATTGTCAAAATTGGCAAATAACGATAATAACGAACTAAATAATTTGCAGCAACAGCAAATAACAGCTCTAGCAAAGTTTGGCACAGCAGAAAATATCAATACTGCCTTACAAATCTACAGAGAAAAAGGCATAGATTCTTGTATTTTCTATAGTAACAAGATTTGCATAGCAGCAATAGAGCAGAAGATACAGAAAGATTTACAAATTATGAAGAATAAATTTGATCCTAATTATAATCTTGGTGATAAAAAATTTTGTGATATAGTAGTACATGATTTTCAAGGCAAAAGTCATGAAATAGCAGAAGATTACTTAAATGCCATAGGAAGAGATAAACAAGTAATGCAATATATAAGTCCAAGCTTCCGAAATAGCTAAAGAAATAAGAAGTGCAGTAAAGCAAGTATCTGAGATCAAGTTAAATCAAGGAATAAGAGTTTAGAGTGTAGTGTAATAATATTTTATCAAGTTAAAAAATATAAATATATGAGTGAACAAGGAAACCTGCTGGGTGATCCAGATAAGGATAAGAAGAAAGCTAAGCATGATAAGATATTTCGTAAGGCACTCGAGAATCCTCTAGTTGCTAATGAGTTCTTTAATGCACATTTACCCCCAAATATTAAAAGTTTAATAGATTTTCCTAGTTTAGCAATGGAAAATACCACTTTTGTAGAAAGCTCTTTAAAAGATTCTATCTCTGATGTTTTATTCTCATGCAAATTTGATAAACAAGATGGATATTTATTTTTGCTTGTCGAACATCAATCAAAAGCAGATCATTTTATGGCTTTTAGGCTATTTAAATATATGATTAATATTTGTGAGCGATATTTAATACAAAATCCTAAAGCTAAGACTTTACCATTAATATACCCGATGATATTTTTCAATGGTCAGGAGAAATACAATGTTGCAAGGAATTTATGGGATTTATTTGCTAATAACAAATTAGCAAAAGAATTATGGATTAATGATTACCAGTTAGTGAATGTCCATGAAATTCCTGACGAAGAGTTTAAACAAAGAATATGGTCAGGGATATTAGAATTTTTTCTCAAACATATACATGAGAGAGAATTATTAAAAAGATGGCAAGAAATATCGGATATATTACCAGAATTAACTAAAATAACGATAGGCTATGATTATCTAGAAATGATATTATATTATACATTGACGAAGATAGAGCAAGCTGATAAAATAAAACTAGAGAATTTATTATCAACAAAGTTAAATCCAGAAACAGGGACAAGGCTTATGAGAAGTTTAGCAGAGCATTGGCAACAAGAAGGGAAAGAAATAGGTATTCTTGAAGGCTTACAAGTTGGTGAAGCTAAAGGTATCCAAATTGGAAAAGCTGAAGGAAAAGCTGAAGGAAAAGCTGAAGGAAAAGCTGAGGAAAGAGTTGAAATAGCAAAAAAACTATTATCCCAAGGTTGTAATATTACTTTAATCTCTAGTGTAACCGGTCTTGATGAAGCTTTTATTAGTTCTTTGGAGTAAATATATTTCTTGTAAAATTTACTCTATAAAAATTCTGAAATAATGAAAAAGTTTTTTTATACACGGCTTACCTCTAAAATTCATAATATTAAATTAGCGATTTACAGGGGCATTATAATAGGATTTTTCTTTATAAGGTATTCCCCTCCATCAAACAATTGAAATCTTTTAAAAATGCCATTAAAATGGTTTGATATTTTTAGATTTAAATCAAGTTTGTAAATTCATTTGTAATTTAGTAATAGGGAAATTACCCGCAAATTTTACATAACAGGTAAGATCTTCTAGATTCATAATTTCAGAAGGCATTACTAATAATTTTCTTTTCTCTAAATGATTCATATTAACTCCATCCCGCATAGAGTTAGCTCCGTATGAGAGACTTTCTTGAGTTTCAATAATTTCTTGCTCACCAAGCATTAAAGCTGATTTATGTGCTGTTTGCCAGTCACTTACTCGAAAAATAAATTTGCTACCAAATAGATCAAGCATTGAAGCTGCTCCTGCATGACCATATATTTCCTCTAATTGATGAATATTCTGCATGCCTGCAACAACGCAGCCACCATATTTCCGGCTTTCAGCTAAAGCTATAGGGAGTGAAGATATCTTTTGTAAAGCTGGTAGCTCATCAATCACAAACCACATATTACTATGAGTATTATTGATGTTCCTATTCATTAATGCTTTTATCGCTATGCTAATCCATGCAGCAATAAGTGGTCGAAGCATTACTCTCTGATTAGGAGTACTAGTTATAAATAACCAACCTTTGTCCGCAGTAAACCACTTTCTAATACTAAAACTACCATCAGGCTTTAAATGTTGCAGAGCTTCAATATTTTTACTAACAGTTGCTTGAATACCTGAAGATGTCTCAGGTGCACTACTGCTAATGATACCGGCTACTGCACTATTTTTAAAGATCCTAACAAATTCTTTATTATTTGCATAAAGAATAGTATTTATTAGCTTTTTGATGTCTTTACTATCCTGATATAATCTTAATCCTTCAGCCAGTACCAACTCAGCACTTTTAGCAAAAAAATCATCTAATTTTGGATTATAATTACTAAAGTTACTTGCCATATCATTAAAATCCCAAATTTCATGACAATCATTCCATGGTAACCATGCTGAACTATTCTCTTGCAAAGGATTAAGTATCTTATCACATTTGGGATCACAAAATCTATCAGTAAAGCTACCTGTTAAATCAACAATAATTGCTCTACCTCGCTCTTTTCTAATCTGAGGTAATAGCTCATTTAACATATTAGTTTTACCGCTACCTGTAGTACCGGTAATAAGAATATGTCTTCTCTCACTATCTTTAACTAATGGCAACCCAGAAAAGCAAATATTAGCAGCTTGTTTGTTTTTATAAAGCATTTTTGCTAAAATACCTGCTTCGACAAAATCTGCTCCTCTGATCTTATCTTGAATAACAGCTTTTTTACCTCGATACATAAAAAAGATGATAGCAGTAAATATTCCAACAGTAAAAGTAATGATACCTTCTTGCCAAGCTGAATGCAATAAAAATTGCCCAAATTGATTGATATTATGCGAATGTGGTGTAATATGCCAGAATTTATGCACAAATTCTTCAGCATTACGGTAAACCCAAGCTTTTTGCTCTAAATAATAGAATTTAATACCTATTTGATCTATAGGATAAAAATGTTCTCCTATAGCAAGTTTTAATTGTACGTATCGCTCTATGATAAAATAATATAGACTTATCAAGGATAATTTCTGATATATAC
Organism: Rickettsia endosymbiont of Rhinocyllus conicus; assembly: GCF_964026465.1. Classification (NCBI taxonomy): domain Bacteria; kingdom Pseudomonadati; phylum Pseudomonadota; class Alphaproteobacteria; order Rickettsiales; family Rickettsiaceae; genus Rickettsia; species Rickettsia endosymbiont of Rhinocyllus conicus. The sequence continues at coordinate 1,157,503 of NZ_OZ032155.1, read as the reverse complement.
GCCACATTAGCCAAGATACAGTAAATACCAATCCAACTATTAAAGCATTAATACTGCCTTGCCCAAGCATTCTCATCTGATGAGCAAAAATTTGTGAACCACGAGTAAAATTATTTTGATTTTGGTAGCTCATAAATAAATTATTTGTGTTTTAGGTTTACACTCATGAGATCCATATTACATAACTTCAAGTTTATAAATTATTTTTGAGTATTTGTAATTTTTCTTCCAAATAATCGGCCATACTACTATTACCTAGTTTTCTTAAACCTTTAATTATTTTTTCATATTCCTCTATAAGATTAGGCCTATATTTAAGAGCCAAGTTAAAGTTCTTTGTAGCTTCTTTGTGTTTACCTAAATTAACTAAAACAATGCCTTTTTCTAAGTAACTTTCAGAATAATCCGATTGATACTTAATAGCTAAATCATAGTTTTTAATTGCTTCTTCATATTGGCCTAATTTTCTAAAAGATGCACCTTTATTACAATATGCTGCCGCATGATTTAATTTATGATTAATCGCTAAATCATAATTTTTAATAGCTTCTTCATACTTACCTAACATACTTAATGTATAGCCTTTCAAATTATATGTTGCTTCATCATCAAGCTTATATTTGATAGCCAAGTCAAAACTTTTAATTGCTTCATGATATTTCCCTAAATGCATTAAAGACGTAGCTTTATTATAATAAGCGTTTGCATAATCAGGTTTATATTTAATGGCTAGATTACAGTTTTCTACTGCTTCATGATATTTCCCTAAATTTATCAAAGATATTCCCTTATTATAATATGCTTCTGGATATTTTAAGTCATATTTAAGTGCGAGATTATAATATTCAATTGCTTCTTGATATTTTCTTAAGTTATTTAATACACTACCTTTATTATTATAAGCTACTGCAAAATATGGATTATACTTCAGAGCAAGGTCAAAATTTTCTATTGCTTCTTGGTATCTACCTAACTTATTTAAAGAATTGCCTTTATTATTATAGGCCTCTGTGAAATCAAACTCGTATTTAATAGCTAAATCGTAATTTTTTATTGCTTCTTGATATTTACCTAAATTAGCTAAAACCATTCCTTTATAATTATAAGCATCTGCATAGTCAGGTTTATATTTGATTGCCAACTCATAATTTTTGATAGCTTCTTGATATTTACCTAATTTATATAAAGATCTACCAATATTAAAATATTCTTCTGCTAAAATATTTGGATCCTGAATGTGACCTTGTTGATCCATTTGTTGTGGTTTTTTATTAACAGAGTTAGTTGAGCTTTCTGCTAAAACAATGTTAAACAGCATTAATGGCAAGATAAAAAATATGAGTACTAATTTTTTAATATTTTGCATAAACTTATCCTTAATTATTTTTATTTTTGTAATCTAATAATTTTCTATTTCTTTTCTTTATTGCCTTATCACTAATGCCAATATTATCTGCTATTTGCTCACCAGTTCTGATAATTGTTGATTCAGGGGTTTTATTAAATTCATCTTCAATTTGTTCCTTCTTATTTTTTACTTTATCAGATAACTGCTCAAGAATCTTTACTTTTTCTACTTCATTATTATCTACATTGTTAATTAGTATTTGTTCTATGCTTTTATCATAAATATCATTTTTTTTGTTACCAATATCACTAGCCTGGTCATTTAATTGTTTGGTATTTTTATCAAAATCTGAGCGTAAGTTTTCTTTAGTTGGAATATTGATGTTACTTACTGAGCTTAAGTTTTGCGGTATAGTATTGTTAATTTTAGCTATAGAGAGTGCTATTTGTTCAGCTTCTTGTTGGTGAGTACTTGCCCACGCTGCTGCTTGCTCTTTACTACTTACGCCAGGAATATTCTTTGCAATTATGCTGTTCAATACTGGTTCATTTAAATTGCGATCAATAGCAGCGGAGTTTTGAGACACGTAATTCATATTATAGCTTAATTGCTCGATATTTTGTTTAGTTCTGGCTATTTCTTGCCCTACAGACTGTTGCTCAGAAAAATTACTATTAAGATTATTACTAAGCGACTGCAGATCACTATTTGTGTAACCTAATCTGCCATCTTTAGTAGCACTCTTAATCTTAGATAATGCTTCATTATATGATTGCTGTTGATTTACTGATTTTCCTCGTTCTTTTCCTTGCTCATTAGTTGATGTAACTTTACTCATTGCATTACCAACCACAGTATTCAATCCTATACTTCCTTCAGCACTAGTACTAGTGCCTTTTTTATTGCTACTACCGGTATGATCAGTAGCAGATGTGCTGTCTGAATTCATCTGCTGCAGAGCTAAATACTGGCTATCAGTAATACCGATGGATTTTGCTTCTTCATAGCTTAATCTCTTGCCTATTTCAGTTGCTATAGAATTTCCTGTAGTAGTTAAATCACTATATCTATCATTTAATGAGTCAAGATAACTTTGTGAACTCATAAACTGAGATTGATAACTATCCTGCAATAATTTAGAAGAGCGGTAGTTATTAACCAGTGAGTCTACTGCTTGAGTCAGCACTTGTCTGCCACTATCAGTACTGGTCACTCTCATTCCTCCATCATCAATAATTCCTCCTGCCAATTGCAGAGTTGGGGTAAGATTTTGCTGGGCAATTGTTCTATTACCGATGTTGTAATTATCCATAGAGAGGTTATTATCAGCAATATTAGCCCCAATGCTACTCGCAACCGGTACCGGAGAAAATTGATTAGCTAATGTTGTTGTTGCATGGGCACACGCCTTTAATACTGCCCAGGATAACATCGGAACTGAAGCTGCTAGCATCTGAAACGTTGCAAACTCATGCAGCACCATTTCTGAAAAACTCCCCTGTGATAAGATATTTAAACCAGTAAGGTGATTTGCACTTTTACCAGCTAGGCTAATCATCCCTAAACAATGAATTACGGTAAAAAATACTGGCCAGCTAGTTACCCAAATAATCAAGGTTATCCAGGTCTTAAAGATAGTATAACCGCCCGGCAGCATCGACATTGGAAATACTACGAAAATGAGACAAATCACCAAGGCAAAAAATACTGACTGTAAGATGGGCATGATATTTGCTGCCATTTCTCCTGCAACTAGGTAAGAAAATGATTGCTGAAATAATCCACGGGTAGCATTCATACTAACTAACTGAGGATATATTCTAGCAAGTGAGAATTTTTCCCGCAAGTCATCATAAGCTTCACGATTAGCATTAAGTAACATTGCTTGCCTCATCCACTGATGAATATCTGTTTGTTCTTTTTTAAGATATTTTAGAGTGTCAGAGGTCATAGTTTTTAATCTGCTAGATAATATCTCTTGCCTATCAGAGCTAATGCCTATAATATTTGCAAATTTAGTTAATAACCCATCATTTAATTCTTTATTAATAGCTGCCTTAATTAAAGGAGTTACCTGCCTGCAGGTTTTAAAAGAAATAGCAGAATTACTTGGATCTTTATAGTAAATGCCAAAATTATTAGGCATATTTTGTTCGATAAAAGCAATTATATCAGTGGCTCTTTGTGCTTCGGCTTTTTTACCTAAAATATTACCAATTATATAAGGTTTCATAAAACATTGTCTTAAAAATTCTTTTGCGTTGGTTAAAGTTACTGGATCTTCTATTTGAATATCCTTGATTTTACCAATAGCTTTTGCCCCAAACATAATACCATTCTTCCTGCTTGATAACCCTTCATCAGGTGGTAGTAAATGTTTTTCTAGCGTTTCTGATAAGGAATAACTTATTTTTGATGATATAGAGGCAAAAAAAGCAACACCTATTGGGATATTATCAATTTTCACAGGAGCCTGCATTGATATTTCATCCTTAAGCCATACATTTGCTTTTGGAGCAAATAAAAAGATAAAAATAAATAAGGATGGAAAAAACCACTCCATGGCAAAAATACCAATATTACCTCTAAAAATAGCACGAGTTGCTGCCCAAATTCCACCAATTGTCAAAGCAAATTTACCTACTGGTGTAAAATACTCACTGTGGGATGCAAATACTCTTCCTATACCATTAAAAATTTGCCATAATATATCTCCTCCACCAAATGTATGTATTACGTAATCTGCCATATGCTTTTTATATTTTTATCTTCTTTGCTTATTTTTGTACCTGCTTATCTTCTTACTCATCTAATTTTAATTTATAATTAATTTTTTAAGCCCTCTCTTTAGCTATTAAATGTTGTTCTATTAATCTTGCTCTTCTATCAATTTGATCACTACTTGTTAGCATATTACTCCATTTCTCCTGAGCAAAAAGTTGTACCCGATCTAAAGCTTTTAAGTAGGCAGTTAAATGATGATCTGCTACTTGCTTGGATTTTAGCATAGTTACTGCTTTTCTGACCTCAGAGACTACCTCCTTTAAATGCTGCAACAAGCTGTAACTAGCCACTAATTCTGAGGAGCTATCTAAAATAGTTACCCCAGATATTGCTTCTAAAGTAATATAATCATATATTGGCAATGCTTCCCCTATTGAGGATAGGAAAGTAATATCGGCATTACTAAACTCATTGTTACTTGCCAGTTTACTCTTTAATTCATCTAGCTTGGTTTTAGCCTTGCCTTGATATGATTGATCTGGAGCAATAGTAATATTGCGTCTTATTACTGGATTTAAACAATGAATATTATCACAAGTATAAATTGAGGCAGATTCACCGCCTTTTAAATGAGTAATCCAGCTCTTTTCATCTTGAGCAAGTGATGCAAAGAAATAGACATTATTATCTCGAACTATTATAGTTCCCGTCATTGACATAATGGCATTTCTCATATTTTCAGGAATCCCTGCTTTTTCTGCTGCTTTGGTAAAGATATTATAATTATCTAGCATTAGCTCTGGATCTTTATTTTGGATATTCGCTAAAGCTTGTTTCTGCTCTAAATCACTACGACATTTTTTACCGGCAGCAAAATAATCAAAGCCAGAGCTGGATTGTAAATCCTTGCAAACTGATTCTCTCACTGCTGAATCTTTAGGCAAAATGGAAGCGAAAATAGCTTTAGTCATCTCACAATCAGATTTGGCAAATTGATTCATTTCCATAGCAAGATTTCTTAAATCTTTTAAGGCATTTTCTATTTGCGGAGCAAAGGTCTTAAGACCCAATGAAAATGCATAAGCTTTTGCTTGCGAGCCTATATTTTTCATTAGTTGTACCAGCTCTTCACCTGAAATAATCGAAAAACTACCAAGATAAGAATCAATACCGCTACAGCTCATGGTCAGTGTTGGCGGAGTTATAGAGATCGGATTAAAAGCTGTTTTACTAGTCCGCATTGATAATCCTCCTGCCGCATAATAGCCAGCAGCTTGAGATTGATATGCACCAGGTTTCGTTACATTAACACTCATCCCTTCAAATACATCCTGTAAGTCCCAAGCATAAGTTGTTACTTGTAACAATAAAACTATAATGAGAATATGCATCACATGTTTTATGTAGATCACTCTTCTAAACTTACTGTTACCAATCATAATCACTAACCTTTAGTACATTATAGTACTGCACTATCAATAAAATATTTTCAGCAATTTTATTTTCACTAATAATGCCTTTTGCAATTAGATATATTTGTTTGCCGCTGCTATCAACTAAATATAATACCGGTACAATATTTTCTGGATTTAGTGTTTTTAACAAACCGGTATCCTTAATGGTTGGCATCCCTTGAAATCTAGTTTCACTATTACTTACAAAAATTAATTGAAAGCCATATTTATCTGCAAATTCTCTTACAATAGGGGTAAATGCCTGACAGTAATTGCATCCTTGATTTACTTGCATAATTAATCCCCAATTCTTAGCTAAAAATCTTAGTTTTTGGCTGTTTTCTTCTTCTTGCCTTACTTCATATAATTTCTTATGTAAGGAATTTACTGGTTCATCCATGTTTACTAGCTTGTAATCTAATATCGTTGCTAGTTGCCACATGGTGGCAAATTTATGTGATTTTTCTAAAATTTGTTTATGTAACCTTTGAGCAATAATGACATTTTCAAGAGTAGGATCATCTAAGGCTTGGTGCTGTGCTCTATTAAATTCCTTCTTTAAAGCTTCTATCCTTTGATCATAAGGCTCAAGTTCTGGCTCTTGCTTTTTTTTATCTTGAGAAAATTTTAATATTTCTGGCTTGTAAGCATGATCCTCGTTATACCATAAAAACCCTTGAGGTTGTTGCCAAAACTGATTATTTACATTAAACCTGATCATTTCATTTTTATTACTACTATCTAACTCCATAGTACCAGCAAATGCATGATTTGACCAATCATTGATTAATAACCATAAATTAATTACTAGTAATGTAATGGCTAGTAATAATTTATTTGCTATGTTTACCAGCCACTTCATCATTTTAATAGGATAAATTTGAATCAGTATGATTATTATTAAATCTTTGTTGTTGCATTATAGGCATCTGGTTTTTTAGTTGCTGCGGAAAATTCTTATACATTTTACTTTTAGCATGATCAAGTAAATCACTAAATAACTCCTCTAAATCCACTTTAGAAAAATCTATTCTTTGCAGCTCTTCTACTGTAAACCCCCTGCAATTAGCATGTTGTGCCGTGCCAAAACCAATAGCTAATTGTTTTTTGCCTTGTTCCTGAAATACTCGTGCAAGTTTTGAATTAAAACAACAATAAGTAGATTTTTTGGTAATACATTTCTTAAATATAGGATCTTTCTTAGCACAATATGTACCAACATAGTAGCACTGACCTTTTGCCCTTTTTAAGGCTAAGGCTTGTTCTTCTGCATTACATCTGCTAAGCCCTAGATCCTTACCCCAACCTTTGAATCCGGAACAACAATTAAGAAAATTACCGATATTTGTTTTACGACAATTATCGCTTGTACCTTTAAAAACCATCATCGGATTTGTCTGCATATCTTTTTTCATTTCATTTAACATTGCAAGATACCCAACATTTCCCATATCAGTATTTGGTGCAATAGTTGCAGTATGACAATCCCCTCCTAAACAAAACATTCGAGCTCCAGCAATAGAAGAACTCAGCTCTTTTTCCTTAATGTAACAGCTATAATCTCGCCTCCATTGCAAACAGATACTAGAGGCTTGCTTAATGCAGTTACTACTTTTTAATTCACAACCTTGCTTCTTTAAATGATGACACCCATCTTTTGGCTCGCTACTACATTGATATTTAATTTGCTCACTCCAGCATGGACGATTAACCCGATATTGATCATAAAATATCTTCTCTCCTCTTTCTAAACATACCGTACCTAGCTCATGACATTCATTATGCTCTATTAATGATTCTAATTCTTCTGGATAAAGAAGCCAATATTCTCCTTTTTCCTTAAATTCTTTTTCCTTTTCTCTAAATCTATATTTAAAATTATATTTATCCCACTTTACCTCATGTCTTCTACATTCAGTTAAATTTCCGCTGCCCCTTGGATTAATACCAATTTCTTCACTAATTTGTTCTAAATTTACTCCTAGCTTTTGGGCAATAATACTTCTTACTTCACTTTGAGTGCCAATGTCACTACGCATATGCATACCATTGCGTTTCTTTTTCCAATGAACCGGATATAGTAAGTGGTAATGTAACCTACATATCTCCTCTCCAGATATATCAATAGTTCTATCTTGCCATGCTCCCCATTTATCTATTAATTCTGTTTCTAAATATAGCTTCCTAATTATATCAACCGTAAAATCTACCCCTTCAATACAACTCTTAGCAATTTTTGTTTTGGTAATTATTTCGCTATTAGAAAAACTATCTCCTTCTGTATGTTTTAAAGGATCTGCCTCAATCTTAGCTAAATTAATAATCAAGGGGTTTTTAGAATTAATGTCATATTCTTGAGAAGCATCTATTTTTTTAAGCTCACCTTGTTGTAGTAATTGACCTGCTGAACTATTATTTAACATTTGACCGCCTTGCTTTGTTAAATCTTGATCACTCATATTACTTAAATTTGAAATATCTGCATCTTTATCAAATATTACTTTATTGCCCATTTGATCAGGATTGCCAAGCCTGATACTATTTTCATATTGTTTAGCCCTATTATAACTATCGTGAATGTTAGTAATCACATTAAAACTAAACAATACAATAATCATTGATAAAAACGTGAACCTCATGAATTTTCTTTGTTCATAATTTCTAAAGCATCATGTAATGACATGTGACCAGTTAGTCTTTTTACTCCCTTGTCTTCACTATTCACTATTATTGCTGGTACAGCAGTAATTTGATATTTCTCAAATAGATTTGGATCAATATCAAAACTAATACCAATTTCATCGGCTTTTGCTTTAGTCTCGACAAAAGAATTATTTTTTAGACCTCGCATTACAAGTTTTGCTCCTGCTCGTTCTGCTTCAACATAATAACTCTTTAATGCTGCATCAGGCATTGAAAATGAGATAAAAATGTAGATTTGATTATATGTTTTAGGCTGTATTATCTTCTGTAATAATTTTTCTTGTTCTGCCAAAGCATTTGTGCTACCTAAAATTAGTAAACTAGTTAAAATTATTGTTTTTAGGTTAAATTGCATATTTTTCTGTATCTTGTCATATCATTATAGCCTTAAAGTCGGGTAATGAAAGAAAGTTACCTTTCTTCCATCCCCTAAGAACCGTACAGGATACTTTCGCATCATACGGCTCAAGCCTCTTAAAGCCCAATTTATTTAGAACCAGCTTCAACATTGAATCTCCGATTATGGATCTGTTTATGGCAATTGATGTGTAGCATCATCAAATTTGAGCTCCTATTATCACCACCTTTTGATTTTGGGATAACATGATGTATATCCCAATCTGTTTCTAATGTGATGATTTGCGTGCAATTCGGACACTTACCTTTTTGCTTATTCCATAGATTTAATAATTTTCTGTTATCTGATAAAGATTCATACATTTTATGTTTTAATCTTTTTTCAAAATAATCATCCCATTTCTTATCATATGGATTAGCTTCGGACAAAATCTTTACATGTCGCTTAATAGGCAGTTTAGCTGGGTCAATAAGCTTATAAGTAATTGGTTCTTCCCCTAATTTTGGCTTGTCAGCTATACAAGCAAATCTCCAAGCATCACCTCTTATAAACTTAAAATACTTATTCTTAACCCAGTTACTACTCTTATTTGGATGCCGACGTTTAGACCATCGCCACACAATCTTAAATATCTCGTGCCTTAATTTACTGAAACTCTCTGTAGCAACTATATGTCTATGATATAAAGTCCAACCCCTGATAATAGGGTTGAGCATAGTTATCAATAAAACTTGTTTGATCATCTTATTATCTTTAGCAATTTTCCTTATCTTTCTTATGACATTTTGTAAGTTGTTTTTAGATGGCTTGATAAGAAACTTGCCATTATATTTCCGTACATTCTGTCCTAAGAAATCAAAGCCTTGATCAATATGAGTAATTTTGGTTTTAGTACTAGATAGCTTCAATCCTCGCTCTTGCAAGAATTGCTCTACAATAGGTAAAACAAGATTCTCTAATTGTTCCTTGGATCGACCTGTGATAATAAAATCATCAGCATAGATAATATAGTTGATCTTATGAGCCGGTTTTCTTGAGGATATTTTCATCGGAAACTTTTCAGCTAGTAACTTACCCAATCCACTTAGAGTCATATTCGCAAGTAATGCTGAAGCGATGCCACCTTGCGGAGTGCCAGATTCAGTAGGGTAGATATTACCAGCTTCCATATATCCAGCTTTTAGCCATTTTCTTAATATGGTTTTATCCATTGGAATATTATCTAGAAGCCATTGATGACTAATATTATCATAACATCCTTCAATATCAGCTTCCAGTATCCATTGAGCAGCACATTTCCTAGAAAGGACTATATAACACTGTTCTATGGCATCTGCAGCTGATCTTTCTGCTCTAAACCCATACGAATGTCTATCTGCTGTTGTTTCTGCAACTGGTTCTAATGCTAGCTTATAAAGAGCTTGCATAGCTCTATCTTTCATAGTAGGTATACCAAGTGGTCTCTTACCATTCACCTTTGGTATATAAATCCTTCTAAGAGGGGATGGATTATAACCATGTTGCCTCAAGTTTATTATTGTCTGAGATTTAAGATCAGGTGTATGCCAAATTTCTTGATCTACACCCGCAGTTCTTTTTCCTCGATTCTCAGTCACTCTTCTAACTGCAAGAGCTTTGCCGCTAAAAGAATGGGTTAATAGTCGTTGTAAAGCTTTAACTTTACCCCATCTACCTTCCTGTATTGCTTTTACGATACGCATCTGATGACTTCTAATAACTCTGTTACATCGACTCCAGTTAATACTGTGCCAACTCACATTGCTGTCAGTAGATGCACTAGCTACAATTTGATTTGTAACCACCATTTGCTTTTCTCCTTTAAAAGTTTCATCAAATTCTCTCGTAATAAGAGACCATAACGGAAGTCTGCCCGCTTTCGCGTAGGGTAATGTTACAACCCTTATCTGCCTCATTACAAAACAGCCTTCGCTTTCTCCGTCTCTCCTCTACCTGCATCCCTATCAGCTTACCTTACAGCTTACTTTCCCAGTCCAGGAAGAAATACAGGCTTACTGTGTTCTATATATATGACATAGATAGGTTAGGTTCTACCTTTCTGCCGGTGATCATAAAGTCTACGTATCGTGAGCCTATAGCACAATAACCAGATCACTTATCCTTTTGGACAGAGCTTATCAGCATCTTTAGCTCCTTACGACTGTAACGACATTTATCAGTAGTTCACATATGTTAACCATACCATCTAAGCCTAGCCTCTAACCACATGATGCTTGCAGTTTAATCTTTACCTCACAGCTTAGATTCTCTTTAAAAGCCGAGTACATTGTCCTGGTAGCTTCAAACAAAGAATTACTTCAATGCATGTACCAGTAGGCTACTGTTGGTAGAACAACAGGTTTAATCAATTTTCATAGTTAAACAATCATATATATAACCTCACATCGCCCAGAGGCAGCAGGCTCTTTTCCTCCAAATCAAATAACCAAAATCCTCACCTTTAACCGGGAATTCGCGTGCACCCTGCCAGGTAGTTTCAGTCTCACCAATTTTTTTACAAGAATAAACTTCTGGTATAGGATAGGTCATCTGCAGTCTATATTGGCTCTTCTTGATTATTGGCATTGGATATTTACCGCATAATCCGCTACTCCCAATATATCCCCATAATAACAACTCCCTATGTAACTTAGCCATAAATTTAGCCACTATTAATGCAGAAGTTCCAACTCCGCCATTATAAGAGCTAGTTGTACCGGTAAAGGGATAAAGAGAACCTTGACATCCCCCGCACCAAAACATCGTATCATTTGAGAGGTTACCAGAACTACAGCTCACACAATCAGCTATGCAGGCACTTTGAGCTGCAATATTGCCAAATAATAAACTTTCAGGATTTAATATAGCAGCCTTGTTATCATCTCCCCATAATGGATCAAATTCAGTTAAATATGCGATATCTACTTGTGACATCTCTAAACAGGCAAAATCAAGTAATATTTCAAGCCAGTAAATCACTGGATAAATATACCAATGAACATGATAAAAGCTACTTCCCTCTATATCATCCTTAACACCTTTTTGCATGCTAGTACCAAGATTAATGCCTCCAAGGCTTACCATACACATCGGAGATTTAGTTACATCCACCAGTCTTACCGGCTCCCAGAATCCAATTGGAATTCCTGGCACTGGCATCGGAATTGAAGGCTTAGGGCAAAAACAAACAATTTGCCTTGGGTTATTAGTATCAGCCATAGAACTTGACACAATTTTTACTCCTCCGATAGTAATTGGAAATAAACATTTCCAGCAAACATCAGTGATTGGATTTACAAACCTGCCTACGCAGCCAATTGATGCATAACTATAATTACCAAGCAAAATAATTATAATAAACATTATTAACTTCATTATTACTTGTATATTTCAGAAGTTATTAAATCTGTATTTGCTTGTACCTTTGCTTGCTCTGCTATCATATTATTTTTCTCACCTGCTATTAAATACACTACTTCTCCACTAGGCTTTACTATTGCGTGCACCCTACCTTGTAATACATTTTCGATTATCTTTTCTAAATTTTTCTTTGCTTCTGGTAATTGCCACTTCTTCATAGATTACCTCCGGATTTGATCAGTTGTTATTCACACCTTAATTTTTACTCAAATACTATAATATTTCAATTAATCTTGATTTCACTAATCTTTAATAAAATCCCTTCTTGTTCTATTATAACTGGAATAGCTTTTATCTTAAAACGAGTAGTTAGAACGCCACCTTGATCAAAAAATATTTGCTTGTTTAATTCTTGCCCAAGCTCTATAGGGTTTCCTTTAGTAAGTACTAATTTTCCTATTTGTGATTTAGACCACTTAACCTGCTGCTCATCATCTCCATCAATAAATATTAATGGTTCTCCCCAGCTTACTTTTTCTAAAGGATTGACACTTGTGCCAGCTTTTACTATGATCTTTCCCGCTTGATCTTTTATATCTGTCTTTTGTATAAAGCTCGGATCATAGTGCCAATTTCGGTTTATGCTTGTTTTTGCTAAAGCTAAGATAGCAGTTGGTCTAGAGATTTTCTGTTTTACTTTATTTTTAAATTCTTCCTGCATTTTCTCTAAAACGCCATTTTGTTTTGCTATTTTGAGCCTCGCCATAATGACCTCTAATAATGACTCTTCAATAATTGGAAATACATGACCTTGTACTTCATAATCTTTAATTTCTATTTTAGAATTATTATCTATGCTTATGTCTAAATTATTATTGTGTGCATTTACATAACTTACCTTCAATATAATCATAAATAAAACAAAGGAGTTTATGGCAATAATTTTTATGTCTAAATACCTTCTCATATTTTCTAATCACTTTAAGCCAAGCCTCGCTCTTCCATGATACTATTAATTGCATCCGTTGCATTTAAGCCTTGAATCATTCTATCCTCTATAGCTTGGTAATCCCTAGCATTAGTAGATGTTAGCATCAGAGTAAATGGATCTAACATTAACCTTGCTACTACTCCGTTAACACTTGGTCCATAAATCGCTGCTTCACTATAATGCGGTGGATTTGAATGAATAGACTGCAGTAAATTTAGCTTCCAGTCCTCATCGACAAAACCTGCAAGTTTGGGGTTGGCTCTCATTGCTTTAAAGCTCTCAGGATTTTGCTTGAGAATAACTTTATGTGATGAATTCTCAAAAGCTTTTTCAGCAGCTGATCCTGCTTCCCTAAAGTAATCAGTTAATTGCTGAGTAGCAAGGGTTATTGAGCCGTTGTATTTTCTAGCTATTCTTCCGGCTTCTTCAATAAATTCTCCAGATCTCTTGCCGGATAGTAATTTCCATGCTTCATCAATCATGATTAGAAACGGACGCTTCCTATCACCTTTAACCATTGCTTGGTTAATATGCACAATCATGATTTGCACGATCACTGCAAGTAGTGCCGGGCTACTACGAAGATGATCAGTTTCAATTACTACTATATCTGAGCTTAAGGATAATTTTGCCTTACCACTAAAAAACTTGCCATATTGCCCATCACGGGTAAATGGAAATAGCATATTACCAAGTTCTTGCGAGTAAGACTCTTCTCTTTTAAGCAACCAATCTGCTATGTCAGTGATCTCAGCTCTTGCTCCTTTTGCTTGCCACACAGCTATTAAGGCTTTTTGCAGCATTGGTTGCTGCAAATCATTAGTTCCATACTGAGGAGCTGCCATGGTTGCTAGAATCGATGGAAAACTTGCTAGAAAATCTGCTTGTGCTTCAATTGAGTCTTCGCTGCCGCCTGCTGGAATTTCTGAGAATGGATTAATTGATATCGGATTTTTTACATCAAATTCAATATAATTACCGCCCAGTAGCAAACAGGTTCTTTTAAATGATCTACCATAATCAAGAACAAATACTTTGCCGCCAGTGCCTAAGACTGATAGCATTAGTTCTTGCATAAATACTGATTTACCGGATCCTGGTACTCCTGCTATACAAAGATTAAAATTTTCATTGGGAGCTGCAGCTGTGCTATATAAATTTGAACCAATTAATGCTGAACCAAAGGGCGACCAATACATTATCTGTCCTCTTCTACCGGTAAGCAGCATGCCAGGAGAGCTTAAATCCCCTTTCCATTCACCAATAATAGGCAGTAACACCTTACTTTCTGAAGCAATAGTCCTTATGCCTCTACCAAGATTTGATAATGCTACGCCAACTCCCCTAGTCTTTTTATTAAATATGTTATTGAATCTATTAAATTTACCTACTAAAGAATTTGGTGCTGCTTCAACTAACTGCATCGGCAAACTAGCAAGTACCACCGCTAAATGATCATATTTACAAGGGACAAAATACCAGCCACTTCGACGAAGCTGTGAGCAAAACTGTGATGCTGCTTGTTTGGCTTTATTCTTCTGATCCCACATAATGACATTTAAGTGGATATTTACTACTCTATCACCATTTTGTAAGCACGATACTGCTCCTGCTAAATCTTGTGCCTCGTACTGCAGATTAGGAAAGAATTTCGGCTCTGTCGCATCTATTGCCAAGTGTCGTAATATAGGCTATAAAGAGCCAAAAAATTAGCAGTATGCCATTTGCAATATCACCAAAACTTTTGAAGTATTTTAAAGGATTTTGTTCATCTCCTGAGATAATCATGTTATTTGTGTATATGAAATGTAGATTTTCGTTAAGTTACAGAGAACTTGAGGAGATGGCAAGTATCAGAGGTGCTAAAATAGATCACGCTACTCTTCAAAGATGGTTAATTAAATTTGCTCCTTTGATAGATAGGGAGGTTAGAAAACGTAAGAAACCGATTGGCAATAGCTGGAGAATGGATGAAACATATATTAAGCTCAATGGTAAATGGGTATATCTATATAGAGCCATCGACTCTTGTGGCGATACTATTGAGTTCTTATTAAGAAAACGTAGAGATGCTGCAGCTGCTAAGGCGTTTTTTAAAAAAGCCTTTAAGAGTAACGATATACCTAAAAAGGTAGTAATAGATAAGAGTGGTAGTAATACTTCGGCTCTTACTGACTTTAATAAAAACTCACCTAAAGAACAAAAGATAAAAATACTTCAAAATAAATATCTGAACAATTTGATAGAACAAGATCATAGATTTGTTAAGAAACGAACTAAGCCAATGCTTGGTTTTAAGAGTTTCCGTAGTGCTAAGATAACTATTGCTGGTATTGAAAATATTCGTATGATTCAAAAAGGACAAATAGTAGGAGCTAATGAGCAGGTATCTACTTTTGAAAACTTTAAAATGTTAATGGCAGCATAATATCTAAAATCTTAGGTTTTAGTGAAAATACTAGACATGATGTATAGATGCGACAGAGCCCACTTTTTTCATTAATTTTAAGAGTTAAGTTATACTTAAAATTATCTTGATTTATAGCAAAATTCATGAATCTAAGTTTGTTTCTATATTATTGCTGGTCAGGTTTTTTACACTTTCAAAATCACCTTTAATAAAAGCGATATCTAAATCAGTTGCCTCTAAACGTTTTAGTTCTTTCACTCTTTCAGGGGAGTCAGCTAACTTTTTAATTGTTTTAATAGCAATAGGAAGTAATGCTGTTATTTCTTCATTTTCAGGGTCGTGACTATCTGTTATAGCTTGATCAATTGCACATCTTATAATATCAATATAACTATTATTTGCTTTACTAGTTTTAACAAATTCTACTTTTTTTATATTTTTTAATTGAGTAATTAAACCTTGTAAATTTAAATTAAAAATATCTGTGTTATGACTATCAAAATTTAATTTTCCATGCATAAATAATTTCCTTTAATAATTATAAATTAACTTTTAGTGCATTACCATATAATATGGTTCTAAAGTTTGTCAACAAAAAGTTTATAATAATTAAGATTTCAGTATAATAAATATTAATATAAATTAAACTAATGATTAGTTTATCAACTTTCTTTTGAAGCAGCGTAAATATTTTACATTAGTTTAATATCAAGCTATTCTTGATTATTATTAAAAAATCTTTAACAGAGGTGATTATGACTAAAAATAAAAAATCAGTTCGATTTAATGAAAATCCACAAATTAAAGAATCCAAAACTCGATAAAAATAGCGATATCTATTCTATAAAGAGAAAAATAATTAATATAGTTGACGATGAGGTAGAAAATGAAACTAAATTACTTACTGAAACTCAGTTTCTTGTTAAAAAAACTCTGCATGGTAAAGATTTCAGATATGAGATAACTGGTTTTATTAATAAAGCTGGGGAATATATAACTGAACCTGAACAGATAAAACAAAATTTAAAATTATACGCTTTTGCAGAATTTGCCGATTTACAAAAAGATATTTTAGGCAAGTTTGATAAGGAGGGTAATTTAAAAATATCTAAAAATTTTGAAGCCGATGAAGAGATAGTATTACGAAAAAATGGTAAGTTATTGTTTGTTAAAACAGAGAAAGGCTTAGTAATATAGGCAAGGAGAATTGAAGAAAGTGAATAAAATTTTACAAAAGATGGATTCTTTTTTGAAGATTCAGTGTAAAAGTTCCAAAAAGTGCAATAAGTCCTAATGGAAAGCCAAAAAAGTCGATTCTTAAAAGAAGTTAAAATAATATTTTATTCTTATCGTAAAAAAGAAATTTAAAAATTATTTAAAATAGTGTTTGACAACATTCGAAATTATGGATATAAAATCAATCACACAAGGTTTGAAACACAAAACTTTGTAGCTGTTTAAAAAGTTGATAAAGCTAAAAACTAAATACACCGCGATAATAAAAATTTATATCGTGAGTTAGATACTGAAGAAATTGTAAAATTAATTCTGTATGCATCGTGTAATCTCAAGTAATAAAGCGTAAGTAAATATAATAAGAGCATTTGGTGGATGCCTTGGCATTAGAAGGCGATGAAAGACGTAATACGCTGCGATAAGCTTCGGGGAGCTGCGAATAAGCTTTGATCCGAAGATTTCCGAATGGGGAAACCCACCTAATTTATTAGGTATTGTATAGTGAATACATAGCTATATGAGGCAAACCCAGCGAACTGAAATATCTAAGTAGCTGGAGGAAAGGACATCAACCGAGACTCCGTTAGTAGTGACGAGCGAACGCGGACCAGGCCAGTGGCTTCAAAAAAATAACTAAAACAACATGGAAAGGTTGACCGTAGAGGGTGATAGTCCCGTATAGGTAAAAAGTTTGAAGTCCTTGAGTAAGGCGGGACACGTGAAATCCTGTCTGAACATAGGGGGACCACCCTCTAAGCCTAAGTACTCTCTAGTGACCGATAGTGAACAAGTACCGTGAGGGAAAGGTGAAAAGTACCCCGACAAGGGGAGTGAAATAGTATCTGAAACCAAATGCTTACAAGCAGTCGGAGCAAGCATTTATGTCTTGTGACGGCGTACCTTTTGTATAATGGGTCAGCGACTTAGTTTATCTAGCAAGCTTAAGCCGTTAGGTGTAGGCGTAGCGAAAGCGAGTCTGAATAGGGCGACTATAGTTAGATGAATTAGACCCGAAACCGAGTGATCTAGCCATGGCCAGGTTGAAAGCGGAGTAAAATCCGCTGAAGGACCGAACCCACTACTGTTGAAAAAGTAGGGGATGAGCTGTGGTTAGGGGTGAAAGACCAATCAAACTCGGATATAGCTGGTTCTCCGCGAAATCTATTTAGGTAGAGCGTTATAGCGGTTACCATCGGAGGTAGAGCACTGAATGAGCTAGGGGGTCCCACAGACTTACCAAACTCAATCAAACTCCGAATGCCGATGAGTATAGCATAGCAGACAGACTATGGGTGCTAAGGTCCATAGTCGAGAGGGAAAAAGCCCAGACCGCCATCTAAGGTCCCTAAATCATGACTAAGTGTTAAAGGATGTGAGAAGACCAAAACAACTAGGATGTTGGCTTAGAAGCAGTCATCATTTAAAGAAAGCGTAATAGCTCACTAGTCTAAATAAGTTTTCTTGCGCCAACAATGTAACGGGGCTCAAGTCATGTACCGAAGATGCGGATTCACACATTTGGTGTGAGTGGTAGTGGAGCGTTCCGTAAGCCTGTGAAGGTGAACCGTAAGGTTTGCTGGAGGTATCGGAAGTGAGAATGCTGACATAAGTAGCGATAAAGAATGCGAGAAACATTCTCGCCGAAAGTCCAAGGGTTCTTGCGTAAAGTTAATCTGCGCAAGGTTAGTCGGTCCCTAAGGTGAGGCTGAAAGGCGTAATCGATGGGAATCAGGTTAATATTCCTGAACCTGAAGGATGTGACGAAAGTAGTAAGTTGTACAGTCTTATTGGATTGATTGTGCAGCGAATATTTTCCAGGAAATAATACCTTCATTATAGACCGTACCCGAAACCGACACAGGTGGACAGGTAGAGTATACCAAGGCGCTTGAGAGAACGATGCTGAAGGAACTAGGCAAATTGCATCTGTAACTTCGGAAGAAAGATGACCTACATATGGGCAACCATTTGTGGGTGGCACAAGCTAGGGGGTAGCGACTGTTTATTAAAAACACAGGGCTCTGCAAAGTCAATAGACGAAGTATAGGGTCTGACGCCTGCCCAGTGCTGGAAGATTAAGAGGAGGGGTGCAAGCTCTGAATTGAAGTCCCAGTGAACGGCGGCCGTAACTATGACGGTCCTAAGGTAGCGAAATTCCTTGTCGGGTAAGTTCCGACCCGCACGAATGGCGTAACGATTTCCCCGCTGTCTCCAGTATCGACTCAGCGAAATTGAATTCTCCGTGAAAATGCGGAGTTCCCGCGGTCAGACGGAAAGACCCCGTGAACCTTTACTATAGCTTTGCACTGGTGTTAGGAATCAAATGTGCAGGATAGGTGGGAGACTATGAAGCAGAGGCGTCAGCCTTTGTGGAGTCATCCTTGAGATACCACCCTTTTGGTTCTTGACATCTAACCGAGATCCTTGAATCAGGATCCGAGACAATGCATGGTGGGTAGTTTGACTGGGGCGGTCGCCTCCCAAAGAGTAACGGAGGCGCGCGATGGTTAGCTCAGGTTGGTCGGAAATCAACTTTTAGAGTGCAATGGCATAAGCTAGCCTGACTGCGAGTCTGACAAGACGAGCAGAGACGAAAGTCGGTCATAGTGATCCGGTGGTCCCGAGTGGAAGGGCCATCGCTCAACGAATAAAAGGTACTCCGGGGATAACAGGCTGATGATTTCCAAGCGTCCATAGCGACGAAATCGTTTGGCACCTCGATGTCGGCTCATCACATCCTGGGGCTGGAGAAGGTCCCAAGGGTTCGGCTGTTCGCCGATTAAAGTGGTACGTGAGCTGGGTTTAGAACGTCGTGAGACAGTTCGGTCCCTATCTGCCGTGGGTGTAGGAAGTTTGAGAGGATCTGCCTTTAGTACGAGAGGACCGAGGTGGACGTACCCCTGGTGGACCAGTTGTCGTGCCAACGGCACAGCTGGGTAGCTAAGTACGGAAGGGATAACCGCTGAATGCATCTAAGCAGGAAACCCACCTCAAAACTAGACTTCCCCATTAGAGCCGTGGAAGACCACCACGTTGATAGGTCAGGTGTGGAAGCACAGTAATGTGTGTAGCTAACTGATACTAATAGCTCGATTGATTTACTTTGCTGTGAGATTACACATGTATATAGTGTTTATTCTATAATATGTCAGTATCAACTTACAAAGTTATCAGGTTAAAATAGCTTTATCAATTAATAAAAGTGTTGTTGCATGATTGTTATCCCGTGGCTTGACCACGAGATCCAGTAAAATATAATGTCATCTCGTGGCTTGTCCACGGGATCTCAGGATACAAATTGTGATACAAGATAATTAAGCCATGCAACAACACTAACAGCAACCAATACAAATCTACTATTTAAAAAGTTTGTATTGCTAGCTTGGTGGTTATAGCATGAGTGAAACACACGATCCCATCCCGAACTCGAACGTGAAACCTCATAGCGCTAATGGTACTATGTCATAAGGCATGGGAGAGTAAGTCGCTGCCAAGCTTGCAATGCAAATTTTTTAATTCCTCTTGTTAAATCTTCTTTTTATACTCAAAAAATTAAGTTCAATTACAAAAAGTAGAGACTATAAATAATAAAATGAGCTATGAGCGACAAAAAGCATCGTTAGGACATTCAATCATTTTATTATATACTCCTAATAAATGAAGAGTTGGGTATACGAAGATCAACTTGGAAAAGAGTAATCGGTCTAAAGCCCTCTGAGCGAAGCGTATACTTAATACGTGGCTACCTGCGATCTTATAAGACGACGTAGCCAATTTTTCAAGTTCTATCTGAGTATATACATAAGATATGATTTTTCTTTATATATTTTTTAGTATTATTTTTTTAACTAGCTGTCAGAATGATAATCACAGAAACAGCGATCTTAAATATATTTATAACGAAATTCAAGAAAATCATCCTGGTATTTTTAATAAAGAAGACCCTACATTTAAGGAAAACCTTAAACATAATTATCTAAAAGCAAACAAAGCTTTTTATAAAACATCTCAACAAAACCCTAAGCAAATTATAGAAGCTTTTATCAGCACTTTTAACGATACTCATTTAAGCGTTAATTGGTATAATGAAATGCCAAAAATAATACCTTATAATTTTAAACCATTTCAAATTAAGTATTTTCTTAAAAATATTGTTTGGATAGAGTTACCTAACTTTGATTTAACTGAATCGCAACAACAAGAATTTAATTCACTTCTTGCTGCAATTAAAAACTTTAGAAAAAAGAATATAATAGTTTTTGATTTAAGGGGTAATCAAGGAGGAAACTCTGATTATGGTAGCGAACTTATTAACCAATTATTTGGGAAAAATTATGCTACACAACAAAGAAATCTAGCTTATAAAAATGTTTATGTAGATTGGCGGGTAAGCCTTAATAATTTAAATCATGTTAAAAATTTATATAAACGATATCAAAATCCTTGTCTTAAAAATATTATTGAAGGTTTAGAGAAAAATTTACAAGAAAAGCAACCTTATTATAGAGAGTTACTATTTGATAAATCTTTACCCTTAAATACTTCTTTACTAAATCCGGTTAAAGCAAAAATTATTATAATTATTGATGAGAAAAATGTAAGTAGCACACTTGATTTTATCGATGAGTTAGAAATAATGACTCAAAATGTAATTCTTGTAGGAAAGACTACAAAGGCAGATCGGTTATATATGGAATTAAGAACGGTCGAGCTACCAAGTAAGCTAGGCGTTTTTTCTTTTCCTATTAAGGTTTATAGGAATCGCAATCGAGGCGACAATATACCTTATATTCCTGACTTTGAAATCGATCCTAAAAATACGCCTAAATTAGAAGATTTTATTTTAAATAAAAATTATGATTAATAACTTAATTTCTGATATCCGTTATTTATAACGTTTGGTTTTGCATTACCAGTATATTTTAGTGATATATAATAATTACTAATCTGTTCTAGTTTTATGCATTCATCAATATCATATATATTATCTGTATGTAACATTTGGTGATTAGCAAAAAGTTTATTCCTTGCTGCTTTTATTGCTTCTGCTCTAGATTTTGCTACTGTTAAAGTCATAAAATGACTTTCGCCAAAATTATCTTGTAGGTAATAACCTAAATTGACAAAAAATAAACTATTAGGCGTTGGTTTTATTTTGCCTTGATTAACTTCTATCTCAAATCCATCAATATTTTCTATCTCAAATCCATCAATATTTTCTATCATAAACCAAGAATCTATATGGAAAGATGGGTTGCCAATCCATTTTTCTTTAACTTTATTTGCTATTTCAATATCAGATTGTCCTATAACAAACACTACATCATGAATTTCTATATTGCATTTATCGATTTTTCCTCCTAAATAAAAGATAAATAATTTAGGTTTATTATTATTTTGGTTTTCAAAAAATTTCATAATATAATATTAGTATGGATATATTTAAAAATAATATAATTAGTAAATATAAAGAGCAAGGAAAAGCTTGGCTTGAAAAATGGTATTGCTAAGTAACGACTGATAGTAATAAATTTTTATTAAAAAGTAGAAGAATAGAGTTATAGATCATATCAATAGCCTTACTGTATCGCTTAGTTTTACGATTGAATCTAGCAAGATAATTCCGTATTAGAGAGTTAAATGACTCTACTAAAGCAGTTTCTTTTTTAGTAAAATAATACCGTTTTGCTATCTTATATGCTCCATAAACATCGTAATGATCGCTGCATGAAATATCTATCTCATAATTCTCCTCGAGCCTTAAAGCCATAGGTAAATATGAACTAATATCTCGTCCTTTAATCATTTCAAAGTCAACAACTTGATTTCGGACTCTATCAACAGCAAGCCATACATAGACTTTGTTAGTTTTTTTTGACAATACGAAAATAACTCGTCTAATTCTATTATCTCTATTTTCTTTACATCTTCAGGTATCTCTATCTCATTTAAACGTTGACGCAATATTTTTGAAAATTTACGTATCCATTTTATTATTAATGGATTTGGCACATTCTCCATTCTCTCTATTGACATTATACCAGCTCTTTCCAGATACCATTTAATTACTCTGAGTTTTTGTTCTGTACTATATCTTTCTCTTAAATCTCCTTCTCTATAACTCTTCCCGCAACTCTTATATTTATATCTTTGCTTCCTTTTTACATAACCGTTTTTACTCTCTCTGCTGACCCGCAGCTCTTACATTTTCCTTCCATTTTAAAACCCTTTTTCTTTAACTTTAACACTTCTTTCTATACTTCTCTATACTTAGTCAGTAATGCCGTATTTTTTATCTAAAAAATACCCCACCTTTTTTTATTATTAATTATAATGGAATTTTCGTTACCGTTGCTATCATTAAAATCTATTTGTTCAAGAATGCAAGTACTATTCGGAATAATTTTTTTCCAAATAGTACTAATAGGTCCTTTGGTAGGAATATGAAATATACCTGAAGCAAATACTTTATAGCCGTAAGGATTATCGGGTAAAATAGTTATATTACCAGGCAACATAATTATTGTTTTTTCAAACCCTAAAGCAGTAGTTGTATTTGGAATTAATAATTTTAAATTTGATTTTATAGGATCTTCTTTAAGTAGTATTCCTGCAGGAAAAGGAGTTCTTAAAAGTAATGTACCGTTATAAGAAAAAGTTCCTTTTATATTAATGTTGTAATCACACTTTTCATCACTATCAAAAGCTAATTGCTCAATAAAATTTGTGTAAGGAAAATCTTTTTCTTTACATTCCTCAAAATCTTCAACGTATACTAAGCCAATAATATTTCTTTCTTCTTGACCGTGAACTGCAATATTCTCTGCAACCAAATAATAAATCAGTTCTACTGTTTTTTCTTCAGTGATGCCTAGCTGCATTAATTTCTTTTTAGCGATCTCCTTAGACCACATTAACGAGGGAATACTATGCACAGAAGTAGGAAAACCTGTATTTTTTATTCCATATTCGTATGTAAAGTACCAAAATGCTTCAGCTGCAAGTTTTTCTATTAATAAAGGGTTAATATTCATATGTTTATTTTCTAATAATACAATTATGTTTTATGCAACTAATAATATATAATATAATTTAGCTTAAGCAACTATATTTTTCCAACTCTTCATTTATTAGCAATATACCTATTTACAAAGAGCAAAAATTTTGAGAGATAAGCTACTTGAGCGTACCGAACCTCAAACTTTACTTCATGGTGATTTACATCATGACAATATACTACAAAATGGAAAGCAGTGGGTGGCAATTGACCCTAAAGGAGTGATTGGATATCCTATAAATGAAATATGGGCATTTATTATAGATATAGAGAAAGATACAGAATTTGTAGCAAATTATTTTAGATTTAATCTACAAGAAGTTAGAAATTGCTATTTCGTCCAGCTTATTTTAGCCATTTGCTGGAATCTTGAAGATGGGATAGAAAATAAATTAATTTCTGAAACTAGCTAAAAAAGCTTATGAATTAGTTTAGTTATTTCTTAGCAATCCAGAAAAAATAATAAAAAATGCTATGCATTTTACTGGATTGCGTACGTACAATTACTTCGTAATTTCCTCGCAATGACAGGTTCTTTTTTAATAACTGTCGGGTACTATTAAAAATCTTATAAATTACTTACGTAAATTGAAATAACCCGTTAAATATTGCAATAAATCAACTAGTAAAGTTAATTTGCCTTTCTAAAAGGAAAATCCATCCATATGTCATCATCAAAATTTTCTTCTTCATTCAATTTATTTAATATATCATTTAGTTTCTGTGTTTTGTCTATCTGCTCAGATATATTTTTTAAGTTCATATCATCAATTTTTAAAATTTTTATTTTTGCTTTGATCATGTTCATTAAAGTATTTTCCTTATTTTTGTTTGGTGTCTCTCAGTAAGAGCATAAATTACTTTAAGACATAATATATTAGTAACTAAAAAAATAAAAATAATAATTATTTTTCATCTAACTTTATTAACAATAGTTGAATTATATGTTAAAAAGATATCAGTAAAAATTACGGATGGTTTTTAAATTTATAATTGATATCATTTATTTCATATTTATTTTTAGTACAGAATATTTTATTGATTGTATAATTATGTCTAGTTTAGCTGAAATCAATGCTCTTGCTTATCAATATTACTTATCTATAGCTAACACGGGAAGGTTTGTACCATTGCTGCTGTTATTGCATCACGAAAATCTTTAAAGTTTTTAATAATTTTTCTCAGGTAATTTTTAAAATTAGCCCAACAGTGTTCGATAGAATTTAAATCTGGAGAATAGACCGGTAGATAAATAAGAGTACAACCCGCTTTTTCTATTAATTCCTTTACCAACAGTGACTTATGAATACTCGCATTATCCATTATTACAAATTGTCCAGGTTTGAGTGATGGGCATAATAGCTCACCTACCCACTGATTAAATAATTGCTTATCAATATAACCGGAATGCTCTAATGGAGCAATTAATTCTTTGGTGCCCTCATTATAACCAGCAACTATATTTACTCTCTCAGTAGCAAAACCTCCTTGCTCTGCGTAAGATCTGGCTCCTCTCTCTGACCATCCGTACAACATGGTTATATTATTACTTACCCCCATTTCATCACAATACACAAGTTTGTCAGATGCTATTTTATCAATATATTCTACAAATTGTTTTCTGGCTTCTTCATTCCTGCCTTTGTATTTTGGCTCTTTTTTTTATATGTAATCTTCATTCTATGAAGCGTGTCATAAAATGTGCTCATTGGTAGCTCGGGTGCTACTACATCTCTTATATCTATAGCTCGGCTATCAGGATTCTTTGCTAAAAATTCAATTATATGCTCCTTATTAGTAAACCTAGCATCACGTCCACTTTGCATATGTTGTCTTGAGCTGTAGTCTCCATTTTCTTTATAACGTCTAATCCAATTTGATATCGTATGACGCTCTATACCCAATAAGTCTGATATTGCTTTTATTCTATATTTAGAAGTATTGTGCAGACTGATTACCCTATCTCTTAAATCCTGACTGTATGCTTTCATCTCTACCATAATTAAAAGCTTTATCTTATATGATTCTAAGGAATAATGCTAGTCGCGTTAGCTATACTTAAAGAGATTAAAAACTATATATGATCATTTAATAAGCCTTGGAGTTCCCTTTTTTGGATATATAAAAATTTTTAAGGATGGTTCTTATTTACCGCTTATATCAAATATTACAACTGAGTTTATGCAAGCCTATTTTTCTATAATAAAAAATCAAGGATTTACGGGTACTACAGTAATTAATAAAACAATTAATACGAAATATAACTATGTATTTTTTCCAACTGAAATAGAACATTACGATAAAAGAAAAGATCCAATTATGAATCTTATGTATGATTTCAATATTTGGAAAAATATGCTCGGTATATATAAGCTAATTAACTCAGAATTTATAGAATGTTATATGTTTAGTATGGAAGGTAGTGCTATTCAAGCTATGAATTTTTACTTAAATAACACTCAATTACTAGAATATGGTATAGATTATTTTGATGTTAAAGCAAAAGATCTTATAGATACTACTGATAAGACAAAACTAGCTTATTTTAAACAGAAACTTAATTTTAATATATTAGATCAAAAAGAATTAATTTTGCAGCAATCAAAACAATTTTCATTGAATGCCGAAGTAAAAACAGGAAAATATAGCAAATTATCTTATAGAGAAACGGAGTGTATATATTATTTATCTTTAGGAAATAGTATGAAAGAAATAGGAAGTATTTTAAATTTATCTCCTAGAACTGTAGAACATCATTTAAATAGTATAAAGCAAAAAACAGGCTTATTATATAAATCACAACTAGTTAAAGAGTTTATTAAAAATGCTCCCTCAGCACTTTTTAAAGATATAAGAACCTAAATAAAATTCATAATAATATTGTAGAATTAAAGATTGTAAAATATAATATTTCTTCAAGTTTTTCAATTTTTTTATGAACCACTCACCTAAACCCATCCCTTTTTTATGGTCGATTATAAAGCCATATAAATATTTCTATCTTATTATGATGATTGCACCGATTGCAAGCGGTGTTTATCCTATCATATATAATTATGCTGTAAAGCTGGTATTAGATTTATTTACGCAAAACGAGAAAATTACATTTGCTCAAAGCTATAAACCAATAATGGTTTTTATAGCGGCACAAGCTCTACTTGATGGAGCTTGGCGAGCTCATAATTTTGCTCAGCTTAAAACGATGCCTTATGTTTTTCAAGATATGATGGATAAAATATGTAATCATTGTTTCAATTTACCATATAGTTATTTTCAGGATAATCTTTCCGGTTCTATAGTAGGGAAAGTACGTGGCATAGGTGATAATTATTATAAAATACATGAAGCAATCGAATATAAATTAAGTAAGCCATTATTAATTACTATATTATCTAGTATCACTCTTGCTAATACTAATCTTAAAATATTTATCGCTGTCATCGCTTTTACTGCTGTTTATTTACCGCTTGCATTACAATTTTTTACCAAGCTTGCTAAAATGGAACAAGATAAGCAAGATTCTTGGTATAATTTATTTGGTATAGTAGCCGATTGCATAACAAATATTTTTACTGTTTTTTCATTTGCAGCAAAAAAGCGTGAGTTAAATAAAGTACAAGATTATTATTGCAAAGTGCATAACCCTTTGACAATCAGATATTTTAAATATGATCTTATTATCTGTGTAATATTATCTTTAGTATATTGGGTATATTTAATAGGAATATTTATATATGTAATTTACTTGCGTAATTTAGGAGAGATTAGCATTGGTGATATAGCTTTTATTATGTCGCTAACTTTTTTAGTTGCTGAAAATTCATGGCATATAGCTAACGCGACTAGCATTATTCCTTAGAATCATATAAGATAAAGCTTTTAATTATGGTAGAGATGAAAGCATACAGTCAGGATTTAAGAGATAGGGTAATCAGTCTGCACAATACTTCTAAATATAGAATAAAAGCAATATCAGACTTATTGGGTATAGAGCGTCATACGATATCAAATTGGATTAGACGTTATAAAGAAAATGGAGACTACAGCTCAAGACAACATATGCAAAGTGGACGTGATGCTAGGTTTACTAATAAGGAGCATATAATTGAATTTTTAGCAAAGAATCCTGATAGCCGAGCTATAGATATAAGAGATGCAGTAGCACCCGAGCTACCAATGAGCACATTTTATGACACGCTTCATAGAATGAAGATTACATATAAAAAAAAGAGCCAAAATACAAAGGCAGGAATGAAGAAGCCAGAAAACAATTTGTAGAATATATTGATAAAATAGCATCTGACAAACTTGTGTATTGTGATGAAATGGGGGTAAGTAATAATATAACCATGTTGTACGGATGGTCAGAGAGAGGAGCCAGATCTTACGCAGAGCAAGGAGGTTTTGCTACTGAGAGAGTAAATATAGTTGCTGGTTATAATGAGGGCACCAAAGAATTAATTGCTCCATTAGAGCATTCCGGTTATATTGATAAGCAATTATTTAATCAGTGGGTAGGTGAGCTATTATGCCCATCACTCAAACCTGGACAATTTGTAATAATGGATAATGCGAGTATTCATAAGTCACTGTTGGTAAAGGAATTAATAGAAAAAGCGGGTTGTACTCTTATTTATCTACCGGTCTATTCTCCAGATTTAAATTCTATCGAACACTGTTGGGCTAATTTTAAAAATTACCTGAGAAAAATTATTAAAAACTTTAAAGATTTTCGTGATGCAATAACAGCAGCAATGGTACAAACCTTCCCGTGTTAGCTATACAACTATGGAGCTTAAAAGCTTTTTAGAGAAAATTGCAGCTTTCCGTTCCGCCTTTACAATTATACAAGCACCGCAAGATACAATAGATAAAGAAAATGCAGCTGAAATAAAAATTTCCAAAGGTGAAATAATATTTAAAGAAATATCTTTCGCCTATAAAGAAGATATTAACCCACCAATTAAATACCTGACATAATAGTTGCAAATACTAAAATATAATGTTAGAATGAAATAATGCTAAAAAAAGAAGATTTTAGGACATTATCAACGAGTGCACAAGCAGCTTTAAGAAAAGTTGCATTAAGAGCAATTGATAAAGGAGAAAAACAATCAGATGTATCAAATGAGGTGGCCCAATTTGTCTAGACTAAAAATTAAGATTTATGAGATATAAATTGTATTATAATTTTACTCAATAATTTTTGTAGAATACACCTGTTCTGGAGTGAGATATTCTAATGACTGGTGCATTCTTTTTCTATTATAAAAATTTATGTAATCAGTTATAGCATTTTTTGCCTCCTTGACAGTATTTAAAACCATCAAATATATTTTTTCTTGTTTTAATGAACGCCAAAATCTTTCTATAAATACATTATCTAGGGCTCTGCCTTTACCATCCATACTGATTTTGATTTCACGTTTAATTAGTTTATCTGTAAAATCTTTTGATGTAAATTGAGAACCTTGATCTGTATTAAAGATTTCAGGCTGACCATATTTTATTATTGCTTCTTCAAGTGCATCAATACAAAAGTCACTTTCTAAACTAATAGACACCTTCCAGCTCACAATATAACGACTAAACCAATCAATAATTGCTACCAAATATACAAATCCTTGTGCCATTCTAATATAAGTGATATCTGTACTCCATACCTGATTTACTTTAATAATTTCAACTCCTTTTAAAAGATATGGATATATTTTATGAGCTTGATTGCGCTTACTTAAGTTCATTTTAGGATAGATAGCTTCAATAGCCATTATTCTATAATAACGACTTACTGCCTTGCGACCAATTGTGATGCCCAATGGTACAAGGTGCTCAGACATTCTTCTTGCTCCAAAGTAAGGATGCTGTGTGTATATTTCATCAATCACTTGCATTATTTTTAAGTCTTTTTGGGTTAAGCCTTGTGGCTTGTAATAATAGCTAGATTTGTTAATAAACAGTAGAGTACATTGCCTAGCGATACTTAGATTACTACACTCTTTATCTACCATATTTTTTCTAATTGCCAAGTCCAAACAATGTAGATTTTTTTTTCAACCAGTCACGTTCAACAGTTAACTGGCCTATTTGTTCATACAATTGTTTTATTAAATCCTGATGATCTGGATCCTTAGATTGTGGCTTAATTTGAAAACCACTAATTAAATTTTCTATACCTCTTTTCTTCCATGCTTGTATTTGTGTCGGATGAACTCCATATTTGCTACTAATTTGAGCTATTGTCATTTCAGCTTTTATTGTTTCTAAAACTATCTTTGTTTTTTCTGCTGCACTATATTGTTTTGCTTTTTTGGACATATAATTTCTCTTTTGTATCTGAAAATTATATCTCATTCTAGCATTTTAGTAGTCCAGTTTTTGGGTACCATTATAAAATCTTATAGGAGTAACACGTCAGACTATTAGTAACTGGGTTAACAAAAGAAGAAGAGGTGATAAATATGCAATAACTGGCAAGTCTAGAGGAAGAAAGACAGGAGAGAAAAGAATAATAAATGAAATGCTGGGTAAAAAAATACAAGATTATATAAATCACTCTAGACCAGAAGATCACAATATCAAATCTGCACTATGGTCAAGAAAAGCTATTAATGCCCTGATTAAAAAATGCTGTGGTTTCTTTTTGCCATTAAGTACGATTGGAGAATATTTAAGAAGATGGGGATATACTGCACAAAAACCAAAGAAATTAGCTTATGAGCAACAGCCAAAACAAGTTCAAGTATGGCTAGATGAAGAATATCCCGCAATAGTAAAACAAGCACAAATGGAACAAGCTGAAATACACTGGTGTGATGAAGTGGGTATAAAATCAGAATGTCAGGTGTTACAGAGCTATTCTTTAAAAGGCAAAACACCCGTAGTTATTCATAAATCAAAACGATTTACTATAAATATGATATCAACTGTTACGAACAATGGTAAACTAAGGTTCATGTTATATGAAGATACACTAAAAACAGATATATTTATAGAATTTCTAAGAAGATTAGTGAAATCTGCAAGAAGGAAGATCTTTTTAATATTAGACAATTTAAAAGTACATCATAGTAAAAAAGTATACAGCTGGACAAATAAGCATAAAGATAAAATTTCTTTGTTTTTTTTTGCCTCCTTATACTCCACAACATAATCCAGATGAATACTTAAATAATGACTTAAAAAGAAATGTAAATAGAAAACACATATACCTCTTACAAAAGATGAGTTAAAATACAATCTTAAATCTTATTTACGTTGCTTACAGAACAATCCTAAGCATATACAAAAATTGTTCCAAGCCGATGATGTTAAATATGCCTCTTAAGTCAGGTATTTAATTGGTGGGTTAATAGTAATGTATTTAAAAATCTTAATTTGCATATTAAAGCCGGCGAGAAAGTTGGTATTGTCGGGCATTCAGGCGGTGGTAAATCTACTTTGATTGCGTTGTTGTTGAAGAATTTTAAAGCCTCAAGCGGCGATATTATTATCGATAAGCAAAGTATTTATGATAGTTCCTCTGATAGTTTGCGATCACAAATATCGTTAATTCCACAAGATATTATGCTATTCCATCGCTCTATAGGTGAGAATATCGGTTATGCCAAAGAAAATGCTACGCAGGTCGAAATAGAAAATGCTGCAAAAGCTGCAAATATTCATGAATTTATAGAAAACTTGCCGGAGAAGTATAACACTATTGTCGGTGAGAGGGGCGTAAAGCTAAGCGGCGGGCAGAGGCAACGTATAGCGATTGCTAGGGCTATTCTTAAGAATGCCCCGATCTTAATTTTAGATGAAGCAACCTCAAGCCTTGATAGCCATACCGAGCAGGAAATACAGAAATCCATTAACGCAATGCTCGATATTGATAACGCCAGTTTAGGATAAGAGTGTAAGGAATAAAGATAGTTAACCACCCTGCATTGCAAATGCAGGGCTTAAGATTATGGCATCAATGCCTTAGCTATAGCTAGTTTTCAACTTGAAAGTTTCCAAACTTATCATCTCTCGATTCATGTTTATCAATATAATCCTTGATCATTTGGTCAGTCACATTGCCTGTGGTTCTGACAAAATATCCAACAGCCCATAAGTGTTTACCCCAATACTGTTTCCGTAATTCTGGAAATTCCTGCTGAATCTTCCTTGAACTCTTTCCTTTTAGATACTGTACCACCTTACTAATACTTTGATAAGGTGGCACAGATACATAGATATGTACGTGATTTGAAGCTATCTTCCCTCTTAATATCTCTACTCCATTATCCTTACATATCTCTTGGGTTAGGTCCTTGACTCTCCTACCAATATCACCAACCAATATATTATATCGATATTTAGTCACCCATACTATATGATAAGTGCAATCGTAAACTGTGTGGCTTATCTTCTTGTAATACTGCATCTCTACATTCTATATGTTAAAACGACGCACTGCAAGTGCGGGGTTTTTCTCCCAAATTTGGGACAATAAAGCAGGGTATTTACAAGAGAGGAGTGTTGAGTTACATAGATTTTGAATCAAAAAAATATGCACTCAACAATGAAAAGATGTATCATAACTCTATTTTGTATAATAGATAATTATTGTAAAGTTTACGAAGAATGGGAAGAAAGCAAATTAATACCCAGCGTTAGGAAGCGTAGGAGATCAGGGAGTTTAAGGCTTTCATGTCATTGTCAAATAAAAAGGGAGCACTAAATTACGTAAAAAAGGGACCACTTTATTTAAAATTTTTTATGTCATATTACCTCCAGATTTATAGTTATTAATACGATAACTTTTACCTGTGATGTTTAGTATATGTGCATGATGTACTACTCGATCAATAATTGCATGAGTTAATAACTCATCAGCAAATATTTCATTCCATCTTTCAAAATCCTTGTTTGTGGTGATAATGGTAGATTTATTTTCATATCGTTTAGCAATAATATTAAAAAAATCATCTACTGAATGTTTTGGTAATTGCTTAAAACCTAACTCATCAAGAATTAATAAGTCAAATGATAAGAGTAATTTAACTTTTTTGTGATAGCTATTATCTGCTCTTGCAATATGTAAATTATAAAGCATATCCGATACCGTAGTAAAATATACAGAGTATTCTCGTGTTAAAGCTTTTAATGCTAATCCAATAGCAAGATGAGTTTTGCCAGTTCCAGAATTACCTATGAATATGACATTGCCCTTAGTATTAATATAATCACAAGTAGATAAATCACTTATTACTTTGGTATCAATACTTGGTTGGAACTGAAAATCAAAGTCTTCTAAATTTTTAGTTACCGGTAATTTAGCAGCATTTTTACGACGACGGTAATTATTATACTTACGGTGAGATTTTTCATCTTCACATAATAGTGAGAGAAATTCTTTAAATCCTAGTTTATTATTTTGAGCATAAATAATCCTTTCATTTAAGCTATTGACTATACCTGATAATCTAAAACTACGTAGGTCATTAAGCAAGTTCTGCATTCTGACCTCCAAACTCTGGCAATGGTAAGTTTACTGCATTACTATTTAAGATATTCTTAATTTTAGAGTAAGAACTTATACCGTAATGTAATGCTCTATGACAGGCTTTATCTATTAACTCATCATTGTAAACCTTACGTAAAGAAATAATACCTCTGGCACAACGTTGCCAATCATTTACTCGTGTTTGTTGTAATAACTCTAATAATAAACTGCAATTATTGCCTATCTGCTGCATTTGTTGTTGATAATGTTCGCTATATTCTATAAAACCTGGGCATAGACGTTTATATTTGGCATAATGAGACGGATTAGTGGTAAATATTCCTTTGCCATCTACTCTAACGTGCCTTGCTATTAAATCATTTTGTATAGAAAATATTTGAACAAGGTTTGGTGATAATTGTACCAATACTTCACTGTATATATATTTTGCTGGTACGGAATAATAATTATTATCTATGGTGATATGACAATCTTTTGCTACTTTTCGATTATGCCACGATGACAAATCAAACGTTTCTAATGGTAAGGGCATTAAATTATTACTTTCTTCTTGCTCAAATAGTTCCTGAGGAATTTTTTTAGTAGTACCATGTATTCGGTTATTTGCTTTATTTAACCAGTTTGCAAGATCGTGTATTAATTCTTCATATCTATGAAATTTACGTCCAGCAAAAAAATTATTTTTGACATACTTTATGCCTGATTCTACTTTGCCTTTTTCTTGAGGTTGATATATACGACAAGGAGAAAGTAAAATCCCATAATGATCAGCTAAACGTTTGTATTCCTTCTGATATACAGGCTCATAGAAATTGCTATCTACCACCCCAGCTTTAAGATTATCAAGTTTTATTACTTTTGGACTACCAGCAAAATAATTAAATGCATTGATATGACATTGTATCCATGTTTTACAACTTTGATCAAACACTACTTCATAATAATCAAGGCGACTATAGCTTAAACGCATATTAAACACATATGCTTTAACTCTACGCCCTTGGGCATTATACTGTAAGCCTATGTCACCAAAATCTACTTGTGCTTCCTCTCCTGCTAAAGTATGAAAACGAATGCAACTGTTATTCTGAATCTTATATTTTTTGATATAACGGGTTAGCGAACCATAACTTTTTGTATAACCTTGAATTTTTAACTCTTCAAAAATTCTTATGTAACTTAGATTCTTTTCTAATAACTCAATTATTTGTTCGTGCCAAGAATCCAGTGCTGAAGATCGTTCATAGGGTGCAGGATATTCTGTACCAGACTCTACGTAACGATTTATTATTTTTCTTACTGTTTTACGGTCTATCCTTGTTAGTTTGGCAATATTTCTTTGACTGTTGCCTTGCTTATAAAGGGTGATAATTGTTGTGTACATATTTATTCTTATCATTGTATCACTAGATATTTATTTTAATTAATTATCTAGTGAATATTGCACATTATAACCTTATTAGGTTACACCAAATTCTCTGGTCCCTTTTTCGTGCAATTTAGTGGTCCCCTTTACTTTAGCAATGACACTTTCAGAACTATATAACTATAGTATTATATTTTTATATATCTCCATGCAAAGATTTTAAGAATTATTATTTATATCATCTATCATGTAAATATAGAGGATATTTTAGTCTTCCTAGTTACAGTCGGATAATCCAGTTGTGGCCAAGATTAGTATTACCTTTAACTATAATGTTACAATTATTTACAGGAGATGAGACTGGTATATATTTTGTTGATTCAACCAAATTATCGATATGTCATGCAAAACGTACAAATAATAATAAAGTGTTTAGTGGCATTGCTAAAATAGGTATGAGTAGTTACGGATGGTTTATGGGATTTAAATTACATATTGTAATTAATAATAAAGGTCAGATTATGGCAATTAAAATAACAAAGGGTAATGCTAGTGATTTATCTGCTGTAGACTCAATTACCAAAGGATTATGGGGTAAATTATTTGGAGACAAGGCTTATATTTCTAAGGAAATGTCCGCTAAATTATTTAGTCGTGGGCTACGGTTATTTACTGGGATTCGCAAGGATATGAAAAATCATTTATTAGATATAGAAGATAAAATACTCTTAAAAAGCAGATCAATAATTGAATCAGTATTTAATGTACTAAAAAACAGCATGAACCTTGAACATTCAAGACATCGCTCCCCTATTAATTTCTTAGTTCATATACTTTCTTGCGTAAATGCTTTTAATTTCAATAAATCTAAAAAATTTCTAACACTACTTGCTTATCCTCAGACCTCCTTATCCTAAACTGGCGTTAGTAAGTAAAAACAACTTTCGATACTAATAATTTTAGTACCTTAAGCTGGATCCCGCGATCAAGTCGCGGGATGACAGAGGAAAAATCGATCCACGCGGGCAATGCCCCCACGGGACGACAGTATGAGTATATTAATCACTAAAGCTTTGGTTGATATTTTTCCTAGCACTTCTTATATCTTTTAAGCGTTCATGGACTTTTTCGAAGACTTGTTTAGGAAGAATAGAAGTATTGATTTGTAAAAATTCGTCATCTTTTAGCTTGATAGAGAAAGAGGGTTCTTGAAATTCTGGTCCATCGATTTCTCTAGCAATCTTTATATAATAACCGATAATATGGCTGTTATAATAATCGCTTTTACTGATCATTTTTTTAGCTATCTTATTAATATTCATATCAGTTTTAGCAGTATAAGTAACAGTTAGTGCAATACCGAGCATTAGACGCTGTCTATGGCTAAAGGGAATATCTGAAGACAGAATAAATTCTGAAACGAAATTAGCTCTAAGTGTTTTATCGATATTTTTGTTATACTGAGCAAGCATTATAGCTAGCTCGACTGTTATTAGAGTAGTATCATCTGGATTAATGAGAAGATATTTTACAGCTTCAATATATTGATCGATTTTACATATATTTCTATCAAATTTTACTAATCTCTTAACTCGCTCATAAATAATATCTTTTTCTTTTTCATTATCCGGTAGTGAATCAAACCTCACCCCTTCTTTTAAGCCATAATTTGAGATGATAATTTTTTCTGGAGAAAATACTTTAATCATCGCCTTTATTACTAAAACAGCGTTATAATTAATCGCTTTTTGTTCATAATAGCTAAGCTTTAACTTATCGATTTGTGATAATTTTTCCAAATATAACTCAAATTCTACACGGCTTATTTCAAAGTTATGTAAATTTTTAAGAGGGTAATTAATAGATTCCATATATATTCGGCTCATTAAACGTAATGCACCACCGATTAAATATAGATTAGGATAATGCTCAAGACCAAATTCTTTTTCAATTAATTCAGTAATAAGCCCAAGATTATCAAAATTATTATTAGCAATAATCCGCGTGCCAAGCGGTAGCGATTTTAATTTACCAACTTTTTTATCTGCAATTTGTGCAAGCTCTAAACTGCCGCCACCAAGATCAGCTACAATACCTGAAGCATCGCTAATTCCTGAAATTAAACCGGCAGCGGTTAAATAAGCTTCACGTTCACCTGAGATAATCTCAACTTCAATATTGAATTTCTTTTCGATTATTGCTTTAAATTCTTCTGCTTTTGGGTGTTCCCTGAGTATAGCTGTTGCAACGCATCTGATATTAGTAACAGAAAGCTTAGTAAAAATATGAGTGAGATATTGTAGAGATAAATATGTTTGATGTTTTATATCTAAATTATCTAAATTGAGTAGATTGGTTAGGTAATTTTTGAATTTATAATTAAAAATTTCAGGAGCTCCAAGCTCATCGGTTTCATAAACTACAGCTCTTAAAGCATTTGAACCGATATCAATAATAGCTGAACGCATCTTCGTATATACTTCTTTTCTTTTAAGAGTAGAATTATACTCAAATCATTTGGGTATATATTACTCACTGTTTTCTGGAGCAACAGCAGCCTCTTCTGTCTCATTAGAAGTTTCGTTAGTTTCGTTATTATTTGCTCGCGGATCAAAAGGTACTTGAGTAGGTACAAAAGTCGGCGGTAATAATCTACTGGTAAAAAACTTATCCTCAAAATATTTAATCTTACGAGATTTTATCGGAGGAAAAGACTCTATTAAAACAATCTGCTCGTTTCTTGGTAACTGTATTACTTCTTGAGGTAAAAGTAAAGCCCTTTGAACTTGAGAAACATTTTGTGTTCTAGTAGAAATATTAAGATCAAAAAATATAGGTTTGCTGAACGATCTTTGTTCTACAGTTTTATTACCTACTAATTGTGATATTAAATTTGCGGTTTCATAGTTATTAGCAGCAAAGGTAATACGATATGTTGAGTTAGATAAGAAAGAGTTCATACCCGCATCTTCATATGTTCCTTTTAGCTGCTGTGTATCTTGAATAATTAAGAATAAACGAACTCTATAACCCCTGAAATAAGCAATACCTGCTTTGAACGTATCCATCTTACCAAGTGTTGGGAACTCATCAAGTAAGAACATCACGCCATAAGGTTCTTCTTTTAAATCAGGCATTTTTCGGCTTAAAAACTCTGTAGCTTGCTGATAAAATACCTGCATTAATTTCTGCAAACGTTGTATATTATCAGGAGTAAGACCTACATATACAGTTGTTTTTATTTTCTTGAATTCTTGCACGTTAAAGTCAGAAGAAGCAGTAGCAGAGTCAATTAATGGGTTTGCCCATAACTCAAGTGATGAGTTCATGGTTGATATAACACCTGAACGCTCTTTATCGGCTTTTTGTAGGAAAGCTGCAATATTCATATATGCAACAGGGTGAATTATCCCGCCCAAAGTATCAAGCACGACCGCTAGATTATAGACTACGTCATCACTTCTCATGGTACGCACCACTTCACCAAAGGATTTGGTTTTAACAGGATCGGCTATTAAATATAAAGTTACGCCCAAGAATAAGCTTCGTGCTTCATTATTCCAGAAATCCTTTTCAGGCATAATAAGGTTTGAAATTTTTTGTACGTCATCAACCATTTGTCCAGGCTTAGTACTAACCCAGTCAATCGGATTATAGCAGTGAGTAATACCATCTGGGTTAGATGGTTCCCATACAAAGACTTTCTGACCTTGTTTCTCACGCCAACCGCTCGTTAAGCCATGGTTTTCAAGTTTTATGTCATGAACAACTACTGAATCAGACCAAAATAATAGGTTAGGTATAACAAAGCCCACACCTTTACCAGAACCGGTAGGAGCAAATAATAAGGCGTGCTGGAATCCATCAGCAACAAAATAACCACCACTATCAACTCCGATTAGCATACCTTTTTTAGCTCTAAGACCAGCCGATTCAACATCTGCAGGACTTGCCCATCTGGCATCACCATAGACTTTTTCGGGTTGCTCAAAAAATTGTAGCGATTTGATTCTCTCAAAGTTCTTAATGTAAAATATTATAACGACAAGAGCAGGACCAAGAAGTGAAGCAAGTAGCTTTAATTTTAAATAGTTATAATCAGAGATTTTTAATTGTCCCCAAACGCTAACAAGCCAATAAGCCCATTTATAAGCAATATTTATAGCAGTTACATCTACTCCAAGAGTCCCAATTTCATTGGTAAAGATTGCAACAAATGCACCACTTATCCATAAGGTACTAAAAATAACAACCGGATGAATTATAGCATGACCGAATATATTTCTAGTGACTTTGAGTATGTTATGCCATTCCATTTAGTAATCCTTGATTTTTATTTTTTATGTCATTGCGAGCGACTAAAAGGAGCGTGGCAATCTCAGGAGTATTGTACTGTTTTATGAGATTGCCGCGTCGATGCTATGCATCTCGTCGCAATGACGCTCTCACTACACCATTCCTTCGGCGTTTTTATTCTTTTTATAATATACTTCCGATACATATCTTTTACCGCCGCTGCCACGTTTTAATTGTACTACAATATCTACAACTGTTAAAATATATTTTTTTACTTCTTCAGGTGGCATACCAAGATCAGCTTGCATAACCATCAATTTTAGTTGTTCAATTGCCATAGCAGGACTATCAGCGTGAAGTGTAGATATAGAACCTGGGTGACCAGTATTAATAGCTCGCAAGAAACTAAAAGCTTCTTTACCTCGAAGCTCACCAACTATAATTCTATCAGGTCTTAAACGCAAACACGCTTCTATTAGATCTTGAGTAGTAACGTTTGCTCGTCCTTGTCCACCTTTAGAAGCAAGCAAATGAACTCTATTAGGGTGACTAGATAATACAACCTCACGAGCATCTTCTACTGTAATTAATCTTTCCAATTGAGGTATTTCAGTAAGTGCTGCATTAGTGAAAGTAGTTTTACCTGTTGAAGTACCGCCGCTAATTATAATATTTTTCTTTGAAATAACTGCGTGTTTAATGAATTCTTTTATCTTTTTTTCAGCTAAATATCCGTTTAGAATTATTTCATCTTGATCTACTAAACTTTCTGTTGCGGTTTCATCAAAAGCTCCCATTTTAGCGTATTCATCTAGAGTTAGATTCATACCGCTTGGCTTTCTTATAGAATAAATGATTTGCCCTATTTCACAAGCAGGTGGAAATACTATTTGAATACGATAACCATTTGGAAGTGTGGCTGAAAGTAAAGGTTTTTCTTCTGAAATCATTTGTTCAGTAGATTGAGCAACTAAACGTCCAAGCGAAAGTAAATGTTCCGCGTCAAGCTCTGGTAATTGTTTAGAATATATATCTCCTTTCTTCTCAACCCATGCTTCTCCAGGTTTATTAACCATAATCTCGTTAATACCATCTTCAGCAAATAATTCTTTAAACGGTAATAAAAAGGTCTCTAAGGCAGCGAATGCATCACTCATTTTACTACCTTTGATTTTGTTAAAACAGTAGCAGGGAATTTATAATCCTTATTAACGTATATCTTAATCGGAGTACCTTGATTAATCGTTGTAGTAGGTTTAAATTGCTGCTGAGTTATCATATTTTGTACAGTATTAGTAATATCTGTAAAAGCTTGCGTAGAAGCTTGTTGTGCCTGAGTTGGATTTGATGCTATAGAAGTACTAGTAAGCAAGCTTGAAGCAGCTGTATTAACCGCTTGTACTAATGTAGCTAGCCTCTGTTCAGGTGTATTTGCCGAAGAAGCATCTTGGGCAGTTGTACAGGCTTGTGTCATTGTAGTATAGGCAGTAGATGTTTTATCAGTAATAGCAGCTAAAACATTTGTACAAATTGTAACTATTCTTGTATTTGGATCCAAACTAGTATTTTGGGAAATTGTTTGAGCAGTATTTAATAACTGAGTAGCAATAGCACTATTAGTAGCAGCAGCTTGTGAGTTTATAGGCGGAGGTACTAATTTATCGAGAACCTTGGCAATTCCTATATTGAAAGCAGACTGTAATACTGAGTTAGCAAACTGCTCCTTATATTTATTATCTACTCTTCCTTGTACCCCTGGTCTTCCTAAATTATCAACTGCAGGCGAATCAAATGCTATAGTATAGCCATTAGTTAAGTCTATTCTATCCCATATTACAGAAACTCTGCCATAGCTATCTGCTGAAGTTGAAGTTGCATATTTACCAAATACTTTCGATCCTTTCGGTATTAATATTATTTTATCTTTCTCAGAATATACATCTCTACTAATAATAGCTCTTATTTCGCCACCAAGATCGCTATTTATAGCTGTTTCAAGTACTGCCTTAATTAATTTACCACGCCCTAAGATTAAAGACATGTCACCACGATCTTTAAATACTGCATCCGCAGCAACTTGTTCAGCTGTCTTCTTAGGTTCTACGCCGCTAACTAGCACAATAGATGATGTTCTTTTTGCTTGTTTACGCTTCTTTTCCTCATCACTTTCAACTAAAGGTCCGTTTGTTGAAGGTAACGAAATAGGCGGAGCTGGAAGTGTTTTTGACTTATCCGTTTCTACTGGGGTAGTTGGAGGTAAAACTGGTGGTACTTCCACTACCGGAGGGGTAGGTGGAGGTGGTGTCGGTGTCTCAAGCTTTGGTGGATCCGGTAATTTAGGTATTTCAGGTACGTTATCTGAATTATCTTCAACAGGTTTAACAATATTGCTAGGTATATTAGTATTTTGAATTTCTTCTTTTTTAGGAGCAAAGAAAAGAGAATAAAAAATATATATAAGAATACCGCAAATTACAACTACGATAGCGATACTTTTATTAAAACTCACTGAAACTTTTGATAATTCTTTTTGAACTTCAGGTGTATCCGCTCCTGATAAAGAACTGTTATTGTTTTGCTCTTCGGCCATATTTAAATTATATTATAGTTTGTTGTTATTAAGTGGCAATCTCAGGAGTTTGCTTTATGAGATTGCCGCACTCCTTGCAGTCGCTCGCAATGACGTAAACTATACTAGTATCTTGCCATGTAATTATTGCTTGTTCTATTCTTAGAATAGTCAAATTTAATTACATATACTAACTCTTTCTCATGACCTTCCATTAACTCAACAGAAGAAATATCAAATTCATATGTTCTTTTGTTAGTTATGATAGTCATGTTAGTACGAATATATTTTTCAAGAGGTTTTATAAATAAACGATTACCAATAGGAGTTAGTTTCCATGCATAGGCGTCTCCAAGGATGATATTTTGAACTTCTTCATTTTTAGCAAATTCTATATGTGCTTGAAAACCGAAATGCAGTGTTAATAAATAAACTTCATTAGGATTATATATATATGTTTGTATCCTATTATCCCTAGTTATAGATAAATCATCCAAATAATTATTACTGATATTACTACATGGATCATTTTCTAAAAGTGGGCAGTCAGCATTAGCTATTAAGCCACTTAAATATATAAAAATTAAAAAACAAAATCTAACTATTATCATCGTCTACCCTATATCCGTTAACTTGAAATCCTACAGGATTTATATCAAGTTCTGAATCTGTTAATTGCATTGGTACGTAAGCATAACTTACTACTGCTATTTTATTATAAACTGTTTGATTTCCTGTTGCTTCATTTACGGAAAATCTAACTATATATTTGTCTGAGGCAATTTTTGACCATGACTTTACTACTAAATAAGTCGTATTATTTTCCTGATACTTTAAACTTGGATCGTTGTTTTTATCTCTTATATACCCAAGATAACCATAAAAAACATTACTCGTTGAAAGTAATCTTATAGTAGTGCGTGCCAAGGTAGTGAAATCAACAAAATTATATGTTTCTCTTGCATTTATATATTTTTTTATAAAATATCTTGTAAGAGATTCATCTGCAGTAAGCACTGGTGATGAAATAGGTTCTACTACTGATGCACGACCGGTAGTATCATCAAGCTGAATGACAAAAGGATCAATTTGTTTAGATTTTACCACAAAAGCTATTACTAAAGTAGATATTACCATAAAAATTGATAATATTATTAGTAATATTATTAATAAGTTACGTTGAACAATCAGCTTATCAGCACGTTCTTCATACCAATTTTGAGTTATCTTTAGCGGATTTGCTTGGTTTTGCTCGCTCTTTGCATCATTTTGTGCTTTATCACTTGATTTAAAGAAGCCGAATATATTATCTAACATACTTCTATTGTTATATTAAACGGTTACTAGCGAAATAAGTGTCATTGATATATTTATGCTATATCTATTATAGAATTAACCGGTCTTCTTACACAAGGATTCATACTTAACTCTGCTTCATCATTAATTTCAGCTGCAACACACGGGCTTTTAATTTCGTAAGGTGCTGAGGGTGTACATGATAATAATTGTGAAAGCATAATTAATAATACCCCAAACTTGAATAATTTTAACATCTTAAATATATAATAGTGGTTTATTTTATTACTTGTTTAAATTAGCTTAGTATATAATTGTTCACAAGCATTTTTTACAAAAATTTATTTTAAGTGTAAAAAAATATTAAAAAGATTGTAAACAGTGTTATATAACAATAATATTGATACAATATTATTACCATCAATAATTATTATTGTATAATTTAAGTTTACGATTGCACTTATCATATAGTATGGGTGACTAAATATCGATATAATATATTGGTTGGTGATATTGGTAGGAGAGTCAAGGACCTAACCCAAGAGATATGTAAGGATAATGGAGTAGAGATATTAAGAGGGAAGATAGCTTCAAATCACGTACATATCTATGTATCTGTGCCACCTTATCAAAGTATTAGTAAGGTGGTACAGTATCTAAAAGGAAAGAGTTCAAGGAAGATTCAGCAGGAATTTCCAGAATTACGGAAACAGTATTGGGGTAAACACTTATGGGCTGTTGGATATTTTGTCAGAACCACAGGCAATGTGACTGACCAAATGATCAAGGATTATATTGATAAACATGAATCGAGAGATGATAAGTTTGGAAACTTTCAAGTTGAAAACTAGCTATAGCTAAGGCATTGATGCCATAATCTTAAGCCCTGCATTTGCAATGCAGGGTGGTTAACTTTAATTTTAAAATTAAGTAGTATTTTGGTATTGTAGCAACAATATAAAGTTATTTTATAACTTAAATAATCTTAAATTAACAAATGATAATTATATTAAAATAATTATGCTAAGGTTATGGGGATAAAAATACTCATCAATTACTAAATAATTATGGATCCAGTACTTAGTGCCGTACAAGAATATGTTAAATCCGGCGAATATTTTAGTGATGCAAGAAAATGGTACAGCTTTAAATATGTAGTGCCGTTAAGTAGTAGGTCTCTTTTACTTTTAGCATGTGCAACATTTACGTTATTACTTACTATTATTTGTATAAATATTGATGTATTATTACCTATAAAAGAAAAAATAAGTTACTTGATAAAATCTAGTACCGAAAAACAAGCTACTATTACTAACACTAAAGAATCTGCATTGCGTGACCCTTATGGTTCTGTTGCTAATATTATGCTCAAAAATTACGTACTACAGCGAGAGGAATATAATTATGATTTATTAAAACAACAATTTGTTTTTATTAAAAATAGTTCTACAAGTATTGTTTATATGCAATTTGCTAATTTTATGAATATTGATAACCCGCTATCACCGGTTATGCGATATCAAAAATTATATAGGCGTTCAATTAATATAACATCAATTCAAAATATAAATAATAATGAAGTAGCTGTTACTTTTGAGTCATTAGCTAAAAATAGTGCAGGGGAAGTTTTAGAAAATATGTTATGGGAAGCAAAAATAGGTTATATAATGGATTCTATCGGTG
Organism: Rickettsia endosymbiont of Rhinocyllus conicus; assembly: GCF_964026465.1. Lineage (NCBI taxonomy): Bacteria > Pseudomonadati > Pseudomonadota > Alphaproteobacteria > Rickettsiales > Rickettsiaceae > Rickettsia > Rickettsia endosymbiont of Rhinocyllus conicus. The sequence goes on along the minus strand of NZ_OZ032155.1, from coordinate 1,113,141 downwards.
CAAATCTTCCGCCTAATGCTCCATTTAATTTTACTGTTACCAGTTATAAGCTAAAATTATTAAAAGATAAAAACCAGAAATAATATGAAGCGATTAATAATATTTTTTACAATAATATTTTTTACATTAAATATATTTGCTATTAGAGAGTCAAGACCTTTGGGGCAAGATTCTCGTTTAAGAGTTATGGTTTATAACCCTGATGATGTTTTTAAATTTACAGGATATTACGGCTATCAAGCAAGTATAGAACTTGCAAGAGATGAAGAAATAGTGAGTATCTCTATGGGTGATACTACTTCTTGGCAAATAGTACCTGCAGGTCATAGGATTTTTATTAAACCGATGGAACAGGATGCCACTACTAATATGACTTTAATTACTAATAAACGAACATATTTCTTTGAACTATACGCTGCTGAGACTCTTGATATGCGTGATCCAGAAATGGTTTTTAACGTAAAATTTCTTTATCCAGATGATGACAATGATAATGCTGGTGGTCACATGCAAACTTATATTGCCTCTTCGGCAAGCCCTGATCTTAATCATCCAGAAAAATATAACTTTAACTATTATATTAGCGGTAGTGAAGAAATAGCTCCTATCAAAATTTTTGACGATGGCGAATTCACCTATCTACAATTTAGAGATAAAAATTCTGAAATTCCTGGTATTTTTGCTGTAGATGATTCACTGCGTGAGTCTTTAGTAAATTATCGTCTCGCTCCAGATAACCCTAATTTAGTTATTCTTGAACAAGTATTCCCAAAACTTGCTGTGCGTAAAGGTAAAAAGATTACTTGTATATTCAATGAATCTTTTAGAGCATACTGATACTCGATGAACTTGAAAAATTGGCTGCGTCGTCTTTGTAAGTCCTCGGCTGCTCACGTATTAAGTATACGCTCCGCACCTCGGCTTACAGTCTCCTTGCTCTTTTTCAAGTTGATCTTCGTATTATCCTTCACTTAACTATATAACATATGTCCCATTTAATATATTTTTTTGCTTTAATATTACTGACTTCGGGTTTATTTATAATGCTTACAAGTCATAATTATATTCATAAAATTATAGGTCTTGGGGTTTTTCAAAGTTCAGTATTAGTTTTTTATTTAGCTTTGGGTAAAGTTAAAACAGGTATTGTACCTATTATGCAAGAAAGCGTCACTACCTACACCAGCCCGTTGCCTCATGTATTGATGCTAACAGCTATAGTAGTGGGTTTTGCAACACTTAGCGTAGCTCTAAGTTTCATATATCAAATTTATAAACACTTTGGTACAATATCAGAAAACGAAATTAGTTTTGATAAATAGATATATTTCTAGTATGTTATTTGTAACCACCTGTCATCCCGTGGCGGCGTTGTTGCGTGGATCATTCTCCCCCTGTCATCCCGCGACTTGATCGCGGGATCCAGCTTAAAGTACTAAAATTATTAGTATCAAAAGTTGTTTTTACTTACTACCGTGGACAAGCCACAGGATGACACCGATTTGAATAAAAACCCATGATCCTAGCCAACCATTTCCCAATCTTACAGATTTTATTCCCATTTGCAGGGGCATTACTTGCGACAATATTTTTTCGTTTTATTTTATTAACTCGAATCATTACTATCTGCTGTGTTTTAACAAGTTTTATAATTAGTATTTACGGGTATTTTATTGTAAAAAATACTGAAATTTCTTATGTGATGGGAGGATGGGCTTCCTCTATCGGGATTGAGTATTATTTAAACTCTTTGAATCAAGCTATTATTATTTACCTTAATTCGGTTTTATTATTCTTTCTAATTTTTTGCTACAATATCACTAACCAAACTATCCTAAAATATATTAACATTAGTAGAAGAACTTTATTTTACGCCATATTACTGTTTGCTCATATGGGTTATTTAGGAATGGTTAGTACTAATGATTTCTTTAATTTATATGTATTTATAGAGATTTCAGCACTTAGTAGCTACGTTCTGATAGCTAGCGGTGGTAACCATAAATCCTTAATAGGTGCTCTTGATTATTTAATAATGGGTAGTATTGGGGCAACTTTAATTCTTATAGCCATAGGCTTTCTGCTAAGCATTACAGGTAGTTTAAATATGTTGGATGTAGCTGGATTTTTACAAAAATATTCTAATTCAAATATTGTAACTTTATCTATAGGATTTTTCTTAATAGGGGTTATTTTAAAAACTGCTTTTTTCCCTATGCATTTTTGGATGATGAGAGCTTATAGCAGCACCGCTTCAGTGATTCTAGTATATTTGGCAGAAATTTCGACTATAATAGGTGTATATATAATATATAAATTTACCTATCTCATTATAAATTATGAAACGATTAAACTAGCAATTAACAATTTTATAAGACCTATTGCTTTATTGACGCTTATTATAGTCCCGTATTTTGCTTATAAGTCTGAGAGTTTTAAGAAAATTATAGTATATTCGTGTATTACTCAAATAGGCTATGTATTTTTGTTATATGTTACCGATAGCGGTATGAAAATTTTGCCATGCTTATTGATTATAGATAGCATAAATAAAATAGCTCTTTTTCTAATTGCTGCTTATAAAGAAGCATATTCGAAAAAACCGAACCAAGTTTTAGTAATAATAGCTGTAATTTGTAGCAGCGGCTTGCCAATTAGCCCATTATTTTTTGTTAAGGTAAGTATTCTAGAATTATTTTTAAAGCAAAATCTATTATTAGATTTTATAATAATTTTACTAAGCTCGGTAGGATCATTATTCTATCACTATAAAATGGTGAAACTTTTATTTTTGCAAAAGCAAGAATCAACTTAAGAAAAGAAAAAGCTTTTGATGTTATTACTTGTATAAGCCGAGAGGTATCTTCGGTGTCATCCCGTGGTCAAGCCGCGGGAGACATTGTTGCGTGGATCGAAAGTCGTCTGAGCTACGCGAATGAAATGAGCGTGGCAATCTAGAAAAAATAATAAAAAATACTATAAATTAGCATTTTTTAGCTGGATTGCTTCGTCAATTACTTCGTAATTTCCTTAGCTTAGACGGAAAAACCGATCCACGCAGGCAATGCCGCCACGGGATGACACTGAGGATGCTTTTCGAGGTACGTAACAACGCCGAAAAAGCTAACTAGATGACACAATAAAATCCTGAGATTGCTGCGTCGTGGCTTTGCCACTCCTCGCAATGGTGTTGATAACTAATAAAAACATAATAACATGCTAGCACAATTTACCACTCCGAATCTTTTGATTCTATCAACTTTACTAGTTGGTATGCTGAATTTAACTAGTCCGTTTGTGACTAAAGAAGATAGTTTTACACGTAATTTTTTACTTATTGCTATCGGGATTTTTTTCTTTAGTAATATTCTAATTATTGATTGGGTATTTTTAAAAGGCGTAAGAGCAGGGTTTAAGTTCCATATATTCGGTAATTATTTTATAGGTTTTCATCTCGAACCTTTAGGGCTGATCTTCTTAAGTTTGATTAGCTTTTTATGGATTTGCTCGCTGCTTTATACTCCGAAATATCTTGCTATTAATAATATAGAAAACTCTTCAAGGTTTTTATTCTTCTTTAATCTAACTATTCTTATCAGCGTTTTAATTGCCCTATCTAGCAATTTATTTACGATGTTTATTTGTTATGAGCTTTTAACAATTTCTACGGCTTTTTTAATAGGGCATACTAAAAATAACATAGTGCTTACGGGATTATATAAATATTTAAAAATTTTGATGATCACCGGAATTATGTTATTTTTGCCGGCTATTATAATCATTTATGCTAAAATCGGTAATGGGGATTTCGGAAGTAAAGGGCTAATGCTAGAGCATTTTTCTAAAAATCAGTCTATTCTTTTATTGCTAATGTTTATTTTCGGTATTGCAAAGACAGCGATTTTTCCAGTACATACATGGCTTCCCGCAGCAATGGTTGCACATTATCCTGTCAGTAGTTTACTGCATGCAGTGATAGTAGTAAAAACCGGCTTATTTTGTATTTATAAAATTTTAGTATATATATTTGGCTTATCATACTTACAAGAAATATTTGAAGCATTTAACTGGCTGATTTTTATTCCGATAGTCAGCATTTTTTATAGTACATTTAAAGCTTTTGGAACGGATAATATTAAGAAAATACTTGCTTATTCCACTATGAATCAATTAAGTATAGCATTGCTTAGTGCTTTTATGCTAACGCCTAAGTCCTTAGCCGCTGCAACTCTACATTTAGTATCGCATTCTTTTACAAAGATTTGTTTATTTTATAGTATGGGGAGTATTTATAGCCTAAAGAAAGCCAATCAAGTGCAGGATTTAGCAGGTACTTCAAAAGAATTCCCATTGATTTCTTTTATGATATTAATATCGTCATTATCGCTAATCGGTATTCCGATATTAAGCGGCTTCATAAGTAAATTCTCAATTTTATTGGCAGCAGCCGAACAGAATCAGTTTATCGTGATGGCTGTTATAATAATTAGTAGTATATTCTCAAGCCTGTATCTTATCAAAATATTAGGATTTATTTATAAACCTTCTTCGACTGAAACCTCAAATATAGCAAAACAGCTTCCGCAGCTTATGCAAATAAGTATCATGATCTGCTGTGCTGCTGTGATATTCTTTTACTTCATCCAAATTCTAATCAAGAAGTTTTTAGGATATATTTAAATTTATACTTTTCTGTACAAAAGTGTTGCATCGCCGTAGCTAAAAAAACGCATTTGTTCTTTTATGGCGTATTTATATAGTTCGTGCATTTCTTTAAAGCCAGCAAAAGCACAAACTAGCATAAATAAAGTAGATTTTGGGAAATGAAAATTAGTAAGCAACATGTCGACTATTTGAAATTTAAATCCTGGAGTTATAAAGATATCGGTTTCAAACTCGCCAGAATTTAAATTGCCATTTATAGCAGAGCTTTCAAGAGTTCTAAGGCTTGTAGTGCCGACTGCTATAATACATCTTTTTTCTTGTTTAGCCTTATTTATAATTGCAGCGGTTTCAGGAGTAATAGAGCAATATTCCGTATGCATTTTATGCTCGTTAATATTCTCGGTTTTAACTGGCATAAAAGTTCCTGCTCCGACATGTAGAGTTACAAACGCCACTTGCACCCCTTTTTCTTTAAGCTTATTTATTATATCGTTTGTGAAATGTAAGCCTGCCGTTGGTGCAGCAACCGAACCTTGAATATTGCTATAAACTGTTTGATAACGTTCATCGTCGAGTTTATTGTCATTGCGAGGCATCCTTTGGGACACCGTGGCAATCTCAGGATTTTGTAACGAGATTGCCGTGTCAGGACTGTGTCTTTCCTCGCAATGACGTTGAGCTAGCGATTTTTGAAATGGTCTCTTAATATAAAGTGGTAATGGCATTTCGCCGTATTTATCTAAAAACTCAAACACCGAAATATTAGCAAGTTCAAATTTAATTTTAATCTCACCCATTTCGAGCTTTTCGGTGATAATTATTTTATGATCATCAAAATAAAACTCATCGCCTATCTTTAGCTTACGTGCAGGTTTTGCAAAAGCTGACCAATAGTCGATTGATTTAAGTTTGCCTAGATCGTCGTTCGTCACTATATCCTTAAGTTTTTGATTTAAGTTTATGGTGATGTTTTTGTCTAAATTTAACTTGGCTTTGATCACTTTACTGTTATTAAAAACTAATAGATCCCCTTCTTTTAAATAATCAATAATATTGTAAAATTTGGTCTTGACATATTGCTGTGTAGAAGCAATTAATAAATTTGACTCATCACGTTTGCTTACTGGGTTTTGAGCGATTAGCTCTAAAGGTAAGTCAAAGTCAAAATCGGATAATTTCATGAGATTTGTATTAAAGATTTAGAAAAATTATCATTCATTTGTTAAGAAAGAACAGATTAAAGTAAATAAACTTTAGTGTGGTGGAGGCAAGTAGTACGATTTGCTAACCACCACGGATAAAAAACAGTATATAAATGAAGCTTTTTTTATGCAACAAAATTTACAAGCAGGATGAATTTAAGGGGACAAATTGTCCTTGTCCGTTTTTCAGCCAAACATACTATCTGCTCCAAGGACATTAGTATCATCATTTATATTTTGTTGTTCTATTAATTCCTCAAGCTCTTCTTTTATGCCCATAAATTTTGACGCTGTAAACTTATTATTTAAAAGCTTGTGTATATCAGTTATTATTTGGTCTCGGTCGATTGTCCTAATAAGGAGAGGAGTTTTTTGTATTATGTATTTTATAGTATCTTCTATTATAGATTTATCTTTTATGTTAGCATTATTAGCTATTTTAACGCCAGTTTAGGATAAGAGTGTAAGGAATAAAGATAATAAAGCAGGGTATTTACAAGAGAGGAGTGTTGAGTTACATAGATTTTGAATCAAAAAAATATGCACTCAACAATGAAAAGATGTATCATAACTCTATTTTGTATAATAGATAATTATTGTAAAGTTTACGAAGAATGGGAAGAAAGCAAATTAATACCCAGCGTTAGGAAGCGTAGGAGATCAGGGAGTTTAAGGCTTTCAGAACTATATAACTATAGTATTATATTTTTATATATCTCCATGCAAAGATTTTAAGAATTATTATTTATATCATCTATCATGTAAATATAGAGGATATTTTAGTCTTCCTAGTTACAGTCGGATAATCCAGTTGTGGCCAAGATTAGTATTACCTTTAACTATAATGTTACAATTATTTACAGGAGATGAGACTGGTATATATTTTGTTGATTCAACCAAATTATCGATATGTCATGCAAAACGTACAAATAATAATAAAGTGTTTAGTGGCATTGCTAAAATAGGTATGAGTAGTTACGGATGGTTTATGGGATTTAAATTACATATTGTAATTAATAATAAAGGTCAGATTATGGCAATTAAAATAACAAAGGGTAATGCTAGTGATTTATCTGCTGTAGACTCAATTACCAAAGGATTATGGGGTAAATTATTTGGAGACAAGGCTTATATTTCTAAGGAAATGTCCGCTAAATTATTTAGTCGTGGGCTACGGTTATTTACTGGGATTCGCAAGGATATGAAAAATCATTTATTAGATATAGAAGATAAAATACTCTTAAAAAGCAGATCAATAATTGAATCAGTATTTAATGTACTAAAAAACAGCATGAACCTTGAACATTCAAGACATCGCTCCCCTATTAATTTCTTAGTTCATATACTTTCTTGCGTAAATGCTTTTAATTTCAATAAATCTAAAAAATTTCTAACACTACTTGCTTATCCTCAGACCTCCTTATCCTAAACTGGCGTATTTTATCATTTAACTTATCTACTAACTTTTGAAAATTACTATGTTCTTCCAATAAATTCTTATTTCTCTGTAAATATTTCTCAATTATAATTTGACTTTGTTGATCCATATTATTTTGTTCTAAATCTATACGCATAATAGTAGTACTTTCTTTTAAAGCTTCAATAATTGCGTTTATTCCTACAGTCCCTATATAATTCGCATTAAGGCAAAGATGCGTAAGAGTCTTAAGTTGTAAAACTTCGGCTAATACTGATATTTTTTGATTACCTAAATCACACCCGCTAAAATCAAGTTTCTTTAGTTGTGTACTTGCTTTTAGTGTCATTGCTAAAGTAAAGGGGACCACTAAATTGCACGAAAAAGGGACCAGAGAATTTGGTGTAACCTAATAAGGTTATAATGTGCAATATTCACTAGATAATTAATTAAAATAAATATCTAGTGATACAATGATAAGAATAAATATGTACACAACAATTATCACCCTTTATAAGCAAGGCAACAGTCAAAGAAATATTGCCAAACTAACAAGGATAGACCGTAAAACAGTAAGAAAAATAATAAATCGTTACGTAGAGTCTGGTACAGAATATCCTGCACCCTATGAACGATCTTCAGCACTGGATTCTTGGCACGAACAAATAATTGAGTTATTAGAAAAGAATCTAAGTTACATAAGAATTTTTGAAGAGTTAAAAATTCAAGGTTATACAAAAAGTTATGGTTCGCTAACCCGTTATATCAAAAAATATAAGATTCAGAATAACAGTTGCATTCGTTTTCATACTTTAGCAGGAGAGGAAGCACAAGTAGATTTTGGTGACATAGGCTTACAGTATAATGCCCAAGGGCGTAGAGTTAAAGCATATGTGTTTAATATGCGTTTAAGCTATAGTCGCCTTGATTATTATGAAGTAGTGTTTGATCAAAGTTGTAAAACATGGATACAATGTCATATCAATGCATTTAATTATTTTGCTGGTAGTCCAAAAGTAATAAAACTTGATAATCTTAAAGCTGGGGTGGTAGATAGCAATTTCTATGAGCCTGTATATCAGAAGGAATACAAACGTTTAGCTGATCATTATGGGATTTTACTTTCTCCTTGTCGTATATATCAACCTCAAGAAAAAGGCAAAGTAGAATCAGGCATAAAGTATGTCAAAAATAATTTTTTTGCTGGACGTAAATTTCATAGATATGAAGAATTAATACACGATCTTGCAAACTGGTTAAATAAAGCAAATAACCGAATACATGGTACTACTAAAAAAATTCCTCAGGAACTATTTGAGCAAGAAGAAAGTAATAATTTAATGCCCTTACCATTAGAAACGTTTGATTTGTCATCGTGGCATAATCGAAAAGTAGCAAAAGATTGTCATATCACCATAGATAATAATTTATAATGGTACCCAAAAACTGGACTACTAAAATGCTAGAATGAGATATAATTTTCAGATACAAAAGAGAAATTATATGTCTAAAAAAGCGAAACAATATAGTGCAGCAGAAAAAACAAAGATAGTTTTAGAAACAATAAAAGCTGAAATGACAATAGCTCAAATTAGTAGCAAATATGGAGTTCATCCGACACAAATACAAGCGTGGAAAAAAAGAGGTATAGAAAATTTAATTAGTGGTTTTCAAATTAAGCCACAATCCAAGGATCCAGATCATCAGGATTTAATAAAACAATTGTATGAACAAATAGACCAGTTAACTGTTGAACATGACTGGTTGAAAAAAAAATCTACATTGTTTGGACTTGGCAATTAGAAAAAATATGGTAGATAAAGATTGTAGTAATCTAAGTATCGCTAGGCAATGTACTCTACTGTTTATTAACAAATCTAGCTATTATTACAAGCCACAAGGCTTAACCCAAAAAGACTTAGAAATAATGCAAGTAATTGATGAAATATACACACAGCATCCTTACTTTGGAGCAAGAAGAATGTCTGAGCACCTTGTACCATTTGGAATCACAATCGGTCGCAAGGCAGTAAGTCGTTATTATAGAATAATGGCTATTGAAGCTATCTATCCTAAAATGAACTTAAGTAAGTGCAATCAAGCTCATAAAATATATCCATATCTTTTAAAAGGAGTTGAAATTATTAAAGTAAATCAGGTATGGAGTACAGATATCACTTATATTAGAATGGCACAAGGATTTGTATATTTGGTAGCAATTATTGATTGGTTTAGTCGTTATATTGTGAGCTGGAAGGTGTCTATTAGTTTAGAAAGTGACTTTTGTATTGATGCACTTGAAGAAGCAATAATAAAATATGGTCAGCCTGAAATCTTTAATACAGATCAAGGTTCTCAATTTACATCAAAAGATTTTACAGATAAACTAATTAAACGTGAAATCAAAATCAGTATGGATGGTAAAGGCAGAGCCCTAGATAATGTATTTATAGAAAGATTTTGGCGTTCATTAAAACAAGAAAAAATATATTTGATGGTTTTAAATACTGTCAAGGAGGCAAAAAATGCTATAACTGATTACATAAATTTTTATAATAGAAAAAGAATGCACCAGTCATTAGAATATCTCACTCCAGAACAGGTGTATTCTACAAAAATTATTGAGTAAAATTATAATACAATTTATATCTCATAAATCTTAATTTTTAGTCTAGACAAATTGGGCCACCTCATCTTGCTATTGGATTAGCATTAAAAGCTTTAACACGAGAATACTCTGTATATTTTACTACGGTATCGGATATGCTTTATAATTTACATATTGCAAGAGCAGATAATAGCTATCACAAAAAAGTTAAATTACTCTTATCATTTGACTTATTAATTCTTGATGAGTTAGGTTTTAAGCAATTACCAAAACATTCAGTAGATGATTTTTTTAATATTATTGCTAAACGATATGAAAATAAATCTACCATTATCACCACAAACAAGGATTTTGAAAGATGGAATGAAATATTTGCTGATGAGTTATTAACTCATGCAATTATTGATCGAGTAGTACATCATGCACATATACTAAACATCACAGGTAAAAGTTATCGTATTAATAACTATAAATCTGGAGGTAATATGACATAAAAAATTTTAAATAAAGTGGTCCCTTTTTCACGTAATTTAGTGGTCCCTTTTTATTTGACAATGACATACTCACTTCCTTTGCTCTTTCTAGCATTTTATCTACTTCATTTAAGTAAATATTGCTTAAATGCGGTGATAGTGGTCCGCCTTGAGATATGCCTCTTTTTCCACCTGCTTTGACTATCAATTTTAGTAGCTTCATAACATCTTTGTCATTTACACGCTCTGCTATCTTGTTAAATAGCTCAAGGTGAGCAATCGTGTCAAAGTAAGAGCGTAAATCTACATCTATTACTCTTGTCTTCTCCTTAATTGCTGCTACTGTAACTTTTTCTATAGCCGCAGCTGCAGTCCGTTTAGGGCGATATCCATATGATCCAGGTTGGAAGTCAGCTTCAAATATTGGTTCTAAAATGAGCTTTAGTGCTCCTTCTACCACTCTATCTTTGATAGTTGGTATGGATAACTTCCTCACTTTATTCCCATTATCTTTAGGAATTACCTTGACCCTTTTCCTTTCAGGATAATAGGTTCTGGCTTGTAATTCTGTTTGTATGTTTTCTAGAAATTGTTCAACCCCCGCTAACTCTATCATTTCAAAGGTAACACCATCTATTCCAGGTGCCCCCTTATTATGCTTAGCTAGCTTGTAGGCTTCTCTTAGTGTTTCTATCTTACATACATGAACATATAATCCCCAAAATCGCCATTGCTTTTCAGCTTTAGCTTTGATGTATATTTTCCTTCTCAGGTCTTGTAATTCTATAGACGTTTTTATCATTCGTCTTTCACCTCCCTTGTTGTTGGAATAATGTTATCAGTAGGGTGTCTTCGCTCCACAGGCATTACTCTGCTTCATTGCTAATACACACCCATCCGCCATCCTCTCATCTTCAATTCATTTCCTAGTTTTGCTAGTTATAGAATTTACCTTGCTCCAAGAGCTTTCTTCCTGGGATGAGTAGGACTTCTCCAGTCACTTAATATGTCCTTATTATCATGCTGCCACTCCCACCCCGCCGAAGTGTCCAATTGTATCAGTTAGTTTTCAATTGAACATATTGCCTTCACTCTACGGTCGCTAGTTCGGCCTTCGGGGCTTCGCACTTTCGGGGCCACCTATGTGTTCGCTCTCGCTGCGGCCTGATAATTCGCTCTTACCCTATAGGTAAGTTTGTCGATAGGTTCCAACATCTTGATTTCTCGCCATGCTGCTATCCTAGCTATAGATCTCTAACTTTTAATCTAGTAGGGTTACCTCCTACTGAACATACCAGTTTCTCTGGACACACAACCTGCTGTGCCTGTTACCTTAGCATAATCTTCTAAAGCATAACGAAGAGTCATAGGAATCAGTAAATTATGCCCGACCATATGTAGCATCATAGGTGCAAATATCATAATAACCGCTATGTTTTGACCTACCTCTTTATCCTGTAATATTAGAGCATCAATTACGAGCAAGCTACAGCCTATTACACTAAAAATAAGCCCTAAAATCATTACTTTTTGATCATGTACATGACGTTTTTTTATTAAATATCCTCCTAAAAATCCGCCAAAAATACCAGCAAAAGATAACAAGAATGCCAATTTACCGTAAAATGATGGGCAACTTTTATTTTATCAATGAAAATAAAAGGAGCTTCTATATAAAAACCATAATATATACCGTTAAATGCTCCAATAATAAAAGCATATAACCATAAGCTTTTATCTCTGATAACTACTTTTAAAACTTCAAAATATTTGCTAGTTTGCGAAAAATTTATATAAGGATTCGTTTCAGGTAAAATTTTATAATATAAAATTAATAATACTGTACCTGTAAGACTGAAGAATACAAAAGTGTAATGCCAACTTGAATATTCATACCCCCCCATAGATGAACCCAAAGAAGGGATAAATAAAAGCCATGGAGATAGGCTAGCATAAACATATGATAATTCTGAACCTTGATAAGAATCACGAGCCATAGCCTGCCCGATAACTGAACCAACACTTACGCCGAAAGCCTGCACAAAACGGGCTAACATTAATGTTTCTATGTTAGGTGCAAAAATGCTAATAATGGAAGATATAGCGTAAATACAAAGCCCAAATAAAACAACCGGTCTTCTGCCATAAATATCGGATAATCTGCCAAGCGTTAATATGCCAAGAGCAAAACCTAAATAATATAGGCTAGATGTGATTTGAGTAGTACTACCATCAGTGTTAAAATATTCAGTGATACTTGGTAGCCCTGAAGTATAGATTGTTTCCGTTATGGGTGATAACGTGAATAAGCATAAAAGCATCCATGCTGGAATCTTCGCAATAATTTTCATAAGTGCTATTATATTCTAATATGCTAAATAATTTAAGAAAAATAAACACTTGTAAAAAATTTTCAATATTATTTAAAGTAAATCTTTCTTTTTCTTTTTCAAGCTGTTTTTCGTGCTGTAATTTATCTAGATATTTACTATAAAACTCATTAGTTATATAAGTTAAATCCATATTAAAATTAAGATGAGGAGAGTCTAAAATAATAGTACAGTTACCATCAATAAAAACTGCTGATTTATTACCCACAAAAGGTATATTTTTTTCTTTCAATGTATATTTTTCTGATAACATACCTAACAATTCATTAAAATTGTTTTTATCCATTACTAAAATTACAGCTTGCACTATATTATTATCATTACATATTATTAAAGCACTTGAAACATTTTTAAAATCAATATCTTTAGTATCTATATAATAGTTAGTACCATTCCACTTATTAGCTTCCATCCTTATAACTTTATATTTTTCTTTCACCTCTTCTAAGGTTGTTTTATTTAATTCAAGTCCTATAGGTTTAGGATTAGCGTAGGAAACTATACCAAAAAACATTATAATTAATATGAGTGAAAACTTTGTAAACATAAAATACCTAATCTAAAAAATTAAAAATAAATCAGTTTAAATAAATTTTCAATTATTAATTTAATATAAAAAGTCTATGATCTTTTACTATTTTGCTTATTGCTTCTAGCCCTTCAGGATAGTTTTTCTTAACTTTTAATATATCAGTTAAATCATGACCACCGTCAATAATAGCATGATACTCAGGTAAAACAATTTTTAAAAATAATCGCTCTCTTACGCTTAACAGAACATGAGACAAATATTCTTCTTGTGAATCAAATGATGCAAATATTCTATCAAAACGTGCATAAACTTTTGTGTTATTGAATAGATATAAATAAAATTTTATAAATGATTGCTCATAATAATAATATTTTTCTTTATCTTCCTTAAATTTAAATTTCTTTTGATACCATATTATTAGTTCATCATACTCTTCATCAGTAAGCCAATGATCAAAAACCGAAATACAACGAACATTATATTTCTTTCTAACCTTTGTATGATATGCTTTCTCTTCTTCTTCAGTACGCCAAATATAATCATCGTCTATTAACGGAAACATTTGATGAAATTTAATATTTTCCTTACTTAATACTTCTTTTACCATATCCCATATAATAATTAATTAGTTCAGATTGGAAAAAAGCTATGAGTCTGTAAGACCAAGAGCGGCAGCAGTTACTTAATATGTGAGCATCCAACGAGTTACAAAGATGATAACGTCAATTTTTCAAGTAGAGCAAATAATACTTTAAGTATTTATACATTAAACCTAAAATGTACTATATCCCCATCCTGCATTTTGTATTCTTTACCCTCTAGTCGCACTTTTCCCACTTCTTTGGCTTTTGCTTCGCTACCGAGATTTATATAATCTGCGTAACCTATTACTTCCGCTCTAATAAAACCTTTTTCAAAGTCGGTATGAATAATACCTGCAGCACCAGGGGCAAGCGTACCATCTTTAAAAGTCCAGCTATGTGCTTCTTTAGGACCAATCGTAAAAAAGCTTTTCAGATTTAAGAGATTATACCCTTCTTTAATTACTTGACTTAAGCCTGTTTCTTCAAGGTCAATGCTATTTAGGAATTCTTTCTTCTCTTCCTCATCTTCAAGCAAAGCAATATCTGCTTCTATTTTTGAGGAAATAATAACGCTTTTAGCTTCTTCTTTTTTTGCTTGTTCTGCTACTAATTTTGTAAACTCGTTACCACTTGCTGCATCCTTTTCAAGTACATTACATACATATAGAACAGGCTTAGAAGTAAGTAGCTGTAACTGCTTTAGATTATCAGTTCCTAAAGTTTTATTTAGCACTCTTGCAGGTTTACCATCGGCTAATACTTTATGAACCTCTTTTAATAGCTCTATTTGCTCTGCTAAAGTCTTATCACCTGATTTCAAACGTTTTTCGCTTGTAACAAGTCGCTTTTCCACCGATTCTATATCGGCAAGTATTAACTCCATCTCAATTATTTCAAGGTCATGAATCGGATCAACTTTATTATGTACGTGCGTTACGTCTTCATCCTCAAAACAACGTAATACGTGCAATATTGCGTCTACTTCTCTAATGTTTGATAAGAACTTATTACCAAGCCCATCCCCTTTGCTTGCACCTTTAACAAGGCCTGCAATATCGACAAATTCGATATAAGATGGAATAATTTTTTTACTTCCTACAAGTGCGGCAAGCTTTTGTAAACGCTCATCAGGTACTGAAACAACGGCACTATTTGGCTCAATCGTACAAAACGGATAATTAGCAGCTTCAGCTGCCACGCTTGCCGTTAAAGCATTAAATAACGTTGACTTACCGACATTCGGCAAACCCACAATTCCTAATTTTAATGTCATAAATCTTTTTTATTGTGATGTTAATTATATTATTAATGAGTATTCTTGTATTTTTTTTAGTTCTTGTTGTATTAATTTTTTTGTATCTTCAACTTTTCTATATGTTGTTGCTATTTCTTGTTGTTTTTCAATATCAAATTCACCGGTTGAAGTTATAGGAATCGAAATTATTGCGTTTTCAACGATTGAAGTAGAAACCTCAGTAAATTCATCTTCTCCTCTTTCACCTTTTCTACCTTTAGCTAAATCTCTTAAAATAGGTTCTAAGCTATACTTAACAAAATCGATATCTATTTTATTATTTTTTGAAATTAATACTCCTATATTTCCATTGATTGAAAATTTTCCTTCTATGATCTTGATATACCCTGCAAACCCGGTCGTTGTCCAAGTAAGATATTTTCCGTTATAATCATAATTATTGATATAAGTGAGCGGTGCTAAATTTGAAGCAGAATAAACAGGATATTCACCCTTATATAATTGTCTGTAACTCTTGGTATATTTTGATAAACCTTTTTGTATTGTAAAAAAATCTCCAATTTTAACATCTTTACTTTGGACTATATTGAAGTTATTTTGTATTACGTTTATTTCTTTTAAAATTTGTTCATATTCCTTTATTTTTTCAAGTTCAGCAACAATATTATGTTGTTCAACAACATGTTGTTGAGTCTCTAAATCAAATACCCCACCATCAACAGGTATAGCTAATTCAAGGTCTGATATTTTGCCAATAGTCGGTTTATTTTCCCAATTAAAATTTTGTTCCGCTAATATATTTTTTACTAATATTGTTAGATAACGATAATCTAAATTATTATTTTTTCTTATCAATAACCTTGCATCTGAATTAATATTAAATTTGTGTTTCTCGCGATAAAATACTGTTCCGGCATAAACCCCGTTTGTGGTGATTTGAATACACTCTGTGTCATAATCAAATGAATCTATCATACCGAATATCCCAACTTTTTTTGTATTTGATGAGTAAACAGGATATTCTCCTTTGTTTTTATCAAGATATCTTTTTGTAAGCTTTGAATTTCCACTCTTTATATGAAATAATTCATTTAACTTGAACTTTAAAAATTGTTTGTCTACTTTAAAGTTTTTTTTTCTCCAATTTCTTTAAGAATCTTACTAAAATTTTCAAAAGTATTAGCCATATCTGACATTAGTAAACTAAATTCCAAAACATCTACTGTTTTATTTTCTTTTTCAATTCCTAATGCAATTTTCTCTTCTTTATTCCACCATCTATCAATAGCCCAATGAACATTTGGCTCAAATTTTTCTATTGGAACTATTTTACACCGCATATCAGTATTAATAGCTTTAAATGCTTTTTTATCACCTTTAAAAAAATTATAGAGTGTAGTAGCTTCTATAAGATCATTTTGCTCAATATCAAAACGATAAACATCACGACTTTCACCAATTTCGCTCACCAAATAAGTAAAAACTGGATCACTTTGAATATCTGATTTATTAGTCTTTTTAGTTATACATAATATATATGTCTTTTTGTTTGTGGTAAAAAATGTATTTAACGGCAGCGATATTATTCCATCAATAAAACACTCTTGACGTAATAGTGCTCTTAGGTTTGTACCATTCTGACGATTAAATATACCGTCGGGAACAATAATAAAAGCTTTGCCATTCGGCTTTAAAGCTCTAACTATCCATTCCATAAATAGCCCTTCAACACCTATAGCATTAACCTTATAATATTTTTTTAAAGCACTATCTTTTTGTATTTCTTCCTTTAAGTTGCTGCTACCACTAGTAACATATGGAGGGTTTGTAAGGATTAGATCATATACATCTTCAACAGGATCGTTTAATGTCCCTAAAATTGAATTTGTCTTAAGAGTAAATGTAGAATTAAATAATTCTGCAAATTTCTTCGTATGATTTGGATAATTTTTTATAATTTCACTAAAATAAATTAGCATATTAGCTTTTGCAAGTATAATTGTTTTTTGCTCGTCTTTATCAAACCCTTTATCAAAACCATGAATAGTTATCCTAGAGATTATTTTGTCATCTTCAACTTGATAAAAACGATCTAATTTACCTTTTATAGGCTCTAACAAAAACTTTCCAACGCCGCAAGCAGGATCGCATATAACTGCTCCCTCTTTAATTTCATCACGAGTAATCATTTCTATTGCCCGAACTACTTTCATTGGAGTAAAAAATTGACCCCAGTTTTTTTTGCTAATACTTTCTTTTAAAAAGCTCTCAAATAATTTACTTTTAAAATCGTAATCAATATGTTCAAGCCGACCATATTTATTGAATTTATCAAGTACTTTGAAAAACACGGTACTATATAACCTGCAACAGCTTTCTGATCTTTACTTACAAATATTGAACCGTTAATTATAGTTGTATTATCTAGTGGATTATATGGAAATAATTCCTTTATTTTTTTCTTATATTATCAACATAGAAAATTAATACTTCATCATGAGTATCTGTTGCGTACATTTCCATTAAAGAATAAAAGCTATTTCTAGATTTTAAAATACCAAGATCACTAAGATATTTAAATATAAAAAGCTCTACAAAAGTATAAAGACAGTTCTCGGGAGTAGCACCGCTAACACTCCAAACATCTTGCCATATAGAACTTGCTAAACAAGTCGGGTTTACTAATTTTGGTGATAGTAATTGATTATTAGTCTCATTAATTGAATAGCTAATTTTTTCTATAAGTACCGGAAGCTGTTCGTTAAACGGGTCAAATAGTAGAGAAATATTTTTACCTTCTTCATCTAGAATTCTCTCTCCTGTTAAAGCATTAATCCATATAGTATCAACTGTATCAGTTGCAATAACTATTTTTGCTCCTAAAATTTTTGCAACATTAATTGCTTGATCAATTGCTTTTTGTTGTTGAGAGTTGGTTTTAAACTCTCTAGGCTGTTTAAATTCTATAACCGCAATAACACTTTGTTTACTTACAATTAGTGCATCAACTTTTTTACTTTCTAGTTCACCATAATTAACATTTCTAATTATCCCTGCATTTTTTAGAGCTTTTAGTGTTGTAGAGCCAATATTATAATAATCCCATTTTCCTATTTTAGATGTGGGGTTACTTTTGTTTAAACCTCTTTGTAATAATTCTTCGCTCATAAAAAATTCCTAATTATTAAGTAAATATTTTTATATTATAAATCTTTCCTTAAATGATATGAAACTGAATCTTTTTCATAGCCATGTCTTGTGAATTCAAGTTTATATCCTAATTTTTCATAAAATGGTTTAGCCTGAAAATCCATAGTCGATAAAACAATAAAAGTACAACCACGTTCACGTGCCAATTCTTCAGCTTTTTTTATCAATAAACTTCCGTAATTTTGATTTCTATGATTTTTATATCCACAAGTAATGAAGTAATGTACAAACTACCCCACAAACTCACACCACCGACCCCTGCAATAAAATTTTTATCTTGATCTAACAAAGAAAATGAAAAGGATTGTAAATCTCCTATTAAGCCTTTTTTCTCTCGTGCATCTATTATTAAAAGCATCCCAAATTATAGCTGAATAGGCTTTATCCATTTCTTCGGCATATATAATTTCAAAATCTTGGGTCATAATTTATCTTTTTATTCATTTTTAGCTAATTGGATATTTTTAACTTCACATTGTCATCCCGTGGCGGCACTGTTGCGTGGATCGAAAAGCATCCTCGGTGTCATACCATGGCTTGTCCACGGTATCCAGAAAATAATAAAAAATACTAATTTTATTAGTATTTTTAACTGGATCCCGAGATCAAGTCGCGGGATGACAACTGGAAAATCGATCCATGCAACAACGCCGCCACGGGATGACACCGAACACTATTTCATGAGATTGCTGCATCGATGCTACGCATCTCCTCGCAATGACAATCAAAATACTTAAACCATTTTACTCTTAAACTCTTCTAGTTTATTCTCTAATATTAAATTAAAGTTATCGGTTATTTTATCTATAGCCTGCTCTGCTAGTACATATTCAGATTTAGGAAAGTTATTTAGCACATAATCAGCTACATCCTGACTGTTTTGCGGTCTACCAACACCAATTCTAATACGGTTATAATTATTTCCTATAATTCCATCAATGGACTTTAAACCGTTATGTCCACCATTTCCACCACCAGTTTTAAACTTTATTTTACCCAATTCTAAATCAATATCATCATGAATAACAAAGATTTTTTCAAGAGGAATATTATAATATGTTTTTACTGCTATCACCGACTTACCCGATAAATTCATGTAAGTAGTAGGTTTTATGAATATTAGCTTCTGCCCACTATTAGTACTTTCAGCAATTTCGCAATGAAATTTTTTCTTTACGCTAAATGATGCATCATATTGTTTTGCTATATTTTCTAAAGCAATAAAGCCAATATTATGCCTTATATGCTCATACTCTTTACCTGGATTACCAAGACCAATAATAAGCATCATAATATTATACTCGTTTAATATGGAAAATTTTAAAGATATATATGATTTGAAATAGAATTAGGATGTGCGTATTTTGTTCTTGTGCGAATCTTACTCCTATGTGGTCATTTCCGCTTAAGGCTTACCCCGCGTGGGTTCAAAAGCACCCTAAGGTAGTCATCTAGTTGCTTGGGAACTAGATCCAGAAAATAATAAAAAATACTAATTTTATTAGTATTTTTAACTGGATACCTTGGAGCCGGTCTTATTGCATGACTCCTCCAATGTCATTCCCAGCAACGGCGGGAATCCAGTCAATTATATTGTCATCCCGTGACTTGATCACGGGATCTTGTGCCATAGAATGTGTCCTGAGATACCGCAGTCAAGCCGCGGTATGACAGACTTTTTTCTAGATTCCCGCCTCCGCGGGAATGACATACAAGGCATTTTCCGAGCCATACAACAACGCTTTTAGTTAGCAATAAAAATTATTTTACTTCGCTGCTTCAGCTGGTTGCTCGCTTTCAGCTTCAGTTTTTGCTCCTCTACGTCCTATTATAGTTGCAAGCACAAATTCTTTCTTTGTAGTAAAGCTACAACCTTCTGGTAGTTTTACTTTTGAAGATTTTAATGAAGTAGCAATCGGCATATTAGTAACGTCAATAGTTACGTTTCTTGGAATATTATTAACATCACATAATAAAGTAACTCTTCTTTTTACTATATTGAAATATCCGCCTCTTTTAACGCCTAATGCTCTTTCTTTCCCTTCATATACTACAGGAACTTCCATTTTTTGGGTTTTATCTTCTAAAAAAACAAAATCAACGTGACGTACTATATCTGTAACAGGATGTAATTCTACAGCTTTCGGCAGCACTTTATATTGCTTACCATCGATTTTTAAACTAATTAGCTGAGATATGAAAGCTGGCTTTCTATAATATTTTGTTATTTCTTTTTCTTCTAAAGAAATACTAACTGGGGTTTTCTTTGCACCATAAATAATAGCAGGAACACGCCCCTCTCTTCTTAATGCTCTTGCTGCACCCGTACCAAATTCATTGCGAGACTTTGCTTCAAGTTCTAATATTTCACTCATTATTTCAACACTTTAAACTTTATAAAAAGGTTATAATAGTACTAATTAATCTAAAATTCAAGATATATTTGTAATTACTCTATGCCTATAAATTTATGAGTTTGTACTGACAACCTAGCACCACTCTCTAAAGCTAATTTTACCGCTAATTCGTTATTTTCTTTGTTAAGTTTTTGATCATTTTGATCCATAGGCTGAACAAAAACCGGTATATTGTAAGCAGTTTGTCCTATTTCAGGTATTAAGCTATACTCTAAAATATTCTTAGCAATGATAAATTTTACAGCACTAATTTTAGGCAATAAATCTTCTCTGATTTTGCTATAGCCGTTTTTACCTGCTTTAGGCGAGCATATTATAGATACTTTATCCGGCAAAGAACGATATAACGTGCCGTTAGTTTCTATCTGCACCTTAAAATCTTGTTCTAATAATTTTTGGCACAATAATTCTATAGGTTGACGCATCGGCTCACCACCCGTTATCACTACTAACTTAACTGATTGCTTGTTTTTAGAATTTAAAGTAAGTAGGCTAACCTTAGATAAAATATCATCTATTTTGATTGTTTCGAAATTTTCAAATTCTGTATCACAAAAATCGCACGCAAGGTTACATCCTCCAAACCTGATGAATATGGCAGGAACACCTACAAATATTCCCTCACCTTGAATAGTTTTAAAAATAGATTGCACTTGTAATTGCGTCCCGTCACCTTTTAATATTCCTCTTTTAGGATTTTGCCCAAACATTATTTTGCAATTAAAAACGTTAATGATTACTATTATAGCATAAATAACAATATAGTTAAAGTTACTAATTTTAGCATAAATAACATATAGTAATAAATTACAAAAAACGTCTTGCAATAAATTATAAAAGAAACTATTATTTAGCTTTCAATCGGTAACGTGGCTTTGGTATGCCTAAATATTACCGGTAAATGTCTTATAAATACCAAATTAAAGGAAAATCATGCCTAAATTAAAAACAAAATCTGCTGTAAAAAAGCGTTTTAAACTTACTGCTAGTGGTAAAGTGGTTGCATCTCAAGCAGGTAAAAAACATTTTATGCGTCGTCGTACTAAAGCTCAAATTCGTAACTTACGTGGAACTACGATACTTTGTGATCAAGATGGATATAACATCAAAAAATATTTTCTTCCATATGGTACAAATTAATTAAGGAGCTAAAAAATGACACGTGCAAAATCAGGAAAAATTTCCAAAAATCGACATAAAAAAATCCTCAAACTTGCAAAAGGTTATAGGGGTAGAGCTAGTACTTGCTTTAGAGTAGCTATTGAGAAAGTAGAAAAAGGACTACAATATGCTTACAGAGATCGCAGAAATCGTAAGCGTGATTTCAGAGGTCTGTGGATTCAAAGAATAAATGCAGCGGTAAGAGAGCATGGTTTAGTATATTCTCAATTTATGGGGGCTCTTAAAAAAGCTCAAATCGACATAGATCGTAAAGTCCTTGCAGAACTTGCTGTAAATAACAATGAAGGATTTGCAAGTATCGTAGAACAAGCAAAGGCACATATTTAATATAGACAACGTCATTGCGAAGCGCCACTTCGTTGCTGTGGCAATCCATATACAATACTGGATTGCTTCGTCAAATTACCTTGTAATTTTTCTCGCAATGACATTTATTTCATTATAAATAATTAATTTTCGTTTGGTATAAATATTATGAAGCGTACATTTCAACCTAGTAATTTAGTAAGAAAAAGAAAACATGGTTTTAGAGCTAGAATGGCTACTCCCTCTGGAAGAGCAATTTTAAGAAACCGTCGTGCTAAAGGCAGAAAAAAACTATCCGCATAAATACTAATCTGACCTATTCAATTGTTTATCACCTCTTTAAAAAATCAAAAGGAATTTGAGCTTATAAATAAGCTTGGCAAAAAATTTCATGAAAAATATTTTATTTTGGTGATAGCAAAGAACATCCCAAAAATCTTTCTTGAATCAAAATATAATATCTTCCTAGGAATAAAAGTTAGCAAAAAGCTAAATAAAAAAGCTGTAGTACGTAATAAAATTAAAAGACGTATAAAACATCTTATTAGGCTTATTTGTAATAATTCTAATCTCAAAAAGCTTGCGATGATAATTATTCCAAGAAAGGGCTTTGATACGGCAGACTTTTCAGTATTAAATCATGAATTGAGCAAAGCAATTTTAGATTTTTACAATTCAAAAAAATAATACACTGAATTTTGTGACAAGCATGAGAGTAGAACAATAGTACCAGACAGTTTTTATTCTATGTCATTCCCGCTTAAGGCTTGCCCTGCATAGATCGGTTTTTCCGTCTGAGCTAAGGAAATTACGAAGTAATTGACGAAGCAAGGAAGTAAAAAAATGCTAACTTTATAACATTTTTTATTATTTTTTTCTGGATTGCCACGCTCATTTCATTCACTCGCAATGACGATTCTCGATCCACGCAGGCAATGCCTTTGTGGGAATAATATAAAAGCCTTATTGCGTAAATCAAAAAATACTTTCGGTATCATCCCGTGAGCTTGTCCAATAGTACCGGACAGTTTAAAAAAAATGTTATATTTTATTCAGGTGTAAGTGACCTTATATGTCATTCCCGCGAAAGCGGGAATGACATAGAATAATAACTGTCCAGTACTATTGAACAAGCCACGGGATAACAATCTTTCACCTTTATCACTAACTATCAAAATGTTGTTTTAAACCCTAAGATTTTTAGCACAACATTTATATCTAACGTGTTGGGCTATTTCTCCTTGCTAGAGTTTTTCTTAGATCGTCTTGAAAATTATTATTTCCTTGCTGCTTATTCCCATCTTGAGATGTGTGTATAGTTTTTAATGTTTCTTGCAATTTCGGTGGAATAGCAAACATTGGAGATGGTTTTGGACCAGCCCCACCTGGAGGTGGTGGAGGTGGCGGAATAGGAACGCCTTGTCCCGGCATTGGAGGTGGCGGTGGTGGAGGCGGTATAACACCAGGTTTTATAGGTTGTGTAGCTGGATTATTAGCGATTATAGCCTTACTAGCAGCTTCTTCTTGTAATCTTTGCTCTTTTCTAAGCCTGATTAATTCCATAGCAGCTTGTTGCTGCTTATCAGCTGCAGTAGGCTCACCTTTTAAAGCCGAAGATTGTGAGCTTTTATTAAATTGTTTCTCTCTTTCTTCAGCAGTATTTATAGTATTATGTTCTTTTTTTATGCTTTCAAGATGCTTAGTAACTCCTTCTAATTCAGCGACAATTCTCCATTTTTCTTCTTTAGTAATATTAGAATTAGCTTTTTTTTCTTCAAGCTCTTTCTTTTTATTTTCTAGCTCTTCCTGTTTTTGCTTTAATTCCTCTAAACATTTTTTGTGATTATCTATTTGTGCTTTAGGTTCTTCGTTTTTAGTTACTGGAGCATTAATAGCTTGCTTTTTTTGTGCATTTTTCCAAGCTAACTCTTCTGCAAACGAATTAAATTTTGGCTTTTTTACTGGTTGATTTAGCTCTTCTATTGGTTGAGTTTTTGCTGGCTGAATGCCTATCTCTGCTTCTTTGAGATCTTGAAAATTTGTTTCAGAGGCTAAAGGAATGCTTTTAGTGTCAGGTATTTCTGGATCAACTTGTTGTACTTTTGCAGTAGTTTCTTTTATTTGATTATGAAGATCTACCACTGAATTTGCTTTTCTTAGTTCTTGTTCAGGGTTTTTATAATAATTTTCTAAGTCCTGTTTTAGATAATCATATGTTGCTTTAATAGAGGTTACTTTAGTGTCAAAACTTGCTGCAATTTGAGCTGCTAATTTTAAAGATTGCTCTGATCCCCCTTTAGGCTGAATCATAAGCTTACTTTTTTCTCCTAAAAACCATTTTGACAAAATATTTGGCTTATAAACTTGTATTTCTACCTCTGCATTACCTGCTTTAACTGATACACTACCCTCATAACCTGTAAACTTATTAAGCCATGTTTTTGGTTGTTTATGCTCGGCAGTTACATTATTTCCTAGATTAGAAAAAACTTTGTTTATATCTGTTTTTGCTGTTAAAAAATCATCTAGTTTTTTAAAAGTTTTATCATTTTGTGAACTTATACCGGCTATTTCATAACCAGTAGCAGTTTCTATAAAAATTGCTTCAAAAGGCTCTGCCTTTATTCCATTATAACGCCAGTTTAGGATAAGAGTGTAAGGAATAAAGATAATAAAGCAGGGTATTTACAAGAGAGGAGTGTTGAGTTACATAGATTTTGAATCAAAAAAATATGCACTCAACAATGAAAAGATGTATCATAACTCTATTTTGTATAATAGATAATTATTGTAAAGTTTACGAAGAATGGGAAGAAAGCAAATTAATACCCAGCGTTAGGAAGCGTAGGAGATCAGGGAGTTTAAGGCTTTCAGAACTATATAACTATAGTATTATATTTTTATATATCTCCATGCAAAGATTTTAAGAATTATTATTTATATCATCTATCATGTAAATATAGAGGATATTTTAGTCTTCCTAGTTACAGTCGGATAATCCAGTTGTGGCCAAGATTAGTATTACCTTTAACTATAATGTTACAATTATTTACAGGAGATGAGACTGGTATATATTTTGTTGATTCAACCAAATTATCGATATGTCATGCAAAACGTACAAATAATAATAAAGTGTTTAGTGGCATTGCTAAAATAGGTATGAGTAGTTACGGATGGTTTATGGGATTTAAATTACATATTGTAATTAATAATAAAGGTCAGATTATGGCAATTAAAATAACAAAGGGTAATGCTAGTGATTTATCTGCTGTAGACTCAATTACCAAAGGATTATGGGGTAAATTATTTGGAGACAAGGCTTATATTTCTAAGGAAATGTCCGCTAAATTATTTAGTCGTGGGCTACGGTTATTTACTGGGATTCGCAAGGATATGAAAAATCATTTATTAGATATAGAAGATAAAATACTCTTAAAAAGCAGATCAATAATTGAATCAGTATTTAATGTACTAAAAAACAGCATGAACCTTGAACATTCAAGACATCGCTCCCCTATTAATTTCTTAGTTCATATACTTTCTTGCGTAAATGCTTTTAATTTCAATAAATCTAAAAAATTTCTAACACTACTTGCTTATCCTCAGACCTCCTTATCCTAAACTGGCGTTTATAGATATTTTCTAAGAACTCATTGCTAAAATTTTTACCACTCTTAATTCCTTGCAATTTACTTTCTGTATTTAAACCTTTTAGTTGATCCTTAAACTGATCAATTGTCCATTTATCTTTTACGCTAGGATTATGAAGATTAGTATTAAGACCTACAGTAGCGTAAGCTGATATAAAAGCTGCGTCTGCATGATTTATGTCAGTAGTAGTATTTTGCTCATGATATTTAGAGGCAAAACTTTCAACCAATCTATCTATTTTTTGAGCCTCACCTGGTAATTTAAAAGCCTTTAAAAACTCTCTTAAACTTTTCAAATAATTTTTATCTTTAAAATCAAATTGTTTAACAAAACTATCCAATACTTTTTTATTATCTTCTCCATCTGTTCCAAGATAATCCCCAACAGCTACTAAATCTAAATTATTTTTTTCCTCACGAAAAAACTTAGCTGTCTCTTCTGCAAAATCTTTATTATTACTAGCACACCATTCTTTAATCTTACTGATTCCATCTTTAGGTTTATCATTAAATGAACTTATTACTTCTCTTTTTATTAGGGGGTCCATAACTATCTCTCATAAGTTAATTATTATTAATCTTTAATATAGCTATTTTATAGACTCAACACAAGCAAAAGTTGCTATTTTTAGTATTTCACTTGCTGATAGCGTGGCTTGCAGGATTTGAACAGGCTTTTCAAAACCATTTGTTATAGGACCTATGAAACTATTTGAAGAAAACTCTTGCAATAATTCAGTAGAGATAGCAGCAGAGTTTAAACCTGGCATAATAAGGACGTTAGCAGGACCAGACAACCTACAAAACTTATATAATTTACGTAAGTTA
The DNA here is from genome assembly GCF_964026465.1 of Rickettsia endosymbiont of Rhinocyllus conicus. Taxonomy (NCBI): domain Bacteria; kingdom Pseudomonadati; phylum Pseudomonadota; class Alphaproteobacteria; order Rickettsiales; family Rickettsiaceae; genus Rickettsia; species Rickettsia endosymbiont of Rhinocyllus conicus. Next base: position 1,086,422 of record NZ_OZ032155.1, on the reverse strand, counting down.
GAATCTAAAGCAACTTTAACCGACATTTCGCCATCATATTCAAAATCTACATCCATATCATTAAGCTTTGCTTTATCTTCACTAAAATTATCTAATATATTTACTGCTTCACGAATACGAGCTGTTTTTTCCTTAGAAGAATTGCCAAAGCTTGAAAATGAAAGAAGTGCAACACGTGGGACAATTCCCATATCTTTAGCTATTTCTGCTGTCTGAGCTGCTATTTCTGCAAGCTCGTGACTATTTGGATATTCAGTAATGCAATTATCAGAAATAATAATATTATTGTCTTTTGCAATCATGATAGAATAACCTAAGATTCTACGATTAGGCTTTCGTGAAATAACTTTTAATATATCTTCTAAACTATCAACATAGCTTTTTGTCACCCCTGTTAAAAGTGCATCACCATCTCCACAAGCAAGCATACAAGCAGCAAAAATATTCTTATCGGTTTTAACGAGCTTAGCACAATCTCGGTATAAATAACCTTTGCGTTGCAACCTTTTATATAAATAATCAATATATATTTCAAGCTTATAAGTTAAAGCAGCGTTCATTATGGTAATACCATCTAAGCTAATATTCTGCCCTAATTGCTTTAATTTTGCTTCAATTCTCTCAATGCGACCGACTAAAATAGGATTCCCATATTTCTCATCCCGCATCATTATTGCCGCAACAATTACTTCTTCTTCTTCCCCTTCGGCAAAAATAATACGTTTTAGAGGTGCATTATGGATTTTTTCAGATAAGAAATTCATATAGTTAGAGGTAGGGTTTAGTCTACTTTCTAATTCTTTTTTATATTTATTGAGATTGAAATCAGAAACTTTAGCAACATCGCTATCTATTGCTGCTTTAGCTACCGCTATCGGCACTACTGTAATTAAACGGGGATCAAATGGAACAGGGATAATATATTCATTACCGAAAATCATCTTACGTCCGGCATATGCCTTATATACTTCCTCCGGCACAGGCTTGCGAGCGAGTTCTGCTATAGCTTTTGCTGCTGCTATTTTCATTTCTGTATTAATGGTTTTAGCTCTAACGTCTAATGCTCCCCTAAAAATATAAGGAAAACCCATAACATTGTTAATCTGATTATTATAATCAGATCTACCTGTTGCTATAATCGCATCATTACGAACTTGCTTTATCTCTTCAGGCGTAATTTCCGGATCAGGGTTAGCCATAGCAAAAATAATTGGATTATTTGCCATTTTGCTAACCATCTCTTTAGTTACTGCACCTTTTACGGATAATCCTATAAATACATCCGCATCTTTTAATGCTTCTTCTAAAGTTCTAAGCTGCGTGCTATTTGCATAAGTCTCTTTCCATTTATTCATACCATCTATGCGACCCTGATAGATAACACCTTTAGTATCGCATAAAATAATTTTTGATTTATCCGCTCCAAGAGCAATCAATAGATCAATACAAGCAATAGCGGCAGCACCCGCACCATTAACTACTATTTTTAAATTCTCTAGCTTACGGTTAGTAATATAAGCAGCATTTATTAGCCCTGCTGCTGTGATAATTGCCGTTCCGTGCTGATCATCATGAAATACTGGTATATCCATTAAAGATTTCAGCTTCTCTTCAATAACAAAACACTCAGGAGCTTTAATATCTTCAAGATTAATTCCGCCAAAGCTATAACCAAGATATTTTACAGCATTAATAAACTCTTCCGGATCATTAGTACCAACTTCTAAGTCGATTGCATCAATATCGGCAAAATTTTTAAAAAGTACCGCTTTACCCTCCATAACTGGCTTTGAGGCAGCAGCTCCTAAATTACCAAGACCAAGCACCGCAGTACCATTAGAAATCACAGCAACCAGATTCCCACGTGCTGTGTATTTATACATTTCATCAGTACTTTTAGCAATCTCAAGACAAGGAGCCGCAACACCAGGAGAATAAGCCAGCGATAAATCATGCTGCGTAACAAGCGGCTTAGTCGCAGAAATAGCAATTTTACCTGGTTTATCTTTTTGGTGATACTCAAGTGCTTCAGTGTAATTTATTTTGTTCATTTCGTCCATTTTTTAGATATTCCTGTTTTGTTATTGTGTTTTTTGGCTTTTCGTCATTGCGAGGAGAAACGCAGTTTCGACGAAGCAATCTCGTAAGGACTCCTGAGATTGCTTCGTCGCTACGCTCCTCGCAATGACGTTGAATTACTAATTACCCTACTAAATACATAATAATTGATATAGTCACTACCGAGAAGAAAGTTGTAAATGTTATAATCGATGCCATCGAATCAGGATTGCCGCCGAGCTGGCGTGATAAAACATAAGCAGTGCTTGCACATGGCAGTGAGCTATATAATATACCTACCGATCTATCTATCCCGCTAATTGACATCATCCATAGCACTACTACACTCACTAACGGAAAAGCGATTAACTTAACAAAGCTCGTAAATACTATGCTATGTAAAAGCTCTTGTCTAATAGTAAAATTAAGCCCTGCCCCAACATTTAACATACCAATTGCTAAAGCAGCATTAGATAAACTATCTAAAGTTTTTTTAAGACCTAAATGTAGTTCAAGATTTGAATAATTAAAAACAAACCCTACTAGGCTGACAATAATAAGCGGGTTGCGTATGATTAGCTTGATCATTAAAACCAAACTTGTTCTAATGGTGGTAGTGACAGATTTATCTGGAACGTAATATGCAAAAATCATTACCGATAAAATATTGGTGATGATAATCATATAAGAAGAAATAACGGCAACAATAGAAAGACCACTAGGACCAAGTAAGGGACTCGCTGCTCCAAAAAAAATGTAGCTATTATAGCGAATTGATCCTTGAAAAATAGAAGTGAATTCTATTTTATCAATATTATATTTTCTTTGATAAATTATTAGACCTAACGTAATAAGAAGTGTAGAAATAATAAGAGCGATTACTAGTTTGATTATTGAAGCAACACTTAAATCAGCTGTAGAGATATAGTTAAAAAGCATTGCAGGAAACAATACAAAATAGGATAATTTCTCAATACCACGCCAAAATTCTTCTGAAGTTAGCCATTTATTTTTTATAATACTACCAAGTAAGGTAATTAAAAAAATCGGCAACGTACTGCAAAAAATATTATTCATTCATTTTTGATGTCATACCGCGACTTGATCGCGGTATCTTTATAAGTTAGTTTTTAGATACCGCGATCAAGTCGCGGTATGACAAAAATTACCCTTTACAACTTTTCCTCAATCAACTTCATAGTTTCATTTATACCATAAAGCTTTATGAAAGTACCAAGTCTTGGACCATCGCTTTGCCCAAGTAATATTTGGTATAAATCTTTGAAATAATCACGCAAATTTTCATACCCTGCTTTCATGCCGATATCATAAATTCCTTTTTGAATACTTTCCGCTTCTATCTGCTCAGGCAAGCTTTTTAACATATCTAAAATATCTTGCAAAATAGCTTTATGCTTTTCAGACGGAGCTAAATATGATTTATGTGCTTTAACAAAATCATTATAATATCTTATAGCAAATTCTGCTAAGTGGTCAAGATATGGACTATTATTTGGTGTCGCTTTTGGTTCATATCTGCTAATAAAACCCCAAAGTACTGATTTATCGGATGGATTACACACCGAAGTTAGATTTAATAACAGCGAGTAAGTAATACCAAAAGTCTCAATTTTAGGCACATTTCCATGATGAATATGATAAACCGGATTTACAAAACGTTTTGATCTATCTTCTTCTAAATGATATTTTTGATTAAAGGTAATATATTCATCAACATTTTTAGGAATTACATCGAAAAATAACCTTTTAGCCCTAGTAGGATTTTGGTACATAAACAATGCCATACTTTCAACAGGTGCATATTTAAGCCAATCATCAACGCTAATACTATTGCCTTTTGATTTCGATATTTTTTCACCATTTTCGTCTAAGAACAGCTCATAACATAATTGTACCGGCGGCTTTCCACCTAAGATTCGGCAAATCTCAGAGTAAAGTCTACCATTTGCTAAATGGTCTTTCCCGTACATTTCATAATCAACTTTTAAAGCTGCCCAACGCATACCGAAATCCGGCTTCCACTGCAATTTACAATGACCTTTTGTTACAGGTACTTCTATATCATTCCCGTTTTCATCTTTATAAGTTATTGTACCAAGTTTTGCATCCCATTTATGTATAGGTACTTGCAGTACCTTGCCAGTTTTCGGACAAATGGGCATAAAAGGTGAATAGGTAGCTTTCCGCTCTTCTCTAAAAGTCGGTAGCATCAGCTCCATTATCTCGTCATATTTCTCAAGTACTTTGATCAGCATTTCATCAAACATACCGGCTTTATAGCACTCGGTGCTGCTATAAAATTCATACTTAAAGCCAAATTTATCAAGGAATGAGCGGAATTTTGCATTCATATAATGCCCATAGCTCTCACATTCACCGAAAGGATCAGGGATAGAGGTTAACGGCATATCCATATATCCGGCTACCATTTCAGGATTTGGGATATTGCTTGGTACTTTACGCAAGCCATCCATATCATCAGAAAAGCAGATCAGCTTAGTCTTTATATCTGATAATTGTTCAAATGCTTTCTGTACCATTACCATACGAGCATTCTCGCCAAAAGTCCCAATATGCGGTAGTCCTGATGGACCATAGCCTGTTTCAAACAGTACATAACCTTTTTCAGGAGTTTTGCCGTTTAAGCTATCTAGTATTTTTTTAGCTTCTTCAAAAGGCCAAGCTTTTGATTTGATTGCATCTTCCAAAATTTCCGACATTTATTTTTCTTATACTTGTAATTAATTATCAGTGACAATATACTATATTTAATTAATTGTAAAATTTAATTTGTTGCTCCCAACAATGGTTTGTTGAATAACTCTTATGTTCTTCCCGGGTAGCATTGTTGCGTAGATCGAAAAACGTCCTCGGTGTCATCCCGTGGCTTGTCCACGGGATGACAAGTGTGCAATGCCTCCACAGGATGGCACTGTTTGACAATACAAAAACTATAAAATAAAAATATGCCATTTAATACCATTATAAACTACATAAGAAAAGACAGCTATAAAATGCTGCATATAGGCTTAATTGCGATTTCTGTCACAGCTCTTGCTATAGCTTATTTTGCTGAGTATATATTGCATTATGCCCCCTGCCCTTTATGCGTTTACGAAAGATTCCCTTATCTAACATTAATAAAAATTTGTCTAACTGCTTTAATTATCAGGCAATTAAGTAAATACACTTTAGTATTTATTTTTTTAACACTACTTAGTTCATGCATATTATCAACCTATCATAGTATGGTAGAGCGAGGAATAGTTCAGCCAAGCAGTCTTTGTTCATCTATGATCCGCTTCCCAAAAGGCTTATCTATTGAGCATATTAGACAGATGCTTTATTCACAGCCAATAACTTCCTGCACCAAACCGGCAATTAAGCTTTTAGGGATTTCCATGACGGAATACAATTTACTTTTAAATCTCGGTCTTTTAATCGGATTGTTAATTGTTTGGCTTTATCCTAAAGAGTCTTCATTATGAAGCTGTATTTACTGATATTAATTGCAATAATACTAGATTTGATCTATTTTAAATTTAGAATTATTTTTTAAAGTAATTATTATGAATCAAAACCCATCCAGTCAATTAACTCAAGATGAGCAAAAAGCACATGATTATGCAGCTCTAATTTATTCATTGGCAGAAAATGCTGTTCTTACAACGCAACTTGCCTTAGCAGATATTGAATTAAGAAAAGCTAACGAAAGCTTAAGAGAAGTCGAAGCTAAAGAAAAACAACTTGCAATAGAAAGAGAAGCTTTAAAAAATGAATTAGAAGCACAAAAAAGTCTTTATAATACCATAACATCCCTTCTTACTGAATACAAAGAAATAGACCTAGTTGAAATAAAACCTGAAGAAGCATTTAGAAAACTTCTTGGTAGGCATGCTCCAGATTTTCTAGACCCAAACACAGGAGAATAGTTGTTATATTTTACCCTAACATCTTTTTCAATTCTTTCATAGAAAAAGCCGGTGGTTTTAGGTAGTCTTGTGCTACCTTACCATTATCTAAAACCACAAGTCTTTTTCCGTAATTTACAGCATCTTCCAAATTATGTGTGATCATTACGGCAGTTATTTTATGTTCATCAATAATCTCTGCCGTTTTTTTCATTACCTCATGCGAAGCTTTAGGGTCAAGGCTTGCAGTATGTTCATCTAAAAATAATATTTTAGGTGGATGAGAAATAGCTAGTGCGAGCAATATAAGTTGTTTCTCCCCACCGGAAAAATTACTAAGCGGCTGCGTTAGACGTGACAAAAAACGCTTAGATTTCGATAAACCGATAAGCTCTAATACTTCCACATCTGTTTTACGCTCATTTGCTGGAAAGCGGCTTTCCCATAAAGTAATATTTTCTTCTAAAGTTAACTCCGAAAATAATCTATCTTCTGCTTTTTGGGTTATAGTTATTAACATATTAGCTTTTTGCGATTGCGGTAATTTATCAATTCGTACTTGATCTAAAAACACCTGCCCGCTAGTCGGCTTTAAATAACCTGCTAGAATTTTTGTTAAAGTAGATTTACCGCTGCCGTTAGTTCCAAGCACTACAACAAACTCTTCTTCGGCAATATTTAAAGTAGTTTCCGATATTATCGGCTCATTACGCTCTTTTACTTTAAACTGCACTTTCTCGGCATATAAATAAGGTTTCATACAGCCTCTCTTTTCACAGAACGAAGAGAAATAAATAGCACCATTCCTAAGATAAGCTTAAGGTTTATAGGATCAATACCGATGCGGAGTAAAATACTTAAAGTGATAAAGTAAAATAATATACCTATAAAACAGGAAAATATTTCTTTAAAAGTATCAAAGCTGTTATTGCGAATTAGGATATGTCGCCCTATAACTATTGCACCGATACCAACAAGTGCTACCCCAAAACCCATATTAATATCGGCAAAACCATTTACTTGTGCTGATATAGTACCAGTTAATGCAGCAAGTGCGTTACTTATGCTAAGCCCAAGCGTACGATAGAATTCGGCAGGCTTTCCTAAAATAGCAAGTAAATCTTTATTAAACCCAAATGCTCTAAGCATTAGACCTAGTTGCCCTTTTAATAAAATTATTATTGCAAATATCACAATAATATTCAACATGCTCAAAGGTAATAACCAATTTTCAGCATTAAATATTATAATGGTACCCAAAAACTAGACAAGAAAATAGAGAAAAGTAGGTATAATATCTCCTAGGAAAAGGAGCAAAAAATGAAAAAACAAGTTAAAAAATATAGTGCAGAAGAAAAAGCAAAAATAGCAATTGAAGCAATATCTGGAGAAATGACTATAGCTCAAATTACCAGCAAATATGGTGTTCACGCTAATCAGATTTATAAATGGAAGAAAGAAGCTTTAGATTTTATGGTTTCTGGATTTAAATCGAAATCTAAACAACAAGATACCGGCCAAGAAGATTTAATTAAATCATTATTTGAGCAAATAGGCCAGTTAACAGTTGAAAGAGACTGGCTTAAAAAAAAATCTAGTATCTTTGGATTTAGAGGTTAGGAAAAAAATGATAAGTTATGCTTCAAATTTAACCATAGCAAGACAATGCAAACTTTTAGATTTAAACCGCTCAAGTTACTACTACCGAGCTAGGAATACCTTAGATGATAAGGAGTATAGAGTACTGAACAGAATTGATGAGATTTTTACAGAGCATCCCTATTATGGTACTAGAAGAATGTCTCATGTCCTAAAATCCGAAGGGTTAAATGTTAGTCGTAAGATGATAAGAAAATATTATAAAATACTTGGTATTGAAGCAGTATACCCAAAGATTAATTTAAGCCGTAGGAATCAGGCTCATAAAGTATACCCATATCTATTAAATAATATAGAGGTGGTTTGCTCCAATCAAGTTTACTGTGCAGATATTACTTACATAAGATTAAAGCAAGGTTTTGTATATTTGGTTGCTATAATGGATTGGTATAGTCGTTATATTTTGAGTTGGCGGGTGTCGATTAGTTTAGAAAATGATTTTTGTATTGAAGCTCTAAATGAAGCAATATCTATACATGGCAAGCCTGACATTTTTAATACGGATCAAGGAGTACAATTTACATCAAAAGATTTTACTCAAATACTTGAGCAACAAGGCATAGCTATTAGTATGGACGGCAAAGATAGAGCCTTAGATAATGTATTTATTGAACGTTTTTGGCGATCTTTGAAACAAGAGAAGATTTATCGTTTTGATCTTGAAACGGTACGTGAAGCAAAGATAGCTATCAGAGATTATATAGAATTTTATAATCAGCAAAGACCTCATCAATCGCTTGAATATAAGACACCTGAAATGATACATTTTGCAGAAAAACTAGAAAATTATCAAGAGGCTATATGACATAGAAAATGCAAACTTTACTTTGAAAAACCAATACATTAATACAGGAGAATTACACCTCTAAAATTTAAAAAATTTGTCTAGACAAAGGGTACCACCTCAAAACCTTGCTTTAATCTTATGTAAGTAATATCTGCACAGTAAACTTGATTGGAGCAAACCACCTCTATATTATTTAATAGATATGGGTATACTTTATGAGCCTGATTCCTACGGCTTAAATTAATCTTTGGGTATACTGCTTCAATACCAAGTATTTTATAATATTTTCTTATCATCTTACGACTAACATTTAACCCTTCGGATTTTAGGACATGAGACATTCTTCTAGTACCATAATAGGGATGCTCTGTAAAAATCTCATCAATTCTGTTCAGTACTCTATACTCCTTATCATCTAAGGTATTCCTAGCTCGGTAGTAGTAACTTGAGCGGTTTAAATCTAAAAGTTTGCATTGTCTTGCTATGGTTAAATTTGAAGCATAACTTATCATTTTTTTCCTAACCTCTAAATCCAAAGATACTAGATTTTTTTTTAAGCCAGTCTCTTTCAACTGTTAACTGGCCTATTTGCTCAAATAATGATTTAATTAAATCTTCTTGGCCGGTATCTTGTTGTTTAGATTTCGATTTAAATCCAGAAACCATAAAATCTAAAGCTTCTTTCTTCCATTTATAAATCTGATTAGCGTGAACACCATATTTGCTGGTAATTTGAGCTATAGTCATTTCTCCAGATATTGCTTCAATTGCTATTTTTGCTTTTTCTTCTGCACTATATTTTTTAACTTGTTTTTTCATTTTTTGCTCCTTTTCCTAGGAGATATTATACCTACTTTTCTCTATTTTCTTGTCTAGTTTTTGGGTACCATTATACCTTTCATTTAAGCTATTGACTATACCTGATAATCTAAAACTACGTAGGTCATTAAGCAAGTTCTGCATTCTGACCTCCAAACTCTGGCAATGGTAAGTTTACTGCATTACTATTTAAGATATTCTTAATTTTAGAGTAAGAACTTATACCGTAATGTAATGCTCTATGACAGGCTTTATCTATTAACTCATCATTGTAAACCTTACGTAAAGAAATAATACCTCTGGCACAACGTTGCCAATCATTTACTCGTGTTTGTTGTAATAACTCTAATAATAAACTGCAATTATTGCCTATCTGCTGCATTTGTTGTTGATAATGTTCGCTATATTCTATAAAACCTGGGCATAGACGTTTATATTTGGCATAATGAGACGGATTAGTGGTAAATATTCCTTTGCCATCTACTCTAACGTGCCTTGCTATTAAATCATTTTGTATAGAAAATATTTGAACAAGGTTTGGTGATAATTGTACCAATACTTCACTGTATATATATTTTGCTGGTACGGAATAATAATTATTATCTATGGTGATATGACAATCTTTTGCTACTTTTCGATTATGCCACGATGATAAATCAAACGTTTCTAATGGTAAGGGCATTAAATTATTACTTTCTTCTTGCTCAAATAGTTCCTGAGGAATTTTTTTAGTAGTACCATGTATTCGGTTATTTGCTTTATTTAACCAGTTTGCAAGATCGTGTATTAATTCTTCATATCTATGAAATTTACGTCCAGCAAAAAAATTATTTTTGACATACTTTATGCCTGATTCTACTTTGCCTTTTTCTTGAGGTTGATATATACGACAAGGAGAAAGTAAAATCCCATAATGATCAGCTAAACGTTTGTATTCCTTCTGATATACAGGCTCATAGAAATTGCTATCTACCACCCCAGCTTTAAGATTATCAAGTTTTATTACTTTTGGACTACCAGCAAAATAATTAAATGCATTGATATGACATTGTATCCATGTTTTACAACTTTGATCAAACACTACTTCATAATAATCAAGGCGACTATAGCTTAAACGCATATTAAACACATATGCTTTAACTCTACGCCCTTGGGCATTATACTGTAAGCCTATGTCACCAAAATCTACTTGTGCTTCCTCTCCTGCTAAAGTATGAAAACGAATGCAACTGTTATTCTGAATCTTATATTTTTTGATATAACGGGTTAGCGAACCATAACTTTTTGTATAACCTTGAATTTTTAACTCTTCAAAAATTCTTATGTAACTTAGATTCTTTTCTAATAACTCAATTATTTGTTCGTGCCAAGAATCCAGTGCTGAAGATCGTTCATAGGGTGCAGGATATTCTGTACCAGACTCTACGTAACGATTTATTATTTTTCTTACTGTTTTACGGTCTATCCTTGTTAGTTTGGCAATATTTCTTTGACTGTTGCCTTGCTTATAAAGGGTGATAATTGTTGTGTACATATTTATTCTTATCATTGTATCACTAGATATTTATTTTAATTAATTATCTAGTGAATATTGCACATTATAACCTTATTAGGTTACACCAAATTCTCTGGTCCCTTTTTCGTGCAATTTAGTGGTCCCCTTTACTTTAGCAATGACAGTAAGCTAAGAGATGGCTATGACCATATAGAGTACGTTAGATGGGCTGATGATCTGATCATACTAATTGATGGCTATAGAAAATGGCAGTGGTTAGAGAGAGCAATCAATATAAGGCTAAGACAAGAATTGTTGAAAATAAAGGTTGAACTAAACGAAGAGAAGATAAAGACAGTTGATCTAAAGAATGGTGAAACATTTAGCTTTTTGGGATTTGATTTTAGACGAGCGAAAACTAAGCAAGGTAAAATTGGAATCCAGAAGACGCCTAGAATGAGAGCGCGAACTGCCCTGCTAGCAAAACTAAAAGAGATATTCCGCAAGTTTATATCGCAACCAGTTGATAGAATAACATACCTTATCAACCCGATATTACGAGGTTGGATAAACTACTTTAGGATTGGTAACTCTAGCCGTTGTTTTGGATATGTAAGAGACTGGGTAGAGAAGAAAGTAAGACGCCATTTAATGAAATCACGAGGATTGAAAGGCTTCGGCTGGGAAAGGTGGAGTAGGAGAGATTTGTATGAGAAGATGGGGTTATATAACGATTACCAAATTCGATATTACAGACCTTTGAAAGCAATAACAGCGGATAGGTCATAGGCAATGATAAGAAGTTATCAGGAAAGCGTAATACGGGAAATCTGTACGTTACGTTTGACGAGGCGGGTGATGGAAACGGGAGCTACTGACTTACCGCGCCATTGCTCGACCCTACCTGTATTTGGTGCAATATATTATGTACTAATCGCAGCCGTAACTTTTTTAGTCTCTAAATTACACAGTGATACAATAGGTAATTTTGCTTTATTGTTCTTAGTTTTAAGTGTTAGCTCTGCTGCTGCGTTTTATTATATTTTAATTTTGTATAAGAAAAAATTGACATGAGCCGCTGTATGTCCTACAATAGCGGATATAATAAATAAAAATAGGCAGTATTATGAATACCGTAGATATCAGATTACGCATTGCAGAAGACACAAAAATAGAAGCTGAGCAAATATTTAAGCAAATGGGTATGACTATGTCGGAAGCCATGAGAATATTCTTAAATCAATGTATAAATAGCGGCGGACTGCCTTTCAAACCGCATGTTAAGATTCCAAATAAGGAGACTTTGAAAGCTTTTGAAGACGGGGATAATAAAATTGGTTTAACTGTTTCAAAAAATACAAAAGAAATGTTTGATAAGTTAGGTATATAGATTGTGCTTGAACCGATATATACAAAGCCTTTTGAAAAAGATATAAGAATTATGAAAAAAAGAGGCAAAAACTTAGAAAAGTTAAAAAATATTATAGAGTTGTTATCCAATAAAGTTTCTTTACCAATAAAATATAAAGATCATAATTTAGTTGGCAATTTTATCGGTAGAAGAGAATGTCATATAGAGGCTGATTGGTTATTAATTTATAAAATTGATGAAGATTCTATTATTTTTTACCGGACAGGGACTCATTCTGATTTATTTTAAATACAAAGAAAACTAAAGAATAAGCTAGAAACTTATTCTTTAGTTTTATTATCTAGATAAAGCCTGTTTTTTAACGCTCTACCTTTGTTGAGATTGTTTAGCGTTTCGTTCTCTTCTAGTTAAAACTTTTTTACTTCTAGTACTAACATCGCTAGCCCATCCTGAATCAGTTCCGCTATCACTATTACTTCTTTCGCTATCGCTAGATGCTGTTGCTGATTTTATTTTATCTAGAGTAGCTTTCATAAGATCAGATATTTCTTTATTACCATCTTTATTTTCAGGTATGGTTTTGTTAAGCTTAGGTATAGGTTTACCATCTGCGTCATATTCAACTTTTTTAAGGTTAAATCCTCCCTGTATTTGTTTCATTAAATTTGTAGTATCTACTGCTGGGCGAGGCTGGTTAGTTTCTTTAGCCTTTTGAGGTGTTGATGTAGCGATATTATTACCAACGGGAGGAGGTGGTGGTGGCGGAACATTACCTGTAGGCATAGGCGGTGGTACATTAGATGCAGCAGTTTCTATATTTTTATGCTCAGTAGCTTCTGCTTTTGACACAGGGGGTGGCGTAGGAATATTATCTGTAGGCATAGGTGGTGGAGGCGGTGGTGTAAAAGTTTTTTCTTCAGTTACAGGAGGTGTTGTAGATATAGCATTGTTAGGCAATACAACAGCAGTTGGTTTAGTTTCAGCAGATTGCAATTGAGCAGCACTCGCTTGTTCAGTTATATTATTCGTATCTTTTACGTTTATATGCTTTTGAAGATTTTCTCTTATATCCTCTAATCTTTTACTATCTGGTAATTTTGAAATTATATTTTCAATATCTTGCTTTTTATTACTAACTAGTTCAAAAAACTTATTATTAGCTTTATGTAATTTTTCTTCTATATTTATAATAGTTTTAGTATTGTTTTCTTTATTTTTTGCTAAAACTTGCTCACTATTATTGACAAAAATATTTTTGATTTTTTGCCAGAAATTATTTAATTTTTCAAGTTTAGTAAAAGGTACCTCCTCTCTAATTTCAGCAACTTGTTTTTGTATTTTTTTGAGTTCTTCAATATTAGAATTTTCAGTCAATAAATTTAGGACATTTTGCTGGATGACTTTTAAATCGTTATGCTGATTTTCTAATTCTTCTGCATTAGGGAAATGCAAAGGTTTAGACATAGGTAATTGAGCAAATTTTTGTGGGTTAGCTGCATATTCATTATTGAATAAATTGCTAAGCCTTTCACGTTGATCTTTAGATAAGTCCTTTTTTGCTAAATTCTCAAAATTCTTTCTAAGTTCTTTTTGTAACTCTTGTTTTAAAGGACCGGACTTATCTGCTATAGATAATATAGTATTGTCTATACGCTTTAATAATTTATTGTTTTGTTCTATAGCGTCTTTAGCTAATTGTTCCTCACTTTTTACAAAAACATATTTTATATTAGAGACTGTATTTATAAGTTTTTTAAACCAAGAAAGAGATTTAATATGCTCTTTTTTTAGTTCTTTAACTTCTTTCTGTATTTCAATAAAGCCTTGTAACTTTTGATTATGTTCGCATAGCTCATTTAGGTTACTTAGTACTTTATCTAATGCTTCTTTTTCTTGATTTAAGTGATGATCAAGCTCAGTTATCTTTGCCATATAAACTCATTATAATTTAATGAGACATTATAATGAGTTTAAACCTTGAAATCAAATAAAAATTAATATTTTTTAATACATTAGCGGCATAAGTATTAACGTAATTTAAGAGATGATAATCCAATAAGGACAAATATGAGAGAGATAATCCAGAATCTTATTACGACTTTTGATTCTGCCCAGCCGCTTTTTTCAAAATGATGATGCAATGGTGCCATTTTAAATATTCGCTTTCCTTTGGTAGCTTTAAAGTAATATACCTGCATAATCACCGATATTGTTTCAATAACAAATAATCCGCCAACAATGCCTAAAACTATTTCATGTTTAGTAATAACGCTGATAATTCCAAGTACACCGCCAAGGCTTAAGCTGCCAGTATCGCCCATAAAAACTTCAGCTGGTTGTGCGTTAAACCATAAAAATCCAAGACAGCTACCTACTATACTTGCACAAAAAATCGTTAATTCTCCAGTATTTGGTAGGTAAGTTAGTTGTAGATAATTTGAGTAAATTAAATTTCCGACTAGGTAGCTTATTAAAGCAAAAGAACCGGCAGTTAAGGCAATAGGAACTGTTGCGAGTCCATCAAGTCCATCAGTGAGGTTAACAGCATTAGAAGCACCGACTATAACGAATATGGCAAAGAATATATATAAATAACCAAGGTCCATACTTAAACTTTTAAAAAATGGCACGTTAAGCATATGACTAGGGCTATCAATTGTATATTCTAGTAAAATACATACTATTAAGCTAATGATACCTTGAAGTAAGAGTTTACTTTTTCCCTTTACGCCATAATGGTTATTTTTAGTTACTTTTGCATAATCATCAAGAAAACCGATAATACCGAAGCTAATAAAACCAAATAATGTAATCCAAATATATTTATTGGTTAAATCGGCAAGCAATAAGGTAGAAAAACAGCTGGATAATATAATCATAATACCGCCCATAGTAGGAGTGCCGGCTTTTGCTTGATGTGATTCAGGACCATCTAAACGTATCGGTTGACCATATTTTTGAAGAGCTTGTAAAAACTTTATTAGCCTTGGACCGATAAGAAAACTAAGACTAAGAGTAACTAGAACGGCAAGCCCGCTACGAAAAGTTATATAATGAAATAAGTTAGCTATATGTGAATTATGAATGTAAGGTAGTAAGAGGTTGTATAACATATTTTAGTTTAAATTTAAAAGTATAAGTTAGTTTAATTTACTTTAGTGTAATAATCAATAATCTTGTCAAGTTTTATTCCTCTAGAACCTTTTATCAAAATAAGCTCATCATTTTTGAATAAATCATTTGTAGATGTAATTAATTCATCAACGTTTTCAAAATATGCTTTAGTTATTTTTTCAGGTAATGAATCATAAATATATTTAGTATTTGCACCTACCAAAAAAATCTTAGAACAGCCTGAATCTAATATATAAGGTACTAGCTCTTTATGTAGTCTTTCTGAATTCTGCCCAAGCTCTAGCATCTCGCCTATTATAGCGGTTTTATTTGTGGCAGGCATTTGCTTTAAATATTCTAAGGCAGCCTTCATTGACGTAGGGCTTGCATTATAATAATCACAAATAATGCTGCTATTTCCTATGTTAATAATTTTGCCTCTGCCTTTTGTTAACCGAATATCACCTAAATAGCTAACAGCTTTATTTAAATCTTGATTAAGCAAAAATATAATCAATAATACACCAGCATAATTTTCAGCAAAGTGCTTAGGTATAAAGGGTATAGTAGTCTCTATAATCGCGTCATATATCTTATATTTTAAATGAACTTGCTCACCTAAAACCTCATATAAAATTAACTCAGCTGAGGATGATTTACCAAAATTGTGTATATTTTCTATAGATAATTTTTTTAATATAGATAAGATTTTATCATAACAATTAGTACCTGAATTAATAACGGCAATTTCATCTTTGTCAAAGCTCTCAAAAATTTCGCATTTAGCTTCAGCAATATCTTCAAGTGAGTTAAAAAACTCCAAATGTGCTTCTGAAATATTAGTGATCATAGCAATATTTGGTTTTAATATTTGAACTAGCTCCCGTATCTCACCTTTATGGTTCATACCGAGTTCAAAAATAGCAAATTCTGTATTATCCGGCATCGAAGCAAGATTGATAAGTAACCCTAAATGATTATTGAAATTACCTCGGCTGGCAAAAGTTAGTGCGTTGTGTTCTAATAAAGTCTTTAATGCTTCTTTAGTTGAAGTTTTACCAACACTACCGGTTATAGCAATAAATTTGGCGTTTGAATTTTTTCTTTTATACAAAGCCAGCTGCTCTAGGGCTTTTAGGCAATTGTCTACTAGGATAATCTTACTTGGGTCAGATATATCTACTTGCTTACTAACTATTACTGCGGATGCTCCTTGATTAATGGCATCCTGAACATAATCGTGACCATCTTTATTGCCTTGAAGTGCTATAAATAAATCACCTTTTTTAACATCTTTAGAGTTAAATTGTATTTCGTTAGCGATAATAGATTGCGATATTGATGCTCTTAAGGCATCGCTTAAAGTTTTAGAATTCCAAATCATGTGTTTTTGTTGTTGTGCGTGTTTATCGTCATTGCGATAAGGCATTGTTGCGTGGATCGGTTTTTCCGTCATTGCGAGGAAATTACGAAGTAATTGACGAAGCAATCCAGCTAAAAAATGCTAATTTATAGTATTTTTTATTATTTTTTCTGGATTGCCACGCTCATTTTATTCGCTCGCAATGACGACTCTTGATCCACGCAACAATGCCTTGCGAGGAGTATAGCGACGAAGCAATCTCAGGAGTCTTATCTGATTTATGAGATTGCCACGTCGATGCTATGCATCTCCTCGCAATGACATTAGTTTTCCTGCCACCTCGGCGTCATCAAACTCTATCTTCTCATCACCTATAATTTGATAATTTTCATGTCCTTTGCCGGCGATTAGTAAAATATTATCTTCTTTTAAATTATTTATCCCGTATTTAATAGCTTCTTTTCTGTCAGCTATTTCTATGTAGTTTGTTGTTGCTATCCCGCTAATAATTTCTTGTCTGATAGCTTTTGGGTCTTCATGGCGTGGGTTGTCATCGGTCACAATAACATTATCTGCTATTGAGGCTGCTATTT
This sequence comes from Rickettsia endosymbiont of Rhinocyllus conicus, assembly GCF_964026465.1. Taxonomy (NCBI): domain Bacteria; kingdom Pseudomonadati; phylum Pseudomonadota; class Alphaproteobacteria; order Rickettsiales; family Rickettsiaceae; genus Rickettsia; species Rickettsia endosymbiont of Rhinocyllus conicus. Next base: position 1,069,230 of record NZ_OZ032155.1, on the reverse strand, counting down.
TTCCCATAATCTTTCTTTTGGTAGTATCACGATTACCGCCACAGCCAAAAATTACACTTAATTTACTACCTCGCACTTTAATATTTTTTAGCTCAGTTAAAGCTTTTTCAAGAGCATCGGGAGTGTGGGCATAATCAATGAATATATTAGCATCTTCTATTCGTTCCATTCGTCCTTTTACGGCTTTAACTTTAGTTAAAGCACTTATAACTTTACTAAAATCAAAACTGGTATAATAAACACTAAGTCCAGCTATTAATAAATTACTAGCCTGAAAGCTGCCTATTATAGTTGTATTAAAAGCATAATTTGACTCCTTATAATCAAAGAAAATAATTTGATTATATAAAGAATGAGTAAGTTCAGTAATTTTTATGTTATCTTTCTTAGAAACTTTTTTCCCAACGCATAAATATTTTATCTTATGCTTATCTAAATAGTCTTTAATAAACTCTATTTCTTCTATATCAGAATTTAATATTGCAATGCTATCTTCTGATAAATGATCGGTAAATAACTTTAATTTAGCAAGCAAATAATTTTCTTTTGTGTGATGATAGTCAAGGTGGTCTTGGCTGAAACTGGTGAAACATGCAATATTTACCTTTAAATCACCAAGCCTTTGTTGATCTAAGCCATGGCTTGAAGCTTCAAATGCTAAATAATCTATCCCATTTTCAGCTAGCTTATGAGCGATTTTTCGAAAGCTTAAATAGTCAGTTGTAGTTAGCCCGCCTATAGATTCATTAAAATTATCGATGCCAAAAACTTCTACGCCTATTGTGCCTATAGATGCTGCTTTTTGTCCAAGTAACGAATATATTTGAGCTATATATGATACTACCGAGCTTTTGCCGTTAGTACCAGTTACGGCTATCATAGTCTTAGGTTTTTTAGGATAGAAGAGTTCTATAGCTTCATATAAAGTTTCTTTAATGGCTTCTACAAAGATTACTTTATTTGTAGTATTTTTTTTATCATCAGTAATAACTAATGCTGCCCCTTTATCTAAAGCATCTGCAATAAAATCATTACCATTTTTAATGGCAAAAAAGGCATCATTTGCCTTAATAGTTTTAGAATTATTTGATAAACCTTTTACGTTATGCTTTTCAAATAAAAAATGAAGTTGTTTTAATGTTATATGTTCCATAAATAAATACTTTGAACTAAATTTTGGCTTCATTATATAACAACTAAAAAATATGTTGTACTTTTTTTGATTCATTTTTTTATAGTTAAAAAATATTAACTATAATGTATTAATCAATCGTGTTATCTCTTAATTTTTATTGACAATCACTTAACCTTAATTTATATAACCATACTTCATGATAATTAAGTTTGCAAAAATTATCTTAATTATTATGAATTTAATTAATATAAAAAAAGAGTTAACGAATGAATTTTAAAATGCCTTGTTCCTTTATTTTCCAAAACAATTTTAACAAAAATCAACGATTTAGTAGTAGGGACACATAGTTTAGCCAATGAAACTTTTTCATCATTTTATAATTCTGAGCATCAAGATGGGATAATTATGAAAACTACTAAATGCGTTATAGATTATACTTATAAATTTTTAAATAATCATCCTTCAGTTAAACCTTGTGAAAATCCTGCTACAATTGTAGGTATGATGGATGAAAATTTATTATTAGAGCCTAAAGAAATATTAAATGGCACAACAAATATTTTTGGTAAAGAATATAATATTGCCGATAACAGTGAATCATATAGTACGCTAACTTTAAATGATGTAGTTGAGTTTTTAGGGCTTGAAGATTGTTCAATTGAATCGGTAACAAACGCTCTGCAGCAATGGGCTATTTCTCAAATTCCTACCACCACAACTATTACTACTGAATTACCGACAACAACGGAAAATTTTTCAACCATGAGTTATTTTGATAATAATGAAAGTAATTGTCTAACTCCAGGAAACATTTTAATTGCTACCGGAATAGGAATATCCGGTATAACAATAGGGGGAATGTTAGGATATTTTGTAGGGAAATACCAAAAGCAGAAAAATGTAATTAAGGATTATAAAAATATAAATTCTCAGCTTAAAGGTGAAAATTTAGAGTTACAACAAGATTATACTACTTTATTAGTAACCAAGGAACAAAATTATGCCGGTAATTGTGAGCCAACACTAATAACACCATATGCTGTAACAAACATAGTAGTGCAGAATGATGAAATACCATTAACAGGTATAAATCAAACTGGAACACCAGATTATGAAATTATGCCGTAAGTAAATAATAATAATATAGTTTTACTGCTTTTTCATTACTAATTTTATAAAAAAAGTAAAAATAAGATAGAAGGCAGTTTTTTGTCTTCTATCTTTCAAGTTATAGAAAACAGTTTAAACCTCCGATAAATTCCACAACAACTGATTCGCCTCAGCAATTATATTCTTACCTACTAATTTCTTGATAAATACTAATTTATTATCAGGTTTAATTTTTGCGTTAGCAGTATAGGTACTGACGAATTTTAGAATCTTATCAGCCATATCAGCGTTTTTATAAAATTTAATTACAAAACCGTTATCGCCTGAATCTAGATTTTCAATGTTCAACTTAAAGCATAATAATTTTATTTTAACAATATCAAGTAAATTATTAAATTCAGTTGGCAGGCTACCAAATCTATCTATCATTTCGTCTTTAAATTTTTCTACTTCTAAATCATCGTTTAGATTACCTATTCTTCTATATAAACCAAGCTTTAGAACTGAATCCGATACATAATTATCAGGAATAAAGACCGATAAACCTAAATTAATAGTCGGGATGAAAGGCTGTTCACCGCTTATTGGCTCATCTTTAAAAATAGCTATCTGTTCTTCCAGCATTTCTTGGTAAAGCTCTGTTCCAACTTCTCTAATTTGTCCTGATTGCTCTTCACCGATTAAATTACCAAAACCTCGTAAATCCATATCATGACTTGCGATAGTAAAGCCTGAACCGAGAGCACAGCTATTCTGGATTATCTCTAAACGTCTTAAGCTATGTGGCGTCATTTTCTTATGACTTGGCAGCGTTAAGTAGGCATAACCTCGCATCTTACCTCGTCCAATTCTACCCCGTAACTGATATAATTGACTCAAGCCCAGCATATCGGCTTTATGGATAATCATAGTATTAGCGTCTTGTATGTCAATTCCTGACTCTATTATAGTTGTTGAGATTAATATATCGAATTTGCTGGCATAAAATTCGCTCATAATCTCATCAATTTTATTCGGTGACATTTTACCATGTGCTACTTTATAGCTTAATTCAGGGACTATTTGCTTTAACTGCTTTTCGATATCTTCTATATCATTAATTCTTGGAACGACAAAAAAGCTTTTACCGCCCCTAAAATGCTCACGCAGTAATGCATCCCTGATAATAACAGGATCAAACGGCATAACAGAGGTGCGGACTTCCAGCCTATTTAGCGGAGGTGTTGCGATAATGCTTAGCTCTTTTAAGCCGGTCATCGACATTTGTAAGGTGCGAGGTATTGGAGTCGCAGACATTGCAAGCACATGGGTAGAAGATTTTAGCGATTTAAGGAATTCCTTTTGGCCAACGCCGAAATGCTGTTCTTCATCTATAATTAATAGTTTAAGGTTACAAAATTTAGTAACTTTATGTAGTAAAGAATGCGTACCTATTATTATATGTATCTTACCGCTTTCAAGTTCCGATCTTACAATCTTTGCTTCTTTGGAGCTAACAACACTAGATAATTGCTTGATATTTAAGCCAAAATCTTTAAATCTTTCGGTAAATCTTGCAAAATGTTGGCTGCATAGAATAGTAGTTGGTACGACAACCGCCACTTGCGGTGAATTTTCGTTTAGGGATTTAGCAACCATAAAGGCAGCACGCATTGCTACTTCAGTTTTACCAAAGCCAACATCTCCGCATATTAGCCTATCCATTAGCATGCCATTGCTTAAATCTTCTCTAATATCATTTATTGCATTTAATTGATCTTCAGTTTCGGTAAAAGGAAATTTAGCACAAAATTTATCATATTCTTCAAGGTCAAATTCAATAGCAGCAGTGGTATTAAGTTTTCTCTTGGCAGCTATTTGCATTAAATGCAAGGCAATTTCCTTAATACGGTTTTTAAGCTTAGCTTTATTTTTTTGCCATGAGACGCTTCCGAGCTTATCAAGCTGGGCAACATCACTGCCATATTTCTTTATTACCTCAATATTTTCAACGGGTATATATAGCTTATCATTACCGGCATAGAGAATCTTTAAGAAATCATGAAGCTTGCCTTTAATTTCTAAAGCTTCAAGCTTTAAGAACTGCCCTATACCATGATCTTTATGGACTATTAGTTCTCCCTCGGCTAAATGATCAAGCTCAAGTAAAATATTTTTGAGTTTCTTATTAGTGTTTGTAGTGATAACTTTTTCTTCTAATAGCTCGCTAGCTGCAATAAATAAATATTCAGGAGTAGAAAAGCTTTGATTTAAGGGTAATATGGCAATATTTATTGCACCAAGATTTGCTTCTTCCAAATACTCTACTTGATTGTAATTATATTCATAATTTCCGATTATACTTTTAACTCTTTCAAAGCTACTTAAAACGCTTGAGCCTATAATAATTTTCTTACGAGAATTAGCTTTGATAACTTCAAACAGCTTATCAAAAACAGTTTTCTTTTCTACAAAGCTTGCAGCTGCTATATTTTCAACTATGCTAGCCTGTTCGGAATTTTCATAACTAATTAGGATATTATTTTCCTGCTCAAGTAATTCTATAGCTTCAAGAGAAGTAAAATATAGCTGGGAGGGTGAAAGAGTAGGGTAAAAGCTGTTAAATTTAAGCTTATTGGCATCTAGTCTTGCTTTGTAAAAATCATTATAGCTATGCTCAAATTCTAAAATAGCCTGCTTTGTTAGATTATCAAAGATAATGACCGGCTTATTAAGATAATCTATTAAACCGGAATAGTCATCATAAAATAAAGGTAGTAACTGCTCATAACCTGAGAACTTTCTTCCGCCGGTTATTGCTTCATATAAAGGATTATCGGTATGGTTAACTCCAAAATTACGCAGGTAATTATCTTTAAAATTACTGATTGTTTCAGAATTTAAAACTATCTCATTTGCTGGACTAATAATTAGTTCATTACAAGATTTAGTTGAGATTTGGGTATCAATATCAAATTGTTTACTCGACATAATCCCAGCTAAAATTAATTCTATAGCCTTTAGATTCAGGTAATATTAAGTCAACAATCTCGCCTCTAACTGCAAATTCTCCAACATCAACAGTGCTTGCATTCCTCGTAAAGCTATTTTCTACCAAAAACTTACTTAACTCATTTGCACTCAGCTTCATTTTAGGAAATAATTTTAGATAATATTTAGCAAAGAATTCTCTAGGCGGTAATTTATTCAATAAATTCGTTGCTTGAGTAATGACTAATTTATTTCCTTTATTGGTCGTAAGTTTGGTTAATGTTTCGGCTCGCTTAGATAGTATATTGCAATTTGGTGACGTATGGTCATAAGGAATTGTATCATAGCTCGGAAAATAATATATATTTTCGCTCGGTAAAAAAAATAAAGCCTGCTTGTATAATTGCAACGCCTCTTCTTCATTACTTGTAACTAAAATGAAATCTTGCTTAGAATTCTTTATAAAGCTATCAATTGTGAAGAAAGATTTAGCAGCTTGTGGAAATTTTTGTTGTAACATGTATGATGGGAAATTATATTTTTATTATTTTGCGTAATTGCTCCATTATTTCGGCATCTAAATTAGAAGGAACGGAAGATTTATTAGTAATCCAATTATAAAGATCATTGTCATTTTGATCAAGTATTAAAGTATAGCTTAAAAGTTTTTCTTCCGCCATGAAAGGTAGATAAAGACTAGCAAAATTGCCTAATATATAATCCATTTCTTTGCAGCCACGATTTTTACTACGATAAAAAAGTTTCTTTTGTAAAGAGTTTTTATTTAATTTATTCATGTTATAAAATCTTGCAAAATTTTTTTATGATAATATTATTAAAACTATCAGAGACCAAGAATATTTTAAAAATATTTAAGGTTTTACGAAAGCTATACTATCTTAATAAATTCATCTTCGCATGAATAAAATCCAATAGTTTAAACATTTTTATTATATATAAAGCAATATATAGGCAAAATATGTTAGTTCAAAATATCTGTTCTAAAGAAGCTTATAATATGCTGGTTTCAAATAATAATACTTTTCTTGTTGATGTTAGAACAGAAGAAGAATGGAAACATGTGGGTGTTCCGAGTTTGAGTAATAAAAATAATGTAATCTTTTTAAGCTGGCAGCTATCACCTTTTATGGAGCTGAATAGAGATTTTGAAGATAGATTTTTATCTATTATTGATGATAAAATGTCTAACATTATATTTTTTTTATGCAGATCAGGGCATAGATCATTAATGGCAGCAAATTTTATGGCTAATATAGGTTATAAAAATTGTTATAATATTATTGATGGTTTCGAAGGAAATCTTCAAAATAAAGGCTGGAAACAAAATAACTTACCGTGGCAGTTTTAAGTGAATACTAATCAAATAATTTTAACAAATCAAAATGATAATAGTGTAAATGTCTGGAGTAACGTAACCCAAGACCTTTATAACTATTACGGTGAGGCTTTATATAATAGCTGGTTTAGTAAGGTCAATTTTATAGAATCTTCACTAAATACTGTTATCCTTTGTGCTCCTACTAATTTTATTAGAGATTGGATAAAATCTAAATATTCTGTCGTTATATTGCAATTATTTCAGCATTATAATAATGCTATTAAAACAGTAGAAATAATTACTAAAGAATTGCCGGCATCTAATCAAGCAACTCTTGAGTTGCCTACTAAAACTTTTGCCGATATTGGTAGTAGCGAGCTTAATTCAGAAAATATTTTCTCAACACTTGATATACGTTTTACTTTCGATAATTTTGTTGTTGGTGCTCCAAATGAGCTTGCTTATGCTGCTGCAAGAGCAGTAGCTGAATCTTCAAGTGCAGTTTCCGAATCTAACCCTCTTTTCCTATATGGTGGGGTAGGGCTTGGTAAAACCCATTTAATGCATGCAATTGGTTGGTACATAAAACAGAATAATCCAAGCCGTAAGGTTATATACATGTCGGCAGAAAAATTTATGTACCAATTTGTTAAGGCTTTGCGTAACAAAGAAGTAATGTCTTTTAAAGAGAAATTTCGCTCAGTTGATGTATTAATGATTGATGATATTCAATTTATTTGTGGTAAAGATAGTACGCAGGAAGAGTTCTTCCATACGTTCAATACGCTGATTGATAATAACCGTCAGATGGTTATTTCTTGCGATAGGTCGCCTTCCGATTTAGATGATATTGAAGACCGAATTAAATCCCGTTTAGGGTGGGGTTTAGTGGCAGACGTTCATAGCACTACTTATGAGTTACGTCTTGGTATTTTAGAGTCTAAAATTGAGCAGATGAACGTTAAAGTTCCAAAAGATGTAATTGATTTTTTAGCTTCTAAGATCGTTTCAAATGTAAGAGAGCTTGAGGGAGCGTTAAATAAGGTTATTGCCTACTCTAACTTTACTGCAAAAGAAATAACACTCGAAAATACACAAAATATTTTAAGAGATTTGCTCCGTTCTAATGAAAGGATAATTACAGTTGAAGATATTCAGAAAAAAGTAGCTAATCGTTACAATATTAAATTATCTGATATGTCATCGCCAAGAAGAATGCGTGCTATTGCAAGACCGCGTCAGATAGCTATGTATTTAAGTAAAATCCTTACCCCTAAAAGTCTAGTCGATATAGGTAAAAAATTCGGTAAAAAAGACCACACAACAGTTATGCATGCCATCAAAAAAGTAGAAGAGCTACTAGAAAGTGACTTAGAATTACGCGAAGAAATTAACCTAATGATGAAAATCTTGCAGAATTAGCTTATGTGTCATTGCGAGGAGAGACAAAGTCTTGACGTGGCAATCTCATGAAGTAATATTAAGACTCTATTAAAGGCAAATATAATAATGCGGTGATTATATCAGAAGAAGAATATGAAGGGTTGCAAGAAACTCTAGCTATTTATTCTGTGCCTGGATTAGTTGAGAAAATTCTTAAAGCTAGTAAAGAACCGTTAGAAGACTGCATTACTCATGAAGAATTTTGGAAAAAATAAAATCTTTGCAAAACTTTCTGGGAAGTACGATATTAAAAGAACCATAGAGAATTATGGTTATGGGGAAGGGTGGCGTATTTTTTAGAAATTAATCCTAACGAATTACTATATAAGGAAGAGCTGAGCTTTAATTATTATGGCTGTGATAATCAAATATTTGCAGTAAAAGAATATAAATATATTCTGGAAAATAATAATATCATCAAATATTTTACTACTCCAGAGAATAGCTTGTTTTATCAGTTAGATTTCATCAATAATATATACTCAAATGATTTGAAGAACTGGAATGTAAAACAAGGGATAAGCACACATAGCCCATGCTTAATAGGCAAGCATGTAAGTTCCCCGAAGTTTTGCAGAGCCAATTCTTCAGAGCAGAAGAGTATAAAGGCTGTAGGTAGACATTTATGCGGTAAAGACCACTATAATGCTACCTATATATTTCTAAATCCTGATTCCTTTATTCTTAATTACCAAGTCCTAGGACCAGAAAAAAATTATAATATTAATAGTAGTTTTACAAGGATATAGAGCTGCTATCTTCCCCCATTATCTTATAATATTCTTTTATTGCATCATCTAAACTTGAATCATAATTTTCTTCATTATGAGTTTTTAAAAGTTTGTTATTAATATTTTCAGTACTAACTAGTTTTCTTTTAATAGGAGGTATTGAAAATTTTAATTTATCTCCGGATTGAGAAAATATAGAATTAGAGTTATTTATTTTGGCTGTAATATCTTTTAATACTTCTTTATAGTCCCTTTGGTGGTTAAAACCTCCATCTTCCAGATGGAAAAGCTTTAGCTTGCCATGTGCGCCATGATGCGTTAGCATCATAAGCACCATGACTCAATACAGCAACAAATCACACACAGTTTACTATCATCGCTATCATATAGTGTGGATTACAAAATATCGATACAAGGTGTTAACCTATGATATCAAAAAGCGAGTGAGAGAAATTATTGCAGTAGTTGCAGAAGAGCTCAATATTAAAATAGAAAATGGAGTAATATCAAGCGATCATATACATATATTTGCCAATATACCACCTCATATTAAAGTAAGTGAATTTGTGCAAAAAGCTAAAGGAAGATCGTCAAAAAAGATACAAGAAGAATTTCCAATATTAAGAAAAAAGTATTGGGGTAGACATTTATGGGCAAGAGGATACTTTAGTTCGACTAGTGGCAATGTGACTGATGACATGATTAATGAATATATTAATAGACATACTGATGCTCATGAACCAGCAATGACTACTAATATAAGACTGGAATAAGCTTTAGCTTGATTCTCGACTTCTAGTCGCTATAGACAAACTTTCATCTCTCAGATGAAAGTGATTGATTTTTAAGTTCTTCTACTGTTTTTACATTTGTGATATATTCAGGTGCATCAATATTGTACCATTCTTTTATCTTCGCACATAAAATTTGTAAAATCTCAGGGATAATTTTCTTGATATCCTTTTTTAAATCTGCTTGGACTTTGACTAAAAAAGAGTCAAGCTTAGGTAATATTTTTTGGAATTCAAAAAATGTATTTTCTATCAAATCTTTAACTTTCTTTGAAAATATGGTTTTTTTTAATAGTGCTTCTTTAAATAATAGTAAATATTGTTCTGGTCGACTGCCAAAATGAGGAATTAAATTATGTAGATTTTCCTCTAGTACTTTTATTAAATTAGCAGGATAATTTTTTAGCTTCCCTATAGAACCTAAGAATGCTTGTATTTCTTGTAGCTTTATTGAATCTATTTCTTTTTCTTGAAGAACTTTTTTTGTATATATTAGATTAAATATTTGAGTAATATTATTTAATTTATCATTACCCATAACTTTCTGGAGCCATTCAACAAAAACATGCCCTTCTTGTCTAAGTAATAAGTTCCCTTGAGTTACATTATGTGTGTCATAATCCATAAAATAACTGTTTGGAAGTTCAAGAGGATAAGAATACGCTATACCTCTTGCTTGTGAGACTGCTGTATGAGTAGCCATAGGAAAAAAATCTGTTTTTAGATATTTGCTATCTTGTGCAACAAGCTCAAGGAATATAGGAGCAGTAAATAATGTTGCATTATTTCTTTGCATCTCAATTATAAATAGTTAACCACCCTGCATTGCAAATGCAGGGCTTAAGATTATGGCATCAATGCCTTAGCTATAGCTAGTTTTCAACTTGAAAGTTTCCAAACTTATCATCTCTCGATTCATGTTTATCAATATAATCCTTGATCATTTGGTCAGTCACATTGCCTGTGGTTCTGACAAAATATCCAACAGCCCATAAGTGTTTACCCCAATACTGTTTCCGTAATTCTGGAAATTCCTGCTGAATCTTCCTTGAACTCTTTCCTTTTAGATACTGTACCACCTTACTAATACTTTGATAAGGTGGCACAGATACATAGATATGTACGTGATTTGAAGCTATCTTCCCTCTTAATATCTCTACTCCATTATCCTTACATATCTCTTGGGTTAGGTCCTTGACTCTCCTACCAATATCACCAACCAATATATTATATCGATATTTAGTCACCCATACTATATGATAAGTGCAATCGTAAACTGTGTGGCTTATCTTCTTGTAATACTGCATCTCTACATTCTATATGTTAAAACGACGCACTGCAAGTGCGGGGTTTTTCTCCCAAATTTGGGACAATAAATGAGTTAGTTGTTCAGCAAAATTATTTAGTTTTTTAGGTAATTCTATTAAATTATCATGCTCTTTATTTTGAACAACTTCAAAAATACGTTTTATTATGTTTTTTTTGTATGGTTCATTATTTGATATTTCTTGAAAAATTTCTTTATAAGTTCCAAATCCAAACTTTTCTGTTTGTACGTTACTTGTTTTATAATGCAATATATGAATATCTGTAAAAACTTCTAATTGAGAATTTGAAATTTTATAAACAGTAGATGAGTTATAATTGTTTGCTTCTTGTATTTTTATATATTTTAATGTGTTTTTAATATTCCTAGTATTGAGTTTTGAATAAGATAAAATTTCCCCTACATTATTGAAAGTTGAATTGATTTCTAATGGATTTTTAAATAATGGTTTTAAATTAATTGTAGAATTTTGCAATTCTTTAAGTAAAATTTCTCTCACATTAGCGATGGTAATTGTATCTTTTAAAATAAAAGTTTGTGGTAATTTTAAATTTCTATCAAATATAAAGTTAAATAAGTCAATATAATCATCATCTATTATAGGATTTTCTTTATTATAATTAATAAATAACTGATTTAGTTGCTTGTTAAAAACAGTTTTTATATCATCTAGTATTTTATTATATTTTTCAGTACTTAAACTTAATTTTGTAGCTTTAATGTTTTGATAAGTATTATTAATTATTGAGCTTTAAATAATCTATCAGCTAAATTATGTAGTATTAGTCCTAGTTTAGTTTTAAATTCATCAGCATTATTTATATGCTTAAAATTTAATATATTACCTAATAAATAATTATGATAATCTACCTGCTTAATTTTAGTAACTACTTGATTTTCTCTTTCTTCTCCTGAACTTGAGCTATCTATATATATTTTTTTCATAAATACTAATTATTTTCTTCAATGTAATTTAAAGCTTTACATGATCCTAAGAAACTAACAGCAAAATCTTCATAATTATGTTGAATTGCTACTGGTTCTATAAATTTTAAATTAAGTTCCTGTCCATCAATTCCTGTAATACCTAAAACGCAATCAATTAGGGCAACAGCAGTAATAACATCTTTTTTTGCCATACATTCCAAAATTTTACCTTGGATATAATGAACAATATTTTGTTTTTGATCAGGTATAGTAAAAAACTCCAGCACCTTTTTTACACTAGGTTTTATTGAATTAACTTTCTTCCCTACCTCTCTAGGATCATACTCAATCATAATTTCTACCCTTAGTTTTTTAAATATCCTTATCTATATACTAAAATATTAACTACTAATCAAGTATAGTTTACTAATAGTTGTAACTTTATTTAACAAGTTAAAATATACTAAGTATTCAAATAGCAATAAGTTGACAATTATTAACTTTTATTATATATTGCCGCACAATTAAACTTTGGGGTTATTGTGATGGCAGAGATAATAGATGGCGTAAAAACTAATGATAATGGAATAGATCTCTTATTATTAGAAGGAGGAGGTGTAAAAGGGGATATAGAAGTAGTAATATTAAACAATATAGAGCAATTAACTGGTAAGCCCACATGTGAATTATTTCCCGTTAGAGGAGGTACTAGTGTTGGTGGACTTATTGCTATTTTGTCTGGAATACCTGATCCTAATGATTCTCATAAACCATTACTTACTATGCAAGAGGTTGTGGATTTATTTGAAAAAATGGCTCAAGATATTTTTCCGCAGGAATTAACTTTTAGGAAAGTATGGAGCTTAAACGGCTTATTAAGTTACAAATTTTCTCCAGAACCTTTAATAAAATTATTAAAAGAATATTGTAAGGATTACACTTTAAAAGATTTAATCGGAGATGTTATAGTTACAGGCTATGACCTTGATAATAAAGAAAATCCGCTTATTACTTTTTCTACAATAGATGCTAGGAAAAGTGACGATAATAATTATTTACTATCTGATATAATTCAAGGAATAACTGCTGCACCAAGATTTTTTCCTAGTAAATCATTAAGCAATGTAACTAACACTAAACATCATACGATTATTGATGGAGGAGTGTATGCTAATGATCCGGCTTTAATGACATGGAAATTATTGGAGGAAAATAATTATAAAATTGATAATGCTATGTATCTATCATTAAAAGAAGAATCAAATGATGAGTACCAAACTATTTGTTGTGGTGGAGGAATAATAGAGTTATTAAAAAACAATATAACAGGTAAAATTTTAGATGCAACGCAATTATCTGATGAAATGATCACACAAAAAATTTTTGGTGATAAACTAATAGAAATAGCTACCTATATTCCAGAAGAGCATTATGGAATGAGTAATTCAAGCACTGAAAATCTTCAAGTACTTAAAGAGCTAGCAAACAAATCTATTCATGAAAGCTCTAATTTTAAGAATATAAATTATAATGAAAATTTTAAAGAAATTGTTGATAGGGTGGTCGTTAATTATAATAAAAATAACCCCGATAATAAAATTGTTGAGAATGATTATTATAAAGAATTATTTTCTAATGTTTTTGATAGGAATAATATTGTGGATGAGGGATTTGAAGAGGATAAGAATATAGAAGTTGTAAAAGCTAAACCCGAAAAACAAGTTTTAGATTTAGAAGATGAAGGTTTTGAAGATGATATAGAATATGAAAAAGCTGAACTATTAACAGGTGTAAAGAAATTTTTTGAGGAATTTAGTGAAAAAAATCCAGACCTAAAAGAAGATATAGAGCAGTTTTTACAAAAGGCTGAAAGCTATACATTAGAAGAAGTAAAAGAACGAGTTGTTAATTTTGAACAAGCAAGTTTAAAATGGCAAGAAGAGCAAGCTAAAGACGATATGTTAAGTAGTTGTGCTACAGAAGCTTTAAAAGAAGATATTGAACTCGAAGGTGAAGAGCATACTGATGATGCCCTAGGTTATAATGAAATCATGGTGTAATATACTATCTTTATAGTACTAGACAGTTAAACATTGTTATTGTGAAAATGTTACGTAATAGCCAGCAAAGCAATCTAGTACCTTATATGTCATTCGAAGCAACGGCGGGAATCTAGGAAAAAAAGTCTAAATACAGCAATTTTTTAGAATATAAAAGCTTAGGTATCTCGCTTTATGCTGGATTCCCGCCGTTGCTACAGTAGTGTCCGGAGAAAAAATAAACGTTGTTATTATTAGGTTTTTTCGTCATTGCGAGAAGAATTACAAAGTAATAAGGGCGAAGCAAGGAAGTAAAAAAATGCTAAAATTAGTTATTTTTTACTATTTTTCTGGATTGCCACGCGGTCTACGACCGCTCGCAATGACGGTTTTAATAATACTCCAATTTTCTCCGGACACTACTGTGCCGTTGCTAAGAATGACATAGAATAAATCACGGGATGACAGTGGAAACTGATCCACGCGGGCAATGCCACTATAGGATAACACGCAGAAGATATTTTTCGATCTATGCAACAACCCCACCTAAATGACAAAGATATAAAAACAATAGGTAGACAAAGTTTAATTTGAAAAAGAGCGAGGAATCCGCAAGACAAAGAACGGCGGTAGTTACTTAATATAGTTCGTACCGCAGTACTTGTAGTTTTTTTAAGTTAAACAAGCATGATATTAACGAGAATATAGCTCGACTACTAAATGAACTTCAGGAGTGAAAGGATATCTAACGTCGGAAATCGTTGGGACTCTTAGATATTTACCACTTAGTGAATCTACATCAAATGATACATAATCAGGTGTTGTTTGACCTTGCTTTGAAACTGATTCTTGAATGATGCCCATTTGTCTTGAAGCTTCTTTGATCTCTATAACATCACCTTCTTTAAGACGCATACTTGCTATATCAGCTTTCTTACCGTTTACTTTAATATGACCGTGTGATATTAATTGTCTAGAAGAGAAAATAGTTGGTGCAATATTCATTCTGTAAACTATAGAGTCAAGCCTACTTTCAAGTAATCCGATGAAGTTCTCACCAGTATTACCTTTCATTTTTTGAGCAAATCCAAAGATATTTCTAAATTGCTTTTCAGTGATACGACCGTAATGGCATTTTATTCTTTGTTTAGCTTTTAAATGTAACCCATAATCGGAGGTTTTAACCATGGTATTGCGTCCATGTTGACCTGGGCGATAATTTCGGGTATTAAATGCATCTTTACCATCACCCCATAAGCTAACACCAAGTCTTCTACTAGCTTTATATTTAGAACGTACGATTTTTGTCACTGAAAATATCCTTAACTTTTAAATTATAATTACAAAAAAATATATACATTTCTTACATTAAAGTCAATCGTTGATTTTTACCTTAAAACTTTTTATATTTAGTAAAAAAACTTTTATATGAATTCTTTAACAAAATCAATAAGTTTAGATAAAGTTAGTTATCCTCAAAGTACAGTTAAAGACTATATTTTACTAATGAAACCACGTGTAATGTCATTGGTTGTTTTTACTGGCTTTTCTGGAATGTGGCTTGCTCCTAATTCTCTGCATCCTTTCATTAGTGTAATTGCTTTAATCTGTATAGCGATAGGTGCAGGTAGTGCTGGAGCGATTAATATGTGGTATGATAGGGATATTGATGCCTTGATGAAACGTACACAAAAAAGACCGATAATAAGAGGTGCTATAGAAGCTGACGAAGCGTTATCATTCGGATTGATAATGGCATTCTTTTCAGTATTTTTTATGGCATTATGCGTAAATTTCCTATCAGCATTATTATTATTATTTACTATTTTTTATTATATTTGCATTTATACTATGTGGTTAAAGCGTAGTTCTATCCAAAATATTGTTATTGGTGGAGCTGCTGGAGCTCTCCCTCCTGTAATAGGTTATGCTTCTGTAAGTGGCAGCGTGTCTTTGGATTCTATTATATTGTTCCTAATTATCTTTATTTGGACGCCGCCTCATTCTTGGGCTTTGGCTTTATTTTGTAACGATGATTATAAAAACTGTAAAGTGCCTATGATGCCTGCGATAAAAGGAGCTTTATATACTAAGAAGCAAATTCTAATTTACAGCATACTTTTATTTTTGACTTCTCTTATGCCTTTTTTTATAGGTATGAGTAATATTATATATTTAGTAATTGCTGTGGTACTTGGTTTAGTGTTTTTATATTATTCTATATCATTATTTTATGATAATGCTGATAATAAGCAGGCAAAAAGATTTTTTGCTTATTCGATATTTTATTTGTTCCTCATATTTCTACTTTTAGATTTTTGTCATACATAGTTTTAAACTACCTTGACAAACCTAATCACAAAATAGTTACTTTTTATTAACAAGCCTATATAATGCCCTTTTAAAATCATTTTTTATAAGGACATTAATGGTTAATACAAGAAAATTTGCAAATGAAGAACAAAAAATATTAGAAAATTTTGTAAAAAGTAATCAAGTCATAGAGTTGATCAATGATAAAATTTATGATACTGAAAAATGTAGGCAGTGGGTAAATGAAAATTCAAAAATTAATGATGCTCTAAGTAAATATCTAAATTTCAAAACAAAATATTCATTAGATTATAAAGATAAATTCTTGTGGCTATTATCCGATATAATAAATTGTCAGTCAGATGAAAAAGCTAGCCCATATCATAAACAAATTAATAATTCTGCAAATCTTAAAAATCTTTTGATATTATTAGGAATATGTGCAGAAATTAACGAGATTCAAAATATAATAAGTGACGATCTTATAAAAAATAATAAATACTTAGAAGAAATAGCAAAAATGTGCTTGGATCATTACTCTCTGGAGAAAAAGAACTTCATACCTTCAAATAGACTTAATTCAATCTTAAAAGAAATTAACAAATATAATAATAATTTCACAAGTAATTTATATAATGATTCAGAGATTGAAGAAGATATAGATGATCTAATATCTTACATTGAAGAGAAAAAAATACCTTACGATTTCATAGAATTAGAAGAAGAAAAATTTGAAAATAGAGGTATAAAACGAAAATACGAAGAAGATATAGATGAGAATAACAACGATAATGATGAGTATCCCACAAAAAAATTAGTTAAAGATGAAAAAATATGTTATCCTGCTACAATATTACCATTTAATTTAGAATGTATCGGTGAATCAATACCTAGTTCAGATTCTGAATAAAATCTAAGTTATTTAATATACTGCTATATTCTATTTTAGTTGTGTGAATTTTAATAATGTCCTTTACAACTTTCTATTATAATAATTTTAGTTTCTTTATTGAAAGAATAAACTAATCTATGCTCTTGATCTATTCTTCGAGACCAAAAACCACTTAACTCATACTTTAAAGGTTCAGGCTTTCCTATACCGGTACAAGGTGTTGACATAATACTATCTATTAAAAGATGTATTCGTTTAGTCATTTTTTTATTAGTGTACTTCCAAAATTCTAACTGTGTTAAAGCTTCATCAGACCAAACAACTTTCAAAATTTTTACCTTCTTGTTTCTGTTTTGCTTTTAAAAGTTGTTCTGTAATATCTTCAGCAGGTACACCGCTATCATAATTCATCCACCACTGATCTTCTGCATTTTCTATTTGTTCAAGATCTTCCTTATTAATCAATAAAATATAATCTTTAATATTATTAATTATATTAACTTTAAAAAATTCCTGTATTTTTTCTTTGGTCATAGTATGATTTATACTTTCTATAGCTTCAAGCCAAATAGAATGCCGGTGTGTTAAATTACGTAAATAGCTTGCCGTATGTTCGCCATATATAGAATATATTTTATAAATTAAGTTTTTTTGCTGTTGTGTGTAAATATCAAAGTCCATTTCACCGGGGGCGGCAATTGGACCATCTTGTAAATTACCGAACGGTATACGTAATTTTGGTACTACTGGTCCATGTTTCCATGCTTCAATCTCTTCTTCAAAAAAAGGTTTATTAAATAAAGCGAGATGAACACCTTGAGCAAAATATATTAGTTTTTGAAGCTTTAGCTGAGTTATAGTATCTCCTGCTTCTCTATCTACTAGAACTAAGAAATAATTAGCTACGTCAAAACAACTAATGGTTTTTTCTGTTTGTTTGTTATTCATAATTATAAATAATTATACTTATCTTTTAACTTTATAACATAAATGTATAATAAATACTACAAATCAAAACAGTTTCTTTAATCCTTTTTGCAGCAGTTTATTAACAGGATCGGTAGGTTGTTGGTTTTGCGGTTGCTCTGTATTATTCTGTTCATTACTACTATCTTCCTTTTTCTTTCTTAAACCTAAAGCATCTTTTATAATATTTTCAGGTTTCTTTTCACCACTTTTTAGGTCTTTAAGGACGCTGCTAAATACATTTTTTACTAAATATGTTTGAAGAGCTTCTATATCTAATTTATGTTGCGGATTATTTATAGAACCATAAAATTTGACCCCTAGAGGAGGAAAATTATTGATAGTGACGCTTGCCCCAACATCTAGCATATATTGCGGTAGGTTGATTTGACCATGAGCATTGGCTTTAGCCGGGCTAGCATCTAAATGACATTCAGTTAGTCGTACCATGCCACGCTCTATATTGCCGGTTGCTACTAAATTGGAAAAGGATGTAGTACCGCCACTAAAAGATCCATTAATAAGGCGTAGAACTCCTTCGGTATTTTTAGCATTATTTATCGCATCCACAATGCGGTTTAAATCAAATCCGCTAATTTTTCCATTACTACTATTTACGTTAAATTGTCCATTTAAATTATTAACATAAGTATAAACGCTATTACCAGTAGAATTAAGTTCGGTGGTAAAATTTAATCGTCCATCGATTATTTTTATTTTACCACTTTGTGGAGTTAAGCTTTTAACATAAGCATTTTTTAAATCAATTTTAATCGCTGCATTTTGATCTTTTCCTGAGCTTACATAACCGTTTGCGTTAAGATCGCCACCATAAATATTTGCACTAACTGAAGTAATATTTAGCTTACCTCCGGTAATAGCTAATTTTGCTTTAAAATTATTTATTACCAATGAATCATTGGTTAGTTTATCTATATTTGCTGATAGCTGTCCCTCGATTGTATTTAAAAAGCTTAAATCAATAGGACTATTTGACCAAGGAGTGCTACTTTTAGGAGCATTAGCAGACGCTTGACCTGTATTATTTGCAACAGGATTAGAAGTAGATGTAGGTGCAGGAGCAGGGCTGCCTGAGGTAATTTTTTCTAAGTTAATTAATGGGCTGTATATATTAAGGTTAAAATTAGTTTTTTGAGAAGCTAAATTAACATCGCCTTTAATTGCTATATTAGTATTAAAGGCTGATATTTTATCATTTATCTGTAATGTATCTTTAGTTTTTTGCACTTCCCCATTTAATTGTAATGTTCCAATACGATTTAGATTATTGACTCCAAGCAAAGCCATAAATGACTCAAAATTATTAATTTTTAAATTATGAATAGCAGATATGTCTTGCTTCAGATTTTTCAGGGTTACATCGCCTGATAAATTACTATTTCCAGCAATTAAATTGATATTATGTAAAATTAGGGCTTGTGAATTATAGACTACATTGGAAATAAGAGAAATTTTTTGGTTAATAATAGGAGGTAATTTATCAGTTTTTATTTTCAGAGCGTTAAGTAAAGGTTTTAGATTATCTGCTGCTATTTTAATATTACCATTGAAAATACTTGCCTTATCTAAATTAGAGCTAATATCACCAATGATATTACCCGGGTTTGCAATAATATTTGCCTTTAAACTACTATGTTCTATATCATAATTTGCGTTTGCCAGTAATTCTATATTAGTATAGTTAAGCCTTGCATCTTTTAAATTTAGATTTTTGCTATCTGCAATTATGGATGCTGCTAACTCATAATCATTTTGTAAATCACTTGGCAGCCCTAGAGTTTTAGTATTACCTTTAATATTTGCAAGACCTATGAAAGAATTATTTTCACTATCGAGCTTTCCCTCAATTTTAATTTTTTCGTCCGCAATATTTATATTTGCACTTAATGGTATTACTTTTCCAATTTCTTCAATATTACCATCTATATAAATTTTTTGCTCTAGAGCCTCTAATGCTAAAGTAAAATCTATTGGACCTTTAGTACTTTTAACGTGAGTATCTAAATTAATATTGTTAAATATTTTTTCATTACCATTATCTCTATATATAATTTTACCATCTGATATCTTGAAGTGATTGATAAGAATAGGAAGTTCTAACTCAGTTTTGGCATTAGAAGCTGTAGGTATAGGAGCATCTTGATTTATTTCAGTTTTATTTTTAGGCGTGGAAAACTCCCAATTTTTTTGTCCATTATTTAAAACTTCAAGATTTATAACGGGCTTTTGTAGCTCTACAGATGCTACTTCAATTGTTCCTCTAAAAAGTGGTAGAAGCTTAAGTGAGGCTTTAGCGTTTTCAACAGATACTAAATAAGGCTCTTTTGTTTTATCTATTGAAGATAATTTAACTTCCGGTAAGGATATTGCAGGATTTGGTAGTAAAGATAATTTTATATCGCCATTAATAGTTAAATCTCTATTTATCGTTTCTTTGACTTTACTTATTATTATCCCTTTATAATTGTTCAAAGGGATAAAGAAAGGAATAATAATTAACAATAATATTATACTGATAAATATAATAAGTGAGTATTTCAAAGTTTTATTCATATGATTTAACCTTTCTTAAAGCTATATTTAATTAATCGGTATTTCTTTTGCGTCCTGCTCTTTAACCTCTATGCGTGGCAAGGTAATAGTAAGTATACCGTTTTTTAGACTTGAAGAAATATTTTTTTGATCTACATCCTCATATAAAGATATTACATAATTAAAGTTCTTATTCATATAATTATTTGAATCATCAGCTTTATTTTCGTCTTCAATGTTTCCTTTAACGAATAATTTATTACCATTTACTTTAATTTTGATATGATCTTTATCAAAGCCAGGTACTTCCATAATAATAATATATTGTTTGTCTTTAGTAATAAATTTGCTCTTAATGCTACTCGATTCATAAAAAGGTAACTTATTTTTAAATAGGTTATCAATATTTGTAATCTGGTTGTCTAGTAATTCTATTGCTTGATGTAAGGAAGTTGTATGATTAGAGTTATATGCTTGGTTTTGATTTGCTAATGTAGCATTACTAGATAAGATGACAGCTGCTATAGCTGGGATGTAAGCTTTAATTTTCATAATACTAACCTTGTATACTCGATGAACTTCAAAAATTGGCTACGTCGTTCTATAAGTACTGCGGTACTCACGTATTAAGTATACGCTCCGCTCCTCGTCTTATGAACTCCTTGCTCTTTTTGAAGTTGATCTTCGTCTACTAAATTTTTATTTATTAAAAGTATATATTCTAAATATATAAATTCATTTTATTAAAATTCAAGTCTTATATTTATATAGTTTGTTGAAAGTACGTTGACCAAAATAGAAGCTAATAATACCTGCAAAGATGGTTTGATCATCAATAGTCCATAATATATCTAAATATTGTACTAGTAGGGCAGAGCTTTTTAATGATTTATATTGAACGTATTTAACTATTCCATACATAGCAAAAAAACTATAAGCAAGCACCGGTCTTACCGAGCCGTTTAAGGCATCAACCCAACTAACTCCAGATTTATAAGTAGAATAAAGGGCATGCTGTTCTGCCATTTCTTGTGATATTGTAAGCTCGGTAAAAGTTTTAGATTGGTTAAGTTTGTTATTAGTAATTTGGCGATCTAAAATATCTATCTCATGCCTTTTGTCGTTTATATCTTTATAAATTTTCAAAATCTCAGGAATTATAGAACTAATAAAACCTGTTATCGCTGCAAGTAAAGTAATCATAAATATACCTTTGATATTTCAAGGTTTGGTAAGTCAAATTTCGGGATTCGTTGTGGCTTTGTTGCGTAGATCGGAAAACGTCCTCGGTGTCATCCCGTGGCTTGTCCACGGGATGACAGGGGAAAGTTGCCCACACAACAAAGCCTTCGTTTGTGCACACGTAATTCCCATATATTAAATTTAATATAGCAAGATATATATTTTGCACTAAGTGTTCATAATAATTAGTAAAATATTGTTAAATATAATAAACTTTAATTATTAACTTAAAGTAATAATATTATGCCTGATTCACCAAGCGAAATAACAAAAGGTTATGTTAACGAAGATGTATTAGAACGAATAGTTAAAGGAGAACCGACGAAAGAAGATGTGGCTACTTTAAGCAGTAGTTTTGAGAGTAATCCAAAAGAGAGAACAGAGTTTGTTAAGAATTTAGGAGATAATTTAACTCCTAATGCATTACATAAGTTAAACTCTATGGTAATGCAGCAAGCCGATAGATTATCACAAGAAACTGATCCGAATTTTCAATGCCGAATTGCTGAAACTAAAATTTTTCAAGAATTATTACAGTTAGAAGCAGAAAAAACGGGCATGAAAGCGGAATTTGATAAAGAGGGCAATTTCATACCTCCTAAATTATCTTCTGCTATTGAAGACCATTATGCTACTTTAGCAGATAAAGGAGGTTTCTATGATAAGCGTTCCGGTTTATCGTCAGATCCTAAAGAAACTAGGATAGCTAAATCAGTAGGTTTTATGCTTGATGCTCTACTTGCAAGAAATACTGAACATTACAAAAATTTACCTCCTCAAGAACAATATGGCTTAGAAGATAAGTTAAGAGATATAAGAGTAAATAAATTAAATGATAAAACTTCTGCCCCGCCTCAACATAAAACTGATAAAGAGATGGGAATTAATGAAACAAAACTTACTGATAAAGAAGCTCAAGAAAAAATCTCTAAAATCGGCAAACCATTTTCTAAATTTTTAACAAATAATATAGTTGATGCTACATTAAAAAATCTAGAAAGCGAAAATTTTAAACTAGACGAAGAACATAAAACCAAAATCACTGCGGCATTGTCTGAATCTTTAGAAAAGATTTCATTCTCAGAATTATCAACAAATAAACCGGAAATAATAAATAATCTAACTAAAGACTTAAAAGAAAAGCAGACTATGATTTCAAAAGCTGCTCATGCTTTGCCCGGCAAATCTTCTTATCATATTTCCACCGAAAATGTTAAAAAGATTGCTAATAATATTGGTGAAAAATATCAAGAAAATAAACCACCTGAAAGTGCTATCATCAAATCTACACCTCCTGTTACTTCTAAAAATGAAGAGCAGAGCAATAGTAAAAAGAAAAGTTTTATCAAAGAAAAAGTATCCCATATGAAAGATACTTTTGGTAAAGCAGTAATTGCAACAAAAAATATTAATCAACTTCGTACTACTTTGTCTAAATCTGTAAAGGTGAATAAAGATCAAGATAGAGGAAGATAGTTATGTCATTTCCGTCATTGCGAGGAAATTATGAAGTAATTGACGAAGCAATCCAGTAAAAAATGCTAACTTTATAACATTTTTTATTATTTTTTCTGGATTGCCACGCTTATTTTATTCGCGTAGCTCAGACGATTTGGTATCCACGCAAGCAAGTCTTGCGAGGAGCGTAGCTTTGTTGCAATCTCATGAAGTAAGATTCATGAGATTGCTTCGTCGGTTATTACATAACCTCCTCGCAATGACATTATCCACTATTTCAAATTAGACCAGATGCGGTTTTTGGCAATATAGAAGAATATAGTAAACGCTACTAAAAACATCATAACTTTAAGCCCCATAGATTTACGATGTTCCATTTCCGGTTCAGCTGCCCATTGTAAAAATACTGCAACATCGTGGCTCATTTGCTCAACACTTGCATTAGTGCCGTCCATATAAGTCACCTGCCCATCTATTAGAGGAGGGGGCATTGCTATCTGACCGCCTGGGAAATACGGATTATAGTGAGCACCATTCATTAGCTTGAATCCTGTAGGCGGTTCAGCATAACCGGTAAGTAGTGAATATACATAATTCGCTCCATCATGACGAGCTTTAATTATCAATGATAAATCGGGCGGATGAGCACCGTTATTAGCCGCTCTTGCTGCCTGCTCATTTGGATAAGGCGATACAAAACGATCAGATGGAAGAGCAGGGCGATCAAACATCTCACCATCATCATTCGGACCATCCTTTACTGTATAATTTTTAGCAATTTCTTTGATCTCTTCTTCAGAAAAGCCAATATCCCTAAGATTACGATAATATAGATTGCTTAAGCTGTGGCAAACGCTACATACTTCTTTATAAACCTGAAAACCTCTTTGTGCGGCTTCACGATCAACACTGCCACGCAAGCCCTCAAAGTGCCATTTCATTTTTTTTGGATGTAACGCTTCCTCATTGGCTAAGCTTAAAGCAGAAATTAATATTATAATGATAGAAGTGAGTAGTTTAGTTTTCATATGATTTTTTTGAATTGTCATTGCGAGGAGATGCATAGCATCGACGTGGCAATCTCAGGAATTTATTATTATTTAATAAGATTGTCATATTGAGGTTTTGTCTTTTCTCACAATAATATTTTTATTTATAGAATAATTTCATTATATAAATCATCCCAGTTTGTATTTATTTGTTCTATTAATTTAATCTTTTTATCTCTTGAACCAGCCTTAATTTGTTTTTCTTTATTTATTGCCGAATCCATAGTTTGATGAAGCTCATAAAATACTAATATTTTACAATTATATTTTTTACTAAAACCTTTAATATTTTCGTTTTTATGTTGGTATATTCTTTTTATAAGATTAGAGGTTACACCGGTATAAAGTATACCATTTTTTTTTATTAGTAGTTATATATACAGCTGGTTGTTTCATAAATTTGTATAATACAAAATGTCGTGAGTTATGCCTCCTGAGATTGCCACGTCGATGCGTTACATCTCCTCGCAATGACGTTTTCCAATTTCCTGAGATTGCCACGCTCCTTACAGTCGCTCGCAATGACAATTATCTGATCTCTTTCATAACTCTACAACTCCTCCGGTAGTGGTAGTGGTTTCTCATATTTACCAATCAATGGCAAAGCTACTAAAAAATGGAAGAAATAGTAGCATGCAGCGAATCTACTGATAGTAATATACGGCTCTTCTGCAGGTTGCCCGCCCAAATAACCAAGTAATAAGCAATCTGCCATAAATATCCAAAAAGCAATACGATATATTGGTCTATAGTTGGCACTTCTTACCTTTGAAGTATCTAGCCAAGGTAATAAAAACAGTACAAATATACTGCCGAACATTAATAGCACGCCACCGAGTTTAGACGGCACAGCACGTAAGATCGCATAAAATGGCAAGAAATACCATTCAGGAACAATATGAGCAGGGGTAACTAATGGATTTGCAGGTATATAATTATCTGGATGACCTAAATAATTTGGTTCATAAAAAATAAAATAAGCAAATATTATGAAATAAACCCCGAAACCAACAAAATCCTTAATCGTATAATAAGGATGAAATGGAATCGTATCTTTAGGACCTTTAACATCAATACCTTTCGGATTATTTGAGCCATGTTGATGCAATGCTACTAGATGTAGCATTACAAGAGCAACGATAACAAAAGGCAATAAATAATGCAGTGAAAAGAATCTGTTTAACGTTGGATTATCCACCGAAAAACCACCCCACAACCATGTAACTATAGACTTACCTACAAGCGGAATAGCTGAGAATAGATTAGTAATAACTGTTGCACCCCAATAGCTCATCTGTCCCCAAGGTAGTACATAACCCATAAAAGCAGTAGCCATCATGGTTAGGAAAATAATTATACCGATATGCCACAGTAGTTCTCTTGGTGCTTTATACGAGCCATAATATAGTCCTCTTGCTATATGTAAATATACGGCTGCAAAAAACATTGAGGCACCAACAGCATGAGTATAACGCAGTAACCAGCCATAATTAACGTTACGCATGATTTTTTCAACGCTATCAAAAGCATGATCAACATGCGGCGTATAATGCATAGCAAGTATTATACCGGTAATTATCTGAATTACTAACGCAATGCCGGCAATAGAGCCTAGATTCCACAAATAACTAAGGTTTTTTGGGGTTTGATAATGGCTAAAATGCTTTAGAAAAGAGAAGACCGGAAGACGGTAATCTATCCACTCTATAATAGCATTATTCTTTTCAGTTTTTGGGGTAATGTTGTCGCTCATAGGTAATTACCCGATTCTAATTTTTTTGTCGCTAATAAAAGTGTAGGGCGGTACTGCTAAATTTAAAGGAGCAGGACCTCTTCTTACTCTACCTGATGAATCATATTGTGAACCATGGCACGGGCAGAACCAGCCGCCATAATCGCCTTGATTTGCAAGTGGTACGCAACCTAAATGTGTACAGATACCAATTGTTACTAACCAATTAGCATGCCCAGCTTTTACACGGTTTTGATCTTCTTCAGGATCAATAAGCTCTGACATTTTTACAGCCCGTGCTTCAGCAATTTTATCTGGAGTACGATTAGTAATGAATACCGGTTTTCCTTGCCATTTAACTGTAACTGTTTGACCTACAGCAATATTTGATAAATCAACTTCAATTGATGATAAGGCAAGAACGTCGGCTGAAGGGTTTAAAGAATCAATAAGAGGCCAAAGTGTACAAGCAGCTCCAACCGCTGCAACGCTACTAGCCGTTAGGACCATAAAATCACGACGAGAGGTTTGTTTTGTATTGTTATTAGTATCTTCAGTATCTGACATATTTAGTTTGTATTCGTATTATTACTGTTGTCATAAGGATTTACTACCGGAGTAGTAGGTTCAGGGATAGTACCATCTCCTTCACCACCATCTTCAGGCTTTTTAATAAGCCTTTCTACACCTTGCTGTAATTCTTCTTCTCCTGTACCTTCTTTAACCTCATATTTTCCTGGATCACCTAAGCAATTCCAAAAGTTGACTAAGTGATCCCAGTCAGGACCAAGTTTTACAGTACAATTTTGAGCAATAGCTTTACTAGTGTCTAATATCTCAACTGTTGTTCTGCCAAAATAGTCTATAAAGCCGATTTTCTCAAGCCCTTTTACTACATAAAATAATACTATTAATGATGCAACAGCTATCATTATATACCATTTAGTAATAATGCCCCATAAGAAAACGCCCATAGTGTTAGCTGCAATTAACCTTCGTAAAGCTTGCCACATATTATTTTCTCAAAAAAATTTATTATATTATCTTATACTATTCTGCTAGTAAAAATAAAGAAAATAATCATGTTATGCTGTAAATATTTCTGATTAAATATGAACTTAAGACAAATGAAATAGGTAAAATTACTAAATTAATACCTATCATAATGAAAATTAATTGTAAATTATTGTCTTGTAGTACTAACCCTGTCATTATAATGCTGGGAATTAGCAAAGGCATAATAAATATGCCGATAAAATTAGCATTAACCCTAAAATAGCTTTGCATGCTACCCGATAATACTACTAAACTGCTTGATAAAATTATTACAAGCCAGACGCTGAAAAAGAAAAATATTATTTCTAGCAAGGTTTGGCTGAAAAAAATATAAATAATAGGTAATGTTAAAATTATCCCTATCGTACTACTTATAAATATCGCAAAAAATTTAGCTAGCACTATTTTAGTTGGATTAACTATAGATAACATTAATTCTAAGCTTCCATCTTCTAAGTCAGACTTAAATATAATAGAAGAAAAACCAATCAATGAAATTAACAAACAAATTACCGAAAAGATTAAGCCGAATTTCTTAATATCTTCATGGCTGTTAATTAAAGTAGTGCTAATAATACAAAATAGAAAAAATATCATCAGATATTTAATCATATTATTAATACGATTCTGCACTATAAATTCACGTTTGATTAGTAAAAACAAGCTATTCACAATTGTTAAATGAGTTGTAAATTGAGTACATAATAGCAGAAACTGTTAAGCCTATGCCTATCTCTACAGCAAATATTCCTATATGTTGAGCAGTTAGACTATCGTTAACAAAGTTTGCTAGAGAATAATAGTTTAAGTAATTATCGTTAAAAAATAGCGATATCACACCAGTAAATCCGTATATCATAACACCTAAAGCAGCAATAATTATTAGAGTATTCAACGAAAAATATCGATTTAATTTTTGGTTACCATATACTAGATCATAAGCAATAAGAGAGGAGGCAAATATAACGCCAGCTTGGAAACCACCACCAGGTGATGCTTCTCCATTAAGCTGAATATATAAGCTATATAGGATTATATAAGGTACTATAAAAATAGAGATGTTTTTTGTTATTTTTGTCATCCCGTAGGCTTGCTGACATTGTTGTATGGTTTTGATGTCATTCCCGCGTAGATCGTTTACCCCTGTCACCCCGTGGCTTGTCCACGGGGTCCAGTTAAAAACTAGCAGCACAGAAATTCCGGCAATTAAAATTACACTAGTTTCACCTAAGGTATCGTACCCACGATAGCTAGCTAAAATGGCTGCTACAAAAGATGGTATTCCAATATCCTTACTAGTATTTTCTATATAATATTTAGTTAGGTGTGTGTGGAGCAAGGCATGTTCATCTCCATAATCTGGTAGTTCAAGCCCCATGTAAGTAAGAGTTACTACAAACAATAAACATATTAAGCTTGCCGAAATAATTCTAGTTCTTTGGATTATTTTTAAATTAGAGGGTAATTTTCGTAATAAATTTAGATATACGCAGGTTGATAGACACGCTCCAAGGGCTACTTCAGTCATTGCAACATCCGGTGCATCCATTAGTAAATAAGATACACCAATTAATAAGCTAAATGCTGAGCTATATATTACTGCTTCCAATAAATCTTTAGCAATAATGATTTTAATTGATATTATAACCAGTAAAAAAACAATAAAATTAAGTAAGTAATTACTGAGATCAAAATTTAAAAGCATAAATATTTTCTTATTTTTTCTTAGCTTCTTGTTTTTGTAAAAATGACCTTGAAAGTAGTGACCCTTTACCAAGAGCGTGAGTTGCTACCGGATTTAATAAGAAAATTAATATAGCAGCTAGAAGTAGCTTAAAACAACTAAAAAGATTTCCTGCAAGGCATGCAAAGCCTATTAAGCAAATCGGTACTCCAAAGCTTTCAATAACACTTGCAGCGTGCAATTTTGTATAAAAATCAGGGAAACGGAAAAAACCGATAATACCTGAAAATATAGCAAACAGCCCAATAATTACCAATAATATTCCGATGTAAGATAATATCATATTTTTATTTTAAATAGGAGAAAGCAGCATTGTTATGTGGATTGAAAAGCATATTATGTCATTCTTGTTTAAGGCTTGCTTGCGTGGATACCAAATCGTCATTGCGAATGAGCGAAGCGAGTGTGGCAATCTAGGAAATAATGATGAGATTGCTTCGTCATTGCGAGAAGAATTACAAAGTAATAAGGGCGAAGCAAGGAAGTAAAAAATGCTAAAATTAGTTATTTTTTACTATTTTTCTGGATTGCCACGCGGTCTACGACCGCTCGCAATGACGGTTTTAATAATACTCCAATTTTCTCCGGACACTACTACGCCTCCGCGGGAATGACATTGGAGCTATGCAACAACATCGGACAAGCCAGGGTATGATCCCGAAGACGTTTTGCAACAAAGCCTTTGCGAAAATAACGTATTAGTCGTCATAACACAGTCAGAAAACTATTTCTCTCTGAATGCCTTAAATGCTGTATCGATTACAGGATCAAGGAGATATCTAAGCAATGTTCTAGTTCCAGTAACGATCTGTACTTCGGCTTGCATACCAGGATGTAATTCTAGATTTTTTATTTTGGCAATTCTGTTGAATTCATCCATGTCAATCTCTACTCTAGCAATATAGTAATTATCTTGCTGTCCGGGATGCTGTCTTTCATCTTGAACAATATCCGGTGATACACTGACCACTTTACCGGTAAATGTTGGAGTAGTACGTGATTTAAAAGCACTAAAGCGTATTTTTGCAACTAGTCCTTCATGCACTGAATCTATATTTTTTTGTGATACCTTTGCTTCTATAATTAGTGGATCGTTAGTAGGTGAAATCTCCATAATAGGTTGTCCGGTACCTATATAACCACCAATTGTATGATATTTTAGATTATTAATTATACCATCAACAGGTGATTTGATTACTATCCGATTAAGTGAATCAGTTAAAGAGTTATATTTTTCTTTAAGAGAAGCTGTTTGTACTTGTGCATCACGAAGCTCTGTTAAAGTCTTTTCAGTATATTTATTTTGTAGGTTTATAATGCTAATTTGAGATTCAGTAATAGCGTGGTGTGTTCCTGCTATTTCCGTGTCAGTCGTTGCAACGTCACTTTTTGCACTAGCAACTCTTGCTTCTTGTTCTAACAAATCCTTTTTTTGCACAAAGCCTTTATTTTGTAGAGTTCTTAAAGCCTTTAAACGTTCTTGGTAAACTTCGGCTGTTTTAGTTGCAGCTACTTTTCGTGCCTCCAAGCCTTCAATCTTCTTTTCAAGCTGAGAAATACGTTGCTGTAAAGCATCTTTTTCTGAATTATATACTTCTTTTTTTGATCTAAATAAATTTTCTTGAGTGTGTATTATCTTAGCGACTTCCGGTAAATTAATATCTTGCATTAAAAAATCAGAAAATTCGATTTGCTCTAGATTATCACGCTCAGCAATTAAACGATTTTCAGTAGCCAGAGCAGTACGATATTGACCTAAAGTGCTCTCATGCTCGCTTTTTATTCGTGTTTCTTCAAGCTCTATTAGCTTATCACCTGCTTTAACTTTATCACCTTGTTTCACATAAATAGCTTTGATTATTCCACCTTCATTGTGCTGGATTGTCTTCTTATTAGTGCTTGGCATTAATATTCCAACTGCTACAGCTCCACTATCAAGCGGTGCAACAGCCATCCAAACACCACCGATTAATACTAAGAAAATAATAACATAAATACCAAAAAGTATAGGTGATCTTGCAGCTTGTGCGACATTATTACGATCTTTATCAGTTTTTTTAGTAGTAAAATTAACAAATCTATCAAGTTTAAGCAGTAAAAATTCTATTACTTGTGAAGTCTTTTTTAATGTGCTATTTATTAAAGCTTTACGTTTAGAGCTTTGACCTTTAAGGCTTAGTGAATTTTCTCTCAAGGACAGTAATTGCTTTAACTGCTCCGGTGTAATTTGAGGTTTATTATTTTTTAAGTCCTGCATAATATTTAATCATTCATTATTATTTTTTGTCGTTGCGAGGAGCGTAGCAACATGGCAACCTCGTTAAGATAAACTCCTGAAATTGCGTACGTACAAAACTTACAGTTTTTCCTCGCAATGATGATTTTGCACTATTTATTATTAATATGAATTGTGCCGCCCTTTAGAGTTTTAAAGTGGTTTTGAATTTCATCCGGCGTTCCGTGAACTGCAACAGCTCCATCCTGTAATATTAAGATTTTGTCAACAACTGATAATACAGAAGGTCTATGTGAAATTACAACGACTGATATTCCTTTTAGTTTTGCTTGTTTTAAAGCACTAGCAAGTGCTACTTCACCAGCTTCATCTAAATTAGCATTAGGTTCATCTAAAATTACCAGCTTTGGATCACCATAAAATGCTCTAGCAAGCCCAATACGTTGCCTTTGTCCTCCTGATAAATTAGAGCCGGCAGGACCTATATCTGAATCATAACCGTCAGGAAACCTTAATATCATTTCATGAGCACCAGCTAGTTTGGCTGCTTCAATAACTTTTTGTGGATTAGCATTATCTTCCATTCTAGCAATATTTTGCTTGATGCTACCACTGAAAAGCTCTATTCCTTGAGGCAAATAACCGACATGTCTGCCAAAATCTTCTCTATTCCAACGATAAATTTCAGCCTCATCTAAACGTACCGAGCCTGAGGATTCTCGCCATACACCAACTATGATTTTAGCTAAAGTTGACTTTCCGGTTGCTGATGGTCCGATAATTGCTAAAATTTCACCTGGTTGTACCGCAAAACTAACACCTTTTAAAATATATTTTGGTGTGGGTGGTTGTGGCATATGTTTTGGAACAGGGTGGGCATAGTAAATATTTTCTACAGTTAAATGCCCCTCGACGTTTGGAATTGGCATTGCTTCGTCACGAGAAGCATAAATATTAAATAGGTTGTTGATATTTTTGAATGATTTAATAGCTCCACTCATGCTTTTCCATAACTCAATAGCGTTATCAAAAGGAGCAAGTGCTCTACCAACTATAATAGAGCTCATAATCATATTACCAGGTGTCATTGATGCCCCATGAGTTTCTACAACAAGATAAGCACCAACGCCAGTAACTGCCATTTGCATTATGTTACGGATAAACCTTGAAAAGTTAGAAATGACGCCATTACGATAGCTAGCGGTTGATTGTTTATCAAGTGCTGCTAAGTTAAATTTATGCCAATTTTTTGTAACATTTTTCATCATCCCCATTGCTTCGACTACTTCGGCATTTCTATTAGCAATATCGGCTTGCGTCATACCTTTAATCGAGAATTCTGTAGCTTCACCTAAGGTTTTGTTAGTAGCAGCTGCATTAAAGAAAGCTGTTGAAACAATGAGTATAGCACCGAAAATTGTAATAAAACCAATATATGGATGTATTGAGAAAATAACAGCAATATATATGATACTCCAAGGTGCATCAAATAAGGTATTAATTCCGGTACTTGTTAGGAATGTTTTAACGGATTGAAAATCACGTAATAGCTGGCTAGAACCCATATTTACACGTGTTGCTGCTGCTGAAATTGAGGAAGCAAAAATCACCGGTGCTACTGTTCTATCAAGCCATTCTCCCACTTTTATAAGAGTAAAAGAACGAGCAATTTGCAGTAAACCGTAAACAAAATAAATATAAGCAATTATTATCGATAAATATAACAATGTGTATAAATTACCACTACCAAGCACCCTATCTAAAACTTGTAGTGAATAAAGGGGGGTAATTAACATTAATAAATTAATTACAAAGGCAAACCAAAAAACTATCCAGAAAGCTGTTCGGCACTCTCCAAGTGCTATCATCAAAGGATTTTTTTTATTTAAGACAGTGTTTTTATTATCCATATTAATTATTTTATAAATAAGTTTTAATTAATTCTTCAGCAATTTGAACGCTATTTAAAGCAGCTCCTTTACGTAAATTATCGCATGTAATCCATAAATTTATGGCGTTCTCTTTACTTGCATCATCCCTAATGCGTGAGACATATACAGCGTCTTCGCCTACTACTTCAGTAGGTGAGATATATGCTAAATCTTTAGTTTGTGAAATCGTAACAACCCCGTCAGCATCTTCTAGTATTTCCTCAACTTCTTTAGCATCCACTTTACTACTAAATTCTATATTAACGGATATAGAATGACCAACAAATACAGGTACTCGTACAGAAGTTACGCTAACTTTAAGATGATCACCAATAATTTTCTGTAGCTCTAAAGCAATTTTTGACTCTTCGCTTGTATAACCATCTTTATTTAAATCACCTATGTGAGGAAATAAATTGAATGCAATTTGTTTTGGAAATATGTTGGGGCTTTTTTCTTCAAAGATATACTTAGATTTTGTTTGATCATAAAGTTCATCCATTCCTGCTTTACCTGCTCCGGATACTGATTGATAAGTAGATATTACAACTCTTTTTATACTTATTTCATTATCTAGCGGTTTAAGTACAACTGCAAGAGGAATCGCAATGCAGTTAGGATTCGATATAATATTTTTAGTGGCAAAGTTTTTAAGTGTTGATAAATTAGCCTCAGGTACAATTAAAGGTATATCTTCACTTAGTCTAAAAAAAGAAGATTTATCAATAACCACACAATTTTTAGCAATAGCATTTGGTATATACTTTTTTGATACTTCCGAACCTGCTGAAAAAAATGCAATATCTATTTCCTCAAAATCTAGATCGTCTAAGCTACTTATTTGTAATACTTGCTCGCCAAAGCTAACTTTTTTTCCAATAGAATTATTTGAAGCAATAGCATAAATTTTGTTAATAGGAAAATTGCATTCTGCTAGAATAGTTAAGGTTTCACGACCGACATTTCCGGTAGCACCGATAACAGCAATATTATATTTCTTGGTCATTTTTATTTAATTAATCCAATAAGTTTTTCACCACCAATAATATGAAAATGGAAATGAAAAATAGTTTGTCCGGACTTCTCGCCTTTATTGGTGATTAAGCGATATCCGTCTTTATCTAGTCCTGCTTTATTTGCTATATCAGAAACCTTAGTAAAAAAATGCTTTATTTCTTCTACTGAAGCTTTAGAAATAAAATCGGCGTAATCGATATATTCATTTTTAGGTATAACAATAATATGTACTGGTGCGACCGGTGCTATATCTTTAAATGCTAAAACCTGCTCGTCTTCATAAATTACTTCTGCCGGTAAATTTTTATTGATAATTTTTGCAAAAATATTTTCTTTATTGTACATAATTATTACGCTCTAAAAATTTTAATTCAGCTTCTACTTGCGAACCCGCAACTACTATATCTTTAAGCGTAAAATCATTTCTTTTTAAATGATTTTCTCTAATATCGGCAGCAAAAAAACCGAATATTAACATGACAATTAGCTTTAATGCAAGTGTTAACTCATATATATTAATTGCCATTGCTACTATATTAAGTGCTACAGCTATAATAACAGGTAAGCACATTTTATGGTATAATGCCCAGAATACACTTAAAAGTGCTGCTGTCCATGAAAAACTTTCTTTAATGACAATAAAATTATTATTTTTTTGTGCAGGGTTAATGTATATTGCGTATATATTCATTATTTAAACCTTGAAAATTCAAAAAAAGATAATTAACTATAACTGGATTACTCAAGTAATAATTAACATTATTTAATTATTATAAATAATTGAATATATTACTTAATCAGCAAATTAATATCAATAAATTTTACATTATGTCAGATAATTTAGCCTTACATGGCACTACAATACTTTGTTTAAAAAAGAACGAAGAAATAATTATAGCAGCAGATGGACAAGTTTCACACGGCAATACAGTATTAAAATCTACTGCTCGAAAATTACGAACTATAGCTAATAATAAAATTATTGCAGGTTTTGCTGGTTCTAGTGCTGACGGGCTCGCTTTATTTGAAAAGTTAGAAGTAAAAATAGAGCAACATAAGCATAATTTGCTTAGAAGTGCGGTTGAGCTTGCAAAAGATTGGCGTAGCGACAAATATTTACGTCGTTTAGAAGCAATGATGATTGTGGCTGATCGCAATCATATACTAATTTTAACTGGTAACGGTGATGTTGTTGAGCCAGAGAATAATGTTGCAGCAATAGGCTCAGGTGGTCTATTCGCCTTATCCGCAGCACGTGCTTTAATGTCTTACGATAATCCTCTAACTGCTGAAGAAATTGCTTTAAAATCTATGAATATAGCAGCAGATCTTTGTGTATTTTCTAATCATAATATTATAACGGAAAAAGTTGTATGAAATCTACTAAAACTACTAATACTAATAAAAAAGACCCTATGGGGCTTACACCTTCTCAAATAGTTAACGAGCTTAACAGATTTATCGTAGGTCAAGAAAAGGCTAAAAAAGCCGTTGCTATTGCCCTTAGAAATCGTGGTCGTCGTAAAAGAGTAGAGGGAAACTTACGTAACGAAATAGTACCAAAAAATATCTTAATGATAGGTTCAACGGGAGTCGGTAAAACTGAAATTGCAAGAAGGCTTGCTAAACTTACTAATTCTCCTTTTTATAAAATAGAAGCAACAAAGTTCACCGAGGTTGGCTATGTAGGGCGTGACGTAGAATCAATAATTCGTGATTTAGTAGAAATAGCTGTTAATACTCAAAAAACGATAGCTAAAACGGAAGTAGATATTAATGCACGTGAGAAAGCAATCGAGAGAGTATTAGATAGTTTAGTAGGTAAGACTTCAAGTAGTGAGACGAGAGAAAAGTTTCAAGAAAAAATCTTAAGTGGCGAGCTTGATGATACAGAAATTGAAATTAGTGTAGCTGATACAGCTCCTGTAGGCGGAGGTAGCTTTGAAATACCCGGCATGCCTGGGGCATCTATGGGAGTGCTTAATCTTGGTGATATGATAGGAAGAGCTTTTGGAACGACTAAAACTAAAACAAAAAAAATGTTAGTTAAAGAAGCGATGAGTATAATTTTATCAGAAGAGTCTGAAAAATTAATTGATCAAGAAAAAATAATCCAGCAGGCAATTAATTTAGTTGAAAATGATGGAATAGTCTTTATTGATGAAATTGATAAGATTGCCTCAGTAGCTAATTCTGGAGCAAAGAATTCAGAAATAAGTAGAGAGGGCGTGCAGA
Source organism: Rickettsia endosymbiont of Rhinocyllus conicus (assembly GCF_964026465.1). Lineage (NCBI taxonomy): Bacteria > Pseudomonadati > Pseudomonadota > Alphaproteobacteria > Rickettsiales > Rickettsiaceae > Rickettsia > Rickettsia endosymbiont of Rhinocyllus conicus. The sequence continues at coordinate 1,032,994 of NZ_OZ032155.1, read as the reverse complement.
GGGATTTACTACCTTTGATTGAGGGGACAACAGTTAATACAAAATATGGTCCTGTTAAAACAGATCATATATTATTTATTGCTTCAGGAGCTTTCCATATAGCAAAACCCTCAGATTTATTACCTGAATTGCAAGGAAGATTACCTATTAGAGTAGAGTTGAATTCATTAACTAAAGAGGATATGATAAAGATACTACTTGAGCCTGAAACTAGTTTAATAAAGCAATATTCGGCTTTAATAGGTACTGAGAAAGTAGAACTTGAATTTACGAATTCCGCTATAGAGAAAATTGCAGATTACGCTACTACAGTTAATCTAGAAATCGAAGATATAGGAGCAAGAAGATTGCATACTATACTTGAGAATTTACTTGAAGATATAAGCTTTAGAGCTAGTGAAATGCAAGGTGAAAAAATATCTATAGATGATAAATTTGTAGAAAATCAATTATCAAAAATACTAACTAATCTTGACTTAGCAAAGTTTGTTCTGTAGTATGCTTTTCCAACCAAAAGTATTACTATTAAAAAATGATAATTCATATAGCAAGTCTTACATTCAACGGGATTGATATCACTGATGTTGATGTGCAGGTACAAATATCGCCTGGTATACCTGCCTTTACCATAGTAGGACTTGCTGACAAAACTATTGCTGAGTCAAAAGAGCGAGTTAAAGCAGCTTTATCTTCTATAGGGCTTGCATTACCCACCAAAAAAATTTTGATAAATTTAGCTCCAGCAGATTTAGTAAAAGAGGGTAGTCATTTCGACCTTGCAATTGCTTGTGCAATACTTACTGCTATGAATATTTTGCCAGAAACTGAAATAGCAGAATATCTAATAATAGGTGAGTTATCTTTAGATGGGTCGATATTGCCGGTAAATGGTGCATTGCCTGCGGCAATTGGTGCTACTGCTAGGAATAAGGGGCTGATTTGCTCAAATAAAAACTCATCTGAAGTTGCTTGGTCAGGTAATGATAATATACTTGTAGCAGGTAATTTAATTGAGCTAGTAAATCATTTCAAAGGATCGCAAGTTCTAAGTCCTCCAGAAGCTATCGTCCAAGACGAGCCGGTAAATTACCCTGATTTTAAAGATGTAAGAGGACAAAATATAGCTAAAAGAGCTTTAGAAATTGCTGCATCAGGTGGTCATAATTTATTAATGTTTGGTCCTCCTGGAACAGGAAAATCAAGGCTTGCAAGCTGCTTGCCTGGGATACTGCCTAAAATGTCGGTGAAAGAGATTTTAGAATGTAGCATGGTAACAAGTATTGCTGGGAAGTTTTTGGATGGTAAGCTTTTGGATGGTAAGCTTACTAGGATAAGACCATTTAGAACCCCTCATCATTCATGTTCACTTGCTGCTATGGTTGGTGGTGGTGTTGGAAAAAAGTAAGACCAGGGGAGATTACACTTGCTCATAACGGAGTATTATTTTTAGACGAACTGCCTGAATTTCCTCAGCATGTTATTGAATCTTTAAGGCAACCTATCGAAAATGGTGAGATACTAATTTCAAGATCAAATGCCCATATAAAATATCCAGCAAATTTTCAACTAATAGCAGCTATGAATCCTTGTAAATGTGGCTATTTGGGTGATTCTTACAAAGAATGTGTTAAAGCCCCAAAATGTGGTGATGATTATAAAATGAAAATTTCCGGTCCTATTATGGATAGATTTGATTTGCATATAGAAGTACCTAATATCAATATTTATAATTATGATTTAACAAATGAAAGTTCTGAAGAAAAATCAGAAGATATTGCTAAAAGGATAGAAAAGGTACGTATAATCCAAGAAAGAAGATATGAGGGTTATAATATTAAAACAAATAATAGATTGGATGGTCAATTGTTGATAGATTATGCAATGCCTGTAGATGAGGGTAAAGATTTACTAAATGAAGCTGCAAGTAAGTTTCGTTTATCGATGCAGGCTTACAACCGAATACTTAGGGTAGCACGTACTATAGCTGACCTTGAAGATGAAGATAAAGTTTTAAGAATGCATATTGCTGAAGCTTTAAGCTATCGTAAAATGGAGTATTGATAAATGCATAACTGGAATTTTATGCGGTTTATGGTATGATAATAAATAATATAGAAGGTAATAATTAATATGTCTGAAGTTAATCCTCGTGTAGATTTAGCATTTAAAAAAATCTTTGGAGTAGAAGAGAACAAGGATTTACTAATATCGCTTGTTAATTCGATAGTAGGCAAGGAAGATCAAATTGTAGAGGTGACACTGCTTAATCCGTATAATCCGAAAAATTTTAAAGCAGATAAACTTTCTGTACTTGATATTAAAGCACAAAGTGAAAGCGGTAAAATATTTAACGTTGAAATACAAGTAACGGATGAAGCGGATTATGATCAAAGAGCCTTATATTATTGGGCAAAAATGTATACGCAACAATTAAAAGAGGGAGATGATTACTCAAAGTTAAATAAAACGATAGATATTCATATTCTTAATTTTACAAGTATTACGGACACAGATAAATATCATAATATTTTTAATTTACATGAAAAAGACACCGGCTTAAAATATTTTTATGATATAGAATTACATACGATAGAGCTTAATAAGTTTGCCAAGGGTGCTAAAGAAGACATATCGGATATAGTAGAAAAAGTTAAAAATGCTTTAGATATGTGGCTAGCTTTTTTAACACGTCATGATTTGCTTAATAAGGACAACCTTCCTAAAGAGCTAGATAATAAAGATTTAAAAAAAGCGTTAACAGTACTTGAGATAATAAACTTTACTAAAGAAGAAAGAGAAGAATATGAAGACCGCTTAAAGTGGCTTAGAATTAAAACTAATACTCTTAAAAAACGCCAGTTTATAGGATAAGAGTGTAAGGAATAAAGATAATAAAGCAGGGTATTTACAAGAGAGGAGTGTTGAGTTACATAGATTTTGAATCAAAAAAATATGCACTCAACAATGAAAAGATGTATCATAACTCTATTTTGTATAATAGATAATTATTGTAAAGTTTACGAAGAATGGGAAGAAAGCAAATTAATACCCAGCGTTAGGAAGCGTAGGAGATCAGGGAGTTTAAGGCTTTCAGAACTATATAACTATAGTATTATATTTTTATATATCTCCATGCAAAGATTTTAAGAATTATTATTTATATCATCTATCATGTAAATATAGAGGATATTTTAGTCTTCCTAGTTACAGTCGGATAATCCAGTTGTGGCCAAGATTAGTATTACCTTTAACTATAATGTTACAATTATTTACAGGAGATGAGACTGGTATATATTTTGTTGATTCAACCAAATTATCGATATGTCATGCAAAACGTACAAATAATAATAAAGTGTTTAGTGGCATTGCTAAAATAGGTATGAGTAGTTACGGATGGTTTATGGGATTTAAATTACATATTGTAATTAATAATAAAGGTCAGATTATGGCAATTAAAATAACAAAGGGTAATGCTAGTGATTTATCTGCTGTAGACTCAATTACCAAAGGATTATGGGGTAAATTATTTGGAGACAAGGCTTATATTTCTAAGGAAATGTCCGCTAAATTATTTAGTCGTGGGCTACGGTTATTTACTGGGATTCGCAAGGATATGAAAAATCATTTATTAGATATAGAAGATAAAATACTCTTAAAAAGCAGATCAATAATTGAATCAGTATTTAATGTACTAAAAAACAGCATGAACCTTGAACATTCAAGACATCGCTCCCCTATTAATTTCTTAGTTCATATACTTTCTTGCGTAAATGCTTTTAATTTCAATAAATCTAAAAAATTTCTAACACTACTTGCTTATCATCAGACCTCCTTATCCTAAACTGGCGTTTAAAAAAGCTGAGGCTAGGGGTGAGGCACGAGGTGAAGCTAGAAGAAATGTTGAGATAGCAAAGAACTTACTACTTGATGGTATAAATATAAATACAATAATGAGAACTACAGGGTTAATTATAGAGGAAATTGAAAAACTAAAAATAGAAATTGAGGACCTTAAGAAATAATTTAGAACTTTTAAACAAAATGAAAAAAATTTACTTCATAGCAGGTGAGGCATCAGGGGATTTTGCTGGTGGTCGAATAATTCGGAATCTGAAAAAAGATAAAAAATTAAAGATTATCGGAATAGGAGGACGAAATATGGAAGAAGCTGGCAATTTTGAAAGCTTGTTTCCGATATCTGAAATAAATTTGATGGGCTTTTTTGAAGTAATACCTCATATTTTTAGGATAAAAAAATTAATCAATAAAACAGTTGAAGATATAATAAATAATAAACCCGATATATTAATTACCATTGATTCGCCAGGGTTTACTTATCGCGTGGCAGCTAAGGTAAGAGAGCGTTTGCCAGAACTTAAGATGATTCATATTGTTGCACCATCAGTTTGGGCTTATAAAGAGGGCAGGGCAGCAAAATATGCAAAAATCTATAATTGCTTGTTTGCCTTATTGCCTTTTGAGCCACCATATTTTACTAAAGTTGGGCTTGATTGTAGGTATATAGGTCACCCAATAATGGAGCAGGAATTTTATAGTGATAAGGCAGCTTTAAGACAAGAGCTTGAAATAGATGAGGATACAAAAGTTTTATGCGTTACTCTTGGAAGTAGAAAAGGGGAAATCTTAAGGCATCTACCAATTTTTATCCCCGCTATTGAAAAAGTTTATGATGACCATAAAAACCTTATGGTGATATTTCCGCTTGCAAATCCTGATCATGAAAGAATAATAAAGCCTTTTTTAGAAAAGGTTAGGTTTAATTATATATTCTCATATGAAAGATTGAAAAGCTATGCTGTATCTGACTTAGCATTAGCCAAATCGGGTACTAATACTTTAGAGATAGCAGCGTCCGGTACTCCTATGATTGTAGCGTACAAAGTTAATATTTTTAGTTTTATTATTATTAGGTTATTGATAAAAATCAAATATGTTACTTTGATTAATATAATAGGGAATAGAGAAATAATTCCGGAATTTATTCAATTTAATTGTGAAGCTAATCTTATTAGTGATAAATTAAAAGAATTATTGTTAAATCCTCAGGAAGTTGATAAGCAAATAACGGAAAGTCACAAGATTTTACAGGAGTTAGGTTTTAAATCAAATATATATCCGTCTTATTTAGCTACAAAAATTATTAGACAAGAATTCTTAAAATAAATTTGTTAAAAGAGAAAGGCTTTTGCTTGAACCGCTCCAAAGCATTTTTTGCGTCATGAAAAACATTAATACTAATATAACAATAAAATATATTTCTATACTTTTTTGCATAGTATTAATCTGTTTCATTAAAGCTTTTAAATCATGCGAAATTTTCTTTTGTTCTTCAATAGTGTCAGAACGCATTGTCATTAAGAAGCCTGAAATGCTTCCTAATTTATTATGCAAAGATTTTAGCTTATCGCTTTCGTTATTTTTTGGATCGTTGTCTTGATCTTGTGTCATACTATATAATGCCTATTATTAAGATCAGTATATATACCTTTTATACTTCAAGATTTGGTAAGCCAAATTTCGAGGTTCGCCTGTGCTTACGTACTTTTGTACTGCTTGTACAGGCTCACTACTTATTTGACTTCCATCTTTTTAAGTATCTACAGTATACCTTTGATATTTCAAAGGTTGGTAAGCTAAATTTGGGGGTTCATAATTTCTAAAATGGAGTGATATTTACTATATTCTTTTAATATAATCCAAATATTTCAGTGCTAAATTTTAAAACTCTTGATCTATTTTACAAGCAGTATATAATTATTAGCAAATATATGATCTTAACCAAACTTTAAGTTATTTCTACTACATGTTATTTTAAATGTCAAGAAAAAACCATATTTCATGGTAATATTATTATTTTCTAAGTTTTATAAAAAATGTTAAAAAATATACTAAAAATCAAGTTTTTTTTAGCCACATTATCTTTAATTATATTTATTACCATATTAAACTTCGGTGTATTTTATATTTTTGTACCGGGTAATTTAGCTCAAACTAAGACAATAATTATCGAACCTAAATTATCCATAAATCAAATAGTTACAAAACTTTATTCCAATAAAGTAATAAAATATCCAGAAGTTTTTAATATAATTGCTAAAATTTACTCTATAAAAAATCCTCTTAAAAGTGGTGAATATATTTTCACGCATAATATTTCGCCTCTGCAAACTTTAAGAGTTTTAGCAAGCGGCAAGTCTATAATACATAAAATAATAGTGCCTGAGGGTACTGTAGTTCAGGAAGTTGTAAAAAAAATTAACGAAGAAACACGTTTAGTAGGTGAGATAAAGGGAGTTATACCGGAAGGATTTCTAATGCCATCAACTTATTTTTTCTCATATGGTGATCAAAAAGAGCGAATAATCAATCAGATGAGAAATCTAATGTCTAATAACTTAGATAAAGTGATGATAGATCTCTCGCCTGATTCTCCATTAAAAACTAGACTTGATATATTAACGCTTGCTTCTATAGTAGAAAAAGAAGCGGGTTCTGATGCAGAGAAGCCTATTATTGCCGCAGTATTTCTTAATCGTTTAAAGAAGAATATGAAGCTGCAAGCTGATCCTACTACTATATATGCTTTAACGGAAGGGAAATTTAAGCTAGCAAGAGCTTTAACTAAAAAAGATTTATTGCAAGAATTGCCGTATAATACTTATTATATTAAAGGATTGCCGCCAGGACCAATTTCCTGTCCCTCATTAAAATCTCTAGAAGCAGTTGTAAAACCTGCTAAAACAGATGCATTATTTTTTGTAGTTGATGGAAAAGGTGGCATAATTTTTCTAATAACCTTAATGATCATAATAGATTTGTTGAGATGTATAGAAAAAGCATGATTAAAGTACCCGTAATAGATCCAGAGAAAACCAAAGAAAATTATGAATGATAGTGAATTTAGTAAAATAGCTGAAACAGTAATTGCACATATAGCAGACAGGATTGAAGAACAAGATCAGGACATAGATGTAGACCTACAAAGCGATATATTAAGTATTGATACAACTAACGGTATATATGTAATAAATAAACAAAGTGCAGTCAAGGAAATTTGGTTATCATCCCCAATTAGCGGACCTTATCATTTTTTCTATGAACAAGAAAAATGGAAAAATAGAGCAGGGCTAGAGCTAATGAGTATTTTAACTGACGAGCTTGGAATTGATTTTTAAAAAGTTATTAACCCACCAATTAAATACCTGACTTAAGAGGCATATTTAACATCATCGGCTTGGAACAATTTTTGTATATGTTTAGGATTGTTCTGTAAGCAACGTAAATAAGATTTAAGATTGTATTTTAACTCATCTTTTGTAAGAGGTATATGTTTTCTATTTACATTTCTTTTTAAGTCATTATTTAAGTATTCATCTGGATTATGTTGTGGAGTATAAGGAGGCAAAAAAAACAAAGAAATTTTATCTTTATGCTTATTTGTCCAGCTGTATACTTTTTTACTATGATGTACTTTTAAATTGTCTAATATTAAAAAGATCTTCCTTCTTGCAGATTTCACTAATCTTCTTAGAAATTCTATAAATATATCTGTTTTTAGTGTATCTTCATATAACATGAACCTTAGTTTACCATTGTTCGTAACAGTTGATATCATATTTATAGTAAATCGTTTTGATTTATGAATAACTACGGGTGTTTTGCCTTTTAAAGAATAGCTCTGTAACACCTGACATTCTGATTTTATACCCACTTCATCACACCAGTGTATTTCAGCTTGTTCCATTTGTGCTTGTTTTACTATTGCGGGATATTCTTCATCTAGCCATACTTGAACTTGTTTTGGCTGTTGCTCATAAGCTAATTTCTTTGGTTTTTGTGCAGTATATCCCCATCTTCTTAAATATTCTCCAATCGTACTTAATGGCAAAAAGAAACCACAGCATTTTTTAATCAGGGCATTAATAGCTTTTCTTGACCATAGTGCAGATTTGATATTGTGATCTTCTGGTCTAGAGTGATTTATATAATCTTGTATTTTTTTACCCAGCATTTCATTTATTATTCTTTTCTCTCCTGTCTTTCTTCCTCTAGACTTGCCAGTTATTGCATATTTATCACCTCTTCTTCTTTTGTTAACCCAGTTACTAATAGTCTGACGTGTTACTCCTATAAGATTTGATACATCTGATTGTTTTTCTCCTTTATCAATTGCTCTTAATGCAACTTTTCTTAAAGCTGCTTGTGCACTCGTTGATAATGTCCTAAAATCTTCTTTTTTTAGCATTATTTCATTCTAACATTATATTTTAGTATTTGCAACTATTATGTCAGGTATTTAATTGGTGGGTTAATATTTAGATATAATAAATGAGATTATAGATCTTACTAATAATGAAAATAATATTGATAACAGAGAAGAAAAGTTTCAAGATATCCAAATATCATTAGAGCAGATTAAAGAAAAATCAAAAGAAGATATTATAGAAGTTAAAGAAAAGTTAAGGGAACTATTAGAATATTTTGTTCAAGATTTATATACAACTAAGAACGATCTAACGAAAGCAGAAATATTTAAAATCATAGTTAATGATTATAGAATTTGTGGCGATGAAGAATATCGATTGGGTTTAGAATTTAAGGTAAGATTTGATATTGTAAACGCCAGTTTAGGATAAGAGTGTAAGGAATAAAGATAATAAAGCAGGGTATTTACAAGAGAGGAGTGTTGAGTTACATAGATTTTGAATCAAAAAAATATGCACTCAACAATGAAAAGATGTATCATAACTCTATTTTGTATAATAGATAATTATTGTAAAGTTTACGAAGAATGGGAAGAAAGCAAATTAATACCCAGCGTTAGGAAGCGTAGGAGATCAGGGAGTTTAAGGCTTTCAGAACTATATAACTATAGTATTATATTTTTATATATCTCCATGCAAAGATTTTAAGAATTATTATTTATATCATCTATCATGTAAATATAGAGGATATTTTAGTCTTCCTAGTTACAGTCGGATAATCCAGTTGTGGCCAAGATTAGTATTACCTTTAACTATAATGTTACAATTATTTACAGGAGATGAGACTGGTATATATTTTGTTGATTCAACCAAATTATCGATATGTCATGCAAAACGTACAAATAATAATAAAGTGTTTAGTGGCATTGCTAAAATAGGTATGAGTAGTTACGGATGGTTTATGGGATTTAAATTACATATTGTAATTAATAATAAAGGTCAGATTATGGCAATTAAAATAACAAAGGGTAATGCTAGTGATTTATCTGCTGTAGACTCAATTACCAAAGGATTATGGGGTAAATTATTTGGAGACAAGGCTTATATTTCTAAGGAAATGTCCGCTAAATTATTTAGTCGTGGGCTACGGTTATTTACTGGGATTCGCAAGGATATGAAAAATCATTTATTAGATATAGAAGATAAAATACTCTTAAAAAGCAGATCAATAATTGAATCAGTATTTAATGTACTAAAAAACAGCATGAACCTTGAACATTCAAGACATCGCTCCCCTATTAATTTCTTAGTTCATATACTTATCTTGCGTAAATGCTTTTAATTTCAATAAATCTAAAAAATTTCTAACACTACTTGCTTATCCTCAGACCTCCTTATCCTAAACTGGCGTTGTAAAACCTACCAAATCAGGTGAAGAGATATTTTATAAGCAGCCAGAATTAGCCTTAAGCAATAATACAAAAATACTAGAAGTCGAATTAATAAATCCATTTTCTGAATTAGAACAATTAGAGCAAGTATTAAAAACCTTAGGGGAAGTAGAAAGCAACACAGGCGTCAATAATCTAGAATAATTATTTAGTCTTTTGTAATATAACTTTTCTTGCTTAATTAGAAAAGTTATGTTACGTTAATTTATCCAAAAATAATAAAGTAATTTAGGGTAAATGTTTGTTAAGTTATTGATCTTCACAATTCCTTATATCTTCTTTTCATCAATAGCTATTGCTGATCCTGAAATAGCTGAGTCTTTAAAATGTTCTAAACTTTTCCCTTATTTTGAAAAAAAATTTAATATCCCGTCTAACACGCTTCATTCAATTGCTTTAAAAGAGTCAGGTAAAAAACATAAAACTCGCAATCTTAGAGTAGTATGGCCTTGGACTGTTAATGTTGAGGGTAAAGGTTATTACTTTAATACTAAAAGAGAGGCAGTAAATTTTGTAAGAAAAGAAATTATAAGAGGGCGTGAAAGTATTGATGTTGGATGTATGCAGATTAATTTAAGGCATCATTTAGGGGCTTTTAACTCTCTTGATCAGGCATTTGAGCCGAATAATAATATTCGTTATGGTGCAGAATTTCTACGTTCAAAGTATGATCAGCTTAAGAACTGGCATAAAGCTATAGCCCATTACCATTCAGCTACTCATTCTTTGGGTTTTAAATATAAACAGGATGTAGTAAAAATAGCAAGTAATATGGCACTTTATAAAGCATCGTTGCATGGTTACTTAAATAATAGTGAGGATATTTTAGTAAATAAGGCTGTAGTCAGTAATAATAAAGTTCAGAAAAAGCCATTTTTTACTAGTAATAAAAGATATAAAAGTAGTATTATGGTCCCGATCCCAGTTAAAATTAACTAAATTTATGAATATTAAATCAATAATATATTTTGTAATATTAGTAAGTGCAGTAAAAATTAATGCCGATTTTAACGATATTCAAGTTACAGAAACTACTCAAGATATAGTAATAGAGCAAGAAACTATAAAATTGCCATGGAGTGATTGCACCAAAATACATAATAAATTATTTGAAAGAAAATTTTCTTTTTCAGAAAAACAGGTTAAAAAAGAAAATAGAATTTATGAAGAATATAGAAAATTTTATTTAGATCATAATATTAACCCACCAATTAAATACCTGACATAATAGTTGCAAATACTAAAATATAATGTTAGAATGAAATAATGCTAAAAAAAGAAGATTTTAGGACATTATCAACGAGTGTACAAGCAGCTTTAAGAAAAGTTGCATTAAGAGCAATTGATAAAGGAGAAAAACAATCAGATGTATCAAATCTTATAGGAGTAACACGTCAGACTATTAGTAACTGGGTTAACAAAAGAAGAAGAGGTGATAAATATGCAATAACTGGCAAGTCTAGAGGAAGAAAGACAGGAGAGAAAAGAATAATAAATGAAATGCTGGGTAAAAAAATACAAGATTATATAAATCACTCTAGACCAGAAGATCACAATATCAAATCTGCACTATGGTCAAGAAAAGCTATTAATGCCCTGATTAAAAAATGCTGTGGTTTCTTTTTGCCATTAAGTACGATTGGAGAATATTTAAGAAGATGGGGATATACTGCACAAAAACCAAAGAAATTAGCTTATGAGCAACAGCCAAAACAAGTTCAAGTATGGCTAGATGAAGAATATCCCGCAATAGTAAAACAAGCACAAATGGAACAAGCTGAAATACACTGGTGTGATGAAGTGGGTATAAAATCAGAATGTCAGGTGTTACAGAGCTATTCTTTAAAAGGCAAAACACCCGTAGTTATTCATAAATCAAAACGATTTACTATAAATATGATATCAACTGTTACGAACAATGGTAAACTAAGGTTCATGTTATATGAAGATACACTAAAAACAGATATATTTATAGAATTTCTAAGAAGATTAGTGAAATCTGCAAGAAGGAAGATCTTTTTAATATTAGACAATTTAAAAGTACATCATAGTAAAAAAGTATACAGCTGGACAAATAAGCATAAAGATAAAATTTCTTTGTTTTTTTTGCCTCCTTATACTCCACAACATAATCCAGATGAATACTTAAATAATGACTTAAAAAGAAATGTAAATAGAAAACATATACCTCTTACAAAAGATGAGTTAAAATACAATCTTAAATCTTATTTACGTTGCTTACAGAACAATCCTAAACATATACAAAAATTGTTCCAAGCCGATGATGTTAAATATGCCTCTTAAGTCAGGTATTTAATTGGTGGGTTAATAATCCTAGCAATTTTTCTATGCAATTTAGTGAAAGAAAAACTGATGCTCAGAGAGTAGAGACGTTAATTTCAGGTTTTTTAAAATTTTGTGAAGACAATTTTCAAACCAGTAATATTAAGCCTAATTCCTTAAGCTATCAAATTAAAAAACAACAAGAACAGTTGTTTAATAATATAAGAAGTGAAAATTATAAAATATATTATAAACAAAGATATTATAATAATGCTGTGTTACCCTCACATAATAAATAATTAATTACTCATTAATACTTGCATTTTGTATTTATTAATTTATTTTAATAAACTCAATATAATAGGTAGGTATTATGTTTAGAAAATTTATATTGGTAGCATTATTATGTGTCAATAGTTATAAAACTTTAGCAGAAGATAAGAAATCAGAGAGCGTACCAACTAAAATTTTGATAAATATTTCTGAAAATTATAATTGTAGTGATAGCGATTTAGTAGAAAAACGAAAACAGCACATAAAAGAGAAAAAATTACAAATTTCATTACCTGATGATCAGATTAAAATTAAAGGTATTAGGGATAATTTTGAAATAGTAGAAAGAATTAGGGGTGATGATATTCATACTGCAAGAAAAAGAAAGCGTATTCAGGATCTCATAAATGGTGATCTACCACCTATCATTAATTGGATGGTAGAAGAGAAAGCAATTTTAGAAAAGAAAGTAAAAGAAAAATATAAGATAAATTGAGAGAGTTATATATTCAATAGAGTAAATATAAAAAATAACCGCAATAATGCAGTAGTTGGAATTAGTAACAGCTTGTTTATGAAGCAGGTAGCAGACGATCTAATTGATCGTTTGAAAATGATCGATAAAAATTTTTCTAATATTTTGGAAATATCAGCTAAGTGTGGTTATCTGACTAAATTATTAAAGGTTATCTACAAGGATGCTAAAATTACTGCAACTGATATGTCTAAGACGTTGCTTGATTCATTTGAGCATAATAATAAGTTATGTATTGATGAGGAGCATTTAGAACTTCCAGAAAATTCATTTGATTTAATAGTTTATTCCTTAGGCTTACACTCCATAAATGACGTACAGCGTTTTTTGCTTAATATAAGAAAGTTCCTAAAAAATGATGGTGTTTTTATCGGTAATTTTATTGGAGGTAGCAGTCTTCAAAATTTGCGTAAATCTTTAATAGAACTCGAGATAGAAAGCAGCTCTCAACATTCTCCTCATATCTCGCCTTTTATTCATTTCGATCACGTTCCAATCTTATTATCACAAGCAGGCTTCGATGAAGTAATTGTTGATTACGAAAATATAGAGCTGAAATTTGATAATCCATTAGAATTAATGAGAGAAATAAAAAATATAGGCGAGTCAAACTCGTTAATTCTACGTCAAAATTATGCTATTTCTAAAAAAATGTATTCTTTGCTACAAAACCATAAAAATAGCTTCGAAGATAACATTACCTTAATTAGTTTTATTGCTTCACCTAGTAAAAATAGTATAAGATTAAAGTTGTTATAAGATTAAAGTTGTTATAAGAACTAGAATGCTGTATTTTTAGGGTTTAATATGGGTTTGTTATTGTGAGTTGTGTATACGTCATTGCGAGGAAATGCGTAGCATTGACGCGGCAATCTTGTCATGCGTCCTGAGATTGCATCAAAGCTATGCTCCTCGCAATGACGTGTATGTTGGGATGACATAAAGGACATACAGTTATTGATAATATTTATAAGGTATATATATGCAAGAATTTGATTTAGTAGTAATAGGAAGCGGTCCTGCTGGTTATACTGGTAGTATAAGAGCCGCACAACTTGGTATGAAAGTAGCGTGCATTGAAAAAAATGATACGCTTGGTGGTACATGTCTAAATATAGGGTGTATACCTTCTAAAGCACTGCTTAATTCTTCTGAAAAATATGAAGAAGCTTTAAAGCATTTTGAGAATATTGGTATTAATGCGGAAGTAAAGCTAGATTTACAAAAAATGCTCGCTAATAAAGATAAAGTGGTTTCAGACCTTACAAAAGGTATAGAAAGTTTATTTGCTAAAAACAAAATTACCAGAATAAAAGGTGAAGCTAAAATTATATCTAATAATATTATTGAAGTAGGTGGCGAACAGATTTCGGCTAAAAATATCCTAATTGCTACCGGTTCTAGTGTAATAGAAATCCCAAATATTAAGATTGATGAAGAATTTATCGTCTCTTCGACCGGTGCTTTAAAGCTTTCAAAAGTGCCTGAAAATTTAATAGTAGTTGGCGGCGGTTATATCGGTTTAGAGCTTGGCTCTGTTTGGAGGCGTCTAGGTTCTAAGGTAACAGTGGTAGAATATGCTGAGAGTATTGTACCAATGCTTGATAAAGAAGTCGCTAGCCAATTTATGAAGCTTCAACTGAAACAGGGAATAGAATTTAAACTAAATACTAAAGTATTATCTGCGGAAGTAAAATCCGGTAAAGTTAACCTTACAATCGAGGAGGGTGGTAAAAGCTCTGTAATAACTTCGGATGTAGTACTTATGGCAGTCGGCAGAAAAGCTTACACGCAAAATTTAGGTCTTGAAGCTGTCGGCATTGCTACAGATAAACAAGGTAGAATCGAGATTAACGAACATTTCCAAACTGTTGTACCAAACATTTACGCAGTCGGTGATGCTGTAAAAGGTGCTATGCTTGCACACAAGGCTGAAGAAGAGGCGATAGCTGCCGCCGAAATTATGGCAGGGCAGGCGGGTCATGTAAATTATAACCTGATCCCAAGCGTAATATATACTTCCCCAGAAGTAGCAAGCGTTGGTGAAACTGAAGAGCAATTAAAGGAAAGAGGCGTTAGCTACAAAGTGGGTAAGTTCCCATTCTTAGCCAATAGTAGAGCAAGAGCAATAGGTAAAACTGAAGGAATGGTGAAGATTCTTGCCGATAGTAAAACAGATAAGGTTTTAGGAGCTCATATTATCGGGGCTGATGCAGGAACTCTAATAGCAGAGCTTACGGCTTATATGGAATTCGGTGCAGCTGCGGAAGATATAGCAAGAACTTGCCACGCCCATCCAACTTTAAGCGAGGCAATCAAAGAAGCAGCTCTTGGGGTAGATAAAAGAACTATAAATATTTAATTGTCATCTAGTTGCTTGTGGCTCCAATGTCATTCCCGCTTAAGGCTTGCCCTGCGTGGATCGAAAAACGCTCTCGGTGTCATCTAGTTGCTTGACCACGGCATCCAAAAAATAATAAAAAATACTAATTTTATTAGTATTTTTAACTGGCTCTAGTTCATAAATCACGGGATGACAGAGGAAAAACCGATCCACGCTGGCAATGCCTAATAAATCATGGGATGATAGAAAAACTTAATATATTTAAAAAATATGAAAATAATAAAAAAATTATCAATTATTATTTTGCTCTCATTAGCAGCAAGTTTTAAAGTATTTGCTGAGTCTGACAATAATATTGGGCAAGTTTTTTTATATGTAGATCAAAAAAATTGGTCGCAGGCAGAGCAGTTAGCTAGGGAATTAAATAACAAAGCTTTAACAAAAATTGTTGTTTCGCAAAGATTTTTAGATAGCGATTATCCGAATAATAGCTTTGAGCAAGTAATTAAGTTTTTGTGCGATAATCCAAATTGGCCTCAAAGTAAGCTATTAGAAGAAAAAGCAGAAAGATACTTAAATAGCAATACAAATAAAAAAACCATTTTTGAATGGTTTAGTAAGCATCCACCCCTTACTGGTAAAGGTTATAAATATTATGCATTGGCTGCAAGTAGCTTAGTTAATGATCAAAAAATATTATTGCCTATTATTAAAGATGCTTGGATATATGCAGATTTTAGCCCTGAAGAAGAAAGTGCATATTATAGCAGATGGAAGAAATATTTAACCACAAATGATCATTTAGAACGAATAGAAGAACATCTTTGGAAGTCTGATATTAGATCAGCTGAGCAATCACTAAAATATGTAGATCGTAATTATCAAAACTCCTTTAGAGCTCAAATTGCTATTATAAATAAATCGCCAAATGCTGAAAAGCTTTTCAGAAAAGCCCCTGAAAAATATTATACTTCTGGTCTGTTATATCGTTATTTAGATTCTAAGAAAAAGCAAAAACCAACTGGTGAAATTATTACTTTATTTAAGAAAGCAAAGAATAATCGTAAGCATTTTGCTAAATGGTGTCGCTTGCAGCTCTACTATGCTCGTGAATTTATCGATTATAAAGATTTTGCTAATAGCTATAAAATAGCATCATTGCCTTTTGCTACCTGTCCTGAAACGATAAGAGAGCAGGAGTGGATGGCTGGATGGTTGTCTCTAAGCTTTTTAAAGAAGCCTGATCAGGCATTAGCACATTTTAATAAATTTATCAAAATTGTTAAAACTCCAATTAGTTTAGCACGTGGATATTATTGGTTAGGACGAAGTTATGAAGCGAAAGGCAATAAACAAACTGCTAAACAATTTTATGAACAGGCTGCTAAATACTCTTTTACCTTTTATGGTCAGGTAGCAAATATTGAGTTAAATAAAACTAATTTAGTATTGCCTCCTGTACCTATAGTTAGTAATGAAGAAAGAAAAACTATTGAAAATAAAGATATTATTAAAGCAATAAGATTATTAGTTAAATATGATAAAAATAAATTAGCTGTTATATATTCTAAAGCTGCTATTAAAGAGACTAAAAACCCTGCTGAAATTTTAGTAATCACAAACATTATTAAGTCAACTAATAATGCTAACTATATGGTTGATGTTGCAAAAATTGCTGCTCAAAATAATATTTTCATTCCAAATTGTGCTTTCCCAACTCCTTATAATCTAGCAGGGCTTCCTATTGATCCCCATTTAGCTTATGGGATTATTAGGCAAGAATCTGTTTTCGATCATAAAGCGGTAAGTAGTGCAAATGCTAGGGGCTTAATGCAGCTTATTGATAAAACTGCTTGTGAAACCGCTAAATCTATAAGTCTTAAATGTAGTGTAGCAGATTTAACTAGAAATCCTGCATATAATATTAAACTTGGTACTCATCATTTTAAACAATTACTGGGTGATCATCGTGGATCTTACATTTTATCGATTGCTTCTTATAATGCTGGCAGTCACAATGTTGCAAAATGGATAGATAGATTTGGTGATCCAAGGAATATCAAGGATATGAGAAAAGTTATTGATTGGATGGAACTTATACCTTACCGAGAAACAAGAGATTATGTTCAAAGAGTTCTTGAAAATATTCAGATTTATCGTACAATTTTGAATAAAAATAATACATTCAAGTTTAAACAGGATTTACACGCTTGTGATATACCAAAAAGTTAATTTATGTTAATGTTTTGTTTGACATAATCATAAAATATGAGTATGGTGCGGGTATATAATTAGTAAGTTAAGGAGAAAGTTATGCCATTAGGAAAAGAACAAAAAAAATTTGGTAAAAAAGTAGAAAAAGAAGTCAAAAAATTCTCTAATGATAATGATAATAACGTACACAATATTAAGGAAATGCTTAGCAGTTTAGGTATTAATCATGAAAATAGAGAGACTTTTGACATTGGGATGCCCCACATCCTTTAAACCCTCTTAATGAACAAGAACCAGTTAAATATAGATGGATAGCAAGTACCTCTAATTCAGGAGAGGACAATCAAGAAAAGGGCGAACAAGCTAAGCTAGTATTAAAAGCTTTAATAGAAACAAAACGTAGCAATAATCTAAATGATGTAACGAATGAATTTAAAGATCATTTTTCAAAATTAAATCCTGGTAGTGTAGTAGCATATATGACTACAGCAAAAAAATTAGATATTAACCCCGACGGATGTGTTGGTACTGCTCTTAAAAATATGGGAAACTATGCTGCAAAATGGAATGGTATCTCAACAAAAGAATTATTTACAAAATACGATGTAACAAATCCATATTGTTCTTTTGACAATAAAATAGAACAGGACCGTCAAAATCAAGAGACTATACTAAATGTTGAGTTGAAAGCTCCAGAAAGTTTACCTGAACCAGAAGAACAAATTGTTAATACTAATTATACAGCTTCTTCATTAAAAATTTCGAAAGAATTACTTGGCGAGAAAGTAACGCTTATTAATGGTAAAGAAGTTGAAGTTAAGAAATTCTTAGAATTATTATATAATCAAAATACTAAAGAATTTGATTTTCTTTTAAAAATGTTACCATCTGACACTAGTGAAGTTATGAAAAAAGAAGTAACATTGAAACTAGCTTATGATTATTTTAAAGATTCTAAAAACTTTGATGAAACAAATGCAATATCCGAAAGAATAGGAACAAGTGATATATTTGAAGAGTATCTTGGTTTTAATATTGATCAATTTAAAAGTGAAGAAATGAATATTATGGGTGGTGATCAGCATTCTTATTTAGATTTTTCAGCTTAAAATTCTATCATAAGGCTTGCCTTACGTTCTCATTTTAAGGAAAAACTGGCGTTGTTGTATGGCTTGGAAAATGCCCTGTATGTCATTCTTAGCAATGGCGGTAATCCAGCATAAATCGAGCTTTTAACTTTAAAAACTTGCTTTATGTATACTTTTTTTCCTGGATTCCCGCCATTGCTAAGAATGACATAAGAGCCATGCAACGAAGCCACTCCTAGCTAGGTATGACATAATAGTAAAACTCTAATAATAAATATCATGAAACTTAAAAATTTAATTTCATTAATATTACTATTTTCTTCATTATCAGCTTTTTCGCAAGCTACAATACCTCAATTATTAAAAAATATTCCAATTAATGTCGTTGCACCGGCTTCAGGTGCTGATAGCAAAACTTTATCTGATTTAAAAAGTATCAAAACTCTTAACTTAAATATGCCGGCTAAATGTTTTAGCAAAGGTGATTTACCATTTTTAGCAAGTACTGATGAGATAAGATTTAATTGTTTGAAAGATGCCTTATATAATGAATCTAGCAATATAGTATGGAGTTTAAGAGGCGGTTATGGTTCTGCAAGATTAATTCCTGATTTATTAAAACTTCCAAAACCAAATAAGAAAAAATTTTTTATAGGATATAGTGATATAACGGCTTTGCATCTTTTCTTATCGCAAGAATGGGGATGGAAAACAATACATGGTACTAATGTAGCTGGTTTGCTAAAACCTGAACAAGATCAAGGTAACTTTATAAAACTTGCTGAAATATTGCAAGGTAAAGTAAAACAAGCGGTCATAAATGATTTAGCAGCTCTTAACAATGTAGCCAAACCAACCGAACTTGTTAGCGGCAAGCTAACCGGCGGTAACCTAACTATGGTATTAAGTAGTATAGGGACTAGATGGCAAATAAAAACCGCTGATAAAATTCTTTTTTTAGAAGATATAAATGTAGCTCCTTATCAGTTAGATCGTGCTTTAATACAATTAAAACAAGCTGGATTACTTGAAAATATTAAGGCTATAATATTTGGCACGTTTGATAAAGATTCTAAACTCACAATGTTAGTGCTGCGTAATTTTGCAAATAATTTAAAAGTACCGGTATTTAAAACTGATAGATTCGGTCATGAGAAAATTAATGATCCAATTATTTATAACACAGATAGTAAAATTATCGGTAATGGTGAAAAATTTAAGTTGATAATGGATTTGTGATAACTCCTATTGTTTTATACACACAAATATACTATAATAATTAAACCTGGTAAATTTATTCCTGATAATGAAATGTGGCTTTATAATAAAAATAACAATGAGATAATTGATAGAGCTATAAAATGGGCAGAAATAAATAAAAGGCATGAAAATTTTGATGAAATAGTAGATTTGGTACAAAATGACTAAAATATTACTAGATATGAATTATCCTGCTTTTCAAGAACAATTATTTGGCATAGAAAAGCAAGAGCAACGTGCTTTACTTACTACTTTAAAGAAAATCAAACAAACGTGTTTGTTGCATGGCTTCGGTGTCATTCTCGCTTTCGCACAGTAGTGTCCGGAGAAAATTGGAGTATTATTAAAATCGTCATTGCGAGCGGTCGTAGACCGCGTGGCAATCCAGAAAAATAGTAAAAAATAACTAATTTTAGCGTTTTTTACTGGATTGCTTCGTCGAATTACTTTGTAATTCTTCTCGCAATGACGAAAAAACCTAATAATAACAACGTTTATTTTTTTCCGGACACTAACTGCGCTTTCGCAGGAATGACAATTAATGTCCCCTCAAATGCAAATAATCATTATATTTTGACATATCCAAATCATAAACAAAGGACTTGTTTGTAACATAATATTCAAGCAGTCTTATTAATCCTTGTTTATGTTTGTCTAGGGTTTCCATGCTTAAACTTATTTCTGTTGTTTGCACATAAGGCTCGGTGCTAGTTATTTTTACATAGGCAATGGTAATGTCTTCAATTGAATTCCCGCTTTCATGGGAATGAGATAGTATATTAAAGCCGTTTTCGAGTATCATTAAACTTTCTATAATAAGCTGTGGTGAAAGTCCTAGCTCTATTTCTTTTTTAGTTGGGATAGTACCAGTTTTATAATCTAATATAGTTATGCGGTTTGATTTACTGATTTCAATTCGGTCAGCTATACCAATTATTTTTATATTCTGTCCTGCTATATTTAAGTTCAGCTCTCCCTTAATTTCAAAATAAATTTTTTGACAATTTTTTCTGCGTTCCATATCAAATAGAATAAAAGCTTTACTCAGTAGTGTTAGTTTTGTCTGCCAAGTTTTCTTTGTATATGTAGGGAGAATAGTGCTATGTAAAATATTATTGCCAATATTTAGCAAAGCTTGCTGTTTATCAAGCATATTCTGCTGGTCATAATTTTTAGAATATTCTTCTAAAACTTTATGAATAAAGTTCCCAAAATCTGATATTTTTGGCTCTTCCCATATCTTATCTTGAGTCCGTAGCTTCAGGATTTTCTTAGCATAAAAACCATATGGATTCCTGATTAAGGTTTCTATATCTGTTACAGATAATATATTTGGGAAAAAAGTACTGTGTGCTGCTTTTTTTCTATTGTCATCCCGTGGTTTGTCCACGGGATCCAGAAATATACTTTCAAAGATACCGCGATCAAGTCGCGGTATGACACTTTTATTCTGAGTGACATTTTGCAGCTTTAAAAATAAATTACAAGGAGTAGATAATTTTCCGGCATATTTTTTTGCATTTAATATGATTACTTCTTCATTTTGTAATAACAAATCAAAATAATATGAATATAGTTTGGGAGTAATTTTATCATAATCTATATTCAATATTTGCTTTGCTTCTTTACTTAAATAAGGATGAGTAGTGGTAGTAGTACTCCAATTATCGCTATTAAAATGTGGTAATATAATTAAATTGAAACGAGATAAAGCAAGTTCTTCAGATGAGCCGATAACTATCTTAGATTCAATATTTTTATAATATTTAATACTAGAAAGTAATAGAGTAAAAATTTTAGGAAAATCTTTTTTACTGGTGTTTATACTATCGCTAAACTCTATTAAATTATTTAAAAATTCTAATAGCTCAGCTCCTTCCTCTTTTTCCCAAATTTCTGGTAAAAGCTTTTCAGCTATTTCTTTAGAAACTACTAATATATCATTGATATTATAAGGTTTAGTAGCAAATAAAATATCTACTAAATTATGGCAGTAACTTCTTAGATCCTCATTATCAAATTGTAATTGTAGTAAATATTTTGGCGAAGATATAAAACGATTTTTACCTGATAATAATAACTCAAGTTTCTGAACATTCGTGCAGTTTATTAAAGGATTTTTAAGTAATAAAAATAAAAGTTTCAAATCAAAATTATTACATAATATATTAATGATAGATATTAGTAAGCTACTTACATTTGTTAGTTTTAGATCATTACCGATCAAATCTTCAAACACTAACTCATATTTATCTAAATAGTTACAATATATCCTTTTCAATTTATCGTTATTTGTAACAATAGCTATTTTTTTATCCGCATTCAGCTTACATATGTGAGCTATCTGCTCAGCTTCTTCATAAATATCCGTAGGCTCATAATAATATATATTATTGTGAGCTAGTTTTATCTCATTATATTTAATTATTTGCAGTTCTTCTTCATATTTTTTTAAGAAAGAATCAGGCTTAAATATGCCGGCTAATATTACCTTTTTACTGCTGTTTTTGGTTCTTGCTATCTCTTCCAAAAGCAATTTTAATTTATAATTATTACTGCTTTGCTTTTCGTTTTTTTGCCATTTTAAAAAACTATATTCTAAGAATTTATAAATATTCTGCCAATATTCTGAATTATTGTAAGTCTCAATTAATTTTATATCGATATTATTATTTACTAAATCAGCAAATAATTTATTTAAAATTCCGGCAGTTTTTAATGCTTCCTCAGGAGTAAAATCTAATTTTTTATATTCGGTAATTATTTTTGACAAAGTAAATAATTCTTCCATTTTAGACATATAATCTTCCGAAGAATCTTTTTTTGAAATAATAGCATTGAATGGGATAATAATAGGTAAATTCTTTATATTATAATTGCCAGTCAAAAGCTCTTTTAATTCGATGCAAGAACGACTATTCGGCAATATTATTTTGAGTTCTTTATACAAATTATCTTTACCGAATTTACTTATAATAAATTCAGCAAAATCCTGTAAAAAAGAAATATTAGAAATCATAAATATCGTTTTTTATATCGAATATAGCATATTTAAAATCCAAAACAAATTTTTTAAAAAATCATATTTTATGGTAATTAACCCTTGATTATTAATTTTTGTTAATTATTATGAGAGAGATATTAATTTAAATGGAGGAGAATCATGGAGTATAAATTTGAAAAAGTTTTATCAATGTTAAACAAAGGTGGAATTGATATTAATTCCTTGGTTGAACACAATAACAAACACGTAAGTGGTGAGATATTTTCAGGTTACAAAACCACAGCTTTACATTGTGCTGCTTTCCACAATCATTATAAAATAGTAGAATTACTAATTGAGAGGGGGGCAGAAATTAATATTGAAGACTCAAATAATTATACTGCTGCTCTACGTGCTACACAATTTGGTCATTATGAAACAGTAAAATTATTTATTGATAAAGGTTTTTCTGATCTTGAAGATTTGTTATTTATGGCTGCTACTAATAATTACCTAAAGATAGCAAAGTTATTAATCGAGCATGAAGCAGATGTAAATTATAATAATGGCAAAATATTAAATGAGTTAGCATATTATGACTACGCAGAAATGTTAGAGTTACTCATTAAGAATGGAGCAGTCGTAAACCATATTGACTCTTCCACAAATCGAATCCCATTGGTAAAATCAATAATAACAAACCATGACGATGACAGCGATGATATTAACCCATTTGCTCAATATTTACTCGAATATCCTAATACTAATATTGAAGATGAAATATTAGAACCTGTGTATAAATCATATTTAAATAATCGTATAACAGGAATAGTTGAAGATATAGCAAAATGCGAGAAATTATATAAACAATCTAATTTAGAAGAGTTATATGAATATTTTAAAGATTGTGATTCAAAAGTACAAAATATTTTTTTAAATAGGCAAAAAAACAAATTTAATCCGGAAATAAAATATTTTAAGAATAAAGATGATTTATATAACGAAGCAACAAAATTAACAAAATTTACTTCTAATGATTTTGTTGATCCTGAACTAAAATCTTTAAGTAACTCAATATCTGAATATATTACATTAAAAAGATTAGCATTATTAGAAATTAAAGAGTCGAATATTGAATATAAAAATTCATATATACCTAAATCCTTAATTGAGGATTTAGACGAAGTTATAGCATTAGGTAGCCCCTCTGCTGATTAAGTTTTAATAAGCTTTTTAAACAAGACTAAATCTATATTACAAGAAAACCACAAAGTAATTTAACAAAGCAATCTAATTAAAATTTTTTAGATTGCTACCTTGCTTGAATTGTTTGCAATATAGATTTTTAAAGACTAAGTCGCAGGTGCTACATCGCCTCCCATAGTTTCAACATTTTCTTCTTCATAAATAGTAGCTGTAGTATGTTGACGCTCAGAAGCAAGTTATTGATTAGAGCCTGCGTATTCTTTCAAATAACTTTTTATTTCTTCATTGCTGAGTAATTTCACAGCATTAGTCATGTTATATTTATCTATAAACTCTTTCGGCATAGTTTCTTTAAGAGCTTCAGAAGCGTTATCTAATAAATAAGATGATAAAAAATCTAATATTTTATTACCTTTTTTAAATGACAAAAAACTTAATATAGATTTATTAACACTTTCAGTTAATAAACAAGTAACAATAATGCCATAATCATTTAATTTTTTGCACCATTCTTGAGTTTCGTTTATACCAAGATTTGGTTCTTTTATATGTGCTTTGGCAAATTTTACAGTTTGTAAAGCATATAATATTTGATTATATGTTTCGTCCATGGAAAATTTGGTTGGAGCTATTTTATAAGCTGATTTAACTTCTGATCTAACTTTTAATTCTTCTGCCAATTCTTTTATGTCATTAATAACAGGGTTTTGAGTATAGGAATTAAGACTAAGTATACTTGCTGAAAGTTTGCTTTTCATAACACTACCTATTAATAAGTTTTTAACATATTATTAATTACACATTAATTTTTATTAATAAATAAGTATTTTGTTTGGAAGATAAAATTATTATACCAGATGTGATAAATATAACGCATTAACATACTCGTTTATCAATTTTTCATTTATTCGTGGTATATTTCTAAGTGATGACCATTAATAAATATTTCAGCTTCTTTATGATTAGCTTCATGATCAAAATTTATTAATAACTCTTTTCCTGAGTTTTCATAAATTTCACTTGCTAATAACCTTTTATCAGCTCTAACCTTGATTTCAATAGCCTTTTCTTCAATAAATTTTACTCCATTTATACCATATTGATGATGTATTATTCCTTTCTCCATTGCTTTCTCAAAACGAGGCAATAAAGAACCAATTGATTTCTTCACTTTATCATCAATAATACTATAACAATCTTGTCCTTTATAGTTACCAATATAAGTAGCTTCGGTACTTTTAACCTGACCTTTTCCTGGAATATTCCATGAAGTGGTATAATGAGTAATTTTCTGACTTAATATATGAAGCTGTTGTTCTTTTTTATCCTGATAATATTGATGAATTTTCTTAGCATCATATTGTGCAAGTAAACAATCTAAATCATCTATTTTTGTAGCTTCTTCAGAATCACCTATAAAGATTTCTTCTTGTTTTTCTTTACTTAATTGATTTGCATATTTCTTAGCTTTTTCTAGATCACTATTAAGTTGTCAACAGCGGTCGAAAAATGATACAGATTTTTAATATGCAACGGCTGAAAATTGATACAGTATCATAAAAAAATTATCTGATATTTAAGTCATAAGATTTTCCTCCTGTTTATTAATAATTCCTATTGGCACAAGACCAGCTTTCTTTTTATCCTTAAGCCTGAAACTATCACCTTTAATATTAAGTATAGTGGAGTGGTGAAGCAGACGATCTAAAATAGCAGCTGTAAGAGCACTATCCTGAGCAAGACTATTATGCCATTGTCCAAATGGAAGATTACTTGTAAGAATTATGCTACCCTTTTCGTAACGCTTTGCTATAACTTGAAATAACAGATTAGCTTGTTCTGGTTTTAACGGCAGATATCCAAATTCATCTATTATAAGTAATTTATATGATAGTATGACTCTTTTGAATATGGAGTCCAGGTTTCCCTGATTTAGCCCAGTATTAAGTACAAGCATCAAATCTATAATGGTACCCAAAAACTGGACTACTAAAATGCTAGAATGAGATATAATTTTCAGATACAAAAGAGAAATTATATGTCCAAAAAAGCAAAACAATATAGTGCAGCAGAAAAAACAAAGATAGTTTTAGAAACAATAAAAGCTGAAATGACAATAGCTCAAATTAGTAGCAAATATGGAGTTCATCCGACACAAATACAAGCATGGAAGAAAAGAGGTATAGAAAATTTAATTAGTGGTTTTCAAATTAAGCCACAATCTAAGGATCCAGATCATCAGGATTTAATAAAACAATTGTATGAACAAATAGGCCAGTTAACTGTTGAACGTGACTGGTTGAAAAAAAAATCTACATTGTTTGGACTTGGCAATTAGAAAAAATATGGTAGATAAAGAGTGTAGTAATCTAAGTATCGCTAGGCAATGTACTCTACTGTTTATTAACAAATCTAGCTATTATTACAAGCCACAAGGCTTAACCCAAAAAGACTTAAAAATAATGCAAGTGATTGATGAAATATACACACAGCATCCTTACTTTGGAGCAAGAAGAATGTCTGAGCACCTTGTACCATTGGGCATCACAATTGGTCGCAAGGCAGTAAGTCGTTATTATAGAATAATGGCTATTGAAGCTATCTATCCTAAAATGAACTTAAGTAAGCGCAATCAAGCTCATAAAATATATCCATATCTTTTAAAAGGAGTTGAAATTATTAAAGTAAATCAGGTATGGAGTACAGATATCACTTATATTAGAATGGCACAAGGATTTGTATATTTGGTAGCAATTATTGATTGGTTTAGTCGTTATATTGTGAGCTGGAAGGTGTCTATTAGTTTAGAAAGTGACTTTTGTATTGATGCACTTGAAGAAGCAATAATAAAATATGGTCAGCCTGAAATCTTTAATACAGATCAAGGTTCTCAATTTACATCAAAAGATTTTACAGATAAACTAATTAAACGTGAAATCAAAATCAGTATGGATGGTAAAGGCAGAGCCCTAGATAATGTATTTATAGAAAGATTTTGGCGTTCATTAAAACAAGAAAAAATATATTTGATGGTTTTAAATACTGTCAAGGAGGCAAAAAATGCTATAACTGATTACATAAATTTTTATAATAGAAAAAGAATGCACCAGTCATTAGAATATCTCACTCCAGAACAGGTGTATTCTACAAAAATTATTGAGTAAAATTATAATACAATTTATATCTCATAAATCTTAATTTTTAGTCTAGACAAATTGGGCCACCTCATAGCTCACTTTTATCTTCTGCCATTAAAGAAGTATTGGCAGCATTAAGAACTTCGACTTTTTCTTCTTTTTTTAATTCCTCTGCATCATAAATTATAGAATCTGGATCAAGATAGCTTCTTAAGAGCGATAAATTTAACTTCTTACACTTCTCTATTTCATTTTCTGGAACTGTGTTTAATATGTTGCGAGCTATGTCAAATTGTTCTGTGTAAATAGCTACCGAGAGGGCTAATAATTTATCAATATCAGAATTTTTTTTGATTATTGTATTTAAATCTTTTGTAAAACGTGTTTTTTTACTAATTTTTTGATCAATTGAAAGAGAATTATATTTAGCACTATATTTATAAAGATCAAACATTTGAGTATGCTGAGGTTGTAAATCAGAGCGGTTAATATTCTCTAATTGGGAAGTAGTAATATTTGTTAGATTTTTGCCTAATTTTAGTAGATCTTTAAGACCAGATTCCGGCATTTGATTTAATAATGCTTCTATACTATCATCAGCATCATAATAACTATAAATACCCCATAAATTATAATTAATAGTTTGTATAATATATTTATCTGTAGCTGGTAATTTGTCTAAAGCATTCTTATAGCACTCTACAGCATATTCTCTCTGTCCATTTCTATGATTAAGATAACCTAATTTATAGTAACACCAACCTATATCTTGGTTTTTTGGTTTATCATCTATAGTCATATTATAAAGTGCTGCTGTAAGCAATTCTTCAGCTTCATTTGAATGTTTATTATTAATTAGTATATCTGTAGATTCTGCTGTAATATTAAAATAATGCTTTAAGTGAGAGGTTAGATCTATGATAGTTTTAATTTGATGTTCAACAGACATAAACTTGTTTACTAATTCAAACAAAATAGTCGTATATTTTTTATGATTAACATATTCTTGTTGAGAGAATATCGAATCTAAATTTGTTCTTGCATTTGAAAATATATCGGTAAATAATTTTTCTGCTACTTCATAGTGATTATTCTCTATGGTACACTCTAACGCCATTTTCATTATTTCAAGCTGTGAGAAAATACTTTCTATAGAATTATCCGCTTCAGTTTTTGCACTTTTAGAAAATTTTTCAGCATAGGCAACATTATTTACTAAAAAGGTAACGTCTCCATTAGATTTTTGCTCAGGATGATATTTTCTTAACACTTCCTTTAGTGCTTTATGTTCTTGAATATTTTTATATTCATAATTATTAAATAAAATTTTTAACACAAAAAATTTCATATTCTTATTTGTATTAATAGGAATTTTTTTTACTGCTGAACTGTTACCACTTAAAAAATTCAAAATATTTATTATTATCTCTGCTCCAGCTTCTATAGAACCTTTCATATTTGAAAGTTTTGACCATGCATTATCTTGTAAAATTATAGGAAGAGCCGGTACAAATTTTAGTACCTTATCTTTATCCAGGGCTGTAAAATTAAATTTTAATTCAGTAGGAGATTTAGACTTTTTCATAATAAATACTTAATACAAATTAGGTATAAATTATAAAATAAATTTAATAAATTGTAAAGCAAATATTAATTTTTTAAATAGGAATTAATTAGATAACAGAAAAACTAGGGTGGTAATTTTTTAGTGTTATGTTGTAGCGATGATATTACGTGGATCGTTTGTTATTCCGGCTTAAGGCTTGCTTGTGTGGATCGGAAAACGCCTTGGATGTCATTCCCGCGGAGGCGGGAATTCAGGGTAAAGCGAGATACCTAAGCTTTTAGTTTTAAAAACTTGTTTTATTTATGTTTTTTTATTACTGGATTCCCGCCTACGCGGGAATGACATGACCCCGTGAACAAGCCACGGGAGGCATTGTTGCGTGGATCGAAAAACGCCCTTGGTGTCATCCCGTGGCTTGTCCACGGGATCCAGAAAATAATAAAAAATACTAATAATATTAGCATTTTTTACTGGATTGCTTCGTCGTCTATGACTAGCATTGTTGCGTGGATGCCAAGTCGTCATTGCGAGCGGTCGAAGACCGCGTGGCAATCTCAGGAAATAATGATGAGATTGCTTCGTCAAAACTTAAAGTTTTTCCTCGCAATGACAGGAAAACGATTTACGCAGACATTGACACTGAGGCGTTAGAAGTCCATGCCTCCCATTCCGCCCATGCCACCCATACCGCCACGCATTGGCATTGGGTTTTCTTTGTCTTCAGGTTCATCAACAATTAAAGTTTCCGTAGTGATAATTAACGAAGCAACAGAAGCTGCATCTTGCAGAGCAGTACGCACTACTTTAGCCGGATCAATAATTCCTGCTTTAATCATATCAACATATTGCATATCTTGAGCGTTAAAGCCGAAATTCTTATCTTTATGCTCTAATAATTTACCAACTACTACACCGCCATTCTCGCCAGCATTTTCAACGATTTGCTTTATTGGATCTTTTAAAGCTTCGATTACTAATTCAATACCTGCTTGTTGGTCTTTATTGTCTACTTTCAGATTTTTTAAAGCTTGTAAAGCATGTAGTAATGTCACACCGCCACCAGCAACAACACCTTCTTCAACAGCAGCACGTGTTGCAGCAAGTGCATCCTCAACGCGATCTTTACGCTCTTTTACTTCAACTTCAGTAGCACCGCCGACTTTAAGTACAGCAACACCGCCAGAAAGTTTAGCTAAACGCTCTTGTAATTTTTCTTTATCATAGTCAGAAGTAGTTTCAGCGATATGTGATTTAATTTGTAATACTCTCTCTTCGATATTTTTCTTATCGCCGCTACCGTCAACAATTACAGTATTTTCTTTAGAGATTGTAACTCTTTTTGCATGACCTAAACTTTTAAGGCTAACATTTTCAAGCTTCATGCCTAAATCTTCGGTTATAAGCTCACCATTAGTTAGAATGGCAATATCTTCCATCATGGCTTTTCTTCTATCACCAAAGCCTGGAGCTTTTACAGCTGCAACTTTTAAACCACCACGTAATCTATTTACTACTAAGGTTGCAAGAGCTTCTCCTTCAACATCTTCAGCAATGATTAATAAAGGACGTTGTGACTGTACCACCGCCTCAAGGATAGGTAGCATTGGTTGTAAGTTTGATAGTTTTTTCTCAAATAATAAGATGTAAGGATTTTCAAGTTCAGCAACCATTTTTTCAGAATTTGTTACAAAATATGGTGATAAATAACCTCTATCAAACATCATTCCTTTAACTACTTCAACATCAAAGCTGAAATTCTTTGCTTCTTCAACAGTTATTACGCCTTCTTTGCCAACTTCTTCCATCGCTTTAGCAATTTTCTCACCGATTTCTTTATCACCATTTGAGGATATAGTACCAACTTGAGCGATCTCTTCTTGGCTATCGATTTTTTTACTAGCTTTTTTAACTTCTTCTAATACTGTATTTACCGCTAAATCCATACCACGTTTTAAATCCATTGGATTATAACCAGCAGCAACAAGCTTGTTACCCTCACGTGCTAAAGCTCTAGCAAGAACAGTTGCGGTAGTTGTTCCATCACCTGCAACTTCAGCAGCTTTAGTAGCGGCTGACTTTAACAGCTGAGCCCCAGCATTTCTAATTTTGTCTTTTAATTCAATAGATTTTGCAACAGTAACACCATCTTTAGTAATTTTTGGTGCTCCAAATGATTGCTCGATAAGTACGTTTCTGCCTTTTGGACCTAAAGTAACTTTTACTGCATCAGCTAAAATATCGATTCCCTCTAGCATTTGCTCACGTGCTTTTGAGCCGTGCTTAATAAGTTTTGTTGCCATATTTAAATTCTCCTTAAAACAAATAATTAATTAATAATACCAAATACATCGCTTTCTTTCATTACGATGAGATCTTCACCCTTGACTTTAATTTCAGTACCAGCCCATTTACCATATAGAACTTTATCACCTACTTTTAACTCTAAAGGATGCACTTCGCCTTTTTCATTACGAACGCCTTTGCCAACTGCTACGACTTCACCTTGCATTGGTTTTTCTTTAGCAGTATCCGGAATAATAATTCCACCTTTAGTTTTTTCTTCATGTTCGATAGGCTTTATTGCAATTCTATCGTATAATGGTTTAAAAGACATTTTAACCTCCAAATTATATAAATATTTTAAATGTACATACTATATATATTTTATTTTCATTAGTTCAAGAGGTAAAAATAAAAATTTTTTAGTTACTGATTTAAGGCTAAAATTTATTTGCTTAATTACTTAAGATTTAATATTGCAAGTAATTTTTAATTAATTATAATACACTTCTCAACCTTTAGTCTTTAATTGGTTGAATTAAGCAAAAGCTTATAATCTTTATAATAAGATAAATAATAATTTTATTTTGAAATCGGGCGAGGAAATGACCTCAAACCTTGATTTCTACAACTTTTCTTTATAATAGCAATTATAAAAATTGATTTGCTACTGCTAATAAATTAAGGAGGTAGTGTTGTTTCAAAAAGTTATTAAACATTTAAGTCATAATTTATCTAAACATGATATTACCGCTAAAATAACAGGTAGAATTAAACATCCCGTATCAATTTTATATAAATTGTATCGTAAGGGGATAAAAATAGAACAATTAACTGATATCTTCGCAATTAGGATAGTGGTATTAGATGAAGAAAAATGCTATAAAACTTTAAAAATAGTACATAATTTATATGAGTATGAAAAAGATAAGCTAAAAAATTATATTGATAATCCTAAACCAAATGGTTACCAATCTTTACATACTGTTATTATAACTGAAGATCAATATAGAATAGAAATACAGATACGCGATGAAAATATGCATTATCATGCCGAAAGCGGTGGAGCAGCACATTGGAGGTATAAAAGCGATTTAATTAACGCATTAAAATTTTAACTCGTTATTTAAATTCATTTTGAGAATCTAAAATAGAGTTTTTAAAATTTGTTGTATTAAGTAAGTCATTTTGTTCACCTTTTGAAGGGAAATTTTGTTCTATAAAATTAACACACATTTAATAATTGCTGCTCTATTGTTCTTATCTCAAGATATGCAGCTATAAGTAAAAAGCTTTCTATAGTTTCTTTGACTGTTTTTAAAGCTTTGTCAGGAGACTTAGCATTTATGGTTTGTAAATTATGTAGACGATCAAATACTTTGATAAGTGCTATATCATATTTTTTTTCTTGAATTAATAAATTTAACATTTCACCGGAGCTTATTTTTCCATGCGGTTTAATTCTTGTTAAGTGTTCTACATTATCTGCAATATCTTTATCAAAAATTTTGCTAATATCCTCATGTGTTAAATGAGTATCTTCTATTGTGTCATGAAGCAGAGCAACGATTATCATATAAGATTTATAAAGCTTTGGTGTTTCATGAGCTGCAAATTCAGCTAACATTATTGCTACTTCTATTGGATGGGTATAATAAGGCTCGCCTGATTGACGCATTTGTCCCTCGTGATACTTATGAGCATAGTAAAGTCCTTTTTCGATTTCTTTAATATCTATAGGATTTTTTGCTGTGATGTTTAATTCTTGAATTTTATCAATTAGTTTCTTGCCATAATCGCAAGCTTCAAATTTATTCTGCCAAATGTCAATATCTTCCATAACTCTAATAACTTATTATAATTTTAATCTTTAATGTATACCTACTTAAATTACTATATTTTTTTAGGAAAATTAATAGTATTTTAAAAAGATATTATCTTTTGTATCAAAAAATTTTATTTTTGGGTAAAGATAGCGATATAATTTACATTTAGGCATGATTTTATTTAAATAATAACTTATCATTAAATCTTATACTGCTATTTCTTTTCTAGATTTTCTACTAAAGATATTTTTACCGGTAGGTGTGATTTTTTTACATTGCAAAATAACAATTTAATTAATTTTTATTAACGTAATAAATAGTATATATGCATTCAATATTTACTGCTAATTTCAATAAAATATAAACCTAATTAATAAATCTTAATTTTCTATAATATAATTTCTTATAATTTTTTCAATTATTTAGTTTATAATTTCTTGTTTAGCATCAAAAACTCTAGTAATCATATAATTATAAAGATAGTTTTGTTATTCAATCTATCTTTAATTTCAAATTAATAAATTATATGGAGGTTATTATGCCATTACATTATATGATTACGGCAAAATGGGGAAAAGACCAAGCTGAGTGGTTTATTCCTTTAGATATTACAATTAGAAATAATACAGATAAGGATGTAAATTCTCCTACAATAAGTTTTGATGTTAGTAAAATAGCAAATATAAGTGGTGAAGTTAGAGCGTATACGGGTTTTGCTCAACAAACATTTACCGGACCTGTAATTAAAGGAAGTTTGTCAGAGCATATGGCACTATTAAAAGCTAAAAGTTCTACAACTTTAACTTTTGGTGTTAATTTTTCTAGTACTTCTATTTATCCTACATTACCTACTGATTTTACCTTTAATGGTGAGCCTATTGTAATACCTGATGATCATACTCCTCCAACTAAAGTAGAAGATATATTAACCCACCAATTAAATACCTGACATAATAGTTGCAAATACTAAAATATAATGTTAGAATGAAATAATGCTAAAAAAAGAAGATTTTAGGACATTATCAACGAGTGCACAAGCAGCTTTAAGAAAAGTTGCATTAAGAGCAATTGATAAAGGAGAAAAACAATCAGATGTATCAAATCTTATAGGAGTAACACGTCAGACTATTAGTAACTGGGTTAACAAAAGAAGAAGAGGTGATAAATATGCAATAACTGGCAAGTCTAGAGGAAGAAAGACAGGAGAGAAAAGAATAATAAATGAAATGCTGGGTAAAAAAATACAAGATTATATAAATCACTCTAGACCAGAAGATCACAATATCAAATCTGCACTATGGTCAAGAAAAGCTATTAATGCCCTGATTAAAAAATGCTGTGGTTTCTTTTTGCCATTAAGTACGATTGGAGAATATTTAAGAAGATGGGGATATACTGCACAAAAACCAAAGAAATTAGCTTATGAGCAACAGCCAAAACAAGTTCAAGTATGGCTAGATGAAGAATATCCCGCAATAGTAAAACAAGCACAAATGGAACAAGCTGAAATACACTGGTGTGATGAAGTGGGTATAAAATCAGAATGTCAGGTGTTACAGAGCTATTCTTTAAAAGGCAAAACACCCGTAGTTATTCATAAATCAAAACGATTTACTATAAATATGATATCAACTGTTACGAACAATGGTAAACTAAGGTTCATGTTATATGAAGATACACTAAAAACAGATATATTTATAGAATTTCTAAGAAGATTAGTGAAATCTGCAAGAAGGAAGATCTTTTTAATATTAGACAATTTAAAAGTACATCATAGTAAAAAAGTATACAGCTGGACAAATAAGCATAAAGATAAAATTTCTTTGTTTTTTTTGCCTCCTTATACTCCACAACATAATCCAGATGAATACTTAAATAATGACTTAAAAAGAAATGTAAATAGAAAACATATACCTCTTACAAAAGATGAGTTAAAATACAATCTTAAATCTTATTTACGTTGCTTACAGAACAATCCTAAACATATACAAAAATTGTTCCAAGCCGATGATGTTAAATATGCCTCTTAAGTCAGGTATTTAATTGGTGGGTTAATAGTGAATATCAAGAGCAAATTAATAGACTTAAGGAGCAGAATGATGAACTAGCGAAGGCTTTGGGTAGGACTACAATTGAGAGGGATTGGGCAGTGGGAAAGCTAAGAAGCTTGGATTTATTAAATAGAAAGAGTCTTGTGCAGTCCAAGCTAGAACAATTACCAAAGACAAGACAATGTGAATTATTAGGGGTTAACCGTTCTTCAACATATTATAAAGTACAAGAGGTTAGTAGCTATAAATTAAATATATTAAATAGAATAGATGAGATATATACAGATAATCCCGAATTTGGATATAGTTATATATATCAGCAATTATTAGAAGATGGATTTAAGATAGGTCGAGACCGAGTACTAAAATATATGAGATTAATTGGCATTGAAGCGATATACCCTCATAAAAAGAAACTGACTACTATCAAAGATAGTGAGCATAAAATATATAGCTATCTACTTGATAAATACTGGATCAAAACAGATAAGCCTAAGAAAGTAGTGGTGCCTACTGTCAATGAGGTTTGGAGCGGGGATATTACATATATTCGAACTAAAGGCGGCTTTATGTATCTAGCAGCTATTATAGATTGGCATAGCAAAGCCATATTAAGCTATAAACTGTCGAATAGTATGGATGGTCTATTAGTTACTGATGTATTGAAGGAAGCATTAAGTAAGTATCAAGCTCCACAGATCTTTAACAGTGATCAGGGTAGTCAATATACCAGCAATGATCATATACGTATTCTCAAAAATCATAATATTCAGATATCAATGAATGGTAAGGGCAGAAGTATTGATAATATTGTTATTGAGCGTTTCTTTAGGACACTGAAATATAATTGTATATTTATTAATGAATATCAGAATATAGGAGAGAATATAGGAGAGCTTAAGAAGGGCATCAATGATTATATCAGTAAATATAATTATTAGAGATTTCATTCAAGTATTGGGTATAAAAAACCCATGAATGTCTATCTCGATAGTATACAACATCATACACAAATGGCAGCTTAATTTTAAACATAATTACCAAGCAAATTGCTCGAAATTTTGTCTTGATTTTTCAGTCCATTATAAATTAAGTGTTTTGCCTGTACCACCATTACATTGTAATAAATTTAAATTATTAATAGTTCCGGTAATAGTACCACCTACAGCATTTAATGTACCTTTTATCCCACCGGTACTATTTATACTACCGGTAATTTTCATACCGTCAGCTAAAGTAAATGTCCCAGCTTGGTTTTTAAAATCTATATTACCTACTATACCTGCATTAACCGTAAAATTACCTCCTTGCGTATAATTTAGTGGACCAGTAACTAAACCTGTTGCAGTAACATTTGCTCCTGCGTTTGCTAAATTAATAGCATTTGCTTTAACAATCCCACCAAAATTTATGTTACCACTGCCGTTAATACTTACCAAACTTAAAGAGTTAGTCCCTCCGATATCTTTAGTAATAGTTACGCCATTTCCTAAATTTAATGTGCCGTTTGTGCTACCTGTACTGTCTATAGTAGTATTAATAGTTA
The DNA here is from genome assembly GCF_964026465.1 of Rickettsia endosymbiont of Rhinocyllus conicus. NCBI lineage: Bacteria > Pseudomonadati > Pseudomonadota > Alphaproteobacteria > Rickettsiales > Rickettsiaceae > Rickettsia > Rickettsia endosymbiont of Rhinocyllus conicus. Next base: position 996,725 of record NZ_OZ032155.1, on the reverse strand, counting down.
AGTTATCATTAATCTGTAAAGTAGAATTTTTACCGGCAAAATCCATGGTGGTAAATGTTTGGTTACCAACACCGGTAATAGTAGCCGTTGCATTATCAGCGATAAATTTAAGAGGACCAAAATTAGGATTAAGACCTATCGTTGCATTAAGTGGACCTATTTGTGTATTCTGGCTCACTTCTACACCACCAAAAATAAGACCGCTAACTAGTGTATTTATTCCGCCAATTTGAGCATTCGCTTTATCTGCTGATATTTTAGGGGTTAATCCTGGTAAATTTGCTACTATTTGAATAGTAGCTCCATTAGTAAATAATCCTCCTATTAGACCTGCAACGCTACTTAAACTTACGTTATTTCCAGTAGTTAAAATTGATGTAGCTTCTACATTAAAGCTTGAAATCAGAGATCCATATAATGATGCTGTTGCTAAAAATCCTTTTAATATTTTAAACTTATTCTTCATATCTCAAATCTTACCCAATTAATTTTTTAATAAAACTCTTCATAGAATGTAATTAATACTAAAATGTAAAAATTTATTAAGAATTCTATATCTTAATTACTTAAATTTATTAACTTTTATTTACAAATATTAAATATTATTAATGAAATGAGGTTTTTTTACAACACAGATTTTAAGGTAATTTAAGATTTAAAATATCAGATAAGACAGTAATTTTTATTTGTAGTAAATTCAGATGGATCTAAGGATAGATTTAAGGGTAGAGAATATAATAATAAGGTTAGAAGTATGTAATAATATCTTGGGTTTGTAAGGATTGACTATTTTTTAAAAAAGATGCTTTAAATTATAATTTTTTAAGAAATTATCTATGATCATTTTATCCTTTTCATCTATTTTTGAAGTTTCAAATGTTATTTGATTATTAGGTAGTTTATTTAATTGTATTAGTAGGTTAACTAATTTATTTAATATTTCTGCAATATTTTTGGTATCAGCTAGATTATTTTCACTTTTATTTAAAGTAAGGGACTCTAGCTCATCTTCAAGCAAAAGAATAAGCTTAGTAGTGAAATTATATAAATTATTTAAAGTATCTGTAGTATCTTTGATCATAAACTATCCCCATCTTTTATTTTAGGAAGCCCAACAAATGCTCTTTTTTCGTTTAGAGTCATGAAATTAGCATTAGCAATTTTAGCCCAAAGATTTTCACGTTTTTCGGTTAAGGCGGATATACTATCAGAATCAAAATCAATGGTAATTTCTTCATTAAACAGATAAGAAAACCAATTACTTATATTATCAGCAATTTTATCAAGTAACGGAATTAAGGTTTCTTCCCATAAAGCAAGACGTGCTTCTTGCATATTGCTATAGGTATTATCGCCGTTAATACCAAGTAATTGAGGCGGCACTCCAAATGCTAGGGCTATCTCTCTTGCGGCAGCATTCTTAGACTGAATAAAATCCATATCTTTTGGGTTGATACTCATTTCCTGCCAACCAAGCCCACCCTCAAGCAATAAAGGCTTACCGGCATTATTGTTACCGGTAAATTTTTCTGATAATTGTGCTTGTAATCTTTCAAATTGTTCATCGCTAAGGTAGCCATTACTATCTTTAACTATTAACGCTCCAGATGGTCTAGCACCATTTTGTAATAATGAATGATTCCAGTAAGAAGATTGTTGATGTAAATCAATAGGAAGTGAAGCGGCCTCTAAAGATGATAAGCCGTAATGGTAATTGGTAGGGTGATAATTTTTTAAATGCAAAACCCTGCTTATTTTAGAAATAGGATCTATTCTATATAATTTATTACCGCTTGCACTTTGATATTTATATGCAACCAAAATATTTTTGTCTAATACTGCTTCAGTTGCACTAGCCGGTAGTAAATAAATCTCTTTAGGTCTAAAGTCTGATGTCGATAAAATATAACTATTACCAAACAATAACATACTAGATATTAATTCACTGAAAAAATCAGCTCCAGCTTTTTCAGGATTTGGTCTTTTGAGTAAATTATTTAAGGGATGATTTGTGATTACTTCACCACTTTTACTTTTTAGTACTTTCCAAGGAACATGTCCAGCTGATTGAGCAATTAGGTTGACACATCTATAGACTATAACATTTTCACGATATAGCTAACGCGACTAGCATTATTCCTTAGAATCATATAAGATAAAGCTTTTAATTATGGTAGAGATGAAAGCATACAGTCAGGATTTAAGAGATAGGGTAATCAGTCTGCACAATACTTCTAAATATAGAATAAAAGCAATATCAGACTTATTGGGTATAGAGCGTCATACGATATCAAATTGGATTAGACGTTATAAAGAAAATGGAGACTACAGCTCAAGACAACATATGCAAAGTGGACGTGATGCTAGGTTTACTAATAAGGAGCATATAATTGAATTTTTAGCAAAGAATCCTGATAGCCGAGCTATAGATATAAGAGATGCAGTAGCACCCGAGCTACCAATGAGCACATTTTATGACACGCTTCATAGAATGAAGATTACATATAAAAAAAAGAGCCAAAATACAAAGGCAGGAATGAAGAAGCCAGAAAACAATTTGTAGAATATATTGATAAAATAGCATCTGACAAACTTGTGTATTGTGATGAAATGGGGGTAAGTAATAATATAACCATGTTGTACGGATGGTCAGAGAGAGGAGCCAGATCTTACGCAGAGCAAGGAGGTTTTGCTACTGAGAGAGTAAATATAGTTGCTGGTTATAATGAGGGCACCAAAGAATTAATTGCTCCATTAGAGCATTCCGGTTATATTGATAAGCAATTATTTAATCAGTGGGTAGGTGAGCTATTATGCCCATCACTCAAACCTGGACAATTTGTAATAATGGATAATGCGAGTATTCATAAGTCACTGTTGGTAAAGGAATTAATAGAAAAAGCGGGTTGTACTCTTATTTATCTACCGGTCTATTCTCCAGATTTAAATTCTATCGAACACTGTTGGGCTAATTTTAAAAATTACCTGAGAAAAATTATTAAAAACTTTAAAGATTTTCGTGATGCAATAACAGCAGCAATGGTACAAACCTTCCCGTGTTAGCTATAAGCATTGATCCCCACTCTAACTTTCTTTATATTACCATAAGCAAGGTCATTTAGCTCAATAAAATGCTGGGATTTAGTAACATTACTACCCCAAAACTTTTTCCAATAATTTTTTACCATATATTCCCTATATCGGTTATTTGCAGAGAGTATATAATAGTTTGCTTAAGCAACTAATAGGGGATTAATAAAAAGGATGACTTGACATAAATTGTATTACAAATTATATTATATTAATGTAACTATAATTGTAATACTTAAAGCATATCATATGTCCGCACTTACTGTAAGATTACCCGATGACTTAGCAGAAGAAGTAACTAAGAGGGCTAGAAAACTTCATATTTCACGTAGTCAGTATATTAGAAAATCTATTGAAAACATGAATAAAAGCTTATATGAGCAAGAACGGCAAGAGAAGTTATTTGCAGCTAGTATGCGTACTCGCACAGAAAGTATAAAAATAAATTCTGAATTTTCTAATATTGAACATGACCCTGAAAATTAATCTCGGAGAAATTTGGCTTGCCGATTTGAATCCTAAAGTTGGTAGTGAGCCTGGCAAAACGAGACCTGTACTAATTATTCAAGATCAAGTATTATTAGATGCGAGTCATCCGTCTACTTTAATCATCCCCTTGACAACTAATTTGATAGATGATGCTTTTCCTTTACGAATCCGTATTAAAGCTCATAATAAATTAGAAAAAGATTCGGACCTGTTAATAGACCAAATACGTAGCATAGATAATAAACGTTTAATTTTAGGACCTCTAACTAGTTGTAATCCTACCACTATGCAAATAATTTATAAAGCAGTATTAGAAGTTATAGGAGTTAAAATATAAGAGTCTGTGGGGGAAAGCGCTTATTTGACTTCCAAATTTTAAAGTATTTGTGATACACAGTGCCACGATATTTTTGAGAGAATCTAAAAGAGTATATATTATTACATTTTGAGGTTGTTTTTGAGGTAATTAATTCCCATCTTATTTCTTTAAAATAATTAATAATACAATAAACTTATTCCTCAAAATCTTCTAAACTAACGCCATGTTTTGTTTTGTTCCATTTAAACGGACAGAAGATAATTTCAAAAACTGCTTTATATGAGGCTATAGTATGTAATATGAAATAGCCAGCCCACAAAACTAACGCTATTAAATCCTGAAACTTTATTTTTCCAAATTTTAAAGAATTTTTTAATATATAAATAACAGTTCCGTATAAATATAAGAGGGAAAAAATACTATTAACCAGCCATACATAATCAATTATAGGGTTTTTATTTATAATAATGGAAAATATTATAAAAGGTAAGCACCAGAAATTATAAGTTGATAGCCCAATGAAAATATAAATAGTTATCATTTGTAACAAAGTAAGTTTTTTATACTTATCTTTTTGTGCTATAAACACAAAAAATGTTTGCAAAAAACCTTTGATCCAACGTGATCTTTGATTTAACCAATTACCTAAACTATTTGGTGCTTCTTCTAAAGTATATGATATATGAGTCAAGAATGGCTACCTTATAATTTTGCGAGTAAATTCTTAACCCAATTTCAGCATCTTCGGTTACGTTATGAGCATCCCAGCCACCCAACCTACGTAATATATCTGCTTTAAAATGATTGCTCGTACCGCCAAGTGGGGTAGGGAGCTTGAGCAAACTTAACCCTTTTAAAATATATTCAAACCATAAGCTATATTCTAGATTAAACATTTTAGTTAAAACATTTTCGTTTTTATTATAAAAATTGAGCTTGGCTTGCAGACAAATAAAATCGGGTGCTAAACTCTTAAACATTGCTAAAGCCTTAAGTAGTTGATCTGGTTCAGGTTTATCTTCAGCATCGTAAACAACTACATATTCACCTCGTGAATATTCTAAAGCATAATTAAGGGCTTTTGGTTTAGTTTTGGGGAAGCTTTGGGGTACTAGTATCACGTGAAAATATGCAGGTAAATTATATAATGCCATTTCTTTAATCATTAAATAATCATCATCTTCGATAATTATTTTGACATCTAGTTTACTATCAGGGTAATTAATTAATGAAATATTTTTGATTATTGATCTTAATTTGCTTAACTCTTTATATAATGGCACTAAAATTGTATAAATCGGTAGCTCTTCTATACTGTTTCGCGTCTGTTTTATTTCTAATGGCTTATAGTCTCTGGTTGCTTTTACAAATAAGAGCGATTTTAAAACATTTTGTACAAAGTAGCTTATATTATTAGTAATATGAAATAAAACCGGCAAATAAATTAATATTACTATAAACACAACAAAAAATATTATTACCTTATTTGCATAATTAATATTTTTAGCAGTAATTGTTCCAACTTTAAATTCAAGATCATATTTAGCTTTAATACTATTTAAGTGAGCAAAGTTCTGCTCTAATGACTTATAAAAATAATATTTCTTGATTAGGGCTATAGAAGAAAAGTTATTCTTTTCATCAAATAATAATTTTAAATTATTTATGGCAGTAATTTTATTTCCTGCTTTATCTTCATAAACAAAATATCCCTGCATTACATATTCTTGAGCATTAGAATAATTATAAATTTTAATAGAAGAAATATTATTTATTATTGGTAGTATCTTATTTTCATAAAGCATATCAATTATTAATTCATTGTCGATTACATCCTTTTTGATAATAGTATTTAAGTCAGCTAACTGCTTTCTATCTTTAATTAGTTGCAAAATTTTATCTTCATCTATACATCTAACCATGCTGAAAAGCTTATACCTGATATTTTATATTTTTTGTTTGAAAGGCTGCGATCCCAAAAATAACCTATTTGAGTTGTTAATGAACTTTTGTTTTCTTTTCCAAAGTTAATTATTTTTGCAACCCCTAATTGCTCATAAACAGAGTTATCATATATAGAGCCGTAATTTTTTCTAGTGTGATATTTTGTAAAACTTGTAAGCATTATTCCGTTGCTAAATTTAATGCCCTCACAAATAGAGAAATTATAATACATCTTCTTATAACCAGTATTATTTATAGAATGTCCAAAGCTAATTGCATTTTGGCTAAATATAGTAACGGAATGGATATTTTTAGACATTCCTGTTAATAAAGATATTTCTCCTAAAAAACTCTCTTTCTGCTTTTTATTACTAACCATCAGGATTTTAGGTTGAGCTGAAATAACAAAATCATGATCACCAAATAATTTAAACTTGTAATAAATAGCAGCTTCTAGGCTTGTATTTTTTTTATTTATAAATTTATCGTTTTTATGTAAGAAATTCATACCTATATTTTGGTTATCGGTTATGCCATACTCTATACAGATATTTGCAAACTGCTCATCCTGATAGGATAATAACTTCAGTATTTTCTGCTCTAATTTTTTTATTTGCCGTAGAATTTTTGCTTGAAGATTAGGTTGATTTTTTACTTCTTCAAGATGTTGCCTAAGATATATTATTCTATTGTTTATATGTAAAACAGTTTCCTCTCTTTGCTTTTTTTCTGTTTTTGAGATTTTATTAGTTTTATTTCCTCCTACAATATATCTATATCTACCTTGCTCTAACAGCCATGCGAAAGCATGTGCCGTGTTAATATCAAAAACAATTATAATAAATATGAGGCAGCAATATAGCCTTAATATCATAGCCGCTTAAATTTAAAAAATGCATTATAATAACAATTATAAGTTGAGTAAAGTGTTAAATGAAAAATTTAATAAAATTTTTTGATTGAAATATTATATAACTTATTGTAGTAATAATTTATATAAGACTAAATTAACTTAAAGAGGAAAATATGCGTGATCAAAAAATTGAAAGTACAAAACTTAATTCCGGCACAACAAATTATTTTGAAAGTAATTTTTCAGAAACGTTTAGTGGAATGATAACAATTGCATCTGATACAAAAGTTGTATTTAAAAGTCTAAATAAAGTCAATAAATTAGTATTAGGAGCACGCAGCAGTGCTGAAATAACTGATCTTAATAAAGTATTTAAAAATGATGAAGATATAGAAGTTGTATTATCAGGTGATGAGATTAGTTCAGATAATGAATCTATTTAAATATGATCGTAGAAGTTTAATATTTTAAAAATACGCTATCTGAGTAATAAAAACTTATTTTATAACTCAAAATATGCTATAATATAGATTATAAAATAAATATTTATAGCTCATGATATGGAATTGGCAGCATAAAGATTGGTCTAATTTTAAATATGATCAGAAAAATATTTCTGATTTGGAAAAACGTTTTATCAATAATAGCGGTGTTCTTTTAGGGGCAACTAAACATCTTTCGAAATCGGATAAAGATAATTTAGTTGTTATGCTTGCAAGTGATGAAGCGTTAAATAGTTCTGAAATTGAGGGTGAATATTTAAATAGAGACAGCTTGCAATCCTCTATAAAGCGTTATTTTAATATAGCAAGGGATAATAGAAAAGCTTCGCCTGCGGAAAATGGTATCTCAGAATTGCTTGCCGATATGTATTATTCATATGATCAGCCTTTAAACCATGACTGTTTATTTCGTTGGCATGAAATGTTAATGAACGGTAGAAAAGATTTAGATGCTATAGGAAAATATCGCATCCACCTAGAGCCAATGCAGGTAGTTTCAGGCAAATATTATGAGCCAATAGTACATTTTGAAGCACCGCCATCTGATATTGTACCAAAAGAAATGGATAGATTTATAGAATGGTATAATAATATTACGGATTCTATTACTCCACTTACTAAAGCTGCTATTGCCCATCTTTATTTTGAGTCTATACATCCGTTTGAAGATGGTAATGGAAGAATAGGTAGAGTTATCACTATAAAAATGCTATGTCAAAATATAGGAAAACCAATATTAATAGCTTTGTCTCACGTAATAAATCAGGAAAAAAAGTTATATTATAATGCTCTAGAAAATAACAATAAAAGTTTAGAAATTACTGACTGGATATTATACTTTGTTAAAACGATAATTAAAGCTCAGGATTATACTTTACTTAATATTGAGTTTTTAATAAATAAAACAAAATTTTATGATAAATTTAAGAATGCATTAAACACAAGACAGGAAAAAGTAATTAAAAGAATTTTTGAAGAGGGGGTAGAGGGCTTTAAAGGTGGTTTGAGTGCTAAAAATTATCTAAACATCACCAAAACCTCTAAAGCCACTGCTACAAGAGATCTACAAGAATTGGTAGAGATGCAGGCATTTATTAAAACCGGCGAACTTAAAGCTACAAGGTATTATATTAATTTAGAAAATTAGAGTAAGATTAACTTTATTGTGTGCCTAAATTAAGAAGAAGTATCTTCATCTATATATTATTCTTTATTTGTATTATTCAAAAACTTTTCTTTTTAATCTTTACTAAGAAAAGATAATAAGTTATCCTTTCTTAAGGTATATCTCTTAAGAAAGGATAGAATATGAATAAACGCATAGGTAAATACATCATTCAAAAAGTATCAGGTGAGTCATATAAGGCTTATATACCACCTGAACTGCCACCTGAACCTCCTATAGATTTAGTATAATTATATACTCACCTTGAAAAAGCTACCTTAGCACTTGCAGAGTTAAACATAACCTGTAAATCTATCCCTAATACTTCGTTATTTATTTATATGTATGTCCGCAAGGAAGCATTGCTCTCAAGCCAAATTGAAGGTACACAAAGCTCTTTTTCAGACTTAATGTTATTTGAGCATAATCAAAAACCTGAAATATCCATAGAAGATGTGGAAGAAGTATCTAATTATGTAAAAGCTATAATGTATGGTTTAGAAAGGTTAAAAGATGGTTTTCCTTTTTCCTTAAGATTATTGCGGGAAATCCATAATATATTACTTTCTGGAGGGCGTGGCTCTAAAAAATTGCCAGGAGAATTTAGGCGTTCTCAGAACTGGATTGGTGGCACAAGACCAGGCAATGCGTTATTTGTTCCTCCTCCTGTAAATTATTTAAATGATTGCCTGTCTCATTTTGAAAATTTTTTGCATGATAATAGCCTGCCGGTTCTTATTAAAGCCGGTATTGCTCATGTTCAATTTGAAACAATTCATCCATTTTTAGATGGTAATGGACGTTTAGGACGATTACTAATTACATTGTTGCTTTGTCATAATGAAATACTTAATGCCCCAATTCTATATTTGAGCCTTTACTTAAAACAAAATCGTCATATTTATTATGAGCTACTTCAAGAAGTCAGGATCCATGGTAATTGGGAAACTTGGCTGGAGTTTTTTTAGAAGGCATTCATAAATCTGCAATGCAGGCAATCCAAACAACCAATCTTATTAATCAATTATTTGAAGAAGATATTACCCAGATAGAAAAAGCAGGGCGAGCAAGATTTGTTTGTAAGCAAGTTTTAGAATATATGAAATTATTGCCGCAAGTAAATGTATCTATGCTTGCTAAGGGGCTAGATATAACTGCACCTACGGCAAGGCATGCTCTTGAATTAATGAGAAAACTTAATATTTTAGAAGAAATAAGCGGTAAAAAACGCGACAAAATATACGTGTATCGTAAATATTTAAATATTCTTGAAGAGGGTGCTGAGCCTTTTACTATTACCTCCTATTAATCTTATTTGTCACTATACTGTCATTGTCAAATAAAAAGGGACCACTAAATTACGTAAAAAAGGGACCACTTTATTTAAAATTTTTTATGTCATATTACCTCCAGATTTATAGTTATTAATACGATAACTTTTACCTGTGATGTTTAGTATATGTGCATGATGTACTACTCGATCAATAATTGCATGAGTTAATAACTCATCAGCAAATATTTCATTCCATCTTTCAAAATCCTTGTTTGTGGTGATAATGGTAGATTTATTTTCATATCGTTTAGCAATAATATTAAAAAAATCATCTACTGAATGTTTTGGTAATTGCTTAAAACCTAACTCATCAAGAATTAATAAGTCAAATGATAAGAGTAATTTAACTTTTTTGTGATAGCTATTATCTGCTCTTGCAATATGTAAATTATAAAGCATATCCGATACCGTAGTAAAATATACAGAGTATTCTCGTGTTAAAGCTTTTAATGCTAATCCAATAGCAAGATGAGTTTTGCCAGTTCCAGAATTACCTATGAATATGACATTGCCCTTAGTATTAATATAATCACAAGTAGATAAATCACTTATTACTTTGGTATCAATACTTGGTTGGAACTGAAAATCAAAGTCTTCTAAATTTTTAGTTACCGGTAATTTAGCAGCATTTTTACGACGACGGTAATTATTATCCTTACGGTGAGATTTTTCATCTTCACATAATAGTGAGAGAAATTCTTTAAATCCTAGTTTATTATTTTGAGCATAAATAATCCTTTCATTTAAGCTATTGACTATACCTGATAATCTAAAACTACGTAGGTCATTAAGCAAGTTCTGCATTCTGACCTCCAAACTCTGGCAATGGTAAGTTTACTGCATTACTATTTAAGATATTCTTAATTTTAGAGTAAGAACTTATACCGTAATGTAATGCTCTATGACAGGCTTTATCTATTAACTCATCATTGTAAACCTTACGTAAAGAAATAATACCTCTGGCACAACGTTGCCAATCATTTACTCGTGTTTGTTGTAATAACTCTAATAATAAACTGCAATTATTGCCTATCTGCTGCATTTGTTGTTGATAATGTTCGCTATATTCTATAAAACCTGGGCATAGACGTTTATATTTGGCATAATGAGACGGATTAGTGGTAAATATTCCTTTGCCATCTACTCTAACGTGCCTTGCTATTAAATCATTTTGTATAGAAAATATTTGAACAAGGTTTGGTGATAATTGTACCAATACTTCACTGTATATATATTTTGCTGGTACGGAATAATAATTATTATCTATGGTGATATGACAATCTTTTGCTACTTTTCGATTATGCCACGATGATAAATCAAACGTTTCTAATGGTAAGGGCATTAAATTATTACTTTCTTCTTGCTCAAATAGTTCCTGAGGAATTTTTTTAGTAGTACCATGTATTCGGTTATTTGCTTTATTTAACCAGTTTGCAAGATCGTGTATTAATTCTTCATATCTATGAAATTTACGTCCAGCAAAAAAATTATTTTTGACATACTTTATGCCTGATTCTACTTTGCCTTTTTCTTGAGGTTGATATATACGACAAGGAGAAAGTAAAATCCCATAATGATCAGCTAAACGTTTGTATTCCTTCTGATATACAGGCTCATAGAAATTGCTATCTACCACCCCAGCTTTAAGATTATCAAGTTTTATTACTTTTGGACTACCAGCAAAATAATTAAATGCATTGATATGACATTGTATCCATGTTTTACAACTTTGATCAAACACTACTTCATAATAATCAAGGCGACTATAGCTTAAACGCATATTAAACACATATGCTTTAACTCTACGCCCTTGGGCATTATACTGTAAGCCTATGTCACCAAAATCTACTTGTGCTTCCTCTCCTGCTAAAGTATGAAAACGAATGCAACTGTTATTCTGAATCTTATATTTTTTGATATAACGGGTTAGCGAACCATAACTTTTTGTATAACCTTGAATTTTTAACTCTTCAAAAATTCTTATGTAACTTAGATTCTTTTCTAATAACTCAATTATTTGTTCGTGCCAAGAATCCAGTGCTGAAGATCGTTCATAGGGTGCAGGATATTCTGTACCAGACTCTACGTAACGATTTATTATTTTTCTTACTGTTTTACGGTCTATCCTTGTTAGTTTGGCAATATTTCTTTGACTGTTGCCTTGCTTATAAAGGGTGATAATTGTTGTGTACATATTTATTCTTATCATTGTATCACTAGATATTTATTTTAATTAATTATCTAGTGAATATTGCACATTATAACCTTATTAGGTTACACCAAATTCTCTGGTCCCTTTTTCGTGCAATTTAGTGGTCCCCTTTACTTTAGCAATGACAGCATTACGCTCAAATTTATCAAGCTGATTTAGGTCAGCTCCTTTATCCTGCAATAATTTAATGGTTTCTACTATTTGCTGATTTTTAGGCGGTGAAACTAATCCTAGCTGCATTGTTAATACAGTTAATGCTGTAAAACCATATTGATCTGTACCATTAGGATCAGCTCCCTCATTTAATAACTTTTGTACTAATTCATATTGTTCATGTTTTGCTGCTAAAGTTAATGAAGTATTTATATAACAATTTGTTCTAACTGAATTTTTAGTTGGGTCATTATATCTATAATTAATAAATTCTAAGAATTCTTCATTAGTAAGCTTTTCACGTGCATCCTCAATTAATAACTCAGCTATTTTATATTTTTTTGCTGCTATAGCGATAAGTAAACAATTATTGCCAGGAGGATCTTGAAAATCATGATTTATTGAGTTAAAGTCATCCGAATAAATTTCTTTATAACATTCTCCTTTTTTATCTTTTGACAAAACTTTTTTTATTTCTTCGATTCCTGATGGATCATTAGATGAGAGGCTAATTTGTTCTCTAAGCTTAGACATATGGGTGTTTTTTTTAATTAATCCTAACTGTCAAATTAGCGGATAAATAAATTTTGTCAATTTAAATGAAAGAATATTAACTAAGTAGTTATATTACATGGTTTTTATTTTCAGGGAATTCGGTATTTTCCGATAGCCAATCTCTATTATAAGTATTCTCATTACAAACTAGCATAATAAAGATACCATCGTTTTTTAGAACTCGTACAATTTCTTTAGCAATCTTTGTTAGCTCCTCTTTGCTTGCTACCTCCATCATAACCCAGCTAGAAAAAACTAAATTGAATGTATTATCTTCTGCCGGAATATTACCGCTTTTTATTAGATTATATGTTCCTACAGGGTCATTAGAGCTTGCTATTTTTATCATCTCTTCATTAATATCGACTCCGGTAACATCTAACCCTAAAGACTTCAAAAAAATAGTAGACTTACCTGCACCGCAACCATAATCTAATACTTTATTACCTGTAATATGATTTTTTATTATATTTGGAATATCACGAAATGCTAAATATCCTGTTCCGCTTAGGTCTAATTTAGAATAAGCTTGAGCATATAAAGTGGCTTGATGCCGATAATCTATAAGGGTCATAATAATATATTAATAAGTTTAACACATTATATCTTGTAGTTTATCATTATCAACTATTTCTATTGTTGGTTATGAATTTGGATACATCTTTTGTAATTAATAACTATCTAGAGTTAGTACCTAGTAATAATTGAGCCATTTCATGAGCCGTAAATTCTTGTTGTTTATGGCTTTCAAGTGTTTTTATAACTTTAAATTTATCAAATATTTTATCAGTATTATCAATATAACAATATTTAGTCCAACATCCATTTTCTATTATTTTGATTTTTGGCTCTATTTTTTGTATGGTCATACATAATGAATCTACTTCTTTATGTAAAAGTATAGCTATTTCTTCCTTTGATAGTTTATAATCGCTTATTTGCACTTTTTGCTCTGATTCTTCAGTGTAGGTGTTGACTAGCCATGCCGTTATTTGAAAACTGGCAAATTCTTTGCCTACGTTATCTTTGAGAAATTTAATAATATTAAACTCAAGGTCAAAATTATTATTATCATTGTTAACTATTTTATCATAGTTATTAACATAACAATATTTAAACCGACTTCCTTTTTTTATTAATTGAATTTTTGGCTCTATTTTTTGTATAGCTGAACTTAACCTATTTAATTCATTTCTATAGATCATAGTAATAATTTTTGTTCTTTGAAATTTACTTGTGGCATTAAGTAACCTTTTATCATTACTTGCTTGTGCTTTTTGCTCTGCTTCTTCAGGGTACATATTAATAATTGAAGTTGCAATCTGTGAATTAGTAAATTCTTTGTTTAAATTATCTCTAAGGAATTTGATAACTATAGATTTAAGGTCAAATTCTTTATGTATTGTAGATTCATAGTTAGCAATTTTATCAATATAATAATATTTAGGTTGGTACTCATCGGTTATTTTAATTTTCGGTTCTTTCTTTTGTAAAGCCGTACGAAAATTTGAATTAAATTCATTTTGTATAAGTTTAATAACAAATTTCTTTCTAATTGCTTTATCGGTAATACCAAGTAATATTTTATTTTTACTCATTTGCTCTTTTCGTATAATCTCTTCAGGATATGTGTTTCCAAGCCATGCTGCAATTTCATGACCGGTAAATTTTTTCCCTGGATTATCTCTAAGAAGTTTAACAATCGCATTTGTACGATTAAAATTAAGCATATTTGTAATTATGTTTATTTAAATAAAAGTTTATTTTGTTATTATAGTTTTTTGGTTATTTTAACTGATATATGCAAATTCTTATTTGATTTACTTTTTTTCTTTTTTGTTTTGTTAGCCTTGTTTTTTGAATTAGGTTTAAGAGGCTCAATAAACGCAGTTTTAAGGTTAAAAGAAAACATATTTAATAATTTTATTTAAATGGATTAAATTTTTTGTAAAATAATTAATACTCAATATACTTTTTAAAGTCAAGTAGAAAAAAATAAATATATTTTGTGTTAATTTAGAAAAAAGTAAAAAAGTAGAAGTATATGCAAAATCTTCTTCTTAAAAGCTATATACACTCCATAAATATCGGATATTTAAGTAGTATATTTCTAATATATCTAAATGTAAATTACTTCTTGGTAGCTATAGTTATATGCAAGCTTACTTTATAACCTTTAAAGCTTAGTTGTGGGGGTAATTGATATTTTTTTCTTAGAGAAATCAAGGAGGGTGAACTAACTTTTAAAACGTAATATTGTTTATTTCCTGTTTGCGTTTTTGCTAATTCTTCTATTTCAAAGGAGTGTATTACATTAATGTCTTGGTCATTTATGACTACTTCTTCATTAGGATAAATTATAGTAATATGAGTACCTATATCACATTGTTCACTGAAATAATCAGGTTTTTGCAAATCTTCATGCTCTGCAATTAAAGGATATAATTTATGAATAAAATCATTACTGGTTTTCAAATAAGTATAGTTTTTTTCTTGCAAAACTACCCCTTCATTTTTTAAAGTTTTAGCAACTTTTATCAATTCCGGATTATCTATCTTTTGAAAAATTAACTCATTTTTATGCATATTATAATTCTAATAAATGAAGAGTAAAAGGCATTGTTGGATAATTCTTATCTCATTCCCGCTTAAGGCTTGCTTGCGTGGATCGAGAGTCGTCATTGCGAGCGAATGAAATGAGCGTGGCAATCTAGAAAAAATAATAAAAAATGCTATAAATTAGCATTTTTTAGCTGGATTGCTTCGTCAATTACTTCGTAATTTCCTCGCAATGACGGAAAAATCGATCTACGCAAACAAGCCTTAAGCAGGAATGACATACAAGGCATTTTCCAAGTTATCACTGATTACGCCAAGCCGATCAAGCAATAAGGTTTAAATATATCTCATCATTTAACTCTTTTGTAGAAGATAATTCTATGTTTAATGCAGCAAATATCTGCACTAAGGCGGTAGATAAGTCGTTGATCATTTCATCGGTATGTGCGGGAGTTGGGATAATTCGGAGGCGTTCGGTTCCTCTTGGTACTGTTGGAAAATTGATGTGTTGAACGTAAATACCATACTCATTAAGCAGCATATTAGAAGCTTTGGCAGCCTTAATAGGATCACCAATAATTATCGGCACTATATGGCTTTCATTTTTAAGATAAGGGATGTTAAAGCGGTCAAAAGAGCTTTTAAGCTTGCTAACCACCTGCTGATGTGTTTTTCGTTCTTGATTAGATTCTTTTAAATGTCTAATACTATGTGTTGCAGCGGTAGAAATTACCGGTGGCAGTGAGGTAGTAAAAATGAAGCCGGAAGCTGTTAATCTGATAGCATCAATTAGGCTATGGTTTGCGGTGATATAACCACCGATAGTACCGTATGCTTTGGCAAGCGTTCCTTGGATAATGTCGATTTTATCGCTACAATCAAGAAGCTCAGCAATACCAGCACCGGTTTTGCCATATAAACCTACTGTGTGGACTTCATCAATAAAGGTTAAAGCATTATATTTTTTAGCTAAATTGATTATATCTTTAACAGGAGAAAAGAAGCCGTCCATGGAATAAGCCGACTCAAAAACGATTATTTTCGGTCTATTAACATCAACTGATTGGAGCAGCTCTTCTAAATGCTTAACGTCTAAATGTCTGTATATGTGCTTTTCGGCTTTAGAACCGGTAATGCCGGCAATGATCGAGGCGTGATTTAGCTCATCGGAAAAAAAGACAAGATCAGGCATAATTTTAGCAAGTGTTGCAAGGGTTGTGTCATTTGCAACAAAGCCGGAAGTAAAGACTAAGGAGGCTTCTTTGTTATGCAAGCTTGCCAGCTCCTGCTCAAGCTCAAGAATAGCTACATTATTACCGCCGATATTTCTTGTTCCGCCTGAACCAACGCCATATTTTAGCAATGCATCTATGGAAGCTTGCACTACTTTTGGATGCTTGCTCATACCCAAATAGTCATTGATACACCACATGACTATTTGTTTATCATCGCACATAGCGAAAGGAAAATTATCGGCTTGCCTTTTTAAGGCTTTAAATTCCCGATATCTTCCTTCATTTTTAATTTTATCTATATGATCGCTAAATATAGTATCGTAATAAGACATTAAACCTATTATCTTGTTTGAAAAATTTTTATGTATCCCGTCATTGCGAGCGACTAAAAGGAGCGTGGCAATCTCGTTTTATAATCCTGAGATTGCTTCGTCAAAATTTTCAATTTTTCCTCGCAATGACGTTAACCTATTCGCAACCATTCTACATTAAAACTAATTAAGTTAAAAGCTATAATATAGCTTTTTGTACAATATCATTAAGTCTTTTTGAGAAAGCCCCTGTATCTGCTACCGGTTCACCCTCTAAAATACAAGCTTGATCAAATATTAACTTAACTAGCTCCTCGTTATTTTTATTATTCGCTTTTAAGTCATTAAATATTTTTTCTATGATCTTATTTTTGGGATTCAGCTCTAGATTTTTAGCGGATGCAGCAGCTATTTGCTTCTGCTCGATCAAAAATCGCTCCATACGAATATCCATAGCAGCTTCACTAACAGCAAGACAAGCAGGGCTTGAAGTCAGTTTTTTAGATATCTTAACATCTTTAACTAAACTCCCTAAAATCTCTTTAAAGTAATCAGTTAATGATTTATATTCATCATCAGATTTTTTATCATCCTTATTTTTTTCTTCTGGTGATGAAGTAGCTTGATCTACATCAATATCGCTTCTTGTAGCCGACTTAATTGCATGTCCTTTATATTCGCTATTAACATTTACCCAAAAATCATCAACAGTATCGGTAAATAATAACACATCGATATTTTTACTTAATAACCCCTCTATTTGTGGGCTTGAAAGTAGTTTGTCAGGATTATCACCACTTAAATAATATATAGTATTCTGCCCATCTTTAAAGCCTTTTATATATTCATCAAGGCTAATCATTTTATTATGCAAGGCACTTCTAAATATACATACTTCTAATAACTTTTCATGATCTGTTGTAGCCTCACATAACCCTTCCTTTAAAGCTCCACCAAAATTAGCCCAAAAGTTATTATATTCATCCATAGCCTCTTCTTTCTTTTTCTTAAGTTCTCCTAGCACTCTTTTAGTAATAGCGTTTTTGATTTTCTCAAGTATGTTATTATGTTGCAACGATTCACGGCTTATATTCAGCGGTAAATCCTCTGAATCTACCACTCCTCGTAAAAACCTTAGATATGATGGGATTAAATCAATATTCTCATCAGAAATAAATACTCTTTTTATGTATAATTTTACACGTCTTTTGCGATCAGGATGGAATAAATCATAAGTTTTGCTTGATGGGATAAATAGCAGATTTGTAAACTCTATAGCTCCTTCATTTTTATTATGCATAGTAACCCAAGGATCATCCACCACATAAGATAAGCTTTTATAGAATTTTTTATATTGCTCTTCGGTAATTTCTGATTTTGATCTTGTCCATAATGCTGATGCAGAATTTAGTTGTATTTCGTTATTATCCCCCTCATCAAAGAAATATATTGGCACAGCTATATGATCGGAATAGCTTTTAACTATATGTTTTAATCTAAAATGATCAAGGAAACTATCTTCTTCCTTTTTAATGTGTAGAGCGATTTCCGTTCCTCTGCTAAATTCTCTATCTGAGCTTGATACAATATATTCGCCTTCGCCTTCCGATTCCCAAACATATACTTTATCTTCGCCAGCTTTTCTTGAAGTTACAGTGACCTTATCAGCTACCATAAAGCTTGAGTAAAAACCAACGCCAAACTGACCAATTAGCATATTATCTTTTTTAGAATCACCTGAGAGATTCTTAAGGAAATTTGCCGTACCCGATCTTGCAATAGTGCCTAGATTCTCGATTAAATCCTCTTTATTCATACCGATTCCGTTATCACGGATGATAACCTGACCATTATTTTTATCGACTTTAACAGTAATTTTAAAGTTAGAGTCACCGGCTACTAATTCAGCTTCACTTTGGGATAGATAACGCAGCTTATCACAAGCATCAGAGGCATTAGAAATCAATTCCCGCATAAAAATCTCTTTATTACTATAAAGAGAGTGAATCATTAAATTTAAAATCTTACCGACTTCGGCATCAAATTTCTTTTTTTCTTGTTTCATTACTTAAATCCAATTTAAAATTCTTGTTTTAGTTTTGTTGTATTTAATGTCATCCCGCGACTTGATCGCGGGATCTTATGACTCAGTTTGTGATACAAGACCCCGTGATCAAGTCACGGGGTGACACCAATGTAACAAAACTTTATTCATTTAATATAGGATTTTAAAATCAAATTTAAATACTCTTCATCAATATTTTTTATTAAAATTGTCTTTAAGCTGTTAGTATGTCCTTTAGTAATTTCTAAATTACTCCGCAATAACTGCCATTCTTTTGCCAAAAAATTTATGATCTCTTCGTTAGCTTTGCCTTGTTGTGCATGTGCTTTTATAGATAATTTTAGATGGGGGATATCGTTAATTATAATAAATTCTTTGATAGCATTATTCTTAGCAGCTGCTTTAACTTTTATATTTAAATATGCTGTTTTTAATAAAGAATTATAGATAAAAAAGTTCATGGTAAATAACGTAACAGTTGAAAATTATAAAATTTAATTTATAATGCCTTGTGAAAATTCAACTAAATCTATTTATGAGTTCTACAAACAAATATCAAGCACTTATCACTCAGTTACAAAAAAACGATCCTAATTTTGTACATCTTGACCTTAAAGATATAGATTTAACAATATTACAGCTAGAAGAAATAGCAAGTAAAATCCAAAATAATGATTTTATCGGTAATGTAAGCTGGGGAAAAATGCCTAATTCTTCCAGTGATTTTATACAGAAGATAGAAAATAAAATAATTTTAAACAATCAGAATTATAAGCAGCACCCTAGCGATTTTATTCATGGGTTACTTAGTTTGCATTCTTATATAGATTCTAAAACACAAGAAAAAGTAACTCTTGAAAAAGCAAAATATAATCAATATTTAGAAGATTGGAAGATATTTAAAATATTTAGCGAGTCTAAAATAGGCAGATATTACGCCGTAGCATATGTAAACGACAAGACCAAACAAATAGTATTTGCTCATCGAGGCATTACATTTGAGGGGGTGGGATTTGCTAAAACCGGACTCACCGCTTAAGACCCATTTAAAAAGTATTTTAGGCGGGCAGATAGTAGCACAACAAGCAGCAGCATATCAGACTACGCAGGAAATCACCGAATATGCTAAAAAGCATGACTATAATCTATCTTTTACGGGTTATTCTTTAGGTGCATGGTTTGCAGAATTAAGCTTATATTTTGCTCATCAAGATTTTAACTATTACAAAGGAAAAGCTATAACGTTCGATAGTCCTGGCTCTGCAAAAGTTATAGGTAGTTTTAAACCCAATATAATTAGTCATAAAACTCATTTTGATATAAGAAATTTAGACATAACTACTTATCTATCTGCTCCGAATTTTGTAAATACTAGTAACTCTCATATTCATAAGGCATATAGATTATTTCCTGAAATTACGGCTACCGAGTATAGCAGTAAAATAATAAATACCTTGAATAAAGCCATCCCAATTAAAAATTATATTTCTTTACTATCATTAAGTAGCGACTTACTTACTTCAATGCTGGATGCCTTTGATCCCGAAACCGGTAGACCTATAAAATATGAACAGATAATAGATTGGCCTTGTATCAAATATGAACCTAAAGACAATACGTTAGGAGATAAGTTATTTTATTTTGTGCCTGTTAATAACACAATTAAAGATTTGGCAAGCGATCTAGCAGATAGAGGCATAACGGCAACGACATTAGGAAGTTTTCTTGAGGTAATTAATCAATTTGTCAGCGGTAATGTCGCAATTGAGCAAATTTTAGAAGTTTACAAGCATTTAGAAAACCCTGAACAACTAAAGGGAAAGAATCAATTTGAGCTTTCTTACCAAGGTCATTACCGCTCGCAGGAAGTAAATTTGTCTGAAGATGTAGCTAATATAAATGATAAAAGAAACGGTGATTGGTATTTATGCCAACTAGCAGAACTAAACCTTGAAGTAAAAGAGATACCAAACTTAGCTAGAAAGCAATTAAAGATTATAAAAGAACAATATGAGATAGAACATAAAAATGACAAAGATTATATATTTATAAAATCATCTAATATTAAGGTGGATGATTTAAGGGAGCAAATTTTAAGATTAGTTGAAGTGAGTCATGAGGCAAAAAAAATATTGAAAGATTGTAATGTTTATTCTGCCGGTTATATAGGGAGTGTAAACAGTAATTTACCTATTTTATCAATTCATAACCTTATTCATCGTGAAGAAGCATTTAAACAAATCGATAATGCTTTAAGTAAAAACTCATATGTAGCAATTAGTGCTTTTGCCGGAACGGACAAAACTACTCTAGCTAAGGATTACGGTCGTAAACAAAGAGACGAAGCAAAGAAAATAGTACGCTTTATTAATGCTGATTCTGCCTATAAAATTAATGAAGCATATAGGCAACTTGCTAAAGAGCTTGCCATTTATATAACAGATAAAAAAGAGGGAGAGATAATAAGATTAGTCTGTAATAAAATTGCAAATTTAAATTCAAATACATTATTTATTTTTGATAATGTCGAAGCATATAAAGATATTGAACTTTATATTAACGGTATAATGAATATACCCAAAGATAAAGTACAAACCATAATTACTACTAAAAATAATAAGCTAAGTGATGATATAACAAATATTGAATTAAAACCTTTTAATATAAAAACAGCAATAACATATTTAGAAAATTCCTTAGGAAATAGGTTTAATAATGAAGACATTAACGATTTAATAGAAGAGTTAGGCAATAAAGATGAAGTATTGCCATATAGTTTGTCCAAAGCGGTAGCATATTTTAAAAAAATAAATTACTTAAAGTAAAAGATTATCTTAATTTTCTACGTAATAATAAAGATGAACAACCTGAGACAATACTGCTATTAGAAATATTAGAAAAATCACCAGTAGCCTGGCAGATGTTACAATATTCAGCATATTTAGACCCTGACTTTATAAGTATAGATATTTTCAAAAAACTATTTCTAGTGAGTGAAGAAAAATTACAAGAACCTATAAAAAGATTAGAAGAATTATCGTTAATGAATCTAATACGCCAAGATGAACAAGCAGGTTTACAATTACATGGATTAGTACAGTTTGCAGTAAAAAGATATGCAGATAGACATAAAGAGCATGCAATGGATAAAAAAGAAGTTTTTGTAAGATTAATAGAAGTACTAGATAATTTATTTCCGTCAGTAACAAATGAACCAAGCAAAGATTGGGAAAATGCTAAATTAATTTATCCTCATGTAATAAAAATATTAAATATACATAAACTTAGCAAAGCAAGCTTATATAAAAAAGTGGGGTATTATAATGATCATATATTATGTAAATTTAAAGAATCATTAGAATATCACGAGGAAGCTTTAAAGAGATATAGGGTACTGTATTCAGGTAATCATCCTTATATTGTTATTTCTCTCAAAAATATTGGTATAGCTTATCAAAAATTAGGACAGTTTTCAAAAGCACTAGAATATTTAGAAAAAGCCTTGAAGATAAGGCAAATGGTATATCAAAACAACCATCCTTATATTGCTAACTTGCTTAATTGTATTGGGACTGTTTACAGTGACCTAGGATACTCATCTAAAGGACTAGAATGTTTAGAAGAAGCCTTAAAGATAAGACAAGCATTATATCAAGTTGATCATCCCGATATTGCAAATTCTCTTAATAATGTGGGTATAGCTTATCAAAAATTAGGACAGTTTTCAAAAGCACTAGAATATTTGGAGGAAGCCTTGAAGATAAGGCAAGCATTATATCAAGCTGATCATCCCGATATTGCAAATTCTCTTAATAATGTGGGCTTAGTTTATAAGGATTTGGACAATATTTCTAAAGGGCTAGAATATTTTAAAAAAGCCTTAGAGATGAAACAAAAATTATATCAAATTGATCATCCTACAATTATTACCTCCCTTAATAATGTAAATACAGTTTATGATAAATTAAACCATATCTCTAAAGAACTAAGATATAAAGAAGAAGCGTTTAGGATGATAAAAATATTATACAAAGGAAATCATCATTATATTATTCTTTCTTTTATTGATATTGGAACAGTATATAGAAAATGGGGAGACATAAGCAAAGCAAAAGAACTTCATAAACAAGCTTATTTAATGTATGTACAAACTTTAGGCTTAAAACATTCCCATACTAAAAACTTAGAAAGTTATATTAAAATAATCGCACCGAAGTTTATCCGAAATAACGAGACTAGGGAGTTTATATGGCTCTGTCGCATCTATACATCATGTCTAGTATTTTCACTAAAACCTAAGATTTTAGATATTATGCTGCCATTAACATTTTAAAGTTTTCAAAAGTAGATACCTGCTCATTAGCTCCTACTATTTGTCCTTTTTGAATCATACGAATATTTTCAATACCAGCAATAGTTATCTTAGCACTACGGAAACTCTTAAAACCAAGCATTGGCTTAGTTCGTTTCTTAACAAATCTATGATCTTGTTCTATCAAATTGTTCAGATATTTATTTTGAAGTATTTTTATCTTTTGTTCTTTAGGTGAGTTTTTATTAAAGTCAGTAAGAGCCGAAGTATTACTACCACTCTTATCTATTACTACCTTTTTAGGTATATCGTTACTCTTAAAGGCTTTTTTAAAAAACGCCTTAGCAGCTGCAGCATCTCTACGTTTTCTTAATAAGAACTCAATAGTATCGCCACAAGAGTCGATGGCTCTATATAGATATACCCATTTACCATTGAGCTTAATATATGTTTCATCCATTCTCCAGCTATTGCCAATCGGTTTCTTACGTTTTCTAACCTCCCTATCTATCAAAGGAGCAAATTTAATTAACCATCTTTGAAGAGTAGCGTGATCTATTTTAGCACCTCTGATACTTGCCATCTCCTCAAGTTCTCTGTAACTTAACGAAAATCTACATTTCATATACACAAATAACATGATTATCTCAGGAGATGAACAAAATCCTTTAAAATACTTCAAAAGTTTTGGTGATATTGCAAATGGCATACTGCTAATTTTTTGGCTCTTTATAGCCTATATTACGACACTTGGCAATAGATGCGACAGAGCCAATTATCCGTTCTGTCATTGCTAAAGTAAAGGGGACCACTAAATTGCACGAAAAAGGGACCAGAGAATTTGGTGTAACCTAATAAGGTTATAATGTGCAATATTCACTAGATAATTAATTAAAATAAATATCTAGTGATACAATGATAAGAATAAATATGTACACAACAATTATCACCCTTTATAAGCAAGGCAACAGTCAAAGAAATATTGCCAAACTAACAAGGATAGACCGTAAAACAGTAAGAAAAATAATAAATCGTTACGTAGAGTCTGGTACAGAATATCCTGCACCCTATGAACGATCTTCAGCACTGGATTCTTGGCACGAACAAATAATTGAGTTATTAGAAAAGAATCTAAGTTACATAAGAATTTTTGAAGAGTTAAAAATTCAAGGTTATACAAAAAGTTATGGTTCGCTAACCCGTTATATCAAAAAATATAAGATTCAGAATAACAGTTGCATTCGTTTTCATACTTTAGCAGGAGAGGAAGCACAAGTAGATTTTGGTGACATAGGCTTACAGTATAATGCCCAAGGGCGTAGAGTTAAAGCATATGTGTTTAATATGCGTTTAAGCTATAGTCGCCTTGATTATTATGAAGTAGTGTTTGATCAAAGTTGTAAAACATGGATACAATGTCATATCAATGCATTTAATTATTTTGCTGGTAGTCCAAAAGTAATAAAACTTGATAATCTTAAAGCTGGGGTGGTAGATAGCAATTTCTATGAGCCTGTATATCAGAAGGAATACAAACGTTTAGCTGATCATTATGGGATTTTACTTTCTCCTTGTCGTATATATCAACCTCAAGAAAAAGGCAAAGTAGAATCAGGCATAAAGTATGTCAAAAATAATTTTTTTGCTGGACGTAAATTTCATAGATATGAAGAATTAATACACGATCTTGCAAACTGGTTAAATAAAGCAAATAACCGAATACATGGTACTACTAAAAAAATTCCTCAGGAACTATTTGAGCAAGAAGAAAGTAATAATTTAATGCCCTTACCATTAGAAACGTTTGATTTATCATCGTGGCATAATCGAAAAGTAGCAAAAGATTGTCATATCACCATAGATAATAATTATTATTCCGTACCAGCAAAATATATATACAGTGAAGTATTGGTACAATTATCACCAAACCTTGTTCAAATATTTTCTATACAAAATGATTTAATAGCAAGGCACGTTAGAGTAGATGGCAAAGGAATATTTACCACTAATCCGTCTCATTATGCCAAATATAAACGTCTATGCCCAGGTTTTATAGAATATAGCGAACATTATCAACAACAAATGCAGCAGATAGGCAATAATTGCAGTTTATTATTAGAGTTATTACAACAAACACGAGTAAATGATTGGCAACGTTGTGCCAGAGGTATTATTTCTTTACGTAAGGTTTACAATGATGAGTTAATAGATAAAGCCTGTCATAGAGCATTACATTACGGTATAAGTTCTTACTCTAAAATTAAGAATATCTTAAATAGTAATGCAGTAAACTTACCATTGCCAGAGTTTGGAGGTCAGAATGCAGAACTTGCTTAATGACCTACGTAGTTTTAGATTATCAGGTATAGTCAATAGCTTAAATGAAAGGATTATTTATGCTCAAAATAATAAACTAGGATTTAAAGAATTTCTCTCACTATTATGTGAAGATGAAAAATCTCACCGTAAGGATAATAATTACCGTCGTCGTAAAAATGCTGCTAAATTACCGGTAACTAAAAATTTAGAAGACTTTGATTTTCAGTTCCAACCAAGTATTGATACCAAAGTAATAAGTGATTTATCTACTTGTGATTATATTAATACTAAGGGCAATGTCATATTCATAGGTAATTCTGGAACTGGCAAAACTCATCTTGCTATTGGATTAGCATTAAAAGCTTTAACACGAGAATACTCTGTATATTTTACTACGGTATCGGATATGCTTTATAATTTACATATTGCAAGAGCAGATAATAGCTATCACAAAAAAGTTAAATTACTCTTATCATTTGACTTATTAATTCTTGATGAGTTAGGTTTTAAGCAATTACCAAAACATTCAGTAGATGATTTTTTTAATATTATTGCTAAACGATATGAAAATAAATCTACCATTATCACCACAAACAAGGATTTTGAAAGATGGAATGAAATATTTGCTGATGAGTTATTAACTCATGCAATTATTGATCGAGTAGTACATCATGCACATATACTAAACATCACAGGTAAAAGTTATCGTATTAATAACTATAAATCTGGAGGTAATATGACATAAAAAATTTTAAATAAAGTGGTCCCTTTTTTACGTAATTTAGTGGTCCCTTTTTATTTGACAATGACACCGTTCTTCGGCGTATTATAAAGAACAGTCGCTTAGTAACTATAATTTAAATATATTAAATAGAGTAGACGATATATATACGGATAATCCAGAATTTGGTTATCGTTATATATATCAGCAATTATTAGCAGACGGTTTTAAGATAGGTTGGGATCGTGTGCTAAAATATATGAGATTAATGGGTATTGAAGCGATATACCTTCATCGGAAGAAAGTAACTACTATAAAAGATAGTGAGCATAGAATCTATAGTTATTTGCTTGATAAATATTGGACTAAATCAGGAAAAACTAAAAATGTGTGTGTTCCTTATACTAATGAAGTTTGGAGTGGTGATATAACATATATTCGCACTAAAGGCGGTTTTATGTATCTAGAGCAGCCATTATAGATTGGCATAGTAAAGCCATATGGCTCTGTCGCATCTATTGCCAAGTGTCGTAATATAGGCTATAAAGAGCCAAAAAATTAGCAGTATGCCATTTGCAATATCACCAAAACTTTTGAAGTATTTTAAAGGATTTTGTTCATCTCCTGAGATAATCATGTTATTTGTGTATATGAAATGTAGATTTTCGTTAAGTTACAGAGAACTTGAGGAGATGGCAAGTATCAGAGGTGCTAAAATAGATCACGCTACTCTTCAAAGATGGTTAATTAAATTTGCTCCTTTGATAGATAGGGAGGTTAGAAAACGTAAGAAACCGATTGGCAATAGCTGGAGAATGGATGAAACATATATTAAGCTCAATGGTAAATGGGTATATCTATATAGAGCCATCGACTCTTGTGGCGATACTATTGAGTTCTTATTAAGAAAACGTAGAGATGCTGCAGCTGCTAAGGCGTTTTTTAAAAAAGCCTTTAAGAGTAACGATATACCTAAAAAGGTAGTAATAGATAAGAGTGGTAGTAATACTTCGGCTCTTACTGACTTTAATAAAAACTCACCTAAAGAACAAAAGATAAAAATACTTCAAAATAAATATCTGAACAATTTGATAGAACAAGATCATAGATTTGTTAAGAAACGAACTAAGCCAATGCTTGGTTTTAAGAGTTTCCGTAGTGCTAAGATAACTATTGCTGGTATTGAAAATATTCGTATGATTCAAAAAGGACAAATAGTAGGAGCTAATGAGCAGGTATCTACTTTTGAAAACTTTAAAATGTTAATGGCAGCATAATATCTAAAATCTTAGGTTTTAGTGAAAATACTAGACATGATGTATAGATGCGACAGAGCCGTTTATAGAGTATATTTTTCTGAAATAAAACCTTTATCGATATAGCTAGGTAATTTTGATAATTCTTGTTTTAGTTCGTTATCTACTCCTATAGTTTCAAATTTACGATCAACTAAGAAAATTATAGGCTTAGTATTGTGATTATAGAAAAAATCAAAATTTGGCTTGTTATCAAAATATTGATACACTCGAGGGAAATGATAAGCATGGGTAACAATAGCGATTTCAGTATTATTTAAATCAATATTACCGTCTTCATGTTCTTTATATAAAGTTTTAAACTGTCCGCCAGTGTTAGCCTGATTTTCCGGTAATGCAAAAATATAAAAATTCTCTTTTGGATAATCCTTGATCTCGTTCTTATCTAAATCTTTCTGTAACAAACTGTTACCTTCCGCTCCGCCATTAAATAAAATTATCGGTCCATGCTCCTTTAATTCTTGATAAGTTAAATCAGATACGTGCTTATTAAGCTTTTTAGCGGCTACTTCTCTTGCAATTTCAATACCAAGTCTCATTCTATTATAACCGTCTTCTTTATCTACAGCCCCTATATTTTGGGCATGAGAAATAATAGGCATTTTATTATAAGAATGTCTTGCTGACAAAACCCATACATATTTTATATTCTTATCTATCTCAGGATTTTCAGTGGCATAAATATTTTGTATCTCTGAAATGAAACTTTTACGTACCTGCTCATTATTAATCTCTAAATTATTAAGATCAGTTACTAGTTGTTCAAAATGCTTATCTTGTGTATGTTTTTGGTAATTCTGAAATCCTAGAATCGAAACTATAGCTATAATAATTATAGAAATAGCAATGCCAAAGTTTTTGCAGCTTTTCATATTGTGATAAAGTAATTAGGTTGAAATATGGGAGAGACATATCACGGCTTAATCGTAATATCAAGCAAAATAACTTTTGGTAACTGGTATTACTATTTTCCGTCTGAGCTAAGGAAATTACGGAGTAATTGACGAAGCAATCCAGAAAAAATAATATTAGTATTTTTAACTGGATTGCCGCGTCGATGCTACGCATCTCCTCGCAATGACGGAAAAATTGATCCATTTTATCTCCTACCACCCGCATTCATAGCTAAGCTTGCTGAGACAAATTCTTCGAGATCGCCATCAAGTACGCCCTTAGTGTCAGAAGTTTCATAATCAGTGCGTAGATCTTTTACCATTTGATAGGGCTGCAACACATATGATCTAATTTGATGCCCCCAACTATTATCCGTCTTGGCGGCATTCTGCTCGTTAACACTATCGGTACGTTTTTGCATTTCAAGCTCATAGAGTTTAGCTTGTAGCATTTTCATAGCTTGAGCTTTATTTTTATGTTGTGATCTGTCGCTTTGGCATTGTGTAACCGTGCCGGTAGGTATATGGGTGATACGTACCGCTGAATCGGTAGTATTAACATGTTGTCCTCCCGCTCCCGATGCTCTAAAAGTATCGATTCTTAAATCTTTATCCTCAATTGTAATTGCTATATTGTCGTCAATTTCCGGATATACCCAGCTACTTGCAAAGCTGGTCATACGTTTGCCTGCCGCATTAAAAGGAGAAATACGCACCAACCTATGCACTCCTGCTTCAGTTTTAAGCCAGCCATAAGCACGCTTACCGATTATCCTAATCGTGCATGATTTTATGCCTGCTTCTTCGCCGTTAATCATATTAATGATCTCAGTTTTGAAGCCTAATCTTTCGGCAAAACGTAAATACATACGCATCATAATAGACGCCCAATCATGACTTTCTGTTCCTCCCGCTCCGGCATTTATTTCTAAAAAGCAGTTATTACTATCTGCTTCGCCTGAAAACAAACACTCAGTTTCAAATTTTGCGGCAATAGTGCTTAAATTTTGTAAATCTTTCTCAACTTGCTGCATTATCTCAAGATCATTTTCAGCTTCAGCCATTTCTTCAAGCTCTAATGCATCTTTTAGATTAGACTTAATTTTATTATAAGCTCCTAATTGTTCTTCTAGATTGCTTTTTTCTCGTAGTAATTTTTGAGCATTAGCTTGATCATTCCATAGATCGGGACTTGCCGCTAACTCCTCTAACTCTGCTAGTCTAGTTGCTGACGTTTCGACGTCAAAGTGACCTCCGAAGCAGTTCTAAAGACTGCTCAATTTTCTTAACGTAATTCTCTATTTCCGCTCGCATTATTTTTTCCTGTTATATATTTTGGTTTTGTTATATTATCGTGACTATAGACGTCATTGCGAGGAAAAACTATAAGTTTTGACAAAGCAATCTCAGGATATTTTCATGAGATTGCCACGTCAAGGCTTCGCCTCTCCTCGCAATGACGGAGATGATAAAACGCAAATTATATCACAATAATTATGAATAATCAAAAATATATAAGGAACTTCTCAATAATAGCTCATATCGATCACGGCAAATCTACTTTGGCTGACCGGTTAATTGAATATTGCGGTGGCTTGCAGGCAAGAGAAATGAGCCAGCAAGTACTAGATTCAATGGATATCGAAAAAGAGCGGGGCATAACAATCAAAGCCCAAACAGTGCGGCTTGTATATAAGGCTAAAGACGGCAATACTTACTACTTAAATTTGATGGATACCCCTGGGCATGTCGATTTCGCTTATGAGGTTAGTAGATCGCTTGCAGCGTGTGAGGGGTCGTTGTTAGTGGTTGATAGTACGCAAGGGGTAGAGGCACAAACTCTTGCCAATGTTTATCAGGCAATTGAGAATAATCATGAAATAGTGCCGGTACTGAATAAGATTGATCTTCCGGCGTCAGAACCTGAGCAGGTAAAACAACAAATAGAGGACATAATTGGGATTGATGCAAGTGAGGCAGTACTGATTTCTGCCAAAAGTGGTATAGGTATTGACTTAGTTTTAGAAGCAATCGTAAATAAATTACCTCCACCGAAAGAAAGTAATACAGATATTTTAAAAGCATTGCTTGTTGATAGTTGGTATGACCCTTATCTTGGTGTGGTTATTTTAGTGCGTGTTATTGATGGATCGTTACGTAAGAATATGAAAGTCAAAATGATGGCAACGAATTCGGTTTATACAATAGAGAATGTTGGATATTTTACTCCCAAAAAACATATTTCGGATGTTCTGCATGCAGGGGAAATCGGCTTTTTCACTGCTTCTATAAAGCAGGTAGCAGATTGTAAGGTTGGAGATACTATTACCGATGAGAAGAAGCCTTGTGAGCAAGCTCTGCCAGGTTTTAAACCAAACTTGCCGGTAGTATTCTGCGGGCTTTATCCGACAGATAGTAGCGAGTTTGAGCATTTAAAGGATTCGCTGGCAAAACTTCGCCTTAATGATGCTAGCTTTGAGTATGAAATGGAAAGCTCATCAGCTTTAGGAGTTGGTTTTAGGTGTGGTTTTTTAGGGTTGCTACATTTAGAGATCATACAGGAACGTTTAAGTAGAGAGTTTGATCTAGATTTAATTACTACCGCTCCAAGCGTGGTGTATAAAATTCATATGCGTGAGGGTGAAGTGCTAGAGATTCACAATCCAGCTGATTTACCTGATCTGCAAAAAATCGACTCAATGGAAGAACCTTGGATTAAAGCAACTATAATGGTACCTGATGAGTTTTTAGGTGCGGTATTATCGCTTTGCACTGAAAAAAGAGGAATTCAGTTAGATCACAACTATATAGCAAATAGGGCAAAAGTAGTATATAAATTGCCACTAAATGAGATAGTATATGATTTTTACGATCGGTTAAAAAGTTGCTCAAAAGGTTATGCAAGTTTTGAATGGCAAATGGATACATACGAGCCGTCTGAACTTGTGAAGCTTGGGATTCTGGTTAACAGCGAGGTAGTTGATGCGTTATCGACAATCGTACATCGCTCACGTGCTGAGCAGCGGGGGAGGGCGTTATGCGTAAGGCTAAAGGATTTGATACCGAGACAGCAGATCGATATTGCAATTCAAGCAAGTATTGGCGGCCGTATTATTGCCCGTGAGACTATTAAGGCATTGCGTAAAGATGTTTTATCCAAATGTTACGGCGGTGATATAACTCGTAAACGTAAGCTGCTCGAGAAGCAAAAAGCCGGTAAGAAGAGAATGAGGCAGTACGGCAATATCGAAATCCCACAATCTGCATTCATCGCAGCATTAAAAATAGGGGATGAATAGTAGTTTTTTCTTCGTCATCCCGTGATTTATTCACGGGATTCAGCATAAAGCGAGATAACCTAAGCTTTTTATATTAGTATTTTTTATTATTTTCTGTATTTAGTTTAACACCGGTTCGCAGCATCCTCCTCTCAAAGATCGCCTGATTACGACCAACCACCCCGCCAAGCCTTGCCTTCTCCGCCACATTACCAAAGCCAGTACCGTTCATTATCCCAGTCGTAACACCAGCCGCTAGCATATCCTTGCCTAGCGATCTTAAAGCCTTTTTGCTAGTAGATTCCTTTACTCCCTTTAAAATATTCCCACCATTATTTGCAGCTCCTATCACCACTCCAGACGCAAATCCACTCACCCCAGCCGCTATAGCACTACTTACGCCTGCTCCAACTGCACCTCCAGCTCCTATACCTCCTGCAACACCTGCACCAATCGTACTACCTACTCCGGCGGTTGCTGCCGTTACTGCTGTCCCTATTACCACTTGAGCTTGAGGGGTTAATGTACGTGTCTTACGATCCCAGTTCTTACTTTCTCTCTTTATCTCACCAATATTTACATTCTGCTTGCCCTGCCTTGCCTCCAACATACTCACCCAAGCAGACCTTAACCAAAAACCTACTTCTTTGGTATTTGCGGAGTTTCGATTAGTTTTAGTCTCGCACGTTTAGAATTATCATTTACTGCAAGATATTTAGGATTCTGTTTAAGCCCTAAGTTCCTCATAATATCATTAAAAATATTTTCTATTTCTTTGAACTCGTTTTCTAAATACTCAAGATTAGCATCACATTTACTATAACTATTAACAATGTTTTCTGTTAGCCTTTCTGTTGTCTTTACAGCCGCTTTGCCTAGATTTATAACTAGCATTCTTTGAAAAAGACTTTTTAATATTAATTTTAGCTTTTTATTAACGCCAGTTTAGGATAAGGAGGTCTGAGGATAAGCAAGTAGTGTTAGAAATTTTTTAGATTTATTGAAATTAAAAGCATTTACGCAAGAAAGTATATGAACTAAGAAATTAATAGGGGAGCGATGTCTTGAATGTTCAAGGTTCATGCTGTTTTTTAGTACATTAAATACTGATTCAATTATTGATCTGCTTTTTAAGAGTATTTTATCTTCTATATCTAATAAATGATTTTTCATATCCTTGCGAATCCCAGTAAATAACCGTAGCCCACGACTAAATAATTTAGCGGACATTTCCTTAGAAATATAAGCCTTGTCTCCAAATAATTTACCCCATAATCCTTTGGTAATTGAGTCTACAGCAGATAAATCACTAGCATTACCCTTTGTTATTTTAATTGCCATAATCTGACCTTTATTATTAATTACAATATGTAATTTAAATCCCATAAACCATCCGTAACTACTCATACCTATTTTAGCAATGCCACTAAACACTTTATTATTATTTGTACGTTTTGCATGACATATCGATAATTTGGTTGAATCAACAAAATATATACCAGTCTCATCTCCTGTAAATAATTGTAACATTATAGTTAAAGGTAATACTAATCTTGGCCACAACTGGATTATCCGACTGTAACTAGGAAGACTAAAATATCCTCTATATTGGCTCTGTCGCATCTATTGCCAAGTGTCGTAATATAGGCTATAAAGAGCCAAAAAATTAGCAGTATGCCATTTGCAATATCACCAAAACTTTTGAAGTATTTTAAAGGATTTTGTTCATCTCCTGAGATAATCATGTTATTTGTGTATATGAAATGTAGATTTTCGTTAAGTTACAGAGAACTTGAGGAGATGGCAAGTATCAGAGGTGCTAAAATAGATCACGCTACTCTTCAAAGATGGTTAATTAAATTTGCTCCTTTGATAGATAGGGAGGTTAGAAAACGTAAGAAACCGATTGGCAATAGCTGGAGAATGGATGAAACATATATTAAGCTCAATGGTAAATGGGTATATCTATATAGAGCCATCGACTCTTGTGGCGATACTATTGAGTTCTTATTAAGAAAACGTAGAGATGCTGCAGCTGCTAAGGCGTTTTTTAAAAAAGCCTTTAAGAGTAACGATATACCTAAAAAGGTAGTAATAGATAAGAGTGGTAGTAATACTTCGGCTCTTACTGACTTTAATAAAAACTCACCTAAAGAACAAAAGATAAAAATACTTCAAAATAAATATCTGAACAATTTGATAGAACAAGATCATAGATTTGTTAAGAAACGAACTAAGCCAATGCTTGGTTTTAAGAGTTTCCGTAGTGCTAAGATAACTATTGCTGGTATTGAAAATATTCGTATGATTCAAAAAGGACAAATAGTAGGAGCTAATGAGCAGGTATCTACTTTTGAAAACTTTAAAATGTTAATGGCAGCATAATATCTAAAATCTTAGGTTTTAGTGAAAATACTAGACATGATGTATAGATGCGACAGAGCCGTAAGCTTTAATGTGGATCTAGCAGTTTGCATAAGTGACCTATTCATTTTTGAGTTTGTTGATTTCAGCAATAGATAAACCGGTAGCAATAGATATAGTATTAATATCTATATTCTGAGCTAATAAGTTCTTAGCAACTAATGTCATGGTTTCAGCTTTTCCCTCAGCTTTTCCCTCAGCTTTTCCCTCAGCTTTTCCCTCAGCTTTTCCCTCAGCTTTTCCCTCAGCTTTTCCGATCTGCATACCTCTAGCTTCGCCTCTAGCTTCGCCTCTAGCTTCAGCGGATTCAATCATGAAATCTTCGACAGCTTTGTTATCCATGATGCGTTTAATTTCCTGCTCATAAGCAAGGAGTTCTGCTTCATTCCAGTTAAACTGATTTAATGCTTCATAAGCACGCCCTACTACAAGATCACTACCTATAATTTTCTGCAAGTCAGATTCACTAGTTTTAGAAGCATATTTAAAGAAATAGCACCATTTTTCGGTAATAGTTTTTAAGTCTTCAATTTTATCTATATTAAATTTAGGTAGTTCAATAAAGCTAAAAGAGAAATCCTTTAAATCGTGTTCAAAAGTAATTTTATCTAGGATAACATGATGAGAGATATAATCAACTTTATCAGGGAAGATAATATAATCACTAATAGCAATAAAGATGACTTCCTTAAGGTTAGCATAGAGACCGTCTTGTTTTTGTCCTTGTGATAGTTGTCGAGAATAAGCTTTGGCGGCATAATATTGAGCTCTTTTCTCAAAGCCTTTAGAAGGGGAGACTTGCATTTCTACGATGATTTGCGTACCATTTTGAGCTTTACAAAGAACATCGACGAGAGATTGCTTTTTATAAGCAATATCAGGGTCTTGGATAGGACTTAGGAAAGTAACATCCTGTATTTGTTCATCATCTTTAAATCCCATGATATCATTGATGAAGTGGATAAGAATATCTTTGTTTTTTTCAGAACCAAAGATTTTCTTGAAGGCGACATCATTTTTAGGATCGAGGAACTTTGAAACTGCCATAATTAGTTACTAATATTTGTATGTGCATTATATTATAGCACAAAATAGAAGATAAGTAAGTTATAAAAATAATCGCATAGATGTTGTTGAGTGATATTCATATTCTCATCTTCCGGGTAAAGGAAGGTACAATGAGTCTTGTATTAAAGTAGAACCCAGAGAATGGATTCTACTATTTACATTATATAATATAGATTCTTTAAGTTACTTTAATTTTTTTAGCTTTACTTTGTTCTTTTTTAGGTATTTTAATAGATAAGATACCATCTTTAAATTGTGCTTCTATATGTTCTTCATCAATATTAGATGGTAAACTAATAGAACGGTAGAAAGAACCATAATATCGTTCTTGCATATGATAATTATGATCTTTCTTTTCAGAAGATTGTTCTTTTTTACCTATTATCTTGTGTAATGCCTGGTAATTCCATTTCTAGATTATACGCAGAGTCATTTTCCATAATATAGATTATAGAACAATCTTATATTATTAGGTAAATTCTTGTTCTGTTTCAAAATTTTGAGTTTTATTATCGGTTAATTCATTATTTCTATTTAATTCTTTTGATTTATTTCTTTCTAAATATTTTTCAATTTTTTCAGAAACATAATCAACCGTAGAAAAATTATGGCTTAAATCTAAAGCAGTTAAAGATTAAGTATTTTAAGAGAAGTATTCTTTTTACAAATATAAATTCCAGTACGAAGCTGTTTTTTCAGGAGATTGTGTTGGAAGTGACCCCATTAAAGTAAGAGAAGTTAGAAAAATATGCGTTTTAAAAACTTAGAGAGTGATAATTCTTTATCTTCAAATCTATTGAAAGTTAGCAATATATGTAAATAAGTAATTTAGAAATTAGTTGGCTGGGACGGGAGGATTCGAACCTCCGGATGACGATACCAAAAACCGTTGCCTTACCACTTGGCGACGTCCCAATGTATGAATTTGCTGTGTTGATGTCATTCCCGCATAGGCAAGAATCCAGAAAAATAATAAAAAATACTAGTACTAGTTTGAGTTGACACTTGTGCGTATTACACAATATGTGACATAGTTATAGACTTTATACCAATAAATAGTAGAAACGTCAATTACAATAATAGCTATAAAAATAAATTTATTTCATTATCAAGCCACTTCTGAGCAGCTGGGGATAATAAATGATGAATTTGTGTTTTAATTTTCTGATAATAATGTTTTATATAATTTATTTCATCATTATTAAGCAATTTAACATCAATCAATTCCTTAGCATAAGGCACTAAGCTTAGAGTTTCGAACTCTAGCCAGCCATTATTTTCTTTTACATATATTAAATTTTCAATCCTGATACCATATTCCCCAGGAATATAAAACCCTGGTTCGTTGGATAAAATCATACCAGCTTGCAAAATCGTTTTATTACGGAGATTTATACTTTGCGGTCCTTCGTGAACGCTTAAGAAGCTTCCAACCCCATGCCCTGTGCCATGAGGATAATCCAGTTCGTCTTGCCATAAATATTGCCGTGCTAAGATATCAAGATTTGCTCCCGTAATGATATTTTTAGGAAATTTGGCTTTAGCTAGAGCAATATGCCCTTTAAGCACCTGCGTATAACGCTTTTTCTGCTCATCAGTAGCAGTACCTATTGTAATTGTTCTTGTTATATCAGTAGTAGCACCCTTATATTGACCGCCTGAATCGATAAGCAATATCCCCTGCTCTTCAATCTTCTTAGCGGTTTTAGCATCAGCTCTATAATGAATGATTGCACTATTTTCCCTAAAGCCACAAATAGCCGGAAAACTATCTGAAACATAGCCCTCCTGCTTTGCTCTATATTCGGTAAGTTTTAGACCGAGAGTATATTCGTTTAATATTTTGTCATAGCTCACAGTCGTAGACTGCGTGGCAATCTCCTCATATTTTCCTGAGATTGCTTCGTCAACGCTTTGCATCTTCTCGCAATGACGAGTACTTTCCTCCAAATCAGCAAAAAACTCGCATAAAGCCACTGCATCTTTAATATGAAAATCTATTGCATGCTTAATTTCTACTTCATTTTTACAGGCTTTAAGCATTAAGCAAGGATCTTTAATTTTATGTACTTTTTTATCCGCTATCAAATCCATTATATGAATAGATGCTATGCTGTCATCGATAAAAATATTATCCTGATCTTTTAAAATATTCTCAAATTCTTCTTCAGGTAAAATCGTTATTTCAGGGCGTTCTTCAATAATTTCAGGGCTAATTCTTGCAGGATTAATAAATAGATACAACTTTTTAGGAGTGATTATCACTTTAGCAAACATTAGAGGCGTATAAGCAACATCGCTAGCCCGCATATTTAATAGCCAGCATATAGAAGAGCTATCTAGGAGGATTAAAGCATATTCTTCGGTATCTATTTTTCTGGATTCCGTGGGTAAACCACGGGATGACGTGTTACGGCATTTATCAATCTTCTCTATATGTGAGACACCTGCAAACTGAATGTCATGTAAATAAACTTGAGAATTTGGCTCTTGAGGCTGGTTTTGCCAAATTTTATCAATTAGATTACCTTTGATTTTCTGTAGATTGTCATCCCATGGTTTATCCACGGAATCCAATAGATTAGCTATAGCAGGGTAAGTAAATAATTCTGGATCATACCCTGCTCTACTTAAATAATCTTTCCAAGCAAATTTAGATATGTCCTTTAAGTCAAAAATCTTAAAAAGCTGCGGGTTAAGTTCTTTACGTGCTTGTTCTAAATACCTACCATCAGTAAAGAATAACACTATATCTTTGCATATAACAGCTATACCATTCGAGCCAGTAAAACCTGTAATATATTCAAGCCTTTTAGCATACTCAGGTACATACTCGCTCATATATTTATCATTAGACGGAACTATATAACCATCTATGCTATATTCTTTAAACAAACTTCTTAGCGAATTAATACGTCCTTTTACCATAAACTTTTTTTTATTACCCACTATCATTTAGTTGCTTGTTCGGCTTTGTTGCGTGGCTCGAAAAATGCCCTGTATGTCATTTCTAGCTAAAAGCGGGATACCTAAGCTAATTTTAAAACTTGCTGCTTTTATGTTTATTTTTCTGGATTCCCGCTTCTACGCAGTAGTGTCCGGAAAAAAATGCTAAAATTAGTTATTTTTTACTATTTTTCTGGATTGCCACGCGGTCTACGACCGCTCGCAATGACGGTTTTAATAATACTCCAATTTTTTCCGGACACTATTGTGCTTCTGCGGGAATGACATCGAATAAAAACTGTCCGGTACTATAGATTTATTCACGGAGTCCATTTTTCAGGATTCCGCAGATACAAGCAACTAAATAACATCGAACACTTTTTTAGAGCCATGCAACAAAGCCGCTAAAAGCTACCAACTGTGTAAGCATATTGTATTTAATAAAATATTAAAACTAATAAATAAGAAAATAATAAGATAAATAGTAGAGAAATATGGAATCGGGATGGTTTTTCCTGCATGGATCAGTTCCCTCTGTCATGCCATGGCAGCATTGTTGCGTAGATCGAAAAATGCCCTAAGGTAGTCATACCGTGGCTTGGGAACTAGATCCAGAAAATAATAAAAAATACTAATATTATATTTTTTAGCTGGATTGCTTCGTCAATTACTTCGTAATTTCCTCGCAATGACGGAAAAACTGATTCACGTGGGCAATGCCATCACGGGGTGACAAAGGAAAAATTGAAAATTTGAGCCGTAGCGGTCAAAGACCGCCTGGCAATAGATAGGATTAGATTAGAAATTTACTCGTACTTTTAAACTACCTGAATGTGCTTCGTACTTCTTAGCAAAAGTAGCAGTATAATTAATGCCGTATTCCATCATGTTGTGTTTTAATGAAAGACCGACACCTAAATTATAATCTACTTTATTACTCTTAAAGTTAATTGTTGGTAAAGTTTCATCTATACCTTGCAATTGAGCATTAACACTAGGAGTTTTATTTTTCAGAGAATAATTAACAAAGCTATATAATTCAGGTGTTATAGTTAACTTACCTTGATTTATATTTTTAAATGTTCTAACTCCTAATGTGCTGCTTAACTTATTATAATGTTTCTTCGCAACATTTAAATTCTGAAAGTTAGTTCCAGTTTCTTTATATCCAGAATCTTTAATTAAAGAACCTGTCATACCTAAACTTGGTGTAATATAGATGTCATTACTTGTATGATAATTATATCCTAAAGACACGCTACCGCTATATAAATGTGATTTATATTTGCTTGATGCTACTTCGTTACCATTACGTACATTTTTACCTCTTATAACACTTTCTGCATAAGATATAGTACCATCTACAAACCAATTATAATTTGGTATATTATATGAACCATATAATGAGAACATATTAGTTCTGGCTTTGTCTACATTACCTGCATTTTGATTTTGCGGCTTTATGCTTGTATAAGCGTTAGTATACGCTAAACCAAGAAGTAGATTATCGTTTATTAAGGTATCAACACCTATAGTATTACTATGCCCTTTTGTTTTATAACCACTAAAATATTCTGCTGTCTTATTACTTGTTTTATCTTTACTGTGAC
Source organism: Rickettsia endosymbiont of Rhinocyllus conicus (assembly GCF_964026465.1). Lineage (NCBI taxonomy): Bacteria > Pseudomonadati > Pseudomonadota > Alphaproteobacteria > Rickettsiales > Rickettsiaceae > Rickettsia > Rickettsia endosymbiont of Rhinocyllus conicus. The sequence continues at coordinate 957,052 of NZ_OZ032155.1, read as the reverse complement.
TAATTGATGCCCTAGCCCATACGCCATGTTGCCATGTATCACCAACAACATCATCATCACCTGCTGCTACTACTAAAGGTCCATTACTTAACCTGCTATGTATCGCACTCATTGCAGAATTATGGGTATCTGTTAATGCATGTCTTAAAGCTGCACGTATAATTTCGCTATTTCGCTCTTTTGGACGATCAGTTAACTTAGAAAAAGCTTCTTTTACTTGCTGCTCCTCAATTAATTCATCAAGACTATTTCCAAATTTTTCTGCATCACTACCTGGTAATGCTTTTCTTAATTGCTCGACAAATTTTTTATCTTTAGACGAATTAAAAACTTCCTCTTTATCTTCATCTTCAAAATACTCTCTATTTTCTTGAGTGTAGTATTCTCTATCTTCTTGAATAACGTCTTCTCTATTTCCTTTAGTAACGATACCTGCATGTTTGTTACGAAGCATTTGAGCATCTGTTATATTAGAAAGTAATGCTCTTGCTGATTCTAATGTCAATTCATCACCGTTCATTTCTGCTAAAACTACAAGATCTTCAGCAGTAAACGCTCCACAAGAAGTGCCATCACTTTGTTGATGTACTTGTAAATCACGTATTGGTATATCACCCAATTCAACTTTCATTAGTCCTATTATTTTTTCAAGTAATGTTTTAGGATCAGGATTATATCGATTACCTGCAGGATCGTTGTAATATAATGTAGCAGCCCCTGATTTATCTTTACGTATTATTGCCGCAGTCCAATGTCCAACAACATTACCTTTCTCATCTTTACTATTGCCATAAAAATTAGGTATTAAAACTTTTATATCTTGCACTGGAATACCTTGATTGGCAATCTTTTCAATATTGTCAATACAAGACTGAGCCATAAAATCTTTTGTAGGATCATCTTCAAGCTCCGAAATTGGCGGTACGATGTGTATACTTGGATTGTTGCCCACACGATTCTCTAACACTTTAAGAATATCATCCTCTTCATATAAATGGCTAAGATCAACTACCTTTGTAGGTAAAGCAGAAAATGACATGCTACTAGTTAGTAACATTAAAGCAAGAGTACAGCGATTTAGTTTATTAAACATATTAATCTCTCTAATAATTGATTTATTTTTAGTTATGCGTACTATACACATATTTTATTTTTTTGTCAATCAAATTATTAATATGTTAATAATTTAAACTTTATAAATGTAAAGTTTAAATATTGAAGAAAAAAGAGAGTTTTTAAATTTTGTATTTGTGAACCTAGTTTGAAGGACGAAAACCTTGATTACTCTCTGGCTTTTTCATTTGATAAACTGCAAGAAATAGCAGACTGTAGGTACTGGCTCCCCGGGCCGGACTCGAACCAGCGACCGAACGGTTAACAGCCGTTTGCTCTACCACTGAGCTACCGAGGAACATTAGAAGCATCTGGAAAATTCAGATAATTCCTTATAACAAATCTTTTTGTTAACGTCTAGCCTTTTCTTTCAATAAAATAAAAAAAGTTATAAAAATACGGCTAGACATATTTTAATTTAACCTAACTATGGCTTTGCTTTTACTTTTGCATAATTTTTTTAGCTTTAGAAGCATCTTTCTGATGAGCAGTTTTTGATTTTGAATCTTGCTTAGTTGTCTCTATCGCTTTTAGCTTTGTTGGTTTTAAAATCTCTTCTTTTAAATGCTTAATTGCTTTTAGATCTTCTTCATTTAAATCTAATAAATTTGGTTTTTCTTTAGCTTTAGCTTTTTCTTTAGTTGGTGTTTTAACCTTTTTTATCTCAACTTCTTTTGAAAAATCTATTAAATCTTTTTCGTTATTAATTTCTTCATTTAAGCTTTTTATAGTTTTTATTAAGTGTTTTTTTGCACTAGGTCTAATCCCTAGAGTTTCTAGAATTCTGTTTAAAGTAGAACTAACTTTGTCTCGTAATTTAAGTTTCTTTCCTCCTATTTTTCCTTCTTCACCTTTAAGAATTTTTTCAAAGTAATTAGGATGTTCTTTCATTAACGATTTTAATTCTTGCTCTTTTATTTCAAAATAAGGGTAATCGTATTTTTTGGAAATTACATTAGTTAACTTTATTTCAAGACCATATTCTTTCAAAGACTCCTGTCTTTTTAGCATCACATCTAATAAGCTATCTTTAACCTGCTGCGGGGTTATTTTTTCAGATTTATTAAATCGTCCTGGCATAGCCTGCTTAGCAAAACCTGCTATTGCTTCGTCGCTATAATATTTAGTTAATTCATCAAAACTTTCATTAATAGTTTTAGTTAAATTGATTTTGGAAGCCGCAATTAAACTATCACCAAGTTCAGGACTTCTTCTTAATTTAGACGGAAATTCTCTAAAGTGATTAGTAGGACCAAAGCCAGGTAAATGCCTCATTCTTGAATGAGAATAAATTTGATTTGTTAATTTATCAAAACTACCAGCAAAATCAATTCTTACTAATTTAGGTAAAATTTTTGGATTTTTCTCATCTCTAATAACCCCTATATTTCCGACATGTATATCAAAATCACCAATCAACAAACTTGTCGGCATGATATTTTCAAAATTTTGATATTTAACTTCTTTAAAAGCATTTTCTAAAGTTCTAAATAATTTATTCCGGGCTCCCATAAAAAGTGGTCTGCCCCCATCTTTTCTAAACCAAGAACTTGGTTTAGTTTCAGCAGACATATGTTTATCCATATCCACATACATATCACTACTGTAATTCTTAAAGAATTCAGATTTAACATATATTTGCGAATCACTATTTTTAGATTTGCTAAAACCATCTGGAGCAATTAAACTAACTTCAGCACCATTACCAGGGCTTATTGCTGCAAAAAATTTAGACCCTAAAAATTCAGCTATATTTTTTGATGATGAAGCTTCTTGTTTTATCATTGCAGTAATGTTACTATCCGCACTTTGATATACTCCACCGTACTCCCCTGCTTCATTAGCACCACCACTTTTAGGCTTTAAAAATTTCCAATCTTTAAAAGCTGATTTTTTATCTAAACTTAATTCAGGCTCTAAAGACTCAATTACATTTTTTAATACTGGTTTCTTGCTTGTAGCCATTTTTACCTCTCTAAAAATAATTTATTTCTTAAATATACCGCAGATACTTCAAAAGTTGGTAAGTCAAGTAAGCGGTGAGTCTGCGGAACGTAGATAAACTACGTGAGCAAAGACGAATCCCACAATTTGGCTTATACGAAGATCAACTTCAAAAAGAGTAATCGGTTCATAAGACGAGGAGCGGCAGCAGTTACTTAATACGTGGCTACCTGCGTACTTATAGAACATTGTCACCAATTTTTGAAGTTCTATCTGAGTATTTACCGAATCTTGAAGTATCAAAGGTATAGTTCAGCTGCTTCAAGAGCTGCATAAGTAAATATGCTGCTTGCCCCTGCTCTTTTAAAACTAATTAATGATTCTAATAAACCTTTTTCGAAATCTATAGCTCCGGCATTTGCTGCAAATTTTAACATGGCATATTCTGCAGTAATTTGATAAGCAAAGATTTTAGTATTAAAGTTATTAGCTGCTTCACGAATAACATCTAAAAACATCATACCGGGCTTAACCATGACCATATCAGCTCCCTCTGCTATATCATGTTCAATCTCAAGCATTGCTTCTTTAATATTTCGTATGTCCAATTGATAACTTGCCTTATCTAAATAAATTTTCTTAGTACTACCGACTGCATCACGATATAAACCGTAAAAACTTGAAGCATATTTTGCAGCATAAGCAAGTATCCCTACATTAACAAAACTTTCTTCATCAAGATATTCTCTTATAGCCATAATCCTACCGTCCATCATATCAGAAGGAGCAACAATATCAACACCAGCTTTTGCAAGAGTTAAAGCTTGGTTACATAACGCTTTTACCGATCTATCATTATCCACTTCGCCGTTATGTATTACGCCATCATGCCCGTGCGTAGTATAAGGATCAAGTGCAACATCACATATTATTCCAATATCAATACCAGCATTTTTAATACTTCTTATAGTACGGCACATTAAATTATCTAGATTATAAGCTTCGTCACCATTCTCGTTTTTTAAACTTTGATCAATACACGGAAATAGTGCTATAGCTTTGATACCAAGATCAGCTGCTTTTCTTGCCGTTTCTATCACCTGATCTATAGACAAGCGATATATATCTGGCAAAGTTTTAATTTCTTGCCGCTGATTATGCCCTTCTACAACAAATAAAGGTAATACCAAATCTTCTACTCTAAGAGTAGTTTCAGCAACTAAATCACGAAGCCAAGCAGCTTTTCTATTTCTTCTAAGTCTAATAAGTGGGTACATGGTATATCTCATCATTAATAATAATTATTATATATATTAATTTATTATATTACAAAAAAACTTATTTTTTCTTAAAAAGTGTATAACTTTTTAAATTATTGTTATTTTAAAATTTTTCTAATTAAGGTCCCATATTGTAAAAAGTTAGAGACTAATAGTTTTATTTCTTTTTTAATTTCTAAACTTAAAGCAAAATTACCACACAACAAAAAAACTTTTTGTAATATAACAAATAAGTTAGATAAAATTAACTAATAACGCCAGTTTAGGATAAGAGTGTAAGGAATAAAGATAATAAAGCAGGGTATTTACAAGAGAGGAGTGTTGAGTTACATAGATTTTGAATCAAAAAAATATGCACTCAACAATGAAAAGATGTATCATAACTCTATTTTGTATAATAGATAATTATTGTAAAGTTTACGAAGAATGGGAAGAAAGCAAATTAATACCCAGCGTTAGGAAGCGTAGGAGATCAGGGAGTTTAAGGCTTTCAGAACTATATAACTATAGTATTATATTTTTATATATCTCCATGCAAAGATTTTAAGAATTATTATTTATATCATCTATCATGTAAATATAGAGGATATTTTAGTCTTCCTAGTTACAGTCGGATAATCCAGTTGTGGCCAAGATTAGTATTACCTTTAACTATAATGTTACAATTATTTACAGGAGATGAGACTGGTATATATTTTGTTGATTCAACCAAATTATCGATATGTCATGCAAAACGTACAAATAATAATAAAGTGTTTAGTGGCATTGCTAAAATAGGTATGAGTAGTTACGGATGGTTTATGGGATTTAAATTACATATTGTAATTAATAATAAAGGTCAGATTATGGCAATTAAAATAACAAAGGGTAATGCTAGTGATTTATCTGCTGTAGACTCAATTACCAAAGGATTATGGGGTAAATTATTTGGAGACAAGGCTTATATTTCTAAGGAAATGTCCGCTAAATTATTTAGTCGTGGGCTACGGTTATTTACTGGGATTCGCAAGGATATGAAAAATCATTTATTAGAGGCTCTGTCGCATCTATACATCATGTCTAGTATTTTCACTAAAACCTAAGATTTTAGATATTATGCTGCCATTAACATTTTAAAGTTTTCAAAAGTAGATACCTGCTCATTAGCTCCTACTATTTGTCCTTTTTGAATCATACGAATATTTTCAATACCAGCAATAGTTATCTTAGCACTACGGAAACTCTTAAAACCAAGCATTGGCTTAGTTCGTTTCTTAACAAATCTATGATCTTGTTCTATCAAATTGTTCAGATATTTATTTTGAAGTATTTTTATCTTTTGTTCTTTAGGTGAGTTTTTATTAAAGTCAGTAAGAGCCGAAGTATTACTACCACTCTTATCTATTACTACCTTTTTAGGTATATCGTTACTCTTAAAGGCTTTTTTAAAAAACGCCTTAGCAGCTGCAGCATCTCTACGTTTTCTTAATAAGAACTCAATAGTATCGCCACAAGAGTCGATGGCTCTATATAGATATACCCATTTACCATTGAGCTTAATATATGTTTCATCCATTCTCCAGCTATTGCCAATCGGTTTCTTACGTTTTCTAACCTCCCTATCTATCAAAGGAGCAAATTTAATTAACCATCTTTGAAGAGTAGCGTGATCTATTTTAGCACCTCTGATACTTGCCATCTCCTCAAGTTCTCTGTAACTTAACGAAAATCTACATTTCATATACACAAATAACATGATTATCTCAGGAGATGAACAAAATCCTTTAAAATACTTCAAAAGTTTTGGTGATATTGCAAATGGCATACTGCTAATTTTTTGGCTCTTTATAGCCTATATTACGACACTTGGCAATAGATGCGACAGAGCCTTACTTTTCATCAATTCTTTTCTTAACTATGTTATAATTCTTCATTAGATAATTAAATTCTGCACCATAAATAAATATCATATTAATAATATAGAAAAATATTAGTGTAACTATTATACTACCAAGAGATCCATACATTAAATTTAGCTGGTTATAATAAACTATATAAGTTGAAAGTAAGTAACCGCTTATTACCCATAATATTACTGTTAATAAAGCTCCTGGAAATACATCTATAAAGTTTAGTTTTACATTAGGTAGTATATAATATAAAGAGGAGGCTCCTAGAAATAGTAAAACTAAGATTAAAACATATCTTATAAAATTTAAAATATTTTTATATTGTTCTATAGTTTCTAATAATACTGGAATTTTTGTGAAAACTATTGGAATAAATACTAAAAGAAACATAGTGAAAGTAATTAAAATACTAATTACAAGGAATTGTAAAATACTAAGTAATCGTCTTCTTATATAAGGGGGAGGGGACTTAATCTCATATACACGATTTAGAATGGTTCTTAAGCATTCTACAAAGGAAGAAGCGGTCCAAACACTACCTACAACAGCAAGATTCATTAAACTCTGCGGCGGTACACTTAATAATTCTTTTATTCTTTTTTCGATCGATTCCGTTGCTCGCTCTGGCATACTTTCTAAAAAAATTTGTATAAAATTTTGCCCAAGTTCTGAAGCCCCTAAAAAGCTTGTTAGAGCTAGTAAAAATACTAAGAATGGAAAAATAGATAAAAGTACCATGAATGACATATATCCGGAATGTTCGACTCCATCATGCTCTATTGTTTTAAATAATGCAACATAAAGACAATTAAATATTTTTTTCATTAAAATCAATTTCCAAAATTAGTTAAAATGTTACTTGTATAAAAAAAGATTAGAAACATTGCAATAGAAATTAAATTTATCATTGCATTTATTTTATATTTTTCTATAATACCCCAGAACTTTATTTTTTTATTAAGTTACAATCTTATAAAGATTTAAATCTAAAAAAACACATTTTATTTTATATATAATACTTCTATTACAAATTTAATATAATAATCTAGTATATTAATATATAAATTAAATTGGCTCTGTCGCATCTATACATCATGTCTAGTATTTTCACTAAAACCTAAGATTTTAGATATTATGCTGCCATTAACATTTTAAAGTTTTCAAAAGTAGATACCTGCTCATTAGCTCCTACTATTTGTCCTTTTTGAATCATACGAATATTTTCAATACCAGCAATAGTTATCTTAGCACTACGGAAACTCTTAAAACCAAGCATTGGCTTAGTTCGTTTCTTAACAAATCTATGATCTTGTTCTATCAAATTGTTCAGATATTTATTTTGAAGTATTTTTATCTTTTGTTCTTTAGGTGAGTTTTTATTAAAGTCAGTAAGAGCCGAAGTATTACTACCACTCTTATCTATTACTACCTTTTTAGGTATATCGTTACTCTTAAAGGCTTTTTTAAAAAACGCCTTAGCAGCTGCAGCATCTCTACGTTTTCTTAATAAGAACTCAATAGTATCGCCACAAGAGTCGATGGCTCTATATAGATATACCCATTTACCATTGAGCTTAATATATGTTTCATCCATTCTCCAGCTATTGCCAATCGGTTTCTTACGTTTTCTAACCTCCCTATCTATCAAAGGAGCAAATTTAATTAACCATCTTTGAAGAGTAGCGTGATCTATTTTAGCACCTCTGATACTTGCCATCTCCTCAAGTTCTCTGTAACTTAACGAAAATCTACATTTCATATACACAAATAACATGATTATCTCAGGAGATGAACAAAATCCTTTAAAATACTTCAAAAGTTTTGGTGATATTGCAAATGGCATACTGCTAATTTTTTGGCTCTTTATAGCCTATATTACGACACTTGGCAATAGATGCGACAGAGCCATTAAATTTGTCTTTAAATAAGAATATTTTTTATTTTACAAATATTTCAATAATATTAAAGTTTATAATTAATTATTATTTACTAAATAATTACAAAAAACTTAAAAAATGTTATTTTTTAGTTGTATATGATATTGAAATGTGTTATTATTTCCACTAATAATTGTATAAGTTTAATATTATATAATTATTAATAACTATAGTATAGTAGTTATTGAAATAATTATAAATATATAAAATAACCAAGGAGAAGAGAATGGCTAGAAAAAATGATATAATACAAAAAATCGATAGTTTTATAGGAAAGAAAATCTATTCCTTAAGGCTAGCAAAAGGATTATCTCGTCAACAACTTGCAGAAGTAATTGACGTTACCCATCAGCAATTACAAAAATACGAAAGAGCGATTAATAGAATTTCCGTAGGAAGACTCGTATTAATTGCCGAAGCATTAGATAGAAACATTGATTATTTCTTTGAAGGATTAGAAGAGGCAAATAAGCCACAACCTGTGCATACTCAACATCAACGTATGTGTATTGAAGTTTCAAGAAATTTCATGAAAATTCAAAGTACAGATGAGCAACAAGCTGTTAATAATCTAGTAAAATGTTTAGCTGGAAAAGATAAATTAAAAACTAGTACTAATAACGCATAAAAATAAAATCCAATCGAATGCACCAATAGGAAATAATAAAACCAAGGATCGGTTTATTATGGTTATTTTCCATAATATCAGTTCTCGGTGATAACATTCTTTCATTGTAAGAGGAAGGATAAGAAAAAGAAGCTATTTCATTAAAGAAGTTATTAAAGACATCATCAATATAGCTTCTTTTATTAGAGTTATTTTGTAGTTCTGATTTATTTCTAATACGTGGTAAATTAAAAGGCTCTGTCGCATCTATACATCATGTCTAGTATTTTCACTAAAACCTAAGATTTTAGATATTATGCTGCCATTAACATTTTAAAGTTTTCAAAAGTAGATACCTGCTCATTAGCTCCTACTATTTGTCCTTTTTGAATCATACGAATATTTTCAATACCAGCAATAGTTATCTTAGCACTACGGAAACTCTTAAAACCAAGCATTGGCTTAGTTCGTTTCTTAACAAATCTATGATCTTGTTCTATCAAATTGTTCAGATATTTATTTTGAAGTATTTTTATCTTTTGTTCTTTAGGTGAGTTTTTATTAAAGTCAGTAAGAGCCGAAGTATTACTACCACTCTTATCTATTACTACCTTTTTAGGTATATCGTTACTCTTAAAGGCTTTTTTAAAAAACGCCTTAGCAGCTGCAGCATCTCTACGTTTTCTTAATAAGAACTCAATAGTATCGCCACAAGAGTCGATGGCTCTATATAGATATACCCATTTACCATTGAGCTTAATATATGTTTCATCCATTCTCCAGCTATTGCCAATCGGTTTCTTACGTTTTCTAACCTCCCTATCTATCAAAGGAGCAAATTTAATTAACCATCTTTGAAGAGTAGCGTGATCTATTTTAGCACCTCTGATACTTGCCATCTCCTCAAGTTCTCTGTAACTTAACGAAAATCTACATTTCATATACACAAATAACATGATTATCTCAGGAGATGAACAAAATCCTTTAAAATACTTCAAAAGTTTTGGTGATATTGCAAATGGCATACTGCTAATTTTTTGGCTCTTTATAGCCTATATTACGACACTTGGCAATAGATGCGACAGAGCCATATGGCTTTACTATGCCAATCTATAATGGCTGCTCTAGATACATAAAACCGCCTTTAGTGCGAATATATGTTATATCACCACTCCAAACTTCATTAGTATAAGGAACACACACATTTTTAGTTTTTCCTGATTTAGTCCAATATTTATCAAGCAAATAACTATAGATTCTATGCTCACTATCTTTTATAGTAGTTACTTTCTTCCGATGAAGGTATATCGCTTCAATACCCATTAATCTCATATATTTTAGCACACGATCCCAACCTATCTTAAAACCGTCTGCTAATAATTGCTGATATATATAACGATAACCAAATTCTGGATTATCCGTATATATATCGTCTACTCTATTTAATATATTTAAATTATAGTTACTAAGCGACTGTTCTTTATAATACGCCGAAGAACGGATAATTGGCTCTGTCGCATCTATTGCCAAGTGTCGTAATATAGGCTATAAAGAGCCAAAAAATTAGCAGTATGCCATTTGCAATATCACCAAAACTTTTGAAGTATTTTAAAGGATTTTGTTCATCTCCTGAGATAATCATGTTATTTGTGTATATGAAATGTAGATTTTCGTTAAGTTACAGAGAACTTGAGGAGATGGCAAGTATCAGAGGTGCTAAAATAGATCACGCTACTCTTCAAAGATGGTTAATTAAATTTGCTCCTTTGATAGATAGGGAGGTTAGAAAACGTAAGAAACCGATTGGCAATAGCTGGAGAATGGATGAAACATATATTAAGCTCAATGGTAAATGGGTATATCTATATAGAGCCATCGACTCTTGTGGCGATACTATTGAGTTCTTATTAAGAAAACGTAGAGATGCTGCAGCTGCTAAGGCGTTTTTTAAAAAAGCCTTTAAGAGTAACGATATACCTAAAAAGGTAGTAATAGATAAGAGTGGTAGTAATACTTCGGCTCTTACTGACTTTAATAAAAACTCACCTAAAGAACAAAAGATAAAAATACTTCAAAATAAATATCTGAACAATTTGATAGAACAAGATCATAGATTTGTTAAGAAACGAACTAAGCCAATGCTTGGTTTTAAGAGTTTCCGTAGTGCTAAGATAACTATTGCTGGTATTGAAAATATTCGTATGATTCAAAAAGGACAAATAGTAGGAGCTAATGAGCAGGTATCTACTTTTGAAAACTTTAAAATGTTAATGGCAGCATAATATCTAAAATCTTAGGTTTTAGTGAAAATACTAGACATGATGTATAGATGCGACAGAGCCCATTTTTTGCTTTTTTTTCTAATTGAGCAATTTCTTTGCTTATTTCATTTGTAGGTATTAGCTCATAATTAAGTTTCGTTCTTTCATCTTTAAGCTCACTAATCTTTGTATTATATTCTTTTAGCTCATCCGGTTGAATTTGTTCTATATCTTGAGCTAATTCTTCCGACAAAAAAAGTTTTTTAAATGCAGCAAGCCATGGACCGAAAGCTGTAGGCTCTAATAACTTAAATTTCTCTTGTAATTTCATATGAACCTGATTATACCCCGATACATCCGTATGTTATATATAAATCATTACTATTACCTATATCCCTAACTTCTTTTATTAAGTTGCATAAATATCCTAATAATGCATTTGTTCCCACCCTTATCGGCTCAAAATATTTATTATATTCTTTATTTGCAGGTTTCCCAAATTTTTTAATTAGTTCGGGTTTTTTAAGGACAGCTTGAAAAAATTGAATTTTTGATTGTAACTTCATATAGATCTACGTATTAATTTACTTTTGCACTTAAATATCTTATTAAACTAATTAAAAATTTAATAGCTTATTTAAAGCTATAATAGTAACTATTTTCCTTAGCTTCTATTTGTCGCAACCTTTTTATCATATGTATTAAAAAACCTTTACTTTTATTGCAGTTTACACTCCACTACATCCATAATTATATTGCCCTAATAAATATGCTTCTATTTCTTGAATGCTTTCTTTTATTTGGCTGTAATGTATTTTTTTCTTCCTTTGCAAAATAATCTTTAAATTCTCTATGATCCTTAGGAAGCTTTATTAGAAAGTCTAAAAATTCTTTACTTAACCTCATACCTAACTCCCTATTTATTTGAGGTTTTGTTGTATATAATAAAAGTTGTCATTGCGAGAAGAAACTGAAAGTTTCGACGAAGCAATCTCAGGAAGTTTCACAAGATTGCAGCAAAGCTTTGCTCCTCGCAATGACGGGAAAATAACCCACGCAATAATACCGCCACGGGGTGACATTGAACAATACCATTTACTTATGATGCATTTATTATATAATTAAGCTGAAAATAATCAAACTATATTTTCTACTAATAGTTAATAATCATATAAAATTTTAGCTTAACGCAATAATTGAAAAAGTTTACTTAAGATATTAAAATAATTTGACTATTTCAGAAAAAATTCATAATATTTATTAATAAACTCAATCTTAACAATAATATAATATATGAAAACAGCCTTTATCTTTCCAGGTCAAGGATCGCAAGCCATTGGCATGGGCAAGGATTTTTACGATAATTTTAAATCCGCAAAAGAAATGTTCCAAACAATCGATGAAGCACTAAAACGAAAACTTACTGATATAATTTTTAATTCTACTTCGGAAGAATTAACATTAACTACTAATGCACAGCCAGCATTAATGGCTGTATCTATGGCGATAATAAATACCATAAAAGCCGAGACTAATAAAAATATAGTTCAGCTTTGTGATTATGTTGCCGGTCATTCCTTAGGTGAATACTCTGCTCTATGTGCTGCTGAAAGTATTAGCATTGAGACGGCAGCGAAATTACTGCATATACGCAGCAGCTCCATGCAAGAAGCCTGCCCTGCTAATTTTGGTGCTATGGCTGCTTGTATCGGTATATCCATAGATGAGCTTGAGACAATAGCAAAAGAAAGTTTATGTGAAATAGCAAATGATAATATCGAAGGACAAATTGTAATTAGTGGTAAAGCAGATGCTATCGATTATGCTATTAACCTTATTAAAGAAGCAGGCTATAAAGCAATAAAGCTAAAAGTTAGTGCTCCGTTTCACTGTAGTTTAATGAAGCCGGCAGAGGAGAAAATGCGAATAGCTCTTGATAATAGAGTAATTAATAAACCTCTAATACCAGTAATTCAAAATTATACCGCAAAACCTACGTTAGACCCCTTAGAAATCAAGCAAAATCTGGTTTTACAAATATGCGGACGAGTTAGATGGCGTGAAACTTTAGAGCTATTTAACACACTAGATATCACCCATATAGTAGAAATAGGAGCAGGAAATGTGCTAACAAATATGCTTAGAAAAATCAACTATCCATTTAAATTAAGTAATATAAGTAATGTAGAAGAGATGAAACTATTTCTACAAGCTTATGAAACTGCAAATTAGGTTTTTTGCTAATTTATATAATTTTTTAATAGAAGATTATCCTCTGCAACCGAATAAAGAAAATATAATAAAATTATCAAAATCTTTATTTAAGAATTCAGCAGAGGTTAATTTCCTATTAAAAAATATTCACATATTAGATTTGCCAGATCTAAAATTAAGTAGAGTACAAGCCATAAAAGAGATATTAAAATTATATCTTTTAAAGTCTGATATATTAAACATTAGTATACCGAAATTTGAATATCAAATAAAACAGGATGATTTTCATGGAAAAGATCTAATACTCATAGAAAAAGTTTTGCAGCCACCAATTAAAGAATGTGAAACTCATTATTTTTTATTTAAAGATTATAGCCTTCCAGAGTCAAACACTCTTATAGATAAAGGGCGTAATTTACTACTTTTTAATTTTAAACTAAATGAATTTGTTAAATTACTATATTTTATAAATCAATTTCTTTGTATTGGCTATAGCAAGATAAATGATTGTACATTGTATATTGCTAGTACATTTTATGATGAAGAGGATCTAAAAATTTTATTGGATACAGAAATTGATATAGAATTAAATTATAGTAGTAAAATAAATAATGATGGATATAAAAACATTGATAGTTTTATAGGTTCAAAACAAGTGGTTTATAATAGATTTTTAGTTTTATATCATGAAGCATTTAAAAGCTTTAATATAAAAGAGTTAAATATATTATTTAATATTTGTAGCAATAATCATCATTTAACAAAATCATTAATTACTTGTTCTAATCCTCTTACCCTAGAAACATGTACCAATAATATTAAAAAATTAATATATACATATAAACCTACTGAACCACTTAAAACATTAATTCGTGTAGTCCCTAATTATAAACAACTTTTAATTTTATATAAAGATTTATTTGATAATAAACTTATCCTAAAACAATCTGATTTATTACTAAATGTTTGTAATAGTAATAAAGATTTAGTAAAATCTTTAATTTCTGATCGTACCCCTCTTACTTTGGAAGAAAGATTTAGCATTATAACCAAAATAATAAATAAATATGAACACGATCTGAAGTTAATTCCGCGTCTAATCATACAGCTTTTAAACTTATTAGCTTATGAAAAAGTTAAACCTAATATAAAAATGGATATAAATTCCTTAATAGATAGTTTAGCTAAAAATGATAATATACCCATTAATTGGTGTTATCCTAATGGAATTACTTTTGAATCTAGTAAATACTGTAAATTATTAGGAGAAGACTTTTATGCTTAAAAAAATATACAAATGAAAAAATAACTCTGGAAATTCTTTTAATTAGCTGATATAAAATAGTTCTGCATAAATGGAGAGATGGTCGAGTGGCCGAAGGCGGCGGTTTGCTAAACCGTTATACGGGTCATACCGTATCGAGGGTTCGAATCCCTCTCTCTCCGCCACGTGGGACAATTAGCTATTTCTTGTAGTTTGTCGAACGGAAAAGCCAGAGAATAATCAAGTTTTCCGCCCCTCAAACTTAGGTGTGAAAATACAAAATTTAAAAATTCTCTTTTTTCGTCCATTTTCGAACCTTTAAAAGTTTCATACGCATTTGTTGTTATATTTATGAAGTCTAAGAGCTTTTTAGAAAGCTTATCATCTATCCGAGGATTAAAGCAGCAAGCAAATAGTTTAAGAAACGGTGATATAAGGCGAGTAGCTTGCTCCACCCTTTAAATTTCTATGCTGCTTGTAAATTTTACTGCATAATAGAATTTATTGTAGGAAAAGATAATTTTCTCATAAAAGATGCTTTTTTCGTTGTTTATAAAACTTTTAGTAGTTGAGTTGATTTTAAAAATCGTTGAAAATATTATAAATTTAAATATTTTCTGTTTGTAAATTGCCTGATATCTCAATTTCAGTTTTAGTAAATTTTGCATTATATAATCTATCTATAAATAAGATACCATCTAAATGATCAAGCTCATGCTGTAAACATCTTGAAAACCACAAATCATAATCTGAATTATTACCATTACATGTTAATTCTTTTGAATTACCTTCTAAATCAATATAGCTAATACTTATATTTTTAGGTCTTTCCACATCTCCTATAATAAAAGCTATCCCATCTTCTTTCCTTATAGAAAGGCAATCTTCATTTAAAATAACTTTTTCTTCTGACAAATAATTTACTTCAGGATTTATTATAAAAAAAGGTTCTCTTTTAATTTGATCATTTTCTTCTTTAGGTATATCAACTATTAAAGCTCTTATAGGTTTCCCTACTTGAATTGCTGATATTCCTATACCTTCTTCATTATACATAGTTTCTAACATTGATTTCATAAAGTCTTTCATTTGACTATCGATTATAGTAACAGGCAGTGATTTTATTCTAAGCAAAGAGTTAGGTGTTTTTATTATTTTTAAAATGGGCATGATAGACCTTAGGTAAACGCCAGTTTAGGATAAGGAGGTCTGAGGATAAGCAAGTAGTGTTAGAAATTTTTTAGATTTATTGAAATTAAAAGCATTTACGCAAGAAAGTATATGAACTAAGAAATTAATAGGGGAGCGATGTCTTGAATGTTCAAGGTTCATGCTGTTTTTTAGTACATTAAATACTGATTCAATTATTGATCTGCTTTTTAAGAGTATTTTATCTTCTATATCTAATAAATGATTTTTCATATCCTTGCGAATCCCAGTAAATAACCGTAGCCCACGACTAAATAATTTAGCGGACATTTCCTTAGAAATATAAGCCTTGTCTCCAAATAATTTACCCCATAATCCTTTGGTAATTGAGTCTACAGCAGATAAATCACTAGCATTACCCTTTGTTATTTTAATTGCCATAATCTGACCTTTATTATTAATTACAATATGTAATTTAAATCCCATAAACCATCCGTAACTACTCATACCTATTTTAGCAATGCCACTAAACACTTTATTATTATTTGTACGTTTTGCATGACATATCGATAATTTGGTTGAATCAACAAAATATATACCAGTCTCATCTCCTGTAAATAATTGTAACATTATAGTTAAAGGTAATACTAATCTTGGCCACAACTGGATTATCCGACTGTAACTAGGAAGACTAAAATATCCTCTATATTTACATGATAGATGATATAAATAATAATTCTTAAAATCTTTGCATGGAGATATATAAAAATATAATACTATAGTTATATAGTTCTGAAAGCCTTAAACTCCCTGATCTCCTACGCTTCCTAACGCTGGGTATTAATTTGCTTTCTTCCCATTCTTCGTAAACTTTACAATAATTATCTATTATACAAAATAGAGTTATGATACATCTTTTCATTGTTGAGTGCATATTTTTTTGATTCAAAATCTATGTAACTCAACACTCCTCTCTTGTAAATACCCTGCTTTATTATCTTTATTCCTTACACTCTTATCCTAAACTGGCGTTGATAGATGTTGCTATACAAAAAGGTATACCAATAACAGGAATATGCGGTGGGCATCAACTTATAAATGTATATTTTGGAGGTAAATTAGCTAATGTTGATGAGCTAGATTATTCAAAAGTTAGGATTGATAAAGATTTAGAATTAGCCCGTATTACTAAAAATTCATCTATTGTTGAAGATTTAGAATCAGCCCATCTACCACCTCAAAAATTTTAGGCTTCTCATAAACAAATAGTAAAAAAATTGGTAATTTAAACTTTATAAATCCAGTTGCAATGATAGAAAATGAAATAGTGGCAACTGAATCAGAGTTTGGAGCCCCAATTAAAACTTTTCAGTTCCATCCAGAAATATTATCTGAACAAAGTGAAATAGAATTAGAACGAAATAAAAAAATATTTAAAATATTTGTTGAGACTTGTAATAATTACCGAAATAAAAAAATAAATTTAGGAGAAATAAAGCAAGACATAGAAATAATTACTGAACCCCAAGATGATAACCATGAAAATGAAATATCAGTTGAAAACCTTAAGGATTTTAGAAATTCTATCAAGGAAATTTCTTCTAAAATTTCTACTAATAAATATTCTACTTTCGAAGAAATAGAAACAAATAATAAACGATTACAGCAAATTATCATCAGTAAAAAAATTAATCGTGATTTAAATGAAAAGGAAATAGCATTAATTAATTTAGGTGTAACTGCTAAACAATTTATAGAGCAAGATGATGATTTAATCTCGACATTATGTAATAATTTCTATGGGCTAAAAAGCTTAACAGAATTAGGATTTACTTTAGAAGAAATATTTAGTAAGGATACTGAAGAGCAAAAGTTCTTTATTCAAAATGGCTATAATATAAAAACCTTAACAGAGTTAGGAATTTCTTTAGAAACATTACTTAATAAGGATACTGAAGAGCAAAAATTCTTTATTCAAAA
Source organism: Rickettsia endosymbiont of Rhinocyllus conicus (assembly GCF_964026465.1). Taxonomy (NCBI): domain Bacteria; kingdom Pseudomonadati; phylum Pseudomonadota; class Alphaproteobacteria; order Rickettsiales; family Rickettsiaceae; genus Rickettsia; species Rickettsia endosymbiont of Rhinocyllus conicus. The sequence goes on along the minus strand of NZ_OZ032155.1, from coordinate 939,414 downwards.
CGCCTATAATATAAAATATTTAAAAGAAATAGGGATTTCTATACCTGAATTAGTTGCTATGGAATCAGAACAGCAAAAGTTTTTGATTCAGTATACCTCAAATGTTAAATATTCAATCGAAACAAAATTTCCTACAGCTGAGCAAAAGTTAATTATAGAAGCTATATTAATCAAAAAATTAGTTTCGTTAAGTGAGTTTCATAACATGGGTCTCAATCAACAAAAATCCTTTGTTGAAAATATAGATTTCAAAAAATGCGATGCTCCAGTATTAGATCAAGAAATAACTGATACGCCTGTAATAGGCGTAGCTTCTGAATTTCCTACAGATCAAGCGTAAAAAATACAAGCTGCTATCGGTTTTTAGCTGGTAGTAGCTTCATCTGCCAATTATTTCATCTCCTAATAATTCAAATTTTAGTCCATGAAATAATTCGGAGCAAGGACCGGTTTTCAACGCTTCATTATAAGAAATAGTTACATATTCATCAGTATTATTGATCAACTTTACATTATGTTTAACCAACGTTACTTCACTATGAGGATAAAATAGTTAACCACCCTGCATTGCAAATGCAGGGCTTAAGATTATGGCATCAATGCCTTAGCTATAGCTAGTTTTCAACTTGAAAGTTTCCAAACTTATCATCTCTCGATTCATGTTTATCAATATAATCCTTGATCATTTGGTCAGTCACATTGCCTGTGGTTCTGACAAAATATCCAACAGCCCATAAGTGTTTACCCCAATACTGTTTCCGTAATTCTGGAAATTCCTGCTGAATCTTCCTTGAACTCTTTCCTTTTAGATACTGTACCACCTTACTAATACTTTGATAAGGTGGCACAGATACATAGATATGTACGTGATTTGAAGCTATCTTCCCTCTTAATATCTCTACTCCATTATCCTTACATATCTCTTGGGTTAGGTCCTTGACTCTCCTACCAATATCACCAACCAATATATTATATCGATATTTAGTCACCCATACTATATGATAAGTGCAATCGTAAACTGTGTGGCTTATCTTCTTGTAATACTGCATCTCTACATTCTATATGTTAAAACGACGCACTGCAAGTGCGGGGTTTTTCTCCCAAATTTGGGACAATAAATCTTTATTATCATACTCTTTAATTATAATTGTATTCTTACCTTTTATAGGTATAACATTACCTAGCATACATACTCAATTTAAAATTATAGTTACCAAATATAATATGCCAATTATTTAAATAAGTTGCATAAAATCGTTTTTTTAAGTATACTTTTCTTCTTTTAATTTAAACTTTTTTTATGTCACAAAAATTAGGATTTTGGGCAGTTTTTGCATTAGTTACCGGTAGTCAAATCGGTACTAGTGTTTTTATACTTCCTTTGAGTTTAGCACCTTACGGTATATATAGCATATGGGGATGGGTGCTTTCGCTATTCGGTGCTATGAGCATCGCACTTGTATTTTCATATCTATGTGCAAAATTTCCTAAGACAGGCGGTCCGCATGTTTATATTCGTGAAAGCTTTGGTGAAAAAGCCGCCTTTTTTGTTGGCTGGACTTATTGGGTTATATCATTTATTAGCACTAGTATAGTTGTAATCTCTGCTATAGGTTATCTCACTCCTTTCTTCAAATCACAAGCAATATTAGATTTAATATTACAGATAATATTACTAGCTGCCATTATGATCTTGAATTTAAAAGGTCCTGAAGTGGCAGGTAAAGCAGAATTTTATTTAACATTATTAAAATTCGTACCTTTATTAATAGTGGGAGTATGTGCGTTATCACATTTTAACATAGATAATATAGCTATTGCTGAGGAAGTAGAGAATTTAAGCGTTCCAACCATTATGGGTAGGGTAGCACTGCTTACTTTCTGGGGATTTATTGGGGTAGAGTGTGCAACAACTACGGCAGGCTCAGTAAAAAATCCTTCTAAGACTATCCCGAGGGCTATAATGCTTGGAACTTTCTGCGTTGCCGTGCTATATCTTATTAATAGTATCGGTATAATGGGTTTAATTCCTGCCTCAGAGCTAATTGTTTCAAAAGCTCCTTATACTAATGCCGCAGCTTTATTATTTGGCGGTAAATGGTCTAGTGTGATTTCTGTTATTGCTTCTATTATTTGCATTGGCACGCTTAATGCCTGGGTACTAACTAGTGGGCAGATTGCTTTAGGGCTTGCCGAAGATGGTTTATTGCCAAAATTTTTTGCTAAGAAAAATAGTAATAATGCACCAGTGTGGGGAATCATTGTAAGTTGCCTTGGCATCGTGCCGTTATTAGTATTTACAGCGAATGATAATTTTGCTGAGCAGATTACCAAAATAATAGATTTCTCGGCAATAGCGTTTTTATTCGTTTATTTAATTTGTAGCTTAGCGTTTTTAAAAGTAATTCTTAGTTCAAAGAAAAATTTTTCTTATTATTATTTATTGATTGCCATAATATCAATAGTTTTTTGTGCTTGGGTTATTTATGAAACACCTATTAAAACATTAATCATAGCTAGTGCTTTTACTATAGCCGGCATTCCTTTATATTATTTATGGTATAAAGGTAGAAAATAGCTTTTTGGTGAGGGCAATGCCATGACTTGTCATATTGTCGTATGGCTTCGATATCATTCCCAGTAACGGCAGAATCCAGTTCTTTTATTGTCATACCGTGATTTACTCTATAGTACCGGACAGTTTTTATTTATGTCATTCCCGCTTTTAGCTAGGAATGACATAAATAAGTTAATATTTTAGAGTTTTTTTAATATATTACGTTACAGTAAAAATTCCTATTGACTTTTATATAAAAAGGTATTAAATTTTTTATAAAGAATTTTATGCTAGACTACGCAAAAGAACAAAGAAATTTAACAAGAGAACAAAAAGAAGCCATAGGCTTACTATCTATCGGTACATTTCTAGAATATTTTGACCTAATGCTATATGTACATATGGCTGTACTTTTAAATGAATTATTTTATCCAAAAGCTGATGCACATGTTGCGGCTCTTTATACTGCTGCTGCTTTTTGCTCAACTTATTTACTAAGACCTGTTGGAGCTTTAATATTTGGATGGATAGGCGATAATATAGGAAGAAAAAGTACTGTGGTAATAACTACTGCTTTAATGGGCTCTGTCGCATCTATACATCATGTCTAGTATTTTCACTAAAACCTAAGATTTTAGATATTATGCTGCCATTAACATTTTAAAGTTTTCAAAAGTAGATACCTGCTCATTAGCTCCTACTATTTGTCCTTTTTGAATCATACGAATATTTTCAATACCAGCAATAGTTATCTTAGCACTACGGAAACTCTTAAAACCAAGCATTGGCTTAGTTCGTTTCTTAACAAATCTATGATCTTGTTCTATCAAATTGTTCAGATATTTATTTTGAAGTATTTTTATCTTTTGTTCTTTAGGTGAGTTTTTATTAAAGTCAGTAAGAGCCGAAGTATTACTACCACTCTTATCTATTACTACCTTTTTAGGTATATCGTTACTCTTAAAGGCTTTTTTAAAAAACGCCTTAGCAGCTGCAGCATCTCTACGTTTTCTTAATAAGAACTCAATAGTATCGCCACAAGAGTCGATGGCTCTATATAGATATACCCATTTACCATTGAGCTTAATATATGTTTCATCCATTCTCCAGCTATTGCCAATCGGTTTCTTACGTTTTCTAACCTCCCTATCTATCAAAGGAGCAAATTTAATTAACCATCTTTGAAGAGTAGCGTGATCTATTTTAGCACCTCTGATACTTGCCATCTCCTCAAGTTCTCTGTAACTTAACGAAAATCTACATTTCATATACACAAATAACATGATTATCTCAGGAGATGAACAAAATCCTTTAAAATACTTCAAAAGTTTTGGTGATATTGCAAATGGCATACTGCTAATTTTTTGGCTCTTTATAGCCTATATTACGACACTTGGCAATAGATGCGACAGAGCCTGATAATGTCCTAAAATCTTCTTTTTTTAGCATTATTTCATTCTAACATTATATTTTAGTATTTGCAACTATTATGTCAGGTATTTAATTGGTGGGTTAATAAATTAAAGGAAAGATAAGCAAAATTACCTGTATGCCTATTCTTTAAATCTGTACCTATAGTAAAGTTTAAGACGCCTCTTTTGGTAATATTTTTTTGGTAAGTTACTGATATAATATTTGATCTTTTATTTTTGAGTGTACCTTTTATAGCATAAGTTAAAAAATTTACGCTTATATTACCAATATCGCCATCACCGTAACTTGCTGAGATTTGATATCTTAAATTTGAATAAGTTTTATTAGGATAATTATACACGTCTCTATAATTTTTATTATTCCAATCTAAATTACTATTAAAATCAAAATATTCTGATTCATAAGTATATCCGCAGTTAACTCTTTGAGAATGTCCAAAGTTTTTGATATTACTTGCTAATGAAATTCCAGCAACTCCATAATTACCAATTTTAAAATTACTGGTTGTACCAACAGTTCCATTATTTTTCAAAAATTCAAAATGTCCACCACTTGTTAAATAATCATTTATACCAAGCATATAATCAGTATTAAGAATTAAATATTTATAATCATTACTCTTAATAGTAAAATTGGCTCTGTCGCATCTATTGCCAAGTGTCGTAATATAGGCTATAAAGAGCCAAAAAATTAGCAGTATGCCATTTGCAATATCACCAAAACTTTTGAAGTATTTTAAAGGATTTTGTTCATCTCCTGAGATAATCATGTTATTTGTGTATATGAAATGTAGATTTTCGTTAAGTTACAGAGAACTTGAGGAGATGGCAAGTATCAGAGGTGCTAAAATAGATCACGCTACTCTTCAAAGATGGTTAATTAAATTTGCTCCTTTGATAGATAGGGAGGTTAGAAAACGTAAGAAACCGATTGGCAATAGCTGGAGAATGGATGAAACATATATTAAGCTCAATGGTAAATGGGTATATCTATATAGAGCCATCGACTCTTGTGGCGATACTATTGAGTTCTTATTAAGAAAACGTAGAGATGCTGCAGCTGCTAAGGCGTTTTTTAAAAAAGCCTTTAAGAGTAACGATATACCTAAAAAGGTAGTAATAGATAAGAGTGGTAGTAATACTTCGGCTCTTACTGACTTTAATAAAAACTCACCTAAAGAACAAAAGATAAAAATACTTCAAAATAAATATCTGAACAATTTGATAGAACAAGATCATAGATTTGTTAAGAAACGAACTAAGCCAATGCTTGGTTTTAAGAGTTTCCGTAGTGCTAAGATAACTATTGCTGGTATTGAAAATATTCGTATGATTCAAAAAGGACAAATAGTAGGAGCTAATGAGCAGGTATCTACTTTTGAAAACTTTAAAATGTTAATGGCAGCATAATATCTAAAATCTTAGGTTTTAGTGAAAATACTAGACATGATGTATAGATGCGACAGAGCCGTAAAATTTTGCCTTTGAAAACCTGTTTCATACGAAAAATCAGAAAGTCCAGGACGTAGTAAGCTCGGTGCTGCATAATAAGGAATGGTAATTGTTTCGATTTTACCAGTTATATCCTGCGTTTTAACTATTAAATCCCCCCTACCCGTAATAACCGGAATATTGCTTATATCAAAATCGCCCATTCTAGCTTTTGCATTATATATAGGAATATTATTCGAAAATAATTCAACACTACTAGGAAGCTCTGATTTTCCCCTGAAATCAAGTAAAGGATAAATGATTAAATTTGGTCGCACAGAAAAATTAGTAGCATATTGAATTCCAGCAAATCTAGTTGAATTAGACCAAATAGCCGGTTTTGTAAAACTATCACCCACTCGCCAATTGGTCATTTTATTTTCATTTTCATATGTCCAATTAGTTTCTAAACGAGTGAACTTATTATAGTTTTTTTGAGCACTCCTTACTTTGGAAAAATTTGAATTAACGGCTTTGCTTTGAAATAAAAAGCTATAACTATATACGCCGTTTTCAGTGGCATAATCCAATTCCTCTACCCCTGCTAGATAATTACTATGATCATCTTGAGTAAGGGTAAGATTATAATTGAAATATGCTCCATTAATTAGCTTATTGTCAACTTCCTTAATAGGTATATCAGTAGCATTAAATGATTGACCTTGCATTTTTTCGGTAGGAAAAATAATATCTAAATCTAAATTTTCATGATTTAAACTATATTTAGTGCCTGTTAATAAATCTAAATTAACATATTGTATATCATGATAAGTCACTAAGCCTTGTTTTAGATATTCTTCCTGCACGTTAAAATGCTCAATATCTTCAAGGGGGATTAGATAATTCCCTTGTTTATTTTGCATAATTGTCGGGAATATATCCGTCTCTACATAATTTACTTTTAATGAAACAATTAATTCACTATCATCTGTAATTTCTGCATAGCTTAATGAATTAAATAATACCTATAAATAATGATATTATTTTATATAAAAAGCACATGGCTTTGATTTATTAAATTAAAAAATTTTTAGCTGGAAATTGTTATGGGTACGTTAAATTCGACAATAAAATCTACTGTTGAAGTGATAGTATTATCTATTTTTATTTTATGTGCTAATTCTTTTACAGAAATTCTATAAGCATTTTCTGCTGTGGAAACATTTTTTTTATCCTTTACAGCAATCCTGATTATCTGGATTTTACCACCCTGTACAGGGAACATTAAAGGTGTTGCTATCAAATCTTTTTTTTCTTTATATTCTTCTTTGCCGTTTTCATATTCTCTTTTTAATACTGTTAACTGAAAACTTCTTTCCATTAGATCATTATTTTGTAATTTTATGGTTGCTATTTTATCATTTTTATTAATATTTATTTTTACCGGCATAATAGTAAAATTAGCAGCAGAGGATAGATTTGAAAATAATACCAGTGAAAATATCACTAAATTAAAATATTTTTTTAACATATAACCTTATAATTATTAAGTTTAGATATTTATGGGATTGTTATGCTTGCTGCAATTTGATCGCTATAATTATCTACCGGTACAGTAGTCTTCTGACCTGATGGTATACGACCATAAACAGTATAGGTTTGAGCAAGACCAGTACCTGCTCCTGGTGGTGAATCACTATTATTTGCGTTATTTCCCCAAATAACAGTTCTAGCAGAATCAGAATAGAGAAAATACTGAAGTAAATTACTAGCACTTGCAGCACCTTTCATCTTACGAGTACTAGTAGAGCTACTGTTTTGACCCGAATCTAATTTTACATGATAACCTGTGCCAGCAGTACAAGTTACGGTAATAACGGATGTTTTATCGCTATTATTTTGAGAGGTATAGGGATCAAAACTTAAATTAGTTGCTGCAATTGAGCAATAAGGCTGAACTGTTGCAGTAACTGAAAAATTTACAGAAGTAGCAAAAATTTTATTGCTGTTTAATATTAAAATACTAACAACAATAATATTACGTAGGACCTTAAGGTTATTCTTCATAAATATCCTGTATTAAATTAAAAATAATTAATTTCTATTATTAATCTTTTACAAATCTTATACATTTTAAATGATTTTTATGATATTTTTCTCACAGAGTTTTTAAAGGAATAAACTTGTTTTATTTTATATCTATTTTTATTATTAATTAAAAAAATAATATTATTGTTGTACTATTAGTAGAAAATGTATATAGTGCGTTTTATATTAGTCAAAATTAAACTCCAAAAAAAGAGAAGACGTTATGAAAAGTATAGCTCACCATTGGATGCAACAAGGTAGAGAAGAAGAAAAAGCTATTATGGCAAAGAAGATGCTAAAAGAAGGTATATCATTAGATTCTGTTATAAAAATTACCAAATTATCTAAAGAAGATTTAGAAAAATAAATATTATGAAAAGTATAGCTTACCACTGGATGCAACAAGGAAAAGCAGAAGCAAGAGAAGAAGAAAAAGCTACTATGGTAAAAAAAATGCTAGAAAAGAATAAACCTTTGGGTGGAATAATATATTTTACAGGTTTAACCAAAGAAGAAGTTGAGAAGTTAATGTAAGATATAAGAAAAAGATTTAAAAGCCAAAATGATACAAGTAATTATGACTAGATAAAAATATAATTGACTATTACATCTGACCATTATAATATAAAGATAATTTTACTTTTTGTGCGATATAAAATGTCTACTAAAATAGCAATCAGTTACTTTAAATCTCATTGTCTTGAAATAATAGATAAATTACAAACCGATAAAGAATCTATTATAATTACTAAAAGAGATAAAGCTGTAGCTCAAATATTACCTATGGATAATAAAAAAATCTCATTATTTGGTATGCTAAAAAATAAAGCTGAGATAAAGGGTAATATATTAGAACCAATAGAAGAAAAATGGAACGTGGAACATGAATAATACTTTAGTATTAGATACACATGTTCTACTGTGGTCATTATTACAACCTAAAGAATTATCAGATGATATAAAACATAAGATTAATCTAGCTCAAGAAAATTCACAATTATTTTTAAGTTCTATTTCTTTATGGGAAATAGCCATGCTTAGTTTTAAAAAGCGTATTAATATCTATGAACCTATAAAAGATTTTCTGAACTCTATAACAGATATTAATGGATTAGCTATTAAAGATATTTCTTCAGAGATTGCAGCAGAAAGCATTTCCCTTATGGATGATTTTCATGACGATCCAGCCGATAGAATTATTGTAGCAACAGCAAAATGTCTTGGGGCTACATTACTTACTAGAGATCAAAAAATTCTTACTTGGGCTAAGTTAGGGCATATTAAATCAATATCTATTTAAACATTGTAATTAATAACAATTGATTATTTCCCTAATATCCAATAAAATCCTGTTTTAAAATCAAATATAAAATAATAATGCACAATACTGATGTTTTAATAATAGGTGCAGGACCTAGTGGGTTATTTGCCATTTTTCAAGCAGGAATGTTAGGAATGAAGTGCCATTTAATCGATGCACAAGAGGTTATAGGTGGTCAGTGTATTACACTTTATCCTGAAAAGCCTATTTACGATATACCAGCCTACCCTAAAATTGCCGCAGCAGAGCTAATAAAACAACTGGAATTACAAGCAGCTCCGTTTAATCCGGTTTATCACTTAAACCAACAAGCGGTAGAATTAAAAAAAGAAGGTGAATTTTTTGAAGTAAAAACCTCAAAAGATATTGTTATTAAAAGCAAAGTAATCATTATTGCAGCTGGAGCTGGCTCATTTGGTCCTAATAAGCCTCCTCTTGCAAATATTGAAGAATTTGAGAATGAATCAGTTTTTTACTTTATTAATAACCGCAGTAAGTTTACAGGTAAAAATATAGTTATAGCAGGTGGCGGTGATTCTGCTGTTGATTGGGCTATTTCTCTTTCTGAAATTGCTAATAAAATATATCTAGTTCACAGACGTGATAAATTTAGAGCAGCAAATGAGAGTTTAAGACAATTAAAAGATATAGCAGAAAGTGGAAAAATTGAGTTAGTTACCGGCTATCAACTAGATTCATTAGATGGAAATAATAGCAAACTTCAAACTGTTATAGTTAGAGACTTACAAAATAACACACGAAAGCTAGATGCTAATATATTATTACCGTTTTTTGGTTTAAAGCAGGAGTTAGGTAATTTAGTAAATTGGGGACTTGATATAAAACTTCATCATATTGAAGTTGATCCTGTACATTACCAAACTAATATTTCAGGTATATATGCTATTGGTGACGTTGCTCATTATAGCGGTAAGCTTAAACTAATTCTTACCGGTTTTGCTGAAGCAGCAAGCAGCCTTCATCACGCTTATGGTAAAGTATTTGATGGCAAAGCTTTACATTTTGAGTACTCAACCACCAAATTCGGAGAAGCAAATAAGAGTGAATAACGTAATTGACGGTAAAGCTTTAGCAAGTGAAATATTAAATGAGTTAAAGCATGAAATTCAAAAACTTAAAGACAAAACAGGAGAATCACCAAAACTAGCAATAGTCTTAGTTGGTGACAATCCTGCAAGTATTATTTATGTCAAAAATAAAATAAAACATGCCAATAAAATAGGTATTGATACGCTGTTATTAAATCTTCCTATTACTATAAAAACAGAAGATTTAATAGCAAAAATCAGTGAATTAAATCTTGATCAAAATGTTTCAGGAATCATAGTTCAGCTTCCTTTACCCGACTCTATAGATAAAAATAAAATCTTATCTGCTATCTCGCCTTCTAAAGATGTTGATGGTTTTCATCCTTTAAATGTTGGTTATTTACATAGCGGGATTGATAACGGATTTGTACCCTGCACTGCTCTTGGCTGCCTTGAAGTAATTAAGAAACATGAACCAAATTTAAGCGGTAAAAATGCCGTAATTGTTGGCCGCTCAAATATCGTTGGCAAACCTTTGAGTGCATTACTCTTAAAAGAGGATTGCAGTGTAACTATTTGCCACTCTAAATCACAGAATTTAAGTTCTATTACCTCCAAAGCCGATATTATTGTTGCAGCTATCGGCTCACCTCTAAAATTAACTTCTGAATATTTTAAGCCAAATGCGATAGTAATTGACGTAGGAATTAATAGAATCGGCGGTAATAAAATTATTGGCGACGTCGATTTTGAAAATGTTAAATCTAAAGTCAAATATATTACCCCTGTCCCGGGCGGCATCGGACCTATGACTATTGCTTTTTTGCTCAAAAACACAGTGCAAGCATTTAAGATATGTATCTAAGTACATTTTTTATTCTATGTTGTTCCCGTGGCGGCATTGTTGCGTGGATCGAAAAACGCCCTCGGTGTCATCTAGTTGCTTGTACCTGCGGCATCCAGAAAATAATAAAAAATACTAATTTTATTAGTATTTTTTAGCTGGATCCCGTGGACAAGCCTATAGTACCGGACAATTATTAAAAAAATGTTATATTTTATTCAGATGTAGGTGACTTTGTATGTCATTCCCACGAAAGTGCAGTAGTGTCCGGAGAAAATTGGAGTATTATTAAAACCGTCATTGCGAGTGGTCGTAGACCGCGTGGCAATGACGAAAAAACCCAATAATAACAACGTTTATTTTTTTCCGGACACTACTGTGCCTACGCAGGAATGACATAGAATAATAACTGTCCGATACTATAGAATAAATCACGGGATGACAGGAGGGAATGATCCACGCAGCAATGCATACAAGACTTAAGAATCGTCATTGCGAGAAGAAACTTTAAGTTTCGGCGAAGCAATCTCAGGGGGCTTAACGAGATTGCTTTCGCCCTCTTCTACAAATCTCCTCGTAATGACGACTAAGCTTTATCTCATTCTAATATCCCTCAATGGTAATACCTAAAACTTTTGAATCATTATCTATCTTAAAGTGTTCTATTTCTTTTAGAAATTTTTCTTCCAAGGTTGCAATATTATATTTGGTAATTTCATTAGCTGGAAGAAATTTTAAATATTTATTTACTGTTTCTATAAGTTCAGTTATTTCATTTATATCTTTTACAAGAGCTTGCAGGTTATTATTTGCATTTCTTGCATCATCAGTTATTTCCTCCGTATTGGCTGTTTTTTTAGTGACAATATTATTAAGTTTATTAATGTTAGTTGATATACCCCCTAACATTGTTTTTATTGAAGAGCTCTCCTTATTACTTATTTCACAATTTAGCTTATTTATTAATTCTTCAAATGTTGCAATTTTTGCTGATAATACTTGTTTACCAATAACCTCTTGTGCTTTTAATTGCTCTTTTAATTGATTATGTTCTATCTTCTGCTGCTCTATCACTCTTTTGACTTTTATCTCCACACTAAAAATATCTTTTTTGGTAAAATTATTTAAGAGTGGTTTTATAAGATTTTCTATTTCTCTTTTATCTTCGCTGCAACTAATAGAATTAGCAGCATCCCATATATTATCCGCAGCTTCTTTTATTTGCTCCTGATCTATAGCTATTTTCTTAATTTTATCATTTAATTTATCTTTAAGTTTTTGAAAACTTATTTCACATAATAAATTACATATATCTTTAAATTTTTTATTTTCAGCTAAACTTAATGCCGTATCACCCCTATTATTAACTTGATTGATAGCTTCATATGTCATTTTAAAAGCAAGCCTTTCACAAACTGTATATAACCCCTTATTAGCAACCGACATTAAAATTGTGTAGCCATTATCACTAGCTTTGTTAAATTCTTTGGGGTCTATTTCGTTAATATATCTAAGTGCTTTTTCTTCATTTTGTTCTTTTATTGCGTTTATAAAATTTTCATATGGTCCGTACCATAATTCTATCATTGTTTGAACAAGTGTTTTAACCATAACTATTTCTTTATTAAAAATTGGTAATAATTAAGGTTATAAAAATAAGTTTGAAAATGCAACAGAAATTTAATTAATGATTTACATTAATTACTTAAGAAAGCAGTTTTATATATTGTTTTCATGTTTTTGATAATTAAACTTTAGATTGGCGATATTATAATTTGTTTTATCTTATTGCGTAACCTTTTTATGTTTTATTTGCAATAATATTAATATAAGATTTTCTACTTAGAATTTAAGCTTAAATAAAGTATTAAAAATTTATAGATTTTTTTATGAAATTTGTTATAAGGATTTAAAACAAACTAGCTTATACATATGCTAAGGATAGAAAAAGCTGAAGATGCAGAAGTATTTATGGGTGCAATTGTAGCACTTAAGCCTAAAAGCTTTTATTATGGCAAAAACAGAGACAATATATTTAATAATGAATTTGTATTTGGACTATTGGGTGATAGATTTTTTCCTCATATAATGGGTGGTAAATATCTATGTTTATACTTATTTCAAATGGGCAAAACTACAAATGAAAATATTTATTTAAATTCAGATAAGCTAGAATTAAATGAAGCAGGTTACCTAGATATGAGATTTGCTAATTTAAAAGAAATAAAAACCTTGAGGCATTTAGTAGATTTTAATTATATAATATTAAATAGCTTTAATAAAACTTATACTATTTACATGTTAAATAACATTTTAACCTATGACCCTGATATTAACTTATTAGATATAAACTATAATAAAGATACTCTCGATATAACCTTAGACTAGCATAATTATAAAGAAAAAGAAAATACTAAAATATTAGGTTTTGTGGACATTTCTAATTGATTCTCATTGCAACTATAAATTAACTTCTATATTATTCCATAATATATTGATTGTTTTAAGCTCTTAAATTATTTATATGCGGATTAATTATTTGATAAGAGTATTGCTATGTATAAACAAATTTTAAAAAACATCGAAAATAAGATAGAAAGTAATAATATGACTCTTAAAACTTTAGAGGGGTTAAAAAAATATTTGGATTTGAAAACGCTAAGCGTGAGGGACTTAGCAACGTTCTTTTAGAGCTTTATAGTATTCACACAGGATTATTACATAAAGCTGATAATAAGTATGAACAAGATTCAGAAGCCCAACTAAAATTATCTGTTATAAACACTTTGATAGGGGATATTAATAATTTCCTTGATAATCACCCTGAATAATAAACTGTTACAATGTTTTAAGTACTTAGGTTCTTATATCTTTAAAGTGTGATAGGATGGAAATTATAAAGTTATATTAGGAATATAACGCTTAAATATCAGATTTATCCGGAATACATTCATGATTTTTAAAGTAGTTCGAAAATTGCAGAAAAAAGGAATTTAGTAAACCTAGTATTCTTTAACTTTTCTTTAAATACCAAAAAGCTTGATTTTAAGCTATGTTTGACGTTTGATGTGTTATAAAAAAATACCAAGAACTGGAGAATGGTGGGTTTGAGAAGACTTGAACTTCCGACCTCACGCTTATCAGGCGTGTGCTCTAACCAGCTGAGCTACAAACCCATAGTTAATTAATATTTTTGGTGTTTTGCTGTTTATCTTTTTACCTATTACTTATTAGGTTTTTCTCACAATTGTCACCAAATAGGGCTGAATTAACTATAGAATGCGAAGTTAGGATAAGAAATTATTTTAACTTCGGTAAAACGGTTAAATAATATGGTGAGCTCGCCGGGATTCGAACCCGGGACCCTTTGATTAAAAGTCAAATGCTCTACCAACTGAGCTACGAGCTCTTAAATATATTTATATACTCGCTTTATTTGAAAAATTGGCGACAATGTTCTATAAGTACTGCGGTACGAAACTATATTAAGTATACGCTTCGTTCCTCGTCTTATGAACTCCTTGCTCTTTTCCAAATAAAACTTCGTCTATATTACTTTTTAAATTTATACGTTAAAGTTTTATACTTAGTATAGTTAACCACCCTGCATTGCAAATGCAGGGCTTAAGATTATGGCATCAATGCCTTAGCTATAGCTAGTTTTCAACTTGAAAGTTTCCAAACTTATCATCTCTCGATTCATGTTTATCAATATAATCCTTGATCATTTGGTCAGTCACATTGCCTGTGGTTCTGACAAAATATCCAACAGCCCATAAGTGTTTACCCCAATACTGTTTCCGTAATTCTGGAAATTCCTGCTGAATCTTCCTTGAACTCTTTCCTTTTAGATACTGTACCACCTTACTAATACTTTGATAAGGTGGCACAGATACATAGATATGTACGTGATTTGAAGCTATCTTCCCTCTTAATATCTCTACTCCATTATCCTTACATATCTCTTGGGTTAGGTCCTTGACTCTCCTACCAATATCACCAACCAATATATTATATCGATATTTAGTCACCCATACTATATGATAAGTGCAATCGTAAACTGTGTGGCTTATCTTCTTGTAATACTGCATCTCTACATTCTATATGTTAAAACGACGCACTGCAAGTGCGGGGTTTTTCTCCCAAATTTGGGACAATAAATAATATTTAAAATTATGTTTTACTTTATCGCTGAAAAAGGCTAATCTGTCAACAATTATTTTCGGATTTAATTTAAATAAGGTAAATTCATGAAGCATCAAGACGTTGCTATAATCATCCCTTCCCGTCTTAGCTCAACTAGACTTACACGTAAACCTCTACAGCTAATCGGCACATCTACTCTAATCGAACGTGTATTTAAACAAGTAAATCAAACTAATCTTGAACATATTTATGTTGCGACTGATTCACAGGAGATAGCAAGCGTAATTGAAAAGCTCGGAGGGAAAGTTATATTTACCGATAGTAATATTCCAACTGGTACTGATCGTACTTATGAAGCTTTTAAGTTAATTCCAAATAATCAAAATATTAATTATATAGTTAATGTGCAAGGTGATATGCCTTTCATTGAACCGGAATCAATTTTAAAAGTAATAGAAGATTTAAAAAATAGCAAATATGATATTGTAACTCCTGTAGTAAAAGTAGAGAAAGATTCAGTAGAAGCTGCAAGTAATGTTACTGTAGCTATTGACTCTCAGGGAAAAGCCATATATTTTTCACGTAGTCTTATTCCAAATGGTGCGGAAGAATTTTTATATCACGTGGGGATGTACGGATTTCGTAAAAGTGCTTTGGAAAAATTTGTGGCTCTTGAACCAACATTTTTAGAGAAAACAGAACGCTTAGAGCAATTACGACTTCTTGAAAATGGCATGACAATCGGCACATGTTTAGTTAATAATGTCCCTATTTCGGTTGATACACCTGAAGATTTAAGTAAAGCAGTAAAATTTTATGAAAAGAATCAATTAGTTTAAAGAATGGTGCGTTTTATCTTTATTACAGGCGGAGTAGTTTCATCTTTAGGTAAAGGTCTAACTGCCGCCTCTCTTGCAATGCTTTTGCAAGCAAAAGGTTTTAAAGTTTGTTTACGGAAACTAGATCCTTATTTAAATGTCGACCCTGGAACAATGAATCCTCATCAACATGGTGAAGTATATGTTACCGATGACGGGGCTGAAACTGATCTTGATCTTGGGCATTATGAGCGTTTTACAGGGGTGCCTGCTTGTAAGTTTGATAATATCACAACAGGTGCTGTATACTCAAAACTACTTAAGGAGGAAAGATTAGGAAATTATACCGGTCTTACTGTACAGGTTATTCCACATGTTACAAATATAATAAAAGATTTTATACTTTCTAATACCAAAGGTTTTGATTTTGTACTTTGCGAAATAGGCGGTACAGTAGGTGATATTGAAGGGTTGCCTTTTTTTGAAGCTATAAGACAAATCGGAAATGAATTAAAAAGCAAACAATGTTTATTTATTCATCTAACTTTATTACCATATGTTAAAACTGCTCGTGAGCTAAAAACTAAATCTACTCAACATTCTGTAAAAGAACTCCGCACTATCGGTATTTCGCCGAATATTTTAGTGTGCCGAGCAGAACGCAAAATTGCTAAAAGCGAAATAGAAAAAATAGCTCTATTTTGTAATATAGACTCTGAGTATGTTATTCCGGCAATAGATCAGAAAAATATATATTTAGTACCTCTTGCTTACCATGATTATGGGCTTGACAATAAAGTATTAAAATTTTTTAATCTTACTATTGCACCTTCTAAATTAAATAGATGGCATGAGATAATTGAAAGATTAAAAGAATCTCATTCAAAAGTACGAATCGCTATTATAGCTAAATATCATAAATTAAAAGATGCTTATAAATCAGTAATCGAAGCTCTTGACCATGCTGGCATATATCATAAATATAAAGTTAATTTAGTATGGATAAATGCAGAAAATGTAACCAATGAAAATATTTCTAAAAAATTATTAGGTGTTGACGGAATATTAGTTCCAGGTGGATTTGGTGAGCGAGCAACAGAAGGAAAGATCTTAGCAGTAAATTATGCTCGAACTAATAATATACCTTTTTTTGGCATATGTTTTGGGATGCAGCTTGCTGCTATTGAAATAGCTCGTAATTTAGTAGGTCTTAAAGATGCTGTAACGGAAGAGTTTAAAACAGCTGGTACAAAAATTATTGAAAGAATAAGCAAAAATGATGAGGATTTTAATCCATCAGATATCACAATAGAAAATGTAAAAAAGACTATGCGTCTTGGTTCTTATACATGTAATTTAGTATCGGATAGTATTACTGCTAATGCATATGGAGAACTTAAAATAAGTGAACGACATCGTCATAGATACAAATTCAACAATGATTTTCAAGATATTTTTGAAAAAAATGGCGTAAAGTTTAGCGGATTTTCAGAAGATAAAAAGATTGTGGAAGCAATTGAATTACCAAAATTATTATGGTTTGTGGGAGTACAATTTCATCCGGAGTTTAAATCAAAACCTTTTGAAGCTCATCCTTTATTTATTGGATTTGTTGAAGCAGCGATTAAATATAACAATATACTATGACCTTATTTAAAAATCTTGACATAATTTTTATTATAGTCTAGGTTGCATTAGAGTTCTTTAACACTCTATAAAATAAGCTCATAGGTAAATTAATGGACGCCGTGAATTCTAACTTCACCTTTTGGAATAGAGCAAGAAATAGTAAATTTAGGCATATAGTTTGGCCGATTAGATCATATGAATTAACCAAATTCATACCTATGGCTTTATTAATGTTTTTTATTTTACTTAATCAGAACTTAGTTCGCAGTATTAAGGATAGTTTTGTTGTTACTTTAATTAGTACGGAGGTACTTAGTTTTATCAAGCTTTGGGGTGAAATGCCAATGGGTGTTTTATTCATTATTCTCTATTTTAAACTCTGTAATATAATGACCACGGAACAGGTTTTTAGAATAATTACCGGTACTTTTTTGCTTTTTTTCGCTATTTTCGGTTTTGTTCTATTTCCATATAGAGAATTTTTTCATCCTGATCCTGAATTAGTCAAACATTACATAACATTACTTCCACATTTAAAATGGTTTATAATAATTTGGGGACAATGGAGCTTAGTATTATTTTATATAATGGGCGAGTTATGGCCTGTAATAGTTTTTACTCTCTTATATTGGCAGCTAGCAAATAAAATTACTAAGGTCGAAGAAGCACCTAGGTTTTACTCATTTTTTACTTTATTTGGACAAACCAATCTACTAATTTCCGGAACAATAATTATCTATTTTGCTAAAAGCGAACATTTCCTATTGCCATTATTTTCTCATTTAAGCGACACCAATGAAATTCTTTTAAAATCATTTGTTAGCGTTATTTTAGTCTCAGGATTAATTTGTTTAGCTCTGCATAAATTTATCGATAAAAAAATTGTAGAAGCCGATAAAAACATCAAATTTAAAAATCAAAGAACAGATATATTAAAATTAAGCTTAATTGAAAGTACAAAAATAATATTAACTTCTAAATATCTTGGTTTTATTTGTATTCTTTTAATCTCTTATTCGATGAGCATTAGCTTAATTGAAGGATTATGGATGTCCAAAGTAAAACAACTATATCCTGATACAAAAGATTTTATTTCATATCACGGTAAGGTATTTTTTTGGACAGGGGTACTTACTTTAGTTAGTGCATTTTTAGTAAGCAGTTTAATTAGATTATGCGGTTGGTTCTGGGGAGCAATTATTACACCTATTATGATGTTTGGAGCGGGCGTGATGTTTTTCTCCTTTACAGTGTTCGAAAATCACTTAAAAAATATTATAGATACGCTGGGTTATAGCTCACCGCTTATTGTAATAGTTTTTATTGGCGGTTTGTGGCATGTGATTGCTAAATCAGTAAAATACTCACTTTTTGACGCTACTAAAGAAATGGTGTATATTCCGCTAGATAGCGAAATGAAAACCAAAGGTAAAGCTGCCGTTGATGTTATGGGAACTAAGATCGGTAAATCGATAGGTGCTATTATTCAATTCGTATCCTTTAGCATCTTCCCAAATGCTGTGCATAATGATATAGCAGGCTTATTAATGTTCAGTTTTATTATAGTATGTTTAATATGGCTATATGGCGTAAAAGTCTTAGCAGAATATTATAACAAGCTAGTAAAACGTTAAAAACATTTTCATTCTGTTGCATGGATTAAAAAGCACCATCAGTGTCATCCCGTGGCGGCATTACCTGCGTGGATCATTCTCCCCCTGTCATCCCGTGATTTATTCACGGGATCCAGTTAAAAATACTAATAAAATTAGTATTCTTTTTATTTTCTGGATCTAGTTCCCAAGCAACTAGATGAATACCTTAGGACGTTTTTCGATCCACGCAACAATACTTTCCCGCGGAAGCGGGAATCCAGGAAAAAAAGTCTAAATACAGCAATTTTTTAGAATATAAAAGCTCGATTTATGCTGGATTCCCGCCGTTGCTACAGTAGTGTCCGGAGAAAATTGGAGTATTATTAAAACCGTCATTGCGAGCGGTCGTAGACCGCGTGGCAATCCAGAAAAATAGTAAAAAATAACTAATTTTAGCATTTTTTTCCGGACACTACTGCACCTCCGCAGGAATGACATAGAATAAAAACTGTCCAATACTATTATAATACATACATGCAAAAAACATATTATAAATAATACGATGTCAAATTTTCATAAAGAAGGTTCTATAGTTTTTTGGAAATGGTACGGAAAAAAGCTCAAGGGTACAGTTCAAAAAGTTTATTATGATCCTATAATTAAAAAGATTAAGGATAAAGAAATTAAACGTAACGCTAGTGAGCAAAATCCAGCTTATTATATTAAAGGAGATAATGACAAACACGTCTTAAAATTACATTCTGAACTAATTAATATATAAATTTCATAATTATGAACAAAAAAATATCAAATCTTAATATGATTGATAATAAATAAATTAAAAATCATCGTAAACTGCCTAAACTTGCTTTAGCTGTCATTCTTAGCTTTTATTCATGCTATTATTAAACTTAATTCTTATTGACTTATATTATGGATGTTGGTACAGCATGTTTCAAAAAGGTCTAGACAAGATGAATTTAAAGGTGAGCCTGCAACAGCGTAGATAAACTACGTGAGCACAGGCAAATCCTACAAAATTCGCTTGTATCGACCTTTATGGAATGTGCTGTACTTATAAAATAATTTTCTCAATAACTACAAAAGCTACACAAATGGGGTAATCATCAGAGAGGGAAAGATGGATATTAAAAGGAGGAAGTTTTTGAGTATAAACTGAATCTATCTTTACTATTGGCTTGCCTAATTCATCATTAAGCACCGTGACATCTTTAAAATTAATACCACGCCCTATACCAACACCGAAAGCTTTACTAATTGCTTCTTTAGCAGCAAAACGCTTTGCCAAAAAAGTAGCATGACTTTCTTTCTTTAGCAAAGCAAATTTTTTTAATTCTTCGGTATTTAAAATTCTTTTAGGAAAAATTTCTGGATATAATTTTATTATCTTTTCAATTCTAGGAATCTGTACTATATCCGTACCAACACCTATAATCATTTATTTATCTTCAAAGTCTTCACCGGTTTCTTCAGTAAAAATTTGATCGTCTAAATCAGAATAATCTTCTCCAATATAAACTTCTGGTAAATATTCAAATTTTTCTTCTAAATCTTCTGATTCGTCTTGTTCAACAATAGGCTCTATTCTACTTCTTGTACGTAGGCTATTAATAAAATCTTGTTCTAACTGAGCTACTGATACTTTTCCAGAAGCAATTCTGCGTAATGCGATAACCGGAGGTTTATCACGCTTTTCTTTCTTGCTTTGATTAGTTTCTACTTTATAGTTTAATAACTTAGCATATCTAGTTGCATAAATAACTAGCTGAAACCTATCAGGTATAACTTTACTACAATCTTCTGTTGTAATTCTTGCCATTATTCTCTCCGTTAAAATAATAAATTTTTTATGTTATTAAGTTCTTGTGTCATTTAGTTGCTTGTACCTGCGGCATCCAGTAATAAAAATACAATTTTTCAAGCCATGCAACAACCTAAGCATAAGTCACGGCATTACATTAACCTATAACAATAAATAATTTGTATTATACTCTTTTTATATCCGCACCGCAATTATTTAATTTCTTCTCTAAATTTTGAAATCCGCGATCTAAATGATATATACGGTGCAATACTGTTTCACTATCAGTACTTAGACCTGCTAGTATCAGCGATACCGAAGCTCTAAGGTCACTTGCCATAACTTCCGCACCTTTTAAGCTTTTAACGCCTTGTACTATTGCTTGATTACCCCGCACTGTTATATCCGCACCCATTCTACATAATTCAGGTACGTGCATAAAACGATTTTCAAAAATATTTTCAGTAATTATTGAAGAACCTTGGCTAATAGTCATAAGACTCATAAATTGTGCTTGTAAATCTGTAGCAAAGCCTGGATATGGATTAGTTTCTAAATTTACGGCATTTAACTTATCTGTATAAGTTACCTGCACTCCATTATCTATAGGCATAACTTTTATACCTGTTTCAATGAGTTTTAAAGCAATATTTTCTATGATATGATAATCAATGCCGTAAAGTTTTAAATCACCTTTAGTAATAGCTGCGGCAAACATATAAGTCCCTGCCTCTATACGATCAGGTAGAACTCTGTAACTTGCTTCACTTAAAGAATCTTTGCCGTTTATTCTTATTTCGCTTGTACCAATTCCGGAAATATCTGCACCCATCTTATTAAGACAGTTACATAAATCCACTATTTCAGGCTCTCTAGCACAGTTAAATAGCAATGTTTCACCATCTGCTAGAACAGCTGCAAGTACGGCATTGATAGTAGCTCCAACCGAAATTTTATCAAAAATGAAATGAGTACCTTTTAAACGCCCTGCCGTTGAAGCGTTAATATAACCATCTTCAATTGTAATTTCAGCTCCCATAGCCTTTAAAACTGCAATATGCAGATCTACTTGTCTAGCTCCAATGGCACAACCACCAGGTAGAGATACTTTTGCTTTACCATAACGGCTAAGCAGAGGACCAAGCACCCAAATAGATGCTCTCATCTTACGAACTATCTCGTAATCTGCCGTTAAGTTGTTGATATTTGCAGCATTAATTACTAATTCGAACTCATTTTCATGTTCTATTATTTCAATGCCTGCTCCATGACTTTTTAGTAATTCTTTCATAGTACTAACATCCGTTAATTTTGGAACATTAGTAATATGTAGTTTATCAGTCAGTATAGAAGCTGCCATAATAGGAAGCACAGCGTTTTTAGCACCGCTAATATTGATAATACCTTTGAGAGGTTTACCGCCGTGAATAATTAATTTTTGCATAAATATTTATAATGTCATTCCCGCGGAGGCAGGAGTCCAGTCAATTATATTGTCATCCCGTGACTTGATCATGGGATCTTGTGCCATAGAATGTGTCCTGAGATACCGCGGTCAAGCCGCGGTATGACAGACTTTTTTCTGGATTCCCGCCTCCGCGGGAATGACATAGTAAACCGCAAGAAAAATATACATATTCTTAACATGAAGAGTAAGTAGACGAAGTTTTATTTGGAAAAGAGCAAGGCGTCTTGAAGCTGATAACCGCAGCGTATACTTAATACGTGAGGATTATCAGCAAAAGACAACGTAGCCAACTTTTCAAATAAAACGAGTATACTATACGTCCAGGTTTACAACGTTCAATGCATTCGATTGTATGAACTGCCTACGAGGTTCGACTACATCACCCATTAGCGTGGAGAATATACCTTCAGCTTCATCGATTTCTGCAACTCTTACTTGCAATAAAGTTCTTCTTTCAGGGTTAAGGGTAGTATCCCATAACTGATCTGAATTCATCTCACCGAGTCCTTTAAAGCGTTGAACGCTGATGCCTTTTTTTCCGCAATCTATAATAGTATTTAGCAATATGCTAGGAGTTAAAATATCAAATTCTTGGTTTTTTACTACTAGCTTTAATTGCTTATTAAATATATCAAAAATTGTTAGAGCAAGTTTTGATATATTTATAAATTCGAATGATTCTAACTGCTCTCTTAGCAAAATTTTACGCTCTTTTAAGCCTCTACTAAAACGGAAAAATTCTATTTTGTTTTCATGTTTTAAAACTTCCCAATCTGTTTTATCGGGTGATTGCTCTAAACTATTTAATGCATTTAAAGCTTTTTTAAGTCTTGAATCACTTTCATCATTAAATATTTTATTGTTAAGTAGATCATTAATTGCCAAAATTTCAGTGATAGAGCGGTTAAATTTTTTGCTAGCATGATCAAGTAAGCTATTGAACTTTATGACTTTACTCATTAGTTCTTCTAGATTTTCGTTTGCCAGCTGCTCTTTATTATCTAAAGTTAAAGTAGCATCGCTAATTGCTGATTTTACTAAATAATCTTGCAGTGCTTGCTCATTTTTTAAGTAAAGCTCACTTGCTCCTTTCTTTACCTTATAAAGAGGTGGCTGTGCTATGTATAAATATCCCTTATTTATTAGCTCTGGCATATGGCGGTAAAAGAACGTAAGTAATAAAGTTCTAATATGTGACCCGTCAACGTCAGCATCAGTCATAATAATAACTTTATGATATCTTAGTTTTTCAAGAGAGAATTCTCGGTTATCAACACCTGTTCCAAGAGCTGTAATTAATGTACCAATTTGATCCGAGCCAAGCATTTTATCAAACCTTGCACGTTCAACGTTTAGGATTTTACCACGCAGAGGCAATATAGCTTGAATTTTGCTATCCCTACCCTGCTTTGCTGTACCACCCGCTGAGTCTCCCTCTACTATAAATAATTCAGAAACTGCCGGATCTTTGGCATGACAATCTGCAAGCTTACCTGGCAAGTTCGATACTTCTAATACTGATTTTCTTCTAGTTAATTCTCTTGCTTTTCTAGCAGCTTCACGAGCATTAGCTGCCTCTATAATTTTGTTTATAATGAGCTTTGCGTCGGCTGGATGTTCTTCAAACCACTCAAGAACTTTCGTATAAACAGCATTTTCAACAATCGGTCTTACTTCAGAACTTACCAGCTTATCTTTAGTTTGGGAGGAAAATTTAGGATCAGGCACTTTAACAGAAAGTACGCAGCATAACCCTTCCCTAGTATCTTCTCCACTAAAAGCATTTTTCGCTTTTTTATTAAGACCGGTATTTTCAAGATAAGCGGTAATAACACGTGTTATCCCTGATTTAAATGCACTAAGGTGAGTTCCGCCATCACGTTGTCTAATATTATTGGTAAAACACAATATATTCTCATGATAAGAATCATTCCAATGCATAGCAAGCTCAAGGCTTATACCAGATTCAGTATTATCTGCATTAACTACGATACATGAATGAACAGCGTGTTTTGCACGATCTAAATATTTTACGTAAGCTTCAATTCCGCCTGTATAATAAAATTCTACTTCTTTTACCTCTTCAAATCTATTATCTGTTAGTAAAATCTTTACTCCAGAATTTAGGAAAGCAAGCTCACGAAGACGATGTTCTATTATATTGAAATCGAATTCTATATTAGTAAAGGTTTCTACTGATGGGAAGAAAGTAACTTCTGTACCTTTTTTGTCTACATTTTCTTTAACAACTGCAAGCGGTGCTTCTGTTATCCCGTTATTAAATCTAATAAGATGCTCTGTATTATTACGCCAAATACGTAGCTCAAGCCAATCAGAAAGAGCATTTACGACCGACACACCAACACCGTGCAAACCACCAGAAACCTTATAAGAATTCTGATCAAACTTACCACCGGCATGTAGCTGCGTCATAATTACTTCAGCTGCCGATATACCTTCTTCCTCATGAATCTCAACAGGTATACCTCGCCCATTATCAGATACGGTTACCGAGCCGTTTTTATTTAAAACGACTCTTACTAAATCACAATAACCGGCTAATGCTTCATCGATAGCATTATCGACTACCTCATAAATCATATGATGTAAACCAGATCCGTCACCGACATCACCGATATACATTCCTGGTCTTTTTCTTACAGCTTCAAGACCCTTTAAAACCTTAATAGAATCAGCACCATATGATGATTCATTCAACTTTTCTTCAAATTCCGACATATTATATTATTAAGATAAATAAAACGAGTATACTTTATTTGTTGCTAGAGACAATAAAAATAACTATAACGGAACTTATCAGATTAGTAAATGTAAATATGATGAGATAACAATGGATAAATTAAAGTTAAAAAATATTTTTGATGTGATGGATGATTATGACGTATTTTTGTTTAATCTTTGGGGCGTAATAGTCGAAGGTGGTCACACCTACCCTAATGTTGTGCAGAATATTAATAAAATTATTGAGCAGAAAAAAGTATATTTTGTTACTAATGCTCCACGAAATATTTTCTCTCTACATCAGACACTCAAATCTTGGGGATTAAATGCTAAGCCAGAAATGATTATTAGCTCTGGTGAAGTAGCTGTACAGATGATTTTAGAGAGTAAAGAGCGTTTTGGTATTGAAAAGCCGATAATATATCATTTAGGTCATCTAGAAAATGATATCATAAACGGCATACAGTGCCCTATCACTGATGATATTCAAAAAGCTAATATTCTCCTAATGACAATTTATAGAGATGAAAGTAAAAATTTAGATTTAAACGAATTTGATGAGCTATTTAAAATTGTCGTAGAACGCAAGATAGTCAATATTTGTGCTAATCCTGACCTTGGGATAAATCAACACGGAATTTATAGATATTGTAGCGGTTATTATGCTCAGAAAATAATACAGCTAGGCGGTAAAGTAATCTATAGCGGTAAACCTTACGAAGAGATATATAGCAAAGTTTTACAAGAATGTCCTAGTGTAACTAAGAATCGTATATTAATGATAGGCGATACTTTTTATACTGATATACTTGCAGCTAATTGGCTTGGCATAGATTCAGGTTTAGTTTTAACAGGTAATTCTAGAGATTATCACCTCGAGTTTGATAATATTGATGATAAGCTATCTAATTTAAGAAAAGCAGCTGAAAAATAATCGGTTATGCCAAGTTTTGTAGTAAGTTTGTCTTGATGACGTCATTGCGAGCGAGCAAAGCGAGTGCGGCAATCTCGTAAAATAGTATGATACTCCTGAGATTGCCACGTCGATTCTGCGAATCTCCTCGCAATGACGGTCATAACAAATACTATTGATGTTATACTAATAATCTGTTATATAAGAAGCTTTAAGCGGTCGTGGCGAAATTGGTAGACGCGCAGCATTGAGGGTGCTGTTCTGTAAAAAGATTGGAAGTTCAAGTCTTCTCGACCGCACCATATCATTGACTTTTAAATTTACTTTAACTTCTCAATTTCTTCTTTTTTTAAATCAGTGTATTTTATAATTTTTGCTATAGGTTCTTTATCTATTAGCATCTTTTTAGCTATAGTAAATTTTTCTTTTTTTAATTTAGCTTCTAACTTTATTTTACTTTTGGCTCTTTCTTTTTCAATACCTTGTTGCTCCCAGTGATGTGCTAAACTTCCCATAATATTTGCTCCTAATTTAGGATTTAAATGTGATTTAAGTATTTTTTCTAATTCTATTTTATCATCTTCTTTTATTTTAGTCAAAGTATACGATATAGCTGATTTTATATGATCGACTCCACTATTAGAGTCAGCAAACACCGATAAAGTATCGGCTAGTTGTTTCCATCTTGGTAATAAATCAGGCTCATTTATATATTTCATTAGAATTTGTAAAGGAGCAAGCCAAGATCTTTCTTTTAATTGTTCATCAGGAATATCAAACAAGTTGATTAGTTGATAATCGTTGCTCCAAGTTTCTTTTACCAACTCGCTATTTTCAAATAAATCCCACAAATTTAAAGGAGCAGTATATTTTTTATGATCATTTGAATATACTAACGGATATATAAAAGGAAACTTTTTAGAATCGGGATGCGAATTTAAGTGTCTTTCAGCAATATTTAACATATATTTAAACAGGCGAAAAGCCATAAGAGGGTCGGAACTACTTTGGTGTTCACACAAAATGTATATATAACCATCTCTATTATTAATTTTAGCAGAATATAAAACATCTGTAATAGTTTCTTTTAAGCTTGGCTCTATAAAACTATCATTTTCCAATTTCAAAGTAGAGGGTAAGAATAAAACTTTTATTTCAGTTGGTAAATATTCCTCAAAGAATTCTTTAGCTATTAATGGATTTGCTAAAGCTTGCTGAAAAAACTTATCATGCTCTTTTCTATCTGACATAATTTTATTATTGTAACTAATAAGGGAGCATTATACAAGCTTTTCTATTATAAGTATATATCTAATAAATTTAAATGAGTAGATAAACGAGGTTCTATTATTGAGCATAGTTAAAAAACTATTGCTTATTTTTGTTCTATAATTTATATTGATTAACAAATCGTACACCATTCTACGTCAAACCTAGCTAACCAGTAAATAATTATAATTAAATAAGTCTGCAAGCCAGACTATTATAGTCAATTCAGTTGAATTTTGTGACAGGCGTGAGGGTAGAGCTTATAATAATAGGCAAGACGACGAACAACCTGCTACATGCGTTCAAATCAATTGACTATAGGTAAGGGATTATGCCTAATTTCAGTATGTTCAAAAGCATATTACCTGATCATCATGATCAATTTGCTGAAATTTTTGATCAAATTAATGATTTATTAGAAGATCATAATTATAATGCTGCGGCTAGTAGGCTTGCAGAACTTCATTATGCTGATTTAGCTGATTTCTTAGATAATTTAAGTCCTAAAATCTACAAAATAATCATTCCACTACTACAAGACAAAATCAAACCTGAAACTTTAGTTTCACTAAATGCTTACAGCAAACCTTTAATAATAGAAACTCTTGGCATAAAAAAATCAGCAGAATTAATTGATAAGCTAGATATAGAAGATGCTATTGAAGTTGTAATTGACTTAGATGATGATATTAAAGATTTAATATTAAGCAATCTTTCTAAAGAAAAAAAACATCAAATCACTATTGGGTGTACATATCCAGAAAATACAGTAGGAAGGGTAATAGAGCGAGACTTTGTTAATCTTCAAGAAAATTGGACTGTTAAAGAGTCGTTAAATTTTATAAAAACTGTCAAAAATGACTTCCACGCTGCTATTGTTACAGACAATAAACTGCGTCCTATCGGTATCATCTCGCTTAGTACTTTAATTAAGCATGAAAAAAATGAATTGGTGAAAAATTTAATGAGTAAAGATTTTAAACTGGCTGATAGTTTCACCGATTTAAATGAACTTAGTTTCATTTTTAAACAATATGCTTTAACTATAGTACCAGTAGTCAATAAAAATGGTAAATTAATTGGTAGCGTATCTATTGACAATATAATCTATATTATTGAAGAACAAGCCGAAAAGGATATATTATCGCTAAGCGGTGTGCATACACAAGATACTTTCTTTAACTTCTTTTACACTGTAAAACATCGTTTTCCATGGTTATTTGTTAATCTGATTACCGCTTGCATGACTTCGCTTATTATTAATCATTTTAATGATACTATTGCAAAGCTTGTAACACTTGCAGCTACTATGCCTATTGTAGCCTCTATGGGCGGCAATGCAGGTACGCAAGTTATGACAGTTACGGTTAGAGCACTTGCCAATAAAGATATTCATTATAGTAACGTAAGTAAAATAATCTTGAAAGAAATAGCCGTATCGGGTTTTAACGGCTTTGTGCTAGCAATCATCGGTGCAGGACTTAGCTTTGTGATGCTGATGGACCTTAATCTTAGCGTAATTTTTGCTATTGCTGTAATCTTAAACTTTCTGGTAGCAGGGTTATTTGGCTCTGCTATTCCGATATTACTGCACTATTTCGATATTGACCCAGCTGCTGGCTCTGGCGTCTTTCTGACTACCCTAACCGATGCTTTAGGTTTTCTCACCTTTTTAAGTCTTGCTCACGTCTTTCTGGTATAGCATAAATAAAAAGCTCTAGATTTTAGGCAGGGGAGGATTTGCTTTTGTTTTAGATTTAGTTTGTTTAATTTTCGACGGCAATACTGGATTTTTTAATTTCTTCAATTCTTTAAAATTTTCCTTTAATTCTTTTAGGTTTTTCTGCTTATCTTTATCAACTGAAGATATTACTGCACCTGATTTATGTAGCTGCTTTGAAAGCTGCTCTAACTGCTTTCTTACTTCTGGTTTCATAGTAAAGTAACAAATTTTACTACCTATTACTTCTTTTATATTTTTAAGGTTTTCTTTTGAAATCTTATAATATTTTATACCGCAATAATTAACTATTTTTGACCATACAGATCTTTTTTGATAAAGCTCTTGATGGATTATATCTACTAACTTTTTTTTGTTAGAAGTTAGTAATTCAATTGAAAATTCTTCTAAAAATCTAGATATACGTCTCTTAATTTTCTCTCGTTGTTGACCTTCAATAGCTATTTTTTTATTTTGCTCTAACTTTCCTATTGATGTTTCAATTATTGAAGATATTTCAGCTTCTTTTTCTTCATTTTTTTTATTCTCGTATTTTTCTTGAGTATTAGAATGCTTTTCTATATATGCTGCTAATTTTTTCTCTACCAAATTTTGAACATATTTGCCGTTAGGGTTTCGTATGTCACTTTCTGCGATCAGTTTATCCATATCAGATAACTTCTCATATTCTTTTATTTCTCGAAAAAGAGGAGCATATAGCAGAAAATTAATACTTTGAGCAATCCTACTATCTATTGAGTCTTTGGAATCCCTTTGGGGATAAAATTTTTGTTTGAGAACGAAATAATGGTTTAATATTTCTTGAGGTATATTTTTGATATTAAGAGGCTGTAGTTCTGACTTGGAGTTAAGTTCGGCTTTCATACCATGACGTTTTGCCTCTAATAATAATAATTCTCCCCAAATTTTATTATCAGTAGTACGACAAACAAAATTCGGGTCATTAACCGGCATTAGCTCGCTTGCATGTTCCATTACTGCCCTATTTAATTTATGTAACTGATTATTTTTAAGATTTGTATTTATAATAGATATAAAAGCTTCTCTCTGCTTTTGCTTACTTGCAGTACTAAAGGCTTGCTGTATTTTTTCTAAAACTTTTAAATCAAAATTCTCATTTTCTAATTCTTCAATAACTAAATCTGCTAGATTTTTATTTGTAATAGAATTTTGACTCTTCTTTGATTCTTTTAACATATATGGTAATAACTTAATGACACAATTATATTAAATATGTAATAAACTAATTACCATGAATTTTTACTGACTATATCACTAAAATTTTAGGATAGTAGCTCGTAGGTCATAATTCTGTTTCAATAGTTCCTAAAACTTTTACTGTAATTATTTCATCATCTAATTTACTATACATTACTGATTCTAAAATATCTGAAGATGCTAAATTACTAATATAAATACTATCTATATCATTTAATACTTTATTAACTACTATTACTCTAGTATCTTTATTGTCTGGATATCCTAATTCTAATGAATTATCTAATTTGCGTTTAAATATAGGCAACTTAAATACTTTATTTAGATCATGCTCATTAATATATTTACTTATAAATAAACACATTGTACTTTCTGCTAAGCTCTGTTTAACATAATGATTTTCTAACTCATCTTTACTTTCATCTTTTAAATTTTTTTGATATAAATTATATATTTTTTTCTGAGTTTCATCATCTTTAAACTTTTTCAAATAAAAATTATTAACTAATAGTTTATAAAGCTGCAATATTGAATTAGGAAAATTAATTGTTAGATCTCCTTCTTCATTAAATTCAGCGGTAAAATTATTTCTTATTGCCTCTAAATAAAGTAAGTTACGTAATATAGAATCATCTGATTTGCGTAGAAAAAAACTTAGATCTTCAGAAACAGATAAACCCACAGCATGCTCCATTATTTTTTCGTTAAGACTATGTAACCTTTCATCAGATATTTTACTTTCTAAATTCAATAGAAATAATTGTTTTATATGTTTCGGTAAATTTGATAGTTTTTGTAGTTCTTGTAAATCTTCTAACGTAATTTTCTTGCTTTTACTATTATAAATTATATGTTCTGCAATATAATTTATATCATACTCATTATCATCACTCTCAACTGTTATACAAAAAAATTTAGTAAATTTCATTTATCCTCCTTGAATATCAAAAAAGCGTATTATGCATAGTTAGTAAATATTAGCAAGAATTTTATACAATAATTAAAATATTTTAATTTTTACTGAGGGGATGATGTAACAATGCTTTTTTAAGATGGTTGGTTTGAAGATGAGTGTAAATTTGAGTAGTAGAGATATCAGCATGACCTAATAGCTCTTGAATAACACGTAAATCCGCTCCGCCCTCAAGCAAATGGCTTGCAAAGCTATGACGCAATACGTGCGGGGAAATATGCTCAGGATTAAGCCCAGCGTAAAGAGCAGCCGATTTTAAGAGGATAGCAAAATTTTGCCTAGTCATGTAACCGGCAGCAGATGAAGAAGGGAATAAGTAAATAAGATTTTTTGGTTTTGTTTTATTTACAAAGTTATCTCTAACTGCTAAATATTTAACAAGACTATTAATAGCCGGCTCATTTATTACTATAATTCTTTCTTTATTACCTTTACCAAGTACGGAAAATATTTTTTTTACCTCTCTTGACACTTTATTACTTAAAATATCGCTGAGTTTAAGGCTAACAAGCTCTGAGACTCTAAGACCGCTAGCATACAGCAAGTGGATCATTGCATTAAGCCGGATACCTTCAGGTGAAGTATCTTGCGAGCAATATTCAAGCAATGATTTAATATCATCTATAGATAATATTTCAGGAAGTTTATTTTGATATTTTGGTAAATCTATATTTAGTAAAGGATTTAAGTTAGTATGGTTTTCACTAATTAAAAATTCATAATAACTTTTTATAGTTGATATTTTTCGGTTAATAGAACGAGCTTGCAAACCATTTTCTGCTAGATACTCAACCCAATTTCTAATATTGTCAGTAGTAATATTTAATTCTGATAATTTTTGCTTGGCAAGATAATTATGAAAATCTAATAAATCACGCTTATAACTAAGTATGGAATTTTTTGATAATGCTCGCTCAGCGAGTAACATTTCTAGGAATTGTGAAATAAATTCCATAAAATTTTTAATTTTAGATGGAGGCTAGGGTCGGAATCGAACCGACGAATAGAGGATTTGCAGTCCACGGCATTACCACTTTGCTACCCAGCCAGTATAATCGCAGTAATACTAACAATATTCAGAGAAAAAAGCAAATAAATTTTATATAACTCGTCATTGCGAGCCACTGAAAGTGGCGTGGCAATCTTATGAGAATGTCCTGGGATTGCATCAAAGCTACACTCCTCGCAATGACAATCAGTTATACAAACTCGCTAATCTGCGATTTTGCAAATAGTTTAATTTGGAAATCAATAAACTCTGCATTACCATTTGCATCTATTTCAGCAAACTTATTAGCTTTAAGTAACAGGTCATAATCTCTTGCTAAATCAGCAAAGAAAAAATCCATCTCACCGCTTTGCTTTACACCTAAAATCTCACCACTACCACGAAGTTTTAAGTCCTGCTCGGCAATATAAAATCCGTCATTAGTTTGTTTCATTATCTCAAATCTACCACGCCCAACTTTACCAAGTCTTTTAGGATTATATAGCAATATACAATATGATTGTAAACTACCACGCCCTACTCTACCTCTCAGCTGATGGAGCTGAGCAAGTCCAAACCTTTCGGCATTCTCAATAATAATTAATGTTGCTTCAGGCACATCTATCCCAACCTCGATAACAGTTGTTGCAACTAATATCTTAATTTCTCCATCCTTAAATTGCTTCATTACAGCATCTTTTTGCTCATTTTTCATCTTACCATGAATAATACCGCTGCATCCTGCATAAATATTCTCAATCGAATTAAAACGATTCATTACATCCATTAATAGTCTATCTTCTTCCTCTGATGTCATCCCGTGGCTTGTCCACGGGATCCAGTCAAAATTATTAGCATTATCAGTTGTTTTTTGGATATTGCGGTCGAGCCGCGGTATGACATCGGAGGTTTTTGCCTGCTCTATCAATGGACATATCCAATATATTCGCTCGCCTGCAACAAGCTTCTTATTTATCGCTTCTATAATATGTTCGATTTTATTGATAGACATGGTGTTTGTTGCAATAGGCAGACGATTTTTGGGCTTTCCTTGAAGCTTAGATATAGTCATATCCCCAAACATAGTAAGAGCAAGACTTCTTGGAATCGGTGTTGCGGTCATAACTAAAACATCGGGATTTTTACCTTTACTTATTAGATCAAGTCTTTGCTGCACGCCAAATCTATGCTGCTCATCTATCACTATATAACCGAGCTTCTTAAAATTTACTTTTTCTTGAAATAAAGCGTGAGTGCCAATTAATATATCAATTTCACCATTTTCAAGCTGCATCATAATATTTTTTCTAGCCGAGCCAAGTATTTTACCGGTAAGTAATCCAATTTTTATATCGGTATTTTTCAAAGCTCTAATAAAAAACTCATAATGCTGATTGGCAAGTAAGTCAGTCGGTGCCATTAAGGTTGCTTGAAACCCCGCAACTGCTACATTCGTTATGGTAAGCAGGGCTACTAAAGTTTTACCTGATCCAACATCACCTTGTAATAATCTCATCATCTCAATGCCGCTAGCCTGATCTTTCTCTATCTCTTCTATTACTTGCTGCTGATAAAAAGTTAACTCAAACCCAAGACTATTTAGTATATTAGCTTGAACCTGCTCCGCTTTAGGGTAAATATTACCATGCTTTCCTACTATTTGCGTACGTGCCTTAAAAAGAGATATCTGATTGGCGATGAGTTCTTTAGCGGCTAAGGATTTTTTATGTACATCGTCATTGCGAAGCCCCTTTAGGGGCTGCGGCAATCCAGAAATTAATGATTTTACATCACTAGATTGCCGCGTCGGCATAAATGCCTCCTCGCAATGACGAAGAACATGCACCCCTTTCAAGCTCTCTAGCACTTCATCCAAATATTCCTTTACCTCTTTATCCTGCACATTCTTACATTTCTCTTCAAACATATCTATTACTTTTATGATATATGAATATAATTGCTTGTTACTAATTAAGTATGTCAAAGAATAAATAGGTTCTAGTTCCTTTGTAAGCTTAGGATTAACGATAAATTCAGGATGAGAAATTTGTAAGTGATGATCAAAAAATTGTACCTTACCACTAATAATATGCTTCGTTCCAACTTTCAGCTTATTAAAAATAAATGGGGGTGGTTTATGAAAAAATACTAATAGCAACGAGCCTGTATCATTACTTGCTGTAATTCTTAACGGCTGATGGCTTTTATTCGGTAGATTAACGCTTTCAATTATTACTTCTACTTGAATTAAATCTCCTTCTTTAACCTCTGTTAGATTAGGTGATAATGTTTTTGTTTGATAAGAAACAGGAGAATAAAATAGCAAATCACGAATATTACTAATACCAAGCCTTTTAAGGGCAGCTGCAGTATCTTCACGAATATTAATAAAAGCTTTGATGGGGGAAAATAAAAATTTCTCTAAAATAGTTAGCATATATAATTATATATCATTATTTAATATTATGATTATATATACCTCTTAAGAATAATAAAAATAATTATTTAATTTGTACCAGAGATGAAAAGCGGTTTTCATCTCTGGTACTCATTATTTTAAGGCTTATAAATCCAGTTTTAGACCCGCTCTAACTATAGCTGAAGATTTTAAAGGCATACCCTCTATAAATCCTGCTGTTTTATAACCACCTGAACCAACTATTTTAAATGTATCATTTAAACTAAGTTCAAAATTAACAGCTCCAAAGCCACCTTTTTTACATTTTTCCTTTAAAGGAGTAGCAGTTAGCATTTTAGGCTGATTCCAATAAGCAGCTTCTAAACCTAAAGAAATAAAATCAAATTTTGCTAAGTTATTTGCTTTAAATCCAACGCCATAAGACTTAAATTTTTGATTTTTTCCGTAGTTAATATTAAGTTGGATATATTTATCGTCAATAACAAAATGATTAACTAAACCACGCTCTAAACCATATGGAGCAAGTATAGCTCTTGTATCTTGATATTGTCTTTAGTGAATAACTGGAGGATACTTGGGGGTACCCAAGTAGAAGGTTGGTATACTGTTGTAGCCCTTAGGACTATGATCCTGCCCATCAGATAAGTAACCAGCCTTCACATACTCACAAAAGATCGGACGGTATCTTAGGCCTTGAAGATTATCAGTGAGCCTGTATGTACAAGGTTGATCTGTGAGTATTCTACTAATTATTAACACAAAAGGTCACTTATGAATAGCGTAATTTTAGGCGTAGATATTTCTAAAAGAACATTTGATGTAGCACTGCTTATTAATAGTAAAGTAAAAACTAAAAAATTTGATAATAATTCAAAAGGATTTTCTAGTTTAAAGGAATGGTTAAAAGGCAAAGAAGCCCTTACTGCTCATGTTTGTATGGAGGCCACTGGTTGCTATGGAACAAAATTAGCTCAATATCTTTATGATAATAATTTCAAAGTTAGTGTAGTAAATCCAGCAAGGATAAAAGGCTTTTCCATGAGTCAACTCTCTCGTGTTAAAACTGATAAGGCTGACTGTCAGTTAATCGCTCAATTTTGCCAGGCAATGCAACCTGATCTTTGGCAACAAAAACCAATACATATACAAAAATTGCAGCAATGGGTAAATCGTTTAGATACTCTAATTACCAACAAACTACAAGAGAGCAACAGGCTTGGAGACATAGATCCAGAAATAGCTGCAGACATACAATTTCACATTGATTTTATAAACGAACGTATCAAAGAGGTAGAAAAACTGATTGCTGACCATATTACGCAACATGAGGACTTAAATGATAAAAGACAGCTACTTGCTTCAATTCCTGGAATAGGAGAAAAAACAATAGCTGTAGTACTTGCTTTTCTAAGTGTAGAAAATTTTGATTCTGCAAAACAAGTAGCTGCTTTTGTTGGTCTTAATCCAAAGCCAAAACAATCTGGCTCTTCTGTACGTGGAGTTGGTAGAATATCAAAAACAGGAGATGCAGATTTACGTAAAGCTTTTTATATGCCAGCTGTAGTTTCTATCAGATTTAATCCGATTATTAAAGATTTCAGCCAACGTTTGGCTGATACAGGAAAACCCAAAATGGTGATAGTGATAGCTGTGATGCGTAAGCTGCTACACATTATTTACGGAGTACTTAAAACTAAAACTCTTTTTAATGCAAATATTTAATTAACGCGAGTTTCGTATTCAAAAAGTCGCTGTATAGCTGATAAACAGTGGGTTACGGGGATATTGATAATACTGTTTTTGTTATAAAGTGAGTACAAAATACAAATTGCTAATTAAAATATGGTATTTAATAGTATTAGAAAAAAGTTTATAGGTTATTGAAAAAACTTTAAGAGCAATAACCTATGATAATGGATTTTACAGAAATATTTTGTTACGTCGATGATTTTTTTCAAGAATTAGAAAAGCATACAAATTCAATTACTAACCATAACAACAAATCTGGTCCTAAAAGTCGACTTAACAGAAGTGAGGTAATAACAATTATAATAGGCTACTGGCAGTCATCTTATGATTGTTTTAAGAATTATTATCTGAAGCAAATATGGATTCATCATCAAAGAGATTTTCAATTAGTAAGCTATAGTCAATTTATGAAAATAATAGGTCCACATTTACCACTATTAGTACTAATATTCAATTCTATTTTGGATCAGTGTGACGGCTTTTCTTTTGTAGATTCAAGTAGTATAGAGGTATGTAAGAGATATCGTATTTCAATGAATAAAGTGTTCGCCGGCATAGCAGCACGCAGTAAGACAACAAAAGGTTGGTTCTATGAACTTAAACTACATCTAATAATTAATAGGGTCGGTGGTATAGTTAAAGCATCTTTTAGCCCTAGCAATAAGGATGATAGAAAACAGCTGGAACTGATGATCAAAAATCTTTTTGGTAAAGTATTCGGAGATCGTGGTTATATTTCACAACAATTATTTCAACAACTTTTAGAGCAAGGAATTTTTATGGTCACTAGGGTAAAGAAAAATATGAAAAATAAACTTATGTCTATGTTGGATAAAATATTATTGGAGGGTGTCAGAAAGTTTGTGTAAGTTGTAAAAACAGTTAAGAATAAAATTAATTAAAACAACTTACATGAGGCTAATATGAAAAATAAGAGCAAAGTATCAAATCCGACTATAGAAAAAGTAGTATCAGAAATACTATCACAAAGTGATCCAACTGAGATATTTGGGAAGGAAGGGATATTTCAGGAATTTAAAAAGCAGATAGTAAATAAGATTCTAGAGAAAGAAATGGAAGCTCATATAGGTTATGAGAAGCATTCTAAGAATACCAAGGATTCAGATAATAGACGTAATGGCAATTATGAAAAGACTTTAATAGATCCAGAAGGTCGTAAATTGACAGTAGAAGTGCCAAGGGATCGGGAAGGAGAATTTGAACCTCAACTAATTCCAAAAGGAGTACGAAAATTTGAAGGATTTGATGATAAAGTAATATCGTTATATGCTAGGGGAATGACTATTCGAGAAATACAATGGCACTTAGAAGAACTATATGCCACCAAGGTATCATCTGAGTTAATATCAAAGATAACTGATGGCATTTTAGAGGAAGTTACTGTTTGGCAGAATAGAGCACTTGATAGTATATATCCTATAGTGTACTTAGATTGTATTCATGTTAAATCCAGGGATAATCATGTAATAATAAATAAAGCAGTATATCTGGCTATAGGAGTTAATATGGAAGGCAAGAAAGAGCTATTAGGTATTTGGATAGGCAAGAATGAAGGTTCTAAGTTTTGGATGCAGGTAGTAACAGAACTGAAGAATCGTGGTGTAGAACAAATATATGTTGCATGTGTTGATGGTCTTAAGGGTTTTCCGGAGGCGATAAATAGCATTTTTCCAAAAACCATAGTGCAGTTGTGTATTGTTCATATGGTAAGAAATTCTGTAAAATACGTATCATACAAAGATTTAAAATCGGTAACAGCTGATTTAAAGGCAGTTTATTCTGCAATAAATGAAGCCGAGGGATTAAGAGAATTACAAAACTTTGCCAAAAAATGGGATGACAAATATCCAGTTATTTTTGATATATGGCAACGAAATTGGTCTGGCATAGCTCCATTTTTTAGCTTTCCAGAAGACATTAGAAAGGCGATTTACACTACTAATGCTATTGAATCCACTAACCGTCAAATTCGTAAAATTATTAAAAATAAGGGAGTATTTCCAGATGATAAATCGATTCAGAAAATAATCTTTTTGGCATTGACAAATGCCTCTAAAAAATGGACAATGCCTATTAAGAATTGGGCGATGGCTTTAAATCAATTTGCAATTCTTTGTGATACTAATTTACAAAATTGGGCAAATGGAGAAATTGTACTTACACAAAGAATCTGACAGAACCTATTATTGCTTAAAAGAGCATTAATAGAATCTGTGTTTAGTAAAATTAAACTATTGGGGAAGTTTGAACATTCAAGGCATAGATCAGTTACAAATGCCTTTGTGCATATGCTTGCAGCACTGATAAATTATCAAATGTCTGATAATAAACCTTCTATTACATCTCTCTTGATATGCTAAATCCTATGCTATATTAATTCGAAACTCGCGTTAATTAGAAAATTAGATAAGATTTATATGAAAAATTTGAAAAAAGTTATTGACACCCAAGACGGTATCTGATGGAAATAAAACAGCGTGGCAACCAAAAATGAAAAAAATTTGGTTCACTGAATTTGGTTTTCCATCGATAGATAAAGCTTCCAATCAACCTAATGTGTTTTTTGATCCTAAATGTACGGATGGCGGTGCTCCTAAATACTCCTCAGCAGGCACAGATTTTTTAGCACAACGCATAGCTATTAAAGGGTTTATAGAATATTGGCAAACACAAGAATATATAGAAGAGATGTTCTTATGGACATGGGATGCACGCCCCTACCCCGCTTGGCCACATGGTAATATTTGGAGCGACAATCATTTATGGGAAAAGGGACATTGGGTTAACGGTAAACTTGGCACTTGTAGCCTTGCTGAAATAATACTTGAATTATCTAATAGATGCAGGATTGATATACAAAGCATCGATATTTCTACCATTGATGAAATAGTAGACGGTTTTATTTTAAATAAGGTTTTATCTGCTGTAGATGTTATTAACTCCTTAAGAATATTCTATTTCTTTGACATAA
The DNA here is from genome assembly GCF_964026465.1 of Rickettsia endosymbiont of Rhinocyllus conicus. NCBI lineage: Bacteria > Pseudomonadati > Pseudomonadota > Alphaproteobacteria > Rickettsiales > Rickettsiaceae > Rickettsia > Rickettsia endosymbiont of Rhinocyllus conicus. The sequence continues at coordinate 900,209 of NZ_OZ032155.1, read as the reverse complement.
TTGCGAATGAATGTGAAAAAATAAAATTTTTAAAGCGAGGCAGCGGAAAATTAGAATATATAAACGAAAAAGCTTTAATAAAACTATCTGATAACAGCTATATAAAGCAAACAGAAATACCTGAAGAAAATATCATCAACAAACTAAATATCAATTTTATTGATAGATTTAATAATTATGAACGCCAGTTTAGGATAAGGAGGTCTGAGGATAAGCAAGTAGTGTTAGAAATTTTTTAGATTTATTGAAATTAAAAGCATTTACGCAAGAAAGTATATGAACTAAGAAATTAATAGGGGAGCGATGTCTTGAATGTTCAAGGTTCATGCTGTTTTTTAGTACATTAAATACTGATTCAATTATTGATCTGCTTTTTAAGAGTATTTTATCTTCTATATCTAATAAATGATTTTTCATATCCTTGCGAATCCCAGTAAATAACCGTAGCCCACGACTAAATAATTTAGCGGACATTTCCTTAGAAATATAAGCCTTGTCTCCAAATAATTTACCCCATAATCCTTTGGTAATTGAGTCTACAGCAGATAAATCACTAGCATTACCCTTTGTTATTTTAATTGCCATAATCTGACCTTTATTATTAATTACAATATGTAATTTAAATCCCATAAACCATCCGTAACTACTCATACCTATTTTAGCAATGCCACTAAACACTTTATTATTATTTGTACGTTTTGCATGACATATCGATAATTTGGTTGAATCAACAAAATATATACCAGTCTCATCTCCTGTAAATAATTGTAACATTATAGTTAAAGGTAATACTAATCTTGGCCACAACTGGATTATCCGACTGTAACTAGGAAGACTAAAATATCCTCTATATTTACATGATAGATGATATAAATAATAATTCTTAAAATCTTTGCATGGAGATATATAAAAATATAATACTATAGTTATATAGTTCTGAAAGCCTTAAACTCCCTGATCTCCTACGCTTCCTAACGCTGGGTATTAATTTGCTTTCTTCCCATTCTTCGTAAACTTTACAATAATTATCTATTATACAAAATAGAGTTATGATACATCTTTTCATTGTTGAGTGCATATTTTTTTGATTCAAAATCTATGTAACTCAACACTCCTCTCTTGTAAATACCCTGCTTTATTATCTTTATTCCTTACACTCTTATCCTAAACTGGCGTTATGATGATTGCTATGCTTATGTAAATAATGAGACCATTTCAAATAGCCCTAAACTTAACGTTAAAATTCCTATTATTTTATCACTGTCAGAAATAGAAAATATAGGGCTCTGTCGCATCTATTGCCAAGTGTCGTAATATAGGCTATAAAGAGCCAAAAAATTAGCAGTATGCCATTTGCAATATCACCAAAACTTTTGAAGTATTTTAAAGGATTTTGTTCATCTCCTGAGATAATCATGTTATTTGTGTATATGAAATGTAGATTTTCGTTAAGTTACAGAGAACTTGAGGAGATGGCAAGTATCAGAGGTGCTAAAATAGATCACGCTACTCTTCAAAGATGGTTAATTAAATTTGCTCCTTTGATAGATAGGGAGGTTAGAAAACGTAAGAAACCGATTGGCAATAGCTGGAGAATGGATGAAACATATATTAAGCTCAATGGTAAATGGGTATATCTATATAGAGCCATCGACTCTTGTGGCGATACTATTGAGTTCTTATTAAGAAAACGTAGAGATGCTGCAGCTGCTAAGGCGTTTTTTAAAAAAGCCTTTAAGAGTAACGATATACCTAAAAAGGTAGTAATAGATAAGAGTGGTAGTAATACTTCGGCTCTTACTGACTTTAATAAAAACTCACCTAAAGAACAAAAGATAAAAATACTTCAAAATAAATATCTGAACAATTTGATAGAACAAGATCATAGATTTGTTAAGAAACGAACTAAGCCAATGCTTGGTTTTAAGAGTTTCCGTAGTGCTAAGATAACTATTGCTGGTATTGAAAATATTCGTATGATTCAAAAAGGACAAATAGTAGGAGCTAATGAGCAGGTATCTACTTTTGAAAACTTTAAAATGTTAATGGCAGCATAATATCTAAAATCTTAGGTTTTAGTGAAAATACTAGACATGATGTATAGATGCGACAGAGCCAAATTAGATCATATAGATCCTAGTATAAAAGAATCTCAAAAATTAACTGTTTTGCCTATAGTAGAAGCAAAGCTAAAAGAACTAGATAAATGGTGTGAAGAACCTACAAAAACAGATAAAACTCTTATTTGGAAAAATATTGGTAATGTTATAAAGCACAGTTTAAAAGCTATCAAAAATATAGGTAATAAAGGATATACTGACGAAATTGAGAAAGTGCGTTATTATATGAAAGCAGTAAAAAATGCTAAACAAAATACCAAAGAAGCTAAAGAAGAAGTACGAGGTGCTACCAAACCTTTAACAGCTAAATCTACAACAAAAAAACTTCTAGAAAGTAAGCTCCAACCTAAAAAAACTAAGTCTAAAAGCAAAACTAAACAAAGAGGTTAGTAAAAACTTTTTGGGTCGATATCTATTTTTATATGACAAAAAGAGGGGATTTTAATCAGCTCTAACCAAAATTTTAAATATTTTTGCAGATTAAATTTTTTATCAGCAATAATAAGTATTCGAAAGCGATATTTACCAGCAAGTTTTGACATTAACGAGCTTGCTGGTCCTAAAATTTTCACCTGTGCTTCTGGAGCAATTCGTACCATGTTCTTAGCAACCTCTAAAATTTTATGCTCATTTGTGCCGGATAAAATTACTGATGCCATTTTTGAGAATGGCGGCATATCGGCAGCTTTCCGTACTTCCAATTCATTGACAAAAAAGTTATCTTCCCGCTCATCTTTAATATAACTAAAAATAATATTATCAGGATAATAGCTTTGTAAATATACCATACCTTTAGAATTTCCACGCCCTGCTCTACCCCCTACTTGATGAAGCAACTGAAAAGCCCTCTCACTTGATCTAAGATCAGCATGATTACTCCCAAGATCGGCATCGACTACTCCAACTAAAGTAAGATTTGGAAAATGATAACCTTTTGTTATCATTTGCGTTCCTATTAATATATCAATTTCTAGATTTTCCATTTGATGTAGAAGCTGAGCTATTTTTTCTGGATTTTTAACATGATCCTTACTTATCACAGCAATTTTACTATTTGGAAAAAGTGTTTTTGCCTCTTCCTCTATCCTTTCTATTCCAGGTCCGCAAATAGCTAGAGATTCATCTTCTAAGCATTCAGGGCAAGAGTTAAAAATCTTACTTTGATAACCACAATGATGACATTCAAGCTTTTTAGAGTTTTTATGCACTACCATCCAACTAGAGCAATATTTACAAGTAAATCTATGACCGCAAGATTTACATAGCATTAAAGGGGCATAGCCTCTTCTATTAAGGAATAAAAGCGTTTGCTCTTTATTTTCTAGATTATTCTTGATGGCTTTTATTAGAATATTAGACAAGTAACAATTTTTAGGTAGCTCTTCCTTTGTCATGTCAATCATTTCAATATTCGGTAAAACAGCGTTTTTATATCTACTACTTAAGTTAATTAAACTATATTTTCCTATATTGGCATTATACATTGTCTCAATAGAGGGCGTTGCCGAACATAAAACTATTTGTGCTTTATCAAACGTACTTCTAACTATAGCAGTATCTCTTGCATTATATAACACACCATCATCTTGCTTATAAGAATCGTCATGCTCTTCATCAATAACTATTAACCCAAGGTTTTTAAAAGGCAAAAACAAGCTACTCCTAGCCCCAATTACTATCTTAACTTTATCCTCTAATATACCTCTTAAAATCATTTTCTTTTGAGCTTTTGTAACGCTCGAATTCCATATTATAGGATCAAACCCAAAACGCTCCTTAAAACGATTAATAATTTGCGTGCTTAGTGCTATTTCTGGAAGCATCACAAGTGCTTGCTTACCTTTTGCTAAATATTCTGCTATTAGATGAAAATAAACTTCTGTTTTACCTGAACCAGTAACACCTTTAATAAGAATTGGTTTATTACTATTGTTTAACATTTGTAACACCTGTTTTTGCTCTTCTGATAAATCAGGCAACGTAAAATTATTATTTATTTTCTGTTCTTTAACTTTAATTGGCTTTTCGGCTATATCTACTGGTAATACTAATTTAGCTATGCTACCAAGCTCAGCCATGTAGTAATTACTCATCCATTTAATTAAGTCTAAAACTTCTGAAGTTATAGTTAAATTTAGTGGTACTTTTTCTTTTATGGTTTTTAGCTTCTTTACTTCAGGAATATTAGCAAATTCCCATACTATGCCGGTTAATTCCTTATTTCTAAAAGGCACTATAACAAGATCACCTATATTTAATGATAAATCTTCAGGGATTAAGTAATCTAGAGGAAATAATTTTACTGCTGGTAATAATATCTTCGCTATTTGCATATATAATTTGTTTTATATAATTTTTTTTATTATATACTAAACTAATAAATTATAAAAACATCGATGAAAAAAATTATCATAGCAATTTCTGGAGCTTCAGGGGCAATATATGGTATTCGTTTACTTGAAGTATTAAAAGAACAGAATATCGAGACTCATCTAATTATTTCAGATGGAGCCGCTCTTACTATAAAAGCTGAAACTGAATATTCTATAGAAAAAGTAAAAGCTCTTGCAAATTATCATTATAGTAATAAAGCTATAGGAGCTGCTATTGCAAGCGGTTCGTTTAAAACTTCTGGCATGATAATAGCACCATGCAGTATGAGGACTTTGGCTAGCGTTGCTCATGCAATGGAAGATAATTTAATTACCAGAGCAGCAGGAGTAGTATTAAAGGATAAAAGAAAGCTCGTTTTAATGACTCGCGAAACACCTTTGCATACAGGACATATAAAGAATATGTTAAAAGTAGCAAATTATGGCGGAATTATAGCACCACCAATGCCAGCTTTTTATAGCAAACCTAAAGAAATAGATGATATAGTAAACCACTCTATCGCTAGAGTCTTAGACCTTTTCGATATCGAAACTAATCTGATTAAAAGATGGAGTGGGCTGTGAATAATAAAAAATCAATTTTGTTATTAAAATCTGCACTAAAAAAAGCTCGAAATACTATTAATAAATACTATTCTCAAGAAGAAAGTTTAGTAGATAAATTAATTACTGAACGCAGAAATGAAGCAAAAAATGAAGAATATAAAACATCTAGTTTGTAATAATATCATGCTTTCTATGTCATTCCCGCGTGTCATTGTTGCGTAAACCGAGAATCGTCTGAGCTAAGCGACTGCAAGGAGCATGGCAATCTAGAAAAAATAATAAAAAATGCTAATTTATAGCATTTTTTAACTGGATTGCTTCGTCAAAACTTACAGTTTTTCCTCGCAATGACGGAAAAATTGAGCTATGCAACAACGCCGCTTTTAGCTAAGATGACGTAGAATTCCTAATATAAAATAACAATTTCTTATAACAATTCAATTATTAAAAAAACAACAATGGCACGTAATAAAACAAACAACGATAAAAATATAGCTAACGATGAAGCAAATACTGTATTAGCAAGAGTTTTACCTTCAAATACTCAGGCAGAACAGATGCTTATTGGGGCAATTTTAACCAATAATGAATTGCTAAACTATGTATCAGAATTTTTACGCAGTGAGCATTTTTTTGAACCTATTCACCAAAAAATCTATAACGGAATTGAAGTAATTACCGAAAAAGGTTTAATCGCTACCCCTATAACATTACGTAGTATGCTAGCAAATGATGAGCTTTTTGCTGAAATGGAGGGAGCTGAATATTTAGCAAAATTAGTCACTATGTCAATGATGGTAATTAATCCTATTGACTATGGTAAAATAATATATGATTTAGCAATAAAACGTTATTTAATAAATATCGGTGAAGAAGTAGTAAACGACGCATATAATTCTTCTTTAGAGTTTGAAGCAAAAGAACAAATTGAACGAGCCGAATCTAAGCTTTATGATTTAGCTAGTGAAGGGATAAATGAAAAAAGCTTTACCAAAATTGCTATACCTATTTCAGAGTCGATTGCCAGCATAAATAGAGCAATGAAAAATAACGATCATGTGATAGGTATATCTACTGGCTTAATTGATTTAGATAGTAAACTGTTTGGTTTTCATAATTCTGATCTTGTAATTCTTGCAGGACGTCCTGCGATGGGTAAAACAGCCTTTGCTTTAAATTTAGCTTTAAATGCTTGCAATAATATGCTTATTAAAAATAAGCGTGATAATCAAGAAGTGCAATCTGTGGGATTTTTCTCTCTAGAAATGTCCTCCGAGCAGCTTACAACACGTTTGCTTTCAATGAGTGCAGGAATTGACTCTACTACTCTTCGTACGGGAATGATTAATGAAGCAAATTATAATCGTCTTCGCAAAGAAGCCATAGCTTTATCAGAATTATCATTTTTTATTGACGATACTCCTGCCTTAACTATTTCAGCTATAAGAACACGTGCTAGAAGAATGAAACGCAAGCATAATTTAGGTATATTATTTGTCGATTATTTACAGTTAATTAGAGGTGTAAGTAAATCCGATAATAGGGTTAATGAAGTTTCAGAAATCACCCAAGGTTTAAAAGCCATAGCCAAAGAATTAAATATTCCTGTCATTGCATTATCTCAGCTATCAAGAGCCGTAGAGCTTCGGGAGGATAAAAGACCTATGCTATCCGATCTTAGAGAATCAGGAAGTATTGAACAAGATGCCGATATAGTTATGTTTATTTACCGAGAAGAATATTATCTAAGCAGAAAAGAGCCTGCAGCAAGCGACCCTAAACATGCTGAAAAATATGCTGAATGGCAAGATAATATGAGTAAAGCACATAATATTACCGATATTATAATTGCAAAACACCGTAGCGGTCCTGTTGGAAATGTTCAACTTTTCTATGACAGTCAATATTCTAAATTTGTTAATCTAGAAACAAAATATCCAGTGCATCCGAGATAATAGTTGTATAAAACTCAGGGTTATCTAGTGCTTGACCGAGCTATATATACTGCTAATAAATGAAGAGTTGGATAGACGAAGTTTTATTTGGAAAAGAGCAAGGCGTCTTGAAGCTGATAACCGCAGCGTATACTTAATACGTGAGGATTATCAGCAAAAGACAACGTAGCCAATTTTTCAAATAAAACGAGTATACTTATAAAATACCAATAATCGTATTAGTAAGTTCATATCCCATAATAAATATTCCGATAATTACTGATATAACAATTAAATATTTCTTTTTTAGTTCAGGATAATAAAAATTTTTTATTTTTGCTTTATATAATAAGTAAGCAGGCAATAAAATTGCAATTATTACCAATATCATACCGGCGAACCAAAAGCATTAGGAATTAGTATTGTTACAATATAAGCTGGTAATATAGTAGTAGAAGCAGCTATTATATAACGAATCATTGAATTACACTGTAGGTTTGAAAAACTTACTTTAAGAGAATCACATAGACCTACACCTACACCAATTACTGAGGTAGCTATAGCTAAAGTAGAAATTATCCACACTAGCAATTGTACGGACTGCCATTTTGCTATACTGCTTAATTCTTTAACTAACTCTCCTACTTCAACATTGCCTACAACCATCTGTTGATAAAATACCGGATTTTCATGATGTATTACAGTAAGAACGCTACATGTCCAAATTATATATACTATTGCTGGAATTAAAGTACCAAATAAGAATGCTAATTTTAATGTTCTAGCATTTTTATTACAGTAATTAGTTAAAGTATGAAAAATTACTTGGAAACCAAAAGAAGTAAAAACTACAGGCGTTATTTCACTCCATACTAATATTTCTTTATACCTTGATGAAAATAATGGTAAATTGTACCATTTAATCATAGCAATAAGTCCTATAATTAAAATTGCTATTACTTATAAGTATGCCAATAAATAACAAACGATTTATATAATCTATTAACTTTAACGGTAGCAATAATACTAAAATAGATATAACAGCATACCATGCTCCTATATAAACTATACTTATATCTAAGGATAATAAGTTTTGTATTATTGACGAACCTCCATATATAAAAACTGCCAGTAAAGCGTATGAAAGAATCTTAAGATTTACCATACCGATAATTTCAGCAATACGTCCTGAAAAATATCTTCCAAGTCTTCCTAATGCTAAACCTTTACCGGCTTGAAGGTTAAGTTCTAAATTAATTAAGGAAGTATAATACATTAGAAACCAAATTATAAACATTAATATTATACTAGGTATTAAACCTATTTTTGCTAATACCATAGGCAGGGCTATCATACCGCTACCTATACAAGTACCTGCAATTAATAAAATTGAACCGATAAGTTTTTCCATATTTTTAATTAAGGCTTATAATTAAGAAGAATTATATATAGACTAGTTGAAATTTAGAAGCAATAATATTCGCAAGAATAATAATGAGAAAAATAAAAAATTTTCATAGATGGCTTTTATAGTACTAAAACAAGCGAAGACTGCATAACAATCTCATAATTCAATACAAAAATTCCTGAGATTGCCTCGTTAATTACTACGTAATTTTCTTGCAATGACGATTTTGAAGACTAACTACGCATGACTCCTTTTTTTATCACTATTTTTGGCTTAGGTTTTGCTTTTACTTTATTGTTATAAGCAAGTGTGACTTTAGGCTTGGCAGATGCTACGTTAAAGTGCTGATCTAATAATCCGATCATTTTCTGATCACGAGATCCAGCACTTCTACCGCCTGTAACAACTGCGATTAATGATTTACCGTTTCTTGAGGCAGTAGTAACTAAATTATAACCAGATGGATTAGTAAAACCTGTTTTTAGACCTTCAGCTCCTCGATAGTTTTTAGTAATATTATTATGTCCATTTCTTGTATTACCGCGAAATACAAAACTTGTTTTGGAAAATAACGGATAATATTTAGGATAGTTTTTCTTAATTGCTAAAGCAAGCTTAGCCATATCTCTTGCGGTGGTTTGCTGCAACGGGTCATGCAAGCCTGAAGCATTCTTGAAATAAGTATTTTTCATCCCAAGTTGTTTAGCTTTGACATTCATTGCATGGGCAAAAGCTTTTTCTGAGCCTTTAAGGTTTTCAGCAGCAACCACAGCAGCATCATTAGCAGAAGTTATAATTAACCCATTAATAGCATCTCTGACTGTTATAGTTTCGCCTGCTTTTAAACCTAGCTTACAAGGAGGCATTTTTGCCGCTTTTTCTGATACGGTTAGCTTTTTATTTAATGATAGTTTACCTGTCTCAATTGACTCAAACATTAAATATAGCGTCATTAATTTAGTTAAAGAGGCGGGATACATCCGAACTTGTGAATTATGAGTATGCAAAACCTCACCATTTTTTTCATTAATTACTAAACTAGTTTGAACGGGAATAGGAACTTTAGAAGAATTTTTTACAGCCTTTTTTGCTTCACTTACTTGGGTAAGTAAAGAAATGATAACAAAAATGTAAGGCAATAAAATTTTTCTAAACATCTTATATAGATAAAATATTATTAGAGTTTGGTCAAGATGAAATTATAACTTTACCGTCATTGCGAGGAGATGCGTAGCAGAGGGCGGAGGCAATCTTATGAAGCAGCATAGAACCCCTGAGATTGCCACGCTCATTTAATTCGCATAGCTTATGACGCCAAAACTTACTATATATTAACCTTTTTATTAAGATACATTAATATAAATAAAGCAGGCAAGGCTAAAATGATAGTGAAGATGAAAAAGCCATTCCAGCCTAGCATATTTACAAGTTTACCAGCATAAATAGTGACAGTATTGTTACATAAACTGCTCGCAGCGGTAAAAAGTGCATATTGCGTTGCTGAGTATTTTTTATTACATAAATAGCTTATATATCCGACCAAAGCAGTAGTACCCATAGCGGCAGCAAAATTTTCTATAGTAATAGTAATTAATAAAGCTCCAAAAGAAGGAGGTTGACCGTTGAGCCAAATAAACGCAAAATGTGTTAAACTTTGAATAATACCGGTAATAATTAAGCCTTTAAAATTATTAAACCTATACATCACTATACCGCCGACAAAGCCACCAACTAAGGTTGCAATCAAGCCATATAGCTTAACAATTACTGCTATTTCTGATTTAGTATAACCAAGTTCTATATAAAAAGGCGATGCAATAGATAAAAGCATCGAATCACCAAGTTTAAAAAATATTACAGCAAACAAAATAGTTATAGCAAATTCTCTTTTAAAAAAATCTTTAAAAGGACTAATTACTGTATGAATCCAAGAAGCGATAGAAGTAAATTTTATCTTCTCTCTTACTAATTCTTTTTCCTTTACTGTTATTATAAAAATAGTAGAGACGGCAAATATTATACCTATAACAAAGAAAGTTAATTGCCAGTTATCGTTAGTTATTTCAGCAAAATATAAAGCCCAGCCACCTGTAATCAACATACCAATTCTATAACCGAATACCGCTGTTGCACTAGCTATGCCTTGGGTTTCTTCTTCAAACTTATCAATACGAAGAGCATCAACAGCAATATCAAATGTGCTTGATAAAAACCCTAAAGCTATGGTTAGAAAATATAAAGCAGTTAAAGAAGCAGCAGGGTTTTCTCTTCCCATAACTATCAATACTAAAGCCATCAAACTGCTACATAATATGAGCCAACCTTTTCTATGTCCCCATTTGCTTAAAAAAGGCACTTTAAAATTATCAATCAGAGGAGACCAAAATACTTTTAAGGAATAAGATAATTTCGCTATTCCAAAAGTAGTGATAACAGCAATATCCACACCTGACTCTTTTAACCAAACCGAAATAGTAGTAAAAATTACAGCCAGCGGCATCCCACTAACTATTCCTAAGATTAATATTTCGAATAAGCGGTAGTCTTTAAATATTCTGGTGATAAGCATGTTAGTTGTTTTTATTTATGGTTAGTACAGTAGTGTCATACCGCGGCTTGACCGCGGTATCTATTTATTATAAACTGTGTCCTGCTACAAGCTCACGGAATAACATTAGAAACAGTTTCTTCCCTCAGCTCTTTATTATACAAAGCATAATATTCACCCTTATTATCAAGCAGCTGCTTGTGGTTTCCTTGTTCACAAACCGCACCGTTTTTCATCACAATTATATTATCAAGGTCAGTAATGCTACTTAAGCGATGGGTAATAATTAAAGTAGTTTTTCCTTTGCGTAATTTCTTTAGAGATTCTAGAATTTTCTGCTCAGAAGATTGATCTAAGCTGCTTGTTGCTTCATCCCAAATTAGAATAGGTGCATCTTTTAAGAAAGCTCTGGCAATCGATAAACGTTGACGCTGACCCCCTGAAAGAGTTGTCCCTTGCACACCTATTTGTGTATCATAACCATTTGGTAGCTGCATGATAAACTCATGTGCATCAGCATATTGTGCTGCCTTAATTATTTCTTCCTGTGTAGCATTAGGTTGACTATATGCTATATTCTCGGCAACGCTAGTATCAAATAAATGCGTATCTTGTGTAACTAAAGCAATTTGGCTGCGTAGAGAAGTAAGCTTAATATCTTTAATATCATGAGTATTAATTAAAATTCTTCCTTCTGTGGGATCATAAAAACGTGCTAACAAATTGCTGAGTGAAGTTTTACCACTACCAGAACGCCCAACAAACGCAATCATTTTATTAGGTTTTAACTTTAAATCTATATGTTTTATAGCTACCTTACTTTCAAAACTTAAAGCTAATTTCTCAAAAGTAATTTGTGCATCAGATAAATCGATTTCCTTAGAATTACTATGATCTTTAATTAAAGGTTCGGTATCTAAAACACTAAACACCCTTTTAGCTGCTGCAATCCCCTCTTGTAGGTTAATATTCAATGATACTAAACTTTTAAATGGTCTATAAGCTGCAGCAAAAGAAGCTAAAAAAGCAAATAATGCACCTGGAGTAGTCTTTCCATCAAGTACCAAACTACCTCCATACCATACCATACCACCAACTGCAAGACCGCTTAACCCCTCCATAATAGGTGAAACTAACGCATCTAATTTAGATGTTTTTTTATAATATTCTAAAATATTGTTAATAATCAATGCTGCTCTTTTACTTTCTATTTTTTCGCCGACAAAAGATTTAATAATTTTAATTGATTGAAAGGCTTCATCAAGTTTAGAGGTATAATGCCCAAGCTCCTCTTGTGATCGTGCAAATATTCTCCTTATCCTTCTACCCATCTTTTGTACCGGATAAACAGCAAGCGGAAAAACAAGGAAAACCACACAAGATAATAGCGGTTCTAAATTAAACATCGTTATTATTAAACATACTACAGTTAGAAAATGTTTAGCACATCCGACGAGTAAATTAGAAACAGCACCACGCATTAAAGAAATATCGTTAGTAAAGCGGGATATAAGACGCCCTGAAGATTGCTTTTGAATAAAAGAAATATCGGCAAATAACAAATGCTCATACATTTTTATCTGCAAATCGTTTAATACTCTCTGCCCGACAAATTTTATTAGATAATTCTGATAATATTCCGAAATTCCTTTGACAAAGAAAGTTACGATAAGCACTATCGGCATTATAACAAGCATTCTTCTATCATGCGTTAAAAAAATCTTATCAATAATAGGTCTAACCGCATGTACTATAATTGCCGTACAAATTGCTGCGACAGCCATACAAAATATTGCTACATATATCTTAGTTGCATAAGGTTTAATATGATTTTTTATCAACCTTTTAATTATATAAAAAGCTTGGTAGTCATTATCTAAATTATTGTTCATTGTCGTTAAAAATATTAAATTGGTAAGTAGAGCTAGTTGGCAGTGGAATTTTTAAATGCTCAAAAGCAGCAGCTGTTATCACCCTGCCCCGTGGTGTTCTTTGTAGTAAACCTATCTGTATTAGATAAGGCTCTATGGTTTCCTCAAGTGCATCACGCTGCTCGGAAAGAGCGGCGGCAATTGTCTCAATCCCGACAGGTCCACCATTATAATTATCTGCTATAAATTTGAGATAACGATAATCATTGCTATCAAGCCCAATAATATCAACCTCCAAGCGGTTTAAACCAAAATTAGCTATTTCTTTATCTATTTCTAACTGATTGTTAACCGCCGCGAAATCTCTTATACGGCGTAGCAACCTTAAGGCGATTCTTGGCGTTCCTCTACTTCTTCTTGCTATTTCTTCTGAACCTGAATCAGTCAAATCAATATCAAGCAATTTACTTGCTCTGTTTAAAACCTTTTTCAGCTCTTCGGTATTATAGAAATTCAAACGCATAGGAATACCAAACCTATCACGCAAGGGGTTACTAAGCAAACCAAGACGGGTAGTAGCACCTATAAGCGTAAATTGTGGTAGGTTTATTTTTACCGATCTTGCAGCAGGACCTTCTCCAATAATTATATCAAGCTCAAAATCTTCCATAGCCGGATATAAAACCTCTTCAACCGAAGTATTTAAACGATGAATCTCATCAATAAATAATACATCATTTTTTTCAAGGTTGGTGAGAATAGCAGCTAAATCTGCTGCTTTAAGTATGGCAGGACCGGAAGTAGATTTGAAATTACCACCTATCTCATTAGAAATAATCTTGGCAAGCGTAGTCTTACCAAGCCCAGGCGGACCGTAAAATAAAGTATGATCAAGATGCTCGCCACGTGATTTAGCTGCCCTAATAAATACAGAAAGGTTTTCCTTAATCTGTTGCTGTCCAACAAATTCTTGCAAATATGACGGTCTTAGCGGCAACTCTTGATCATTCTGATTTTTTTTAGGAGATAATATATTAGTCATATTTTAAATATATATAATGACTAATAATAGCGGAAAAATAGTTTTTTGCTATATCTTAATTTATAAATTTTAGCCTAAAACAGTCCATTCTTCTTCTGTCGACGAATCTTCAGCTAAAAGTACTAATTCTTTGTCTATTGACGAATCTTCAGCTAGAAATACCCAGTCTATACTTATTGGATGAATGAATACTATATCTGAAAATTTTAGATACGAGGCTATATGTCCTATTACCTCTACAGGAAAATAGCCTGTTCCTGAATTTTTTGCGACACCGATCATTTCAAAAAAATGTTCTTTAATACATTTATCTGCATTTTGGGTTATATTATCTAAATCACTATAGCTTATTCTTAATTCCTCTAAATAATCTTTAATATTTAGGTTATGATATAATTGTAAATATTTATAAGTTTTATTATCAGACAAAATTTTTTTACTTGTATAAAAATCTTTTAATACAGGTATTATTTCCTTTGCTGCCTCTTTTGCTATTTCTTTTGATATATGAGTTATTTTACTTAAATTTATAGCAGTGATTTCTTTAATATTTTTAGATAACTGTGCTTTTTGTTCTTTTGATATTTCACTATTTTCTTCAATTGAACAATTAATAATATTTTTGCCACTCTTCATCGAGGCTAGCAACGCCAGTTTAGGATAAGGAGGTCTGAGGATAAGCAAGTAGTGTTAGAAATTTTTTAGATTTATTGAAATTAAAAGCATTTACGCAAGAAAGTATATGAACTAAGAAATTAATAGGGGAGCGATGTCTTGAATGTTCAAGGTTCATGCTGTTTTTTAGTACATTAAATACTGATTCAATTATTGATCTGCTTTTTAAGAGTATTTTATCTTCTATATCTAATAAATGATTTTTCATATCCTTGCGAATCCCAGTAAATAACCGTAGCCCACGACTAAATAATTTAGCGGACATTTCCTTAGAAATATAAGCCTTGTCTCCAAATAATTTACCCCATAATCCTTTGGTAATTGAGTCTACAGCAGATAAATCACTAGCATTACCCTTTGTTATTTTAATTGCCATAATCTGACCTTTATTATTAATTACAATATGTAATTTAAATCCCATAAACCATCCGTAACTACTCATACCTATTTTAGCAATGCCACTAAACACTTTATTATTATTTGTACGTTTTGCATGACATATCGATAATTTGGTTGAATCAACAAAATATATACCAGTCTCATCTCCTGTAAATAATTGTAACATTATAGTTAAAGGTAATACTAATCTTGGCCACAACTGGATTATCCGACTGTAACTAGGAAGACTAAAATATCCTCTATATTTACATGATAGATGATATATTAACCCACCAATTAAATACCTGACTTAAGAGGCATATTTAACATCATCGGCTTGGAACAATTTTTGTATATGTTTAGGATTGTTCTGTAAGCAACGTAAATAAGATTTAAGATTGTATTTTAACTCATCTTTTGTAAGAGGTATATGTTTTCTATTTACATTTCTTTTTAAGTCATTATTTAAGTATTCATCTGGATTATGTTGTGGAGTATAAGGAGGCAAAAAAAACAAAGAAATTTTATCTTTATGCTTATTTGTCCAGCTGTATACTTTTTTACTATGATGTACTTTTAAATTGTCTAATATTAAAAAGATCTTCCTTCTTGCAGATTTCACTAATCTTCTTAGAAATTCTATAAATATATCTGTTTTTAGTGTATCTTCATATAACATGAACCTTAGTTTACCATTGTTCGTAACAGTTGATATCATATTTATAGTAAATCGTTTTGATTTATGAATAACTACGGGTGTTTTGCCTTTTAAAGAATAGCTCTGTAACACCTGACATTCTGATTTTATACCCACTTCATCACACCAGTGTATTTCAGCTTGTTCCATTTGTGCTTGTTTTACTATTGCGGGATATTCTTCATCTAGCCATACTTGAACTTGTTTTGGCTGTTGCTCATAAGCTAATTTCTTTGGTTTTTGTGCAGTATATCCCCATCTTCTTAAATATTCTCCAATCGTACTTAATGGCAAAAAGAAACCACAGCATTTTTTAATCAGGGCATTAATAGCTTTTCTTGACCATAGTGCAGATTTGATATTGTGATCTTCTGGTCTAGAGTGATTTATATAATCTTGTATTTTTTTACCCAGCATTTCATTTATTATTCTTTTCTCTCCTGTCTTTCTTCCTCTAGACTTGCCAGTTATTGCATATTTATCACCTCTTCTTCTTTTGTTAACCCAGTTACTAATAGTCTGACGTGTTACTCCTATAAGATTTGATACATCTGATTGTTTTTCTCCTTTATCAATTGCTCTTAATGCAACTTTTCTTAAAGCTGCTTGTGCACTCGTTGATAATGTCCTAAAATCTTCTTTTTTTAGCATTATTTCATTCTAACATTATATTTTAGTATTTGCAACTATTATGTCAGGTATTTAATTGGTGGGTTAATATCGATAATTTGGTTGAATCAACAAAATATAATGGTACCCAAAAACTAGACAAGAAAATAGAGAAAAGTAGGTATAATATCTCCTAGGAAAAGGAGCAAAAAATGAAAAAACAAGTTAAAAAATATAGTGCAGAAGAAAAAGCAAAAATAGCAATTGAAGCAATATCTGGAGAAATGACTATAGCTCAAATTACCAGCAAATATGGTGTTCACGCTAATCAGATTTATAAATGGAAGAAAGAAGCTTTAGATTTTATGGTTTCTGGATTTAAATCGAAATCTAAACAACAAGATACCGGCCAAGAAGATTTAATTAAATCATTATTTGAGCAAATAGGCCAGTTAACAGTTGAAAGAGACTGGCTTAAAAAAAAATCTAGTATCTTTGGATTTAGAGGTTAGGAAAAAAATGATAAGTTATGCTTCAAATTTAACCATAGCAAGACAATGCAAACTTTTAGATTTAAACCGCTCAAGTTACTACTACCGAGCTAGGAATACCTTAGATGATAAGGAGTATAGAGTACTGAACAGAATTGATGAGATTTTTACAGAGCATCCCTATTATGGTACTAGAAGAATGTCTCATGTCCTAAAATCCGAAGGGTTAAATGTTAGTCGTAAGATGATAAGAAAATATTATAAAATACTTGGTATTGAAGCAGTATACCCAAAGATTAATTTAAGCCGTAGGAATCAGGCTCATAAAGTATACCCATATCTATTAAATAATATAGAGGTGGTTTGCTCCAATCAAGTTTACTGTGCAGATATTACTTACATAAGATTAAAGCAAGGTTTTGTATATTTGGTTGCTATAATGGATTGGTATAGTCGTTATATTTTGAGTTGGCGGGTGTCGATTAGTTTAGAAAATGATTTTTGTATTGAAGCTCTAAATGAAGCAATATCTATACATGGCAAGCCTGACATTTTTAATACGGATCAAGGAGTACAATTTACATCAAAAGATTTTACTCAAATACTTGAGCAACAAGGCATAGCTATTAGTATGGACGGCAAAGATAGAGCCTTAGATAATGTATTTATTGAACGTTTTTGGCGATCTTTGAAACAAGAGAAGATTTATCGTTTTGATCTTGAAACGGTACGTGAAGCAAAGATAGCTATCAGAGATTATATAGAATTTTATAATCAGCAAAGACCTCATCAATCGCTTGAATATAAGACACCTGAAATGATACATTTTGCAGAAAAACTAGAAAATTATCAAGAGGCTATATGACATAGAAAATGCAAACTTTACTTTGAAAAACCAATACATTAATACAGGAGAATTACACCTCTAAAATTTAAAAAATTTGTCTAGACAAAGGGTACCACCTCAATTCTTCGTAAACTTTACAATAATTATCTATTATACAAAATAGAGTTATGATACATCTTTTCATTGTTGAGTGCATATTTTTTTGATTCAAAATCTATGTAACTCAACACTCCTCTCTTGTAAATACCCTGCTTTATTATCTTTATTCCTTACACTCTTATCCTAAACTGGCGTTAGCAATTTTGCTGTTGATTCTTCACTTGTTTTTCCACATAAAGTAAAACTTAAAGATATAATTTCATTATTTCTTTCTAAAAAAGAAGCTATAGCTTCTACTCCTACACCATCAAAATAAGTGTCCGACATATCTAAAGTATAAATAGGATAATTTTTGGAAATTTTTTCTTTTATTATTGGAAGTAGTTTTATTATCTCTTCTTGACCAAATAAAATATTTAATATAAGCGAATTAACATTACTAGTCTCAAGAAAACAAGTGATTTTGGGTATTAATGATAAATCGAAAAAAAAATTATAAAATTTAAATGAGGAAGATATAAAACTTTTAAATTAGGTTTGCAACAAATAATATCTATAAAGGAAAAAATTGTACGGGGGCTACTCTAGCATTACCTAAATTAATTTCTTGAAGAGAATTATTTACTTTAAAAGCTTCTAAAAGAATTCCAAACTTTTCGTAACCTATATAATCTACAAACTCACTATCTATGTTAATGCCGGTAATATGACACTGAGGATTCTTTAAAAATTCAGCCAGTAATTCCGGACATTTATTAATTGCAAATAAACCTATAAATACTAAATTTTTAATTTCAGCATCTTTTAAGATATTAAATAAACTAATTAAATTATCTTCTGAACCCCAAACACTATGTTGATAATTTAAATATAAAGTAGAAGAATCATAATCCAATGCTTCAAGAATTTCAGTAGCATTTATATTACTCAGAAAAATTTTTAGCTTTGACATATTATATATTAACTAATCAACTAAAAATTACTGTTACGATTCTTTAGTGCGGTTCTGATTAATTCATCGATAGAGATTTCAGGATTTTTGGTAATAATTTCTTGTACGGTATTTTGTGCTTCAAATCTTGAGAATCCCATATTTATTAAAGCTTTTATCACGTCACTACTTGCTACCGGCGTGATGCCCTTAATTCCAATAACAGCAGATGAGCTTGATATTTTTGCCACTTTATCGCTCAATTCACGTACTATACGTTCGGCTAGTTTAGCTCCCACTCCTGAGATTGCTTTAAAAATATTCTTGTCTTCATTATTAATAGCAATTTGTATATCAGTAGGCGTAAGGGCTGACAAAATAGACAAAGCCATCCTTGTGCCTATACCATTTACGGATTGCAGCAAGTTAAAAAAGCTTTGTTCTTCTAAACTCAAAAAACCATATAAATGAATGTGATCTTCTCTAACATGAGTCTCGATAAATAGTTTATAAGACTCTCCTTCTGAAAGTTTGCTTAAAGTTTTAGCGGAAGCAAAAACTCGATACCCCACCCCGTTTACATCAATTATGACGTAATCATCATAGCTTGAGTCGATTCTACCGCTTAATTTACCAATCATATTATTTTTTCTTTTTTTTCTTACTATATATTAAAACTAACGTTGGTAAAGCGGTAATAATAGCAGCTAAAATATAATGAATAACAAGTGGTCTATCCACCATATGACACTGCCCATCATCTGGAATCGTCTGAGCCAAAACCATATAGGCAACTATTATTGTTACTGCTATATATAGAAAAGCAAAAAATAAGTATTTCATAAATTTTTTCATATTGATCCTTTATAAATAATATTATACCGAGTATACCTTAGATATTTTATCGACAAATTACATTATAATAGTATCATATGATACTATCATGGTATAGAAAGAAATATATTTTATGTCCAATTCAGCTTTTTTGATTGCGTTTTTTGTATCTATAATTCGTTACTACGATTATGCATTATTTGGCTTATCAGCTCACATTTTAGCACAAAATTTTTTACCTAGAAGTACGCATGAAACACAGCTACTTGGCTTTTTTGCACTACTTAGTGCGGCTGTTGTGATCCGTCCTTTAGGCTCTATAATTTTCGGCTTTATCGGTGATAGATACGGACGCACTAAATCCATCAAAATATCAATGTTTATCAGCAGCATTTCTACCTTGCTAATCGCTGTTACCCCTTCCTTTGATAAAATAGGTATTCTTGCTACAATTATGCTTACATTTTGTCGGATGATTTTCCTTGCAAGTTTAGCTGGCGAAGTTGACGGCATAAAAGTTTATGTGGCAGAAAAAACAAAAAATAACCGAAAAAATTTAGGGCTAGGAGTAGTTGCAAGCTGCACTCAAATAGGAGCATTACTTGCTGCTATGGCTTATTATTGTGCGACTAACCTTAATATTTATTATTTGTGGCGAATTAATTTCCTGATCGGTGCTATATTTGGATTATTTGCTATTTTAATGAGAGATTATTTCAAAGAAAGCAACGAATTTTTACATCATAAAAATAAACAATCTGATAATATTCCTATCTTTCAATCTCTAAAAAACTCTAAAAAGTCTTTTATTTTGGCACTACTAATAAATGGTACAATCGGCGGTATATACCATTTTTTAGTATATTTCTTGGGAGTATTTTTAGCAAAAATAGCTTTTATAAACCCTATAGAAACTGAGTTTATGAACATAAGCCTAATTATTACTTACGGGATAGCGGCTATTTTCGCAGGAATGCTTGCTGATAAAATAAATCCTTTAAAACAAATTATATTTGCCTTGCTACTTAGTCTTGTCACAGCTTTTACTATGCAAACTTTATTATATCAGCAAATATTTACTGTTATATGTCCTATTATACTAATTGGGCTTGCCGCATTTTACGCTGTTCCGCTACAAATTATCGTCCAGTCTTTATTTAAAACAGCTGTTAGAATGAGGCTTTATAGCTTATCTCACTCACTTGGTGGTATTATATTATCCTCAAGCACGCCCTTCTTCAGTATGCTACTATGGCAAAACTTTAAATCATTATGGGTAACATTTAGCTTCTTTACTTTCCTACTTATAATACTAACCGGTGCGGTGTTAGCTTTACGCAAAACTATTACACTCTAAAGGATTTGCCGCAACCGCAATCGTTTTTTCTAGAAAATTACTATAGTTATGGATGTGCTATAATTGTTAGAATGGTAATATTATCTTTTTTAGGTCCATAGTGCCAAAAAATCCTATAAGCCGCAGGAGTATTATTCTCAGCATAAGCTTCAAATATTTCTTCTCCGTTATCGCCTTTAGTAGATTTATATTTATGAGTATTTAAATGACGCGGATTTGTTTGTAAATATGCTAATGTTTTTCTTACTGCTTTTAAACGCTTTTCTAAACTTTTATTATTTTCAAGTTCTTCCAAATCTTTACTAGCCTGAATAGTAAAAAGAATTTTAAAGGTCATCATTTAAATATTTACTAAAGTCTTCTATATATTTTACTTGCCCCTTAGCTGACTCTTTAATCCCATTATTTAGCTGTTCTAAAGCTTTTTTATTATTAAATAGCCAACTTTCTTTTAAAGGGATTTCGGTATAGGGCTCTAAAATAATTTGTCCCTTTTTACTATTAATAATAACATGGAAGCTACTTACTCCTTTAGCGAGTTTACCAAGTGTTATCCTTCCTTTCGTATCAGGCTTTAATATACATGCTTGTGTCATATAAATTAATATTCTTTTTTATAACTTATATAATAATACATAGTGGGTAATTAATCAAGTGGGATTATACGCTAAAAGACTTACCGCAACCACAATTAGCTTTTTCGTTAGGATTGGTAAAAGTGAATTGGGATTTGAATTTAGTTTCTACATAATCCATTTCAGAGCCTAATATATACATCAATGCTTTTGGATCGATTAGGATTCGCACGCCTTTTTCTTCAACTACCTCATCAAATTGGTTTTTATTATCGGCATATTCAACATAATAAGTTTGACCAGCACAACCGCCTGACTTAACCCCTACTCTAATTCCATATGTAGGTTTATTACGTTTTTCTATCAGCAATTGCACTTGTTTTGCAGCCGAATCAGTTAATGAAATAACATTTTTCTTCATGTTCTAGGAGTCTTTTTTATTTTCTTTTTTAAGCTTGTAATCAGCTATAGCTGCTTTTATAGCATCTTCAGCAAGAAGTGAACAATGAAGTTTTACCGGTGGCAATGATAATTCTTTTGCAATTTCAGTGTTTTTAATCTCTTCAGCATCGTCTATTGATCTACCTTTTACCCATTCTGTTACTAAAGAACTTGAGGCAATAGCTGAACCACAGCCAAATGTTTTAAATTTTGCATCCGTAATAATGCCGTTATCGTCAACCTCGATTTGTAACTTCATCACGTCACCGCATGCTGGAGCTCCGACTAAGCCCGTACCGACATTTTTTTTCTCTTTATCAAGCGATCCGACATTACGAGGATTCTCATAATGATCTATTACTTTTTTGCTATAAGCCATTGTTATTCTCTAAAATTTTGTTTTAATTGTTTCAACGTCATTGCGAGGAAAAACTACAAGTTTTGACGAAGCAATCTTAGGATATTTGACAAGATTGCCGCGTCGCTTCTCTCCTCGCAATGACGATTTTCAATGCACAGCCCATTTAATTTTCTTTAGATCAATCCCCTCTTGCATCATTTCCCAAAGCGGGCTTAAGTCCCGTAGCTTATTGATTTTTGAGCATATTAACTTTACTGCATAATCTATTTCCTGCTCAGTAGTGAATCTACCTATGCCAAATCTAATCGAAGTATGAGCAAGTTCCTCATCAACTCCCATAGAACGTAACACGTAAGATGGTTCAAGCGAGGCTGAAGTACAAGCCGAACCAGAAGAAACAGCTAAATCTTTAATAGCAAGGATAATTGATTCTCCCTCGACACCTGCAAAGCTTAAATTCAAGTTGCCTTTATATCTTTGATCTTTATCACCATTTAGGTAAACTTCCGAAATTTGACTATTTATAGCACTTAAAAACTTATCAAATAAGTGATTTACATGCTTGGTATCTTTTTCCATCTCATTATAAGCGATATTAGCAGCCGTGCCAAGCCCTACTATTAGTGGGGTTGGCAGCGTACCGGAACGCATACCACGCTCTTGACCACCACCATTTATTAGCGGAGTAATACGCACACGAGGTTTTTTTCTAACATACAAAGCACCTATGCCTTTTGGACCATAAATTTTATGCCCTGAGATACTTGCAAGGTCAATATTGCACTCATTAACATCAATTGGAACTTTACCAAACCCTTGAGCAATATCAGAATGAAAGAAAACACCTTTCTCACGACAAATTTTTCCAATTTCCTTTAAGGGCTGAATCACACCTATTTCGTTATTCACCGCCATAACTGATACAAGCATAGTCTGATCGGTTATAGCATTTTTTAAAACCTCTAAATCGATTATTCCGTTAGGTTTGATTGGTAAGTAGGTGACTTTTACCACTTCCTGCTCTAAATGCCTGCAAGCATCAAGGACGCATTTATGTTCACTAACTACTGTAATAATATGGTTCTTTTTATTGCCATAGAATTTTGCTATACCTTTTATAGCAAGGTTATTGGACTCAGTCGCACCGGATGTAAAGATTATTTCCTTAGCCTCAGCCCCTATTAGCTTTGCAATATCACCTCTTGCCTCTTCTACAGTGTTTTCAGCTTCCCAACCAAAAGAATGACTACGTGAATGAGGATTGCCAAATTTGGTAGTAAAATATGGCAGCATCGCTTCCATCACACGTGGATCTAACGGGGTCGTTGCCTGATAATCCATATATATCGGCAGGATTAAATTGTTTAATTGTGTGTTCATATAATTGTGAGTATTAAAAATTTGTTTTTTATTTTTGTGTCATACCGTGGCGGCATTGCCAGCGTGGATCGGTTTTTCTGTCATTGCGAGAAGAATTACATAGTAATTCGACGAAGCAATCCAGTTAAAAAATGCTAATTTATAGCATTTTTTATTATTTTTTCTGGATTGCCGCGCTCACTTCATTCGCTCGCAATGACGGTTTAATGACATCCATATATCTCTCTAAAAGCCATCATAAATGCCTTTATATCATAAATTGTATTATTATGCCCAAACGATACCCTAATAGATGATTTTACTTCTTCTTCATCTAGCCCCATATTAGTTAGCACATGCGATTTAGATATTTTACCTGATGAGCAAGCAGAGCCAGAACTAACACAAATATAACGCAAATCAAAACCGATCAGTTTTGTCTGAGCGTCTGTACCTGGCACAGTAAACAAGGTAGTATTAGGTAATCTCTTTGCGTTTTCGCTAATAATATTTACGCCTTGATACTTCTTTAGTTTTTTCTCTAAAACTTCTTGTAAGCTTTTGAGTTTTACATGGTTCTCTACGATATTTTCTTTCATTAATTCAGCTGCTAAGCCGAATCCTGCAATTGCTAAAACATTTTCAGTGCCTGAACGTACTGACTTTTCCTGTCCACCTCCTATAATTATTGGAGTAAGCGGAAAGCGAGAAGTAGAGATTAAAGCAGCACCACCTAGTCCACCTCCTATTTTATGCCCTGAAATTGTAGCAAAATCTAATCCTAACTCTTTGATATTTGTTGGTATTTTACCAAAACTTTGTACTAAATCGCTATGAAATTTTGTCTCATATTTTTTAGCCATTTCACTTATTTTAGCTATATCTTGTAGCACTCCGCTTTCATTATTAGCCATCATTACAGAAACTAACTTCTTAGAAGCCATACTTTGGGCTAATAGCTTCTCCAAATGTTCAAGATCAACTACCCCTTGCTTATCAACTCTAATAATTTTAATATTCGGAGCATGCTTTATATGGTTATAGATCGATAAATGTTCAATAGCAGAAATGAAAATATCACCATCATAAAAATTTTTCATTATTAAATTATTACTTTCAGTTCCTGAAGAAGTAAAAGTAATATCATATTCTCTAGATGATATTACTAAAGCTGCTGCTATTTGAGAGCGTGCTGTTTCTATAATATTCTTAGCAAACCTACCTGAGCTATGAGCAGATGAAGAATTAAGCTCCTTATCCATCAAGCTTATTACATATTCCTTAACCTTTGGTGCAATAGAAGTAGTAGAGTTATGATCTAAATATATCATATATTTAAATTCAGGTTTAAAGCATCTTTAACCGAAATATTTTCAAAATAATTTCTAATGTGCTTACCAAGCCCTTTCCATAATTTATGCGAATTACATTTTATTGTATTCGAGGCACAATTTTTTATCGACTTTTTATAACAGCCGGTCATTATGAAGTTCTCATTTATAGCATCCATAATATTAGAAATTTTTATTTCTTCTAATTTTCCTATTAAAATATATCCTCCGTTTGGTCCTCTAATAGCCTTAACTAAATTGGCTTTTTTAAGTTTAGAAAATATTTGCTCTAAATAATTAAGTGATATATTTTGTTTTAAAGAAATTTCATTCAAAGTTATAGGCTCATCGCCTACATTTGAAGCCATCTCTAATATCGCCATTACGGCATACCTACCTTTTGTCGTTAGCATCATGGGATTATTTACCAATAAATATTGGCATTACAATAGAATGTCCTAGTAAATTAGTCAAGTATTATATAGATATTATTATCTTTGTTTTTCTTGCGTATTTTTATTATGTATAATAGGAGTATTGGAGGGAGGACTTAATTTATGACTAGTGCTTATAACTATTTGTTCAGTTAAATTTGAAGTCATATTCTTTGCTTCAGCTAAAGTATTTGAATGAAAATTATTTTTAAATTCAGCTTTTAAATTATCTTTTAATTCGTTATTGAAAATCTCTTTTGGGAGATAAATCCCACCAGTAGCAAGACCAGCCCACGTATATTTAGATTTAGCGTTTAAAGTATTTGCAATATTGTTTATCAGCTTTTCTTGATTTTTAGGTTTTGAAAAATGATCTACAATGTTTGGATTTTCTTTAATATGCTCAGAAATTACTTGTTTTAAGGTCTGATTAATCATATGGAAATCTTCTCCCCTATTATCCCCTTTATCAAATAGCTTTTGTGAAACTTGTTCACTTAGCATATTTGCTAATAGTCCTGCCTTTATATCTTGTTTATTTACTAAATTTTCATATAAAGAATTTAGAACTTGCAAAGGAGAATTTGTATAATCTGAAGCATGTTTGTATTGATTTGTTTTAGGGGTAGAAACATCGCCTACACTACTAATAGGTTTTGAACTTAATTTTTCTACAATATAATTCTCAAATTCCGGATTTTCTTTACATAATGTTTTTACTTCGTTGGCAAATTCTTTTTTATTAGGCAAGTTTTGCTTACTTTCTGATTTGGCTTGTAAAAATATTTTATCAACTGCTTGATCAATAAGAATATTTTTGTCTGTAATTTTATCTTCTACCGGTTGTGTTACACCACTAAACATATTTGTTACTGCTTGAGTTACATAGTCTAACCCTACCTTAACTCCTACTTTTGCGAATATTCCTTTATTATCATTTAAATATTGCTGAATTTCAGGACTATCTTTAGTTAAAGTAAATAGCTCTTTTGCAATTCCCGTATAGTCACCTTTAATAAAACTACCAAAAACTTTTTGTAATGACTCAGGCTTATCAAGCAATAAAGGCATCACTTTGCTAAGCTTTACAACATCTTCGGTTTGTAGACCATAATTTTCAAGCTGTTTTTTAATATCACCGCTACCTTTTGCATCTACTTCAACTATACCTTTGAATAAATTATCAAATAAGCCATCTTTACTTTGTTGCACTAACGTATCTTTTAACTTAAATGATGGATCATTAAGAGCTGAGATTAAACTATTTGTCACGCTCATATAATCGCCTTTATTTACATCTGACATAATATCATGTGCCATTTCAGGCTTTGACATCATTTCCCCGACTATATTAAGCATTTGCTTATCAAAATTATAGTCTTTGGTCATTTTTTGCAAATCAGGATTATTTTCAATAATGCCTAAAGCTGCATTTGGTAAAAATTCTTTATTATTGGCAAAAAAATCTCTTAATTCTTTATTGTCTTTAGTCATTTCTAAAGTTTTTTCAATAGCTATCATTACTCCTTGATTTGGATCATTAAGAGTATCAAACACTTCTTTCATTTTGGGGATTTGGTTTAGCAAACTAGGTAGAGTACTTAAAACTTCGGGGTCAATTCTATAACTCTCAAAATACTCTTTTAATTCAGGTTTAGCTTGCTGTTTAGCATCTGCTACAAAGCTATTTAGTACTGTCTGTTTTTCAGGACTTAGCTTATTAAATTCCTTTAAAGAAGTGAAGCTATCTATATTTTCAGCAACTTCTTGCTTTAAAGCAGGATTTTTATCAAAGATTTTTTGCACTTCTGCATAGCTTTGCTTACTTTCCGGTTTTTGTAATATATCATCAAAACTTTTGACATAATCGCTTGGTAATATTTCAGTTGCCCCGATTTTTATATAGCTTGCAATATCTTTTCCTTTTTCATTAAAAAACTTTTCGAAGTTTTTATCTTTAGTAAGCATATCTAAAGTGTTAGAAGTTACTTTGTTCCAATCAGGTTCTTCTTTCTTTACTTCAATTGCAACTTCTTTGAGCTGATGAAGCACATTATCATTTTTAAAACTTTCTTTTAATATATCCAAACCTTTCTGATCTAAGAAATTACCTTCTTGAAATTCTTTAAATCCAGCTTTAGCAAGTATTTGCCCTATTTTAGGTAAATTACTGGCATTCTTTTTTAAAAACTCCCATATTGGTTTTTCCTCGAGAAGTGATTTTTGAAATTCCAGATCAAGATACGTATCAGAAGATCTTGCAAGTTTAACAAGGTTATAAGTATTTACAGGATTAGTTAAAGCAAATTTTGCTCCAAGTAAGATTGTTTTAAAACTTAACCCATTTGAAGAGGATAAATCTTTAATTGCACTATTAACTAACTTGTTAGCCTTAGAGGAAGATAAAGTTTTTTCTAAACTTTTCCGTAACTTATCGCTACGCTTGGATGTATCTGCTGTTGCCATATAAATAATTATTCTTTATTAAAATAAATTACTAATGTCTATTAAATATAGTCAATTGCACGCTAAAAACAATAGAAAAGTTTACATTTAAACTTTTGATCTTTATTATATGACATCTAAATTACAATTAATGCTAGAAATAAAATGATTATTATACCAATATTAAGTTTTCTTGGCTTTTCATGCTTTTTCTCAAAATATTTCAAAGTAAAATTAAACCATGCGATACCTATAACAATTAGCATATTAATCACGATTCTATATTGCTGTGCTATACTAAATCTGTTAATGGCTGCTACCTATTTACTTTACTTCATCGGTATATTATTAGTATACTCGTTTTATTTGAAAAATTGGCATAAATTTTCTTATGAATCTCTCTTTTTTACTTTATTGATCCTTGCTTTTTTTCTCTATACCAGAGAAGCATCACTGCACGCTTATGATGATTTTTCTCATTGGGGAATATTTACTAAAGAACTATTATATTCAGGAGTTTTTGAAAACCAAACTTCACTTACCTCTATTATTTCTACGCATGCACATTATCCAAGAGGTGCCGCTGTTTATCATTACTTTATGTTAATGCTTTCAGGTTATTCCGATGGAAATGTGCTATTTGCTCATTTCTTACTACATTTAATGTTCTTAGCTCCTTTAGCCTCCAATAAGAAAATTTGGCAAACCGGTTTACTATTTTCTGCTATACTTTGTGCGGTAGTATTATATACAACAGGGCTTCGCTCTATATATAATGATAGTACTATAGGGCTAATGTTCGGGTCTATTCTTGCTATTTATATCCTTGAAGAAGATAAGAAAAAAGCTTTAAAGCTCATTATACCTATCGCTATATTACTTCCTTTATTTAGAGAAATTGGAGCGTGGCTAGCAAGTTTCGCTTCTATAATTCTTATATTACACTATACAGTTTTTGATAAAAAACCTAAAACATCACATGATTATATTACCTATGTAATTTTATTAACTTTACCAATATTGTACAATCTTATCTTGATGGATTATTTTAGGAATACTCACGATTTCTTAGATAGAAAAGAGCATAGTTTTAGTAATTTAATATATATTGTAGAAAATTTTAATGAACAGCATAAATTATTATTACTAAATTATGGTAAGTTTCTTTTAAAATTTTTAGTAAAAGAAGGAAGTTTAGTTGTATATACTATTTGTTTTATTGCTTGGTATGGAATTCGTAAATATAAACCGAAACTGTTAGCAGAATATAAATTTTTTCTAATAGCTACATTTATTTGCGGTATAATTTTTGCTTTATGGCGACTATATCTATATTTCTTTACTTTTAGCTATGAAGAAGCAATTAGAGGAGCCTCGTTACTTCGATATCTTGGTTGTTACGTTCTAGGCATAGGTATGATTGCTGCTGCATATGTAAAAAATAGTATTTTCTTAAATGAAAAACAGAGTAGAAAAGAATTATTTGTTCTTATATTATTATTAGCTGTTTTTTCATTTTCAGTAGTAAAAAATATTCTAAGAATCAAGCACTTAAGTTTAGAACAAAAGAATTTCATAGAGCAAACAACAAATATTAAAAAATTGCTAGAACAAAGAAATGAAGTTACATTTAATTTTAGTAATAAAAAAGATAATCTACAATGTCATATATTGAATTATAATTTAGCACCATATTTAAATAAAAAACATTTACAAGAATGTTTACAAACTCCTAAAGGAGCGGTTATAGATATAGAAAGAGAAAATATATATATACCTTTTTTATAAATATCCTCTGTGTCATCTAGTTGCTTGTCTAGTCTTGTGACATGGCTCGGAAAACACCCTAAGGTAGTCATCTAGTTGCTTGTACCTAAGGCATCCAGAAAATAATAAAAAATACTAACTCATGAATGATATAAAATATAACCTAGCAGCTGCTTATAAAATAATGGCATATTTGTCGATGGATGACCATACCTATACCCATCTATCTGCAAGACCTAAAGATGCTGATTTTTATTATATTTACCCTTTCGGGCTTAGATTTGAAGAAGTAACAGAACATAATTTCCTAAAAGTTAGTTTAGATGGCAGAATTTTAGAGGGAGAGGAATATCAATATAATAAGACTGGCTACTTTATTCACGGAAGTATTTATCGAACACGTCCTGATATTTCAGCTATTTTTCATTATCACACTCCAGCAAGTATTGCAGTCTCTGCTTTAAAATGCGGATTACTGCCGATCAGCCAATGGGCGTTACATTTTTACAACAGAATTTCTTATCATGAATATAATTCTTTGATATTAGATGCCGATAAACAAAGCGATAGGCTAGTTGATGACCTCAAAAATTATGTGATGTTACTTCGTAACCATGGCGTTATTACTTGCGGGAGAACAATACATGAAGCTATGTTTTATGCTTATCATTTGGAACAAGCTTGCAAAACACAATGTTTACTAAATTCAGCTAATAAACAAGATCTTATAATACCATCCGAAGAAATATGTAAACAAACTGTAAAAGATTTATTATCATTTGAAGAAGATCTAGGCAAACGTGACTGGGATGCTTGGTTAAGAGTTATAAAAAAATAAATGTTGCAAATAATAGCATTGGTATGTTATAATTTACAATATGATAAATAGACATATAACATCATTTGTAAAACAATCTTTAAAAGATTTTTCTGCCGTTCTTATCATTGGAGCTAGGCAAGTTGGTAAGTCTACATTAGTAAAGCAGTTGTGTGATGAGGGAATTTTTAAATCCTATATCACTTTAGATGATATTTCGCAATTAGAAGCAGCAACCGCAGACCCTCACGGATTTATAAAAAACGCAAGCTATCCTCTTGCTATTGATGAAATTCAAAGAGCTCCCGATCTTTTAAAAGCTATAAAAAAATCAATAGATGAAGATAAGAAACCAGGGCGTTTTCTTTTAACCGGATCAGCTAATATTTTTTCTTACCCCGGAATATCTGAAAGTCTAGCGGGACGCATTGATGTAATACATCTTGAGGGGTTAAGTTTAGGAGAAATTTTAAATCAAAATAATCCCTCTTCTTTTATATCAGATATTTTTTCCGGCAGCACTATCCATGAATTAAAGGATAAATGGACTGAAGAGCTAAAACATAAACCGGAAATAAATACTCAATTTCTCAATGAATATATTTTTTATGGTGGATTTCCAGAAATCGCACTAAAAAAGCAAAAAAGATTTCGTGAACGTTGGTTCTCTTCTTATCAATCAGCTTATATTGAACGAGATGTACGAAATATAAATAAATTTTTGGATGTCGTTTCTTTTGCTAAGCTTTTTCGTCTGATTGGTTTACAAAGCAATAATTTATTAAATCAAAAGAATTTAGGTAACGAGATAGGATTAGACCAGAGAACAATATCAAGATATTTAGAGATTTTAGAAACAACTTTTCAGGTAAATCAGTTAACACCTTGGTTTAGTAATACCCGTAAAAGATTAATTAAAACTTCCAAGATTTATATGAATGATTCAGGTTATGCATCATATTTACATGGCATAACAACTCCTGATCTATTACCAAAAAGTCCTTATTACGGAGCAATATTTGAAACATGGTTATGGGCAGAATTAAGGAAGTTATTAACTTTAACTACGGGAATAGAACAAACGTTTTATCGCACACATTTAGGAAAAGAAGTTGATTTTCTTCTACATAAAGGTGATATATTTTGTGGTTTAGAGTGTAAAAGTACGGAAACTATTCAAAGTCAACATTTTGCAGGACTGAAAGATTTATCCGAAGCACTAACCTCGCGAATTATGCATGGCATTATACTTTATAACGGCAATGAAATAATTAGCTTTTCTGACAAATTCCTTGCCGTACCCTTAAGATATATAATTTGAATATGTAATAATTTGTAATATAATATAACTTGCACCATTCAGCATTGAATATTAATATTTTAAGTATATATTATTAGTATTTATAAATGCAGCAAGTTACATTATCAAAGCCCGTAAGCTGTTACGGAATAGGTGTTCACTCTGGGAAACGTACTCAGTTAACTATTGAGCCTGCTAAAGAAAATACAGGTATTATTTTCATAAGAACAGATATATCTTCAGAAAATAATTATATTGAAGCAAAATATTTTAACGTTTCTGACACTTTACTTTCTACTACTATAAGCAATAGCAACAAAATACAAGTCTCAACAATTGAACATATAATGGCTGCATTATGGGGATGCGGAATTGATAATGCTGTTATCAAAATAGATGGTCCTGAAGTTCCTATAATGGATGGCAGTAGCAAACCTTTTGTCTTTATGATTGAGTGTGCTGGGAAAAAGCTACAAAATGCTCCTAAAAAATATTTAAAAATTTTGAAAGAAGTAACAGCTACTCATAAAGATTGCGAGTTAACTTGTACACCTTCTGATCATATGAAAATAGATTTGACTATTGATTTTAATAGTAAAGCTATAGGAAGACAAAATTTAGTCTTTTCAAAGCAAGAATCTTTTAATAATAATATTGCTGATGCTCGTACTTTTGGCTTTACAAAAGATGGTGATTATTTACAGAGTAAGGGACTTGCTCTAGGTGTTTCATTCGAGAATACAATAGCTATAGATGATCAAGATAAAGTCTTAAATCCTGATGGATTACGTTATCAAGATGAATTTGTGCGTCATAAATTATTAGACCTATTTGGCGATTTATATACTTCTGGTAATAACATTATAAGCTCGATTAATGGCTATAAAACTAGTCATGCTCTTAATAACGAGTTATTACAACGAATATTTAGTGATAATACCTCACATAAATTTGTTACTGCTAGCGAGATATAGCAGATCTTCTTCTTTTATTCATAACATTTGCTAAGTTACTATATTCTTGAGCTTTATTAGGCTTCTCATAGAATGGATTCATTACTCTTCCAATATCTTTGGCATAACTTTCTTTTTCAATATTTAATGATACTTTATTTTTATTACAAAAATCATTAAACCCATTATTTCTTATTTCACCAATAAATGTATTTCTTATTTCATGAAATTTCTCTCTCTTATCATTATCTTTCATCTTCCAATAATTCTTATCAGTGATTAACTTCTTTAACACCGCTGTTTGCAGAATTTGTTCTTTAGTGTATTTTTCTAGTTGATCTAAATTTTTATAATCTGGCGTGTCGTGCTTTTTACATTCTTCATTTATGTTTAACTTAAATATTGTTTTTATTCCTTTTTTTTCTTTTTCACTAAGTCCACCAGTAATTAACGAAACAGAAGTCATTATGCCATAACCTGTCGCTTTTAAAATTCCAAGTACATTACCGCTTGCTCCTTGAATAATAGCAGTAGATATAGCAGCTATATTATTTGAAAATACTATACCAATACTTTTAAGATTTTTGCTACTTATTTTATATTTATCACTATTAAAATCTTTTTCTTTTTTAGGTGGTGTAAATAATTCACTTTTTAGACTATCTTTTAACCTAGGTTCTAACGATAATATATAATCTTGCTGGGCTTTAGCATTTCTATTTTGTACTAATAAATTATTTTCTTTATGAAGTTTACACAAATTTCGTATTTTAACAGTTTCATTTATAGCCTGAATTCCTACACCTACCGCAGTAATAGCAGCTACTGTTATAACTATAGGCGACACAGGTGTAAAAAGCCCTGAAACCGCAATTACTGCACCTGTTAACGAAATAGCATAATTTAAGGAATTACTAAGTAATATTTTACCGACTTTGCTTTGAGTAAATTTATCCCATTTATTTTTAAAGAACTCAATTATTTTAAATGTCTTCCCTAAAAATTTACCCCATACATTTCCAAAAAACTGAGCTATTTTAGATTTTTTTTCCAAAGGCTTTTCTAAAATTTTCTTTTCAGATTCTTGTTGATAAGTTTTATCAAAATTACTTTTTAGTTTTTCTATTTCCAAATCATCAAAAGAAAAATTTTTTTTAATATTTTTTTCTTTATTCATTGAATTAATCGACTCTATAGTTTAAATTATAAAAAATTAAAAGATTTCATTATCATATTATAACATTTTATATGAACGGAAAAGAAATAAATAAAATTGTTGCAGCTATATTGTTTGCAAGTTTAATTGCCATGATGGTTGGGTTTATTGCAAATATATTATATAAACCGGTTTTAGAACCAAAACATCGAGGTTATAGTATTGCAGTGCAAGAAGTTTCAGAAGCACCTACCACGCAAGCACAAGCCCCAATCAACATACCGGAATTGATGAAAACAGCAAATGCTGATAATGGTCGTGAAATAGCTAAAAAATGTTTAATGTGCCACTCTCTTGATAAAGATGGTCCAAATAAGATAGGACCTCATTTATGGGATGTAGCAGGTCGTCCTAAAGCAAGCATAACGGATTATAAATATTCCCCTGCTCTATCAGCTCTTGGAGGTAGTTGGGATGATGATAGTTTATTTGCTTTCTTACATAAACCAAGTAGCTATGCTCCTGGTACTAAAATGTCTTTTGCCGGTATATCAAAACCGCAAGACATCGCAGATGTTATATTATTTTTAAAAACTTATGTTCATGATAAGTAATTTCTTTTCTTTCAAAAATAGTATTTCATACTCTTTTTGAAAGAATAATTAGAATAATGAGTATATAAGATGGAAAGCGGTTCCCATCTTATATACAAATAAATTTATTTTTTGTTTGTAATAAAATGCTCAATTTTCATTTTATTTTGGAGTATATCTCAGTGACTGAATTATGGTTAATAATCGGGGTAATTTGTATAATTGCAGAATTTTTTGCAATTCCAAATATTGGGTTCTTATTTTTTGGATTTGGAGCATTGTCAAACGCTCTTATAATTTATCATTATCCTCTAATTAACTTAACAAATCAAATAACGCTTTTTGGTTTATTATCCCTTATATGGTTTTGTATATTATATTATCCTCTCAAAAAATATGTATATAGCAAAACTACTTCTAATGAAAACTATTCCGATATGATAGGTAAAGAAGCTGAAGTTTATAGCGATGTAATTTCAGAAGAAAACCTTGGGCAAGTAAAATGGTCTGGTGTCATTATGAATGCTTACCTTGTACCAAACGAGAAAGCTAAATCAGGAGATAAAGTATATATTACCAAGGTTAAAGGTAATATATTAATCTGCTCTAAACACAGACCTAAATAGTAATCTAATAAAAAACAATACTTAAGGATTGCCGCATAGATCGAGGATCGTCATTGCGAGGAAATACAAAGTAATTGACGAAACAATCCAGTAAAATGCATAGCATTTTTTATTATTTTTCTCGATGCCGTGGCTTGACCAATAGTACCGGACAGTTATTATTGATAGTGTTAGTAAGCAAAGAAATATTAAATATTCTCTCTTAGCCAATCGAAAACTTTGTTAATCCAGCTGCTATTTTCATCAAGTTTCATATGGGAAAATTCTTTTTGCTGTTTTAGAGCATGAATTTTTAGCATACCTATAACTGCCGAATAAGCAGCTGGATTATAATCTTCAGTAAAGCCATCAATAAGCTCTGGCTTACCTATTCTAGTTTGCTTCTCAAAAACTTTACTTGAAAGCTCCTTTAAACCTCTAAGCTGCGATCCGCCTCCAGTAATAACAGTGCGGTACACTGATATTTGTCCTTTTATTGCCTTATCATATTCAGATTTTACCATTAATAATATCTCTTCTGCTCTTGCTTTTATTACTTCAGCAAGTTTATAAACCGTTACTGCTCCTGCAGGGCTATGGTGAGCATCAACATTAAAATCCTCCATATTAATAATACTGTCTTTATCAAAAGAGGATAAAATTGCGTTACCATATAAAATTTTTAATTTTTCAGCCGTAGCAAGATCAGTACCGAAAACTTTTGCAATATCAGAGCTAATATGAAAACTACCTATATTTACGTGTCCTGTATATATCAATTTACCGGCAAAGAAAATACCAAAAGAAGTGGTTTTATCACCTATATCTATAATTAGTGAACCGAGGTTTTTTTCATCATTTGTAAGACAGCTGATTGCAGAAGCATAAATCGCTAGAGTAATATTGGTAACTTCAATATGGCATTTGGCAAAACACTGCACGATATTTGATAGCATATTTGACTCAGCTGCAATAACATGTAATTCACAACCAAGTTCTTTTCCATACATACCTACAGGGTTTTCAACCCTATTATTATCAAGAATAAACTCAAGAGGAAAGTAATGAATAATTTCTTGATCCTTAAATTTAAACTCCTGTAATGCTTTTTGTAAAAGCTTTTTTATATCTTGCTCGGTTATAGTTGCTGTACTAATTTTAATAGTATAATTTATATAATAAGATTTAGTAGCAGCTCCTGATAGCGATAATATAACTTTCTTGATATTTTTATTACAATCTTTTTCTAACGCATAAATTGCTGAAATAATACTACTTTCAGCATTTTTTAAGTCTGTTATAACCCCTGATTTTATGCCTTTAGAATGATGTAAATTTTGACTTGCTACCTTAATCTCACCTTTTTTACTAATATAGGCAGCAATGGCAGCAATTTTACTACTGCCAAAATCAAGTGCTACAAAATTCGATATTTTCTCTTTCATTTTTTATGTTTGTTGTAATTCCAAAAACGTCATTGCGAGGAGCATAGCGACGAAGCAATCTAGTTAAATGTCCTGAGCTTGCTTTCGCCCTCTGCTATGCATCTCCTCGCAATGACGAATCTAATTAATACTTCTCTATATAATATTTATTCTTGTCCCTCAAATCTAACTGTTTATAGTTTTGATTAAATAGTTTATTTGCTTTATTGAGTGCATCTATATATTTTAAGGCTTCTTCAAAATTCTTTGCCGGTAATTTAATATTTATTCCACCCTTAAGATTTAAATCCCACCTTCTATCCCCACATCTAATAGCAGATGAAGTTTTATTTATTAATGCCGGATATTTTTGTAGCTCATTTACTAGCTTGCTAGCATATATATTTGCCCCCTCTCCTACAACATGTAATAAATGAGGAAAAGGCTCTATGTTCTTACTGATTTCATAACCCTCTTCATCAATTAAGAAGAGTTGGTTATTGATCTGCCAAATGGCAATAGGTTCTCTTTCAAACAGTTTTATATATATCGTGTTTGGTAATCTTCTTGAAACATATACTTCCTTAATCCATCTATTATTCTTTAAATTATTCCTAATTTCATCTAAATTAAGAGCAAAAATAGAACTACCTTTTTTAGCATTTAAAACTTTTAATATTGTAGGTTCATCAACATTTTGTTGTCCCTCAATTATTACATTCTCAAGTTTAAAGCCAAATTCTGTAGTTGTTTGATATATATTTGTTTTTAAATAGCTTTTTAACGAAGCAAAATATTTTGTGAAAGCAAACAAACATATAAAGATAATTAAAACGATTTTAAGTATTAATATTGTTTTCTTATAGATTAATCCTAACTTCCGACGCAATGAAATGTTATTGTTTTTTTTAGCGGTATTTTTTTTATTTGAGCTTGTTTTTTTTCTCATGATTCAAAGCTTGTCGTCTTTAAAATTTCTTCAATTAAATTAACAAAATCTATACCATGATAAGCAGCTATTTCAGGAACTATAGATAAAGGAGTCATACCAGGATGCGTATTTATTTCTAAAGCATATAACTTATTTGTTCTTTCTTCTAAAATAAATTCAGCTCTAGCTACCCCTTTGCAGTTCATTGTTTTAAAAATTTTTTCTGACTCTTTAAGTAGCTTATCATATATATCGGTAGGCAAAGGAGCAGGACATAGATGCTCGGCAAATCCTTCAGTATATTTAGTTTCATAATCATAGAAACGATTTTTTAATAGCTTAATTTCTAAAGCTCCCAAGGCTTTGCCATTTAATATTGCTACTTGTAATTCACGCCCTTTTATATATTTCTCTATTATTACCTCATCACCATAAGGAAAATCATAGTTAGCAAAGTTAAAATCATCTTCCTCAAATATTACCTCAACACCAATACTTGAGCCTTGTGTAAGCGGCTTAATCACGTATGGGCGTTTTATAGGATCAGTTTTAACATTATCACCTTTACTTATGACAATACTTTCTGCCATATTAATATTGTTAGTCAAAAACCAGCTTCTAGAATGTACTTTATCAAAAGCAAGGCTTGATGCTAAAACCCCGCTATGAGTATAAGGAATTCGCATAATATTAAGAAGTCCAGGCAGGCAACCATCTTCACCATATGTGCCATGCAGACAATTAAAAACAATATCAGGCTTTATTTCATGCAGCTTAACAGCAATATCAGCTCCCATATCTATAAAAGTAACTTTATAGCCTGCTTCTATTAAAGCTTTGCCTACCCCTTCAGCTGATATTAGCGACACTTCACGTTCAGCAGACATACCACCCGCTACTAACGCTATATGCTTCTTGCCTCTATCGCTTAATATTTTGATTTCTGAGCTTTCAACCCAATGTGTTTGATATTTATGCATATTTTCATTTTTTGTTACTAGGTAAACGTCATTGCGAGGAGCATAGCGACGAAGCAATCTCGGAACATTCTTATAAGATTGCCACGCCACTTTCAGTGGCTCGCAATGACGAAGTTAGAATTTCCCAACTCTCTTTATCTCCCAATTTAATTTAATCCCACTATCTTCAAATACTTTCTGCTGGACGAAATTACCCAGATCTTCTAAGTCCTTAGCGGTAGCATTTCCATTATTTATCATAAAGTTACAGTGAAGTTCTGAGATAGAAGCATCGCCTATTCTATAGCCTCTAAGTCCTGCTTTGTCAATAAGTTGCCACGATTTAAATCCTTCCGGATTTGCAAAAGTACTGCCGCCAGTACGCTCCTTAATAGGCTGAGTAGATGATCTTGCAGCATTTATTTCATTCATCCGTGCTAATATTTCTTCACTATTGCCTTTGGTAATTTCAAAAACAGCTTTAAGAATAATTAAATCCTTTGGTAAATTATTACCACGATATTT
This sequence comes from Rickettsia endosymbiont of Rhinocyllus conicus, assembly GCF_964026465.1. Taxonomy (NCBI): domain Bacteria; kingdom Pseudomonadati; phylum Pseudomonadota; class Alphaproteobacteria; order Rickettsiales; family Rickettsiaceae; genus Rickettsia; species Rickettsia endosymbiont of Rhinocyllus conicus. The sequence continues at coordinate 861,453 of NZ_OZ032155.1, read as the reverse complement.
AAAGCCTATTTCTTCATTTGTAAATGTTAGAAAGTTTCCTGCAAAGTCGATTGCTTCAATCCTAACTAAAATATCTTTAAACTCACAACCATAAGCTCCGGCATTCATCGCAACGCCGCCGCCAATAGTGCCAGGAATGCCGACTAAAAACTCAAAGCCGCTAATAGCATTTACCTGACAAAATTTAGCTAAACTAAAATTAAGGCAACTGCTGCCGACTATTAAATGACCATCATCCGTAAAATCGATATTGCTAAAATTTTGACCAAGCTTTATAACGACTCCCTCTATACCGCCATCTCGTATAATAATATTCGAACCAGCACCAAAAGTAGTTATGGGTAATTTTTGTTTATTTTGTACTAAGAAGCTTGCTAAATCTTCGTTATCTATAGGCTTAAAAAATATTTCAGCATTACCGCCTACTTTAAACCATGTTAAATGTTTTAAGTTATAATCTTTCCTATATTCACCTTTTACTATAGGGAGATTCATGACAAATTACCAAATTTTTGTGGTAATTCATTAGCAAAGTTTGAAATATTACCTGCTCCCATCATAATAATCATATCACCAGGGGATGCTTTATTCATTATAACTTCTACAGTGTCATCTAATTTTGCTAAGAAATTCGCTTGATTATGATATTTGAGCTTAATAATGTTATCAATTAAACTTTGCCCGCTAATACCCTCTATAGGGCTTTCACCTACCGCATATACATCTGTAATATAAAGTAAATCCGCATCATTAAAGCAACGCATAAAATCCTCGAATAAATGCTGCATTCTCGAATATCTATGTGGCTGGAAAATAGCAATAACCTTACCATGTTGTTTATTAGCTATATTTTTGGCAGTAGATAATGTTGCCTTAATTTCTTCAGGGTGATGAGCATAGTCGTCAATAACCGAAGCTTGATTATATTCAGCTACTTTAGTAAATCTTCTTTTTACTCCTTTAAAGCTATTAAAGCCGTTTTTAATAGCCTTAATACCGAAATCTAACTCCACCCCTACACTGATTGCGGCTAAACTATTTAAAATATTATGCCTTCCTGGGGTTGGAATAGTAATTTTCTCTATAATTGTAACACCACTTACATTTGGCAAACTAATTTTTACATCAAAGGTAGATGAAGTAATATCTGTACTAATATTAAATGCGATAATATGAGCATCATCGGAATCAATACCATAAGTGATAACTTTCCGCTCGGTAATATTATTTACTAACTCACGTACTATTTTATGGTCAATACAACAAACAGCAAAACCATAAAAAGGTAAATTTGTGATAAAACTCCTAAAGGCATTAATTAGCGTATCAAAATCTTTGTAATAATCTAAATGTTCTGGATCAATATTAGTTATTATTGCAATGGTCGACGGAATACTTATAAAAGTTGCATCTGACTCATCAGCTTCAGCAATTAAATAATTACTTGAACCGAGATAGGCATTTGTGGATCTATTATTAATAATACCACCATTAATGACTGTAGGGTGTAAACCAGCTGCCTCAAATAAGCAAGCAACTAAAGAAGTGGTAGTAGTCTTACCATGTGAACCAGATACCGCTACCGAGCATTTTAACCTCATAAGTTCAGCAAGCATTTCTGCACGTCTGATAATTGGGATTTTACGCTCCAAAGCTTCTTTTACTTCCGGATTATTTCGATTAATTGCCGAAGAAACAACAACATATGAGACATTTGTAATATTTTGTGGTGTATGACCAACAAATATTTTAATGCCATATGCTTCTAAACGTTTGGTATTATAATTTTCTGATAAATCAGAACCTTGCACCTTATAACCAAGATTATGTAATATCTCAGCAATTCCGCTCATTCCAACGCCGCCAATGCCAATAAAATGTATAGTTTCTAAAGTTTGATTAGTTTTTTTTAATTCAAGTAACAGCATTTAAGTTAATTTTTAAAATTGAGTTGTGCATATATGGTTTTAGGGGTTTTGTCAAGTACTATAAAACGTCATTGCGAGAAGATGCATAGCATCGCCGAAGCAATCTCAGAATGTTAATACTAGATTGCCGCGTCGAAACTGCGTTTCTCCTCGCAATGACACTACTCCGCCCTATCAAATTTTGCTTCGGAGTAGTAATTGCCTTGCAAGCCGCCTACTTTTAGATCTATTAAAAACTTAGCTATTTCACCGTTTTCGACAAATTCAGCTACTGTTTCAATATTTAAATCTTCTGAGATTTTAATTAATCTTTCGACAAAATATCTACTTTGTACATCACTTGTAATACTACGGACATATTTGCCATCAATTTTTATAATATCAATAGGCAAGCTTTGAAGTTGTTTAAAGGATGTAAAGCCTGAGCCGAAATCATCTAAAGCAAATTTACAACCAAATTTACGTAACTTATTGATAAATACGTTTATTTTATCATAATTCTCGTTAAAAGAAGTTTCAGTAATTTCGACAATTAAACGATCTCGAACATCATAAGTTTTTAATAAACTTTCTGCTATCTCCCATAAAGCTTCATCAGTCGTACCAATATTTGAAATATTAACAGATAGCATTAAATTAGGATTGTTTACAAGCTCGTGAATACTCATCTCTAAAACGATCTGATCAATTATAAAAATTAATCCTTTATTTTCAGCAATGGGAATTATAGGACCGAAAGAAATATAAACACCATTCTCATCCGGTATTCGAAGTAGACATTCATAATAATGTACTTTCAAAGTCTTGCGATCAATTATAGGCTGATAAGCAAATCGCATAGTTTTTTTAGCTAAAGCTTGTCTAAGCAAATTGAGTTGTAAATTAGACTTTTTTATATTCTCTAAATCATGATCATCAGAGTTATATTCACGATAATAATAATTATTATTCTGTGAAAGTAACATATTTAGTATTTTCTCAATCTCTTCTGCATTAGCACTTACTTTTGGGAACTCACTACTCGCAATACAACAATTTATATAGATTTCCGGTCGCTCCTCATTTATATAAAGCTGGGAAGATAAATATAATTTTCTAGCAAAACTTTTAATTAGATCAGAATCGGTAATATCTAGTACAAATAATATTATGTCTTTTTTTGTTTTTCTAAATTTTAGAGGAATATCAAGCTCCTTGCTTACATTTTCAATAATTTTTTCTAAATCCTGAATTATGAAATTCTTATTTGGTTCTATGAATGCAATTTCATCATAATTCAATAATTTACAAGCAAAACATACTCCCATCCCTATTTTATCCATTTCAGCTTGTAAAACTTTATATTCTGTGATTAATTCTGACATTGCCATTTTGATAATAAAATTATATATTCTAAGAATACTAAGGTATTTTTTCTATAAATAAAATAAAAATATGAGCAGAATAGACAGGATAACTAAAAGCTTAAGTGTCTTAAAACCACATTTTTGCGAAATAATAGACGAAAGTCATAAACATGCTAGTCATTATGATGGAATTCACAGCCATATTAAAATAAAAATTTCGGCAGAAATTTTACAAGGCAAAAGCCTAATTGCCAATCATCGCACTATTAATAACCTACTTGCCGATGAATTCCAAAATGGCTTGCATGCTCTATCACTTGAGGTATTTTAAATGAAAACAAATGATTTATTAAAAGTAGCGACAGGTGCTAGCAGCGTCTTACATAAAGCAATAAATAATATAAAAGATAAAAGTTGCGACGTGATTGAGGATAAAATACTTAAAGGTAATTATGTTACTAGGGAAGAATTTGAAAAATTACAAACCCTAGTAATAAAATTGAAGAAAGAAATAACGGATATGAAAAGATAATTATACTCCTAATAAATGAAAAGTTGGGTAGACGAAGTTTTATTTGAAAAAGAACATGTGGTCTGTAAGCCGAAGAGCGGAACGTATACTTAATGATAGTACCGGACAGTTTTTATTATGTGTCATTCCCGCGGAAGTGCAGTAGTGTCCGGAAAAAAATAAACGTTGTTATTATTAGGTTTTTTCGTCATTGCGAGAAGAATTACAAAGTAATTCGACGAAGCAAGGAAGTAAAAAAATGCTAAAATTAGTTATTTTTTACTATTTTTCTGGATTGCCACGCGGTCTACGACCGCTCGCAATGACGGTTTTAATAATACTCCAATTTTCTCCGGACACTACTGTACGGAAGCAGGAATCCAGCATAAAGCAAGATACCTAAGCTTTTAATTTTAAAAACTTGCTGCTTTTATATTTATTTTTCTGGATTCCCGCCTCTAGCTAAGAATGACATATAAGGTCACCTATACCTGAATAAAATATAACATTTTTTTAAAACTGTCCGGTACTATTCATAGCTAATTTTTGAAGTTCATCGAGTAGACATCTTTTGATCAGTTCTAATATATACAACTACTGACATACCTGGGATTAAATTAGCAACAGGGGCATCAAAATCAATTAAAACAGGTACACGCTGCACTATTTTAGTAAAATTACCGGTAGCGTTGTCAGGTGGGATTAAGGTAAATTTAGAACCGGTAGCAGGGGAAATATTACGAATTTTTCCATAAAATGTTTTTTTAGGAATAGCATCAAATTGGATTTTTACTTTCATGCCTGGCTGAAATTTCTTAATTTGTGTTTCCTTAAAATTAGCCTGAATATACATTGAATTATCTTGTACTATAGAGAATAAAGCTCTACCGGGCGTTATATAATTTCCTACTTCTAAACTACTATTACCAAATACACCAGATACCGCAGCAATAAGCTTAGTGTTCTGCAAGCTCCGTAAGATAATTTTTTTATTTGCTTCTAATTCTTTTAGCTTTTCTTGTTCTGCTGCTTTTTCAAGCCCAAGTAGCTGTAAGTTTTGCTTAGAGATATCTATATCTAGCTGTGCTTGTTTATAATCAGTTTTTGCTTTTTGATAAGCATTTTTAGAATCGTCCAACGCTTTAATACTGGCAAATTTTGCCTTATTTAACTCTTGTACTCTAGTAAAATCAGTTGAAACAATATTAAAACTTGTTGCGGCAAGTTTTAGTTTTTCGCCTGACTGTTCTAATTGGTTCTGCCCTATAGATATTTTTTGATCAATAATCTCTATATTTTTTTCTGAAGCTCCAATAGACGCCTCAAGTGCTGCAAGCTTGGCTTTATAGTCTCTATCATCGATTTCGCCGATTAAATCGCCTTTACTAACTTTTGTATTATTAGTCACTAATAGATTAGTTAAAACCCCATTAATTTCAGCACTAACATCTGAAATATCAGCATCAATATAAGCATTATCTGTTGATTCTGTATTTACCCAAACATAAATTTTATAACCTAAATAAGTTATTACTATAAGGGCTATAATGAGGATATATTTAGCAAATGGGTGATTTCTATATTTTTGAATATTTTGTTTTAATACATCAAGCATAATTAATTGTTATTAAATTTATGTTTTAAGAAATAACAAAACGGGATAGAAAGAATATATATAACTGCAATAAATGGCAGTGCATACCATGGATATATTATAAGATTTATGATAACAACAGCAAATAAAATCATTGCAAGCGATAAATATTCAGGCTTGATACTTAGATTTTTTGTTGAAATTGTAGGAAGTCTGCTAGCAAGGAGAAAAGCTATTATAGCTAAATATATATTAATTGTTATAGTATGAATACGAACATTTATATTTAATAATGTACCGATTTCAAAATCTATCATTACAGGAACTAAGGCAAGTAAAGCACCGCAAGGGGCAGGTACACCTGTAAAGAAATGCTCAGGTTTTTTATCTTGTTTTGGCTGATAAATACCAACATTAAACCTAGCAAGACGTAGAGCCATACATACTATGAATAGTAACATTACTGCTGAAGAAAATACTTTATACTCATATTGCTGGAAAGACCATAAATATATTAAATAAGCAGGTGCTATACCGAAATTAGCAAAATCACATAAAGAATCAAGTTCAGCACCAAAGGGGCTAGTAGCATTTAGCATCCTTGCAATTCTTCCATCAATGCCATCAATAATTGCTGCTACTATAATGCAATATACGGCAATTTCCCATTTACTATCTAATGCAAATTTCACTGAACTCATACCAGTTACTAAGCCAAGCAGAGTTACAAAGTTTGGTATTAATTTTATTATAGGTACAGGTTTAGATATTATAGTTTTACGAATTTTTAACAATGCAGATACTCAAGAAAATATGGTTTATGATATTATAACGTCATTGCGAGCGAGCGGAGCGAGTGCGGCAATCTCATAAAGTAGAATTCCTGAGATTGCCTTCGCCCTAGGCTTTGCCACTCCTCGCAATGACGGTTGCTTCTACTTTCTTTCAAACTGTAATTCAGCTGTCTTTTTGCGTCCAAAATCTGCAATAATAGTTTCGCCACCAATAGCAGTTTGTCCTTTACTTACTAATAAAGCAGTTTTTAGCGGTAGATATACATCAACTCTACTACCGAAACGAATTATACCATATCGCTCGCCTGCTTTAACTTCATTACTTTCCTCTAAATCACAAACTATACGTCTTGCTATTAATCCTGCAATTTGAACAAAAGCAATTTTTTGCCCTTGCTCTGTTTCCATTAATACAGATTGACGTTCGTTATAAACACTTGCTTTATCAAGAGAAGCATTAAAAAACTTTCCAGGGTTATAATGCAATGCTAAAATTTTACCATTTGCCGGAATTCTATTCACATGCACGTTAAAGATATTTAGGAAAATACTAACTCTAATCATTTCGACATCACCAAGCCCTAGCTCTGCCGGTGGTAAGGCTTCTTTGATTTCTTGAATTACCCCGTCCGCAGGGCTTATTACCAAATCATTACCTATCGGTACGAAACGATCGGGATTCCGGAAAAAATAAATACACCAAGCAGTAGCAATAAATCCCATACAACCAAGCTTCTCGTTGAAAGAAGCAAGTAAGAAGCTTACTAATGCAAAACTAGCAATAAATATGTAACCTTCACGGTGAATAATTTTAAATAAGTAGTTATATTGTTTCATTTTAATCTCTATAGTTATTATTTTTTCTGAATTACCACGCTCATTTCATTTGCGTAGCTCAGATGACTTGGTATCCACGCAAGCAATGCTGCCACGGGATGACATTGAGTACCCACAAGCTGATAATTTATGCTTGTTCTGCTTTATTATCTTCATCATCATTATCCTCTCTTTCTGTCTCATCTTCATCGTTACTTGTGGTTTGAGCTTCTTGAGCAGTACCAAGAGCATAAACACACAAATCTTCAAACGATACATTATTTTTTTTCGAAAGATCATATAGCTGTTTTACTGCATCCATAACAGCATCAGGAATAGTACCGCCTCTCTCATCTAATAACCATTTTGATTGGAACTGCAATGGGTGATGTCCATCTTGCGGTGTACCTATATAAATGGTAAATTTAGACTTTTGTCCTCCAAAATCGCAATCAATGTCAAACTTTTTCATAATACACTTACAGATACAATTAACATGCTTAATTATTATATCTTAATGCTAAAAATGCAAATTTAAAATAATGTTTTGCTTAAGATTTTTTTAATTCTCTAGTAATGTAACGATTTGAATATATAAATTTATCACTAGAATCTACAACTATACCACCTGCTTCTTTAATAAAAAGATCAAAAGAATAATATAGCGTAAAATTTAATAATGGTAAATATATTAAGTCAGCCTTACCTGATGCTAAAAGCATCGCTGCATAACAAGAAGAACCAAAAGTTCTACTGTTATTAATCTCTTGAAAATTATTGTTTTTTAAATCTTCAATAATTGTTAGACAATTTTCCAAATTATCATTATCAGAAACCCTTAACCTTAAACCTTTATGATTAGAGCCTAAATCATTTTTTTCTACCCAAGCCCCTCTACCCCTTTCAGCGTAATATACCTCATTAAGAACCGGAAAATATATAACAGTAGAAACAGGCGTTAGAACATCTTGATTTTGCTTCAAACAAGTTATTGATACAGCAAAAAAAGGAAGACTTCTAGCAAAATTATTTGGACTATCTATAGGATTGACTAAAAAAACAGTTTCATAATTATTGTTGGGATCAAATTGATCTTCAGGAAAAAATAAATATTTTGTATGTTTTTGTAATTCTTCACATAATAAAGTTTTTAATCTTAAATAAGATCGCTTACAAAACTCTTCATTTCTAATAGGATTTTTTTGAAGCATTTCAAGCTCTAAAAAATCTCTATGTACAAACTTAACTGCTTTACGCAGTGAATTAATTAACAAATTAGTTATAGGTTGCATTTAGTAATTATAATATTAGTATTTTTATTTATTTTTCTAGATACCGTGGTCAAGCCACGGTATGACAATGTTACTTAGACCTTTCAACATAGGTTAGATCCTCAGTCTTAACAACAATTTTTTCGCCTATCTCTAAATATTGAGGTACTTTTACCTTAACACCATTTGCAAGGGTTGCTGGCTTGTACGAAGCGGTTGCGGTTGCTCCTTTTATTACTGGATCAGTTTCAATAATTTCTAATATAACTGTTGCAGGGAGTTCAATACTTAGAGGTTTTTCATTATAAAATTCGACTTTAACAATCATATTTTCAGTTAAAAAAGGTAATTTTTCATCTAAAATTTCTTTGTTTACACTTATTTGCTCAAAAGTCTGATTATCCATCAATACTATATTATTATCTTCAAAATATAAAAATTGACAGTCTTTTTGTTCAAGTTCAGCTTTTTCTAAATGATCTGAAGAACTAAATCTTTCGTTACGCTTTGTACCAGTTTTTAGATTTTTCATCTCAACTTGCACATAAGCACCGCCTTTTCCAGGCTGAGTATGCTCAGGTTGTTTGCTTACCACCCATAAATCGTTATTATAAACTAATATATTGCCTGTTCTAATTGAATTCGCTGAAATTTTCATATATTATTACACTTAAACTTACTTTAAAAAAATATAAATATACAAATTATTTTCTTTAAAAACAAGAATTTAATCTTATGAGTGCAAACATATTAATAGTAGACGATATAGAAACGAATATTAAATTACTAGAAGCAAAGCTTTTAAATGAGTATTATACTGTTTTTAAAGCGAGCAGCGGCAAAGAAGCATTAAACATTTTAAAAAAAGAAAAAGTAGATATAGTACTTCTTGATGTTATGATGCCTGAGATGGATGGATTTGAAGTATGTAAAAAAATTAAATCTGATCCTGAAACTACCCACATACCGGTAGTAATGGTAACTGCTCTTTCTGATGTTGATGATCGTGTTAAAGGGCTAGAGGCTGGTGCAGATGAGTTTTTGACAAAGCCAATTAATGATAATGCTCTTTTTATAAGAATTAAATCATTATCAAGAATGAAAAGCTTAATTGATGAGTTAAAAATTCGTAATAGTACTAATGCATTACTTGGTGGTATTAATGTTGAAATACATGATGATTTTGCAGATAAGAAAATATTGCTAATTAACGATGATGTAGTACAAGCTAAAAACATAAAACAAATGTTGCTTAAAATTACATCTAACGTAAAAGTAATAAGTAATTCTGAAGAGACAGATACTATAAATGAATATAAACCTGATCTTATAGTAATTAGTAGTACTCTTGAAAATGAAGATCCTTTAAGAGTAGGAGCTATTTTAAGAGGCAAACCGGAAATAAGTGGAGTAATATTAATTTTACAAATTTATGAAGATGAAAACGGAAACGAAAATCAAATGCAATTAGTTATGAAAGGATTTGAGCTTGGCATTAATGATTATTTTGTTTATCCTATTGATGAAAGTGAGCTAGCTGCAAGAATTAAAACCCAGCTAAGACGCAAACAATATCAAGATAATTTACGTAACGATTTAGAACAAAGCGTAAATTTAGCAGCTAAAGACGGATTAACAGGTTTATTTAATCGCCGTTATTTTGATGTACACATTAAGCAAATGGTCGAAAAGGCTAATAAAGAAGGCATGAAATTATATTTGCTTATGTGTGATATCGATAATTTTAAGCATGTAAATGATACTTATGGACATCAAGCAGGAGATAAAGTTTTAATAACCACTTCTCGTATTTTAAAAAATACCTTTAGAGTAACTGATTTAATAGCAAGATTTGGTGGCGAAGAATTTACTATACTTTTAAATGATATAAATATTGACCAAGCAATATATACAGCAGAGCGAGTTAGAGTTAAAATAGAAAGCATGAACTTTCAAATAGACGAGCAAGAAGAACCTTTAAAAAAGACTGTGTCTATAGGAGTTACAGAGTATAAAAAAGGTGAGTCAATTGAAGAATTTATTGAACGCTCGGACAAAGCTATGTATGAAGCTAAAACAACTGGTAAAAATAAAGTTGTAAAACTATAATTATGAATAAAACTTCTAAAAAACATCTAGCATTACCTTATAGACCAGGCGTTGGTATGATGATATTAAACGCCGATAATAAAATATTTGTTGGTAAGCGAATAGATACTAAAATCTCTGCATGGCAAATGCCGCAAGGTGGAATAGTACCTGGCGAAACCCCAAGTATTGCAGCTATGCGTGAAATGTTAGAAGAAATAGGAAGCAGCAAAGGATATATAATTGCTGAAAGTAAATGCTGGTATAGTTACGATGTACCAAGTTTTTTAATTCCTAAATTATGGGACGGTAATTTTCGCGGACAGAAACAACGCTGGTTTTTAATTAGATTCACCGGCACTAATGAAGATATTAATATAAACACTCTTAATCCAGAATTTGACGAATGGCGTTGGGCATCACTTGATGAATTACTATCAATTATTATTCCATTCAAACGTAAGCTTTATCAAGCAGTAGTTAAAGAATTTGAATCATTAATACAATAGACATTGCAAACAATTAAAAGCGTTGTTGCACAGCACGATTTTCCTCCCATCATCCCGTGGTTTATACGACATTGTTACGTGGATACCAAATCGTCATTGCGAGCGAATGAAATGAGCGTGGCAATGACGGAAAAATTGATCCACGCAACAACGCCAGTTTTTCCTTACAATGATCTTTCGAAATTATGGCTGGGTTAAAGTTACAGTAATAGTATCTTGATAATTACCAACATTAGCAAGAGGTTGAGCAGGCAGGCTTGCATATATAGTATAATTTCTAGTAACCGGTCCAAGGGCAAGCAAATAGCTATCTTGAATTGTTACTGTACTACTTGTTCCATTACCAAGTATTTGACTATGAGCAGCATCTTTATATAAATTATAGGTTAGCTTATTACTGCCGTTAAGCATATTTCTCGGATTATAAATATTTGCTGAACCGGTACTAAATTTTAAGGTATAGCTCACAATTAATGAAATTAAAGCACTACAAGTGACTGAAGCCGTAACTGAAGTAGTTTTGCTAGACGACGTACTAACATTACCAAATCCCACAGTTGGTACAGATACGCTACACGTTGCCATGGTTTGACCTGATAAAGCTAAACTAATTAAACACACTGCAACCAAATATCTTATTCGCATACTATCTCACCTAAATCAATTATCGGATCATTTAAATCTTTATTAACGGGTAAACTAAAATGGCAACATTTACTATTTTCTACATTTTCATTACAGATAGAACCATTTAATACTTCAAGATTTTTTATATCATTTATATAAACTTTTCCATTGTAACCAACAAATAATTGCTCATCTACTCCTTCAATAGTGACAGTGCTATCAAGAGGCATGAAATGTTTATTGCTATCAAATACTGTCATTTCCACACTTCTAACAATTTTAATACCAAAGTCTAATTTTACTGCCGATTTCGTTTTTGGTGCAATATTTAATGCAATATCGGAAAACTCTGCATTAAGAGGTAGTTTTTCATCATCTAATCTTATTTCAGATGGAATATAAGGGGTTACGTTTGGAATAAGTATTTTACCTTTATCATCTGTATAACCAACTAGTTGATTATTATTGTACACTCCAACATCTTTCATATCGCTTACCTTAACTAAGGCAATACCTCCGGTAATTGGTCTTGTCATATAATAATTCTTATCAATAGAGACCACGCTACCTTGAATATTGAACTGTTTAGTTGTTGATGCATCATTTTTATACAAATAGAGTCCATATCATTATGTTCACCATTACGATTAACTTGTACATTATAATTTGTAGATTTAGCTTTAATTAAGTTAGCACTATACCCCCAGCCCATATTTGAGCTAATCGGTGATGAAAAGCCAAGCTGTTTGATATGGTAATTATTTTGATATGAATATTTATTAACCCACCAATTAAATACCTGACTTAAGAGGCATATTTAACATCATCGGCTTGGAACAATTTTTGTATATGTTTAGGATTGTTCTGTAAGCAACGTAAATAAGATTTAAGATTGTATTTTAACTCATCTTTTGTAAGAGGTATATGTTTTCTATTTACATTTCTTTTTAAGTCATTATTTAAGTATTCATCTGGATTATGTTGTGGAGTATAAGGAGGCAAAAAAAACAAAGAAATTTTATCTTTATGCTTATTTGTCCAGCTGTATACTTTTTTACTATGATGTACTTTTAAATTGTCTAATATTAAAAAGATCTTCCTTCTTGCAGATTTCACTAATCTTCTTAGAAATTCTATAAATATATCTGTTTTTAGTGTATCTTCATATAACATGAACCTTAGTTTACCATTGTTCGTAACAGTTGATATCATATTTATAGTAAATCGTTTTGATTTATGAATAACTACGGGTGTTTTGCCTTTTAAAGAATAGCTCTGTAACACCTGACATTCTGATTTTATACCCACTTCATCACACCAGTGTATTTCAGCTTGTTCCATTTGTGCTTGTTTTACTATTGCGGGATATTCTTCATCTAGCCATACTTGAACTTGTTTTGGCTGTTGCTCATAAGCTAATTTCTTTGGTTTTTGTGCAGTATATCCCCATCTTCTTAAATATTCTCCAATCGTACTTAATGGCAAAAAGAAACCACAGCATTTTTTAATCAGGGCATTAATAGCTTTTCTTGACCATAGTGCAGATTTGATATTGTGATCTTCTGGTCTAGAGTGATTTATATAATCTTGTATTTTTTTACCCAGCATTTCATTTATTATTCTTTTCTCTCCTGTCTTTCTTCCTCTAGACTTGCCAGTTATTGCATATTTATCACCTCTTCTTCTTTTGTTAACCCAGTTACTAATAGTCTGACGTGTTACTCCTATAAGATTTGATACATCTGATTGTTTTTCTCCTTTATCAATTGCTCTTAATGCAACTTTTCTTAAAGCTGCTTGTGCACTCGTTGATAATGTCCTAAAATCTTCTTTTTTTAGCATTATTTCATTCTAACATTATATTTTAGTATTTGCAACTATTATGTCAGGTATTTAATTGGTGGGTTAATAGCACTAATCCATCAGGAACAATTAACGTTAATACTGGTTTAACAGCAGGAACTGTAACCTTTAACGCAGGTAATGCAATATAATGGTACCCAAAAACTGGACTACTAAAATGCTAGAATGAGATATAATTTTCAGATACAAAAGAGAAATTATATGTCCAAAAAAGCAAAACAATATAGTGCAGCAGAAAAAACAAAGATAGTTTTAGAAACAATAAAAGCTGAAATGACAATAGCTCAAATTAGTAGCAAATATGGAGTTCATCCGACACAAATACAAGCATGGAAGAAAAGAGGTATAGAAAATTTAATTAGTGGTTTTCAAATTAAGCCACAATCTAAGGATCCAGATCATCAGGATTTAATAAAACAATTGTATGAACAAATAGGCCAGTTAACTGTTGAACGTGACTGGTTGAAAAAAAAATCTACATTGTTTGGACTTGGCAATTAGAAAAAATATGGTAGATAAAGAGTGTAGTAATCTAAGTATCGCTAGGCAATGTACTCTACTGTTTATTAACAAATCTAGCTATTATTACAAGCCACAAGGCTTAACCCAAAAAGACTTAAAAATAATGCAAGTGATTGATGAAATATACACACAGCATCCTTACTTTGGAGCAAGAAGAATGTCTGAGCACCTTGTACCATTGGGCATCACAATTGGTCGCAAGGCAGTAAGTCGTTATTATAGAATAATGGCTATTGAAGCTATCTATCCTAAAATGAACTTAAGTAAGCGCAATCAAGCTCATAAAATATATCCATATCTTTTAAAAGGAGTTGAAATTATTAAAGTAAATCAGGTATGGAGTACAGATATCACTTATATTAGAATGGCACAAGGATTTGTATATTTGGTAGCAATTATTGATTGGTTTAGTCGTTATATTGTGAGCTGGAAGGTGTCTATTAGTTTAGAAAGTGACTTTTGTATTGATGCACTTGAAGAAGCAATAATAAAATATGGTCAGCCTGAAATCTTTAATACAGATCAAGGTTCTCAATTTACATCAAAAGATTTTACAGATAAACTAATTAAACGTGAAATCAAAATCAGTATGGATGGTAAAGGCAGAGCCCTAGATAATGTATTTATAGAAAGATTTTGGCGTTCATTAAAACAAGAAAAAATATATTTGATGGTTTTAAATACTGTCAAGGAGGCAAAAAATGCTATAACTGATTACATAAATTTTTATAATAGAAAAAGAATGCACCAGTCATTAGAATATCTCACTCCAGAACAGGTGTATTCTACAAAAATTATTGAGTAAAATTATAATACAATTTATATCTCATAAATCTTAATTTTTAGTCTAGACAAATTGGGCCACCTCACTTTAACAGATAATACATCTGCACTAACGTTACTAGATAGGATTAATTTTGATGGCAGCATAACAAATGAAGCAGATGCCGGAAATGGTCAATTAATATTCGAAAAAGATGGAACAATTACAGGTGGAGTAACAGGTAATAGTTTAGCTGAAATCGTATTTAATGGCATTGATACTATAGGCGGTAATGTAAATGCAACAACCTTAACAGTTAATGCTGGGGCAGATGCCACAATAGCAGGGGCTACAACAGTTAATGCATTTTATGATGGAGCAGGTAAATTAACATCTACAGGGAATTTTACAGGTGGGGTAGATTTCAAAGGTAAAGGTGGAACATTTACTTTAGGTGACGGCTTTAGTATAGAGGGAATTGTAACAAGCACTGGCAGTGTAGCTGGTACTTTAAATTTTACCTATAATGGTAGAGTAGCTCAAAATATAGGTACTGATGCCGAAAATAGCCCAGCTACTATAAATATACAAGGTGATAATACATCAAAGGTAGTTCTGAAAAATAATGTATTTGCTGAAAATATCAATTTTATAAATGGTGGAAGAATTCAGCTTAGCGGAAATCTAACAACGCCTAATCTTGATTTTAAAACAAATGGCGGTATTTTAGAATTTAGCGGTAATGGTCAATATATCCTAGATGCTATTATAAATGGCAATAATGGCGTATTAAATGTTTTAACTACATTAACGGCTACCAATATAGGTACGCTTAAAACAATTAATATAGGAAACAATTTAGCCTCACAAATTTTTACTATTAAAGAAAATAATCCTAATGTTACTCTTCTAAGTGTAGCAAATAATAGTATTAACTTTAACAATGCAAATTCAGAATTAGTAATATCTGCTCCAGTAGAACAAACTACTAAATTTGCCGCTAGCTTAGCAGGATTTACCGGTGGCGGTGGTACCGTCTCTTTAGATGGTAGTACTGCAAAATTAACAGTAAGTGGTCAAAATGGAGCAACACTTGGCACAGATGGTAATGCACTTACTGCTTTAAATATTATTGGTAACGTTACAATTAGTGATAATTTAGACGTTCATAATGCCAATAAGTTAAATATTAAAGCTGGAGCAAATCTTACTGATCAAAGCCTAACATCAGCTTTAATTCAAAATATAATTATAGGTGAAGCAGGAGCAAATGGAGCAGCTACTTACGGCTTAGATGCAGAAAGTAAAGATTTTGCTTTAAATAGTGCGAAAATGACATTTGCTAATCCAGATTCTGCTTTAAATCTTCAAAATAGTTCAAATACTACTGATAGAACCATCACTTTAACAGGAATTTTAAGTCCAGGCGGTGATCAGTTTGGTAAAGTACAACTAACAACCGGAAATAATAAGTTAACAATTGATAATGGTGGTAATGCTAATTATACACTTGGCGTTAATGGTCAAAGGTTAAAAGAATTAGATTTTATCAGCACTGGTAATGGTACTATAGATTTAAATGTCGGTATATTTGTTGATAAGATATCGCTTGGTGTTAATACAATAGAATTAGGAGAAGTAAATGCTGATGTGTATTTCACAAAAGGTACAATTTATTCAGCAACAGGTAATATAAACGGCAAGGTAGATTTTCAAGGTAATGCAGGCACAATAAATCTTGCTGATGGGGTAAATATTAATGGAACTGTAACAAGCACTGGTATTCAGAATGGTACATTAACTTTCCTAGGTGCAGGACAAGTTACCGATTTAATTACTAATATAGCTATGCTAAAAGCTGGAGCAGGTGATGTATCTTTAACTGCTGGCGGTAATTACTCTATCGGTGAAATTCAAGGTAACGGAAATAATAATATAACTTTTGCAGCAGGCACTAATTTAACTGTAGGCATTAACACAAGCGGCGGTCAGGCTGTAAATTTAGTCTTTACAAATGGTGGTAGTGTTAGCGGCAGCATAGGTTCAAGTGCGGTAGTCGGTAATATTACAGTGCAAGCAGGTAGTGTAAGTTTTGGCAACACTGTTAACAGTGGCAAGGTTATTCTATTAAATGGTGCTACTATAGAGGTTAAGAATAATTTAACTGCTACTGATATTTCTAGCGATAATGCTAATAGCGGTACTTTAAAATTAAATAACCCAGCACCTATTAATATAACATCTACTATTGGGGCTAATAATTCTCTTAATACTATAGAAGTAGCAAATAGCGATGCTATAATTTCAGGTGGTTTAAATGCTCAAAACATTAACTTTTCTAATGCAAACAACCCAGCAACTTTAACTTTAAATGCAGCAAGTAATGTTACAAACGTTACTACAGCAGGAAATAATACTCATACAATAGCAGTAACCGACTTTACAGCAAATGGTGCAATAGGTACTGATACTAATAAATTAAAATCAATAGAGTTACTAGGCAATGGCTTAGTCAATATTAATACTGATAAGTTCTATTCAGGCGTAACTACTGCTAATAACGGACAGGGTAATGTAAAACTTAATATTGATGGTGCTAGTAGTTATGATTTAGGTAGCAGCGGTAAAAGTTTAGCAAGCGTTCAGTTTAGTGGTAATAATACTATCAAAGGTGATCTATATGCTGGCAATGTTAATATTGATGCAGGTAAAACTGTTAATTTTGATCGTGGAACTAATAATACAAATCCTAAGACTTTAAACCTCCCTAACGCCATAGTAGATGGTACACCGCTACCTCGTTCACTTCAATTATTTACTTATTTAACCGATGTTGCGGCAAGTAATTTTAATTTTGCAGATTCTACTTCGTCTGCAGAATTCAAAGACGCTGTTTTAGTAAATGCCCCAATTAATAATGGTGGTACTATAAAATTTGATCAAAATGTTTGGTTCAAAGAAGAAGTTAAAAATGTACAACGATTAGAATTTTCACCTAACACATCTGTTATACTTGAGAAAAATATACAAGCAGGTACTTTAATAGCTGATAAAGCAAAATTAATTTTAACAGCTAACTCAGTGCTGGAGGATGACCTAAACGTAACAGATGCCATTTTAGATTTAGCAAATTATGAATTAAAACATACGGGAAATGTTACACATAATGGCACATTAAATATTATCACATATTTTGATACGACATTAAAAACAGGTGGACATATATTAGTTGATCAGGATTCAAGTTATGATATGTCCAACATAAATAAAATAATAATCAATGTAGTATCCAGATCAGATACAACTAAAATTACAAAAGGTGATAAGCATCAAATAGTTACTCTTAATGAGGGAGCAACTTTCTCTCCTTATCCTAACAGCGACGTAACTATTAATTCTAGCGATACAGGAAATAAATGGAAAAATTGGGTTAGTGATGGTACTGGATTTGCATTAGTTGCAGAAGATGGCGGTGACGGTGGTGACGGCGGAGATGGAGGCGATGGAGGTGATGGCGGTAACGGTGGAGATGGAGGTAATGGCTCTGGCGGTTTTGATCCATCTGTAATAAATCCTATAACCAATCCTGTAGCTAGCGGTATAGCAACACAATTAGCTAATAATGTTAAGGATTCCGACACTACTAGTAGTGCTGCTCAATTAAAGAAAGATCTAGAAGCTATGCCTACAAATACCATGATTGAAACGTTAGATCGTTTAGGTCATAGAGTAAATATTACAGAAGTTAGTGAAGGAGTCGGAGAATTTACTAATATGGAACTCCAAAATATATTAACCGATGTTGCTATAAACATGGATAATTTAACCTCAGAAGGAATTTTTGGACGATTAGAAGAATTAGGAGACGAAACTGGACTAAGCGGACTAAATGAACCAAATTCAACTCTTAAAAATAATAATACTAGCGGTAGAAGACGTACTATTAATAGAACTCAAGCCGCAACTGCTGCTGGTGATGAAGATAATATCGGTACTGGCGTTTGGGGTGTACCATTCTATGGCATCGCAACGCAAAAATCTAAAAATGGTGCAAGTGGTTATAAATCCAACACTGGCGGTGGTATAATAGGAATTGATTATGCGTTCGATAATTCTATAGTACTTGGTGCTGCTTATACTAGAGCAGAGAGTAAATTACGCCACAAGAATACTAAAGCTGGTGATAAAACTAAAGCTACAAGTAATATATTCTCTGTTTACGGGCTTTATAACTGGCTACAAAATAACTTATTTGCTGAGTTTATAGGTTCTCGTATGGTACAAGTAGAATAAAAAATAAGGAAAAACGTATTACTTCTACAGGTAATCAAACTGCTATAGGACAATTTACCAATAGTTTTTATAGTGGTGAATTACTTGGAGGTTATAATTATATTATACCTAACTCTAACCTTACAACTCTAACTCCTATGCTTGGAATTCGTTATGCTACATTTAAAAATAGCAGCTATAACGAAAACAATACTACTTTCCAAAATTTATCAGTTAGAAGAAATTCATATAATAAATTTGAGGGGATAATTGGATTAAAAGGTACAACTAATTTCCTTGTAGAAAATATAATACTAAAACCTGAGTTACATGGCTTTATAAATTATAACTTTAACCATAAATCACCTAATATCAACGCATATCTTGATGGAAATGACGAGCTGCTTACAACAATTGGATTTAAACCAGCAAAAATTCTTTATAATGTAGGTTGTGGTGTTTCAACTAGATATAATATGTTAGAACTAGGTATTAGATATAACCTATCTCTTGCAAAGAAATATATTGCTAACCAAGGTTCTTTAAAAATTAAAGTAAATTTATAGATTAATATTGACTTCCTCACATAATCTCACATAATCTCACATAGTAGCTATGTGAGATTATAAATGAGCCTGCAAAATTTTCGTATTCATAAAAGACTAAGTTTAAATCCTGAAACAGTTGAAGAAATATATGCAATAATTTCTGAAGTCGAGGGCGTAAAAAATAGTTGGCAAATTACTAAGCAACTTTTGCCTCAAACAATAGAGCGTTTGACTCGCTGTGTAATTATAACCTCTACAGGTTCTTCTAACCGTATTGAAGGAAATAAACTTACCGATAATCAAGTAGAAAATCTTTATAAAAATTTAGATGTTCAAAAATTTAAAACACGTGATGAGCAGGAAATAGCAGGAAATAGCAGGAAATAGCAGGAAATAGCAGGATACTTACAATGCCTTGAATTGATTTTTAATAATTATGATGAAATACATATTACAAAGTCATTTATATTAAAACTACATAATGATATGTTAATTTATAGCGATAAAGATATACGTCATAAAGGTAATTATAAATTTGCATCAAATCGTGTAGAAGCAAAAGACCATGATGGTAATATAGTGGGTGTGATATTTGAACCGACACCACCATATTTAGTTAAAAAAGAAATGCAAGAGCTAATAGATTGGTATAATTTAGCTGTTAAAGATAAAGCTAAACATCCACTCATACTTATTGCTAATTTTATTTTTGAGTATTTAGCAATTCATCCATTTCAAGATGGTAATGGGCGGACAAGTAGATTATTAACAAATTTATTACTTTTAAAACATGGTTATTTATTTACTCAAATCGTCTCTCATGAGCGTATTATTGAAGAAAATAAAGTAGATTATTATAAGGCACTTAATAAAACACAAAGTCATTGGAAAAAGGAAGCAGAGGATATTACAGCTTGGTTAAAGTTTTTCTTAAATGTAGTTAAATTACAAAGCACTAAAGCTTTACAAATAATTAAAGAGGATAATATAGAGTATTTATTATCGGAAAAACAATTATTATTATGGAATTGGATTAACAAAGAAAATAAAGAGTTTAGTCGAAAAGATGCTGTAAGTGCATTAAATTTTCCAGAAAGAACAGTTGAGTCTATTATAAAAAAATTAGTTGATTTAAAACGTTTAAAATCTATTGGTCAAGGAAAAGCCACACGTTATAAGCTTAAGTAAATACGTATAAAAGACTAAGTTTAAATCCTGAAACAGTTGAAGCTATATTAAGTTAAATATTTGCGTTATGTTATTGTAAATAAATAGATTTCCGTAACGTCCCCACTATATTACAGTATTTAATATATTTGTAAGCTCTTCATTCTTATATTCCTTTCTTAAGTGACTAATAAGAGTTTGCTTTTTCATTTGGTTTTTAGATTCTTGTAAAATACGCCTAATAGAAGCAGCTACGGGAATATATTCAATCAAATGTCTACCAAAGATTTTTCTTCTTTCTTCTGCATCCCCATCAAGGAACACCCTACCCGCTCCGGTAATATGTACATCACTATTTTGGATTTCAATAAACTGAAAAAGTTGCAAAGCTCCTAAAATGCTAAAGAAATTATCAGATGATATATTTAACGACTTAGCTAAGGTAGCAAGGCTAGCCTGACCGCTATATGGCTTAGATATCAAAATTTCCATCATTCGTTCCATATTATAAGGCTCGGCAGCATGAATCGACATAATATCAGCACTGTTAGATTTTAAATTAATCTTCATCAAATCGTAAATTTTATTTACAAGACAAGTGAATTCTTTACTCAAACGATCACGTGGATGCGGCAAAGTAACAGGGATTTCTGCTATAATCTTACCGGGATTTGAAGATAATACCATAACTCTATCACATAAAAATATGGCTTCTTCTATATTATGCGTTACTAATAATATAGATTTTAATGATATAGTTTTTTCTGACCATAAATCTAATAAATCTGTTTTTAATGCTTGACCGGTTAAAATATCCAAAGCAGAAAACGCTTCATCCATAAGTAAAATCTCAGGTTCAACTGCAAGCGATCTTGCAATCCCTACACGCTGTTTCATACCTCCTGAAATTTCTTTTGGGTAATTATGTTCATATCCGCTAAGCCCTATTATATTTAAAGCGTTTATGGCTTTTTTTCTTACTTCGTCTGATGGTAAATTTTTTGCTTTTAAGCCAAGTTCAATATTTTCAAGTACTGTAAGCCACGGGAAAAGAGCAAAATTTTGAAATACCATAGAAATTTCCTCTATTGGTTCTTCAATTTTTTTGCTATTAAATATTACTTCCCCACTTGTAGGGGGTACTAATGCCGATAATATCCGCAGTAAAGTAGATTTACCTGAACCAGATTTACCAAGCAACCCAACAATTTCTTTTTCATAAAGAGTAAAATTAATATTGTCCAAAATTTTAACTTCATTACCTGACGGAGCAATAAAACTTTTATTTATTTCCTTTAAAATCAATATTTCTTTATTGGTCATAGGATTATTTCTATTAATTAGGTAACTTCAAAATCGTCATTGCGAGAAGAAACTGAAAGTTTCGACGAAGCAATCTCATTAAGCATCCTGAGATTGCCACGTCGCTTCACTCCTCGCAATGACGTGGTATAAAACAACATCTAACTTAACTTACTCTTACTTACCGACAAATTATATAACGGACGCCATACCAAACGGCTTATAACTATAACATATAGAGACATTACCACTACCCCAATAGCTACTCGGCTGTAATCACTAGCATTTGTAATATACGAACCAAGACCAATTGCAGAAATACGCACATTTCCCCAAGATACTATTTCTGCTACTATACTTGCATTCCAAGCTCCTCCATAAGCTGTTATAACGCCAGTAACTATATGAGGGAAAATTCCAGGTAATATAATATTTTTCCACCATAGCCATCCTTTAACACGAAATATATTAGCTGATTCTTTTAAATCAGCAGGAAATGCCGAAGTTCCAGCTATAACATTAAAGAGAATATACCATTGAGTGCCAAGTATCATAAGAAAACTCAAAGCTATGTTGGGATTGAGATTATAGTGCGAAATAAAAATAACCACGAAAGGAAATAAAAAATTAGCAGGAAATGCTGAAGCAATCTGTATTACAGGCATCATTTTTTCGGTATAGCTACTATTTAATCCGATAAATACACCGATAGGTACCCATATAATAATAGCTAAAATGACCATAGCAATTACTCTTAGTAGAGTAAAAAAGCCTAATTTTATTACTAATAAAAACTCCGATAAACTAATTGCTGTTTTAGCAAAGCCATAGTATTTATTTGCAGCATATATTGCTAAACAAGCTAAACACCCATACCATAGGATAGCTATAAGTAAATTTGGTATTGGTTTTATAAAAATAATATAGAGCTTAGATAAAAGATTTGAGATAATTTTGGTTATATTATTAATAAAAAAATTACATGGTATGAATATAATAGAGATAATTTTTGCTATATATTATGGTGATAAAATTTGTCTTTTTAAATAAATCCACAACCATGGATTTAGGTGTACAAGCTTTTACTATATTCTCATAACGAAATTTATCTGCCCACACAATTAACGGACGAAATATAATTTGATCATATAATATAATTACTATAAACATAGTGATTACAGAATAGATTATAGAAATTATATCTTTCTCATATATCGCTTTAGCTATATACGAACCAATACCAGGTACACTAATTGTATTCCCGCCTATTACTACAGTCTCTGATGCTACGAGAAAAAACCAACCACCAGACATCGACATCATGCTATTCCAAATTAGCCCTTGTGTGGCAAAAGGCAATTCAAGCTTTAAAAATTTTTTCAGCGGTGAAAGTTTAAATATATTACTTGCTTCGACTAAATCATTCGGGATAGTTTTAAGTGATTGGTAAAAGCTAAAGGCTATATTAGGCACTTGGTTAGTAAATGTAGCAAATATTACCGCACATTCTATACCTAAACTACTATTTGGAAATATTGATACAAACCATGTAACAGTAAATGTTAAAAAGCCTAATATCGGTACAGATTGAAAGATATCTAATATTGGTATTAAAATATTTTCTGCTGTTTTATATTTTGCGGCAATAGTCCCGTATATTATAGCAGTTATCAGCGAAATAATAATCGCTATAAACATTCGTAATGTAGTTTGCAGCGTATATTCTAATAAATGGATTGGATCTAAATATATTTCGTTTTTTGCAATAGCCACAATGGATGAATCCATTTCATGCAGCCCCTTACCTATTGCAAATATAATCCCGCATATAATCAATATTATACATAGATCCCAAATGTTAAACGAGCCTCTATGAAAATTGTTTTTATATATATGCATGTGCTTTGCTTTGAAAATTAGAAAACGTCATTGCGAGAAGAAACTGCAAGTTTTGTACGTACGCAATCTCAGGATGCTTAACGAGATTGCCACGGCGATGCTACGTATCTCCTCGCAATGACGACAAAAAACACTTTACTCCAAACGTTCAATATATGTAATAGCCTTATTAAGATCATATTGATTAACTGCGAAAGGACCACGGAAAGGTTTATCTAATATAAATAATAAGAAAATCATAGAACCGGAGGTTATACAAACTAACATGACTGAAATTTTATGCAAGTAGACCCTAATCCCAAGCATACAAACAAAAATTAGGTTAATAGTAGTCATAATAAATACGACTACCCAATATTGAACATTTAAGGAAAAATAAGACATTTTAATCCTATTATACCTGATGGTATAAAGCTCTTTGATCTCTTTAACTATTTCTTTTTTAATAAATAATTGCATCTGATCATTTACTTTATAATCTTTAAGACGACTAGTAATATCTTGCAGAAAACTAAGTGCTTCATGACCGATTTTTTTACCATCCCTCATTAACTGCCATTCACGCCCTATTACATCTTGTGCATAATTTTTAATATCTGCATAAATTGCAGGCTTCATCTCGTGGGGAAGCCAACTAACACTATCTGCAAGCCTCATTAATATTGTAGATTCGGTTGCCACTACTTCTTGAGCTTTATTAAAATTACCAAGCAGATATATTAATACAAAACCGGTTGATACTGCATACATGCTTCCTACTACACCTGATAAAAATCCTCCAAGGCTGCCTAATTCTTCTCTTTGGAAATTAGTTGGGATGATATATTTAGAGAGATATAAGCATATACTGCAAAACCCCATTAAAATAATGTTGATTATAAGAAATAAGACAATATTAGGAATGTTATAAATAAAATCAATTATCTGTTCAGGCATAGAATAATATTTATGTTTGTATCATTTTAAATAATTAGCTGCTATACAATGTCATTCCCGCAAAAGCGGGAATCCAGCATAAAGCGAGATAAATCGAGCTTTTATTTTAAAAAATTTACTGTATTTAGACTTTTTTCCTAGATTCCCGCTTTTGCACAGTAGTGTCCGGAGAAAAAATAAACGTTGTTATTATTAGGTTTTTTCGTCATTGCGAGAAGAATTACAAAGTAATAAGGGCGAAGCAAGGAAGTAAAAAAATGCTAAAATTAGTTATTTTTTACTATTTTTCTGGATTGCCACGCGGTCTACGACCGCTCGCAATGACGGTTTTAATAATACTCCAATTTTCTCCGGACACTACTGCACTTTCGCGGGAATGACATAGGAGTCATGCAACAACACCGGACAAGCCTTATAAGAAAACTATTATGCATAATAAATCATCCTTTATTTAGACCTCCACTTCCTCCAAGGTTATTGTAGAATCGGTAAGCTTAGTAATTTTCTCAATCTTCAAACGGGCTTCTTTAAGTTTCTTTTCACAGTGATTTTTAAGCAAAATACCACGCTCAAAACTATTAACTGCCGCTTCTAAAGTCTCTTGCCCGTTATCTATTTTTTTTACAATTTCTTCAAGTTCGCTTAAAGCTTCTTCAAAACTAATATTTTCGTCTAAATTTTTATTGGTAGTCATGTGTTTTTATTTTTAATGGTTAACTAAATTAGTTTCTTCTGTAGTTGTTTGCTGAGGTATTAGCAATTTTTTTAATTCACTACTATTAAAGGTCTTTTTAGGAGCAAACATATTTCCTTGTATTTTCAAACTAAGATTGCTTAAAATACTTTTATCTGCATTAGAACTAGTATTTTTTGGATCAGATTTAACAAGGCTAGACGGAATATAAAAAGATAGAATATTAGATGAATCCATATCAAAATTATATATATTAACTGCGAAAGATGCAGCCCCTGTACTATATTGCGTGACAAAATTTATATCTTTTAAAAGAGCAATGCCTTTTTGTAAGTCAATATTACCACTTATACCCGTAATTCTTTGTTGTCCTGTCGTTATAGCACTATTTATATCTTTATCAAGATTCGATGCATTATAATCATAATTATTAATTTTCTGTATGAAAGAATCAATATTAAAGTTATTAACCGTGATAACATTTATAGCAAATTGTGATTTACTAGTAAGGTTATATAGTTGATTTTGCAGAGTATTGCCGTTAGTGGAAAAACTACCGCTAATACTTATTTCACCTTCTGAAGCAGCAAATATTTTAGGTAAGAGTGCTGAAGCCTTATCTAAATCTATAGTATTTAATGCATATACAAAATTAAGAGAGTAAGGATCTAACAAAATATTACCACTACCTTGCAATTTACCACCTAATAGTTCTGCTTCAATATTATTGAATTGTAGTAAATTATTATTATTTACTGCATAGAATTTAACATTTTTTAGTACTAAATCATTTTGCGACAAGCTAGATAAATTACCATATATTTGTAACGTAACTTTATCTAAACTATAATCATTTACTAATTTATTTCTTAAATCAAGTAACTTTGCAGGTGATAATAAATCAGTACTTAAACTACCATCTTTAATTTCGACAGTTAGAGATGGTAATACGCTAGAAGCATCCAAATTCCAGCTAGTTGATAAGTAGCTATTATTTGTTTTTAAATCTAGATTACTAATTTTTACACTAGCTGGTGAAATTTTAGCAAGTAGATTCATCTTATCAAAGATTTGATCATTATATTTAACACCATCTACTAAAATATCTAAATTAATTGTATAAGGATTTGTTCTAATTGGGATAAATTTACTTGGATAATCTAGGCTCTTCATATCCTTAGTCAAGCCTTGCACAAATTCGATAAAAGGTGAAATTACTGGATAACTATTTTTTGTTAAATCAAGCGAAGATATACTAAGTGTAGCATTTAAATGAGGTGTTTGAGCAATAAATTTACCAGAAAAATTCCCTGATAAACTTAAATTATCTGTTTTTAGCAATAAATCTTTAAAAAATAAATCTATTAAGGTTAGTTTTAACTCAGACGATAGAGTAAATGGTATAGCATCTTTAACTGTGATATCAGCAAATCCTAATATATTTAGTAACGAATTAAAATCGTTATGCTTTAAATATATTTGTCCATCAAACATACTTCTAATAGAATTCTGCGTTACATTACCTAGAAGCTTGAACTCACCATCTGGTTTAATACTTCCTAAACATTCATCTATTTTTAAAGTACCTTTTGATAAGCTAGAAGTAAACATTACTTTCTCTAATGTATTATTATTACTTAAAATTACTTCATCAATTACAATATTGATTTTAAGCAACTTATCAGCAAAAATAAATCTAATATTCGATGGAGCAGTATTAAATGTTACCGGAGCATTTGAAGAAACTATTGAATTTAAATCTATTTTAGAAAAATTTAAATTAACAGTAC
Organism: Rickettsia endosymbiont of Rhinocyllus conicus; assembly: GCF_964026465.1. Taxonomy (NCBI): domain Bacteria; kingdom Pseudomonadati; phylum Pseudomonadota; class Alphaproteobacteria; order Rickettsiales; family Rickettsiaceae; genus Rickettsia; species Rickettsia endosymbiont of Rhinocyllus conicus. Next base: position 834,213 of record NZ_OZ032155.1, on the reverse strand, counting down.
CAGTAGTATTATCATTTTTAGCAATGTTAATAGCACCACCCCCCGTAATAAATGGTGATTCTACAACTATATCTTTTAGCTCTACTGCATCTTCTGAATTTAAAATGTTAAACTTAACATTTACTACACTTGTTTGATTCAGCTTATTTAAAATATGGCTTAAATCCGGTAGTATGTTATACATTGCTAACGCTAGGTTTTTGATATTATATTCACCATTACCGCTATCAAGTTTAGAATCCTTATAAACTTGCGACAATTTAAAATTATAATCTTTATTATCAATATCAAAGCTAAAATTTACTATATTCTCACTCTTATTAATTGAGCCTGAAATTATGCCTAACTCGTTATTTGTAGTTTTAAATATATAATTAGATGCTAAATTTTCCTTTTTTAATGAACAATTAGAAAAATTTAAAATGGAATAATCTTGTTTATTAATAATATTGAGGTTTGTAATATTAAGATTTATATTTTGCAGTTTATATTTAAAAAACTTATCTATTAGCTCTTCATTATTATAAATATTGAGCATCTTAGAATCTGCATAGATCTTAGCGTCTAATATTTCTAACCTACTAATTTGAGGGCTAAGTTTTATAAGTGACCAGACTGAGAAATAGACTTTAACTTCTTCTAAATCTACTTTTCCCTCTTCCTTTATTGATTCAATGGCTAAATAAGGTATTGGGAATTTATTTATTTTTATTTTTCCGATATTCTCATTGGCAATTCCTAAGCGATTAGTGAAATTACTCGCAACAGAATTATAATTAACTAGAGACAATGCACCAAAAAAAAGAAATAGTAATAAGGAGCAAGAAATTATTATGCCAGCAATTATTTTTTTTATCATATCTATAAAAAATTATTTAAATATATTATTATATATAACTAGCAAAATTTAAAGGTAAATTAATGAATTCCTTAGAAAATTTAATTCTAGTCGGTGTAATAAAATCATGTCATGGGATTAAAGGACATGTAATTTTAAGATCTTTTACCGATCCTGCTATAAAAATAACTGAAAGGGAATTAGTAAACGAATCAGGTGAGAAAGTAAATATTAATCTAATTAAACAAAATTCTAAAGGTGAATTAATTTGCCAATTTAATGATATATCTACTCGCAATGAAGCAGAAAATTTAAAAGGCTATAAATTATTTTGTTTACGTTCAAGTTTGCCAAAACTAAAAGAAGACGAGTTTTATATAACCGATTTAAATAATTTATCAGTATTAGACAGTAACCATACTGAAATCGGTAAAATTAAAAATATCCTCAATTTTGGTGCTGGTGATATAATAGAAGTAGAATTTTTAGATAAAACAACCGAATTATTACCTTTCAACAAAGATTTCTTTCCCGCTATAACTAAGGATTATGCCATTTTAAATTATAAGAGGGATGAATGATAATGTCATTGCGAGGAAATTACGAAGTAATTGACGAAGCAATCCAGCTAAAAAATGCTAATTTATAGCATTTTTTATTATCTTTTTTGGATTGCCACGCTCATTTCATTCGCTCGCAATGACGGAAAAATCAATTCACAGAGGCAACCCATACACAAACGTTAATAAATTTACATCATGGAAATGATTGTCCTTTTTTAGTGCCATTAGGAGCTTTGACATTGGATATTGTAGGATTTTCTAACTGTATAGCATTTTTTGCATCCGTCAATTTTGCCATAATTTGGACATTATCCTTAATATTAACTTTATCTTTTCCTACAACCATTTTAGCTCTTTCAATATCCGGTTCATCTTTACTTACAGTTTTTAATTCAGACTTTCCTGATAAAGTTCTTACATCTTCTGTTTTATCTTGAGATTGTCCTGAAACAGCTGCCCCTCTTTTTTCCACCTGTTCTTGTAATAAATTATCTATAGCTTTTAAACGAGCATCTTTAGATAAATCTTTATTATCAATTAAATTAGCCTGTATGAAATCTAACTGATCTTTAGTAGAAGATTTTTCATTAAACTTTTCAGTTAAATCTTTAGCTTGCTTTTCTGATTCAGCTTTCTTTTCTTCATTAGTTTTAAAGTTACTACCACTGGCAGAAAGAATATTACGTAGTTTATCAACTTTGTTACTTACAAAATTAGATACATCGCTTAACATATTTGAAGTTTCTTGTACAACTTTTTCTTGTTCAGATATTATAGGTTTTTCTATTTGTTGTTTTGATGTATCATCAACAGGTCCTTTTTCAAATCCAGGCTCAGCAGCTTTATTAAGATTTCCCAAAGCCTCCATTGTTTCTCTTGCAGCTTTAACTATATCTTTCTCTGGTTTATCTTGTTCTAGATTTTGTCCTTTTAACCCTTGAGTTAAATTCTGCATTTCCCTTTCTAATATTGCTTCGTTTGCTATATTTTCAAGAGCAGATCTTTCTTCAGGTACAGCATTAGCTTTAATGCTTTTAACAACACCTTGAGTTATTTCAGGACTTTCATTTCCTATACCCTTATGAATTCCATCTATCAAGCCCTTGGTCATTAGTTCTTTATCTTTCAGCTCAGCTGTGCTTTTTACAATTCCATCTTCTGCAAATGAAGCAATAGTAGCTTTCTCTGGTATAGACATGTCTTTATGACTAGCTATAGCTTCACCCACAACCTCAATAATACCTACTTTATCCTTAATACTTAAAGGACTTTGAGCAACTTCTTTTGTAATACCTTCAACTATTTCACCTTTTATTTCCGCTTTAGCTGGACCATCTAAAACATCTGTAGTGATAGTTTTTATTGCATCCGTCTTTTTTACAGCATCAGATAAAGGATCATATAAAATACCCTGTACTTTCTTTATTGTTTCTTCTGCTGCTTGCTTTTCTTTAATTTTATCTAAATTTTGCTGCATTAATTGTTGCTGCTCTGGACTTAGAATTCCTGCTTCTCTAGCTTTATCTAGTACATCACTTTTTAATTGACTTTTTTCTTGAGCATCATGCTTAGAAGCTTCTATTACATTGCTTATTACTTCAAATATCTCTCCTTTTTCGTCTTTATTCAGGTTACTATCTAATACAGCATCAGTTATGCCATTAATAGCCTGCAATCTTACATCTGAGGTATTAAGCTCTAAAGCAGAGTCAGTTATCTTTTCTACTATTTGTTTTTTAGCAGCTTGACTTAAACTATCTTGATCTAGAGCAACAGATGTTATTCCTCCAAGCAATTTTGCTTTTTCTGGTTCTGATAAAACATTATCATTATTTATTGTGTCTAATATTTTACCTAAACCCTCTATCCTTACCTCTTCAGGAAGCTCTTTATTACCTAATACATTTTCAGCTAAAGTATTAATTCCTGCTTGTTTTTGGTCGACGCTTGCTTCTTTCTCTCCTAAGATTTTCTCTGCTACCTCACCGATTAAACCAGCTGGCTCATTTTCATTTTTTAAATCTTTATTTAACTGATTTAATAAATTCTGCATAGCTTGCGATAAGCCTGTTGCTGCATCAACTATATCTTGTGATTGTGGTTGTGGCTGCGAAATCTCAACTTGTTGTGGTTGTGGTATTTGTGAAACCCCAGGCTTTTGCCCTGAACTAAAAGGTGTTATAGGAGGCACTTGATTGGAAGCTATCCCCGATTGAGGTTCAGGTATCGCTGTATTTTTAGTTTCAATAGGCTTTTCATTTGCTGGATCTATTTGTTGTGAAGATACAGATTTTTCACCTCCTTGAACTCTATAAATATCTTGGTCTATAGTTTGTGAGACATCAACGCCCTGCCCTTTATTTACTGCAACCTCTTTCATCATGGCTTCATATTTGCTTCGTGTTACAGGCAGCGTATAAATTTCTCCACCATGCTCTATATAACCTACTGCATTTTCATCTTTTCCCATAAATTTTATAGGTTGCGGTGAGCTTATTTCTTTGAGTTTAGGAGTACCATCAGGATGCGGATCTGCTTCATAGTGAGCAGTAAAACGGAGTGCATTATTAGATTTACCCTCTTTATTTTGTGCAACAAGCGATAAATGCATCGTACCACTTTTGCCCTCAAGGTCTGTAGGAAAGTCTATCGCTCTATATGAATTAACTGTAACTGGAGTACCATCCTGCTTATAGACAGTCATCGGGGCAGTTTTATGAGTTTTTTCGGCTAACGTACAAATTTCTTCACCGGCATCATTTTTAATTACTGTTGATCTAAGATCACCTGCACTTATTTGATTTTCCCATTGCATTGACCTAAATCCACCAACATATTTATTGGCATATTCTTGTCTAATGTTTTCATATTGCCCTTTAAACTGCTCGTTAGATAAAGCTTTATCATATAAGCCTTGTCTTTCCTCTGCATTAAGGTTTGCTAGAAATTGTCTGAATTTTTCTTTATCTTTTGCTTCTTCTGAGTAAGCAGGATCATTATTAAGATAATTTCTTAATAACTCTTCTTGTTCTTCTTTAATTTTATTTTCACGATAAACTTCTGCACTATGTGATGCAAGAACGTTCTTATAGCCTGCTATTTCTATATTTTCTAATCCCTTTTTAAGATCAGGATTTTCTAAAGCTTTATCGTATAATTCTCTTTTATTTGGATCTTCATTCAAAGTTCTTAAAAAATCTCTAAATTTTTCGTCATTTTCAAAATTAGGTTTCAGATCAGGATTTTCTGCATTTTCTTTTAGTAACTGATTTCTTATTAAATCACGCTGCTTTTCCAGAATTTCTTTTCGAATAGCTTCAGTTATTGGATCTATAAAGCCATCTCCTGATATACCTCCTGCTAAAGCACTAGCCGAAAGCGAAGATGTTGAAGTGGCAGTAGCAGGTGTAGTATCAGTACTACTAAAAAAAATACTATCTCCCTCAGACTCAAACAACTCTTGCTCCTGTCTTGTTTGTTCTTGCTTTTCTGCTTCAGTGAACTCTTTATTTGCTATTGGATCAAACTCCTTTATAATTTCTTCTACATTAGGATCTTTACTCATAAAACCTCCAGGCTATATTTTAAATTACATTAATTCTAATAATAGTTTGCTAGTAATAGCAAGAAAAAAATTGTTTTTTATTGAGAAAGTTTAACAGATTTTTTATATTCTTTGTTTAATTCTTTTACTGCCCAAAACCATATTAAACAAGTGATTATAAATATAAACATTAAACATACGGAAATAGATTGATAACTTGCAGAAGGTAAAATAATAAAAACTAAAGATTGTAAAAATGCACTTCCTGATTTTCCAAGTTTTGTACCAAGCACATCAGCAGCAGCTTTTCCTTTTATCTTTATTTCTTTATCTAACGGCACATAAGCCATCTCTTTTGTTGAATCAAATAAGGTATATTTACTTGATTTACTGAGTACATTTTGAATAGCACCGATAGTTATAGCAATTAAAGCCGGATCAGTTAAGATAATACTTGCTACTATCAAACCAGCAGAGTTTTCAAAATTATTAACAGTAAAAAATAATATACCTGTAGTAAAAACTATTATAGGAGTAATAATAGCTGCCGTAAACCAACCGAGTTTTCTAACTATATTTGAGCCAAGTACAACAAAAAGAATAGTAAACGCTCCCGTATAACTTAAATAATTACCGATAAATGCAACATATTCAGTCGGGGTTTTGTATATTTTAGTAGCTGCTGCTTTCCAAGGTCCTTCCACTAAATTTATAGCAATACCATAACAAATAAGTAAAGTTGCAATTAATCTAATATGTCTGGAAGAAAGGATCATCTGAAAGCTTTCGGCAATTGTCATGGTTTTTTTCTTTGCCTTAAAACGCAACAATGCCATATGTTCTTTATCTAGCACTTTGTGATTTAGCAACCAAAAAGTTTTAATACCTACTATCCCTAGAATCAATACTATAGTTAATATAATCTGCACGGAAAGAGTATGAAAAGATGCCTGTAGTGAAAATTTTGCGGCTACATACTCATTAATATGACTTAAATTTTCTAAAAACTGTCCTGCTAAATAAATCCCTGTTTGGCTAAGTAATCCAAATAAAGGATAAAATCTTTTCGATTCTTCAACAGTAGTTATATTATTTACAAATTGCCAAAAAAGTAGTGCAAAAGCTACATTTGGCCATAATTCAGCTATTATATAAAATAGAGAAAAACTCCATTTCGATAAAAGCAAAATAAACCATTTTAAGTTTGGCAGACTTGTAATTAAATTTTGAGCAGTAGTTGGACTTAAATGTAATATCTCGTGATTTGGGAAAATAACATAAGCAAAGAGGGCAAAAAATGCTAAAAATATTGAAATGATCAGATAAAATATATTTTCTGCTTTCATTCTATTAACAAGCTTTACATAAATAGCCGTCATTAAAAAAGCACAAGGCATAACTCCCCAGAACTTTAGAAAGGAAATTGTTTCCGCTCCAATCATCGTAGTAACTATACTATCTTTTAATGCTCTGATTAAATTTTGAATAAATAAAATACAAAACATTAACAAAGTAATGAATAAAAACTTAGAAAGCTCTTGGCGTTTTATTGGCCAAATATAGTCTGAAAATTTATTTATTAACTTGTTGATTTTACGAGGGGAATTATCTAAATTATGACTTGAAAAAGTATGGTTTGAATTATTTTGGTTAATTGTCATTGATTTCGGTCTAACCTAATTGGCTAGAATTATATATTATAGATTTTTTAAACCCACGTCAAGTATATACTCGTTGAACTTGAAAAATTGGCTACGTTATCTTTGCAAGTCCTCCGGTCCTCACGTATTAAGTGATACGCTTCGGTCCTCGGCTTACAGACCGATTACTCTTTTCCAAGTTGATCTTCGTATATAATTCTTCATTTCAGAAAAATAATGTATGAATAGTTATTGGTTAAATGTTTATAAGCCTAAAGGAATAAGCTCGGCTAAACTTGTTAGTATAATAAAAAAAGTACTTGGTAAAGTTAAGATAGGACATAGCGGCACTTTAGATGTCGAGGCAGAAGGAGTACTGCCTCTTGCTATAGGTGAAGCTACAAAATTAGTGCAAATGCTGATTGACGCTAAAAAAACCTATATTTTTACCGTAAAATTTGGTAAGCAAACCGATAGCGGTGACTATGCCGGCAAAGTAATAGACACAACAGATTTTATACCATCGAAAGAAAGTGCCTATGCCATATGCTCTAAATTTATTGGTACTATAACACAAACCCCCCCTGCTTTTTCTGCTCTTAAAGTTAATGGAGTACGAGCATATAAATTAGCACGAGATGGTAAAGAAGTAGAACTAAAACCACGTAATATAACAATTTATGATCTAAAATGTCTTGATTACGATGAACAAAATGCTACTGCTATTTACTATGCTGAATGCTCAAAAGGTACTTATATAAGGACTTTAGCAGAAGATTTGGCATTGTCCTTGCAAAGTTTAGGATTTGTGATAGAATTACGCCGTACTCAAGTTGGAATATTTAAAGAAGAAAATTCTATTCGAATTGACTCTTCTAATGATATTACCAAACTTTCCCTTGAGGAAAAAAATATAAAGATAGAAGCAATACTGGACGACATCCTGGTTCTTGATGCTAACGACGAGCAAGCACAAAAAATTAAATATGGTCAAAAATGCCTATTTGATTATGATAAAAACGTAGATTTTATGTGGGTTCGCTATAAAGGTGCTTTGCTTGCAATTGGTAGCTTAAATAAGAATTGCTTCCATTCTTTACGAGTATTTAATTTAACGCAATAGACTAATAAGGAGAAATTATCGATGTCGATTACACAAGAACGTAAACAAGAATTAATTAAAAATTATGCTATAAATGATAATGATACAGGCTCAAGTGCAGTACAATGTGCTATTTTAACTGAGCGGATCAATAATTTAACTGAGCATTTCAAATCTAACCATAAAGATCATACCTCAAGAAGAGGGTTATTAATCTTAGTCGGACGCCGCCGTAGATTACTTAATTATATAAAGAAAAAAAATGTAAGCGAGTATTTAGATTTAATAAGTAAGCTCGGTATTAGAAAAATTAAGTAAATTTATGTCATCCATGCGTGGATACCAAAGCGTCTGAGCTAAGTGAATGAAATGAGCGTGGCAATCTCATGAAAAAGCATAAGATTCCTAAGATTGCCGCGTCGAAACTTACAGTTTCTCCTCGCAATGACGCAAAACACTAAAATATAAATTAAGAGATATATATAGATGTTTAATGAGATAATTAAAACAGTTGAATGGGGCGGAAAAACTCTTGAACTGAGTACCGGCAAGATAGCTCGCCAAGCTGATGGAGCAGTTACCGTTAAAATGGGTAATTCTGTACTACTATGTACAGCAGTAACTGCTGCCAAAGCAAAAGAAGGTATTGGCTTTTTTCCTCTAACAATTAATTACAGAGAAATGGCATATGCTGCTGGTAAAATACCAGGCGGCTTTTTTAAGCGTGAGGGCAAAGCATCAGATCGGGAAGTTTTAGTATCACGTCTGATAGATAGACCGATCAGACCATTGTTCCACCCTGCTTTTGTTAATGAAACATTTGTTACCTGCACTGTTCTTTCATATGATCCTGAAACACCAGTTGATATACTTGCTATTATCGGTGCTTCCGCTGCACTTAGCCTTTCACCTGCACCTTATCTAGAAATAGTTGCTGCAAGTAAAGTAGGCTTAATAAACGGGGAATTCGTTTTAAACCCAACACTTGACTTATTAAAGACAAGCCAGCTTGATTTAGTTGTTGCAGGAACAAACGACTCTGTAATGATGGTTGAGTCAGAAGCACATTTACTTTCTGAAGAGCAAATGCTTGCTGCTGTAAAATTTGGCTTTGATAGTTTCCAGCCAGTAGTAAATATTATTAAAGAACTTGCAGCTGAAGCTAAAAAACCAAAGCTTGAAATGCAAGATTTATATCCTGCTGAATTAAAGAATGAAATTAAAAAATTATTTGCAAAAGAAATTGAGCAAACTTTTGCGATTAAATCTAAACAAGAACGTAGTACTAATTTAGAACTAATACCTGAAAAAGTACTTAAGCATTTTGCAGATGATATAGAAAGTAAAAAATATAATAATTACCAAATCGAATCAGCTTTAAAATCTGTTGAATCAGATGTATTACGTGGTAATATTTTACAAAAAAATAAACGTATAGATGGACGTACTACAACAGATATAAGACAAATTACTTGTGAAGTTGGATTATTACCTTGTGCTCACGGCTCAGCTTTATTTACTAGAGGCGAAACACAGAGCTTGGTAAGTAGCACATTTGGAACTAGCTTAGATGAACAAATAATTGATAGCCTTGAGGGTGAATATAAAGAACGCTTTATGCTTAATTATATCTTCCCACCTTACTCTGTTAATGAAGCAATGCCGATGAAAGCTCCAGGAAGACGTGAAGTTGGGCATGGTAAACTCGCTTGGCGTGCTGTTAATCCGGTATTACCTACTAAAACACAGTTCCCTTATTCTATTAGAGTAGTTGCAGAAACTACCGAATCTAATGGCTCTTCTTCAATGGCAACAGTTTGCGGTAGCTCACTTGCTTTAATGTATGCTGGTGTTCCAATAAAAGCACCAGTAGCAGGTATTGCTATGGGGCTTGTTAAAGAAAAAGAAAAATTTGCGGTATTATCTGATATTCTTGGCGATGAAGATTATTTTGGCGATATGGACTTTAAAGTTGCAGGTACTAGCGAAGGTATCACAGCTTTACAAATGGATATTAAAATATCTGGTGTAAATTTTGACATAATGAAAATAGCTTTAGAGCAAGCACGAGCAGGACGTTTGCATATACTTGAGCAAATGAATAAAGTTATTAGTAAACCAAATAATGAGATGAGCAAAAACGCTCCATCTACTACTACTTTAAAAGTTGATAAGGATAAGATCAGAGATATTATCGGTCCTGGTGGTAAAGTAATAAAGGAAATTTGCGAAACTAGCGGTGCTAAAATTGATATAAGCGATGATGGCACAGTTTCTATTTATGCTCCGGATAAGGATAAGCTAAAAGTTGCTTTAGATAAAGTTAAGGCTATTGCTATTGAACCTGAAATAGGTGAAGTATTTAACGGCACAGTGATGAAAATATTAGATTCTGGTGCTTTTGTTAATTATCTAGGCAATAAAGATGGTTTTGTTCATATTAGCGAAATTGCCGAAGAAAGAATCGAATCAGTTAGCAGCGTTTTAAAGCAAGGCGATATAGTAAAAGTTAAGCTTATCGGGTTCGATAATAAAGGTAAAGCAAAACTAACTATTAAAAATGCTGAGAAAGATAAATCTTCAGCAAGCCCAAAACCAAAAAATAGTCCTAAAGAACACCAAGAACCTGAAAAACGGGAAAATGGTAAAAAAAGAGCTTGGAACGAAGATAATAATGCTGAAACGACTGAAGTAGTTACAGAACGTAAATATTTTAATTGATAATAACCGTCATTGCGAGCGAACGTAGAGAGTGCGGCAATCTCAGGAAGTAGTATCTGTCTCCTAAGATTGCACACGTACAAAACTTACAGTTTTTCCTCGCAATGACGATTTTTATAAAACAACTATAAAAGCAATGAACCCTATAAACAATTACCAGAATATTGCTAAAAGAGTAATTTCTAGTGAAGCTAGTGCTTTAAAAAAGCTATCTGAATATATCCCTGAAGATTTCAACCGAATTGTAGAGTTTTTACTATCTTTTAAAGGAAGAGTAATTTTAACTGGTATAGGTAAAAGTGGTTATATTGCAAAGAAAATAGCCGCAAGCTTTTCTTCAACTGGTATGCCAGCTTTTTATATACATCCAGCGGAAGCAAGCCATGGGGATCTTGGGATGATTACTAAAGATGATTTAGTAATTATGCTTTCTAATTCCGGTGAAACTAAAGAATTATTTAACATCATTAAATATTGCAAAGATTTTTCTGTAAAAATTGCCGCAATGACAATGAATAAAAATTCTACTTTAGCTGCAAATAGTGATTTCTTACTTATAGTGCCTGAATATTCAGAAGCCTCAATAATTGGAGCTCCTACAGTTTCATCTTTAATAATGCTATCACTTGGCGATGCATTAATGACTGTCATACATGAAGTAAAAGGTTTTACTAAGGATGATTTCAAGTCATATCATCCAGGCGGTAGCATAGGGGCTAATTTGACAGAAATTAAACATTTAATGCGTAGCGGTGACCAAATACCTTTAGTGCATGAAGATACACCTTTTGCTGAAACTATAATTGTTATGAATAAAAAACGCTTAGGTTGTACCTTAGTAATAGATAAAGCTAAGAATTTAGTAGGGGTTATAACAGATGGTGATTTACGTCGTCATATTAACGATCAAATTCATTTAAAAACAGCCTCAGATATTATGACTAAAAATCCTGTATATATTTCATCTGAAATATTTGCAAAAGAAGTTTTAGATTTAATGAAAGCTAAAAATATTACTAATTTACCCATTGTTGACAATAATATCATTATAGGCATTACTCATATACATGATTTATTGCGAGCAGGAGTCAATTAGTATATGCCCTCTTCTTATAAAAGACGGAAAAAATTTTGGAAATTTACTTATTTCCTAATTACACTTGGAATTTTATATGCAGGATATATATTAGTTAAAAGTAGCTACCCTACCGAAGAAAATAATACTAATATTGTAGAAAAAGCTCCAGAAAAAAACCTTGATTTAAAATATAATATTATATTAAAAGATTCAGTTTTTGAGGGGGTAGATAAAAATTTAAATAGCTATTTAGTTAAAGCTGAGCAAGCTATAAAAGATTCGGATAACAAGTATAAATTAGATATAATAAACGGCATATATAACGTAAATCAAAACCAATCAGTTACTGTTTATGCAAAAGAAGGGTTTTTAAACGAAGAGTCGCATATATTAGATTTAAAAAATGATGTAAAATTTTATTTTGAAGATATGATATTTGACACTAATGATGCAAGAATTGATTTAATAAATAAAAGTATAATTAGCAATTCTCCTGCTACATTATTTCATAAAAACTCTACTATTACTTCAGATAGTTTTAACACGCAAGACGACAATAATATTATAATTTTTAAAGGCAATGTCTACACAACTATTGATCTATCGGATTATTAAACTTGTAATATTCTTTACTATTAGTATCTCAACATATGCTGATGATAAAGATATTTCAAACTTACATATCACATCTGATACTTTAATCATTAATAGAGTTAAACAAAAGGCAGAATACCTTGGAAATGTAGTTGTTTATTTTGATAATGCAATACTTAGAACTGAAGAATTATATATTTTTTATAAAACAGTAGATAATAAACAAACCATTGATTATATAGTTGTTCCAACTAAATTGAGTGTTGAGAAAAAAATTAATAATGAGTTATTATTAGCAGATTCAGGAAAATATTTTTTAGATAATAGACAACTTATTTTACTTGGTAATGTTGTATTAGAACGTAATAATAATATTTTAAAAACTAATAAACTTATTTATTATGTGGATATTATTAATAAAAATAGTAAGAAAATAAATTAAATGGACAGCTTACAAGTTAAAAATATATCAAAATCCTATAAAAAGAGAACCATATTAAGTGATATATCTCTTAATGTCAAACAAGGCGAAATAGTTGGTCTATTTGGTCCAAACGGGGCTGGTAAAACAACTTGTTTTAACATCATTATTGGCTTAATGAAAGCAGATTCCGGACAGTTATTATTAAATGATATTAATATAACTAATTTGCCGATTTATTTAAGAGCAAGGCTAGGTATTGGTTACCTTCTTCAAGAACCTTCAATTTTTCGCGGCTTATCGGTTGAAGATAATATTAAAGCTATAATTGAAATATCTGAAAATGATAAAGAAATAATTGAACAAAAAACTCATAATTTACTAGAAAAATTTTCTATAATACATTTAAAGGATCTATCGGCTGCTAGCTTATCAGGCGGTGAAAGACGCAGGCTTGAGATTGCAAGATCGCTTGCAATAGAGCCAAAATTTATCATGCTTGATGAACCACTTGCCGGTATTGATCCGCTGGCTATTTCCGATATCAAAAATCTAATTACTTACTTGCGTGAATTCAATATCGGTATTCTAATTACTGATCATAACGTGCGTGATACTTTAGATATAGTTGACCGAGCATATGTTATTTTCGAGGGGAAAGTGTTATTGGAAGGAAGTAGCAAAGAAATAGCAAATAGCAAGAAAGTTAAAGAGGTTTATCTGGGCGAAAGCTTTAGCCTTTAAGCTATAATGTCATCCCGCGGCTTGTACCTAGGTTGTTGCATGGCTCGAAAAAAGTCCTAGGTGTCATCCCGTGGCTTGTCCACGGGATCCAGTAAAATATACAAATTAAAAAAAACTCGATTTATCTCGCTTTATGCTGGATCTAGTTCCCAAGTCACGGGATGGCAGGGGTAAAATTGAGCCACGCAACAATACGGGTACAAGCCACAGGATAACACCAAATAATATAATAAGGTCTTCATGAACATTAACAAAGACATTTTTAGGGCTTATGACATAAGAGGTAATAGCCTTACCGATTTAACAGTAGAAGTAGCTTATAAGGTTGGTTTTTGCTTTGCAAAGATGACTATAAAGGATGGCAATAATAAGATCTGCGTCGGTATGGATGGTCGCCTTAGCTCCCCTGCTCTTTACAAACTCCTAGAAATAGGATTGGTTAATGGAGGAGCTGAGGTTATAAATATTGGCGTTGTCCCAAGTCCAGTTCTATATTTTGCCGATAAAAAATTTACCCCAGCTGGTAGTATTATGGTTACCGGTTCACATAACCCTCGTGATGATAACGGCTTTAAAATAATACAACATGGCAAATCTTTTTTTGGTTCTCAAATACAGGATTTATTAACAGAGATTTTAAATACTGACTTCAATGTCATTACTGCGGAAGCAGGAATCCAGCTTAATATGAATATGGATTCCCGCTTTCGCGGGAATGACAGGAAAGGCGGAAATAACAGTGAGGGCGGGAATGACATACAATCAAAATACCTAAATCGTATTCTAGAAAAAATAATAGTAAATTCCAGCCTAAAAGTAGCTTGGGATCCTGGTAACGGAGCAACCGGAAATATTGTTGAAGAGTTAAAAAATCGTTTAAATAATGAAAACATTATCATCAATAGTAAAATTGATGGAAATTTTCCAAGTCATCACCCTGATCCTACTAAAGTCGATAATTTACAAGAATTAATTAAACTAGTTAAAGAACAAAATTGTGACCTTGGTATAGCTTTTGATGGCGATGGCGATAGAATAGGCATTGTAAGCTCAAGCGGTAAGATGTTATTTGGTGATCAAATTTTATGTATTTTTGCCGAGGATATTTTAAAAGAAAACCCAAATGCTACTATAATACTTGATGTAAAAGCTAGCCAGCTTATAGCCGATAGAATCAAATCATATGGTGGGCAAGCTATAATATGGCGAACTGGTCATCCCTTTATTAAAAGTAAAATGGCTGAGTCAAAGGCTTTACTAGCCGGTGAGATGAGCGGGCATATATTCTTTGCTGATAAATATTTCGGTTTTGACGATGCAATCTATGCAGCATTAAGATTTTTGGATTTACTGACTAGATCAAGCAAAACTTTAGACGAAATAATAGATGAGCTACCGAAAAGCTATAGCACGCCGGAAGTTAAAATTTTTGTTTCTTCTGAATTAAAATTACAAATTATTGAAGAAATCAAAGAAAAATTACTAAAGGATAAAATAGAGTTTAATGATATTGATGGAGTAAGAGTAAACACAGAAGATGGTTGGTGGTTATTGCGTAGTTCTAATACTGAATCTGCCATTATTGCAAGAGCTGAATCAAGTAATGCTGAAAAATTAGAAGAGCTAAAAACGATGATTAATCAATTATTAAGCAAGTACGGACTTAATATTTAAGTGCAAAAAAAAGAAATAATTATCTTATGTGGTCCTACTGCTAGTGGAAAATCTTATCTAGGTCATGCACTTGCCAAAGCTTGCGACGGGGAAATAATAAATATTGACTCAATGCAGGTTTATAAAGAAATTCCAATTATTACCGCCTCCCCTCCGGAAAGCTATAAAAGCGAAATTCCTTATCATTTATATAACTTCTTGCCTATTACTGAAGATTTTTCGGTAGTAAAATATTTAAAGCTTGCTGCCGAAAAAATAAATCAGGTAACTACTAGCGGTAAGCTTCCTATATTAATAGGTGGTACGGGATTATATATTAACTCCTTAGTTTTTGGATATAATAATATTCCTGATATATCTGATGATTTAAGGCAACAAGTAAGAAAGCTACATAACGAAATAGGCAATATAGAGCTACATAATAGGCTTACAAAGCTTGATCCACTAGCTTCATCTAAAATTAATCAATCAGACACTCAAAGGCTAATTAGAGCTTATGAAGTAGTACTGCAAACCGGCAAGTCTATTTTCTCTTTCCAAACTTTGCCAAAAGAACAAATTTTATCTGAATTTAATTTTAAAATTATCTTCTTAAACCCTGAGAGAAAATTTTTATATAAAATATGTGATGAACGTTTAGCTAATATATTTAAAGATGGTGCAATAGACGAAATTGCTTTAATCAAAAAACAATTCAATCCTGATTATCTAAATTTAAAAGCTGTAGGCATAAAAGAAATTTTGGCTTATCTAGAAAACAAACTAACTTTGGGTGAGGCTTTAAACTTAGCTCAAACACGAACACGCAGGTATGCTAAAAGACAAATCACATGGTTTAAACATCAGATAAAAGAAAAAATAACTTTAGACTATTCTAACGAAGAAGAGTTTTTACAAGTAACTCGAAAACTTCCTATTTTTATTGACTTGCCAAATAGCAATAAATAATAGACAAGTAGTAAATATTTGAAGTATTTGTAATATTGTACCTAATACCGGTACAAAAGGAACAACTGGCTGCAGTAATATCGGCACTCCGCTTGAAAACATTACTAATCTTGTAGCATCTTGTACTGAGACTTTATTGAATAATAATTTGAATGCAACACATACTAATAATATTATAATACTTCTTTCTAAAAAGAATGTTACAAACCAAAATAATATAATAGCTGGCATACCAAGATAAATAAATAAATTTGGTAAATGCATTAAATTATCAGCAAAATATTTTTTTATTATTTCAGGAGTTAAAGTCATCTGACTTTGATCGAATAAACTTGAGTAATTAATGGTACGAGGGAAGCTTTTTTTAGTGTTATCTATTGCAAAATTTATCGTAAGTTTATCTGCCTCAATTACAAAAGGTATCTTGCTTTTTTCTCTAATTGAAACCTGATTTTTTGTATCAATAACAGCTACTTTATCATTATTTTTATTATATAAATAAATAGGTTCTTCATCTTTTACAAGAATCCGTGAATTAGCATATTGCATTTCCGGTAATTGATTGATGATATACTCAATATTATCTGTCGTTTTTGTCTGTTTTATTCCGTTAAAGCTGTCTTTCAAGGTTATTAGATAATTTAATATAAAGATACAATAAATTATTGCTGGAATAAAAGATACGATAAATAAATATCTTATTCCATAACCATGATATTTTTGATATACATCTTTATAGAACTCTATAGAGCTAATTGATAGACGTAACTGGCGGAGTAATGTATTCAATCCTCCTAATATATATGATAACAGATACATTATTTTATTAAACTTTTATACATAAACAGCAGTAATATAGCGTATTATTATAGAAAATTGCAAATTTTTAGTGTATTAAAGTCTAATTTATATATAAGTTTATTGATAAAAAATTATTTATTTACTAATATTTATATTTCGATAAACAATATTAATTTTATATGCTACTTCCTGAAATAACTTTAACTTTAACGGCACTTTTAAGCCAATTCTTTGCCGTAATGCTGCAAGGTAAAAATAGAATTGTTGCTAATATAACTATTTTACTTACCATATTAACAATTTTCGTTATTTTAAAACATTCTTACTCTGAAAGTATATTATACCTAGATTATGTAATGTTTACTACTAATGCAAATATTGCTAATTATAAGGCTATCATATTGATATTTACTATAATATCTATGATAATTTACCGAGATTATTCGGTGCGTAGCGGTGAACCACTAAAATTTGAATTTATAACTTTGATATTATTATCTACAGTTGGGATTTTTGTGGCAATTTCAGCACAGAATTTTTTATTACTTTTCTGTGCTATGGAGCTTACTGCTCTAACTTCTTATATACTTGCTGGTTTTAAATTGAGCGATATTAAATCATCAGAGGGAGCATTAAAATATTTTATATTAGGCAGTTTAGTTAGCTGCTTATCATTATTTGGTATTTCTTTTATATATGGATTTGGCGGAAGCTTACAATTTTCAGATATATTTTATAAGCTAAATGATAGCTCTTCGGTAAATTTAGGTTTAGTAATTGGTGTAGTATTATTTTTAAGCAGTATTTTCTTTAAGCTTTCAAGTGCCCCCTTGCATTTTTGGGTACCAGATGTATATGAGGGATCACCTATCGCTTCAGTTACTTATTTTACAGCGGCTTCAAAAATTGGAGCTGTTGCCATTTTATTAAATATCGAAAATTTAATTATCAAAAACTATCACCCTATTAGCTATAATCTGATAAAAATAATTGCTTTATTATCTATGATATTTGGTGCTCTTGGTGCTATTCGTCAAACTTCCTTAAAAAGATTAATGGCATATAGTACCATTCTAAATATCGGTTATGTATTAATCGGCGTATTGCTACGTACTGAAGATGGCAATAAAGCTGCTATGCTCTATATGTTGATATATGCAGCCGCAAGTATAGGGTTCTTTACTTGCCTGATTATGTTACTCGGAAACCAAACAGACAAAGCCAATTTTGAAAGCATACAAGGAATTGCAGAAAACCATAAAGCTATAGCTGCTGCAATTTGTATAATTATGTTTTCTATGATAGGTATCCCGCCGCTTGCTGGCTTTCTTGGAAAATACTACCTCTTTTACCAAGCAATTACCCAAGAAGAGTTTTTGCTTGCTTATTTTGGTATCTTTACTAGCATCATTGCGGCTTTTTACTATCTTAAAATAATTAAAACGATGTATTTTGCTG
Organism: Rickettsia endosymbiont of Rhinocyllus conicus; assembly: GCF_964026465.1. Lineage (NCBI taxonomy): Bacteria > Pseudomonadati > Pseudomonadota > Alphaproteobacteria > Rickettsiales > Rickettsiaceae > Rickettsia > Rickettsia endosymbiont of Rhinocyllus conicus. The sequence continues at coordinate 816,087 of NZ_OZ032155.1, read as the reverse complement.
AAAAACCTAATCCAACAAAAATACCTATTTCCTACGGGTTATTATTAATTAATTTTGTAGTAATAGGGTTTTTACTCTTCGGATCTTTCATTATTTCATCTTAGGTTTAAATGAATTTAGGTAGATATAAGCTATTTGTTTTTGATGAATTAGATAGCACAAACCTTGAAGCCATTAGAATAGCTAAAAATAATAAACCTGATAGAGATTATATCATACTTGCTAAATCTCAAACCGAAGGACGTGGCAGAAGCGGTAAAAACTGGCAATCTACTTCCGGCAATTTACATGCTAGTTTACTAATTAAGCCAAATAAAGAGCTTGAATTACTACCGCAATTGTCTTTCGTTACAGCCCTAGCGGCTTATGATAGTGTGGTACATGTCATACCGTGGCTTGACCACAGTATCCAGAAAATAAATGGGATTCCTATACAAGCACGCGGGATGACGCCCCTAGTTCTTAAAAAAATCCAATTAAAATGGCCAAATGATGTTTTAGTAGGGGGTAAAAAAATATCCGGTATACTTCTTGAATCGGTTAAAGTAGAAGATGCTTATTATCTTATTATCGGTGTTGGTATTAATATTACTTATCACCCAATAAATATCGACCAACCCACTACTAGCTTAGTAGCTGAAGAACTTCCCGTTATCACCCCTCAAGCTTTACTTGAAATATTAATAGAAAATTTTGAAAAATATTATCAAATTTGGGAGCAAGAAGGCTTTTCATTTATTAGAGAAGCATGGCTGAAACATGCTTATAAGTTACATGAAAATATTAGTGTTAAATATCAAAATGACATTGTTACAGGCACTTTTCAAGGTATCGATTCCATAGGTAGAATAATATTGCAACTACCTTCCAAAAAAATACTCTCTTTTTCTACTGCTGAACTTTCCTTTTAGCAAAAATATTACTAAATTTAAGTTGTAAATTTAATTATTGTTAATTATTTTTCCGTCATTGCGGGAAGAAACTGCAAGTTTCAACGCAGCAATCTCATGTGTTCCTTGCAAGGCATTGTCTGCGTGGGTACTAAGTCGTCATTGCGAGCGAATGAAATGAGCGTGGCAATCCAGAAAAAATAATAAAAAATGCTAATTTTATTAGTATTTGGATCCCGCGATCAAGTCGCGGGATGACAGGGGGAGAATGATTCACGTTGGTAATACCTCCTCTCAATGACAATAAAAGCTTAAGCCCTTAAATTAAAAAGTAATAACATATGCCTCAAAACAATAACCCTAACCCTATTTCACAAATATTTATGAATAAGGCTAATGAGCAATTTAGTAAAATAAAAAAACTGAACTTTAGCCCAACTCCTAGTATTGATGATATTAAAAAACTAAAAGCCATGTCAGAGCATGCAGAAAAATATTTTAAATATGCTTTATTCACAGGTTGTGATAATGCAGCTTATGAGTTAATTCAATTATATGATTTTATATTTACAAAATACCCTGACTCTCAGAATAATGATTTGGAAAAAAAATATTCCGCGATGATTTAGTTTTATTAGGTCCGAAATTTGAAATTGCCGAATGTGAGCAAATGAATTTAATATTTAACCCACCTACGACAAACGAAAGCGAGATAAATATTTCCTACGATGCTATTTGCAGAACACGAGAATATTTTAGTAATAAAAAATTAGTTGATAATCCTGAAACAAATGATGAGATTATTAATTATTACCTCAAATCTTTTGAAGCAATATCAGAGAAACAGTATTTTAATTCAATAAAAGAAATTACAGGTACAGTTTTAAATTGTGCTGATAAAAAAACTTTAGATTTTATAATTGATGATCATAAACCAAAGATAAAGCCGACTATTACTTTTTATAAAAATAATAAATTACATGAGATCTATTGCGATGCAGAAAAAGATATATCAATAACGATAGTTTATGACACACAAAACAACAACGAGGAAGTTAATCTTAGCGGCTATCCAAACCTTTTAGAAATTATCAATCATTTCTTTAGTATATAAAATCGTATTCAATATGACAAAAAAGAAACCTCCTAAAGTTTATAAAAATGTATATATGACACATGATTATCTATACGAAGAAGGAAAAAAATTCTATCAAGAAGCTATAAACATAGAATTTCCACAAGAGAGAGATCTAACTCCAGATAAAGAAAAGAATTTTAATGCAGCTAAAGAAACTTATTTTAAAGCCATACTATATTTTCAAGGAGCTATGCTTTTAGGAAGTAAAGATGCTTGTGCATATTTGAATGCATTTTATAATAAAAATTATTTAGGAATCGACAATCAATATGCAAGTAATTTAATAAAAATGCTGAGTACTATAACAAAATATACAGATCATATAAATAGGACAAATTCCATATATTTAAAGAATTTTGGAATAGTCAGTGATTCTGATCTTAAAGAGCTAGCTTTTATAGAAACAGGAATAATTAATATTGCATCCAAAAGCTGGGATAAAATTCCTGTTCCTGAGTACTTAATTCTTGCTAATATACAAACCATTATAAGAGATTTTAATAATCCTTTACCTCCTGAAGGTCGCTTAATTACTAATATAAGCGTTTTTGATGGTAGGGAGGAAGTATTTAAAAAAATAGAACTGGAAAAAGAAGAAAAAGAGCAAGAGCTATTAAGTGCATTCACTATATTAAATAACGATACTGCTTCTGGGGTAGTGAAAAAACAAATATTTAATGACAAATCAACAAAATTAATGGGAGAAAATCTAGACTTACTAGATGGTGCAGTACTTTGCACTATATCTTAAAAAAGGAATGAAAACGATGAAAGAAAAATTACCTCATCTTTACGAAATAATAAAAAAGGCATTAAGCGATTATGATGAATATATTGAAATACCTCTTAGAACATCAAAGGATTTAGAAATAACACAAAATAATGAAGCAGTTCTAATTGAACTATTAACCCACCAATTAAATACCTGACTTAAGAGGCATATTTAACATCATCGGCTTGGAACAATTTTTGTATATGTTTAGGATTGTTCTGTAAGCAACGTAAATAAGATTTAAGATTGTATTTTAACTCATCTTTTGTAAGAGGTATATGTTTTCTATTTACATTTCTTTTTAAGTCATTATTTAAGTATTCATCTGGATTATGTTGTGGAGTATAAGGAGGCAAAAAAAACAAAGAAATTTTATCTTTATGCTTATTTGTCCAGCTGTATACTTTTTTACTATGATGTACTTTTAAATTGTCTAATATTAAAAAGATCTTCCTTCTTGCAGATTTCACTAATCTTCTTAGAAATTCTATAAATATATCTGTTTTTAGTGTATCTTCATATAACATGAACCTTAGTTTACCATTGTTCGTAACAGTTGATATCATATTTATAGTAAATCGTTTTGATTTATGAATAACTACGGGTGTTTTGCCTTTTAAAGAATAGCTCTGTAACACCTGACATTCTGATTTTATACCCACTTCATCACACCAGTGTATTTCAGCTTGTTCCATTTGTGCTTGTTTTACTATTGCGGGATATTCTTCATCTAGCCATACTTGAACTTGTTTTGGCTGTTGCTCATAAGCTAATTTCTTTGGTTTTTGTGCAGTATATCCCCATCTTCTTAAATATTCTCCAATCGTACTTAATGGCAAAAAGAAACCACAGCATTTTTTAATCAGGGCATTAATAGCTTTTCTTGACCATAGTGCAGATTTGATATTGTGATCTTCTGGTCTAGAGTGATTTATATAATCTTGTATTTTTTTACCCAGCATTTCATTTATTATTCTTTTCTCTCCTGTCTTTCTTCCTCTAGACTTGCCAGTTATTGCATATTTATCACCTCTTCTTCTTTTGTTAACCCAGTTACTAATAGTCTGACGTGTTACTCCTATAAGATTTGATACATCTGATTGTTTTTCTCCTTTATCAATTGCTCTTAATGCAACTTTTCTTAAAGCTGCTTGTGCACTCGTTGATAATGTCCTAAAATCTTCTTTTTTTAGCATTATTTCATTCTAACATTATATTTTAGTATTTGCAACTATTATGTCAGGTATTTAATTGGTGGGTTAATATATAGAAGATTAAAAGAAATATTCGTTTATGGCGAAGCAAAAGCAGCTTGGTATCTAGCTCAATTCTATTATAATGGTTGGTTATTTGAAAAAGATTGTACGATAGGCAATTTTATTATTGCAATAGGAATAAAGCTTGGTTCTATAAGATGTGCAAATAATGGATTTAAAGGTGACATATCAAAAGATTTAAAAAATTTAGCCAAAGATTGTGCTAAAGCTATTAAAAATACTAAAAATCAATATCAATTAGACACAAATAGTATTATTACTGACGAAATAAGGAAAAATGCCGAATCTAATTTTAAAAGAAATTTAGTGTCATTGCTAAAGTAAAGGGGACCACTAAATTGCACGAAAAAGGGACCAGAGAATTTGGTGTAACCTAATAAGGTTATAATGTGCAATATTCACTAGATAATTAATTAAAATAAATATCTAGTGATACAATGATAAGAATAAATATGTACACAACAATTATCACCCTTTATAAGCAAGGCAACAGTCAAAGAAATATTGCCAAACTAACAAGGATAGACCGTAAAACAGTAAGAAAAATAATAAATCGTTACGTAGAGTCTGGTACAGAATATCCTGCACCCTATGAACGATCTTCAGCACTGGATTCTTGGCACGAACAAATAATTGAGTTATTAGAAAAGAATCTAAGTTACATAAGAATTTTTGAAGAGTTAAAAATTCAAGGTTATACAAAAAGTTATGGTTCGCTAACCCGTTATATCAAAAAATATAAGATTCAGAATAACAGTTGCATTCGTTTTCATACTTTAGCAGGAGAGGAAGCACAAGTAGATTTTGGTGACATAGGCTTACAGTATAATGCCCAAGGGCGTAGAGTTAAAGCATATGTGTTTAATATGCGTTTAAGCTATAGTCGCCTTGATTATTATGAAGTAGTGTTTGATCAAAGTTGTAAAACATGGATACAATGTCATATCAATGCATTTAATTATTTTGCTGGTAGTCCAAAAGTAATAAAACTTGATAATCTTAAAGCTGGGGTGGTAGATAGCAATTTCTATGAGCCTGTATATCAGAAGGAATACAAACGTTTAGCTGATCATTATGGGATTTTACTTTCTCCTTGTCGTATATATCAACCTCAAGAAAAAGGCAAAGTAGAATCAGGCATAAAGTATGTCAAAAATAATTTTTTTGCTGGACGTAAATTTCATAGATATGAAGAATTAATACACGATCTTGCAAACTGGTTAAATAAAGCAAATAACCGAATACATGGTACTACTAAAAAAATTCCTCAGGAACTATTTGAGCAAGAAGAAAGTAATAATTTAATGCCCTTACCATTAGAAACGTTTGATTTATCATCGTGGCATAATCGAAAAGTAGCAAAAGATTGTCATATCACCATAGATAATAATTATTATTCCGTACCAGCAAAATATATATACAGTGAAGTATTGGTACAATTATCACCAAACCTTGTTCAAATATTTTCTATACAAAATGATTTAATAGCAAGGCACGTTAGAGTAGATGGCAAAGGAATATTTACCACTAATCCGTCTCATTATGCCAAATATAAACGTCTATGCCCAGGTTTTATAGAATATAGCGAACATTATCAACAACAAATGCAGCAGATAGGCAATAATTGCAGTTTATTATTAGAGTTATTACAACAAACACGAGTAAATGATTGGCAACGTTGTGCTAGAGGTATTATTTCTTTACGTAAGGTTTACAATGATGAATTAATAGATAAAGCCTGTCATAGAGCATTACATTACGGTATAAGTTCTTACTCTAAAATTAAAAATATCTTAAATAGTAATGCAGTAAACTTACCATTGCCAGAGTTTGGAGGTCAGAATGCAGAACTTGCTTAATGACCTACGTAGTTTTAGATTATCAGGTATAGTCAATAGCTTAAATGAAAGGATTATTTATGCTCAAAATAATAAACTAGGATTTAAAGAATTTCTCTCACTATTATGTGAAGATGAAAAATCTCACCGTAAGGATAATAATTACCGTCGTCGTAAAAGTGCTGCTAAATTACCAGTCACTAAAAATTTAGAAGACTTTGATTTTCAGTTCCAACCAAGTATTGATACCAAAGTAATAAGTGATTTATCTACTTGTGATTATATTAATACTAAGGGCAATGTCATATTCATAGGTAATTCTGGAACTGGCAAAACTCATCTTGCTATTGGATTAGCATTAAAAGCTTTAACACGAGAATACTCTGTATATTTTACTACGGTATCGGATATGCTTTATAATTTACATATTGCAAGAGCAGATAATAGCTATCACAAAAAAGTTAAATTACTCTTATCATTTGACTTATTAATTCTTGATGAGTTAGGTTTTAAGCAATTACCAAAACATTCAGTAGATGATTTTTTTAATATTATTGCTAAACGATATGAAAATAAATCTACCATTATCACCACAAACAAGGATTTTGAAAGATGGAATGAAATATTTGCTGATGAGTTATTAACTCATGCAATTATTGATCGAGTAGTACATCATGCACATATACTAAACATCACAGGTAAAAGTTATCGTATTAATAACTATAAATCTGGAGGTAATATGACATAAAAAATTTTAAATAAAGTGGTCCCTTTTTCACGTAATTTAGTGGTCCCTTTTTATTTGACAATGACATAATGCATCTTACTATTTAGAACATGATTTAAATTCCGGTGAAATACGTGGTAAAATTTTTACTGATTCTACTGTGGCAAGGATATTATCAATACGCAAGTTAAACAATATAAAAGAACTTGGGGAAACAGCAAGTATTTTAGGCAGTGGAGCAACAACAGCAGATGGAGCGATTTATGATTCTTTACGTTGGGGACCAGGTGAATCAACAAAAAAAATAGAAGATTATACAGATGGACGTAGCCTTATTAAGTTTGATAAGGAAGAAAAGAAATTAAAATATTTAACCCCAAAAGAATTTTTTAAATATCCAGATAAAGATTACAAGAAACAATTTTTCCAAACTGAAGAAGGACAAAATATTAAAAAAGAAGAACCGATAATAAAATTAATTGCATCAAACGTTCGTATTGCTCGTACAATTTCACATGCACAAAATATTAAATCAGCATCTAATCAAAAATCTACGGGTATGAGCAGGTAAAATATTTTGTAGTATCGGACTCGTCATTGCGAGGAAATTACGAAGTAATTGACGAAGCAATCTCAGGAGTTTTATATTGCTTTATGAGATTGCTGCGTCGGTTATTAAAATAACCTCCTCGCAATGACAAAATATTTCTAAATAATCACTTTCAGCTTCTCTATTGTCTTAGAATCTTTAGCTTTGCAAATCATCATATTTTGATGTATCTATTTCTTTCGCTAGGTCTATTTTTGGCAAAGTAAGCTTATGAGGAGCTGGCACTATTTTCTTAGGTAATTTTAACGCCAGTGCTTCTTCTAAAATATAATGCTTATTCATATTTATAGAAATATTTTCTACACTATAATCTGCTTTAAAATAATCCGCTGAACTTGATTTATTTTGTTCTAAAATATTTCTGATATTTCTAATTAATTTAGCTTTATCACCTTTGCTTCTTACAAACATTTCAGTAATTCCGCCCCAACCTGGAACTAAACCAACACCAAACTCCACAAGCCCGGAATTTAAATCCGCATTTGCAACAATATGGCTTGAATGCAGTAATATTTCACACCCACCGCCAAGTGCTACACCTTTCGCAGCACTAATAATGTGAGCCGCAGAATATTTTAAATGCAGCATAGTTTGCTGCCCTACTTTCAGTAAATTCTCTAAGTCGTGGAAATTTTCATCTTCAATATAAGAAAGCAGCAGCTTTAAATCTGCCCCAGCTGAGAAATTATTACCTTGCGGGTAGATATATAGATGCTTCCCCTGCTCTTCTGCTTTTGTTGCTGATTCTTGAAGTAAATAGAACACATCATGATTTAGACAATTCATTTTCGTAGTAATAACAAAAACTAGATTTTCTTTATAATCTAACAGCTTTGCCGAATCATTTTCTAAAACTATTTTACTTTCTTTTAAGATATCTTTATGGGCATTAAATTTCTGTTTATCGATTTTTTGATATTCTTTATTTGCTAAATATGGCGGAATTGAATTTGCATTTTTCACTATTAAATCCCAGCTATTTTTAGTTTGTGAAGTTAGCAACTCGAATGGTCCATATTTCCAGCTATAGCCAAGTTTCATAGCCGCATCAATATCATAAATATTATCGGTAACAGATGGCACTAAACTTGCTAAATAAAGATAAAATTCTGTAATAATCTCATTAAAAAACTTGCCATAAACCGAATTACTAGCAAGCAGCTCATCAAGATTATTAAATGAAATATCCGTTTTCTGGGCAGGCTTATAAGATAAATTATCTATATTTATAACTTCCTTAGTTTTTTTACCATTTGTTACTGATAAGCGATAAAAACCACCTCCCCCTTTACGTCCTATTAATTTTTGTTCTATCATCTTATCTAGCGAAGGTGTATTCACATATATTTTATGATAGGCATCATTGTTAGGCAGACTGGCAAGTAACGAGCTAGAAATTAGCTTCATCACATCATGACCAATTAGGTCATATAGCCCAAAAATTCCAGTACTTGGCAACCCTAAACATGAAGTAAAAATCTTATCTATCATCACAAAATCAAGCTTTTCAGCTATTGCTTTTCTAGCTACTAACTCAAGTAAAAAGCACCCTACTCTATTGGCAATAAAACCAGGCGTGTCGTTACATTTTACTATAGTCTTACCGAGCGTTTTCGTTAAAAAGCCTAAAACTCTGTCTATTATTTCAGGTTTTACTATTGGATCGATGATTAGCTCAAGAAGCTCCATATATCTTGGCGGGTTGAAGAAATGCGTAATGACAAACCGAGATTTAATATCATCTGGTAAGTTTTCTTTTAGCCTCTTAAGCGGCAGAGTAGAAGTGTTAGAGGCTATAATTGCATCTTTTTTAAGATAAGGAATAATTTTGTTATATAATTGGTGTTTGATTTCTAATTTCTCAACAATAACTTCAATTACTAAATCACATTCCTTAATCAGATCTAAATTATGCTCTAAATTACCGATAGTAATTAATTCCGCTTTATCAGGAAAAGTTAAAGGAGGCGGTTTTTGTTTATGCAAATTTTCTATAGCATTCTTTACTATTTTATTTGGGTCATCTGAATTTTTATCAGCAATATCAAGCAATACAACTTGATGAGATGAATTAGCAATCAAAGCAGCGATCCCTGACCCCATCACCCCCGAACCTATAACACAAACCTTTTTTATTTCATTTTGCATAAACTACTCCTATTGGTTTTATTAAATGTGTCATCCCGTGGCTTGTCCACGGGATCCAGTAATTTTGTCACCCCGCGACTTGATCGCGGGGTCTCGTGTCACAGATTGCGTCCTAAGATACCGCGATCAAGTCGCGGTATGACATTATTGTGTCTAAGTCATTGCCACACTCACCACTTTAACCTCTTTTGCTTCTGCTGCTCGCAATATTTTACTACATTCATTTATAGTAACACCCGTAGTAATTACGTCATCCACTAATAAAATTTTTTTTTCTATAATATTATGTTTTGTGTTAAATTTGATACTACCACTTATGTTGTTTTTACGTTGCCTTTTTGATAAAAAAGTTTGGGCTTTTGTCCATTTTGACTTAATCAATATATCGGCTTTTACTGTAAGGTTCATAATTTTTGCTATTTCTTCTGCAAGAATATGAGGCGGGTTATACATCCGCAGTAACCTTTTAAACCTATTCATCGGCACAGCTATGATTAAATCAACATCTTTTATATCTTCTAAATATCTATTACATAAAAGCTTTGCGAAAGTTTTAGCAAATATCGTTTTATCTTGATATTTAAATTGATGAACTACTTTTTTGCTATATTCATTAAATTTAAATAGACTGCGAGCGAGATTATAATTAGGCTTTTTGCTATAACAACGTCCACAAACTGCATTATCTAAGATTTTTACGCTAAATCTCTGACCACATATATTGCAATAAGGTTTTGCTATAAATTCTAATTTCTGCCAACAATCTCCACAAAACTCACCACTACTACTTAATATTTCTAAGCAGCTTAGGCATCTTTGCGGTAAAATATAATTTATTAAATAATTATAAGCCTTTACTAACAATTAACGCCCCACAAAAGATTCATGATGTTTAGAAGCATTTTGTGTTTGTTGTGGCGGTGTTACACTATTACTATAGCCGCTAATTTTACCATGTGTAAGGTTCTCTTGCATATTATGAACTTGTTGTTGTGCTTGCTCTTGTGCTTTACTTATTTCGGGCTTTTGTACTTTATTAGTGGCATTTGGAATTACTGAAACTTGAGTTTGTTTATTTTCTTTGCTAAACGCTTCTTTTACTTCCCCAAATTGTGCTTCAACAAAATAACTAGCTCCAGCTTTTACTGCCGATTTAACTTTTTGAAAACCAGTTTTCTCAGGAGGTTCTTTAAACTCATCTCTTGCTCCTACTTCTTTTTGCTTTGTAGCAAATGCCGCTTCAAGCTGTATCTGGTTTAGCTTATCTATATTAGGTGTATCTAAAAATTCTTTTAATGTTTGATTATTTATTCTCTCTTGCCTTTCTAATTCTTTTAACTCTTTATTCATTTTCATAATTTCCGGCAGATAGTTTTAAAGTATTTATTTTATTTTTTTTATCATTTCCCCTTTCCATATGTACTATATTCGAATCCACTTCACCCGTAATATTAACAAAAGCTGCTGTTGCTGCAAATGCAATACCACCTATACTTCCGGTAGCTATTCCATCAGCAAATAAAGATGCCGCTTCTAAAGTAGTATCACGCACTGATTTTACAAATTGTTTAGCCCACCCGCCTTCAAAAGTTTTATCAGGCGAAGGCTCAGGCGGATTTTTATAAATATCTGGTATTTTAGTATCTAAAAACTTTTGTAAATTCGGAGCATCTTTAGCTATATTTTCTTTAGCTTCCAACACCTTATTAAGTTGCTGTGCTTTAGCTCCTTTAATACTTTCTAAAGCCGTTTTCTCTCTATCTAATTTTTTGTCCTCTCGCACTTCAAGTGTTTCTTTCGTAACGTTATATGCCACAGCAGTTAGAGAAAGTGCCGCAATACCGACACCTATAGGTGTTGGATTTAATGCTACTGAACTAATAGCACCGCCTACTTTAAGAATTCTTTTAGTACCTTTGCTTGATATTACCTTATACGTTTTATCTAAACCATCTGCTATTGTATTACCACCAGGCACACTAGTTCTAATTTTATTAAGAGCTTTATCATATAAGCCAGGGCTATGCTGTCCTTCTTCCTTAATTTTTCCACCTTTTCGAGCTTTATCGAGTGGATCAGCTGCTTTTGAAACAGCTGTTGCTACTTTAGACCCGCCTTTAGCTACTCCTTCTACTATATGCTCAACACCGCCGACAATATCATGTGCAGCAATTTTACCTACTCCTTTAACCACCCCCGGCAGTTACATGATATCCTGCCTCAGCAGTAGCTGCAGCTCCAGCTCGTGCCATTCTTGTGCCTTTAAGTTTAGGATCATCCTTTAATATTTTTCTTGTTTTTTTCTCTTCTTGGGGATTTGAGGGTGCTGGTTGTTCCTGCTCTTGTACAGGTTCAGGATTTTGTACATTAACCCCTTCAGGCGTATTTATAGAAGGTTTAAGTTTATTACTTTCTTCTGCACTTTTTACTCCCTCTTCAAGCGTATTAATCGACGATTTTAAACTCTCCTTACTCATAAATTTACATCCTTAACATTAAGAATTGAAACAATAAAAAATATACATATAATAAATGAAAAGTTGGGTATACGAAGATCAACTTGGAAAAGAGCAAGGAGTCTAAAGCCCTCGGAGCGGAGCGTATACTTAATACGTGAGCACCACAGATCTTATAAGACGACGTAGCCAATTTTTCAAGTTCATCGAGTATATTTTACCTTTTACCGATTGCGTAGCTAGTAATCAGATTTTTAATAGGCTTAAAGTTATTTATCACTTTAAACCCTATTTGTCTTAAATGCCTTAAACTTTTTGAATGATTTGAGAAAATATTATTAAGCTCATCAGTTAGCTTATACATGATAAAATTATCTGCTTGTCTTGATTTTTGGTATTCTGATAGCGGTAAATTATTACTTACTATAATAATTAAGGATTCAATATCCTTTATACCTTGATTAAGTCCTTGACCGGCTAATGGATGCACAATATGAGCACTATCGGCAATAAGTATTATTTTATTATGAAAATACCTATTTGCTATACGAGCTTTGAGAGAAAAACCTCTTACTTCACTATCAATAGTGATTTTCCCAAGTGAATTACCAGCATTTCTTTGCGTTAAGAATCTAACCTCTTCAATAGGCAGCTGCATAATTAAAGCAGCTTGGTCAGAAGAAGTTGACCATATTACAGAAGAACTATGTTGATCTTTCATCGGCAATAATGCAAAAGGTCCTAAGGGCAGAAAATGCTCCATAGCACAATTCTCATGTGGTTTTTCATGCTTAATATTAAATACTAAAGCTGTTTGATATGGCTTTTCTATTTCATTCGCAAAATAATGTGATCTAATCTTTGAATTTGCTCCATCACATACAATTAATAAATTACATTTAACGTAGGTTTCGTTATTAAACTTAATAATAGAGTATTCGTTATGACTCATAACTTTTTGATATTCTTTATTATCAACTAATGTTATCAGTGGATTACCAATTACTTTTGATAATAATATTTTCTTAAAATCGTTATTCTGAACTACATACCCTAAAGAACTATCATTTTTTAGTTCCAATATCTCAGGAGCTTTATTATCAACTACATAAACATCTTTCATGTGGCTTACAAACTCTTCCAGCTCTTGCCACATATCAATGGAAGATAAAAAATCCTTAGAAGCCGGCGTCAAAGCTGTTGTTCTAATATCGTTAAAAAAACTAGGACTTTTAACAGCCTTACTTTCAAATATAGTAGTTTCTATACCTTTTTTGGCAAAAGCAAGAGCGGTTAGCATACCACTCAAACCACATCCCAAAATAACTTTATCAATCTGCTTTGTTTTTATCTGATTCATATACAAAATATTTTAAATAACCATTTGTTGCTATAAAGCTCAATAAAAAATAAATAATTGCTATATCTAAATATGAGCTATTGCCTAGATAAAAACCCAAGCAGCAAATAAATAAACTCACCACACTAGTTAAACTGTTTAGGATTAATAGCTTAGTGAAAATATCCGTTTTTCTGATAAATAGATAGGTTATTAAAGAAATAAATAAAGAAATGATAATTAGAAAGATATTAATCATAATTAATTTGCTATGTATTTAAAGGGCTTGTTGAAAAACGTCATTGCGAGAAGCATAGCTTTGATGCAATCTCAGGATGTTTAATAAGATTGCCTCCGCCCTCGGCTTTGCCACTCCTCGCAATGACTAATCAAAACCTGTATTATAATAATCCACTATAATATTACAAACTGCAAATAAATTTGATTAAAATTACTTAAATAATTTTAATATATGTAACTGTTTAACTTAATATTAAGCTGTTTTAGATAAAGAAGTTAGAAAAAACTTAAAGTCTTATAGGATGTTGGCGAGAGTGACGGGACTCGAACCCGCGACCTTCTGCGTGACAGGCAGACGCTCTAACCAACTGAGCTACACCCCCCTTTAAGGGATAACAAATTATATATAACAATTCTTTCGATCGTGCAAGGATAAAATAGTTTATTTTCATTTTTTTGGAGCATATATACAGCATATGAAATATTTAAATAACTTACAAAATACTAAAAACCCTTAAAATAAGGCAAGAATGACGGGACTCGAACCCGCGACTTTCTGCATGACAGGCAGAAAATCTAAACTAATTGAGCTATTAACCCACCAATTAAATACCTGACTTAAGAGGCATATTTAACATCATCGGCTTGGAACAATTTTTGTATATGTTTAGGATTGTTCTGTAAGCAACGTAAATAAGATTTAAGATTGTATTTTAACTCATCTTTTGTAAGAGGTATATGTTTTCTATTTACATTTCTTTTTAAGTCATTATTTAAGTATTCATCTGGATTATGTTGTGGAGTATAAGGAGGCAAAAAAAACAAAGAAATTTTATCTTTATGCTTATTTGTCCAGCTGTATACTTTTTTACTATGATGTACTTTTAAATTGTCTAATATTAAAAAGATCTTCCTTCTTGCAGATTTCACTAATCTTCTTAGAAATTCTATAAATATATCTGTTTTTAGTGTATCTTCATATAACATGAACCTTAGTTTACCATTGTTCGTAACAGTTGATATCATATTTATAGTAAATCGTTTTGATTTATGAATAACTACGGGTGTTTTGCCTTTTAAAGAATAGCTCTGTAACACCTGACATTCTGATTTTATACCCACTTCATCACACCAGTGTATTTCAGCTTGTTCCATTTGTGCTTGTTTTACTATTGCGGGATATTCTTCATCTAGCCATACTTGAACTTGTTTTGGCTGTTGCTCATAAGCTAATTTCTTTGGTTTTTGTGCAGTATATCCCCATCTTCTTAAATATTCTCCAATCGTACTTAATGGCAAAAAGAAACCACAGCATTTTTTAATCAGGGCATTAATAGCTTTTCTTGACCATAGTGCAGATTTGATATTGTGATCTTCTGGTCTAGAGTGATTTATATAATCTTGTATTTTTTTACCCAGCATTTCATTTATTATTCTTTTCTCTCCTGTCTTTCTTCCTCTAGACTTGCCAGTTATTGCATATTTATCACCTCTTCTTCTTTTGTTAACCCAGTTACTAATAGTCTGACGTGTTACTCCTATAAGATTTGATACATCTGATTGTTTTTCTCCTTTATCAATTGCTCTTAATGCAACTTTTCTTAAAGCTGCTTGTGCACTCGTTGATAATGTCCTAAAATCTTCTTTTTTTAGCATTATTTCATTCTAACATTATATTTTAGTATTTGCAACTATTATGTCAGGTATTTAATTGGTGGGTTAATATATGAGTCAGTATTATAATAAAATCTAAAACAATCATCAGTAATCTCTTTTTCCATCCTTAGTTGAACTCTTAAAAATTATTATACTTTTTTAAGATTTTCTTAATAAGGGCAGCATATAAGCCGGTTCGCTTATATTAAGGAATCTTATTTTTATTAATCAATAATTAAGAGTATAATATGACAAAACCATCCGTTATTAAATTAGCTACCCCTTTTGAACGCTTAAAATTTCATAATCCTTTACCTGATATTGCACTTAGGCTTGCTATTATTATGCAAGCAATAATTGATTCAACTAATACTTCCCCAAAAAAAGAAGCTAAAAAAGCAGAAGATGCAGCTAAAAAATGGATTTTTATAGATAATGAAGATTTTATTACCATATGTTTTGAAGCAGGGATAGAACCCTCTTTAGTAAGAAAAATCACTAAAGGCTTAATTAGACTACAACAAAATAAATCAGTTACCTATGAAGGAGATTTATTTTGTAATAAAAGCTTGAAATTACGCTAAATATAAATTAATTGTATAGATGTTACTAGTTAACATCTATACACACTAATAACTAATATTTACGTTATAGTTATAGTTCTAATTTTAAGCTATAAGGTTATTTATGATTATTTCAGTTTCAGGACAACATATTTCTATTGGTAATAATTTACAAGAATATTCAAAAGAAAGAGTTAACCAAGTTCTAACAAAATATTTTTCTGATATAATAAGTGCAGATATACATTATTCAAAAGAAGGAATAAATTTTAAATGCGATATTATAGCAAAATATGGTTCAGGTAAGCATAATATCGTTAAGAGTAACGAGAGCTGCAATGACATATATGTAGCATTTGACAAAGCTATGGCAAAACTCGAAAAGCAGCTTAGAAAATATAAATCAAAACTAAAAAATCATCACACAGGTAAAGTAAAAATATCTGAAATCGATTCTGAAGGTACTAAATATATTATTAGTCCTCAAGATCAAGAAAATACTAATGATACAAATGATGCTAATTATCCAATAATTATTGCTGAAAAACCTGTAGAAATATTAAAGCTATCAGTAAAAGAAGCAGTAATGAAAATGGATTTAGAAAATTTACCAGCAGTAGTATTCAAGAACGTTAATAATAATCGTATAAATATAGTGTATTATCGTAAAGATGGTAATATTTCTTGGGTAGATTATAATTAATGATTATTATCCCCTATAAAGGAATTAAACCTAACATTGATAAAACAGCCTATATTGCTCCAAGTAGTTCTATAATAGGGGATGTTAAAATTGGAAGTAAATCAAGCATTTGGTTTAATACTGTTTTAAGAGGAGATGTTGAATCAATAAAGATAGGGGATAATACTAACGTACAAGACGGCAGCGTAATTCATACTTCAAGGTTTAATGGTCCTGTAGAAATAGGCAATAACATAACTATTGGTCATTTATCGCTTATTCATGCTTGTATTATCTGCAATAATGCCTTTATTGGTATGAGTAGCACAATAATGGACTATGCAGTAATAGAAGAATATGCTTTTGTTGCTGCAGGAAGCCTTGTACCTCCTAAAAAAATAATTAAATCTAAAGAATTATGGATGGGTCGCCCTGCAAAATTCGTTAGATATTTAACAGATCAAGAGCTAGAAGAGATGCAAGATAATGTAAGAAATTACGTAGAACTTACTAATATTTATAGCTCTAGTTAACCACCCTGCATTGCAAATGCAGGGCTTAAGATTATGGCATCAATGCCTTAGCTATAGCTAGTTTTCAACTTGAAAGTTTCCAAACTTATCATCTCTCGATTCATGTTTATCAATATAATCCTTGATCATTTGGTCAGTCACATTGCCTGTGGTTCTGACAAAATATCCAACAGCCCATAAGTGTTTACCCCAATACTGTTTCCGTAATTCTGGAAATTCCTGCTGAATCTTCCTTGAACTCTTTCCTTTTAGATACTGTACCACCTTACTAATACTTTGATAAGGTGGCACAGATACATAGATATGTACGTGATTTGAAGCTATCTTCCCTCTTAATATCTCTACTCCATTATCCTTACATATCTCTTGGGTTAGGTCCTTGACTCTCCTACCAATATCACCAACCAATATATTATATCGATATTTAGTCACCCATACTATATGATAAGTGCAATCGTAAACTGTGTGGCTTATCTTCTTGTAATACTGCATCTCTACATTCTATATGTTAAAACGACGCACTGCAAGTGCGGGGTTTTTCTCCCAAATTTGGGACAATAAATAAGTATATAAAAAGTTATAGCTTCTAATTTAGGTTTCGTGAAGATTGATAATTATATACATCTTTGGTAAAAAATTTTATCTAAAAAACTCTGGCTTAAATAGCTTAAAACTTTCCTGAGCTGACGTTGGTAATGGTGTTAAATTATATTGCGGATCAAAAGCATTTCCGTAAATCTTTTCTGTTTTTTTAATTGAATTTGGAAATTTTAAAGATAATAATATAGACTTTAAAATAGTAAAAATTGCTATATAAGGATCAGTTTCAGGAGAAGATAAGCGATGTTCTAAACGTTTAGGAACAACATTTGGAGTTCGAATAGCTACACTTCTGTTATTTCCTCCATAAGATACATGAGTTGGTGCCATAAAATCTTTGTCAAGGCGTAAATAATCAATACTACCAGGCATAAAAGCAAGTAGAGTATCTAGCATATAATGGCATAAACCTTGTGCTGCTAAAATTATATAATCGCCAGATTCTATATCAAAACTTATATGGAAATGCATACTATTTCCATAATCATTTAAAAAAGGTTTAGGAGAAAAATCCGTATGACCATTTAAATATTCAGCTATTTTTGTTAAAGTATTTTTAACTTTAAGTATCATTTTTGCATAATTTACTAAATCATGGGATGGAGGAAGATCTATTTCGAATTGATTATTACCCTTTTCTTTTTTTATTTTAGAAATTTTAAACTTCGTTAAATATTTTCTTGCAAGTATTTCAAATTTAGATATATCAATATTAGGGCTTAAGTAAAACTCTATCTCTACCCCAATAATAGGTATTAAATTATAATCTTTATGAAATTGGAAAATGATTTTTTCTAGCTGTTTCTTTTTTTGTAGGTTATTAGATAAGGTATTAATAAAATTATTATAGGATATTTGCATGGAAGCACTAATAAACGGACTAGTATATTATAAAATTTTTGACGGAACATTCAAGGATTCTAGTCATAGATATGTAAAAAAAATAATTCTATAGATGAAATAGAAATAATAAGAAACAAAAAAGCCATAACTGATTATTTTAAAGCAGAAGATATTCTAATTTTAAATCAAGTTCACGGTATAGATATTATTGATGCAGATAATAATTCTATTATCATACCTGAAGCTGATGGCAGTATTACTACTAGAAAAAATTTAGTTCTAGCAGTGCAAACTGCAGATTGTGTACCAGTGTTACTTGCAAGCGGTGATGGTAAAATAATTGGAGCAGCACATGCAGGATGGAAAGGTGCTATAAACGGTATTATCCATAACATAGTTAATAAGATGATAGAAAAAGGTGCAAAAAATTTGGCTGCACTAATAGGTCCTGCTATAGCTCAAGGATCATATGAAGTTGATGTAGAATATTATAAAGCTTTTTTAGATAAAGATATTAATAACAAACAATTCTTCATAAATTCAAAAAAAGAAAATCATTATATGTTTGATTTACCAGGATTTGTAGAATTACAGCTTAAGCAAACAGGAGTTAAAAATATTAAAAGGATTACAGAGGATACTTATGCAAACCCAGCAAAATACCCTAGCAAAAGACGCTCTTATCACTTGCAAGAACCTTATAATCAAAATATATTATCAACAATTATAATTAAAAATTAGTATTATGAACCAAGAAAAATCTTACTATCAAATAGTTTACGCTCCAAACGATATCTTTAAGAAGCAAGCAGAACATATAGAAGTCGTTGATGATAATATTCGCATTATTGTAGATAAAATGCTTAATACTATGCAGATAGAAAGGGCGGTAGGGCTTGGTGCTAATATGGTCGGTATATTAAAGCGTATAGCGGTAGTTGATTTACATGAGAATAACAAATCATCACCTATTATTTTTATCAATCCGGAAATAACTTATTTCTCAAGTGACAAACAAACATTTATGGAAAGATCTTTATCATTTCCAGGAATAGAAGCACCTATTACCAGATCAAAAGCAATAAAAATAAATTACTTTGATTATCAAGGGAATAAACAAGAGCTAGAAGCACAAGATTTTTTAGCAACAGTAATTCAGCATGAAGTAGATTATTTAAATGGCAAAGTTTTTTTAGATCACTTATCTAAACTAAAACGCGACACTTTGTTTAAAAAAATGCTGAAATATATAAAAATGCACCCTCCTCATGTTCATGGAAGTAGCTGTAAGCATTAAGATTATTTAAACATTGACAATATACTATAGCTTTATTACAATATGGTTAATAAATCTTAATAGTTTAATATGTTAGTTAATAGTCAACCAGTAGTAAGGATACACGAAAATATTATAGCGTTAGATATTTATTCTAATTAGGGTTTTAGATTTAGAATTTTAATAGAAGAATATGTATGAAAAAGAAGCTGAAGAATATATTTAAAATTAACAAAAAGGAAAAAGTTAAAGATAATATTCCTACTGAAACAATAATAAATCTTCCGGAAGATAAAACGACTAAAGGTAAAAATAAGAAAGACAAAACTTATGATTATGAAAAGTTAAAACAAAAGCTCTTTAAAATATCAGAGAAAGCTTTACAAAAAAATAATGACCTAGATAAAATATTCAAAGCTTTAGCAGAAGATAAAAAACTAAAAGCTGGGTATAAAGGTGTTAAATTTATATTTAAAAATCCGAAATTAGCTATTTCAACGTTGAAAACAATACCTAGTTTAGTAAATGATATAAAAAAAATAGAAGAAATATTTTTAAATAAAGATGAGAAAAGTAAGTTAGAGAATCAAAGCTTTTTACTAAAATTAATAGAAGATCCTGATAGTGTAGCATTTTTAGAAAAGAATAAAGAAGTAATTAAAACAACAATTTCTAAAATTTTGCCCAATGCCTTGAAGTTTGCTCTTAAAAATGACAAAAAAGTTACTCGAGCATTAACTCCTCTTATTCATCAAATATTAGATAAATGCTTTGATGATCCTAAAAATTTTATGACTATTGCTAATTTAGCTGTAAAATTCACTTTAAAGACCAACTCAAAAGATCATATTCAACAATTATTTAATAAAATAAATGTTACTCCAATATTAAAAGATTTAGGAGTATTTTTAAGTCAAGATGATAAGATAGGCAATCTTTTAGCCGAAATTATAACAACAAATATAAAATCGAATAATACGATAAAGCAAACTTTTTTAAAAAACGTTAGTAATTTAGATATATTACAAGATGCTACCCCTATTATTTCAAAACTTATAGGTAAAATCTTAGAAAATGAAACTGATACAAATAAATTACATGAAGCATTAAAACCTATTATATTTAGTGATTTTAAAGAAAAATTAATTGCAGCATCTGATATAGAACAAATAAAACAATTAGATAAAGAAGAAACAAATAAATATTTAAATGTAGCTAAAATTTTATCTAGCCCTTTAATAAAATCAGAAATATTTCCTACAATTCAAGAATTAATTACTGTACTTCACAAGCATAAATCTACAACTCAAACTATTATCTCTAATTCTATAGCTATATTTAGTAAAGACAATGAAGAATCAGCAAGAAAATTATCAGAAACAAACAAGACTTTAGATCACAATCAATCACTTTCATCTGAGAGATGAAAGTTTGTCTATAGCGACTAGAAGTCGAGAATCAAGCTAAAGCTTATTCCAGTCTTATATTAGTAGTCATTGCTGGTTCATGAGCATCAGTATGTCTATTAATATATTCATTAATCATGTCATCAGTCACATTGCCACTAGTCGAACTAAAGTATCCTCTTGCCCATAAATGTCTACCCCAATACTTTTTTCTTAATATTGGAAATTCTTCTTGTATCTTTTTTGACGATCTTCCTTTAGCTTTTTGCACAAATTCACTTACTTTAATATGAGGTGGTATATTGGCAAATATATGTATATGATCGCTTGATATTACTCCATTTTCTATTTTAATATTGAGCTCTTCTGCAACTAATGTAATAATTTCTCTCACTCGCTTTTTGATATCATAGGTTAACACCTTGTATCGATATTTTGTAATCCACACTATATGATAGCGATGATAGTAAACTGTGTGTGATTTGTTGCTGTATTGAGTCATGGTGCTTATGATGCTAACGCATCATGGCGCACATGGCAAGCTAAAGCTTCTCCATCTGGAAGATGGAGGTTTTAACCACCAAAGGGACTATAAAGTTTTTGAAGTACTAAAATTAGTTATTAATACCGTAATAGATCTAATAAAGTATAAAATAGCATTTAATTCTGCAAAAAAAATAGGACAGAATATAAAAAATGAACAATCTAATATAAAACAGTCACAACCAGCATTATTACGATCAAATACGCCTAAAAGCTTAGCACGATAATAATATTTATCTAACTATTGTTTGACTTTTTTTATTAGAAAAATTAGGCGTAGCTATAGGTGATTCAATTTTGATATTGTGAGGTTTAGACTTTAAAGCAAGCCGTTTTGAGTCTTCAAACACTGTTTGATCAAATCTGTGCGGGTTAATTTTTCTAAGCTCTACTAAAGCAGCTTTATTATTATGTATTTCATTGAGATTTACATTTCGAAGTTTAGAGTTGTCTGATATTTTTTTTGTATTTTCATCTATAAAATGCTTTAAACCTGTAACAAATTCATTATTTTTTAAACCTTTTGAAAGAGTAGTAATTTTATTATCTATATGCTTGTTATTTGCCTTAATATGAGTATCTAAGACATTCTCTAATTTTTCTCTCAAATAATCTTTTCCTGTAAAAACTGCTTGTATTTTTTCTAAAAAAGAAGTGCCTTTATTACTAACTGCCTGTAACTCATTGATTATTGTGTTATTATATTTAGTTATATAATCTGTATCTAATTTAGATAATAATGTTTCTGTGACCTGCTTATTTTTTGCAACATCTAAGTTATTAATCCCTTTTTGTACTGATTCAAACGACTTAATAGCATGATTAGTTTCATAAGTAAATTTAAGGATATTTTCATCAGTCAACTTTTTCTTATCTAAAACGCATACATTTTTAACGTCTTTACCAAAAAAATCGCTAGCATTTTTAGCAATTTGCCGCACTAATGGGTCTAATAATTTTTCATTTTTTAGCAAAGCCGAAACTGTATCTTGCGATATTTCTACATATTTATTTATTTTACCTATAAGAGCGTCTTTTTCATCTTTAAATATTGGTTGGTTTTCTTTAGCAAAATTAGCGTACATAAATATACGGTTTTTTACACGCTCATTTACAAGATTATCTACATTTTTTTGGCTTGATAATTCTGCTTCTAACTGCTTAGGAAGCTTTTCCATTTCTTCCTTAATTTCTTTAAAAGCTTGAGGATTGTACCCTTCTTTTTCCCATTTTGCTATTTGTTTGTTGTTATTTTTTATAGTTGCAATAATACTTTTAACATCATTTTTTTTACTAGGATCAGAAGATATATTTTTAGGGTCATCAGGATCAGAATATATTAGATTTTGAATTGTTTTTTTACATCAGGATCATTTACATTAATTTCTTTTTTTTTAAAAATCCCTCGTTAATTAACCCTTGTACTAAATAGTTTTTTGTTTCTTTTAAGTCTTTTCTTAATAATTGTATTAAATCATTTTCTTTATCTTTACTCCTAACCTCATGCTGTGCTTCTTGTAACTTTATAGCCATATGTTACCTATTATTAAAACATTTGATATATTAGATATCAAAATTCCATAATTTGCAACTTTTTTATCTTTTGATAGAAATATTTAAAAAATTAACGATGTAAAATAACTAAGATAGGTTCTATGAAGATTTCTAATACATATCCCATTTTAAGGTATTTTTAGAAATCTTCACAGCTTGGAAAGAAGGCTAATTAAAGACCAGGTCCTCTTGTTCTTACTTTCTGATTCTCTTGATGAATAGCAGGTTTGTCTTTTGAAGATGTTTGAGATTGGTTGGCAAATAATAATTTATCAAATATTTCAGGATTTGCTTTCAACTAAATTAAGATTAGGATTATTAACTTCTTTCGGCTCAACAGTTTTATTCATTAATTTTGTTAAGCCGGCAGCAATTTGTTCGTTTGTTAAAGCATTTGAAAAGATTTTATTATCAATTTCTTTTTTTACATATTCATCACTTAACGCTGCATATTTATTTACTGATTGTTCTAATCTTTCCTCTAAATAATCTTTACCTGTAAAAATTGATTTAAACTTTTCCCAGAGAGAAGTACCTTTGTCATTAATTTCTTTTAGCTCCGAGACTATTCTAGGACTATTGTCAGTTAGATAAGCAGAATCTAAATTCTTTAAAATTGTTCCTGTTTTTTCAATAAGTTTTTCATTGGTACTCTCTCATATAAAGGAGCAAAAAGCCTAACCATAGGCTCTAACATTTTACTTTCTTGAGTATTTTTATCTAATCTTTCTGTCAGTTTCTTCTGCTGCTTTAGAAATTTCTTTTCTATCCATTTCCGATTCTGTATATGTTTTTTTATTTTTTTTCCCACTATGAATAAATTCCTTACATTGTTACAATTTTTGTTGTGATAAAGAATTAGGTAATTTTTCTATAACTGCTTCTAGTAGTTTTTCAGTATATATCTCTGCGGGAATCTTATTATTACTCACTTCAACTAATGATTCATTAATTGCATTTGTTAAAGTATTTATATCTTGATCATTAAATTCATTTAGTACAGGTTTCATTGATTCTAAATCTAAACTTACCCTAAATCCTTTTAAATTACCTTCAATTTTTGCAGCATAAAGTTTAATTTTATCTCTATTTTGCTTTGTAGTTATTGCAGCATTTTGTTTTGCATTTTCATTTATACTATCAACAAGATTTTGAATTCTCTCTTCTTTAAGATAGGACCTTATAAGGTCATAACCTAAATCTAACGCTCCACCAAAATTTTGTACATATTGAAGCGGTTGATCAAAAAAAGAAAGATCTTTAGGTACTAATTTTAAATTTTTTGCTTCTTCAATCTCATTAATTTTTTCATCAGCTATATCTTTCTTTGGTAATTGCTGAGCTTGATCATCAATATTTAAATCCTTTTCTTGAATATCAATTATATCTTCCATTTCCTGAACTCTATCATCAGCTTTTAAATTCTCTATCATATTATTCCTTTTTTAATTTATTTTAAATAATAATAAACATAATAGAAAAAATGCCAAATTAATTTTAAATTCTAGAAAAAAAAATAGTTAAAATTTGTAAAAAGAATCATATTTTTTTATAGAAGATGTGCGGATAATAATTTCCTCTGGGATTTCAGCTAAGAACCTTGATGGGTATGATCTGACTATTTCGTAGAATATTTTACGGCTTTCAGCATGGGTAATATAAAGCTCTTTTTTAGCTCTAGTAATACCAACATAAGCAATGCGGCGTTCTTCTTCCAAACCTTTTTCACCCTCTTCATCTAAAGATCTTTGAGATGGAAACACCCCCTCTTCCCAACCTGGCAAAAATACTACATCAAATTCAAGACCCTTAGCACCGTGTAGTGTCATTATTGTTACAGAACCACCATAATTGGTTTCTAAAACTTCATTTTCCATAACTAAGCTAGAATGCTCAATAAAATCATGAATATCGTTAAACTCAGCAATAGCTCTTAGCATTTCGTTGATATTCTCGATCCTGCCTAAAGCTTCTTCAGTTTTCTCTTCCTGAAGCATTTCTAAATATCCGGAATCATCGAGTATTGCTTTAGTTACATTTATTGGAGCATCAAAGCTAAATCTTTCATGCCAATTGCTAATTTTGGTAACTAAATCTTTTAAAGTTTCATAGGATTTTGTTTTTATCTCACCATTTTCTAGCATTTCTTTAATAGCAGCGAAATTAGAGATATTTTTTTCTATAGCATACGTTTTAATTTTATTTAAAGTAGCTGCTCCTATTGCTCTTTTCGGTACGTTAATAATACGCTCTAATGCTAAATTATCATTCTGGTTTAAGGCAATACGGATATAAGCAAGCACGTCTCTTATTTCCATACGTTCATAGAACCGCAAACCGCCGATAATTTTATAAGGCATAGCACTATTTATAAAGGCTTCTTCAAAGCTTCTAGTTTGAAACCCTGCTCGCACTAATATAGCAATATTTCCTGCACTATACCTTCCCTCTCGCACTAACCTAGCTATTTCGGAGGCAATATATCTTGCTTCTTCTTTATCATTCCAGCAAGATATAATTTTGATCTTTTCGCCGCTTTCCTTATCAGTCCATAAGGTTTTGCCATGACGATTTTTATTGTTATTAATAACATTTGAAGCAGCCGCAAGAATTGGCAGAGTTGATCTATAATTCTGCTCCAATTTAATAATTGTGGCGTTTAAAAAATCCTTTTCAAAACGTAATATATTACCAACTTCTGCACCACGCCAACCATAAATAGACTGATCATCATCACCAACACAACAGATATTTTTACTTAAGCTCGCAAGCATTCTTGCCCACAAATATTGCACGACATTAGTATCTTGATACTCATCAATTAAAATATAACGATATTTTTCTTGATAATATTTTAATATCTCAGGGTTTTTAATGAAAAGCTCATTATTATAAAGCAGTAAATCCCCAAAATCCACTACGTTAGAGATCAGTAAATTTTGCTGATATTCTTCATAAACAAGTTTTGCTACACGTTGCAGCGGTAAATTAGTATCAGAGCTTGAAAGCTTATTTGGCAATAAACCTTGATCTTTCCAACGTGAGATTACGATATGTATTAATTTAGGAGCATATTTTTTAGTATCAATATTTTTGAGCTTTACTATATCCTTAATCAATCTTAGTTGATCATCTTGATTAATAATAGTGAATCTGCTATTTAAACCAAGATTTAAATGCTCTATTTGATCACGCAATATCCTTGCTGCCATTGAGTGGAAAGTACCAATGTTAAGACCGTAAGAGCTAACCAAATTATGGACTCTTTCCTGCATCTCTTTTGCTGCTTTATTCGTAAAAGTAACAGCTAAAATATTTTGAGGGGATGCTAAATTTTGATGAATAATATTTGCAATTCTTGAGGTTAGTACTTTCGTCTTACCAGTTCCTGCCCCTGCAAGCAAAAGAAGCGGTCCTTCGGTATGAAGAACTGCTTTTTGTTGCTGCTCATTTAATGAATGTAAGAAGTCTTGATTTGGCATATAATATACTTATTTAGTCCAGTTTGTTGGAGGGCTTGAAAAGCCTGCTCGATGTCATGCCGTGGCTTGACCACGGCATCCAGAAAATAAATAAAAATACTAATATTATTAGTATTTTAAACTAGATCCCGCGATCAAGTCGCGGGATGACAATGGTGGAACTGATCCATGCAACAAAGCCGGACAAGCCACGGGATGACAGTGAATAACATAATACCCAATAATACCCTTTTATCAATAAAAATTTATCTAATTCTTTTAAGGTTTTTTAGAATATAAGAAAGGGTAATGATAGGATTACAAATTATTATTTTTAATAATTTGAGATAAGAATTTAAATTTTTATCCTCAATAAACCAGCTATATAAATCATCTATAGGCTTAATCTTATTGGGAATAATATATTTATCCTTAAATAATTCCTTTAAAGCTTTTTTAGCTTTTTGGGCTTCTGCTTTACGTTCAGTTGTTAGGCTCTGATTATGCACCATATAAAAATATAACGACTCTGGTATATGAGCAAATTTCGTAACAAGCCCAAACCGAAGCCAATATTCATAATCATCAACTAAATGCATGTTTTCGTTATATCCACCTACTCTCTTTGCTATATCTGCTCTGTATAAAAAGCATGCTCCAACACAATCACGAATAGGCAAAAATTCCGGAGATTCTTGATAGAGCCTTGCCCCTATTTTGCCCTGCTCATCAATTAAAGTATAATCGGTATAAACAAGCCCTATATCCGGTGAATTATCTAAAACATTATTCATTCTTGCTAAAGCATCTTCGTGCAGAAAATTATCATCGGAAGTCCAAGTAAAATACTGCCCTTTAGCCTCTTTAAAAGCAATATTAAGACTAGCTGGCAATTTTTTATTAGGCTCATTTCTTATTACTTTAATACGCTGATCCTGCTTTGCATATTCCTTTGCTATTTCAAAGCTTTTATCTTTAGAGCAATCATCGATTATAATAAGCTCAAAATCTTTAAATGTTTGATTAAGACAGCTCTCAATAGCTTTCGGCAATAACTTCTCTCTGTTATAAACTGGCAAAACTATTGATATTTTTGGAGAATTATTATTCATATATTTTGATTTTTATTATTATGTCATTGCGAGCGAATGAAATGAGCGTGGCAATCTTATGAAGCAGGACTCCTGAAATTGCTTCGCCGATGCGTTGCCTCTCCTCGCAATGACGTTTTTAATCTTAACCATACCAAGGAGCAAGAGACAAGCCTATCTTAATCCCCCTCACAGTAATATCTTCTTCCTTACTAGCAAGATATTTCTCTTCTTTAACTAAAGCTATAGCTTTATTTTGATAGCTGGAACATATTATCCCAATTTTGTCCTTAGTCATAATTATTTCCTCATTTTTAACTAAAAATGATAAATCTTCCTCAGCTATAATTTTGTATATTTTTCTTCTTATAACACCTTGATATTTAGCTCTTGATATAACTTCTTGACCTACATAACAACCTTTATCATAGCTAATAGCGTTTAATTCTTCAGCACCATAAATAACTGGAATTGACTCACCTGAAGCCAAATCATCTACTCCGTCTACTATGGCAAAATTATATTTATCATTTAAATATAATTTTTTACTTAGATTCCCGCTTTTGTTGGAATGACTTATAGCTCTGTTTATTATAGAACGAAATCCTAATAAATTATATCGAGGATCACGAGCTGTGACTAACGAATCCATATTTAATTCTTGATGAAAATAAGCAATTTTATACTCATCTTTACAATCTACTATTTCTATTTTAGAGCGGAACTTATAAAAATTTAAGTGATCTATTAAGGCAGTTTTACTTTTCTCATCAATATCAATATAAATTTCTTCAAGGTTATGTATATATACAAAGAAATCAAATAAATATCTACCTTGATTATTAAGTAAATAAGTATAACAATAATTACTCTTATTGATATCATTAGTTATAAGGTTTTGCAGGAACTTTAACGAATCCGAACCCGCTATTTTAATAACCTCTCTATTGTTTAATATTTCGTACATAATTATAATATTATTGACTTTCTATGCTCCACACTACTATACTTTAAATTTATGTAAATTAAACTTAAATAATTATGAGATGTTCATCTTACTGCGTTTCTTCTGAATATAAGATGAGTGATCTAGTTACTAATTTAAAAAAGATAGGGCTTGAACCTCAGCATTTTGATGATGTTTTATATATTCGGAAAGAAATAAATAAAGATTCTGATTATATAGATATATTTTTCTTTCCATTTGGTTGTGTAACTATTTGGGGTGGTGACGAAATTCAGGAAAAAGTAATTTTAAATGATACTGATTTAGTAACGATAAATAGACTTGCTGAACCTGTATCCGATTATATTTATTTTGAATATAATGAAGAACACGAAAAAACTTTTATTGACGAAGAAAAAAACAAAATAATTTTAGCTGATAAATCGGTTTTTGTTAAGCTATCTATTTCTCATGCACTTGCTCAATCTGTTAAGCTTAGCGTTCTTGAGCAATCTGTAAGTAATTTGATATCTCAAACCACTCCTATACAACAGGAATTAGCTAGAACCGGTAGTGTCTCTCTATCTAAAAAAGAGATATTACAACAAATAGGAATATTATTTAGTGAACGCTATTCAATCAGCTTACATAGTGATATATTCGATACTCCTGAATTTTTTTGGCGTCGTCCTAGCTATGAACCCCTATATCTTATGACGGCAGAATTTCAAGACATAGAAATAAGGCAAAATATAATGAATCATCGCCTCAATATGATTCATGAGTTGCTCGATATCCTTTCAAATGACCTTAATTATAAACATTCTACTAAACTTGAGTGGATTATTATTATATTAATTGGTCTTGAAGTAGTATTATCTTTATCTCATACCAATCTTTTTCTAAAAATTATTGGAGCTTTGTAAATAGCTTCATTTATGCAAATTATTAATAGTCAAAAAGTATTAGAAGAGTTTTGTAGGGAATTATCCACCAAAAAATGGTTGAGTATAGATACAGAATTTGAACGTCGTTATACCTATTATGCTAAACTTAGTATAATCCAAGTAAAAGCAGAGGGTTGCAGCATAATAATTGATGCAATAAATAACCTAGATTTAAATGTCTTTAACAAGCTACTTATAGATAATAATATTATTAAAATATTTCATGCACCTCGTGAAGATTTTGAAATTTTCTATAATTTGTTTAAAACTCTACCTTCTAATATTTTTGATGTACAAATTGCGGCAAATATTTGCGGTTTTGGTAGTCAACTAAGCTATGATGATCTTTGTTATAAACTTTTCAAAATCAATATTGATAAAACACATCAAAAATCTAACTGGTTAAAACGCCCTATTACTGAAGATATGCTGAATTACGCATTTTTAGATGTTGAATATTTGGACAAAATATATAAACAGCTAAATAAGATAATTTTGGATAATAATTTAACAAATCAATATCAATCCATGCTTCAGTTTTTATTTAATATTAAAAACTATGAGGTAAAACCCGAAGATGCTTGGAAAAAAGTAAAATTTAGAATTGAGATTAAAGATTTTAATACTAAAATACAAATGCTTGCAGCCTATCGTGAAGAAAAAGCCCAAACTATAAATATTCCACGAAAACATTTCATTTCAGATGAAGACTTAATGAAGTTGTGTAAATATCTACCTTTAACTGAACAAGATTTTAAAAATCTAAACCTAAAAAGTAGACATTTACTAAAACCAAGATACAAAGAAGAGCTAATACAACTATGCAATAGCTATATGCATAAAATAGAATAGCACGAAAAGTTATTATTCTATGTCATTCTCGCTTAAGGCTTGCTTGCGTAGATCGAGAGTCGTCATTGCGAGGAGCAAAGCGACGTGGCAATCTCAGGAAATAATGATGAGATTGCTTTGTCAAAACTTACAGTTTTTCCTCGCAATGAGGAGAAACTGATCCACGTGGGCAATGCCTACTCGCAATGACGGGCTATTAAAATTTTCTTTTACTGTTGAGGATACGGGTTATTACTTGCCACTTGAGCAGTAACAGTTTTTACACTATTATCATCAAAGAAAAAAGTTATATCAACTGTGTCACCAACTTTTAGATCTTTCCTTATATCATAAAGCATTATATGCATACCTCCAGGTACAAAGCCAACGTTAAGATTACCAGAAATTAAAAATGGATAATCTACTTTCACCATTTGACTAACACCATTACTGTCGGTAACTGTTTGGTGCATCTCTATTCTACCTATTTGATCTGAAGATATATTAACTATATTATAGCTAGCCGGTCTAGTATTTACTAATGTAAAATACATAGCAGAATTGCTTAGTACATTATTAACATTTGTTGTAGGTCTTACCCAAGGTTGTGCAAATTGTACAGCTCCTGCTGCATTTAACGTAGATAAAGTAACAGATGAATCTGTAGGGTTAGTATTTTGGGCTGGCTGAGTATTAGGGCTAGCATAGCTTGTTATACTAGCAAAAGCTATAAAACCAGCCAATAAAGTTTTTATCATAATTAACACCTTTTAATAGTTTTATAAAATACTAGCATAAATTTTATATAAATCTAGTTTTTTAGAATATAATGCCTGCGTGTTTCTTTAGGAAATCTCTCAATCGCATAACGCAATGTAGTTCTAGGCATTTGCGATATATGTTGATTTAGAAAATCTATCAGCTGCTTTTCGTCCTTTTTTCCTGCTTCACGTAGCATCCACCCTACCGCTTTATGAATTAAATCGTGCTTATCGTTCAGTAATAATTGTGCTATTTTAAAAGTTAAATTGAGTTCATTTTTGTGAATAAAATACCAAGTTGCAACCATTGCTATTCTTCTTTCCCAAAGATTTTCAGATTTTGCTAATTTAAAAAGATATTCCTTATCTTTATCCCATAAATAAGCTCCGATAATATAATGAGCTGAAGCATCAACCAAGTTCCAATTATTAACATATTTTATATTATCTATATAGAATTCATAAAAAAATTTCTTATCATTATCAGAAGCTTTTTGATATTGATTGATAAGGATAACTAATGCTAAAAGTCTTTCTTCATTAAATCTTGATTTAATAAGCCCACCTAAATCATCCTTACTTAAATTATAATAAGTTTTAGCTATTTTATGTAAAGTCGGTACAGTCACGCCTATAAATCTATCATGCTCACCATACTGCCCTTCTTTAGTCTTAAAAAAGATTGTTAAACGTTCTACCGGAATAGTCGCCGAATTAAGTAAAATATTTCTAATTTCTTGTAAATTTTCTTTCATGTTCAATAAGCCATTTTTTGCGATGTAATCCTGAACCATATCCGCCAAGCTCGCCATTATTATTAATAATGCGGTGGCATGGAATAATTATAGCAAATCTATTTGCTCCGTTAGCATTTGCAACAGCTCTATAAGCAGTTTCTTTACCCACTGCCTTAGCTTGTGTAAAGTAGCTCCTTGTTTCGCCATATGGCACATTCATTAGCTTTTCCCATACTAATTTCTGAAACTCGCTTCCTACAAGGCGTAAAGATGTATTAAATTTTTGTAAATTGCCGTCAAAATATGACTTAAGTTCTTTTTCAACTGATGAAATAGGTTTGGTATTGCCATCAATAACAGACAATTTAGTCTTAACTTTAAGCATTTTAATTTTACGCTCTAAGCCTTTACTTTCAGCAAAATCAAGCAAATAAAGTTTCTCTTCATCACTAATAGCAAGCATCGAACCAAGAGGCGTATCAAGAAAAGTGGATTTTAAACTCATTTTTTTACCTAAAATTTTTTTAGTATTATATATTGATTTCTTTATTTAACAATTTTATTTTTTTTAAACTAATAATTCTAAGCGATTAAAATAGATAGAACAGAATTTAGCAAGATGAGTATTTAAGTTGAATGACGTCATTGCGAGAAAAAACCGGTTTTGTCGCATGGATAACAAGTTGTCATTGCGAGGAGATACGAAGTATCGACGTGGCAATCTCAGAATTTAATATTAGATTGTAGCAAAGCTTCGCTCCTCGCAAGGCATTGTTGCGTAGATCGGAAAACGCCTCGGTGTCATGCCGTGGCTTGACCACGGCATCCAGAAAATAATAAAAAATACTAATTTCATTAGTATTTTTTAGCTGGATCCCGTGAATAAATCACGAGATGACAGGGGAAAATGATCCACGCAACAATTTCTCCTTGCAATGACGGGAAAACAGTCAACCATCTACAATATCTGCAAGTCTAGTGAATAGAGCCTCAATCATGTCCCAGCCTTTTTTCTGAATATTAAGCAGTAAAAGATCATTAACATTTAACTGTTTTAGTTAACCACCCTGCATTGCAAATGCAGGGCTTAAGATTATGGCATCAATGCCTTAGCTATAGCTAGTTTTCAACTTGAAAGTTTCCAAACTTATCATCTCTCGATTCATGTTTATCAATATAATCCTTGATCATTTGGTCAGTCACATTGCCTGTGGTTCTGACAAAATATCCAACAGCCCATAAGTGTTTACCCCAATACTGTTTCCGTAATTCTGGAAATTCCTGCTGAATCTTCCTTGAACTCTTTCCTTTTAGATACTGTACCACCTTACTAATACTTTGATAAGGTGGCACAGATACATAGATATGTACGTGATTTGAAGCTATCTTCCCTCTTAATATCTCTACTCCATTATCCTTACATATCTCTTGGGTTAGGTCCTTGACTCTCCTACCAATATCACCAACCAATATATTATATCGATATTTAGTCACCCATACTATATGATAAGTGCAATCGTAAACTGTGTGGCTTATCTTCTTGTAATACTGCATCTCTACATTCTATATGTTAAAACGACGCACTGCAAGTGCGGGGTTTTTCTCCCAAATTTGGGACAATAAATCTACTCCCATTTGTTCATGCTCGGGGTCAAGGTGCAGGTGGGTTTTAAAGTGCTTTTCTGCTTTTTTACAACTTAAAAATATTGAGCCTAATTTCTCATAAAATATAGTAGCACACGATTCTATTATCATATGCACAAGCACCGCTCGCTCACTATCACCAAGTGTCATCATTTTTAAAGTAAACCAAGTGCCTCAAAGATAGGATCTTCCACTTCTGTATTATTTTTTCTATCTTTTGAGAGTTCTATATTGTGACCGAATTCATCAAGTAAATGTTCCCAAGCAAGTTTTGTAAATTTTTTATGTTCTGAAAATACTACCCTTGCAAGTACCATTTTTTGAAATTCATTTGACCAGATTTGGAAGTAATCAAGAAATTTATTTTTTTGTGTGTCACTTTCTAATTTAATTTTAAATAACTTATTTTGTTTAAATCTTTCTTTATATTTTTCATTATCTAAAATTAAACGATCTATTACATTCATCGTTGTTAATATTAATTAGTTGCTCAAATATACTAATATCAATAGAAAATAAATGCCACCAAAATTGTTAATTTTTATTTACCAATTTTTAAAACCATATGTGTAGCTATAGACAAATATAAACTGCAAAATAATAATTTGCACACAATATATATATATAACATTTCTGCTGATCCATTTTAAATTTATAAATATTCTTTTTGAATAATTACTTATGATCATTAATATATATGTAGCTGTTAATAATATAATATCTAAAACTAAATCAAAATTTGAGAAATTAAGATCACTAAAAGAAATAGTAAGCACGAACAGAGCTGAATGTACTAAAGTAATAAGAATTGTTACAAAACAACAAAGTTTTAGGCTTTTGGGTTCATGTTTTGCAATAAATCCAAGTATCATAATTGCAATTACAATCGTACCATAATCAATGATAGCCCAACTTATATACCATAATATTATCATTATAATAACATGGCAGTAGCCGCTATAGAAGAAACGAGTTAGCGACTTACGAAAACAATAAATATAGCACTGCCCTAAATAAATAGAGATTAAAATATTTGTGGTGATAAACTGCTTGAATAATATTGTAGTGTAAATTTGTAGTAAAATACCCCATATTATTATTCGCAATTTTGGCTTATCATGAAAATTATAGCCAGCAAAAAAGCAAAAAACTGGCATAGCAATACGACCAATTATTCGCAAAATAATAAGGTCAGGATATAGATACAAACCTATATGATCAATGATCATGGCTATGATTACTAGAGTTTTTAGCAAATCTTGATAATTTGATTTATTTTTACTACTTTCTAACATGCTTAACTACTTTTAATAAATAAGCTACACTAAAAAAGACTATAATGCCAATTGTAATAGTACCTCCTAATGCAAAAACTTTAATCAGCAAATATTCCGAATAAAAATATTCTAAGAAATAATGTTTTATTGAGCCAATCATAATAGACATAATTGTGCAGCATAATAAAACTTTAATACAAAAAGATTTTATATCCTGTTCTATATGTAGCATATTCTGCTTTTTAGTATAGCTATATAATAAACCTAAATTATACCAAGCTGCAATAGAAGTACCAACTGCAATACCGATATGCTTTAAAGAATCCATCAATAATAAATTCATGCTGGTATTAATTATTATTGAAAATAGAGTTATTTTCAGAGGTGTTTTAGTGTCACTATTAGCATAAAAAATGGGGGTTAGAATTTTTGCCAAAATAAAAGCAGGCAGCCCTAAAGCAAACGCAGAAATAGCCTCAGCCGTATTTGTAGTATCAAGAGAAGTAAAAACGCCTCTTTCGTAAATCACGTTAATAATAGGATGCGATAAAATTATAATTCCAAAAGTCGCAGGCAGTGATAAAAATAACCCCATTCTAATTGCATTATTCTGCACTTTCGTGGCAGCTACTATATCATTTGATTTATATATTTTTGATAATTCAGGCAATAAAATAGTTGAAAAGCTAGTACCTATTATTGATAGAGGAAATTGATAAATTCGGTCCGCATAAGATAGTATGGAGATAGCTCCCTCAATAAAGCTAGCAATAGATTGAGAGATAAAAAGGTTTAATTGCTGTACGCCTGAGCTAATGGTCACCGGTCCCATATTAATTAAAAGCTTTTTTACATCTGGATCATTTGGCTTAAAAATAAATGGAAAGCTTAAATCCGCTCTTTTAACGCAAACAAACATAAAAGAGACTTGTAATATTCCGGCAATTATTAAAGATAAGCTGATTGAAATGGTAGACTCTGTATAATTATCTAACATTAATGTACAGACTATTACGCATACGCTTAAGATAACAGGTGAAAAAGCAAAAGCAGCAAAGCGTTTTACCGAGTTTAAAATCCCCCCTAATAAAGCTGTAAGTGATACAAATATTAAGTAAGGTATAGTAATTCGGCATAAGAATACTGTAAGCTCAAATTTCTCTTTTTTACCGTGAAAACCAGGAGCTATAAACAGCATTAATTGCGGCATAAATATTTGCATCAATACTATTATAACTATTAATGAGAGTAGTAAAAGCGTAAAGACCTCACCAGAAAATCTACCTGCTGCTTTCTTAGAAATCAGCATTTTTTCATTATAAATAGGGATAAAGACGTTTGATAATGCTCCCTCGGCAAAAATTCTTCTAAATAGATTTGGTAATTTAAAGGCAACATTAATGCTATCACCCATTTGAGTAGAGCCAAATAATGATGCAATAAATTGCTCACGCACAAGCCCAAATATGCGAGAAATTAACGTGAAGAATGCTACTACAATCCCTGATCTGAATAATGTCACTAGTTTATAATTTTATTGTTTTCATAAGCACGTCATTGCGAAAAGATGTTGCCTGGGTGAATCAATTTTTCCTCTGTCATCCAGTTGCTTGACCACGGAATCCAGTATAAAGCGAGAAACGTGATCGGTGTCATACCGTGGCTTGGGAACTAGATCCAGAAAATAA
This sequence comes from Rickettsia endosymbiont of Rhinocyllus conicus, assembly GCF_964026465.1. NCBI lineage: Bacteria > Pseudomonadati > Pseudomonadota > Alphaproteobacteria > Rickettsiales > Rickettsiaceae > Rickettsia > Rickettsia endosymbiont of Rhinocyllus conicus. The sequence goes on along the minus strand of NZ_OZ032155.1, from coordinate 779,613 downwards.
TTAAAAATACTAATTTTATTAGTATTTTTAACTGGATCCCGTGAATAAATCACGGGATGACAGGGGAAAATGATCCACGCGGGCAATGCTGCCGCGGGATGACACCCATGCACCTTGGCAGGAATGACATAAAACTAATTCTTAGCTCTCTCTACTCCCTCATTAATCAGGCTATCAGCTTTGGATTTACTTTCCCAGCCGGTAACTTTAACCCATTTGCCTTTTTCTAAATCTTTATAATGCTCGAAGAAATGAACTATACGTTTCTTAAGCATCTCACATACATCATCTAATTCCTTGATATGATCAAAGGTAATATCAAGCTTAGAGGTTGGAACTGCAATAATTTTCTCATCAAAACCCGATTCATCTTCCATCATCAATACCCCAACAGCTCGACACTTAATTACTGAGCCAGGCACTACTGGATGATGCGATACAACAAGTACATCTACTGGATCACCATCATTAGAAAGAGTATGCGGAATAAAACCGTAATTACATGGGTAACTCATTGTGGTTTGCATGAAACGATCAACAAAAACCGCTCCTGATTCTTTATCGAATTCATACTTAATCGGACCGCTATTCATCGGTATTTCAATGATTACATTTATTTCGTCGTTATTTGCTTTTGCTTTAATTTTATCTATGAACATGTTTTATTTTTTTGGTTATAATTGTTTTATGTTATTGAATAGCTCATTTATCATTCCCGCAAAAGCGGGAATTCAGTCAATTATATTGTCATCCCGTGACTTGATCACGGGATCTTGTGCCATAGAATGTGTCCTGAGATACCGCGGTCAAGCCGCGGTATGACAGATTTTTTCTAGATTCCCGCTTCTGCGGGAATGACAGTATTCGGAGGTCGGTAATTCTCATCATGCTTTGCTAGCAGCTCCCTTGCTATAAACTTGCCATTCGATAATCTACCGATAGCGATAATACCCTGATTCTCACGAAATAAGGCAGGCAGCACTCCTTGATATAATATTTCTAAGTCTTTAATATTGTCTGTGATAACAAAACTTATTTTATCAGCTGCAATTTTATTTATTGAATCTACTTTAACTAGCCCGCCGACTCTTAGCTCTTTCCCCTGCTCTACTTCATTAATTTTTGATGGTGGCACGAAAAATACTATACTTTTTTCTAAATTATAAAGTATTATACTAACTCCGATTACTGCTGAACAAAAGCAAATAATGATAGTTATTAACCTATTTTTTGCTCCTTTTTGCATCAGTATTTTTCTTCTCTTTCTTATAACTTATAAAGCTACTAACTAACAATACTCCCAGACTTAAAAAGGTAAATATATATGCTACTAACAAATAATTATTCATCAGTTACTTTTTAAAAATTCCATAATTTCGCTAGGAGCAGAATCTAAATAAAAATGCTTTAGATATTTTCCATTTTTATCCATTAGATAAGTAAAAGAAGAATGATCTAACATGTAATCTTGGTCATTATCATTTTCACTAGCAGCCTTAGCATAATAAACCTTAAACTTATCTGCTACTTCTCTTATTTGCTTCTCATTACCTGTAAGTCCAATAAATTTAGGATGAAAATGTTTTAAATATTCCTTTAATACTGCTGGAGTATCGCGGCTTGGATCAATAGTAATAAAAACCGGTACTATATCTATCTTATTTTCGCTTAAAATTTCCACCGCTTTTGTTATTTTATTTAAAGAAGTTGGGCATATATCAGGGCAGCTAGTAAATCCGAAATATATAAGGCTTAATTTACCTTTTAATTCATCACTACTAAATATTTCACCATTTTGATCTATTAATTCAAAGTCACCACCGATTTCTGCGTTATCTTCATAAATATTTACCTGACCAGCAAGAGGCTTATCTGGAGTCTTTAAAGATAATAATAAATATAATGCTCCAACGCCTATTAATAGACTAACTCCAATAATAATTTTTATAACATTTGATTGCATTTTTTATATCCCCAAATCTTATACAAGACCTAGTTTTTTAGGTTTAAAATATTTTACCCAAATATCTATTAGTAATTTAGTAATAATAATTGCTGAAAACATCGATGATATAATCCCGATTGTTAATGCTACAGCAAATCCTTTTATTGCTCCAACTCCAAATATATAAAGTAGAAAAGCAACAATCAGAGTAGTAAGGTTAGAATCCAAAATAGTAGCAAAGGCTGACTCAAAACCGGTTTTAATAGCATAAAGGTTGGAAGTTCCTTTATTTAGCTCTTCCTTTATTCGCTCGTAAATCAATACATTAGCGTCAACAGCCATACCCATAGTAAGTATTATCCCAGCAATCCCTGGCAGAGTTAAGGTAGCTTGGAAAAGCGACAATAATGCTAAAACATATAGCATAGCAAGACTTAAAGCTATATTTGCAAATAAACCAAGCAAGCCATAAGACCAGACCATAAATATACAAACTGCTGCAAAACCAATTATCCCTGCCTTTTTTCCCGATTCTATAGAATCAGCTCCAAGATTCGGTCCTATACTTCTTTCTTCAATAATCTTAAGCGGTGCAGGCAGTGAGCCGGCACGTAATAATAACGCAAGTTCATTTGCCGATTCAACAGTAAAATCACCTGAGATTATACCGCTACCACCCATAATTGGTTGATTTATTGTTGGAGCACTAAGTAGCTTATTATCTAAAACTATAGCAAGATGCTTTCCAACATTATTTTTAGTAACTTCACCAAATAATTTACTACCCAAACTATTAAAAGAAAATGATACAACTGCTTGTGAATTCTGATCAAAAGAGGCTGCGGCAGTTGTTAATGAATCACCACCTAAAATAGCTTTTTTCTTTACAACTAAATAACCCATTCTATCCCCTTGAACAAGCATTGAACCCATAGGCACATGACCTTTTACTGCTTCTTCAACATTGGCATTTTCATCAACCAAGTGAAAAGTTAGCTTAGCAGTTTTACCTAAGATATTTTTTAAATAGGTTGGATCTTCTTCACCAGGAACTTGTAATAATATATGTCTATCACCTTGTTTTTGTAGTATAGGCTCTTTAGTGCCGGTACTATCAACTCGCATTCTGACAATCTCAATAGATTGATCGACTACTTTATTAAGTAGCTCACTTAATCTAGATTCGCTATAGGAAAGCTTTATTCTATTATCATTTGCTTCAACATTAATCTCAGGATCAATTTTGCTAATTATTTTCTTTAATGGCTTTAATTCTTCCTGTGATCTCAGCTCTAACTGAATATTATTCTGCTTAACCAATAGATTTTTATAACCAATTTTATCTTCACGGAAGCTTTTACGTAAAGTATCGGCTAAATTTTCCATAGTGTCATTGAGATAAGTATCGAAATCAACATCAAGCAATAAATGGGCCCCACCCCTAAGGTCAAGCCCTAAATTTACTGAATCATGAGGCAGATATTTGGACTTTACCTGTGTAAAATTCGGTAAAGCACAAATAACTGCAAAAATCGTACATATAATTGAAAGGAAAATTTTCCACTTAGGAAGATTTTGCACCGCTTACCTTCTTATCTTTTTTATTATTTTTACTGTCTTCCTTTTTAACTGCTACATCTTTAGAACGGCTAGTTATATCAACAATAGCACTTTTTAAAACTTTAATACGTACATCTTTTGCTATCTCAACTTCAATATTAGGTTCACTTTCGCTAACTTTAGTAACGATCCCGTAAATACCGCTATTTGTTAGAACTTCTTCACCCTTTTTAACTTCGCTTACTAACTTCTCTCTTTCTTTACGACGTTTTTCTTGCGGACGTAATAGTAAGAAATAAAAAACAGCAAAAATTAAAACCATCGGTATTAAGCTTGTTAACCCCGATTGTAAAGAATTCGTAGTCTCTACAGGTACAACTTTAGTTTCTTGTATCTCTATTGTATCATTATTATTTGCGTTACTGTCTTGCCCATTTGTCGACATAAATTATTTCCTTTAAGTTTAAAAAATCAGTTAACCACCCTGCATTGCAAATGCAGGGCTTAAGATTATGGCATCAATGCCTTAGCTATAGCTAGTTTTCAACTTGAAAGTTTCCAAACTTATCATCTCTCGATTCATGTTTATCAATATAATCCTTGATCATTTGGTCAGTCACATTGCCTGTGGTTCTGACAAAATATCCAACAGCCCATAAGTGTTTACCCCAATACTGTTTCCGTAATTCTGGAAATTCCTGCTGAATCTTCCTTGAACTCTTTCCTTTTAGATACTGTACCACCTTACTAATACTTTGATAAGGTGGCACAGATACATAGATATGTACGTGATTTGAAGCTATCTTCCCTCTTAATATCTCTACTCCATTATCCTTACATATCTCTTGGGTTAGGTCCTTGACTCTCCTACCAATATCACCAACCAATATATTATATCGATATTTAGTCACCCATACTATATGATAAGTGCAATCGTAAACTGTGTGGCTTATCTTCTTGTAATACTGCATCTCTACATTCTATATGTTAAAACGACGCACTGCAAGTGCGGGGTTTTTCTCCCAAATTTGGGACAATAAAATAAAAATAGCTGCCTAATCGCTTTAATGCAAGGGTAAAATAAAAATATAGAAGAAAAAGAGAGATTATTAATTGCTTTATCAATTATAGAGAACGAGGAATAAGTGATTTTATTAGAAAATCTTAAATTTATGGCATCGTTTTTGAATTATGGGAGTTTTTTAAAACTTCTTTATAAACTTCAAGATTTTTTCGGAGCATTAAATCAAGAGAGAAGTCATTAATTACAGTATGTCTTGCGGCAGTTTGAATTTTCTTAGCTTCTTCAGTATTTAGAATAGATAAGCAATGATCAATTTTTTGAGCTAAATCTTCAGCATCATTCGGCTTTACGTGAAAACCTGTTACATTATCATTTATTGTTTCAGTAGCTCCACCAATATTAGTGGCAATAACAAGCTTTTCCATCGCCTGCCCTTCAATGATAGTACGCCCAAAGGCTTCAGGCTCAATCGAAGCAGAAACAATAATGTCAGAAATACCATATAGATTTATGATATCAGAATCATTACCAAAAATTTGAATTTTATTTTGAAGTTTTAAATTTGCGATAAGTTCTTTTACTCTATTAGTAAAACTAGGATGTCTTGATAAATCACCGACCATTAAACAATAAAAGTTTCTGTGCTTTAATTTGCTTAATGCCTCTACTAAAACAAGATGCCCTTTCCAGTTAGTCATTCTTGAGGGCATTGATATTATTGGTACATTATCTGGAGCATCATATTTATCACGACATTTTTTAAGCCTTTCTGGTGTTAAATTTGCTGGATCGAAATAATCACAATTTACACCACGCTCAATTACCACTATTTTACTTTCATCAACATTATAATTTTTAAGTAAATGCTGCTTCACAAAATTGGATACGGCAATAACTTTCTCTCCCTTTAACATTATACTATTATAATATTTCTTTAAATCATTAGGAGCGTTATAAATACCATGAAAGGTTGTTAAAAACTTAGTATTCGTCCATTTTGCTGCTAGATATGAACTCCATGCCGGAGCTCTTGACCTTGTATGAACTATATCAACCTTATATTTTTTAATTATTTCAGCTATTAACCTAGCATTACTTAGAATTACAAAAGGGTTTTTACTACTACTATTCATTTGAATATGTAGTATATCCTCATTATCTAACTCTTTAACTAAAGCACCGCCAGCTGAAATTATAATCGGAGTATGACCAAGAACTTTAAGATATTTTGCAACTTCTATAGTCCCTCTCTCAACTCCTCCTGAAACTAAAGCAGGAACTACTTGCAAAATAGTATATTTATTGTATCGTTTACTTGAATTTAATGAAAGCATTATAATTTCATCTGTTTAAATAATTATTTAAAATGCACAAGCTTTATACTAGAACACAAGACAAATTTGTTGTCTATAATAATTATAGAATTGTTAATACAAATATTCCACCTGTAATTTTTTTACACGGCTTAATGTCAGGTATGCATTCATCTAAAGCTCTATATTTAATAGATTATTGTAAAAAAAACAATTATAATTTTACTATTTTTGATAATTTTGGTCACGGTTATGCTACAGGACAATTTACAGATCAAACTATTAGTAGTTGGTTAGAAGGAGTAGCTCTAGTTTTAGATGAATTAATTGATGATCAAGCCATAATAGTCGGCTCAAGCATGGGAGGATGGCTTGCACTTCTTGCAGCTTTAAAGTTTCCAAATAAAGTTAAAGGACTTATCTGTTTAGCCCCTGCGGCTGATTTTACGGAAGATATTTGGCACAATCTATCGCCAACAGATCAATCTAGAATACAAAAAGAAAGTGTGCTAGAAATATCAGGTAGAAGTTGTGAACATAGATATCCTATTAGCTATAAATTAATAGAAGATGCAAGAAAGCATTTACTATTGACAAAGAACAAAATTGATATAAATATTCCGGTACATTTAATCCATGGCATGTTAGATGAAGATGTACCTTATGATATTTCTCTTAAGCTGTTAGAAAAAATAACAAGTAAACAGATAATACTGAAATTAGTTAAAGATGCAAAACATAACCTATCTAGAGAAGAGGACTTAAAGGTTATGACAAATTCTTTAGAGGAATTGATCCATGTCATTGCGAGCGACTATAAGGAGCGTGACAATCTTGTAAAGCAGGACTCCTGAGATTGCGAACGTACAAAACTTATAGTTTTTACTCGCAATGACGGAAAAGCTAATACATACAATAATGCTAATTACAAAAAATTAAATAAAGAAAATAATAAATATGTTTAGTAAAATAAATAAAATTCACGATTTTAAAGAAGTTATAAAAGCAATAGAAAAAGCAGATGGAACTTATCTAGTGCTTTTTGATGTTGATGAAGTAATAGTGATGGATTCAGATGAATCTAGATTAATGCATGATTACCGCAAAATATTAGTAAATGACATTGAAAAAAGGCTCTCTCGTAAAGAATGCGAATTATTAATGAGCGTAGTTCTAAAGGACCGCAAAGCTAGGTTTGTGAATGACGATATTTTAACCATATTTGCTTTACTTAAAGAAAAAAATATTCCAGCAATGGGTCTTACAAAGCTTCCTACCGGTAAATTTGGCGTAATTGAAGATATGATAGAGTGGAGAGTACGAGAACTAACTTCATTAAAATTGAATCTTCAAGAATTATCACCTTTAAATGACGAAGTAGTAATAAAAGATTTTAATGCCGGTTATGGTGATCCTATTTTAAAAGATGGGATAATTTACACCGCAGAATATGATAAGGGAGCTGTGCTTGAATATGTGTTGCAAAAAACAAATTATTCTCCGAAATCAATAATATTTATAGATGATATAGAAGAAAATTTATTATCATTACAAAAGACATGTAGTAAACTAAAAATTAATTACCAAGGATTTGAGTTTATGGGTTCTGCAATAGTTCCTGAACCTGATCTTAACGAACAACTAGAAAAAATTAGATTTGAGATTCTAGAAAAAGAATATAAATGGTTAACGGATCACGAACTTAAAAAATTAAATAAATAATATTAATTATGCCTACAAAACTTATCATCCTTTTTGTCCTATTTTTTTCGCTTTCTACTATTGCAAGTAAAAAAATAGAAGAAAAAATTACAGGAGTAAAAGTTACTAAAGCAGAAACAGCTGAGCTTTATGAAGTCTTCAATATTGTAGGACGATGCCAAAATAATAATAGCCGTGATTATTATGCTAATGCTGCTGGTACTGTTGAAAAAATTTCAGCTATGCAAGGACAAATAGTTAAAAAAGGTGATATATTACTAGTTATAGATAGAGATGTAGCGGAAACTACTAAATCAAAAGCCGAGGCTTTATTAAATACAAAGCAGGAAGAGTATAATAGAAAAGATGCTTTATTTGCAAAGAAATATGTAAGTAGCCAAGAACATAAAAAATCGAAAAGCGAGCTTGAAGAGGCTAAATTTAATTATACAATGGCTCTTAAAACCTACAATGACATGATAATTACCGCTCCTTTTAATGGTAAAATAGGTGTGATAAAACCTATGGTTGGTGATGAAGTAAAAATAGGTGATTATCTTTTTAGTATTACAGGAGCTGATAAATCACAAAGTAGTTTTATTGAATTACCAGAATCTTTAAGCGGCAAGGTCTTTGCCGGCACAAAAGCAATAGTTAATGGCAAAATCCATAGTGAGGTTTTTGCTATCTCACACTATTTATCAAATAATGGTACTATAACCGCTAAAATTGCCTTACCAAATAATACAAATATTTTACATAATAGCTATGTAGATGTTAAGTTGATAATCAACCCGCATGAAAATTTAGCTGTACCAGAAAAATCTATACAACGTAATAATCAAGGTAATTTTGTCTATAAAATAGATGGTGATATAGCAAAACAACTATATGTAAAAACTGGTTTACGAACCAATGGCTTAATCGAGATTATTTCCGATAACATCAAAGACAGCGATATAATCGTTACAGAGGGCATGCCTCAAATAAGCGATGGTGCAAAAGTAAAAATACTTAATGAGTAAATTACTTAGATCTGCTTCTTTTAAGCCATATACTTATTCTAGATATAGTTGCATGCATTCCATTATATTTTATAGAATAAATGGCTAACCTAATTAAACTTGGTATATTAGAAAAACCTAATAGTATTTTTTTTATACCACTAGAGTCGCTCTTTGTAACATCATCTTCTTTTAATGATTTTAATTTGGTTATAGCTTTTGATAATAAACCAACAGTTAGGGAGCTATATTTATTTAAATAAGGATGACTAATAATATAAGATGCTGTGTTTATTAAACTTTCTGCATGTTTTCTAGGATTTGACAAAGTATTAGTACTAGTTATTCTTACTTGTGATAATTCTTTATTAATACCACCTATCAGATCCTTACTTGCAATAGAAATCCATACACAAAAATCTTCACCATTTCTAATATTTTCAGGAAATAAATTTTGTCTAAATACAGAAGTTTTAGCCATAACTGTCGGCACTGCTATTGGACAGTAATTAATAATCTGGGGAAAACATTGTCCAGAAAAAGTACCTGAATCCTCAGAAGAAAGATATTTTAGTTGCTCATCTACTTTTTGATAAGAAGTATGAGAAAATGATTTATCATTTTCTGCCATATACCTTAATTGAGTTTCTATTTTATCCGGCATAAATAAATCATCCGAATCAAGAAAAGCAATATATTCTCCGGTAGCTTTTTCAATTCCAAAATTACGAGCTGAACTAACGCCTTTATTTTCTCTACGAAAATATTGTATTCTTTCATCTTTTTTACAGGTTTCAATCAATTTTGATACATCATCAGTTGATCCATCATCTATTACTAGCACTTCAAAATTTCTATGAGTTTGAATAAGCACACTTTCTATAGCCTCTATAGTCCAATTTATTCTATTATATAGAGGAATAATCACGGTAACTTTTGTATTATTTAAATATTTATTTACCATCTCTAAAGCTAATTGTTCTGATTTTTTATAGGGAGTACTGTATTTTAAAAAATTTATAGTATCGAATAGAAACGCTGCTATTGAGCCACCACCCATGGTCAGCATTTCTTGCTCTGTTAATTCTTTTAAAAAACCCGTCCATAACACTTCACATTCTTCTAATTGGTTAGGAACGATACGACTACTTTGATTTGGATGTTGACGACATTTTACAAGAATTTGAGAATCGAAATGAATTGTTGCTATTCGAAAAATCTTAAAAAATAAATCATAATCCTGAGTATGTTTTAGTGACTCATCAAATAACCCAATTTTTTGAAAATATATAGTCGGTATTAATAAAGTACAACCATATGCTAATCCACGTAAAAGAGCAAATAATGATATATTTAATTTTTCTTTTGGATATTTCTCATCAGGTTTTATAAAACGTAAAGAACGGGATTTTTCATCAATTAGCTCATAACCACCATAAATTATGGTATCTTTGTTATCTAATTTATTTAATATATTAATTTGATGTTCAATTTTACTAGGATAATATAGATCATCATGACTAAGCCAAGAAAAATACTCACCTTTCATATTTTTTATGCCGACATTTAAAGCCGAAGCACATCCACCATTTTCTTTAGAAAAATAACGTATTTGATCACCATATGATAATGCTATTTCTTCCGTTTTCCCATTATCTTTTGAGCCATCATTAACGACTATAATTTCAATATTTTTATATGTTTGAGCTAAAGCACTATCTATTGCTTCACGCATATAATTTGCCCCATTATATACCGGAATAATAATGGAAACTAACGGGAAATATGTATTTTTCATCCAACTAATTTTTGAGAATGAGGAATTTTTCTAATTACTATACTAATTAGCAAACTAGCTATAAAAGTAATAACTGCTAAAACTATACTACCAAATATTGGATAGTTTGTTGGATTAAAGCTCGAGAAACTTATCATTTTACTTTCTAATTTAACTAATATCCATACATGCACAAAGAAAATAACAAAACAATTCTCAGAAATACATTTTAGTAATATATTATACTTTACTGGTATATTAATATTTTGCAATGCTAAAAACATCCCTATAGCTGCTATAACAACGTTCGGAGATAAATACCAATAAGCTTTCTCATCAGGATTAACAGAATTTACATTTAAAATCCAAGTTATAATAAACGTAACACTACTTACTAGCAAATATAAAATTAACCAATAATAGCGAGAAAACTTTAACCCAATATTTTTCCTTATTAAATACGCCCCTAAAACTGCATAACCAGAATAACTAAAAAAATTATTAATTGCCATCCACTTTATTATCGAAAATAAATAATAGTAATTAACAGAATTAATTGCAAACCATAATACTAGAAAATAACAAGCAAATTTTTTACTTTTAAGCATTTCGTTAACAATTAAAGCAAGAATTGGAAATAGTAAATAAACTCCAAGCATATAATAAACAAAGCCTAAATGATACATTGCAGGCTTACGAAAGATACTATTTAACGCAGAAAAAATATTAAATGTCTCGCTAGTATTATAAGAAATCCAATATTTATATAAGGTGCTCCAAAATATTAATGGAATTAATAATCTTTTGATTTTATACCATAATTTTTCTATAGATATATTACCTTTAAGTGCTAAAAAACCTGAAGTTAATATAAATAAAGGAACAGCTACTCTACAAAAAGAATCAATAAAATTAGATAAAATAAAACTTTTAAAAAAAGGGATAGATGAATATTTATAGAATGATGGAGCTATAGAATGAAGTAATACCACCATAACAATAGCTAGAGTTTTTACTAAATCTACCCAAACAATACGGTTATTATCTATTTTCATCGTCATTTACTACCTTTCATATTTAAAAATTTAAAAAAATTTTCTTTCATACGCTCTAATGTAAAATCTTGTAAGAAGCAATTATATCCATTTTTAGTAAAAATATTATAAGAACTAGTATCAGTTACAGCTTTTTCTAAAATATTTAATATTTTTGCCGTATCTAATGAATTACATAAATACCCTGCATTATTGTTTGCTATATATTTACTTGGGGAGGAATAGTCAGGAGCATGACAAAAAACTGGTCTACCGGCTGCAAAATATGTAACTAATTTTCCTGGAAAACTAGTAGATGATTCTTTATAAAATTCTTCTGAAAACCAATATGGAAGATATAAAAGATCTGAATCTGATAATAAAGTGATAGCTTCCTCTTGCGGACGCCATCCTAAATATTCAAAATTTTCCGATTTTTGTGTAGAAACTTCAGAACGTCCAATAATACGGACTAAAATACGCTTTTCCCCTATTATCCAATTAGCCTCATTTAACGCATTAATAAAACTCATCCATGCATCTTGAGCATATAACTGCCCTGCTATTGCAATTATAAAAACATCTCTATCTTCATGTGAAGCAGTAGCAGGAGGTTTAACTAATTCTTTAGGTAAACTAGCAATTATCGGTATAGTTGGTATATTATATTTAGCTTCATACTCCTTAGACATCCCCCAAGAGGCGGTAGCACAACAAGTACTATATTTGAGTACTTCATCAAATTCTTCTAAGAGTCTTTTGCTGGTATATTTATCAATATAATGACTGCGTAACCACCATTCAAAATGATCCCATACCTGCGTATATAAAGGAACTGAGAGTTTTTTAGCTAAAGGACGTGCTAGCCTAACTATAGTTTGACCTTGCAATATAATCCATATAGTATCAACTTTATGTTTTTTGGCAAAATTAATAATCTTAGGAAGTAAAAAATATTTTACTTTTAAGGCACTAAGTAGCTCAATACCATAAGAAATTAAAGTTTTTATTTTCTTTCCTTTAAATCTTGTAACTGATTCGCTAGGTTTGAATAATTTTAAATGAGGAATCTTATCTAATTCTTCTGGTATTTTAAATTCTAAAGACGAATGTGAAACTGTACATATAACAATTTGATCTAAAGGTAGAAATTTTACTAAAGGTTTTAATACCAACCCTGCAGTATAATTATCACAAGGAGGTATATCAGTTAAAAGTAAAATCTTCATTTATTCAGAGCTTCCTTATAAATATCTACTAAATTTTTTATATGCATATCTTGATTATAGTGTAACTCAGCTGCCTTTCTTCCTTTACTACCTCGTTCTAAACGCTCTTCTCGACTGTCAACTAAATGTTTTATTGCATTTGATAAAGCGTTACTATCACGCATTGGAACAGAAATACCAATGTCAGGGGCAAAAGTTACCTCAGGTAATGATGTTTCATCAAAAACTATTATTGGCTTACCGCATGCCATTGCTTCTATTGCCATAACGCCGAATGCTTCTGCAACGGAGGGCATCAAGAAAATATCAGAAGCAGCTACAACATCTCGGAGTAAAACATCATCATTAGTCCAGCCATGTTCTATTATTTCAAATCTTCCTCTAAATCGTTCTAACAAATTATGTCTACCAACTGTTAATAGACATATAGATTTTGTAGTTTCCAACTTTTCTAACGCATCCATAATATAGCGGTAACCCTTAAAAGGAGTATCTTCCGAGCGGAAACAAATCACTATCTTATCATCGCTAATATTAAAACGCTCTCTTGCTTTTTTAGTATGATCAGGAGAGAAAAATTTTAAATCCAAACCGAAAGGTAAATGATGAACCTTAACTTCTTTATCAAATAAAGGTGAAGTATCAACCATATTCTTCATCCATTTTGATGCTACAATTAAATTAAAATTGGATTTTTCATAGATTTTTCGTTTGTTATCAAATAAAGATCTACTATTATCTACTCTCATTGGAAATGGGGTTTTAAGGTCAGGGCAAACACCACAATTTTTTTCCCATCCAGTGCAACCCATTGGATAAACGCAACGTCCTGTCATTGCCCAAGGATCGTGCAAAGTCCAAACTGTTGGTTTTAACCTAGTTATTTCAGGTAGGTGATTTATGCTAAAAAACCGAGAATGAATAATATGAAGATGTATAAGATCAGCTTCTTGAAACTCAGGCATCTTTATCATTTGTAAAGCATTACGATATAAAATTGATTGCAACGATAAAATATTTTCTGCTACATACAAAAAGTTATTTATTATATGATCTTTTTTGCTAAAAGATAACACTTCAGGGTTATTGGTATCTCTTTTCCAAATCAGATGTTTGGAATCTATGCCATATTCTTTTAAAAGAGGTGTAATAGCTAAACCATGAAAACGACTTCCTGGTGATTCATAACCATTTACTTGTAATATCTTCATTTTAAACTTGCTGTAAAGTTAATAATATTTTCTAGTAAGATTTCTATCTTTATCAGTAAAATCATGCTTTTTCCATAAAGCTCTATGTGGCTCTTTTATAATATCATTAGCTTCATCACGTGGAGCTTTAGTATAATAGATTTACGATATTCACCTTCAGGAAAATTTAATGGATCAGGAAGACCATGATAACTTTTATCATGAGTATCAAAGGCAACTAAACGATTAAAAAGCGGCTCTACTCTTTTTACACATTTATCACCATTTTCATCATATATACCAAATTCTCCACCCCACCCTTTTTGCCAGTTAGGATTTAAATATAAAATAACATTCATACGACGATTAAGACCTGTTGCATCATGATAATTTCCATCAACATGCACATCTAACAAACCACCAGGCATTGTTATATTAAGCCCACCACCAGTAAAATAAGGATCTGGAATAAGTTTCGGAATTTCAAAAAGCTCTGCAAGTGCATAAAGCATATCCGATGAATTAAATAAACGTATTGTATCAACAATGCCATCTGGTATATCAAATTCAGATTTCCAAGTTGATCTTTGTTTAATTTCTATATCTTTATCATTCGCTATATCCCATTGCTTTTCTTTAGGATTCGGAAAATCGTCTAAACAGCTTTTAGCGAGTTCTAAGGATAAGAAATTATCAATTACTAAATGTTTAAAAGGCGATAAAAAATACTCTTTTTCTTTTGCTGCATTTATTATTTTTTTATGCTTTCTTCTGCAAAATTTTTCATTTGTTGCTGTGAAAATCTTTTAGTATTCATTACTACACCTATTATTTTACTTGAATGTTATGTTATTCTTGCATGGATCACTTGCACTATTGTCACCCCGTGACTTGTTCACGGGGTCCAGTTAAAAATACTAATGATATTAGTATTTTTATTTATTTTCTGGATACCTAAGGTACAAGCAACTAGATGACACCACTCTCACAATACAATTTACTTATGCCATACTGTGCGGTTAATATAATCTACATAACTTAAAACTATACGTAATATCTTCTTAGATACAAGCCCTGCTTCATTATAATCAGGCACTATAGCTGGCGAACGTTTATTGTTATCATGTTCTTCAGTAATAGTCTTTACCGCTTGTAATACCCGCTCAGCCTTAAAACCGGACATAATTAACGTGCCGACATCCATTCCTTCAGGACGTTCGTGAGCCTCTCTAATATTTAAAGCCGGCAGATTAAGTATTGATGCCTCTTCAGTGATAGTACCACTATCGGATAAAATACAAAAAGCATTCATTTGTAATTTTACATAATCAGTAAAACTAAAAGCCGGTAAAAATCTTATTTTATCTCCAAGCTCTTTAAACCCTTCTAAATCTTCAAGTCTTTTTTTAGTTCTCGGATGCGTAGAAAAAATTATCGGGAAATTATACTCTTTAATAAGCATTTGTAGACTATGTAGTAATTCTTTTAAATTATTTTTGACATCTACATTTTCTTCACGATGCGAACTAATTAAGAAATATTGTTTTGGTGTGAGTGATAATTTATCTAGAATATCTGACTTTAATATTTTAGGCATGAAGCAGTCAAGTACTTCTGGCATATGTGAACCTGATTTAAAGGTAAGCTCAGCCGGTAGCCCTTCAGCAATTAAATAACGTCTTGCATGCTCGGTTAATGTAATATTAACATCGCTAATGTGATCAATGATTTTGCGGTTTATTTCTTCTGGTACTCTTTGGTCAAAGCAGCGATTTCCTGCTTCCATATGAAAAATTGGAATCTTACGACGTTTAGCAGCAATTGCAGAAAGACAAGAATTAGTATCACCGTAAAATAGCACAGCATCAGGTTTTTCTTTTTCAAGAACTTCATCTACTTTTTCAATAACAAGTCCTATAGATTTTGCTGTATTATCTGCTGCAACCTCTAAAAAATAATCTGGTTTTCTGATTCCCATATCATCAAAAAAAACCTGATTTAATTCGTATGCATAATTTTGACCGGTATGAACTAGAATATGTTTGGTATGTTTATCAAACTCAGAGATCACACAACACAGCTTAATAAGCTCAGGACGAGTACCGACAATAGTCATTACCTTAAGCATTTTTTAGCTCCTCTTGAATATAATCAAGATTTAGTAACAACTCTTTGACTTCTTCTAGATTTAAACGTTTTGTATTATGTGAGGTATAATCCTCTAAAAGTGCTACTTTCTTTTCACCCTCAACAAAGTACTTTGCATAATTAAGATCACGTCCATCCATAGGAATGCTGTAGTAATTACCTAAATCCTCGGCTTTCGCCATTTCTTCCGATGATACTAAAGATTCATAATGTTTTTCACCATGACGTGTGCCGATAAAACGTATTTTATTTTTACTGTTAAATATTGCTTGTAACCCTTTTGCGAGTATTTCAATAGTACTAGCCGGAGATTTTTGTACAAAAATATCACCTTGGCGACCATGCTCAAACGCATATAAAACTAAATCTACAGAATCAACTAACGACATTAAAAAACGCGTCATTGAAGGCTCTGTAATAGTTAAATCCTTATTTTGCTTAATTTGATTAATAAATAAAGGAATTACCGACCCTCTTGATGCCATAACATTACCATATCTAGTAACACAAAACACTGTTTTATCTTTCACATTCATACGTGCTTTTGCTACTGTTAGCTTTTCCATTAACGCTTTAGATAAACCCATTGCATTAATTGGATATACGGCTTTATCAGTGCTAAGTACTATAACTTTTGCAACTTTATTGTTAGTAGCGGCTCTTAAAACATTTTCAGCACCTAAAATATTCGTATTTATTGCTTCCATCGGATAAAATTCACAAGTTGGAACTTGCTTTAAAGCAGCAGCATGAAATACGTAATCTACACCTCTCATTGCGTCATCAATGCTATTGTAATTACGCACATCCCCGATATAGAATTTGAGTTTTGGGTTATTTAAAGCAATACGCATATCTTCTTGCTTTTTTTCATCCCTACTAAAAATTCTAATTTCTTTAATATCGTTAATAATATCGCTTTTTAGAAAACGAGAAAGCACCGCATTACCAAATGAACCGGTACCTCCGGTAATCAACAAAGTTTTATCCACAAACATTATCTATAAATACCTATTTTATTAATTTATTTTGGTGTCATTAGACGTCATTACGAGGAGATGCGTAGATACCGAATCGTCATTGCGAGCAGTCAAAGGCTGCGTGGCAATCTCATGAAGTAGTGCAAAATTCCTGAGATTGCTTCGTCGCTTCACTCCTCGCAATGACGGCTTACTTAAATTCACACATACGCTTCACAAGTTCCCTCCACTCAGGAGGATTATAACCTGTTATCTCATTAAAACGCATAGCGTCTAGCGAGCGATCTATTACTAACTCATCTGATGGAATAACATCGATTTTTTTATTATATATTTCTGCTATTAGCTTTAATAATTCTAACTTATTAATTGGCTTTGATGCGACATGATAAAGACCATGCAGTTCTTTATTAGGTAGCACAAAATCCTTTATTATTCTTGCAAGCTCTACAGTGGGAAAACCTGAATATATAGCTTTTTTAAACCCTTTTACTGACCTTTCTGAACTTAAAAACCAGTTAGTCAAGCTTCTATTTCCTGAAAGTTCGTGACCTATAATTGAAGTACGAAGCGTAATAGCATGTGAATAATCCACCTCACCAAGAAACTTAGAATGACCATATAAATCATAACAATCCGGAAAATCACTTTCTTTGTAATTACCTTTTTTTCCTGAAAATACACAATCAGTGCTAATATGAATAAAACGTGCATTAATAAGTTCACATAACCTTGCAAGCCTATGCGGCAGTAAACTATTAATGGGTAGTGCTTTTAAAGGATCATTTGCATCAGCAAGCTGTTTTACCAGCCCTATACAATTTATTACTACATTAGGCTTTACTTTATTTAATACTTCAACTAACGAATCGTTATTCTCAACATCTACATTTGGAATTATTTTATCTGCTAACTCTTTAGAAAAATAAGAACGAGCTGAGTTGCTCCGACTTGTCGCATAAACATCAAGATTTTTGTCAGTACTCAAAAACCTAAACATGCTATTACCAAGCATGCCGGTTGCACCTAAAATCAATATTTTCATAATTAAATTTACTTTAATTTCCGCATCGTTTCTAACATAAATAGTATATCGTTGCAATAGGTTTTGTGAATTGTCATCCCGTGGCTTGTCCATGGTATCCATTAATAAACTTTAAATGTCATCCCGCGACTTGATCGCGGGATCTTAGGACACAGTCCGTGACAAAAGACCCCGTGGTCAAGCCACGGGGTGACATTAATGAGTGATGGGATGACAATTAGTCAACCTTCTAACTATCTCTTCCCTTTTTATCAAAGGTAGCACCTTCGATATTTCCGGTCCTGATTCCTTACCAGTTAAAGCAAGACGCAATGGTAAAAACAACTCTTTTCCTTTTCGATTTGTTATTGCTGCGAGTTTTTTACTCCATATCCCCCACGTCTCGATGGTAATTTCTTCTTCAGGTAATAACTCTGCTGCTTGTTTTAGATATTCTTTATCTAAATTCAAATCTTTTATGTTTGGAGTTTTATGACAAATCTCCCACCAATCTTTTGCATCAAATAATTTTTTTAAGTTAGGTCTTACTGATAGCCAAAAATTTTCATCAATATATTCAGCATCTATTTCTTTAAGACGATCTTTTACCTCGTTAAATTCTAGACTTATTAATAATTTATGATTTAATCTTTCTAGATCTTCCGGCTGGTAAATAGTTGGGCTTTTAGAAAAACTACTTATCTCAAAATGTTTTACTAACTCATCCATCTTTTTATGAGGGATAATTTGCGCTGATGATCCAAGTAAACTAAAGAAGCTAGCAATTGCCATCGCTTCTAATCCCACTTCTTCTCTTAGGGTTGCAATCTCAAACCCCCCTACTCTTTTTGAAATTTTTTCATCCTTATTAATAATTAAGCTTAGATGTCCAAAAGTTGGTGGAGACTTATCTAAAGCTTCAAACATCTGAATTTGAATCGCAGTATTACTAACATGATCTTCACCTCTAATAATATGAGTGATTTCATAATCAACATCGTCAATAACTGAGCATAACATATAAGTCATGCTTCCATCTGCCCTTATTACTATCGGGTCACTCAAAGCTTTGCCCTCATACTTAACTTCGCCTTTGATCATATCATGCCAAGTAATCGGCTCATGATTTACTAAAAATCTATAATGCGGCTTTCGTCCTTGTTCTATATATTTTTGTATCTGATCTTCTGTTAGATTTAGGGCTGCTCGATCATAAATAGGAGGCAACCCTTTAGAAAGCTGAAATTTACGCTTTAGTTCAAGCTCTTCCGGCGTTTCATAACAGGCATATAATCTTTTTTTATCCAATAATAGTTTTTTGATCTCATCATATCTACTTAAACGACTTAATTGATTAAATGTTTGATCCCAATTAAGGTTTAAAAACTTCAAGTCTGCTCTAATAGCGTCTTTATATTCTTGTTTGCTACGCTCTAGATCCGTATCGTCAAATCTTAAAATAAACTGTCCATCATGCTTCTTCGCATATAGCCAATTAAGTAGTGCTGCTCTTATATTACCGACATGTAACATACCTGTCGGTGATGGAGCAAATCGTGTTATAACTTTTGTCATTTTTACTTATTTTTTCGTCTTTTTAACTTTTATCTTTTTATCGACAAGATTAGTTACCTCATCCATATTTAGAGGATTTGGTTGTTTAGCAGCAATTGCACTTAGTTTTTCTTCAATTAACTTCATTGCATCATCTAAACTTAAATTTAAGAAATCATATTTTTTAGGTATCGAAATAAATTTACCTATATATTTTATATATGGACCAAACTTACCATACCCGACTAAAACTTCTTCACCACTCTCTTTATGATTACCGATTTTAAGCGGTAAACTCAAAAGCTTTAATGCCATATCAAGAGTGATATCATTTTGATTTAAACCAGCAGGCAAAGGTGAACGTTTTGGCTTTATTTTGCTATCAACTTGCTCACCATATTGGACATAAGGTCCATAAGGTCCTTTTTTCAAATATATTTCTACTCCCTCTTTATCCTTGCCTAAAACTTTGTTTTCATTAACAATATCTTTAGCCTCCCCATCAGCTTCATTATTATCATTACCACTAACAATAGATTTTCTAAAATTACATTCAGGGTAATTACTGCACGCTAAAAATGCCCCAAATTTACCAAGCTTTAAGCTTAGCTCACCAGTTTTGCATGAGGGACAAACTTTAGAGTCTTTATTTTCTCCAAATATATGATAATCAAGAGCTTGCTGTACATAGCTAATAATTTCTGTAATGTTTTGCTTACTTACAGATTCTATATTGTGGTTAAAGCCATTCCAAAAATTACCTAAAGCAGATTTCCATTCAAGTCTGCCAGCAGCTATTTCATCTAGCTCATTTTCAAGCCCTGCTGTAAAATCATATTCAACATATTTTTTGAAGAAACCAACTAAAAACACTGTTACCAAACGCCCTAGCTCTTCAGGCATAAAACGCTTTTTCTCTAACGTCACATATTTACGATCTTGTAAAACTGATAAAATAGTAGCATAAGTTGATGGACGACCAATTCCAAGCTCTTCAAGCTTTTTCACTAAGCTAGCTTCTGAATATCGTGGCGGTGGTTCGGTGAAATGCTGATTTGGAACAATCTCTTTAGTTTTCAAATGCTCTTGTTCTTTTAAAGGCGGCAGCATCTTATTTTCTTCTTCAGCCTCATCGTCTATACTTTCGCGATAGACTTTATAAAACCCATCAAAAGCTATAGTTGATCCGTTCGCTCTTGCCAAATATTCCTTATTTTCTGAAGCTAAAGTTGCATTTACTAAATCCATTATGACATTTTCCATTTGGCAGGCTATAGTCCTTTTCCAAATTAATTCATAAAGCTTATAATAATCTTTCTCTAGCTTTTCCTTTAAATCATTAGGGATATAGTTAATATTTGTCGGTCTTATAGCTTCATGAGCTTCTTGAGCGTTTTTTACTTTCGATTTATAAATACGAGGACTGCTTGGTAAATATTTATCGCCATAATCCTTATTTATTAATTTACGTATTTCATCTACCGCATCGTTTGATAAGGTAACGCCATCAGTTCTCATATAAGTAATAAGCCCGATAGTTTCCTTACCGATATCTACACCCTCATACAATTTTTGAGCTATTTGCATGGTCTTTTTAGCACTAAAACCTAATTTTCGTGCAGCTTCTTGTTGCAGGGATGAAGTAATGAAAGGCGGTTGTGGTTGACGTTTTTGCTGTTTCTTTTCTATCTTATCGACATGAAAATTTTGAGATTTAAGCTTTTCGGTTAAATCTTTTGCTTCTTTATTATTAGTAATCGAAAACTTTTCTAGCTTTTGGTCGTTTATATGGGTTAATTTAGCGGTAAATAGCTCATTATTACTATTTAGCATTTTAAGGCTAATATCCCAATATTCTTCCGACTTAAACCGCTCTATCTCATCTTCACGTTCACATATTAAACGAAGTGCTACAGACTGTACACGCCCCGCTGATTTACACCCAGGAAGCTTACGCCATAAGAGAGGTGAAAGTGTAAAGCCAACTAAATAGTCTAAAGCTCTTCGTGCTTGCTGAGCATTTACTAAATTATTGTCAAGTTTTCTTGGATTTTCTATAGCATGAGTAATTGCTTTTTTGGTAATTTCGTTAAACGCTACTCGCTTAAAAAAATCATCGGATTTGACTTTATTTTTTTCTTTAATTACTTCTGCAATATGCCATGAGATGGATTCACCCTCACGATCTGGATCGGTTGCAAGATATACTGACTCAGCTTTTTTTGCATCTTTAATTATTGCATCCACATATTTACCTGCTTTCTCTGAAATATCATATTTCATTGAAAAATTTTCATCAGGTATTACAGAACCTTTTTTAGATGGAAGATCTCTAATATGACCAAATGAGGCAATAACTTTAAATTCATCACCTAAATATTTATTTATTGTTTTTGCCTTTGCTGGCGATTCTACTATTACTAATTTCATCAATTATTATTATTTATTATATACTTATCTAATTTGTATAATTTTATTATAAAAACAACTATTTTTACTTATCAGCAGTATAAATTAATGATATTTTATTGCTGGGGTGTCGCATTGCTTTACCAGCAAGCTCTAATTCTAATATTATTGTATATATAATAGGCAGCGGTAATTCCGTCATTTTTTGCAAATAATCAAAATCTATAGGTACCGCAGATAATAATTCTATAACAGCAGCACGCTCTTTTTCTGATGGTTCTTTTATCTGCATTGTATTTAGTGGTTTAAAATTAGCATCTAACTCAGCAAAATCTTTAAATAAGCTTTCATCTTTCTTGATAAATTCTTCATATTGCGGCAAATTAGCTACAATATCATTAACCGATTCTACTAAATATGCACCTTGTCTAATAAGTTTATTTGTACCTTGACATCTTGGATCTAAAGGAAAACCTGGCACGGCAAAAATTTCTCTGTTTTGTTCAAGAGCAAATCTTGCAGTAATTAAAGAGCCAGATTTTAGGCTCGCTTCTATTACTACTGTAGCAAGAGCAAGACTAGATATTATTCTATTACGTTGCGGGAAATGCTTACCAAGTGGCGTAGATCCTACAGGTAATTCAGCTATTATTAATCCCTCTTCTGCTAAATTTTCAAATAATTTTTTGTTTTCTGGTGGATATATATGATCAATACCACCAGCAATAACTCCAATAGTTTTAGAAGTTGCTGCTTGATGCACACTGCTATCTATTCCTCTTGCTAAGCCTGAAACAGTTACATACCCCTCTTCTGTTAACTCGGCAGCAATTTTATGAGCAAAGCTTCTCCCATTTGCTGAGGCGTTTCTAGCTCCAACTATCGCAATACATTTATGATGATTTAGTAAATCTATATTACCTTTATAGCTTAATACCGGCGGGGGATCATAAATTTCAAATAATAATCGTGAATATTCTAGAGATTTATATGTGATAAGTTTAGCATTATTTTTTTTAAGCAGTTCTAATTCTTTCTCAGCATCACTTTTACTAAAAATCTTAATCGGCTTTGATTTTCCACCCCTTAGTGAAAAATCCCCAATATTTTCTATGCTAGTTGCTGCATCACCAAATAACTTTATTAAGCTATAGAAAGTTTTAGGTCCTACATTTTCACTCCTAATAAGCCGTAAAATATTAATTGTTTCAAGATCATAAGATATTTTAGAAGTAGGAGCAGAAAATAGTTCTTTTAGCATTAGGTAAAGTACTTGATGAACGTCATTGCGAGCGACTAAAAGGAGCGTGGCAATCTCAGGATGTTTTATGAGATTGCAACAAAGCTTCGCTCCTCGCAATGACGGGGATAATTAATATAGTATACTATAATTTCTCTGCATGTGAGCTTAAGTAATGTGCGATACCCTCATGCGATGGAGTAATAGCTTCCTCACCTTTATGCCAACCTGCTGGGCAAACTTCACCATGTTTTTGATTATGAGCTAATGCATCTATTACTTTCAAGGTATAATTAATATCACGACCGATTGGCAAATCATTAACTAACATATGACGTACTACAAAATCTTCATCTATTAGAAAAGTACCACGTAGTGAAATACCACCATCATTAAGCACGTTATACATTGAAGAAATTTCTTTTTTAAGATCAGAAACCATTGGGAATTGAACTTGTCCAAGCCCACCTTTGCTATGAGGAGTATTTTTCCAAGCTAAATGGCTAAAATGTGAATCAACACTAACTGACACTACTTTAGTATTTCTTTCAGTAAACTCACCAAGTTTATTATGAAATGCTATAATTTCCGATGGACATACAAAAGTAAAATCTAACGGGTAAAAGAACAATATAATTTTATGTCCTTTAGCATAACGGCTAAGAGTAAATTCACCTTCTACATTATTATTAGGCATAATTGCTGTAGCTGTAAAATCTGGAGCAGGTTTGCCAACAAATACTTTCATATCTTCACAAACATTCTCATTTTTTAGCATATTCTTACCTTTTTAGTTAACAACCTGATTATGATATATAAAACTAATTATTATTACAACAATAAATCTTCACAAATTTTATTTACTTTCTTTCTTTTCTGAAGAAGTTTTTAATTGGTTAAATATACCTAGAGTTTGAGTAATAAAACTACTTGGCTCTGAAAGATTTGCAGGTAAAATTACTGTATTAGTGTCTTTAGCTAAATTACCGAATGCATTAATATACTGCTCGGCTATTTTAAGAGATACCGCCTCACTACCACCAGTTTTCTGCATTGCTGATGCTATAGTCTCAATACTTTTAGCTGTAGCTGTTGCAACTAAACCAATCGCCTCCGATTCACCTTTTGCTCTATTAACTTGATCAGTATAGGAAGCTTCTGAATTTAAAACGATCTGTGCTTTTTCCCCTTCCGCATGGTTAATCTTTGCTTGTCTGTTACCCTCAGACTCTAGAATTTGTGCACGTTTTTGACGTTCCGCTGCTACTTGCAACTCCATAGCTTTCAGAATAGATTGCGGTGGCTGGATATCCTTGATCTCATAACGCATACATTGTATGCCCCAATTTATCGCTGCTTGGTTAATGGCTGCAACAATAGCAACGTTTAAAGTTTCACGTTCTTCAAAAGTTCTATCTAACGGTAATTTACCAATTTCCGAACGCATAGTAGTTTGTGCAAGCTGAGTTATAGCGTAGTAAGGATTATTAACACCGTAAGAAGCTGCCATCGGATCAATGATTTTTACATATAAAACACCATCAATAGATAATGTTACGTTATCGTTTGAAATAGCAGTTTGTGCAGTAACATCTATCGCTTCTTCTTTCAACGTATGTTTATATGCTACTCTTTGAATTACTGGAATTAATAGATTCAATCCAGGTTGCAGCACCTTATCAAACTTCCCTAATTTCTCTACTACCCAAGCTTGTTGCTGAGGCACAACTTTAACCATTTGGATTATAACCAAAATAGCTATGATACTAAAAATTAATAATGCATATTCCATATTAACACCTTTTTTATTTTCTTTTTTATCTTATATTGAAATTTTAAAAATTACTAGAGATATTATTGTGGGTTGGGGGTTAGGTGTCATTGCGAGGAGGCGAAGCCGACGTGGCAATCTCAGGAGTCTAAATTTCATGAGATTGCCACGCTCACTTTGTTCGCTCGCAATGACACAGTCTAATACGATCTGTCCAAAATAAACCTAATAATAGAAAATAAATATTCTTTATAAATATTTTGAACGGGGATTTTGTTAAGCAAGCTAATAGCTTCATTTTCCAAGCTATTCAGATGATTTATAATATCCTTACTAATTTTATGCTTTACCATCAAATCACATATTTGCACAAATTCTTCCTTAGTACGATTATCTGACTTTATCATATTTTTAAGATGGGCTTTGTCATCTTTCTCTAATTTGTCATATAAGAAAATTAGCGGTAGTGTAACTTTCCCCTCTAAAAAATCATCACCGATATTTTTTCCTACCTGCTTATCATTACCGAGATAATCAAGCAGATCATCTATAACCTGAAATATAGTGCCAAGTAATCTTCCAAACTCTTCCATATCTTTAGAAATATCATCACTCTGATTTGCTATGATAGCTCCAACAGAGCAAGAAGCACCAAATAATTCGGCTGTTTTGGATTTAACAATTTGCTGATATTCTTCTATATTTATAAGACGACGCTCGTTTAGCTTAACTAGCTGCACTACCTCACCTTCTGAAATTATCGCTGAAGCTTTTGCTAAAACATTCATGGCTTTAATAGAACCGGAAGCTACCATTAACTTAAATGATTGGCTAAAAAGAAAATCACCGACTAAAATACTTGTTTTACTTCCCCAAATAACGTTAGCAGTTGGCTTAAATCTTCGGAGTGTACTGTCATCTACTACATCGTCATGAAGTAATGTTGCTGTATGAATAAATTCCACGGCACTAGCAAGCTTTATATGGCTATCACCATTATAATCAAACATTTTAGCAGTTATGATAGTTAATAGAGGACGAATTCGTTTGCCACCTGCTTCCAGTAAATATTTACCGACTTTCTCTATTAACTCTTCATCACTTTTTAAACAGCTAATAATCAAGTTATTTAACTGTGTTACTTCATCTTTTAAATCTTGCTGTATTTTTACTATAATATCCATTATTTTGTAATCTCTTGCCACATAGTTTCATTAATATCTTGAAACCCTGGTAGCATACATTTTTCTAGTATTTTTTTATGTTCTTTAAAATCCGGTATTAGCTCCATGATTTTTTCTTTTAAATTATCACCTGCTTTAACTTCCTTTACTGCTGCTTGGTATAAAGACAAATAATATAAAGGTAGAATTTTATTTATATCATCTATAGTACCTATTTTAGTTTTATTTAAATCTGATAAATCAAAATTATATTCAAAACTAACATCAATTAAGTTAGAAGAATTTGGATGATCGGAAATAGTTTTAAAAAAAGATATAAAAGCATTTTTATAGATTTCTTTACTTTCTTCCGAAAGATTTTTGTATATATAAGAGCTTAGCACTTCCATTATTTTAGGATAATTATTAGCTATGATATCACCCTTACTATAAGAATCTTTAAATATATTTACTAATGTTTCGTTTGTTATATTAAATCCTGTTCTATTTGAATACAAACTTAGAGCATTTATTTTAGCTCTAGTTAACTTATTTAACTCAGTAAATAAACTAGCATTTAATTTAAAATCATATTCTCGGTTTTCCAAGATACTAAAATCAAACTGCTGACTATTATCTAAAATATAGCTTAGTTTAGAGTTTAAATTTTTATATGACTCATTATCTGAAATTGTCAGCAGATAGTTTTGCCTGTCATAATATTTTCTTATAAAACTTAAGAAATTTGTTATAGAGTCTTGCTTTAGCTTAAATTTTGAATCTATCAAAAGATTAACATTATTATTACCTAAACCATCCAACTTACCTTTATATAGTAAATTAATGTTATTTTCAAAACTATTACTATTTATTTGTGCATTAGTAATTTTAATTGTTAAATCTTTGGCAAAGTCCTTAAAATTTGGGTTACCCGCAGTAACTAAAAAATTAGCTGAAAATTTAAAGTTATTATGCCAAGCTAATCTATATAATAACAACCCTGCCGGAATTATTCTATCTTCAAGATCACTTTGTATTATTTCAGTGTCATAATTAATTTCTAATTTTTGTGGTATATTATCAAGAAAATCCTGTTTACTTGTATAATACTTACTCTTATCAAATATTAAAGTAAATAGAGTATGACCCTCTTCATATAGCTTTTTATTATCTACTAAATCAAAAATTTCTGCTTTATTTAAAGTAAATTTAACATCTTCTATAAAATTTACTATTTCAAAAAAATCCTTCTTCTCTTTTATAATTTTAAATAATCTAAAACTTAAAGGCATTTTTGCGGATAATATACAATTATCATTATAAAATTTTACTCCAAAGCCTCTCTCAATTGGTTTAAATCTGCCAACTGCCTCTCCTGAAAAATCTATAAATATTTGCTGCTTTAATAAATCATAACCAATATTTATAGGTGAGTTAAATTCGATTTTTCTATTAACACTTTCTTCTTGCCAATTAATAATTGAAATACCAAATTTAAAAGGAAAACCATAAGGCTTAGCTTTAGAAAATTTAACAAAATATTGCTGAGAATCATCGATATTAAGATAGGTATCAGAATATTTTTGATTTATAGAATTTGATAAGGAAAATAGGATTGCAAACCACAATATGCTATAAGTTAATACAGCAAGAATAGATACAAAAAATATTATTTTTAAAGTTTTTTTCATATGATTATTATTGTGTGTCTCGTCATTGCGAGGAGAGGCGAAGCCTCGACGTGGCAATCTCATTAAGCAGCAGTATAAGTCTCCTAAGATTGCTTCGTCACTACGCTCCTCGCAATGATGTGATGCATCACTTACACAACTCAGTATATTCCTTATTCAATTTTACAACATCCCAAATCCATAAGCTAATCATAACTATAAAAATTATTAATAGATATATTATTATAGAGTCAAAAGTAGCAGTAGGAATAATTATAAATATTAAGGACTGAATAAATGCACCGAGTGATTTACCAAATTTTGTACCTATTACTTCTACAGCAGCTTTACCCTTAGTTCTAAGTTCAAGCGATAACGGGATATATGCCATTTCTTTTGTTGAATCAAAGAGTGAGTATTTAGAGGATTTACTCAGGATATTTTGAATTGCTCCAACAATTATTGCGGCATATAAAAGGTTAAAATTACCAAAACATGAACCTATTTCTTCGATAAAAATTATGAAAATAAAAAACATTAAACCGGTTATAGATAGCATAATAGGTGTCAATAATGCAGAGACAAACCAACCTAGTCTTCTAAGGATGTTGCTGCCTATTATCATGAAAGTAACGCATGATATGCCCATCAAGATATTAAACCTACCCATAAAATGAACATAATCTATAGTATTTGGATATAGTTCTTTTACTTTTGCTTTCCAAGGTCCTTCTACGATATTAATTAATAACCCATAACAGATTATTAATAAGGCAATACGACCTATATATTTTGAGTTAATTACTAGCTTAATACTTTCCAAAACTGAAAGTTTGGTTTTTGTTTTAGCCTTAACTTTCTTTGAATCTAAAACATTTATAGAATCAGTCAAAATAAATTTATTTATTACTCTAAATAGCAGCATAGAGATAACACCCGCTGCAACAATTATTGACATAATAGGTTGTAGCATCTCTGTTGTTTGAGAGGTTAAATTAACTGATGCATCGAAAGAATTTGGTAATAATTCCGGATCTATTATTTTATTACCTGAGAAAAACACGAGTACACTACCTGCAAGTATTAGTCCCATATTACCAACCATCCCAAGGACTGGATAAAATCTCTTTGCTTTATTAGTATCAAAAATATGGTTAGCAAACTGCCAAAACATTAAGTTTATAACTACAGCACTCCATAACTCTGCAAAGATATACATAAGCCCATAGCTCCATTTACTGGCTATTTTAATAAACCATTTGAAGTTAGGGTAAGATGTTATCAAGCTACTTATTATTTCATCATTAGGATGATAAGCTTCCTGATTCGGATAAATAATATAAGCAAAAAATAAGAAAAATAATAGAAAGCTACCAACTATAATGTAAAAAACATATTCGAAATTGAATTTATTACTGAGCTTAACGTAAAGTATTGTAAAGATCACGCATGAGGGTAATACTAGCCATAATTTTAAAAAGCTAATAATCTCTGCTCCCATAGAGGGTACTACTAAGCTATCCTTTATAGAACGCAATGCTCCGAAATTGAAAAGAATACATAGCATCATTAATGCCATAGGTATGAAAAGCTTTAATTCCTTTCTTTCTATTGGCCAAATTATTTCCTTAACTTTCTCAAAAAAGGTTTTGGGCGGCAACATTTATATTGTAACCTTGCATAAAAATTAAATTAAATTCTATGAATCTTTTTAAATATTCATAGAATTTAAACTTTTAAATCTCTTACTCATTAAAGTCAATTAAAATCTTTACTGCCCCAAGGAGTAAACTCTCTATATCGCCAATAATATTTTTCAATTTCTTGATACTTTTCTAAAATATCTTTTGTCCATTTTATTTCCTCATTATTCCATGGTTTCTTTTTACCAGCATAATGCATAATGAAATATGAAAAATAAGTATCTCTATCTATAAAATAGGTATAAAAATTCCATCTCATAGATAATGGATATATGTAATTATGAAAAGCAATATTTAATAAATCTTGATCAGGATAAGCAAAACTACATTTTGAATTATGCATTGCATCTAAAACCATATTCTTTGCTTGCTTTTCACGCATATTTTGTAGATTTAAAAATACTATACCGCTATTTTTATAAAAATTATTTATTTTCCTATTACATTCTTCTTCTACTTTTAAAGTACAATAAGTAAGAGCCGTATCCATACTACCAGCAACTATATAGTTTGACATATCTAGCTTTTTGAAAGAATTTAAATCACGCAACACAATAATGTCTGCATCCAGATATAATATAGACTCTAAATTTGGAAAGACTTGATCAAAATATAACCTATACATTACTAAAGGAGGCCACATCTCCGAAAATTCTATTTTTTTATTAGCTAAATTTAAGTCTAATACATTTTCAGGAAAAGGAACAAAATCTATAGAATAGTCCCTTATATGTTTCATGGAAGCTAATTTTTCCATTGATTCTTCTGTAAGCGAATCGTTTGGATTCATCACAATATGAAACTTATAAAAACTATCTAGATCACTATTTATTAAACTTGAAGCAATAACTGTTGCAGCGTGCCGAACAAACTTATCATTAATAATTAATGCTATATCTAGTGTATTATCTTGTTTAATACCGGTTAACTTAATTACATTTTGTATTTCCTCTATGGCAAGCTTATAATCAAGCTTTATATCCTGCTCATTAAGTGATGGTCTACCAAGTAGGTGAATCATGCTAAGCCTATACAAACATCTTGCTGTAAGCTCAGCTATATTAAGAGAAATTAGACTTTTTAGAGCAGGAATTTCATCTTTTGTATAACCGCTAAAATATTTTATTAAGTCAGAATCATTTTTTATATTCAAATGTTCTTTTACTTCTTTTTCATAACCTGAAATTATTAATTTTGCTAAATTAATCGCAGCATTTTTAGTATATAAAGTATCAAGACCATAACTACCATTCTTAATTGCTTTATATTGCTCTACTAAAGTAGCATCCTCACCCGAATATAGCTGTAGCAAACAATCATAACCTTTTGCGACTTCTAAACGTACCTTTCCATCTTCTATTTTAAAAGTACAAATTTTTTCTAATTTTACCTTATCTTTAACGCTTAGCGGCTTATCTTTTAACTGCTCAAGTGCTGAGTCAAAGTTGAATAGATCTTCACGCACAATACTATAAAGCTTTTGATAGCTATAGGTAGAGATATCCCTAATACAATAATTTTCTGAATGCATTTTATGATTACTCGTGAAAAATCCTATAACAACTATAAACATTATTAAAATTAGAAGAAGCAATAGAGGAATTTTAATGGTAGCAAAAATATTTTTTTTAGACCTTTTTTTAAACATTTAAATTTATAACTAATTAGTTTAAAAGAATTTATCAATTAATAAGAAAACTCGCAATAAATATTAGATTATTTAGCTATTTTCATTTATTATTTATAATTCTAAGCGTTATTTATAACAATTAAAACAATATGTCACGCAGTTTATCTATTATTTGGTTATTTGGACTTATTAGCGGCTTTAATATAATGATTACCGGTAATACATTAAATTATTGGCTTGCTAAAGAGAATATAGCTTTGCAAACGATAGGTTTACTATCACTTATAACTTTGCCCTATTCTATCAATTTTTTATTTGCCCCAATTTTCGATAGTTTAAAGATTAAATATTTAGACAAAATTTTTGGTCATAGATTATCTTGGATTTGCTTAACTTCCATAGCCCTAGTATTTTTTGTATATATTTTAAGCTTTTTAAATCCTTTTGATAATTTATTATTATTTGCCTCTATCTCATTGATTATTTCATTTTTTAGCTCTATGCAAGATACTATATTAAGTGCTTTTAGGACAGAAATAGTTAATAAGGAATCTCTTGGTTTTGCCTCAGGAATATATATATTTGGTTACCGATTCGGTATGCTCCTCGCAAACTCAGGAGCTATATATTTATCTATATATTTAACGTTCAACGAAATATATAAAATTTTTGCAATTTTAATATTTATTTATCTTATTTTACTTATAGTTGGTGTAAAATATTGCAGATTTAATCAAAATAAATATATAGAGCAAACCACGAATAATAATAATGAAAGTACTTTTGCTTTTATAAGGAATATTCTGAAACCGATAGGCTCTATCTCTTTTATTATCCTCATATTAGTCTTCCTAATATTATATAGACTACCCGACAATTTTATTAATGTCATGATCAACCCGTTTTTACTTCATTTAAATTATGATGCTTTTGAAATAGCAAGTGTCGGGAAGTTTTGGGGAGTTATGGGTGCTATCGTTGGTGGATTACTCGGCGGTTTTATTATGAAGAAAAAGAATATATTAGATAGCATACTACTATTTGGTATTATTCATGCTTTAGCTCATATATTATTTATTATTCTTAAAATATACGGAAAAAATCCCACACTATTATTTATTACAATAGGAGCAGAAAGTATTACGGGCGGCATGACGATGACAGCTTACATTGCTTTTATCTCATCATTATGTCAAGGCAAGTTTCGTGCTACACAATATTCATTCTTTTCATCAATGATGGGTATTTCTAGATCAATTTTTCCAATAATTTCAGGTTATATAGTAGTAAATTTTGGCTGGCAAAATTTCTTTTTATTTACTACTATTATAACTATTCCATCTTTACTAGTATTATTAAAAATAAAAAATAAATTACAACAATGAATGATATTTTAACTATTTTCTCACATGTAATAATTTTACTTTCATCTTCGATTATACAAAGTATTTTTATATTAAATCAAAGTGCAAAATATTGTAGCTTTAAAAAAGCTTTACCTAGTATGATCGCTGGTTGTATAACTTATAGCATTATCATATACATAATTATCTTTAATACTGAGTTCTTGTTTATTTATATGCTATGGTTTATAGCAATACCTATTTTTGTAGTTGGATTTATTTTTTTCATGTATATGGGCTATAATACGTGGCATCAATCATACTTTAATTCAACAAACATCCCTGAATCGGTTTCTATTCAAAAACTATTTTTAGAACCTATATATATTAGTATTATCAATATTCAATCCTTTTATTTTAGATATGCTAAATACAGTTCTTTATAAATATCGAGATTATAATACTAAAGTAATATACATACTTATACCTATCTATCTATGGTTTTTGTTATTATCAATAATTGGTTATAATATTAGAAAACTAAGTAAAGGGGCTATAATTTTAAAAATACTTAATAAGGTAGGAGCTATAACAATTTGGAGAATAGCACTTCTATATTTACCACAAACAGTAATTACTATAAAATCTTGGATAAATTGGTTAATTTAAAATGAGCGAAATATTAAATGCATTTTTTCATGCAATATTATTAGCACTTGGCTTAATTGTACCTTTAGGAGTGCAGAATATTTTTATATTCAATCAAGGAGCTACACATCAAAAATTTCAAAAAGTTTTACCTAGTATAATATCAGCTTCTATATGCGATACTATTCTTATCTGCTCTGCCGTTTTTGGTTTGTCTTTAATAATTTTTGAAATCCCTACCCTAAAACTTGCTATATTTGTCTTGGGATTTATTTTTTTATTATATATGGGATATAATACTTGGAATCAGCCACCTCTTGATCTTACTAATAACTCGAACGCACTTTCAGCTAAAAAACAGATTCTATTTGCTATATCAGTATCAATATTAAATCCACATGCAATTATGGATACAATAGTAGTAATAGGTACAAGTGCCTTAAAATATCAGGGACTTATAAAAACTATATTTACTTTAACTTGCGTGCTTGTATCTTGGTTATGGTTTTTCTCTTTAGGTTTTGCTGGTTATAATATTAGAAAGCTGAATAAAAGTAGCACAATTTTAGCTATAGTTAATAAAATAGCAGCTATTATAATTTGGGCAGTAGCTCTTTATATAGGAATACAAATATTATATGAAGTCGGTTTTATTAACTAGAAGCTTAGAAGCTAATTTAGAAACTACCCAGGAAATAGGTAAATATTTTCATTATATTAATTGCCCTATAATTAAGTATAAAACTTTAGATTTTGATGCTAATATTTTAAAAAACTACTCAAATATAATAATAACTAGCAAATATGCCGCCACAATTATTGTTGAATATGAATTAAATCATAACATTTGGGTGGTGGGTGATAAATCAAGAGAGATATTAATAAATAAAGGCTTTAAAATAGCCTATGCCGGTAAAAACGTCGATGATTTGATGCAGCATTTTCCGGATGATTTGTATGAACAAGCTATATATCTATCTTCAAATGAAATCACTAAAGATTTGCCTGATAAAATAAAACGTTATATTATTTATAATGTAGAATATTTAAATGAGCTTCCGTTATCTGTTGTAAAAGAACTTAAAAATTCTGTTGATTTTATTTTAGTTTATTCTCAAAATAGTGCTAAGACTCTGTTAAAATTATTGAATGAAAATAATTTATTAGAATATTTACAAAATAGTTTAGTTATAGCTATAAGTTCAAAAGTTGCAAATATAGTTAGACCTTTTTTTAAAAATGTGGTTTATTATGATGACCAAAATCCTAATGATTTAATCAAATTATTATTTGAAAATGCAAAAATTCAATAGTTTATTTAAAAGCCGGAACATCTTTCTCATAGCGATAGTAATATTTACTTTATCTTCCTTTACGCTTTATAACAATAGGAGCGATATTTTAAAATTATTTAAAAGCGAAAATAAAAACTTAAGTCAAACTCTTGATACCCCAGAGGAGATTGAAACAAATATTACAGAAGTAAAAGAAGAAGCACCTTTGCTATCTACTAAAACATTTTTTAATTATATAGATTCCTTAAAATTTCCCGAAGCTCCTACTGCTGCATTAGAACAAAAACCTAAGCCTCAGCAAAAAATATATTCACCTGATTATATTAATTATCTGCTAAATGCAAATCTACTAACATATAATTTTTTGCAAGATCAGGAATATAGTAAAGAATTAACAGTATTAAAATCTCTGCTGCTACCTCAGGAAATAAAAAATATTTTAGCAAACTTAGAAGAATATAATAATAATTACCTTATTTCTAAATCTGAAAGAGTAGAAGTAATTTTCCCATTAAATCATAAATGGCTTGAAAAATTTGTTAAAATCGAGAAAAAGCCTTCTAATATAACTATAAAAGAACAAGATAAATCCTTGACCCTAGAAAAATTAAAATATCTAATTAATTTTCTTTATTCAGAAAAATTTATGCAGGAGTTTATAAATAAAGATGTTTAGATTATTATTAATATGTGCTGCTCTTTTTCTTCTTTATTTTGGCTTTACCTTAATGCAAAGCTTTGATTCAAAGGTTTTCATTAGTTTATATAATTATAATATTGAAACTACTTTTTTCTTTAGTCTAATTAGCTTAATTCTATTAATAGTACTTGGTTTTATCATAATAAGATTTTTGATATTAATTATAGATTTACCAATTAAGATACATAATGTTTTTAGTAATCGTAAAATCAATAATGATAGATATTCATTAGTTCTAGCTTTTGCAAAATATATTACTGGTAATAAAGCTAAAGCAGGCTCTATTGCCCGCAAGAATTCATCTTGTGAAAATTTAAAAGAATTTCATAACTTAATTTTAGCCGAAACAGAAGAGGATGTAGATAAGAAAATCGCTTATTTGCAAAATATTTCTAAATCAAAAGAATTTGCTTTTTATAGCAATAAAAATTTAGCCAGACTTTATTACGATAAAGGACTTTATCAAGAAGCTGAGAATTATGCTATTAAAGCTTATAATTTAAATGAATATGATGCAGATAATTTAGTTACTTTAGCTTATTGTTACGGGCAACTTGCTTTATGGTCTAAATTTACTTTTATCACAAATAAAATTGCCAAACTTCATAAAGCCATACCTATTTCAGACAATTTAAAAATTGCTGATTACTATTTGCTGGCAAATTATGCAGAATATTTAGAGTCAGCTATAAACACCAATTTTGTAAATATCCCTTTGCTAGAACTTTATTTGAATTCAAATAATAATCTGAATGATAAGAAAAAGATTAAAATATTGAAAGATGCTTTTCAAATTATGCCGTCTCTAGAAATAGTAAAGCTCTTTAAAAAATTCACTACCCTATCAGACGAACAAGTTTATGAAGAATTAACAAAAGACTTAGATACCAAAAAAGATGAGATATTAATTTTGGCACTAAAATCTTATTTAGAGTTGTAGAAATATCATTGCGGGAAAGATGCAGTCTTTGTTGCATGACTCCTATGTCATTCCCGAAAAAGCTTTGTTGCGTAGATCGAAAAATGCCTCGGTGTCATCTAGTTGCTTGACCCATAGTACCGGACAATCATTAAAAAAATGTTATATTTTATTCAGATGTAGGTGACATTGTATGTCATTCCCGCGAAAGTGCAGTAGTGTCCGGAGAAATTTGGAGTATTATTAAAACCATCATTGCGAGCGGTCGTAGACCGCGTGGCAATCCAGAAAAATAGTAAAAAATAACTAATTTTAGCATTTTTTTACTTCCTTGCTTCGCCCTTATTACTTTGTAATTCTTCTCGCAATGACGAAAAAACCTAATAATATATAATGGTACCCAAAAACTGGACTACTAAAATGCTAGAATGAGATATAATTTTCAGATACAAAAGAGAAATTATATGTCCAAAAAAGCAAAACAATATAGTGCAGCAGAAAAAACAAAGATAGTTTTAGAAACAATAAAAGCTGAAATGACAATAGCTCAAATTAGTAGCAAATATGGAGTTCATCCGACACAAATACAAGCATGGAAGAAAAGAGGTATAGAAAATTTAATTAGTAGTTTTCAAATTAAGCCACAATCTAAGGATCCAGATCATCAGGATTTAATAAAACAATTGTATGAACAAATAGGCCAGTTAACTGTTGAACGTGACTGGTTGAAAAAAAAATCTACATTGTTTGGACTTGGCAATTAGAAAAAATATGGTAGATAAAGAGTGTAGTAATCTAAGTATCGCTAGGCAATGTACTCTACTGTTTATTAACAAATCTAGCTATTATTACAAGCCACAAGGCTTAACCCAAAAAGACTTAAAAATAATGCAAGTAATTGATGAAATATACACACAGCATCCTTACTTTGGAGCAAGAAGAATGTCTGAGCACCTTGTACCATTTGGAATCACAATCGGTCGCAAGGCAGTAAGTCGTTATTATAGAATAATGGCTATTGAAGCTATCTATCCTAAAATGAACTTAAGTAAGTGCAATCAAGCTCATAAAATATATCCATATCTTTTAAAAGGAGTTGAAATTATTAAAGTAAATCAGGTATGGAGTACAGATATCACTTATATTAGAATGGCACAAGGATTTGTATATTTGGTAGCAATTATTGATTGGTTTAGTCGTTATATTGTGAGCTGGAAGGTGTCTATTAGTTTAGAAAGTGACTTTTGTATTGATGCACTTGAAGAAGCAATAATAAAATATGGTCAGCCTGAAATCTTTAATACAGATCAAGGTTCTCAATTTACATCAAAAGATTTTACAGATAAACTAATTAAACGTGAAATCAAAATCAGTATGGATGGTAAAGGCAGAGCCCTAGATAATGTATTTATAGAAAGATTTTGGCGTTCATTAAAACAAGAAAAAATATATTTGATGGTTTTAAATACTGTCAAGGAGGCAAAAAATGCTATAACTGATTACATAAATTTTTATAATAGAAAAAGAATGCACCAGTCATTAGAATATCTCACTCCAGAACAGGTGTATTCTACAAAAATTATTGAGTAAAATTATAATACAATTTATATCTCATAAATCTTAATTTTTAGTCTAG
Organism: Rickettsia endosymbiont of Rhinocyllus conicus; assembly: GCF_964026465.1. Taxonomy (NCBI): domain Bacteria; kingdom Pseudomonadati; phylum Pseudomonadota; class Alphaproteobacteria; order Rickettsiales; family Rickettsiaceae; genus Rickettsia; species Rickettsia endosymbiont of Rhinocyllus conicus. The sequence continues at coordinate 742,003 of NZ_OZ032155.1, read as the reverse complement.
ACAAATTGGGCCACCTCAATAACAACGTTTATTTTTTCTCCGGACACTACTGTGCTTTTGCGGGAATGACATATAATAAAAACTGTCCGGTACTATCGGCTTGACTACGGCATCCAGAAAAACAATAAAAAATACTAATAATTTTAGTATTTTAAGCTGGATCCCGCGATCAAGTCGCGGGATGACAGGGAAAAAATGATCCATACGGGACAAGCCTCACACAAGAATGACATAGTTGGTGACAATTACAATAATTCAACCTTTTTCAACTCTTCCAAATTATGCGATCCTGTACACATCATAGTAATTTTGAGCTGTTCTATTATTAGCTGTATCTCTTCAGATACTAGATTTTCTGAAACATCAGCTGCTTTTAAAAATGGACCAGCAAGACTAAAAATATCCGCTCCCATGCGAATAGCTTTAGCCCCGTCAATACCTGACTTTAAGCCGCCACTTGCAATAACCGAAATATCCTTTGAAGCTTCTCGCACCATTTTAAGGGAATCTAGCGTTGGAATTCCCCAATTGATAAAACTATTAGCTATACGATTTTGTAATGAATTTGTAGCACGGTAAGCTTCTACCTGACTCCACGATGTTCCACCACTTCCTGCAACATCAAGAATCTTAACTCCTATATCTATAAATTGCTTGGCTGTTTTTTTAGATAAGCCAAACCCTACTTCCTTGATAATTACAGGAACAGAAAGATAATTTACGACTTCTTTTATTTTCGGTAAAAGATTTTCCCAATTTTTATCACCTTCCGGCTGAGTTAATTCCTGTAACACGTTCAGATGTAAAATTAAGGCATCAGCTTTAACGCTATCTACTAAATATTGGCATTGCTTTGGTGTTACACCATAATTGAGTTGCACCGCACCAATATTAGCAAGTAATACTATATCAGGAGCATTATTTCGCACTGTAAATGTATATAAAGTACTTGGTTCTGTAAGTAATGTACGCATAGAGCCAAGCCCCATAGCGATACCTGCTTTTTGAGCAGCAGCAGCTAATCTACAATTAATATCTCTTGCCCTAGGTGTTCCGCCTGTCATGCTAGAAATTAGAATAGGTGCTTGTAAGATTTTATTTAAGAAAGTAGTAGTTGTATCTATACTACTATAATTGATTTCCGGTAAGGCATTATGCACAAATTGAACTGACTCAAATCCGCTACTTAAGCCAGATTCAACATTCTTTGTAAGATTAATTTCGATATGGTCTTGTTTTCTTTTTATGTCTAGCATAATATGTTATTCCCGCGAAGGCGGGAATCCAGTAATTAAAAGTTTTAAAATAGCAAGATTTTAAAATTAAAAGCTTTTCCTGAGCCATGCAATGCAACAACGCTGGACAAGCCACGAGATGACCGTGGTGGAACTGATCCACGCAAGCCTTAAGCAGGGATGCCACCGATTCGTACAAATTAGCCCTTTCTTATTCTATTTCTGTACTTTTTCTTTGTAGAAAATATAATAATACCAACCCTATAGGTATCATGAAAGGAGACAAAAGAAAACAAAGTACCATACCTATAACTTTAAAAAACAGCCATATTATATCGCCCAGCATTTTAGTGTTATAATCATTTACGATGATCTTATTAACTACTATTATCACCTTATCATTTTCAATAATCTTGTCACCTGTTATTACATTATTACCCCTTATAAAATCTATTATTGTCTCATATGCAAATCGTGAATATGGATAGAGAAATGGATAAATAATAGCCGGTATGATTATTTCAAAAGATGATTTACCGATAACCAGTACAAAAAAATAGGATATAGCAGCACCAAAAATAAACTGTCTAAAATAGTAATATGGATTTATACTACAAAATAAAGTTATAATAAATTTAATTAATTTTTGCACAGTAAATTTTTAGTAGAATTTTTATCCCTAAAAACTAAAATAAAAACAACTATTTTTTTAAAATTAATAATGACTATGCCTAATTATATAGCTGACTTCCTATCCATATCAGCGAATACTTCTTCCCATGAGCCGGTAGTTGCTGCTTTTGAATATTCGGTTGCTCTATTTTCAAAGAAGTTTGTATGCTCAACCCCGTTTAGCATTTCATCAAGCCATGGCAGAGGGTTATTTTTTACCATATAAATATCTTTTAGCCCTAGCTGAAATAAACGTCTGTCAGCGATATATCTAATATATAATCTTACCTCATCAGCCGTTAGCCCTTCAATTCCCCCTACTTCAAAAGCAAGAGCAATAAACGCATCTTCAAAATGTACAATAGTTGTACAAGCTTTATAGATACGACTACGTAAATTTTCTGTCCAGACTTCAGGATTTTCTCTAACGAAAGTTTTAAAGAGTGTAATAATAGAATTAGTATGCAGCGTTTCATCACGCACTGACCAAGCAATAATCTGCCCCATACCTTTCATTTTATTAAAACGTGGAAAATTAAGCATAATAGCAAAAGATGCAAATAGCTGTAATCCTTCTGTAAAAGCTCCAAATACTGCAAGCGTAGTTGCTATATCCTCGTTAGTAGCAACCCCAAATTGTTGCATATAATCATATTTATCTTTCATTTCCTTATATTTAAGAAACGCAGAATATTCTACTTCAGGCATTCCTACAGTATCAAGCAAATGTGAGTATGCTGCAATATGCACTGTTTCCATATTAGAAAAAGCAGACAGCATCATTAACACTTCAGTCGGCTTAAATACTCTTAAATAATGCTTCATATAGCAATTATTTACTTCAATATCAGCTTGTGTAAAAAAGCGAAATATTTGCGTTAATAAATGCTTCTCACCTGGGGTTAAATTATATTTCCAATCTTTAACATCATCAGCAAGCGGTACTTCTTCCGGCAACCAATGAATTTTTTGTTGAGTGTGCCAAGCTTCATATGCCCACGGATATGAAAATGGCTTATAAATCGGACTTGCATCAAGTAATGACATATGCTTTCTTTTTAATTTATTTTTTTATATTAACAGTAACTATACGAAGTTCTCCTAGTATATTATTGAATAGTATAGAACAGTTTCTACTTTATGTCATTCCCGCTTAAGGCTTGCCCCGCGTGGATCATTTTTCCCTGTCATCCCGTGATTTATTCACGGGATCCAGCTAAAAAATACTAATAACATTAGTATTTTTTATTATTTTCTGGATGCCGTGGTCAAGCCACGGCATGACACCGAGGGCGTTTTTCGATCTACGCGGGAATGACATATAAGGTCACCTATACCTAAATAAAATGAGGTATTTTTTAAAACTGTCCGGTACTATTATATTACTGGCAAGCTAGGCATTCTTCGTATTTATTAGCTTCAGCTAGCTCGTCATTTTGTTTTTCTAAATCTTTAAAATCTGCCTTTAAAACATCGTGCGAAACTTTATCTGCCCGCTGAATTGATGTTGATCTACAATAATATAAACTTTTCACTCCTTTTTTCCAAGCTTTAAAATGAATATCATTTAGATATTTTTTGCTAACATTACCGGGTAGAAAGACATTTAAAGATTGTGCTTGAGTAATATAAGGAGTACGATCTGCTGCTAGCTCTATCAACCAATTTTGATCAATTTCATAAGCTGTTTTAAAGACTTGCTTTTCTTCTTCAGTTAAGAATGTTAGATGCTGCACTGATCCTTCGTGAGTACTAATTGAAGACCAAACTTGATCATTATTAAATCCTTTTTCCTCTAATAACCTTTCTAAATGCTTATTACGTACATTAAAAGAACCAGTTAGGGTTTTCTGTACGAAACTATTAGCAGCAAATGGCTCTATCCCTGGTGATGCATTTCCTGCTATTACTGAAATTGAAGCAGTAGGAGCTATTGCTGTTTTGTTACTAAAACGCTCATTGCTTTCTGCATCCAATGCATCAGGACAAGCCCCTTTCTCTTTACCAATTTTAACAGATGCTTCTTCTACTTCCTTAGATACATATTCAAATATTTTTTTATTCCAAACCTTTGCCATAACCGATTCTATCGGTACTTTTTTCATTTGTAAGAATGAGTGGAATCCCATAACGCCAAGTCCAACGCTTCGCTCACGAAAAGCTGAGTATTTAGCTCTTGCCATAGTATCAGGTGCTTTATTGATGAAATCTTCTAAAACATTATCAAGAAATAACATAATGGTTGGTATAAATTCTTTATCGTCTTTCCATTCTTCATAATATTCTAAATTTAAAGAAGAAAGACAACAAACGGCAGTTCTTGATTTGCCTAAATGATCGATACCGGTTGGCAATGTAATTTCACTACAAAGGTTAGACATCTTAACATGCAAGCCTAACTTTTTATGATGCTTAGGTATTGACTTATTAACACTATCAATAAATAACAGATAAGGCTCACCAGTTTCTATTCTGGTAGTGAGCAGCTTAACCCATAAATCTCTTGCTCTAACTTTAGTTACAACTTTTTTGGTAGCAGGACTAATAAGCTCGAAGTCTGTATTATTTTCAACAGCTTGCATAAATTTATCAGTTATGGCAATACCGTGATGAATATTAAGAGATTTTCGGTTAACGTCCCCGCCTGTCGGGCGTCTTATGTCAATAAATTCTTCGATTTCAGGATGATCAATAGGTAGATATACAGCTGATGAGCCTCGTCTAATCGATCCTTGAGAAATAGCAAGGGTCATAGAATCCATTACCTTAATAAAAGGTATAATGCCTGATGAATGTCCCTTATTGTGAATTGCTTCGTTAATAGATCTAACATTACCCCAATAACTTCCTATTCCGCCACCGCGTGAGGCAAGCCAAACATTTTCCGTCCATAAATTTACTATATCATCTAAACTATCATCGGTCTCGTTTAAGAAACAAGAGATAGGTAATCCCCTATCAGTGCCACCATTACTTAAAATCGGTGTTGCAGGCATAAACCACATTTTGCTCATATACTCATATAGCTTCTGAGCATGCTCTTTATTTTCAGCATAGTAACTAGAAACACGAGCAAATAAATCTTGAAAATCTTCGCCTTTCATAAGGTATCGATCTCGCAAAATTGCCTTACCAAAAGGTGTAAGTAAATCGTTATAATTATTATTGATATTTATTTGAAATTTAGTTTTTTTTGCTGTGCTCATTATAAGTACTAATGGGGTTGGTAGAAGCTAATTAAGTATAAAACTTTTTCTTAAGTAGACACTAGAATAAGAGTTTATTCAACATAAATATTTATAATTATTTTAGATTTACCCCTTGACAGTTGATAGTTCAAAGCAAACTCAAGCGAGTATTAAATTTTCTTAAATTTTATAAATTATGTAGGATAGTTGCATTATTGTAATGATAGTATTTTGAAAAATAAGTTTTAACTTGTCCAATCCAACTCTGCATAGTTTAGTTCAGAAGACTCTCCAATTTTATCAGTATGGTTTATATTATTTTTATCTAGATTTTTAGAAGCATTCTCATAATACTCTAACGTGTCTTCATCGTTATAACGAGGTTGTAATTGTTCCTTTTTAGTGAATTTTAAAGGATCAAACATTTCTATATATTTTAATACGTAGTCTAAAGATTCTTTTTTTTGTTTATCTAAAGTAACATTATTTTCGTCTAAGTAATTATATAGTTTTTGTAAAAAAGTATAATATTTATCGCCTTTACATAATCCGTAACGAGCAAGGAACAGCATATTAATATCTTTAACCTTTTCTGTTATCAGTATTTTTTCAAAAAGCTCTAAATCATAAGTATGAAGAGCTACGCATATAATATTATTATGCGTTATTTTACTTTTTATTATTTTAAGTTTTTCTAAGAAAGTATATTTAGACCACTTCACAATTTGTATATATCTTAATTTTAATTAGCCATAAACTAACGTTAAATTAAAATTTGTAAAGTAATAACTTTAGTCTTTAAGGAAATTTTTAGGCATTCTGTAATAAATTGTATTATAAAATTTATCACTTTCTGGGAATTTTCGTGTGCGGATAGAAAAGTTACCGAAATTTCTGATTTCGATACGGTTTTGTTCTTTAAGAGAATTACTTAAATAATTAAGGATTAAATTCACAGAATCACTAACATCTTCTTTAGAAAGATAATCCAGCTGCTTATGTATTTTATTTATCAAATCAATTTTAGTAGCCATGATTAGAAATCGCCTTAATTCCATTAAAACTATTTTTGAAAAAACTAGGTACTAAACTGTCGAAATCTTCAAGCATCATTTCCACTAATTTAGGTTTTGGTTTTAATTGATAGTCCTTAACCGTTAATTTAGCATCGATTTTTTTCTCATCTTGCAACCATTTTAAAGCTGTATCCTCATTACCTATATTATCTACAAGCTTTAGTTTTACAGCCTGACGTCCTGAATATATTCTGCCATCAGCAAGTTTTTTGACTTCATCTATAGGAATTTTACGTCTTTCAGCAACAAGTTCAATAAAAAAATTGTAAGTGTCTTCGATATTTTCCATAATCGCTACCCTTACATTTTCAGTAAGTTTTTCAGTAGGGTTTGGAGCAGCCTTAAGCTCACCTGATTTAAAATTAAGAAAAGTAATGCCAAGTTTTTGTGCAAGGTCAGTTACCTCAGCAGTCTGCAATATTACCCCAATTGAACCAGTTATAGTTCCATTATGGCTAATGATGTAATCACCAGCAAGAGAGATTAAATAACCACCACTTGCTGCCATCGTTCCCATAACTATAACTACCGGCTTTTTTTCTGATATTTTAAGTAGAATATTATAAATTTTTTCTGATCCTACTACTGTACCGCCTGGAGAATTTACATTAACTATTAAGGCTTTAATATGAGAATCATCAACAATTTTCTTAAGCTTTTTATCACGCTTCTCATCTTCAAGTATTATGTCGTCAATTAATACCGAAGCTATATAATCATCATTATTATTGGCTAAAACTTCCGTTGGAACAAAATCTTTACAAATTAAGAAGAATGAAACACCAATTAAAATAATTGCTATTAACTTCCAAACTAATAAACGAGATTTTATTTGTTTTCTTTCAATTAAATAATCAGGTGTTATATTCATTTTGCAATATATTTTTTAGTTTTTCGTCATTGTGAGGAGAGGCAAAACTTGCTGTGTCACCCCGTGATTTATTCACGGGGTCCAGTTAAAAATATCAATATTATTGATATTTTTAGTTATTTTTCTGGATCACGTGGTCAAGCCACGGGATGACACTTAGGACGTTTTTTGATCCATGCGGGCAATGCCACCACGGGATGACCCCACAACTTACTTACGTTCTGCTGGGCTTTTCATCATCTCAAAAAACTCACTATTAGTTTTAGTATGTTCTAGCTTTTTAAGCAAGAATTCTATTGCTTCACTGCTACCCATTGGGTCGATGATGCGGCGAAGAACCCACATTTTATTTAGCACTATTTTATCAACTAATAAATCTTCTTTTCTAGTTCCTGATCTAGTTATATCAATCGCCGGATAAATACGTTTATCGGCAATCTTACGATCTAATACTATTTCAGAGTTACCTGTACCTTTGAACTCTTCAAAAATCACCTCATCCATACGTGAGCCTGTTTCAATTAGAGCTGTACCAATTATAGTAAGTGAACCACCATTCTCAATATTTCTTGCAGCACCAAAAAATCTTTTCGGACGCTGAAGTGCGTTAGCATCAACACCGCCAGTTAATACCTTACCTGATGATGGCACTACAGTATTATAAGCACGAGCAAGACGAGTTATAGCATCAACTAAAATTACTACGTCTTTTTTATGTTCTACTAAACGCTTTGCTTTTTCAATGACCATTTCCGCAAGCTGTACGTGTCTACTGGCCGGTTCATCAAAAGTAGAACTAACAACCTCCCCTCGCACGGAACGTTGCATATCTGTTACCTCTTCAGGTCTCTCATCTATTAACAACACAATTAAAAATACTTCCGGGTTATTGGTAGTAATAGCATGAGCGATATTTTGTAGTAACACGGTTTTACCAGTACGGGGTGGTGCAACTATTAAAGCACGCTGTCCTTTACCCATAGGAGCGACTAGCTCGATAACACGTGTACTAAAATCTTTGCTGTTATCTTCAAGCTCTAAGCCTAATTTTTCATCAGGATATAAAGGAGTGAGATTATCAAAATTGACGCGGTGATAAGCCTTAGAGGGATCTTCAAAATTCACTTTATTTACCTTAAGTAGAGCAAAATAACGCTCACCCTCTTTCGGAGCTCTGATTCGTCCTTCCACAGTATCACCAGTACGAAGCCCAAAGCGACGAATTTGGCTTGGAGAAATATAAATATCATCAGGTCCTGCTAAATAATTTACTTCCGGAGAACGCAAAAAGCCAAACCCGTCAGGCAAAACTTCAAGTACACCCTCACCTACTATTGAACCCCCCTGCTCTACAGATTTCTTTAAAATTGCAAAAACTAATTCTTGTTTACGCAAAGAACTAACATTTTCAATTTTTAGCTCTTCTGCTTGAGCTTGCAATTCTTCAGGCAATTTACGTTTTAATTCTTTTAAATTAATTATATTGCCGTTTTCTGCATAATGATTATTAAATTCAGGGTTATTTAGTTGTTCTGGGGATTCTTTATTAGTTATACTCATTATTTTTATTATAATAGATTATAGTTGACATGAATGAAAAATTTAATTCCTTAAATGTAGAGGAAATATTACGTTTGTTTTAAATTGGAATCAAACTAGATTTTTAGATTTATTCTTGTGGCTTGAAGAATTAATTTTATTTGTTAGCTTTATAAAGCTTTAATATATGTAAAAGGATATTAACAATCTAAAAGCATATTGTCAAGTATATACTGCTAATAAATGAAAAGTTGGTAGACGAAGTTTAATTTGAAAATTGACTATAATATTAATAAAAGTGGATCAGCTTTTCCGTCATGGCGAGAAAATTATATTTGCATCTCCTCGCAATGACGACTTTGACCCACAAGGCTTAATTAGGAATCCTTATTATCTCTAATTTCTTTGACTATGCTTAATAATTGAGGAAAATCTACTGATCCTGGAATTAATCTAGCATTAATTACATATGCAGGCACACCCTGAATTTTAAGATTTCTAGCTATTTGCATATTTTGAGCGATTAGATCTCTTACCTCAGAGCTGTCAGCTATTTCTTCAACTTCCGTAATATTTAAGTCATTTTTAGCTAATAATTCTTCGACAGTTTCTTTAGAAACATTTCTTATCTTCATTAATTCACTATGAACAGCTTTAAATTTACTAGGGTTAATTTTATAAACCGCTAAAGCTATTTTTGCTAAATAATCAGAAGCATCACCAAGGATAGGTAATGGTCTTAACAAAATTTTCACTTCTGGATCATTTTGTAATAACTCATTTAAAGAAACATCACCTTTTTTACAGTAGGAACAAGAATAATCATAAAAAGCAACTATAGTTATATCACCGTCTTTATTACCTATGATAGGAAAATTTTGGCTATTCTCGATATCTAATTTGTTATCCTTAATATAGCTATTAACTTTGGTTTCACTTTCTTGTACTTTACGCTTTTGTAGATTTTCTATTGATTGTATTATTATTTCAGGAGTATTAAGCAAATATTCTTCAATAATCTTCTTAACTCTTTCTTCTTCACATTGCTTTGGCTCTTCATTTTGTTTAACTTCTATGGAAACAGGTTTTGTAGAAGAAGTTTTTATAGTTTTAAAAATAAATAAAACTCCTATAATTACTACAAATATAACTAATATCTTTCCAATAATATGCTGCATAAATAACCTTTAAAATTAATTTTATTTTGTTTCGGGCTTGTGTATGTCATTGCGAGGAAATGCAACTCCTACTGTGTCATCCCGTGACCCCGCCACGGGATCCAGAAAAACAATAAAAAATATTACATATTTTTTTCTGGACCCCGTGAATAAATCACGGGGTGACAACCATACCTTAACCTTTACTTCTGTCTGATCAATCTACTCTGATCTCTCTTCCAATCTTTTTCTTTAATCGATTCTCTTTTATCGTGTAATTTTTTACCTTTAGCAATGCCAAGCTCAATTTTTATTTTGTTCTTTTTGTTAAAATACATAGACAAGGCAACTAGAGTATAACCTTTTATTTTAGTTTTACCGATAATTTTATTTATTTCTTTCTTATGCAATAATAATTTACGTGGTCTTCTAGTAGAATGATTGAACCTATTTGCTTTTTCATATTCTGCAATATGACAATTATACAAAAATACCTCATTTCCCGTATCAGCTGCATGACTCTCTTCTATAGATGCTTTACCTTGACGCAATGATTGAACTTCACTACCCTTTAATACAATACCTGCTTCTAGTCTTTCCTCAATAAAGTAATTAAAGAGAGCTTTTTTATTTTGTGCAATAATTTTCTTATATTCCGTCATACTTTTATAGATAAGGATGTTATAATTTCCTCAATTTGTGTTTTGGTCGTATTTGTTGCTTCAGTTAAAGGCAAACGAATTTTGTTTGTGCAGAATCCTAAATAATGCATAGCATACTTAACTGGGATTGGGTTTGATTCTACAAATAATGCTTTATATAAAGGTAATAATTTTTGATGAATCTCTAAAGCTCCTTTAACATCATTGTTATACCATTTCTCTTGAAGCTCTTTGCATAATTTAGGTGCAACGTTAGAAGCTACGGATACGCACCCTACTCCGCCTTGAGCATTAAAAGCAAGACTTAAATCATCATTACCGCATAATAGATTAAATTCTTTTTTAACTATAGCTTTAATTCTAAGCGGTCTTTCTAAATCTATCCCCGCATCTTTTAAAGCTAAAATACGAGGTAATTTAGCGAGTTTAAATATCACTTCATCGGTAAAGTCAACCCCAGTTCTACCCGGAACTGAATATAGCATAATCGGTAAATTACTAGCTTCATGTATTGCTTCAAAATGTTTATAGATCCCGCTTTGAGTAGGCTTCAAATATGACGGCGGGCTAATCATAAAGCCGTCAACTCCAATTTTTGTAGATTCAGCCGCAAGCTCTATTGCATAAGCGGTATCATTTGAAGAACATCCGCTAATTATAGGAATACGCTTATTTATAATATCCTTAGCTGTCTGCAATAATAATTTATACTCTTCAAAACTTAAACTACTCCCCTCACCTGTTGAACCTGCTATTACTACGGCATTCACTTCAGCATTTATTTGATATTCTAAAATCTTTTCTAAGGCATCTAAATCTAGTTTATTATTTTTAAACGGCGTTATTATTGCCGTAATCAAACCTTTAAATATATTATTCATTATGTTAGTATTTTTTTATTGTTTTTCTGGATCTAGTTCCCAAGCCACGGGATGACACCGAGGACTATCTCATAAGATTGCCACACAAGCGATGCTCCTTGCAATGACGTTTTTTATCCCCTCACAATTTTACCATACTCTTCTTTTAAAATATTCGCAATTTTATGATCATTAAAAGTAACTTTCTTATTACCAAGATCTATAGAATTAATATTTTGCACCTCAATTGCCGTACCTGTAGCAAAACAGCTGGTAAAATCTTCTATCTGTTCTAATCTTAGACGCTCTTCTTTTACTTCTAGCCCTAAATTTTTTGCAATTTCAATAATAGTTTGTCTTGTTATACCATCTAAAAATCTATCAGCAACTGGAGTATATAGCACATTATCTTTAACAAAGAAAATATTTGTTGTAGTACATTCCGCAATATACCCCTCATAATCAAGTAATAATGCATCATCATAGCCAAGGTCTTTAGCCTCTTTCTTGCTTGTTATTGCCATGTTATAATGAGCAGCGGATTTAGATTGCACTGGCATCATATTAGGTGCAGCTTTACGCCATCTGCTTACATGCAAATTAACTCCAGCGGTAAATGCTCGTGGCATAGAGGGAACAGCCGCAATCAAAACGTTAGTCGACAATTTAGGGTTAATAATATTTAAAGACTCACTCCCACACCAAACAAGTGGTCTTATATATGCATCCTGAATCTTGTTTTTCTCTATTAATAATTCATGAGCTTTTATAATTTCTTCTACACTATAAAGTACTTTCAATCCTAAAACTTCTGCTGATTTAACCAATCTTTCAGTATGTTCTTTAAGTTTAAAAACTTTCCCATTATAAGCCCGCTCACCCTCAAATACTGATCCTGAGTAATGCAAACTATGAGTTAAAACATGCACTGTAGCAAGTTCATAAGGAACTAACTCACCATTAATCCAAATATACCAAAGATTATTTTCTAAATTTTTTGTCATTGTTATTAATTGTTATTTGTACTAGAGTAAAAATGCATTGCGAGCGACTGCAAGGAGCGTGGCAATCTCATAAAGCAAACTCCTAAGATTGCTTCGTCGCTATGCTCCTCGCAATGACGGAAAAATTTTTAAAAATTACATCATATTTATATGCAAGAATATAAGGCACATATCCTAATTGTTGATGATGATACCAGAATATTAGCACTTTTAAAGCAATTTTTAAATAAAAATGAGTTTTTAGTATCAACGGCTGTATCAGCTATAGAGGCAAAGGATTTGTTAAAAACTTCTAATTACGATTTGATTATTTTAGACGTCATGTTACCAAGCATTACAGGGCTTGATTTTGCTACTACCATTAGGGACGCTGGCAATAATATACCAATAGTAATGTTAACTGCTTTATCGGAAGCTGATGACCGTGTTAAAGGTCTTGAAGCCGGTGCATCAGATTATGTTATTAAACCCTTTGAACCACGAGAATTATTATTGCGTATAAATAACTTGATCAATAATTATAACAATCCCAAAAAAGAAAAAAATATAACCAAATTTGGCAATAATTTTTATAATTATAATACTAAAGAATTTACTAAAAATGATCAGATAATTCCGCTTAGCTCTACTGAGCAAAAATTACTTGAAATATTTATAGAACGTCTTGGCACTTCTATTAGCCGCCTTGAGCTTTCAAAAATTATGGGAGGTCTTAGTGAACGTTCTATTGACGTACAAATTACCAGAATAAGAAATAAGCTAGAAGATAATCCTAAAGAACCGAAATATTTAAAAACCGTGCGTAATGAGGGATATGCACTTTATATCTAAATTATTACCTAGGACTTTATTCCTAAGATTTATGCTTATCATAATTATGCCGATTCTGATAGGACAGCTAGTTGCTATATTTTTGTTTTATGATCGTCATTGGTATAATGTTTCATATTATACTAGCACCATTATTATCAATGAAATAGAATCTTTAATTAAAGAGCATAAAGATAATCCAAAAGAAATAACACAATTATCAGAAAATTATCTCAATTTATCTTATCAATTTGAGCCTAATAAGAAACTATTAGCAAAACAGCCTAAGTTAAACGAACCCTTAACTATATTTAAAAATATTTTAAATACAAAAATTCATGAAAAAAATATAATTAACTTAACTAAGGAAAATAGAATTCAAGTATTATTAGAGCTAAATAACGAGGTATTAAATATTTCTTTTCCAGCCAAACTTTTACTTAACCCAACAGTATATATTTTTGTTCTATGGATTATATTTTTAACTATTATATTACTTTCCATCTCTATTATTTTCTCTAAGAATCAAATTAAATCAATAGTTGCTCTTGCAGATAGCATGGATGAATTCGGTCGAGGTATCTTAAAAAGTAAGAATTTTAAGCCTACAGGTGCTTTAGAAATAAGAAAAGCAGGGCTTGCTTTTTTAAAAATGAAATCTCGTATAGAAAAGCAAATTACCAAAAGAACTACCATGCTTGCTATGATTTCTCATGATTTAAGAACTCCTCTAACACGCATGAAATTACAACTTGAATTAATGGACGAAAATGAAGAAACTGACGGTCTAAAGCAAGATATATTAACTATGCAGCAAATGATAAACTCCTATCTAGATTTTGCAAGAGGCGAAAGTGCAGAACAATTTAAAGAAATTTTTATTTTATCCTGGATTAAATCTTTTTTAAATAAATGGTCACATATAGATATAAAGTTTATAAACCCTACTAAATTAGATGGAGTGAAACTTCGAATTAAACCACATTCTTTTGAAAGAGCCTTGTCTAATTTAATTAGTAACGCTATAAAATATGGTACTAAAGTTAGAATTTCGTTAAATGCTAACTCATCTAACTTATCAATAATCATTGAAGATAATGGCAGCGGCATAGATAATGCAGAAAAACCTTTAGTATTAAAGCCATTTTATAGATCGGATAAAGCAAGGCAGTTAGATAATTCAAGTAATGTAGGTCTCGGACTTGCTATTACTCGTGAGATAGTAAAGGATCATAACGGATTTCTTTATCTAGAAGATAGTAAGGATTTAGGTGGGTTGTCGGTTAGAGTAGAAATTCCTGTATATACTAAGATAGAACTCTAAAAATTGGTATAGTCGTTATTGCGAGGAGGGATTGCCTGCGTGGATCGAAAGTCGTCTGAGCTACGCGAATGAAATGAGCGTGGCAATCCAGAAAAAATAATAAAAAATACTATAAATTAGCATTTTTTAGCTGGATTGCTTCGTCAATTACTTCGTAATTTCCTTAGCTCAGACGGAAAAACCGATCTACGCAATAATGCCTTGTGAAAGCAGAGCTTTGATGCAATCTCAGGACATTCTGATAAGATTGCCACGCTACTTTCAGTGGCTCACAATGACGTTAAAAAGAACCAAAAATATATATTTAATAATGACTAACATAAAACATTTAGCAATAATAATGGATGGTAATGCACGCTGGGCAGCTACGCATGACTTACCTAAATCTGAAGGACATAGAGCCGGAGCTGATAAAGTACATGAATTATTACCGGAATTTATTAACCTTAAAATACCATATGTTACGCTATATACTTTCTCTTCCGAAAACTGGCAACGCTCAACTACAGAAATATCTTTTTTAATGAAGTTATTAAACATTTATTTAAAAAAAGAGCTAGATAATTTACATAGAAATGGCATTAAAATAAAAGTAATAGGTAGGCTTAATTTATTAAGCGACTCATTGCAAAAACAAATAAATAATGCTATAGAATTAACGAAAGATAATAATAAATTAACTCTTTGTATAGCTTTTAGCTATGGTAGTCGTCAAGAAATAACAGACGCTTGCACTAAGATTATCGCAAGCGGTAAAACAGAAATTCTTGAGAGCGATATACAAAATGCGTTATATGATCCGGAAATGCCTGATGTAGATTTATTAATAAGACCTGGCGGTGTTTTTCGGATTAGTAATTTCTTACTTTGGCAAGCAGCTTATGCTGAACTATATTTTTCTCAAAAATATTGGCCTGATTTTAATAAAGAAGACATAATAAACGCTATAGATGATTATTCAAAAAGGAAAAGAACATTTGGCAAAAGATAAACAAAAATCAAATTTATATTTAAGAATACTGTCTGGTATAATATTAGTACCATCATTTGTGGTAGCCATATTATGGCTTAAACCTTTATTCTATGTTTTAATGATATTAGTAGCTATAGGAATGCTTAGCGAATGGTATGATATGACCCACTCCTCTATTATGTATCTAATAATAGGGTTAATTATTATCCCAATTCCCATAAGCTTGTTAATATCCTTAAGTAGCAATCCCATAAATAACTGGCTTATTATGCTTTATTTTTGCATAATTTGGTCGGTAGATACATTTGCGATGATTGGGGGCAAAACCTTGGGCGGTGCAAAACTTGCTCCAAAAATCAGCCCTAAAAAAACTTGGAGCGGCTTAATTACAGGAATATTATCGGCAGGTTTAGTTGCAACCTTAATTAGTTTTATACCAAGTTTTTACATTGAAAATTACTATTTCTCAAATAGGATTTATCTGTTTATAATTAGTTGTATGCTAGCTTTAATAGCTCAGCTAAGTGATTTATTTATTTCATATTTTAAACGAAAGTTTAATATTAAGGATAGCGGCGATATTATACCTGGTCATGGGGGAGTGTTAGATAGATTTGACAGTATAATTTTAACTGCCCCAATATTATTTTTTATAAATGGATTATATTTATGAGTATTTTTAATTCAATACTTTCAAATAATCATACAAAAAAAATAATTTTAAATATTTTTCTAGCATTGCTGCTAGGATATTTTGTTTTTCACTGCATTTACGGCAATAAAGGAGTTATTGCATATTTAAAAGTAAATAGACAACTTGAAAAAGCCTATGATGAATTGAAATTATTGCGAGCTGAACGAGTAGAGCTTGAACATAATGTTAAATTACTTAGAACCGAATCGTTAGATAAGGATATGCTAGATGAACAAGCACGCAAAGTTTTAGGTATAGCAGCTCCAAGCGAACAAGTTTTTAACACCAATAGCAAACCATAGGCTCATCACAGAAATTAAAATTTAACTGAAGAATATATTATGACTATTACGCTTTACCAAAACGATTTACCAGATGATTTTGAACTTGAAGGTGATTTAGCAATAGATACCGAAACGATGGGATTAAATTTATATAGAGATAAACTTTGTCTATTGCAGTTTAGTAACGGAAATGGTGATGCTCACCTTGTGCATTTTCTAGATCAAAACTATAATGCTCCTAACCTAAAAAATTTACTAAGTGATAAAGAACGTTGCAAGATATTTCATTTCGCAAGGTTTGATTTAGCAGCGATAAAAAAATATTTGGGAGTTGATTTAGAGAATATCTTTTGTACTAAAATATCTTCAAAGCTAGTTAGAACTTATACTGAAAGCCATGGGCTTAAGGATATATGTAGAGAATTGTTAGGAGTAAATATTTCCAAACAACAACAATCTTCTTATTGGGGTGCTGATAATCTATCTTCTGACCAACAAGAATATGCTGCTAAAGATGTGCTTTATTTGCATAAGTTAAGAGAGCATTTAATAGCAATGTTAGTTAAAGAAAATAGATTTGAACTTGCTCAAGACATCTTTAAATTTCTACCAACCAGAGCCAATTTAGATTTAGTCGGCTGGGATGAAGTTGATATCTTTACGCATTGAATTTTTTGATGCTATAAAACGTTATTGCGAGGAGAAACTGGTCTTGTTGCATGGCTCCGATGTCATCCCCGCTTAAGGCTTGCTTGCGGGGATCATTTCCCCCTGTCACCCCCGTGGCTTGGGAACTATAGGTCCAGCTAAAAAATATTAATATCTATTAATTAGTTAATAATTGTTAATGAGTTTTTTATTCTTATGTTGTGATAAATAAGATATATTAATAATTCATTTTAATTCAGAAATCTTATAATGCTTAAAATACCTATCGATAATATTATCATATTCTTATATCTGATATCAATTTTAGCCGTAGGTGTTTATTACCGAGCTAAAAACAGTAGCTTTAAAAATTATGCCAATGTAGAGAGTAAGGTTCAGAATAGCAAACTGCTATTAATAGCTACTATATTTGCAAGTTCTGTAGGAGGAGCTACTACTTTTGGTATTACAGAAAAAACTTTTTTAGGACATGCATATTATGCTTACGCTTTAATACTTACTATCCCGATAGATATCATAATCGCTATTTATGTAGTGCCACTAATTGCAAAACATCATGGGGCAGAAAGCATAGGCGATATAATGAGTATATATTATGGCAATCTAGGTCGCTTTATTGGCGGGGTTAGCTCTGTAATTGTATCGGTTGGATTTTTAGCAGCTCAAATAAGCGTCAGCGGTTATATTTTTCAATATATCTTAGAAATAAATTATATTGAGGGAGTAATTTTAAGCTATAGTATAGTACTTATATACACTACAATAGGTGGGCTGCAATCTATTGTTTTTACTAATTTACTGCAATTTTTTGCTATGATAATTGCGATACCTGTTGTCACTTTTATAGGACTAAACAAAATTGGTTCTATAAATCCTATAGGCGATTTGATTGTTGAAACTAATCCATCTAACTTATTTTCTTATATAATCGCTGCTGCTTTAAGCTTTAGCGTAATGAATCTATACCCTACCTTTATTCAAAGAGCTTTGATTAATAAAAACCCTACTCAAACGACTAAAGCAATATATACAAAATCGGTTATATATTTATTCTTTTTAATTTGTGTTACTTTAAACGGATTAATTGCTTATAAACTTTATCCAGAGCAACCATCAAGCTTAGTATTACCTTATCTGATCAATCAAATAATCCCGCCTTTAATTCAAGGCTTAGTCATAAGCGGGCTGCTTGCTGCTGTTATGTCTACTGCCGACTCTGACTTAAACGTTACTTCCATAGCTATTGTTAAAGACATAATTAACCCAATTCTAAAGGTAAAAAATGAGCAAAAACTATTATTAATTGCCCGAATTATTAACGTAGCAACAGGAAGCCTTGCTATAATTGCTGCCTTAAAATTCAGTAACGTAATAGATTTAGTAGTATTTTTTACTGGCTTTTGGGGACCTGTAATATTAGTACCGCTAGTAACAACGCTTTTTAGCATTAGAGTACCAACACAAATAATGGTTTTATCATCAATAAGCGGAGCAGCAACTTTTCTATTTTGGGAACATTATTCCTTATCTCTACAATATTTTAACCTCAGGGGAGTATTTATAGGAACGATGGTAAGCTGTTTTATATTTATGTTAGGTATAGTGTCATTGCTAAAGTAAAGGGGACCACTAAATTGCACGAAAAAGGGACCAGAGAATTTGGTGTAACCTAATAAGGTTATAATGTGCAATATTCACTAGATAATTAATTAAAATAAATATCTAGTGATACAATGATAAGAATAAATATGTACACAACAATTATCACCCTTTATAAGCAAGGCAACAGTCAAAGAAATATTGCCAAACTAACAAGGATAGACCGTAAAACAGTAAGAAAAATAATAAATCGTTACGTAGAGTCTGGTACAGAATATCCTGCACCCTATGAACGATCTTCAGCACTGGATTCTTGGCACGAACAAATAATTGAGTTATTAGAAAAGAATCTAAGTTACATAAGAATTTTTGAAGAGTTAAAAATTCAAGGTTATACAAAAAGTTATGGTTCGCTAACCCGTTATATCAAAAAATATAAGATTCAGAATAACAGTTGCATTCGTTTTCATACTTTAGCAGGAGAGGAAGCACAAGTAGATTTTGGTGACATAGGCTTACAGTATAATGCCCAAGGGCGTAGAGTTAAAGCATATGTGTTTAATATGCGTTTAAGCTATAGTCGCCTTGATTATTATGAAGTAGTGTTTGATCAAAGTTGTAAAACATGGATACAATGTCATATCAATGCATTTAATTATTTTGCTGGTAGTCCAAAAGTAATAAAACTTGATAATCTTAAAGCTGGGGTGGTAGATAGCAATTTCTATGAGCCTGTATATCAGAAGGAATACAAACGTTTAGCTGATCATTATGGGATTTTACTTTCTCCTTGTCGTATATATCAACCTCAAGAAAAAGGCAAAGTAGAATCAGGCATAAAGTATGTCAAAAATAATTTTTTTGCTGGACGTAAATTTCATAGATATGAAGAATTAATACACGATCTTGCAAACTGGTTAAATAAAGCAAATAACCGAATACATGGTACTACTAAAAAAATTCCTCAGGAACTATTTGAGCAAGAAGAAAGTAATAATTTAATGCCCTTACCATTAGAAACGTTTGATTTGTCATCGTGGCATAATCGAAAAGTAGCAAAAGATTGTCATATCACCATAGATAATAATTATTATTCCGTACCAGCAAAATATATATACAGTGAAGTATTGGTACAATTATCACCAAACCTTGTTCAAATATTTTCTATACAAAATGATTTAATAGCAAGGCACGTTAGAGTAGATGGCAAAGGAATATTTACCACTAATCCGTCTCATTATGCCAAATATAAACGTCTATGCCCAGGTTTTATAGAATATAGCGAACATTATCAACAACAAATGCAGCAGATAGGCAATAATTGCAGTTTATTATTAGAGTTATTACAACAAACACGAGTAAATGATTGGCAACGTTGTGCCAGAGGTATTATTTCTTTACGTAAGGTTTACAATGATGAGTTAATAGATAAAGCCTGTCATAGAGCATTACATTACGGTATAAGTTCTTACTCTAAAATTAAGAATATCTTAAATAGTAATGCAGTAAACTTACCATTGCCAGAGTTTGGAGGTCAGAATGCAGAACTTGCTTAATGACCTACGTAGTTTTAGATTATCAGGTATAGTCAATAGCTTAAATGAAAGGATTATTTATGCTCAAAATAATAAACTAGGATTTAAAGAATTTCTCTCACTATTATGTGAAGATGAAAAATCTCACCGTAAGGATAATAATTACCGTCGTCGTAAAAATGCTGCTAAATTACCGGTAACTAAAAATTTAGAAGACTTTGATTTTCAGTTCCAACCAAGTATTGATACCAAAGTAATAAGTGATTTATCTACTTGTGATTATATTAATACTAAGGGCAATGTCATATTCATAGGTAATTCTGGAACTGGCAAAACTCATCTTGCTATTGGATTAGCATTAAAAGCTTTAACACGAGAATACTCTGTATATTTTACTACGGTATCGGATATGCTTTATAATTTACATATTGCAAGAGCAGATAATAGCTATCACAAAAAAGTTAAATTACTCTTATCATTTGACTTATTAATTCTTGATGAGTTAGGTTTTAAGCAATTACCAAAACATTCAGTAGATGATTTTTTTAATATTATTGCTAAACGATATGAAAATAAATCTACCATTATCACCACAAACAAGGATTTTGAAAGATGGAATGAAATATTTGCTGATGAGTTATTAACTCATGCAATTATTGATCGAGTAGTACATCATGCACATATACTAAACATCACAGGTAAAAGTTATCGTATTAATAACTATAAATCTGGAGGTAATATGACATAAAAAATTTTAAATAAAGTGGTCCCTTTTTTACGTAATTTAGTGCTCCCTTTTTATTTGACAATGACATTTAGAAAATTCTGAATTAAAAAATATATTTGAACCAAAATTTTTTCCTACTTCTTTAGACATATTACAAGAAGCATTAAAATATTATTCTGAAAATATAAAATTACCTCTTACTCAATCAAAAGATTGTACATTAAAAATAACACAAGATAATAAATATATTATATCCAAAATATATGTAAAATTAAAAGAAGCTTTAGTTTGTGGTCAAGAAAATGCCGCTTGGTACTTAGCTCAATTTTATTATAATGGCTGGTTGGTTGAAAAAAATATTATTTATGGAGACTTTATACTTGCGATAGAAAAGCATTTTGAATCTAAAAAATGCTCTAATAGCGATTATAAAGGAGAAGATATTTTAACAGATTACTTACAAAAATTAGTTACAGTTTGTGCTAATTCTATTTCCAATAACAAGTATGTATACCGAGCAGGTATTAATGATACAACGAAGCACAATGCAGAATGTGACATTAATATACATTTAAACAATACTGATTTAAAAGACATATTTAATAGTTCAGAATCAACTATTATTCCCACAATTTCAGCTCCTTTACCTAGTACCACACACCAACCATCTAATACAGTAAGGCGAACTACTCAAAGCGATATAAAAGATTTCAAAAATAAAAAAACTACTAATATAAAAAAACAAAAAGTACAATAGATTATAATATTAAAGTTGAAAAAGATGAAGAAACAAATTCAGTATTAACAAGCAACAAACCTACTAATATACCAAAAACACAAAGCAAAGTAAATTATAACTCTGCTACTACTAAAAAGGTTGAAGAAAAAACTTTAGTATTAAGAGGCAATAATTATTATCATGAACAACTTGTTAATACACAAGAACCACGAAACACAATAAATATCGAAAATGATGATGATGGAACTCCAGTATTAGGAAAACAAGGATGTACTTGTTTAATAATGTAATAAATAGGATATATTTTGAAAATCGTAGAAATAAATAATAAAGAAATTTTTTATTTAATGCCTAAAAATCAGTTACTTGAAAAAGGTCTGCGACAAGTTGAGATATTATCTATTTTTGAGACAATTTGGGATTCTTATGCTGAAAAAACGATAAATTTATTATTTGAGTCGGCAGTTGAAAATCTAACCTGTGCTATGCTGCTTGGCGAAGAAAAAGCTATTTTGCCGCTTGCACAACTTTATTCTAAAGGTACTATTTATGGTATTTTGCCGGATTTAGTCTTTAGTGATTACATTATCTTGCTGGGTCGAAAACTTGAATATGAAATATGTAATGATATCCCTTTGCAACTTATCACTAATACTAAATATTTTGATAAACAGTTAGAAGATCTAGCTATTATTATTACTTCTAATACCTTATTTTACTATTCTAATTTTAGATGTATAGGGGAAGATATTAAAAAAAAATCGTTAGGGATTGTAATAAGCAGTTCAAAGAAGAATGGCATTTTTGTAAATTTGAATATCCTGATTTAACGTTATCATCTTTTGAGATATTGGAGGAAGAGCAGGATTCAGTAACTGTAACAAACTTTGGATGATAATAAATGTTTAATGTCTTGATTGGGTTCTCTTGCTGTCGCATGGCTTGGTTTTTCTGTCATTGCGAGAAAGTTATGTAATAACCAACGAAGCAATCTTAGGAGTTTTACTTCATGAGATTGCCACGCCACTTTCAGTGGCTCGCAATGACATCCATTTAATACAAAAACAACTTCTTCTGGCTCTTCGATTCTTCGTTTACATTATTGCTACTTTGCGGATAACCATGATCTAATGTTTTTAAATAATCCCCTATTGCTTTAGAGAATTCTTCCATTTTATAACGGAAGAAATGGTCAGCACCGCTAATAATTTTACATCCAAACTTAATATGAGCTTGTTGTTTAGATAACTTACTTGCTAAATCTTTTACTGCTTCAGCTGAAACTATACTATCACTATCACCTTGTAGTACAAATCCTGGAATAGGGCAAGGCGAAAGGAATGAAAAATCATATTTATTTACCGGAGGCGAAATAGCAATAAAGTTATTTATTTCAGGGCGTCTCATCACAAGTTGCATAGCTATCCATGCACCGAATGAAAACCCTAATACTAAATTAGACTGAGCGTTTGGATTATTCTGCTGTAACCAATCAAGTGCTGTTCCGGCATCTATAACCTCACCCACCCCATTATTAAAGTTACCCTCTGAATGCCCTACTCCTCTGAAGTTAATACGTAGAACTGTATAGCCATGCTCAGATAAAACTTTATAGGCGTTATACACTACTGTATTATTCATATCACCGCCATGCAAAGGATGGGGATGAAGAACCAATGCAACAGGAGCATTATATGCTTCTGCTTTTACATATATTCCTTCGATTCGCCCCTCAGGACCGTTAAAATAAATTCGCGACATAATTATTTGTAATATTTAATTTGTTTTTGTTAATAAACTTTGCGTCATTGCGAGCGGAAACTTTATCACTCTGTCATCCCGTGGCTTGACCACGGGATAACAACATTCTTTTATTCACATAGGCAATGCTTCCTCGCAATAACAACTCATCAAGAGAATACTGCCCTTTCGACTGCCTCAGCATTATGCTGCACTAAATCTTTCGCTATTTCCTTAGTAATCATCTTTTTCAGACCATTTTTAAGCTCATGACGAACACAACCAAGCATTTGCGGTTCAGCAACTATAATTAGTTCTTTATATTTAGCCTGATCTTGACCTACTGCTTTTTCTAAATGTTTTATAACGCTTTTTGCTGCTTCTTTGTGTTCTATATCTTTTAAAGAAGTATGAGGCTCAAACAATGAAGCAGGCGTAGATTTATTTTGGTATAAACTCTGTCTTTTTTCTCTATGGTGGTGATGCTCTTCCAAATCTAAAGGTAACTTTAAAGGCTTATTATTAGTAATTTTAACTCCTTGAGTATCGTAAAGCATCATTTGCTTACTATCGATCACTGCAATTAATTTTAATGCTGTTGTATTATTCATAATACCTCCATAAGAATAGTTGGTAATTGTATGATAATACTAATTATTTCTTAATCCAAGACTAATTTAATACAAATAACAAATTACATTAGTAATTTGCTATTCGAGTAAGTATTAATTTAATAATTTTTGCTTTTCACTATTAATTATCTCTTCAATCTTATCATTAAGAATCCGCACCTCGGTCTGTTCTACCTCTTCCCTTTCTATTACTCCAATAATTTTTACCTTTATAGTTCCAGGCTGTTTAAACCAAAAGCCTCTAGGCCAAAATAAGCCGGCATTATGTGCCATCATTACTATCGGCACTTTAGTAATAGAAGCAAGCTTTACAGCACTTGGCTTAAATTTTACTGTTCGATCAGGCGGAACTTTTGTTGATTCAGGAAATATTATTAACCATAAACCTTCCTTGATTTTTTCCTCACCCTCTCTTAAAATTTGGGCAACTGAACTATTAGTGCCACGATTTACTGCAATCGGCTTAACCATACGAAGTCCCCAACCAAGTAGCGGTATATTAAATAGCTCACGTTTTAATACCCACGAATGTTTAGGGATAATAAGCTGCATAAACATCTGATCCCAAAAGGATTGATGGTTAGATACAACTATTGAAATGGTTTTAGGTAATTTCTCAAGCCCCTCTACCTCATATTTCAAACCACAACAAATTTTTGCAAGCCACACAAAAGCATAAGAAAAGATAACAGCGATCCTATATCTTATTTGATAGTTGACATTGAAAAACGTTACGGGTATGTAACATATAAGAAAAAAGATAAAAGTAAATAACGATAATAATCCGTAAAATGATAAAATTCTTAAACGCCAAAGCATATAGTAAAAATTAAATATTAATTTGGTATATATACATATATTTGTTAATGAATACAATAATAAAGGTATAAAATGAAAAAAACTGTTCTTTCAGGTGTGCAAGCTACTGGTTCTTTGCATCTTGGTAACTATTTAGGCTCGATTCGAAACTGGGTTAAAATGCAGGAAGAATATAATTGTTTTTTCTTTTTGGCTGATCTGCATTCTATTACTGTTGATATAGCACCTAGTGAACTTAAAAGATCGGTTATAGAGACACTTGCGATTTATTTAGCAGCAGGCCTTGACCCTAATAAAGTCACAATTTTTGCTCAGAGTATGGTAAAAGAACATGCTGAACTTGCTTGGTTGCTGAATTGCGTAACACCGCTCGGCTGGTTAAAACGCATGACGCAGTTTAAGGATAAGGCTGGAAAGGACCAAGAAAAAGCATGCCTTGGGCTTTTTTCCTATCCGGTACTTATGGCTGCTGATATACTGATATATAAGGCCGATATAGTGCCTGTTGGTGAGGACCAAAAGCAGCATTTGGAACTAACTAGAGATATCGCCGGCGTAATTAATAGGAAGTTTAATAAGGAAATTTTAAAAGTACCTGATGTTTTAATTGGTGGCTCAGGAACAAGAATTATGAGTCTTAGAGATGGCAGTAAAAAAATGAGCAAATCCGATTCTTCAGATTTTTCTCGTATTAATTTAAAAGATGATAATGATCTTATTCATCAAAAAATTAAAAAAGCCAAAACAGATCATTTAAGTTTTGTTAGTTATGATAAAGAAGCAAGACCAGAGATTAGTAATTTATTAGACATCTATACAAGCTTATCAGAAGAAAAACTTGAGAATATAATTCAGAATTATGAGAATCAAGGCTTTGCAAAATTTAAAGAAGATTTAGCAGAAATTATTATTACAAATCTGCAACCGATGCGTGATAAATATTTAGAGTTAATTAATGATCAGGAATATTTACTCAAAATACTTCACCAAGGTGCAGAGAAAGCAAGAATTAGAGCGTCTGAAACTGTAAATGAGTTAAAAGAACAATTTGGCTTCGTGATATGAAGTAGATTTTGAGAGATACCAAATCGTCATTGCGAGGAAATTACGGAGTAATTGACGAAGCAATCTCAGGAATTTTATACTGTTTTATGAGATTGCCGCGTCGATGCTAGCATCTCCTCGCAATGACGAAAAAACCGCTCCACACAACAATGCTGATTTAATAAGACCTTGCCATCAATTTTTTTAAATTAAACGAGCATAGTAAAGATTTTTTACGATTTTTCTTGAATTATGCTATATTTTTTGCTATGAATCTTCTTGGATAGGTGGCCGAGCGGTTTAAGGCACTAGTCTTGAAAACTGGCGTACGGGCAACCGTACCGTGGGTTCGAATCCCACCCTATCCGCCAACCTAAAAAACCCTTTATTCCTCATAGTTTAGCTGTTGAAAAAGCAAAAATATCATCAAATATTTTTTCAAAAGATTCCCTGCTTATAAAATAATATTTATATTTTTTGGTAAATATTTAGAATATCTTTCTAAAGAATTTTTTATTGCTTCAAAGGATATTGTAAAAAAATAATCTTTGTCTGTTTCATCTACTTTAATAGCTCCAAATCTTTCATGAAATCTCCAAACAGATTCATTTTCTTTTCTTACATCAAAGTGAGCCTTAGTAAAACCTAGGCTAAGTGCATAACTATATATGATTAAAGCTGACTCAATAGAGTAGCCACTTGATGTATTAGCCTTTAAAATCCATGATCCCCAACAAAATGAATCTTCTTGAGCATCATAAAGTCGTACTGTTCCAACTTGCTCTAAATTTTGATCTTGGATTAAAAAATATAATTGGGAATTATCTTGCTTATATTTTTTAATCCATTCAATTTGTTGTAATAAATCGTTAGAGGTTGAAGAGAGATATTTAGATTTAGTAGTATCAGTTCTTAGGTTTAAAATAAACGAACTATCTTCTACCTCTACATCACGTAATATTAGGTGATTGCCAATAATTTGTTTGGGTTTTATAAAGCTTATTTGGGGCATAGGGATTTGAAAAAATAATTATTTTAATTTCAAATAAAAATATTTTGATATTTACAATTATGCAAGAAAATAATATAATAAACGCTTTATTAGGAACTAATTAGTTGATATATATTTTGAACATGTAATTTTGTTGCTAAGCTAATTAGTTATAGGTATTACTCCTCTTGCCTAATCTCAAATTCATTTTGACTGTATACTCATTATTAATTTAAAGAATTAGTTCTACAAAACTTCAAGGAATTCATATTTTAGTTCCTTGCTTTACTTTTAACTCTCTAAGTTATTTGATATATACAAATTATTACTTTAAATCTTGTAATTTATGATTATCTTAAAAAAGATTCTAGCCAATTTAGACACAACAAAATATAAGCTAGCTAATATTTTAAATGGGTTAGGCATAAAAAGTGCTTCCTTAACTGTTAAAATTGAACCTAGAATATTATCTGCTGTTAATAAAATTTTATATTTGTTACGCTACGCTATATTTTGTGCTTCAAAATGTTTAATTTCAATTGCAATTTGGTTAAACCCTAAAAAACAAATATTTAGAGAAAATTTAGCTTCTTTGAGAACCATCCTTAAAATTAAAAAAATTAAATATGCAGGTCTAAGTATTCAAAAATCTCATGATTTAAATACAAACACTCAAGAAACTCAGGATGTAATTTTTAAAAGCCCTTTAAAAGACATTTTTAATTATTATTCTGTCTCTGAAGGATGTAAATTATTATCTCACAAAATAAAATTTTTTGATACTAACAAAACATTAAAATTAACTAAACCTAAAGTAATAAATAATGATTTTCATGTATCAGAAAAATATAATTGCACAATAAAATTACCAGATACTTATCTTGCAGAAATAAATAATGCAATTGTAATCGGGGGTACAGATCTAATATTAAGTAATAATACAGCTTTATATGATGGTCTTGATAATAATGATCAGTATATTATTTATGGCGAAGAAAGCAACTTCTATCTTAAAAAATATGTTTACCATATTAAATCTATAGGTATTGTAAATAAGATTAATGAAAAAAACTTGTCATTTGAAATAATAAAAAATCCCCAAGTTATTGATAGCGGTATTCATCTTGTTAAAGATCATTCCAAAAACTACTATCATTGGATTGTAGAATGTTTACCAAGGCTTAGTTTAATTCAAGGATTAGACAAAAAAATACCATTATTAATTGACGAAGATCATTATCCTCAATCATTAGAACTCCTAAAAATGTTCAATTTGGATAATAGAGATTTAATAAAGCTTGAAAAAAAAAACGGATATTTAGTAAAAAAGTTATATTATCCCTCCCCATTATCCTTAATTAAAGATAATGTTAATGCACCTGATTATTCAAATGCAGTAGTGGTTGCTCCCAAAGCAATACAGTTTGTAAAAAAGGTAATATCTAAACAATTTAATAACCCTAAAAAGGCATTTCGTAAACTTTATATATCAAGAAAAAGAGCTACATATAGAAAATTACTCAATAGTGAAGAAATTGAAAATTTCTTGATTACTCAAGGATTTGAAATTGTTTACCCAGATTTTTTATCAGCCCAGGCACAAATTGAATTATTCTCAATGGCACAAGTTATTATCGGTCCTACGGGTGCGGGTATGGTTAATTTAATTTTCGCTCCTAAAGATTGTAAAATATTAATTTTAAGTAGTAACGTACAAGAAGCGAATTTCCGAGTATTTCATTCTTTAGCTATGAGCCTAGAAATGGATTTAAAATTTTTGATAGGAGCTCATACCAATACTCAAATCATATCACCTATGCATTCAGATTATAGTATTGATATAGATTTATTAAGCAAATATGTAAATTCTCTACAAAACTAAGGCTTGTAGTTAGTACATATTTAATGTATAAGATACTAATAATTTTATCCACAACAACTTATTAAATAGTTTATGAAAGGTATAATTTTAGCAGGCGGTTCTGCTACTAGGCTTTACCCTGCTACAAAATCTTTATCAAAGCAGCTCTTAACGGTTTATGATAAACCGATGATTTATTATCCTATTTCAGTATTAATGCTTTCTGGAATCAAGGAAATCCTAATTATTACTAACAGTGTATTTCTTTCTTTATATCAAGATCTATTAAATGATGGTAGTCATTTAGGCATTAATATTCAGTATGCTATACAAGATACTCCTACAGGTCTTGCGGATGCTTTTATAATAGGTGAAGATTTTATAGGAGATTCTAATGTTTGCTTAATTCTTGGGGATAACATTTTTTATGGTCAAGGACTAGTATCAATATTACAAAATGCTAGATCTTTACAAGAAGGAGCGAAAATTTTTGGTTATTATGTTAAAGATCCAGAAAGATATGGGATTGCTGAGATTTCTTTTCCTAGCTGTAAAGTATCAAGTATTGAAGAAAAACCTCAAAACCCTAAATCAAATTATGCTATAACCGGTTTATACTTTTTTGATAATTCAGTAATTAAAAAAGCAAAAGCAGTTAAACCTTCAAAGCGTGGGGAATTAGAAATTACATCAGTTCTTCAAGCTTATTTAGAGGAAAATAACTTAAATATAGAAGTATTTGGACGTGGCGTAGCTTGGTTAGATACAGGTACATATGATAGTTTACTCGAGGCATCGAATTTTATTGCTACTATCGAAAAAAGACAAGGATTAAAAATTGCCTGTTTAGAAGAGGTAGCATATAATTGTAAATATATAGATGCAGAAATGTTGCTAAAACTAGCTGAACTTAGCCCTAATTCCGATTATTGTAAATATTTAAAAAATATTTATTCTCACCCTAGCTTTTCTATTTTAAATACACAAAAATAAAATCTTTAAAAATGCAGAGAAAATAAAAATGGATAAAGTTATTTTAATTACAGGAGGTGCCGGATTTATTGGTAGCCATTTAGTAGAATATTTTTTAAATAAATATAATAATTACTATATTATTAACTTAGACGCCTTAACTTATGCTGCTGATATCAAACGCCTTGATCATATTAGCAATAAACAAAATTATAAATTTATTCATGGCAATATTTGCCAAATCGACTTAATAGAAAATTTATTTAAAGAATATAATATATCCGATGTAATTCATTTAGCAGCAGAATCGCATGTAGATAATTCATTAGCTAATCCAAGAATTTTTATAGAAACTAATATACAAGGTACTTTCAACTTACTAGAATCTGCAAGAAATCACTGGTCATCACAAGATAATATAAACTCCAGATTTTTACATATTTCTACTGATGAAGTATATGGTAGCTTAGGTGATACAGGTTATTTCTCTGAAAATTCTCCTTATGCTCCAAATTCCCCTTATAGTGCTTCTAAAGCTTCTAGTGACTTTTTAGTTAGAAGTTACTTTCACTCATATAATTTACCGACAATAATTAGCAATTGTTCAAACAATTATGGACCAAGGCAACATAATGAAAAATTAATTCCTACTATTATTAGAAAAGCCTTAAATAGTGAGCCAATCCCAATTTATGGTAATGGAAAAAATATTAGAGATTGGTTGTATGTAGAGGATCATTGCTCTGCTTTAGACCTTATTTTCCATAAAGGCGTGGTAGGTGAAAACTACAATATAGGTACACGTAACGAACAAACTAATTTAGAACTTGCTAATAAAATTTGTAATATTTTGGATGAATTAAGACCTAACCCTAATTCTACACCTTATGCAAAACAAATAACATACGTAACAGATAGAGCGAGTCACGATTTCAGGTATGCTATCAATAATACAAAACTATGCTCAGAATTAAATTGGTCTTCTAAATTTTCTTTTATGGATTCATTAAGATTAACTGTAGAATGGTATATTAATTATTATGAATCACAGTTATAAATTAATTGAAATTCCACGTTTTGATGACGATAGAGGGAGCTTATCCTTTGTTGAGCTAGGACAAATTTTAGATTTTCCTATACATCGTGTTTACTGGCTTTATAATTTAAAAAAAGATCGCGGCGGGCATGCACATAAAAATTTAAAACAATTTATTTTTTGTACTCATGGCTCGGTAGATTTCGTTTTAGATGATGGAGAGTATAAAACAACCATTACTCTTGATGCACCGAATAAAGGTTTATACATTCTAAAACCTTTATGGCGGGAAATAACAAATATAAAAAATAATCCTCAAGTAATTATCTGTGCTTCAGAAAACTACCAAGAAAGCGATTATATTAGATCATACGAAGAATTTAAATTATGGAAATCAAATTTTTAGACTTAAAAAGTGCTTACACTGAAATTAAACAAGAAGCAGATAAATTATGGCAAGATGTAAATAACGATGCTTCATATCTTTTGGGAAATCGTTTAGAAAAATTCGAACAAGAATTTGCAAGTTACTTAGGAGTAAAGCATGTAATTGGCGTAGCAAACGGTCTTGATGCATTAGTTTTAAGCCTTAAGGCACTAGGCATAGGTGCTGGCGATGAGGTAATAGTGCCTGCCCATACTTTTATAGCTTCATGGCTTGCTGTTTCCGAAATTGGAGCAGTACCTGTTCCAGTTGAAGTTTACAAAGATACTTATTTATTAGACCCTTCAAAAATTGAGCATGCTATAACAAGTAAAACACGTGCAATTATGCCGGTTCATTTATATGGGCGTGTATGTGATATGCAGCTAATTTTAGCTATAGCAAAAAAATATAATCTGAAAATTATAGAAGATGCTGCTCAAGCACATGGAGCTATAGATTTAGTTAGCGGAAAAAAAGCTGGATCATTCGGAGATTGCAATGGTTTTAGTTTTTATCCAGGTAAAAATCTAGGTTGTTTTGGTGATGGTGGATGTATATCAACAAATGATGATAAAATTGCTGATACACTAAAACTACTACGTAATTACGGAAGTAAAGTACGCTATAGTCATGAAATAATTGGCAAAAACAGTAGATTAGATGATTTGCAAGCAGGAATACTTTCTATTAAATTAAGATATCTTAATGAATGGAATAAAAAAAGACAAAGAATTGCTAAAATTTATTTACAAGAATTAAATATTAATGATATAGTTTTACCTCAATATGATGACGGTAATGTATGGCATATATTTCCTATAATGACTAAAAAACGAGATCAATTAAAAGATTATCTTGTTAGTCAGGGGGTACAAGTTATAATTCACTACCCTACCCCAATATACTTACAACCTGCTTATCAAAATATGAATTTAAAAGTTGGTTCTTTTGAATTAACTGAAAAAATTAGCTCAGAAATTCTTAGTTTACCAATAGGACCTCATTTGACTGAAGAAGAGGCTATATTATGTACAAAAAAAATTAAAGAGTTTTTTAATAGGATTGGTTAAAGTTTATTAATTAAATATAAATGGATATAAAATGAAGAAGTTAGCAATAATATTATTACTGACCATAGGATTTGGTATGGAGTCTTTCGGAGCAAAAAACGCTACTGTTAATAAACCCATATTAAAAGTAAAATTACTTAATAGCTTACCCAGGATCAGGAATTATATCCCCTATTTATGATATATTAAATGAAAAATATGAAGTAATAGTCGTTAATGCTGAAAAAAGTAGTGAAAAATATGACCTAATAATTGATGGTGTATATGGCAATGCTCCGATGAAGCCTAATGAAAAAGCTATAAAAATGTATTATACGGCAGAAGCAATTTTACCAGATTTAAAAGATTATGATTTAACTCTCGGATTTGATTATATAGATGATCCAAGGTATTTTAGATTACCATATTATTATTTAAGTGGACTTTGGGCTGATAAATTAGTAGCAAACAGCAACACGAGACTAACTAATGGAACTTGTAATCCTAATAAAAAGAACTTTGCTTGTTTTCTCGTTAGTAATGGATATACAAATGATACACGTACTAATAACCCTTTAGATGGAGTTAAGGCAAGGGATCATTTATTTCATAAATTATCTTCTTCTTATAATAAAAAAGTTCTTAGTGGTGGAAGACATTTAAATAATATTGGTAGAAATCTAGAAATTAGCGAAACTATGGAGTGGTTATCTAATTGTAAATTTGTTATTGCTTATGAAAATCAAACACATAATGGGTATATGACTGAAAAGCTATTTCAAGCATATTTCGCCGGTGCTATACCAATATATTATGGTGATAAAACTGCGGTATTACAAGATATAAATAAGGATGCTATAATTTATGCAGGCGATTTTAATACGGAAGATGATTTAGTTGATTATATTAAAAAAGTAGATAATGATGATTCATTATATTGTGACATTTGGAATAAAAACCTGTTGATAGATCCAAGTAAGGATTGGTCGGTAGTAAAAGATAAATTACGTACTAAAATATTACAATTGTTAGATGAAAAACTTAAAAAGTAAATGTATGAAAAACAAAAAAAATTTATATGTGCTATATTTTTTATAGCATTAGTCATTTTTCTAGCTTTTTATACAAAAAAATATTATAAGCACTATAATTTTAATAATATTGTACAAGAAAAATATAAATACCAATATGATTTTGCGGTACTAAATAAATCTTTTACTAGAGATTTAAATAGAAGCTTACATCTATATGAATCATTTGAAAAATATTTTGTCGATGCTGAAAATACACAATTTTATGTTGTAGTCGGTAAGGATGAACTTGACTTATTCAAAAACGCTTTTGTTGATCTTAAAAATAAAGGTACTATACAACGAATGCCTAATTTTATGACAGAAAATGAAGTGTTAGAAAAATGTGGCGAGCCTGATGTGACAATTCAAGGCAATTGGACACAACAAGTTTGTAAATTATGTTTTGGTACTTTAGGGATAGCAAAAAATTATATAACTATAGATTCTCAGATACTTACTTTACTAAAAAATTTAATAAATCTGTTTTATTTCATGGTGATACAATTAAAACTTGGGCTTTAAAAAAACTTCGGAAAAAATAGAATCAGATAAGAAGTATAAAATGTATTTTCCTACCATGAGCTGTAAGCGTAATCAAGGTATAGCAATAGATACTAAATTAACTTGGCACGATTCATTAACTTTTATGAAACAGTTCTTTGGGGGCAATAAAATTGATGAGAATTATATTTTTGTTACTACACATCAGTTTTTTAGTTCCGATGCTATTAATAGAATGAAAAATTTTATTAAAAATAAAGGATATAATTTTGCAACCCTTATTTTTTAATACCTTTTGAATTTCAATGGTACGGTGAATATGTACTTCAGCACGAACCTTTCTTCATAGGAGAGGGAGTATTTTCTTTAATAGATAATGAAAGTGATTGTATCCCAGAAGAAGGATATGACAGACATTATGGCGTTACTTATCAAGCAATTATATATCTAGACCCAAGCCGCTGTGAACCTGGCCAAACTCAATGTGATAGAAAGGAAATTATCTATAAACGACCTGACCATTGCCCTGCTTTAAAATAGCAAATTATTGGCTTGTGAACATTCACGTTTTTTTAAATTTATGATGCTTAAAATTATAACACCGTAAACGCTCACACATTAAACCTTACAAATATAGTAACTTATTATTTTTTAGATTTATCTATATAAGCTTTGTTACTAATTAAACCCATACCATAAGTTTTACAGTATTCAAGCATTTCAATTGAATCAGGATGCTCCGCTCCAAAATCTATGATTTGTGGTTTAGCAAAAAATTTATAGTTAAGCGTGTCTTTTCTTTTAACGCCAGTTTAGGATAAGAGTGTAAGGAATAAAGATAATAAAGCAGGGTATTTACAAGAGAGGAGTGTTGAGTTACATAGATTTTGAATCAAAAAAATATGCACTCAACAATGAAAAGATGTATCATAACTCTATTTTGTATAATAGATAATTATTGTAAAGTTTACGAAGAATGGGAAGAAAGCAAATTAATACCCAGCGTTAGGAAGCGTAGGAGATCAGGGAGTTTAAGGCTTTCAGAACTATATAACTATAGTATTATATTTTTATATATCTCCATGCAAAGATTTTAAGAATTATTATTTATATCATCTATCATGTAAATATAGAGGATATTTTAGTCTTCCTAGTTACAGTCGGATAATCCAGTTGTGGCCAAGATTAGTATTACCTTTAACTATAATGTTACAATTATTTACAGGAGATGAGACTGGTATATATTTTGTTGATTCAACCAAATTATCGATATGTCATGCAAAACGTACAAATAATAATAAAGTGTTTAGTGGCATTGCTAAAATAGGTATGAGTAGTTACGGATGGTTTATGGGATTTAAATTACATATTGTAATTAATAATAAAGGTCAGATTATGGCAATTAAAATAACAAAGGGTAATGCTAGTGATTTATCTGCTGTAGACTCAATTACCAAAGGATTATGGGGTAAATTATTTGGAGACAAGGCTTATATTTCTAAGGAAATGTCCGCTAAATTATTTAGTCGTGGGCTACGGTTATTTACTGGGATTCGCAAGGATATGAAAAATCATTTATTAGATATAGAAGATAAAATACTCTTAAAAAGCAGATCAATAATTGAATCAGTATTTAATGTACTAAAAAACAGCATGAACCTTGAACATTCAAGACATCGCTCCCCTATTAATTTCTTAGTTCATATACTTTCTTGCGTAAATGCTTTTAATTTCAATAAATCTAAAAAATTTCTAACACTACTTGCTTATCCTCAGACCTCCTTATCCTAAACTGGCGTTTTTACACGCAACCTTTGCTCCTTTAAGATTTACTTCGCTTACTTGTGCTACATTCTTATAATTTCTTCTATAAACATTAAAATATATACCTCGTGCATCCATATAGCTATCTAAAGCTTCCTCAAGCTTACCGCTCGCAAATAATATATCCCCTCTTATTGTGCATGTAATGGCTATTGCAGGGTTGAATACATCAGGCATTCTTCTACTCATAAAATTTTTATCATTATTCTTAAAGATCTCTAATGCCTTATTTGCATATTCTAAAGCTTTATCTTTTTCACCTAAACCAAATAATGCTATTGCTTTTTGAGAATATATTTTGCCAAATATTTCATTAGTTTCTTTTTGAACATTTTTTTGCATACTATATATTTGCTCTACTTGATTAAGAGCTTCTTGATATTTACCAAGGCTATTTAATGTTTCAGCTTTTATCATATATCTACCAGTAAGCAATAAAGCATTAGGTGACAATCCATTAGATATACTATTTTCTATAGAATTATTAATCTGCTTTAATACTGTCATTGTCAAATAAAAAGGGAGCACTAAATTACGTGAAAAAGGGACCACTTTATTTAAAATTTTTTATGTCATATTACCTCCAGATTTATAGTTATTAATACGATAACTTTTACCTGTGATGTTTAGTATATGTGCATGATGTACTACTCGATCAATAATTGCATGAGTTAATAACTCATCAGCAAATATTTCATTCCATCTTTCAAAATCCTTGTTTGTGGTGATAATGGTAGATTTATTTTCATATCGTTTAGCAATAATATTAAAAAAATCATCTACTGAATGTTTTGGTAATTGCTTAAAACCTAACTCATCAAGAATTAATAAGTCAAATGATAAGAGTAATTTAACTTTTTTGTGATAGCTATTATCTGCTCTTGCAATATGTAAATTATAAAGCATATCCGATACCGTAGTAAAATATACAGAGTATTCTCGTGTTAAAGCTTTTAATGCTAATCCAATAGCAAGATGAGTTTTGCCAGTTCCAGAATTACCTATGAATATGACATTGCCCTTAGTATTAATATAATCACAAGTAGATAAATCACTTATTACTTTGGTATCAATACTTGGTTGGAACTGAAAATCAAAGTCTTCTAAATTTTTAGTTACCGGTAATTTAGCAGCATTTTTACGACGACGGTAATTATTATCCTTACGGTGAGATTTTTCATCTTCACATAATAGTGAGAGAAATTCTTTAAATCCTAGTTTATTATTTTGAGCATAAATAATCCTTTCATTTAAGCTATTGACTATACCTGATAATCTAAAACTACGTAGGTCATTAAGCAAGTTCTGCATTCTGACCTCCAAACTCTGGCAATGGTAAGTTTACTGCATTACTATTTAAGATATTCTTAATTTTAGAGTAAGAACTTATACCGTAATGTAATGCTCTATGACAGGCTTTATCTATTAACTCATCATTGTAAACCTTACGTAAAGAAATAATACCTCTGGCACAACGTTGCCAATCATTTACTCGTGTTTGTTGTAATAACTCTAATAATAAACTGCAATTATTGCCTATCTGCTGCATTTGTTGTTGATAATGTTCGCTATATTCTATAAAACCTGGGCATAGACGTTTATATTTGGCATAATGAGACGGATTAGTGGTAAATATTCCTTTGCCATCTACTCTAACGTGCCTTGCTATTAAATCATTTTGTATAGTGTCATTGCTAAAGTAAAGGGGACCACTAAATTGCACGAAAAAGGGACCAGAGAATTTGGTGTAACCTAATAAGGTTATAATGTGCAATATTCACTAGATAATTAATTAAAATAAATATCTAGTGATACAATGATAAGAATAAATATGTACACAACAATTATCACCCTTTATAAGCAAGGCAACAGTCAAAGAAATATTGCCAAACTAACAAGGATAGACCGTAAAACAGTAAGAAAAATAATAAATCGTTACGTAGAGTCTGGTACAGAATATCCTGCACCCTATGAACGATCTTCAGCACTGGATTCTTGGCACGAACAAATAATTGAGTTATTAGAAAAGAATCTAAGTTACATAAGAATTTTTGAAGAGTTAAAAATTCAAGGTTATACAAAAAGTTATGGTTCGCTAACCCGTTATATCAAAAAATATAAGATTCAGAATAACAGTTGCATTCGTTTTCATACTTTAGCAGGAGAGGAAGCACAAGTAGATTTTGGTGACATAGGCTTACAGTATAATGCCCAAGGGCGTAGAGTTAAAGCATATGTGTTTAATATGCGTTTAAGCTATAGTCGCCTTGATTATTATGAAGTAGTGTTTGATCAAAGTTGTAAAACATGGATACAATGTCATATCAATGCATTTAATTATTTTGCTGGTAGTCCAAAAGTAATAAAACTTGATAATCTTAAAGCTGGGGTGGTAGATAGCAATTTCTATGAGCCTGTATATCAGAAGGAATACAAACGTTTAGCTGATCATTATGGGATTTTACTTTCTCCTTGTCGTATATATCAACCTCAAGAAAAAGGCAAAGTAGAATCAGGCATAAAGTATGTCAAAAATAATTTTTTTGCTGGACGTAAATTTCATAGATATGAAGAATTAATACACGATCTTGCAAACTGGTTAAATAAAGCAAATAACCGAATACATGGTACTACTAAAAAAATTCCTCAGGAACTATTTGAGCAAGAAGAAAGTAATAATTTAATGCCCTTACCATTAGAAACGTTTGATTTATCATCGTGGCATAATCGAAAAGTAGCAAAAGATTGTCATATCACCATAGATAATAATTATTATTCCGTACCAGCAAAATATATATACAGTGAAGTATTGGTACAATTATCACCAAACCTTGTTCAAATATTTTCTATACAAAATGATTTAATAGCAAGGCACGTTAGAGTAGATGGCAAAGGAATATTTACCACTAATCCGTCTCATTATGCCAAATATAAACGTCTATGCCCAGGTTTTATAGAATATAGCGAACATTATCAACAACAAATGCAGCAGATAGGCAATAATTGCAGTTTATTATTAGAGTTATTACAACAAACACGAGTAAATGATTGGCAACGTTGTGCCAGAGGTATTATTTCTTTACGTAAGGTTTACAATGATGAGTTAATAGATAAAGCCTGTCATAGAGCATTACATTACGGTATAAGTTCTTACTCTAAAATTAAGAATATCTTAAATAGTAATGCAGTAAACTTACCATTGCCAGAGTTTGGAGGTCAGAATGCAGAACTTGCTTAATGACCTACGTAGTTTTAGATTATCAGGTATAGTCAATAGCTTAAATGAAAGGATTATTTATGCTCAAAATAATAAACTAGGATTTAAAGAATTTCTCTCACTATTATGTGAAGATGAAAAATCTCACCGTAAGGATAATAATTACCGTCGTCGTAAAAATGCTGCTAAATTACCGGTAACTAAAAATTTAGAAGACTTTGATTTTCAGTTCCAACCAAGTATTGATACCAAAGTAATAAGTGATTTATCTACTTGTGATTATATTAATACTAAGGGCAATGTCATATTCATAGGTAATTCTGGAACTGGCAAAACTCATCTTGCTATTGGATTAGCATTAAAAGCTTTAACACGAGAATACTCTGTATATTTTACTACGGTATCGGATATGCTTTATAATTTACATATTGCAAGAGCAGATAATAGCTATCACAAAAAAGTTAAATTACTCTTATCATTTGACTTATTAATTCTTGATGAGTTAGGTTTTAAGCAATTACCAAAACATTCAGTAGATGATTTTTTTAATATTATTGCTAAACGATATGAAAATAAATCTACCATTATCACCACAAACAAGGATTTTGAAAGATGGAATGAAATATTTGCTGATGAGTTATTAACTCATGCAATTATTGATCGAGTAGTACATCATGCACATATACTAAACATCACAGGTAAAAGTTATCGTATTAATAACTATAAATCTGGAGGTAATATGACATAAAAAATTTTAAATAAAGTGGTCCCTTTTTTACGTAATTTAGTGGTCCCTTTTTATTTGACAATGACAGTATAGAAAATATTTGAACAAGGTTTGGTGATAATTGTACCAATACTTCACTGTATATATATTTTGCTGGTACGGAATAATAATTATTATCTATGGTGATATGACAATCTTTTGCTACTTTTCGATTATGCCACGATGATAAATCAAACGTTTCTAATGGTAAGGGCATTAAATTATTACTTTCTTCTTGCTCAAATAGTTCCTGAGGAATTTTTTTAGTAGTACCATGTATTCGGTTATTTGCTTTATTTAACCAGTTTGCAAGATCGTGTATTAATTCTTCATATCTATGAAATTTACGTCCAGCAAAAAAATTATTTTTGACATACTTTATGCCTGATTCTACTTTGCCTTTTTCTTGAGGTTGATATATACGACAAGGAGAAAGTAAAATCCCATAATGATCAGCTAAACGTTTGTATTCCTTCTGATATACAGGCTCATAGAAATTGCTATCTACCACCCCAGCTTTAAGATTATCAAGTTTTATTACTTTTGGACTACCAGCAAAATAATTAAATGCATTGATATGACATTGTATCCATGTTTTACAACTTTGATCAAACACTACTTCATAATAATCAAGGCGACTATAGCTTAAACGCATATTAAACACATATGCTTTAACTCTACGCCCTTGGGCATTATACTGTAAGCCTATGTCACCAAAATCTACTTGTGCTTCCTCTCCTGCTAAAGTATGAAAACGAATGCAACTGTTATTCTGAATCTTATATTTTTTGATATAACGGGTTAGCGAACCATAACTTTTTGTATAACCTTGAATTTTTAACTCTTCAAAAATTCTTATGTAACTTAGATTCTTTTCTAATAACTCAATTATTTGTTCGTGCCAAGAATCCAGTGCTGAAGATCGTTCATAGGGTGCAGGATATTCTGTACCAGACTCTACGTAACGATTTATTATTTTTCTTACTGTTTTACGGTCTATCCTTGTTAGTTTGGCAATATTTCTTTGACTGTTGCCTTGCTTATAAAGGGTGATAATTGTTGTGTACATATTTATTCTTATCATTGTATCACTAGATATTTATTTTAATTAATTATCTAGTGAATATTGCACATTATAACCTTATTAGGTTACACCAAATTCTCTGGTCCCTTTTTCGTGCAATTTAGTGGTCCCCTTTACTTTAGCAATGACATTTATTCACGGGATCCAGTTAAAAATACTAATAAAATTAGTATTTTTTATTATTTTCTGGATCTAGTTCCCAAGCAACTAGATGACCCCGAGGACGTTTTTCGATCCACGCAGGCAAAGCATCCCGTGGCTTAGGAACTAGATGATAAGGAAAAGGTAGACGAAGTTTAATTTAGAAAAGAGGAATCGGTCTTGAAGTTGATAACCGCAGCGTATATACTAGTACGTGAGGATTATCAGCAAAAGAAAATGATCAGCGTATTTTAAAAGTTCTAGACAAGATGAATTTTAAGGTGAGCCTGCACAACGTACATCTTAGTACGTGAGCAAAGGCGAATCCTGCAAAATTCGCTTGTATAGGGCTTTATAAAATAGCTGAAGCCAATTTTTCAAATTAAACGACTACACTATACTTTGACGGGCATGACTACAAATATATCCTTAGGGCTTTCAGGGAATTTAATGAGTACAGGAGCTGAAACGCTTGAGAAATATAGCTCTACTAAATCTGATTTTATAGCTTTTAGAACGTCTTCTAAATATTGCGGATTGAAGCCTATATCTAAATTAGTTTCACCACTATACTCATAAAGATTTTCTGTCTCTTTTGAAGAATTAATAACTTCTTTTGCATTTCCTCGTGCTTCCCCTATTGCACTGATCTCTAAAGCTTCGGTAGATAGTGATAGTTTCACAGCTCTGAACTTTTCAACTGTTATTATTGCTATTCGCTCGATAGTATCGGCAAATATTTTGCGGTTAATTACTAGTTTTGAGCTGCTATTTTCTGGAATAAAGCTACTGTAATCAGGGAAAGTACCATCAATTAGTTTTGATAGCATAATAACATTTTCATTGCATATGAACTTAATTTTGTTACTACTTAAAAGTATTTCTATATCTGCATTTGCATTTTTAGAATCTTTTACTATCTTTAAAATCTCTTCAGCACTCTTCTGCGGTAATATAACACCAAAATCCTCTATTTTTTCAGCTAACGCTACAGATGAAACAGAAAGTCTATGCCCATCGGTACTTGCAGCATAAAACTCGCTATATTTTACATGCAAATAAATGCCGTTTAGATTATATCGAGTCTCATCTAAAGAAACCGAAAATTTCGTTGATTCGATTATTTTAGCAAAATCAGCACAAGAAATTTTAAAGCTAGCTTCCGGATTAATATTATCCATCACAGGAAAAGACTCTACCGGCAGAGTAAATAGATTAAAACGACAATTTTTTCCTGTTATTTCAAGCCCTGTAGTACCTAAATCAGTTAAGGTAAGCTCTGAATCAGGAAGCTTTCTAACTATATCATTTAAAGTTTTAGTGGAGACAGTAAGCTCACCCTCACTTACTACCTGCACTCCTATTTTTTGGCTTAAATATAAGTCCATATTGGTAGAGCTAAGCTCTAACAGCCCGTTCTTTGCCGATAGTTTAATATTTGCAAGCTCGGATATTACATTACGTTTTTCAACAACAGAACTTGCAAAACCGAGTGCTTGAACTAATGTTTTTGTCTCAACTATTACCTTTAACATATTATTATACTCCGAATAAATAAAAGAATTGGTAGACGAAGATCAACTTCAAAAAGAGCAAGAAGTATATAAGGAGCGGAGCGTATATATAATACGTGAGCACCGCAGATCTTATAATACGACGTAGCCAATTTTTGAAGTTCTATCTACGTATACACTCTTAATGTTCCTTGAAATTTCTGCTCAATATTGGCAATTAAATCTTTGCTGAATGAATTTAAATCATCTTCATTTAAAGTGCGATCATCAGCTTGAAGCCCTACTCTAATTGCAATAGATTTTTTACCTTTAGGTAATTTATCACCGCTATAAATATCAAATAATATAACTGATTTGACAAGCTTTTTATTAAAATTATTTATGTATGACATTATTTCACCAACTGGTTGATTTTCGTCAACAACAAATGCATAATCTCTAAAATTAGCTTGATAATCGGATATTATAAATTCATCCCTCTTGCCGAATTTAGCTTTAGATATAGGTAAATTCGTTATATTTAATTCAAACGCAAATACTTCCTCTTTAATATCATAATGCTTTAATATTTTAGGATGTATCTGCCCAAAGTGACCTAATAAATTTTTCCCCAAGGCTAAATTTACCGATCTAGTCGGATGATAATATAAAGGTGTAGCCTGATTTGATACAATACACTTCTCTATAGATAAACCGGCATAATCAAAAACAGTTTCTAGATCACTTTTAAGGTCAAAAATATCATAGCTACGCCCCATCGAATGAGGGTTTTTATTATTATATGAACCGGTTAAAATTGCTGTTAAATAAGTCGCTTCGTTATTCAAATCTAAGAAATTTGGACCGACTTCAAAAAAAGCCATATCTTTTATAGAACGTGCAAGATTTTTTCGAACTATATCAAGTAAATTCGGCACGATAGTAGGACGCATATAATCATCCTCAACGCTTATAGGATTTAGCAAAAATAGCTCATCTTTTAGCTCAGTAAATAATTTAGCGTCCTTGCTATTCATAAACGAGTTGGTAACTACCTCATCATAACCTTTGCTTGCAAGTATCCTTTTAAAACTAGATATCCTTTTATGATCTCTTAAGCGGCTATTATCCTGCTCTAATTCCGGTAGTTTTATGCTCTCTATCTTATCATAACCATAAACACGGGTTATTTCTTCTACTAAATCTTCTAAAATATTTATATCATGACGCCAAGACGGAGGAGTTACTTTTATCACTTCATTTTTGACATCAGTTACAAATCCAAGTTTATTTAAAATTACCTCTATCTCATTGATATTTAATTTAATTCCGGTGATTTTTTCTAGATAATCTACTGGAAAATCCAACGTTTTCTTTGCTGGTTCTTTTTCCCCAGATATTACTATTTCTGATACTTCACCACCATCACATATTGATAAAATAAGATCAGTTGCTATATTTAAAGCTTTTTCGGTAAAGTTTCTATCAATATTACGCTCAAAGCGATATCTGGAATCAGTATCAATTTGTAGTCGCCTACCGCTCGCTGCAACCATCTTAGCATTAAAACAAGCAGCTTCTAGTAAGATATTAGTTGTATTACTATCACAGCTACTACTAAGTCCGCCAATGATACCAGCTAAAGCTTGCACGCCATTTTCATCTTTTACAACTAGATCATTTTCATTAAGTAGATATTTTTTATCGTTCAGGGCGTGGAATGCGTCATTGCGAGGCTGCAAAGCAGCCGCGGCAATCTCGTTTTGTTGTCCTGAGATTGCATCAAAGCTATGCTCCTCGCAATGACGACTTACACTAACATCCCCCCTTAACTTATCCGCATCATAAGCATGCATTGGCTGACCGAAGCTATAGGACATATAATTTGTCACATCAACTATGCTTGATATAGGCTTTACACCAATATTTTTAAGCAATTTCTGAAGCCAGTCAGGACTTGGTTTATTTTTTAAATTTCGTATTTCTCTGAACGTAAATAACGGGCAAGCTTCTTTATCTTTTATATTAAGCTTTATTTTAGAGCTAAATGTACTTTTCACTTTGGGAATTTCTAACTCTTTAAGTGTTCCTATTCCCTTAGCTGCCAAATCTCTTGCGATGCCGTAAACCCCCAAAGCATCCCCACGATTAGGAGTGACATTAATAACAAATACCGGATCATCTAAGCCGTAACATTTAGTAAAAGACTTACCGATTACGGCATCTTTAGGTAACTCCATAATGCCCTCGGATTCAGAAGCAAGCAATAATTCCTCTTCAGAACAAAGCATACCGCAACTTTTTTCCCCTCTAATGTTAGATTCCTTAATCTTGAATTTGCCATTGGGAATTTCAACACCGATATTAGCTAGCACTACTTTAATACCGGCTCTAGCGTTGCTAGCACCGCAAACT
Source organism: Rickettsia endosymbiont of Rhinocyllus conicus (assembly GCF_964026465.1). Lineage (NCBI taxonomy): Bacteria > Pseudomonadati > Pseudomonadota > Alphaproteobacteria > Rickettsiales > Rickettsiaceae > Rickettsia > Rickettsia endosymbiont of Rhinocyllus conicus. Next base: position 697,300 of record NZ_OZ032155.1, on the reverse strand, counting down.
ATTTGCAAATTGCCGTTCTTGGTTTCAACTTCACAAATCTTTAATTTATCGGCTGATGGATGAGGTTTAGTGCTTACTATATATGCTACTTCAAACTTTTGTAGATCTGCCGCTTTGTCAATTATTTCTTCTACTTCAAGCCCAATAGCAGTTAGGCTTTGGGCAATTTCAGTAACCGAAGCTGATGTATCTAAAAACTGTTTTAACCATGATAAGGTAAATTTCATTTCGTAAGCCCTCCTGCTAAATTTGGTATATCAAAGCTTGAGAAGCTATAATGTTTCAGCCAACGCACATCACCTTCAAAAAATTGTCTTAAATCTTTAATATTATATTTCAACATCGCAAAACGCTCTACCCCAAGACCAAAAGCAAAGCCTTGATACTGGATACTATCAATGCCGACATTTTTAAGTACGTTTGGGTGAACCATTCCGCATCCTAAAACTTCAAGCCATTTATCGGTTTTACTCATCCGGATATCAACTTCGGCTGAAGGTTCAGTAAATGGGAAAAAGCTTGGTCTAAAACGTAGTTCAATATTCGAGTTTTCAAAAAAGCATCTTATAAATTCCGTGATGACATATTTTAAATGTCCCATATTAATATCTTTATCAATAACAAGCCCCTCTATTTGGTGAAACATCGGCGTATGAGTCATGTCAGAATCCGATCTATAAGTCCTACCTGGTGCTATAAATCTAAAAGGCGGTTTGCCGTTTTTCATAGCCCTAATCTGCACTGTGGAGGTATGAGTACGAAGTAACATAGGTTTATCATTTTCCTGACCTTTTAAATAAAAAGTATCATGCATTTGCCTTGCAGGATGGTCATCCTCAAAATTAAGAGCAGTAAAATTATGAAAATCATTATCAATATTCGGACCGCTTTCTATCGAAAAACCAAACTTAGCAAATACTTGGATTAATTCCTCCATACACTGAGTTATTGGATGAATTGAACCTTGCTTATATCTTCTTGCTGGTAAGCTTAAATCAATTTTATCGCTAGAGAGCTTAAGGTTTAATTCCTCTTCTTCCAGAATTTCTTCTTTGGCTTTTATTATATTCTGTATTTCTTCTTTTAACTTATTGATTTTTAAGCCAAATTCTTTACGATCCTGCTCACTTAAAGAACCTAATTTTTTAAGCTCATTAGTAACTATGCCGTTTTTACCTAAAAACTCTACTTTATATTCTTGTAAAATTTTTAGACTTTGAACTAACAAAATCTTCTCTTTAGCCAGCCTTAATATTGTTTCTATATTATCCATGATTTTCTTACTTGCTTTTTAATTTTTTGCACGAGTATACATTTCATACACCCATCTTCCACACCCACCAGCTTTGCTTTAAATATCTGCCCTATTTCTAGTGGTTCGTCTAGCTTTACCGGTATAAAATTCTCAGTGTGGGCGATGTTATTATTCTCTACCAACAATTCTACTTTCTGCCCTATATGCTTCTTGAAAAACTCAGCTAATTGTATCTGCCCTTCTTGTCTTAGAATTTCAGCTCTTTCTTTTCTAATAGCTTTCGGTACTTGGGGCATACGAGCCGCCGCTGTTCCCTCACGCTCAGAATATGGGAAAACATGTAAATATTGCAGCTCAGCTTCCGCAATTAACTTCCTAGTATTTTCAAACATTTCAGGCGTTTCTGTCGGGAAACCTGCTATAATATCAGCTCCAAAAGATACTTCAGGTCTAATTGCTCGCAGCCTGTTACAAAACTCGATTATTTCAGCTCTATTATGCCGTCTTTTCATCCGCTTTAATATCATATCGTCACCTGCTTGTAAACTAATATGAAAATGGGGCATTATCCTTTCATTATAGGCTAAAAGCTCAAAAAGCTCGTCATTTATTTCGGCTACATCTATCGAAGATAGCCGCAGCCTTTTTAACTCAGGCACTAGATTCAAAACACGCTTAATCATCTGGGCAAAAGTTGGGCTTCCTGGTAAATCACTACCATAAGCTGTAGCATCAACACCAGTAAAAACAACTTCCTTAAAGCCATTTAATACTAAATGTTTCACCTGCTCAGCTATAGCTCCGATCGCTGTTGACCTGCTTCTACCTCTACCATAGGGAATTATACAAAAAGTACAATTATGATCGCAACCATTTTGCACTTGAATAAAAGCCCGAGATTTGCCATCAAAACTACTAATTAGATGGTTTGCGGTCTCTTTTACTGACATTATATCGTTAACGACTATTTTTTCATCATTAATTTGGTAGTGACTTGGCAGCAGCTTTTCTTCGTTACCTATAACCTTGTCAACTTCCGGCATATCGCCATACATTTTAGGGTTAGTTTGAGCACTACAACCAGTGACGATAATTTTAAAATCAGGATTATTTTTTTTAGCTGCACGAATAGCTCCTCGTGCTTGTTTCTCAGCAGATTTAGTTACTGCACAAGTATTAAATACTGCAACATTATCAAGCCCTGAAGCTGCAAGATTTTTTCTTATTATCTCACTTTCATAAATATTAAGGCGGCAACCAAATGTTACTATTTCTTGCTTTAGATTACTCACAAAATATACCCCTTGAGCTACCATCGTAGCCGGTCCTTGCATTATTATATTACTATTTTCTTCTTTCATAATAAGGCTACCATGTTTAAATACCACCTCACATGGTGAGTGAATAAAACCGAGCTTTAAACCAGCAGCAAAGCTACCGCAAGCTCCACTACCACAAGCAAGCGTTAGCCCTGCTCCACGCTCCCAAACCGACAAGTAAATTTTATTATCTTTAACCTCAGCAAAATTAACGTTAACGCCGTCTATAAACAAATCTTTATCCTGTAATTTCTCACCGACAATTTTTTGATCTTGCAGCTCTAGCTTACTAAAAATAACCAAATGCGGATTACCGACATCAACACAAATAGTTTCCTTTAAATCAATCATATAACGCTCAGCAAACTCCCAAATCTTATCACGACTTGGCATCCAAGATTCATTAAAACTAACCCCGCCTACATTAACACTAATATTATTTTCATCGATAATATTACACAGTAATTTCTTATTACCCACTACTACAGTAATATCTTTTTTACCTGTATCAAGATAGATCAATTTTGCTAAACATCTTGTAGCATTACCGCATAATTTAGCACTAGAACCATCAATATTATAGATAATCATTTCATAAGAATCATTTTGCTCTTCGTAGATAATAAATTGATCGCATCCAATACCTAAATGACGTTCTGCCATACTCTTTGCCAGTTGTGATAAATCGTATGTACCAGTTAAATCTTTCTTGTTAATAATAACGAAATCATTACCAAGACCATGCATTTTTACAAAGTTAATCTTACTACTCATAATGTAATTCTAATATTTAAGATTGTATTATAGCAAATTTCTTGGAATTTGCTATAATGAAGTTATTATATATAAAAATAGATTTCAAATGCTACTTTCACGTTTCTTAGATCCTAAAAATAATTATGCCTTTTTAAAAATTTTCGGCACTGAAAAGAATAAGGACATACTTATCCATTTCTTAAATGACATTTTAGGTTATACAGGGGAAGAAAAAATTAAAGAAGTTACTTTTTTAAAAACCAATCAAGACCCTGATATTGCAGTTTATAGACAATCTATTGTTGACGTATTGTGCAAAGATGAAAACGGCACGCAATTTATTGTAGAGATGCAGATAAGTAAACATCCAGGTTTTGAAAAAAGAGCCCAACTTTATGCTGCAAAAGCCTATTCAAGGCAAATAATCAAAGAGGATGAACATCACAAAAAAATGGCAGTATATGCCAAGCTAAAAGGCGTCATATTCCTAGCCATTGCCGATTTTATCCTATTCCCAAATAAAGAGGACTGGAGATCAAACCATAGGCTACTTGATACTAAAACTTATGAGAATGATTTACAAGACTTTTACTTTATTTTTATAGAGCTAGAAAAGTTTAATAAAGAACTAGACCAATTAGAGAATCTTCAAGAAAAATGGGTATATTTCTTTAAACATGCACATCAAAGTACATTAGAAGAAATGGAGCATTTAATAGGTCATGATCTTATCATGAAAAAAGCTTTTTACGCTTTAGATCAAGCTAGTTGGTCGGAAGAAGATCTCAACACCTATGAGAAAATGCTAAAAACTGAAATGGATAACTTAGCTGTAGAAGAGCAGAAAATTATGGATGCTGAAGCTAGAGGGGGATATGGTAAAGCTATAAATATTGCTAAAGAAATGCTAGCTAATAATGAGCCTTTAGAAAGAATTATAAAATATACTAAACTTAGCAAAGAAGAAATTGAGAAATTAAAGTAAAAATGAAGATACTTAATATTATGCTAAGTCGTGACCTTGGCGGTATACAACAAGCTTTTTTAGACTATAACACAGCTCTTAAAATGCAGAATATTGAGGTAATAAATATTACCTCCTATAAAGCAAAAATAAATTCGTTTATATCTAAAAGCTTTAAGCTCCCTAATTTATTACCTTTTGATTTAATTTCAGTTCTTATTCTTAAATATATAATCTATAAAACTAAGCCTGATATTATTATAGCTCATGGCAATAGAGCAATAAATTTTAGTAAACTTGCTAAAACATCTAATATTAGATTAATTGGAATTGCTCATAACTATAGCCTAAAGGGACTACTTAAATGCGATTTTGTTATTGCCCTAACGCATCATATGAAAGAGCATTTATTAAAAAATAAATTTTCTGAATCTAAAATATTTATCCTGCCAAATATGATAAATATCACCAAAAAATTTACTCCTAATAAATCATATAAAAAACCGGTGGTAATTGGCGTATTAGCAAGGTTCGTAGCTAAAAAAGGTGTTGATGTTTTTATCAATAGTATCAAAATTTTACAGGATAAAAATTATGAAATTCAAGCAGTTATAGGTGGTAATGGAGAGGAACAAGATAACATAACTGCTTTAGTAAATAAACTTAATTTACAAAATAAAATATTATTTATAGGATGGGTTAATGATAAAGATAAATTTTTTGAACAAATTAATATTTTTTGCCTCCCATCGCTACATGAACCGTTTGGCATCATAGTACTTGAGGCAATGGAAAATAGTCTGCCTATAGTTAGTACAGGTACCGAAGGTCCTAGCGAAATCTTAAAACATATGCAAGACGGGCTAATTTGCAAAGCCGGATCAGCAGAAGATTTAGCCGAAAAAATTGCGTATCTAATAGACCACCCACAAAAAGCAAAAGAACTTTCCCAAAAAGCTTATCTAAAACTAACTCAAACCTATAATATTAAAGTTATTTCAGAGAAGTTAGTAACATTATTACATGCTTTAAAAATAGTTAGTTGAAAAAAGATTGCAGTATATTGACATAATAGTTTAAAGAATCATAATTAAAATTAAAGTAATATTAATTTATTTTAATGTATATACTCGTTAAACTTCAAAAATTGGCTACGTCATTTTACAAGAATATTATAATTCTATCACTTCTACTACTATGCAGCTGTAAAGCAACACATGATAACCCCCCTAACCTACCATTACCTAATAGTTGGAATAATTATTCATTAACACCTCAAAATAACCAGATTTCTAAATGGTGGTTACAATTTAACGATTTGGTACTTAATAACTTAATTGAGGAATCTTTAGCTAATAACTCTGATATTGAACTTGCAATGAGTAATATAGCGATAGCAACAGCTCAATATAACCTTGTTAATTCTTATAGATTTCCACAGATTAATTTACAAGGTAGCGTAAACCGCACAAAAACCAGTAAACAATTAAAACAACCAAATCAGCCAAAAATTTCTAATAATTTTGGGCTTGGTAGCGTACTTAATTACGAAATAGATTTATGGGGGCTAGCTGCTAATGCTAGTGAGTCAGCCCGTAGAACTTTACTAGCAAGCGAATATAGCAAGGAAGCAGTACGGCTAACCGTTATAAGTAATGTTGCTATCAGCTATTTTAATATTCTGGCATTAGATAAACAAATATATCTAACCAAGCGACTAATAGAAACTCAAACCGAAATCTATAAGCTTACTCAAAAGCTATACGATCTTGGTGTAGGCGATTTAATATCAGTTAGTGAAGCTGCTTCCGAGCTTGCTCTTACCAACTCTTCGCTTCCGCCCTTAGTGCAAGAGAGACAAGGGCAAGAAACAGCTTTAAAGATTTTACTAGGTTGTTCCCCTGAAAATATAGTAAACGGCTTAGTTTATCGTGATAAACCTATAGACTATTTCCCTACCCCGCCCGTATTACCATCAATATTGCCGTCAGAACTTTTAGAGCAAAGACCGGATATTAAGGCAGCAGAGCAGAATTTATTTGCGGCTGATAGCAATTTAAGAGCAGTAAAAGCCTCTTATTTCCCACAAATTTCTTTAACAGGTTTATTAGGTTTTGGCAGTAATAAGTTAAATACTCTATTTGGTAGCTCAGCTGAGACTTGGCAAATAGGTGGTACTATAGCTGGTCCTATCTTTGATTTCGGTAAAACTAAAGCTAATGTAGAGATTGCGGAAAGTACTAAACAACAATACATAGCTATGTATAAAGCAACTGTGCGTACAGCCTTTGGAGAGGTTATAGATGCTTTATCAGCTCAGCAAACAGCGAGTGATAATTTTCGTATCTGGCGACAAAATGAAATAGCTTTAACATCCGTGTTTAAATTGGCAAATCAGCGTTATAAACATGGTAATATAGATTATTTAACAGTACTTACCGCTAAACAGAATATGTTACAGAACGAAATAGATGGAGTTTCTATCAAGCTTTCACAGTTAAGTAGTATGGTTAATGTATTCCATGCGTTGGGTGGAGAGTGGTAGACGAATTTTTATTTGAAAAATTGGCGGCGTTACTTTTCGCTTATAATCCTCACGTATTATATATACGCTGCGGTTATAAGCTTCAAAGTGCCTTGCTCTTTTCCAAATAAAAATTCGTCTACAAGTACATAAAGTAGATATTGAGGCAAATAAAACAATGCTTAAAATAATAATGCGGAATTTGGTATTAACGATATTAGTAGTACTACTTGTAATATTATTAATTTGGTTAGTGATACATCGGAACAAAAAAAATAACTTAAGCAATATCGCAGCACCGGTTGAAGTAACAAAAGTTATTAGAAAAGATGCACCATATATTATAGAGCTTGCGGGTAATGCCGAAACTTATCAAACTGCAGATATTAAGTCACAAGTTACTGGACAAATAATTAAGTGTAAATTTTGATGATGGGCAGGAAGTAAAAGCAGATGATTTATTATATGAAATTGATCCTCGTCCATTTCAAAATCAATTACAACAAGCAGAAGCAAGTTTATTAAGTGATACATATAACCTTGAAAATGCTATTAAAGAAGAAGCACGATATAGAAATTTATATAAAGAAAATGCTGTTTCTGAAGAGCAATATTTACAGATGCTTACTAATATGAACGTGCTTAAAGCTGCTGTTGAACGTGATAAGGCTGTTATTGCTGATGCAAATTTACAAATTGAATATTCAAAAATAGTAGCACCTTTTGACGGCAAACTTAGCGAAAGTAATGTAGATATAGGAAATCTAGCACAAGCAGGCTTAACTACTTTAGTAACTATTAACACTATCTCGCCTATTTATGTTAGTTTTCCTGTACCGGAAGAACATTTAAATAAAATCAATAAATCTCAAAAAAATTCTGATGGAGAGATTGTATTCATTGACAATACAATTGACTCTAATAGCGGTACTATCAAACTTAAAGCAACCCTACCCAATAAAGATGAAATATTATGCCCTGGTCAATTTTATAATGGTACCCAAAAACTAGACAAGAAAATAGAGAAAAGTAGGTATAATATCTCCTAGGAAAAGGAGCAAAAAATGAAAAAACAAGTTAAAAAATATAGTGCAGAAGAAAAAGCAAAAATAGCAATTGAAGCAATATCTGGAGAAATGACTATAGCTCAAATTACCAGCAAATATGGTGTTCACGCTAATCAGATTTATAAATGGAAGAAAGAAGCTTTAGATTTTATGGTTTCTGGATTTAAATCGAAATCTAAACAACAAGATACCGGCCAAGAAGATTTAATTAAATCATTATTTGAGCAAATAGGCCAGTTAACAGTTGAAAGAGACTGGCTTAAAAAAAAATCTAGTATCTTTGGATTTAGAGGTTAGGAAAAAAATGATAAGTTATGCTTCAAATTTAACCATAGCAAGACAATGCAAACTTTTAGATTTAAACCGCTCAAGTTACTACTACCGAGCTAGGAATACCTTAGATGATAAGGAGTATAGAGTACTGAACAGAATTGATGAGATTTTTACAGAGCATCCCTATTATGGTACTAGAAGAATGTCTCATGTCCTAAAATCCGAAGGGTTAAATGTTAGTCGTAAGATGATAAGAAAATATTATAAAATACTTGGTATTGAAGCAGTATACCCAAAGATTAATTTAAGCCGTAGGAATCAGGCTCATAAAGTATACCCATATCTATTAAATAATATAGAGGTGGTTTGCTCCAATCAAGTTTACTGTGCAGATATTACTTACATAAGATTAAAGCAAGGTTTTGTATATTTGGTTGCTATAATGGATTGGTATAGTCGTTATATTTTGAGTTGGCGGGTGTCGATTAGTTTAGAAAATGATTTTTGTATTGAAGCTCTAAATGAAGCAATATCTATACATGGCAAGCCTGACATTTTTAATACGGATCAAGGAGTACAATTTACATCAAAAGATTTTACTCAAATACTTGAGCAACAAGGCATAGCTATTAGTATGGACGGCAAAGATAGAGCCTTAGATAATGTATTTATTGAACGTTTTTGGCGATCTTTGAAACAAGAGAAGATTTATCGTTTTGATCTTGAAACGGTACGTGAAGCAAAGATAGCTATCAGAGATTATATAGAATTTTATAATCAGCAAAGACCTCATCAATCGCTTGAATATAAGACACCTGAAATGATACATTTTGCAGAAAAACTAGAAAATTATCAAGAGGCTATATGACATAGAAAATGCAAACTTTACTTTGAAAAACCAATACATTAATACAGGAGAATTACACCTCTAAAATTTAAAAAATTTGTCTAGACAAAGGGTACCACCTCAGTCTATACGGAAAAAGATGCTTTGGTAGTTCCATCTAAAGCGATACAAACCAATGATCAAGGACCGTATGTATTTATTGTTGATAAAAATAATAAAGCAGTAATTAAAAATGTAGAAATAGCTTTTTCTAATGATGATTTTGTTGTTATTAAAAGTGGTGTAGAAGAGATTTATCATTAATAGTTAAAACTTCAAATGGTCAAGAAGTCACAGGGAGAGATAGTAGTCACCAATGGACAGTTAAGATTAAATAACAATACGGAAGTCGTAATTAAAGAAAGCGATTAGGTGTTCCATTATCGTCATTGCGAGGAGAAACTGCAAGTTTCGACGAAGCAATCTCAGGATGCTTCATGAGATTGCCACGTCGCTTCGCTCCTCGCAATGACGCTCTAGTATAATTTTATAAAAAAGAGGAATAATTGGGTATTTCAGAAATATTTATAAAACGTCCGGTGCTTGCTACTTTATTCATGGCAACTATTTTGCTATTTGGAATATTTGGCTATAGATTACTGCCAGTAAGCGTACTACCTGATATTGATTTCCCGACAATTCAAGTATCGGTAAGCTTGCCCGGTGCTGACCCAACTACCATGGCTTCATCCGTAGCCTTGCCGCTTGAAAAGCAGTTCTCGACAATATCCAATATTGATTCAATGAGTTCGGTTAATAGTGCCGGTAGTACTCAAATTACTTTGCAGTTTGATTTAAGTAGGGATATAGATGCCGCAGCACAGGACGTACAAGCTGCTATATCATCTGCTGCTAAACAATTACCGAATGACTTACCAACTCCCCCATCATATCGCAAAGTAAATCCGGCTGATGCCCCAATATTCTACATATCTCTAACGTCAGATACTCTACCCTTATATACTGTCGATTATTACGCTGAAACTATTATGGCTGAACGTTTATCGATGTTACCGGGCGTTGCACAAGTACAAGTATATGGCTCACAGCAATATGCGGTACGTGTGCAGGTTGATCCTGTTAAAATGGCAGCAAATAATATAGGGCTTGATCAGGTATCTAATATAATCAGTAGCAGTAACGTTAATTTACCAACTGGAGCTTTATACGGCAAGGATATTTACTCAAGCATTCAAGCTCCCGGGCAGCTACAAAATGCTAAAGAATATAATGATTTAATACTAACTTATCGTAATGGCAGCCCGCTTTTTCTTAAAAATATTGGGAAAGCTATCGATAGCGTTGCTAATAACAAAATAGCAGCATGGTATAGAGATAAGCCGGGGATAATTCTTGCTATTCAAAAACAACCCGATACTAATACTATTGAGATAGTAGATGGCATAAAAGAAGTATTGCCTTTACTTCGTAGACAAATCCCTGAAGGAGTTAATATAAATATCATGTTTGATAGATCAATTTCTATCAGAGAATCGGTAAATGATGCTAATTTTACGATGATCTTAGCTTTAATATTAGTGGTACTTGCAATATTTCTTTTCTTACATAATTTTAGATCGGTGATTATCCCAACTATCGCCCTACCCTTATCTATAGTTGGCACTTTTGCTTTTATGTATCTCTTCGGATTTAGTATAGATAATATGTCTTTGATGGCTCTAACACTTGCGATGGGGTTTGTGGTAGACGATGCAATAGTAGTGCTTGAGAATATCACAAGGCATATAGAGGCAGGTGAAAATAAGATTCAAGCTTGTATTAATGGAACTAAGGAAATTGGATTTACTATTGTTTCAATGACTTTGTCATTAACTGCGGTATTCATTCCAATATTATTTATGAGCGGTATTTTAGGGAAATTACTGCACGAACTCGCTGTTGTAATTACCACTGCTATCCTGCTTTCAGGGGTTATTTCAATCACTGTTACCCCAATGTTATGTAATGTGTTTTTGAAAGATGAGGAAAAAAAACGTCATTGCGAGGAGCAAAGCGACAAAGCAATCTCAGGACAAAAAAACAAGATTGCCACGCAGCCTATGGCTGCTCGCAATGACAAAATTCCCCTTACTGAAAAAGCTTTTGAATATATCAAACAAAAATATAGTAATAGCCTTGAGATAGTAGCCGAGTATTCTAAAACTACTATGTTTGTATTTTTGCTAGTGATTATTGCAACAGCCTATCTTTTTGGATTAGTGCGTAAAGGCTTTATGCCTGATTCCAATACTGGACAAATCTTAATATTTACTGAAGCTGCTCAAACTATTTCCTTTGATGCAATGGTGAAAGAACAACAACAAGTAAGTGACGTATTACTTAAAAACCCTAATATAGAGTCGTTTTTTTCGGCAGTTGGTGTATCAGGCAGAAATTCATCAGTTAATCAAGGTACAATTTTTATCAGCCTAAAACCACGTAACCAACGAGTAGGTGCAGACGAGGTAATTGACCAGTTACGCTCAAAACTAAATCATTTAGTTGGCTTAAAGGTATATATCCAAAATGTGCCAACTATTACTATTGGCGGGCAGGCAACAAAAAGTCAGTATCAATATACTCTGCAAGGACTCGATCAGGATGAGTTATTTGGTTTTTCCCCAAAATTACAGGCAAAACTTGCAGCTACGCCTGGATTTTTAGACGTAACTTCGGATTTACAAATGTCACAGCCGCAAACTTTAGTACAGATTGATAGGTATAAAGCAGCAAAGCTAGGTATATCGGTTGAGCAAATACAAAATGTTTTATATGCTGCTTATGGGGCTGAGCAGATTTCAACTTTATATACCCCTACTGCCCAATATGATATTATTTTAGAGTTAGATCCTAAATATCAAACTGATTCATCAATGTTATCCTTAGTTAATATTAATTCTGTAAATAACACTTTAGTCCCTCTAACTACTCTTGCTAAAATTGTTAATAGTGTTGGTCCTTTAAGTATTTCACATTTTGGTCAATTACCTTCAGTGACAGTATCGTTTAATCTGCAAGATGGTTATTCTATCAGTGATGCCGTTCCGAAAGTTAATGAGGCGATAAGAGAGCTGCAAATGCCAGCAACGATTACGGGAAGTTTTCAAGGAACAGCACAAGCGTTTCAGTCCTCTTTCTCTGACCTTGGACTATTACTAGGTCTTGCTGTTATAGTTATCTATATCATTCTCGGCATGCTTTATGAAAGTTTCGTGCATCATCCGGTAACGATTCTTTCAGGGCTGCCAACTGCCGTGTTTGGTGTATTACTTACCTTGCTAATATTTAATTGATATGTACGGCTTTGTCGGGCTTATTATGTTAATCGGTATCGTTAAGAAAAATGCTATTATGATTATCGACTTTGCCTTAGAGCTTGAACGTACTAGCAATAAAAGTTCCAAAGATGCGATTTTAGAGGCTTGCACTATAAGATTTAGACCTATAATGATGACAACCTTAGCGGCATTAATGGGTGCTATGCCGATAGCTCTTGGGATTGGTAGCACATGAGCAGAAAGAAGATCACTAGGACTTGCAGTAGTTGGCGGGCTTCTTACTTCACAATTACTAACTCTCTACATCACTCCTATTATCTTCCTATATCTAGAAGCAGCTAAAAGAAAACTCCAATCCATGTCATCCCGTGATTTATTCACGGGTTCCAGTTAAAAATACTAATAAAATTAGTATTTTTTATTATTTTCTAGATCTAATTCCCAAGCTACAGTATGACTACCTTAGGATGCTTTTCGATCCACACAACAATGCTTACGCAGGAATGACATTATGTAAAAATGTATTTCTTTTAAAAAACCTTTTTTCTTGAACATATTTATAATATATTAGATACGTATATTCAAACGTATGAGGACATAATGAAAAAAAATCCAAAAATCTCATTAATAGGAAGCGGTAATATAGGTGGAACGCTTGCTCATTTAATCAGTCTTAAAAACTTAGGTGATATAGTATTATTTGATGTGGCTGAAGGGATTCCACAAGGCAAAGCTCTAGATATAATGCAAGCAAATACTCTAGCAGGCTCTGATATCAAGATCAAAGGTACAAATGATTATGCAGATATAAAAGATTCTGATGCTATAATTATCACTGCTGGTTTGCCTAGAAAACCTGGCATGAGTAGAGACGATTTAATTAGCGTCAATACCGGTATTATGAAAAGCGTTGCAGAAAATGTTAAAAAATACGCTCCTAATGCTTTTGTAATAGTAATTACCAACCCGCTAGATGTTATGGTTTACGTGATGCTGAAAGAAAGCGGCTTGCCACATAATAAAGTCATTGGTATGGCTGGCGTACTTGATTCCTCAAGATTTAACCTTTTTCTTGCTGAGGAGTTTAAAGTGTCAACTAATAGCGTTAGCAGTATAGTTCTTGGCGGTCATGGTGATGCTATGGTACCGCTTGCTAGATATTCTACTGTGAAAGGCGTGCCTATACCTGACTTAGTAAAGATGGGGTTATCAACCAACGAGCGTATCGAAAAAATAATTGATCGCACTAGAAATGGCGGTGGCGAAATCGTGGCACTACTTAAAACAGGATCAGCTTATTATGCCCCTGCTGCTTCTGCTGTAGAAATGCTTGAATCTTATTTACAAGATAAACGACAAATTCTAACCTGTGCTGCTTACTTGCAAGGTGAATATGGCGTAAAAGATTTATATGCCGGTGTGCCAATTATTATAGGCAAAAATGGCGTAGAAAAAGTAATCGAGCTGCAACTAACTACCGATGAGCAAGCTTTATTTGATAAGTCAGTAGACGGAGTTAAAAAGTTGATTGAAGCGTTGAAGTAATCTAATTCTTAATTTAAACAATTAGTTAAATATTTTTAATATTTGTTATGGAAAAAATATAAAAAAATTAAATTTTAGCTGCTTTTCGCCTATATTTCTGAATATTTCATTACTTTTAAGAAAAATGTTTTTTTATTGAATAATATAAATACAACATATATAATAAATATTAAAATTAGTATAATATTAATTATTGATAGTTTTATATAAATGATATTACTTTCTTATATGAATTAAATATTTAACTAATAGGTGAAGAGGCTAAAATGTCTACAGAAAATTTAAATAAAGTATTAAAGGATATACAAAACGAAATTTTGAACTCCGGCACTACACAAGATAAATTGACGACAATAGAAACATTACAAAAATCTATTCATCAGAAAGAATTAAAAAATGAGAAATTAACACAAGAAGAAATAGATAATATTTATAAAACTTTAAATATATTTGAAGAAGTCAAAGAACATAATAGAAAAGAAAATATACGCAACCCTCGTATATTAAATAAAAATTATTATAAATTAACCGATCCACGTGATGAGGAAAGAACATATCCCTCAAACCATAAAAATTTGAGTTCAGATATAGTATTTGATAACGAGTTAGAATGGGACGATAGTGGAATGCCTGCTGCTTTTCAAAAATCTTACGGTTCAGGAAATGTTTTAGACCGATTAAAAACGGCTGTAGATGATTACATATTTGAATTAAAGCAGACAGGTGCGGTACAAGATAAGGTAAAATTATTTGAAGAAAAGGCTAATGCTATACAATCTTCTAAAGATAAGCGTAATATACCTACAGCTTCTACTAGCGTAAAAGATAGAATACAAAATTTTGAAGGAAATAATCCTAGCAAAATAAAAAAATATTGGACGGAAGGACGCAGAGAGTTTGTAGAAAAACATGCTCAGCATACACAATCTAAAGACCCTCAAACCGAACGTAATCAGCGTAAAAATGCAGTATCGGCACCATCCAATGAACATGATAATTATGCTGCAAGCAGGCAAGAAACTCATAAGCAATTAATAAATAAATTTGAAAATTTAGCTAAAACTAAAGAGATTGATTCTAAAGAACAAAGTAAGCGTATCTCATCTAACAATTCTCAAAAACTTCAACAAGGTAACACCAAAAATTTAAAAGAGAAATTTGAAAAACTAGCTAACGAAGCAAAACTAATTGGAACGCAAGCACAACAGAAATCTAAACTAACAAATAAATCTAATGAAAAACCTAAGGTAAAACCTGCAAACCATACTAGAGGTATTTAAAAGAATGAAAAACCTGTAGATGGTATAATTTAATATAGAAATAAAATCATGAGAAAAATAATCATTTTATATTTAATATTTTTTAATTATTTAACTTATGCATCTGATTCTAAAATTGATTGTGATAATGCATATACACAATTTGATATGAATTATTGTGCTAACGAAGATTTTAAAAAAGCTGATAAAGAATTAAATCAACTTTATCAAGAAATATTAAAATACACTTCAGAAGAAGAAACTAATTTATTAAAAAAATCCCAAAATTTATGGATTAAATTGCGTGATGCCGATTGTGAATTCGGAAGCTTTCAGGTCCGCGAGGGTACTGTATTTCCAATGATATTAAGTATGTGTTTAGCAGGTAAAACCAAAGTCCGCATTGAAGAACTTAAAAATATACTAGAATGCTCGGAAGGTGATCTTAGTTGTCGGGTACTGCGAAATAGATAAAGTTATGCCGTGACTTAATCACGGCATTTAGTACACCTAATTATTTACTACCCCAGAAATAACTACATACATAATCACAAACAGATCCTATAATGTTATAAGCTGTTGTGAAAATATCATTGCTATGTGTGCTAGGATAAAAATCTTCAACAATAACTTCTTGATCTGAGAATATATCATTAAAGTTATCTATTGATTTTAATAATGTAAACATTGCTTTAGTACCACCAGACATATCTGATACTGTATTACCTATGAAAGCTAATATATCTTCGTTACTATCATTTAAATTTATTACTACTCTTTAGTATCACTCATAAAAAACTATTTATTTTATTAAAAATTTAATTATTTAATAAGCGTCATATAGATTTTTGACATTAAAGTCAAAGCTAGAATATTAATAAATTAGCATTTAGTTAATTATTTAGCAAAAACATTGTTGACATCATTAGTTAATATGCTTATAATGCAGATTATTTAATTTGAGACAAAATATGAGCGATAATTTAAAATCTTCAAACTTAATTAAGGATTCAGAATCTCTTACAGGTAGTTTTCATATAGTAGATTTGTCTGCGGATGCTCTTGCACATAAAGGTGTAAGTTTAGCTCGTACACTTGGAACAGAGGAGTATAAAGATACAGAAAAAACCTCACAAATTCAGGTTGGGAGGTATTAGCTACTTCTGTTGATGATAAAAATACTAACCAATATGGATACAAAGCAGTAGCTTTTATTAATCGTAATACCAAAGAAAAATTCATATTTCTAGTTCCGGTACTATAATTACAGAAAAATACGATTTAATCGACGATGCACTTATTACTTTTGGTCGTCTTCCTAATAAAATGTTACCAGTTAAGGCATTTGTTACTAAAATTTTAGAGCAAGCTGGTGGACAAGAAGATGTAATAGACTACAAATTTAGTACTAGTGGTCACTCTCTTGGAGCAATAGTTTCAGATTTAACTGGAATAGAAATTCACTCTAGAGGATTAAAATTTGAAAAATCTGTTACTTTTGATAATCCTGGTTCAAAAAAAGTAGTAGAAAACGCCATAAAAAATAAAGATTTTTCAGGGGAAGTAGTAACTTCGATAGAAGAGCTAGCAAAACATTGCGAAGTTTATAATGTCAAGCATAATTTTATTAACACTGCTAATCCTCAGTTAGCAACTAAAATAAATATTGTAGCCCTTCCTAAACTTGCTACTACAATAGAGCAGTCAGCTAAATCAGCTGGCATATGGGGATGGACAGATTATCTTACAACTAAAGTTGGTGAAGTAGCTAATACATGTGCAGATTACTTAGGAATCAACAAAGTAGTACATGCTATTAGTAATCATAGGTTAGTAAATTTTGCTGATGCAACTAGCAATCAAAATACTTTTGAAGTAATAGATTGGAAAAAGGTAAATGGTCAAGTAATGCTAAAACCAGATCCTAAACTAGATAAAATTAAAAGCACAGGTAATGATTATGTAGTTATTAAGCATGAAAAAGTTATCTTAGATCCGCTTACTGAGTCTTTTACATTACTAACTGAACAAGGATATAGCTATAAGGATTTAGCCAACTATCATATTCAGCAAGAAGAAGCTAACTTAATAGGTCAGGTTATTGCAGTTTGCTAATTAAACTTTTGACTTTTGTCTCACGTCATTGCGAGAAGGTTATGCAATAACCGACGAAGCAATCTCAGGAGTTATAGACTTACTTCATGAGATTGCAGCAAAGCTTTGCTCGCAGTAGATCGAAAAACACCATCGGTGTCATCCCGTGGCGGCATTGTTGCGTGAATCAGTTTTCCAGTTGTCATCCCGCGACTTGATCGCGGGATCCAGTTAAAAATACTAATAAAATTAGTATTTTTTATTATTTTTTAGATGCCGTGGTCAAGCCACGGCATGACATCGATTTTATAAAATTTAGCCTGCCCCTAATATGTAAAGAGCGTTCAGGTAATTCGGTTTTCATTTAAATATTTGTATTTTTATTGTTTTTCTGGCTCTAGTTCATAAATCACGGGATGACAGGGGAAAATGATCCACGCAGGCATGACATAAAGATATGCTTTTTCTAAGCCTTACCAGGAACAACATTCTCCAGCCAATATTTGCTGCATGCAAGAAAATTAGGATTAGCAAAGTTTTCTTTACCATAGGTAATTTCTTTGCCATCTAGATCTAGAATATTACCACCACCAGCTTTAATTAAAGCATGACCTGCTGCTATATCCCATTCCATAGTTTGACCGAATTTAGGACAAATATCCACACTACCCTCAGCAATTAAACATAATTTAATTGAGCTACCTATTGCGTCTATTTTATTAAAGGAATATTTACTTAAGAATTCTTTAGTTGCTTTATTTGAATGATAAAAACCTATGACAGCGTTTAGTTCTTTTTGTTTATGAATGATAGGAATTTCTTTGGAATGTTGTTCGATTTTTAACTGATTTTTTTCATCAGTATAATATAATTTATCTGTCTCAGGTTGATATATCAAGCCAATAGTCGGTACACCATTTTTAATTAGACCTATATTTATAGTATAGGTGCTTTTGCCGTTTACATAACTTCGTGTTCCATCAATTGGATCAATTAACCAAAAAGTGTTACTGTTAAGTATTGGCAGTGGCTGTTCTTCACACACTATATTTATTTCTGGAGTTAAGTCTTGCAGATTTTGATAGATTATTTTACTGATTTCTTTATCTGCATTGGTAACTACCGAGCCATCTGACTTAGTATCAATTAATATTCCTGATTTTTTTATATCTAAAGCAATTTTACCGGTATCGATAATCAAATCTTTTAAAGTATTTATTAAATTATTATTCATACTATTTATTTAACATTTTTGCAGCTACATCATCCTCCAACCACTGTCCTGTATTTAGAAGAGTTGATTGCTGCAATTTGGCGACTTCTAGATCAGGTGATCCTTGTAATTGTTGCCATCCCAAATATTCAATTCCATAATATTCTATATCAACATTTCTTAAATAAGAATCCATATCTTTTAAATCTTGTTTATTATTTGCAAATACTATGATTTTGCTAGGCTCTTTTGGTATAATTTTTAAAAATTCAATAAGTGATTTTACTTTATTAGTATTTCCGGTAAATATTATTCCTAAATAAAAAATAGGTGCGTTTGCATCAGTTGGATCAAATCTAAATACATCTTTATCATTAACTTTACTAGTAAAATTAATACCTAATCCATAAAGTAAGGTATACAACCATCCTTCATAATTTTCAATCAAATTACATGGGGTAGTTATTTCTTGAAGCCCTAAAACTGTTGCACCTTGCTTTTTCATTTGATTAATAAAATCCACCCAACCTTTTTCTACAAGCATCATTTGGCGTTGTTGCATTAATTGTGCTATAGAATTATTTACTGATGAATCATTTACTGCAAGACTATATAAGTTTTTGGTAAAATTTACATAAGGATTATCGTTATAGCGAAAAAATTTTGATTTGGGCGTTATAATAGTATTATCTATATTTATTAAAACAAGGCTATCTTGGTCTATTTTGGGTAACAAATCTTTCATTGTTACAGAATTTACAGAATAAGTAGGAATTATTTGACCATAGCTTGAAGTTGGTACAATTAAATAAAGTAATAAATGGAGTAAAATTTTATTTACTTTGATCATAAGGGTTTTTACTTTTTGCATTATTAGTTTTTAAAGGTGGGTTATTTCTTTTTATATTATTCAATTGATTAGTCAAGTCATTAATAATTACATTATAATTTGTATTATTATCCTTAGTATCTTGATTATTATAATAATATCCAATAAATAAAATAGAAGAACTATAATTAGCCAGCTGTGCTTCCATTGAACTTAATAGCTCTGTACTACCGCTAACCATTATAAGTACCTTAGGCATAAAATTCATTTGAACAAAAAAATTAATCATTAGTTCAGCACCCGATATATTATTGCTGGTCAATATGCCTTTATAAAATACCGGATAAGTATTGGAAAAACTTTTTAAATTATTAAAAATAATATAATTATTTTTAGGGAAGCTATTTGAAAAATCGATGTTAAAATTCTTTTTTAAATAATCAGCAATCCATATTTCAAATTTAGGTATATTATTAAAATTACCTGTAAAACCTCCATTTACGGCTATTATAGGAATATTTTTATTGCTGATATCACTTACAAAATTCGGAAAATTAGAATCTAGTAATTCCTTTTTATATTTATCACTTGTTAAAATTAACTGATCGATATAAATATTTTTAGGGTTTTTATTCATCTTTTGCAAAGTAGGTGCTAGTTTAGCATAAACATCTTTATCGATTTGCTCACCTAAAGATAATAATGGCTTAAATAATACCTTATCCAAGTCTACTACCACTAGTAAATCTTGCGGCAAATAATTTTTATTATAATTTTCTTCAAAATCTTGTTTTATTTTATCTAAATTATTTACTTCTATATTTTCTGCTTTAACTATAGATGTGACAAGTAGTAATAAGATAAATATATATTTTTTAAACATTAATATACTCCAATATAATACATTGTCGCCCCGTGGCGGCTTTGCCTGTGTGGATACCAAATCGTCATTGCGAGCGACTGCAAGGAGCGTGGCAATCCAGAAAAAATAGTAAAAAATGCTATAAATTAGCATTTTTTACTGGATTGCTTCGTCAATTACTTCGTAATTTCCTCGCAATGACGGTAAAACTGATCCACGCAGGCAATGCCGCCACGGGATGACACTAAACCAAAAAGCATATCTTAGTGTTAGCACATTATAATGCTAATATCAATCCATATTAAACTATAATATGGTAAATATGTTTGGAAGTTTTTTTAGCTCATTCGGTGGTGCTATCGGAAATGCATTTGGAGATGGTATATTTTCAAGCATAGGAAGATTTGCTGGTAAAATGCTTGGTGAGTATTTAGATCAACTAAATCATGAACCAGAAGAATATGATTATATTAAAAACTTCAAAGAAAGTTTTAAGTATGTTACAGCAAATTATGGTGAACCTATCCCTTTGGTTTTTGGCACTACAAAAGTTAGCGGAAAAATAATTTGGGCGGATAAAGTTAAAGAAATAGCAAATAGCACCCGTCATAAAGAATATTTTCCTTATTTTCATAACGTAAAATCTACTATGACTTCTACGGAATATAGCTATTTCTTTTCTTTTGCCGTTGGTATTTGTGAGGGTGAGATCATTGAAATTAAAAGGGTATGGGCAAATGATGAAATTATAAAATTAAATAAATATAAGTTTAGATTATATAAAGGATCAGAAGAACAATTACCAGATCCTTTAATTGAAAAATGCTTAGGTAAAAATAAAACTCCTGCTTTTAGATCTCTTAGCTATGCAGTATTTGAAGAACTACCTTTAGAAGATTTTGACAATATTATTCCGAATTTCTCATTTGAAGTAACTAGAAAGCCTAATATTCATCTACCAAATAATTATACAAAAGTCAAAAATTTAATTAGTAGTATAAGCATGATTCCAGGGTCTGGGGAATTTGTCTATGATACAGAGATTCAGTATAAAACCCAAGAAAGCTTTTTTGGTGGTGTTGTGAATCATGAGGCTATTAATACACATAATCATTATAACATTGCTGATAGCGTATATAGCCTTAATCAACTACAAACCACCTGCCCTAATATAAAATGGGTAGCACCAGTAGTTTCTTGGTTTGGCGATAATCTTGATATAAACTATTGTAGTATAAAACCTGCTATAGAATTTAACGACCCCTTAACCTCATACTCATCTACTTGGCAAGTTGGTCGGTATAATAGAGAAAATGCTAAAATTATATCTAAGGATGAATATGAAAGCCCTAACTATGGTGGTAGTGTTAATGACGCTAGCTTAGTGCGTTACCTCAAAGAGCTAAAAAAACGTAATTTAAAAATTATGTTTTATCCGATGTTTTTTATGGATTTACCCGGTAAACCTTGGCGTGGGCATGTTAGCGGTTCTGCGGAGGCAGTAAGTAATTTTTTTCATAAAATTGATGGTTATAACAATTTTATTCTTCATTATGCACGTTTAGTTAAAGATTATGCAGATGCCTTTATAATCGGCTCGGAACTAATTGGCATCACTTCTATAAGAGACTCAGCAAATAACTTTCCAGCAGTTAATGAACTATGCAACCTTGCTCGTTTAGTAAAAGAAATAGTAGGCAATAAGGTACAGGTTACTTACGCAGCCGATTGGTCGGAATATCATCATACTAGTGGTGGATGGTATAATCTAGACCCGCTATTTGCCTCTTCTTACATTGACTTCGTCGGGATAGATGCTTATTTCCCTTTAACTAGTTCTTTAAGCTCTAGAATTACAAAAGAAGATATTATCAAAGGTTGCCATAGCGGTGAGGGGTATGATTATTACTTAGATGGCAGCGGTAATAAACAAGCTTTATCGGCTGCTTATGCTTGGAAGAATGTAGCATATTGGTGGGAAAATCATCACTATAATCCTTGTATCTTGATATTGTCTTTAGTGAATAACTGGAGGATACTTGGGGGTACCCAAGTAGAAGGTTGGTATACTGTTGTAGCCCTTAGGACTATGATCCTGCCCATCAGATAAGTAACCAGCCTTCACATACTCACAAAAGATCGGACGGTATCTTAGGCCTTGAAGATTATCAGTGAGCCTGTATGTACAAGGTTGATCTGTGAGTATTCTACTAATTATTAACACAAAAGGTCACTTATGAATAGCGTAATTTTAGGCGTAGATATTTCTAAAAGAACATTTGATGTAGCACTGCTTATTAATAGTAAAGTAAAAACTAAAAAATTTGATAATAATTCAAAAGGATTTTCTAGTTTAAAGGAATGGTTAAAAGGCAAAGAAGCCCTTACTGCTCATGTTTGTATGGAGGCCACTGGTTGCTATGGAACAAAATTAGCTCAATATCTTTATGATAATAATTTCAAAGTTAGTGTAGTAAATCCAGCAAGGATAAAAGGCTTTTCCATGAGTCAACTCTCTCGTGTTAAAACTGATAAGGCTGACTGTCAGTTAATCGCTCAATTTTGCCAGGCAATGCAACCTGATCTTTGGCAACAAAAACCAATACATATACAAAAATTGCAGCAATGGGTAAATCGTTTAGATACTCTAATTACCAACAAACTACAAGAGAGCAACAGGCTTGGAGACATAGATCCAGAAATAGCTGCAGACATACAATTTCACATTGATTTTATAAACGAACGTATCAAAGAGGTAGAAAAACTGATTGCTGACCATATTACGCAACATGAGGACTTAAATGATAAAAGACAGCTACTTGCTTCAATTCCTGGAATAGGAGAAAAAACAATAGCTGTAGTACTTGCTTTTCTAAGTGTAGAAAATTTTGATTCTGCAAAACAAGTAGCTGCTTTTGTTGGTCTTAATCCAAAGCCAAAACAATCTGGCTCTTCTGTACGTGGAGTTGGTAGAATATCAAAAACAGGAGATGCAGATTTACGTAAAGCTTTTTATATGCCAGCTGTAGTTTCTATCAGATTTAATCCGATTATTAAAGATTTCAGCCAACGTTTGGCTGATACAGGAAAACCCAAAATGGTGATAGTGATAGCTGTGATGCGTAAGCTGCTACACATTATTTACGGAGTACTTAAAACTAAAACTCTTTTTAATGCAAATATTTAATTAACGCGAGTTTCGTATTCAAAAAGTCGCTGTATAGCTGATAAACAGTGGGTTACGGGGATATTGATAATACTGTTTTTGTTATAAAGTGAGTACAAAATACAAATTGCTAATTAAAATATGGTATTTAATAGTATTAGAAAAAAGTTTATAGGTTATTGAAAAAACTTTAAGAGCAATAACCTATGATAATGGATTTTACAGAAATATTTTGTTACGTCGATGATTTTTTTCAAGAATTAGAAAAGCATACAAATTCAATTACTAACCATAACAACAAATCTGGTCCTAAAAGTCGACTTAACAGAAGTGAGGTAATAACAATTATAATAGGCTACTGGCAGTCATCTTATGATTGTTTTAAGAATTATTATCTGAAGCAAATATGGATTCATCATCAAAGAGATTTTCAATTAGTAAGCTATAGTCAATTTATGAAAATAATAGGTCCACATTTACCACTATTAGTACTAATATTCAATTCTATTTTGGATCAGTGTGACGGCTTTTCTTTTGTAGATTCAAGTAGTATAGAGGTATGTAAGAGATATCGTATTTCAATGAATAAAGTGTTCGCCGGCATAGCAGCACGCAGTAAGACAACAAAAGGTTGGTTCTATGAACTTAAACTACATCTAATAATTAATAGGGTCGGTGGTATAGTTAAAGCATCTTTTAGCCCTAGCAATAAGGATGATAGAAAACAGCTGGAACTGATGATCAAAAATCTTTTTGGTAAAGTATTCGGAGATCGTGGTTATATTTCACAACAATTATTTCAACAACTTTTAGAGCAAGGAATTTTTATGGTCACTAGGGTAAAGAAAAATATGAAAAATAAACTTATGTCTATGTTGGATAAAATATTATTGGAGGGTGTCAGAAAGTTTGTGTAAGTTGTAAAAACAGTTAAGAATAAAATTAATTAAAACAACTTACATGAGGCTAATATGAAAAATAAGAGCAAAGTATCAAATCCGACTATAGAAAAAGTAGTATCAGAAATACTATCACAAAGTGATCCAACTGAGATATTTGGGAAGGAAGGGATATTTCAGGAATTTAAAAAGCAGATAGTAAATAAGATTCTAGAGAAAGAAATGGAAGCTCATATAGGTTATGAGAAGCATTCTAAGAATACCAAGGATTCAGATAATAGACGTAATGGCAATTATGAAAAGACTTTAATAGATCCAGAAGGTCGTAAATTGACAGTAGAAGTGCCAAGGGATCGGGAAGGAGAATTTGAACCTCAACTAATTCCAAAAGGAGTACGAAAATTTGAAGGATTTGATGATAAAGTAATATCGTTATATGCTAGGGGAATGACTATTCGAGAAATACAATGGCACTTAGAAGAACTATATGCCACCAAGGTATCATCTGAGTTAATATCAAAGATAACTGATGGCATTTTAGAGGAAGTTACTGTTTGGCAGAATAGAGCACTTGATAGTATATATCCTATAGTGTACTTAGATTGTATTCATGTTAAATCCAGGGATAATCATGTAATAATAAATAAAGCAGTATATCTGGCTATAGGAGTTAA
This sequence comes from Rickettsia endosymbiont of Rhinocyllus conicus, assembly GCF_964026465.1. Lineage (NCBI taxonomy): Bacteria > Pseudomonadati > Pseudomonadota > Alphaproteobacteria > Rickettsiales > Rickettsiaceae > Rickettsia > Rickettsia endosymbiont of Rhinocyllus conicus. The sequence goes on along the minus strand of NZ_OZ032155.1, from coordinate 672,437 downwards.
TATGGAAGGCAAGAAAGAGCTATTAGGTATTTGGATAGGCAAGAATGAAGGTTCTAAGTTTTGGATGCAGGTAGTAACAGAACTGAAGAATCGTGGTGTAGAACAAATATATGTTGCATGTGTTGATGGTCTTAAGGGTTTTCCGGAGGCGATAAATAGCATTTTTCCAAAAACCATAGTGCAGTTGTGTATTGTTCATATGGTAAGAAATTCTGTAAAATACGTATCATACAAAGATTTAAAATCGGTAACAGCTGATTTAAAGGCAGTTTATTCTGCAATAAATGAAGCCGAGGGATTAAGAGAATTACAAAACTTTGCCAAAAAATGGGATGACAAATATCCAGTTATTTTTGATATATGGCAACGAAATTGGTCTGGCATAGCTCCATTTTTTAGCTTTCCAGAAGACATTAGAAAGGCGATTTACACTACTAATGCTATTGAATCCACTAACCGTCAAATTCGTAAAATTATTAAAAATAAGGGAGTATTTCCAGATGATAAATCGATTCAGAAAATAATCTTTTTGGCATTGACAAATGCCTCTAAAAAATGGACAATGCCTATTAAGAATTGGGCGATGGCTTTAAATCAATTTGCAATTCTTTGTGATACTAATTTACAAAATTGGGCAAATGGAGAAATTGTACTTACACAAAGAATCTGACAGAACCTATTATTGCTTAAAAGAGCATTAATAGAATCTGTGTTTAGTAAAATTAAACTATTGGGGAAGTTTGAACATTCAAGGCATAGATCAGTTACAAATGCCTTTGTGCATATGCTTGCAGCACTGATAAATTATCAAATGTCTGATAATAAACCTTCTATTACATCTCTCTTGATATGCTAAATCCTATGCTATATTAATTCGAAACTCGCGTTAATTAGAAAATTAGATAAGATTTATATGAAAAATTTGAAAAAAGTTATTGACACCCAAGACGGTATCTGGTAGCTGGTAAATATTTTACTCTTCCTAAATTAATCATTGGAATATTATCAAGATTAGTATTCATTACAAATGAATAAGCAGAATAGAATAAAAATGGATCAATTAAATCTAAATAAGCATAAGAACGCATTTTGCTTTTGGTAATATAATTATTACCATATATACTATTCATCAGTTTTGTATAAGCATTAATATCGTTGCCCTTTTTATCAGTTTCATTAAAATTAGTGTCAAAAATATAAGTTGCTTGATCTAACCTTGCTATAAAATAACCTATACCATAAGTAGGGTTAATTTTATTACTGCTCATATATCTATCTTTAATATTTTCAGATAATAGATAACTTGCTTGCATTCCTCCAACATCTATAGCTGCTTTTTTATGAACCTGTAAAGAATCAAAATCTTTTGCTTATATTGAGTGAATCCATCGAAAGGATTAACTTTATACTTTGTTACTTTTAAGTCAAACTCTCTCATTCTAGCACCATGCCCACCTATTTCATGATTAGCAACCATAAGTTACTACATAACTATATCCTTTTTTGGATGAGGTATTATCTATGCTTGATGCATTTGCTGCTACTGACAAAATGCATGTAGCAAAGGCTAAACTTAATTTACTTATTTTCATAATTATTAATATTTGTTAATTTATCAGAAAGGCATTATATATAATATTTATAAAATTAACAAGTAAATTTTTTAATAAGTTAAAGTTGTTAATATTCTTGACTTATTGTGAAAATCCCCATAATTTCTTAATAGTAAGTATTAAATAATAAAAAATTTATGAACAAAATCTATCCTTCAGCTGAAGCAGCCCTTGAAGGATTACTTTATGACGGCATGACTATCATGTCAGGCGGATTCGGTCTATGCGGTATCCCTGAAAATCTAATCAATGCCCTACTTAAGAGCAACGTCCAAAATTTAACGATTATCAGCAATAATTGCGGTGTTGATAATTTCGGTCTTGGTTTACTTCTTCAAACTAAACAAATCAAAAAAATGATCTCTTCTTATGTAGGGGAAAATAAAATTTTTGAGCAGCAATATCTTGATAAAGTATTAGAGCTTGAATTAAACCCACAAGGAACTCTTGCCGAGCGAATTAGAGCTGCTTGTGCTGGGATTCCCGCTTTCTATACTAAAACCGGTATAGGTACGATCGTAGAAGAGAATAAAGAAACTAAAGAATTTAACGGCGAAAAATATATAATGGAGACAGCATTACAGGCTGATCTTGCTATTATTAAAGGCTATAAAGCTGATAAAAGCGGTAATGTTATTTATAATAAAACCGCTAGAAATTTCAACGCTGTAATGGCAGGTGCGGCAAAAGTCACTGTTTGTGAAGTAGAAGAAATAGTTGAAGTTGGTGAACTTAATCCTGATGATATTCACACTCCTAATATTTTTGTGCAGAGGCTAATAGTCGGTGAAAAATACGAAAAACGCATTGAGCAACTAACAACAAGAGCAAAATAAATGGCTTGGAGCAAAGAACAAATTTATCAAATAACAGCAGAGCTTGAACTTACGGACGGCTTATATGTTAATCTTGGCATAGGTATGCCAACTAACGTGGCAAACTATATCCCTAAAGGCATAACTATAACGCTTCATAGCGAAAACGGTATGCTTGGGATGGGACCTTTTCCTTATGTAGGTGATGAAGATCCTGACTTAATTAATGCCGGCAAGCAGACTATAACGGCTTTGCCAGAAAGTAGTTATTTTGACAGTAGTTTTTCTTTCGGGATGATTAGAGGTGGGCATATTGATCTGACTATTTTAGGAGCTATGCAAGTTTCAGAAAAAGGCGACCTTGCTAATTGGACTATTCCAGGTAAGATGGTTAAAGGTATGGGCGGAGCTATGGATTTGGTCGCCAACACCAAACGAGTAGTTGTTATAATGGAACATAATGCCAAAGATGGCGGTGCTAAATTATTAAAAGAATGTAACTTTCCTTTAACAGGTGCTAAAGTAGTTAATAGAGTAATTACCGACCTTGGAATTTTTGATATTGATAAAGATAAGATGATACTCTCTAAAAAAGCCGAAGACGTTACTGTTGAAGAAATAAAATCCAAAACAGAAGCTGAATTTATAGTGAATTTGTAAGGAGTTCTCGTCATTGCGAGCGACTGCAAGGAGCGTGGCAATCTCATTTTATTATCCTGAGATTGCATCAAAGCTACGCTCCTCGCAGGGCATTGTTGTGTGGATCAAGAGTCGTCATTGCGAGCGAATGAAATGAGCGTGGCAATCCAGAAAAAATAATAAAAAATGCTATAAATTAGCATTTTTTAACTAGATTGCTTCGTCAATTACTTCGTAATTTCCTCGCAATGACGGAAAAACTGATCTACGCAACAAAGCCTCCTCGCAATGACGATTTAGTTGTAACACTTAAAGGAGAATAGAATGGTTAAAGTAGCTATCGTATATTATAGCGGATATGGTCATACTGTTAAAGTAGCCGAAGAAATAAATAAAAGCGTAAAAGAAGCAGGAGCAGAAACCTCCTTAATTCAAATAAGCAAAGACAAACCTGATAATGTAGATTGGAGTTTGTTAGATAATGCAGATGCTATTATTTTTGGAGCTCCAACTTATATGGGTAGTTTAGCTGGTCCTTTTAAAACATTTATGGACTCTACTTCAATAAAATGGAATGATAAAAAATGGAAAGACAAAATAGCAGCAGGCTTTACTAATTCTGCTTCTTATTCAGGCGATAAGCTTTGTAGTATTCAACAGTTATTTCATTTTGCAATGCAGCATTGTATGATTTGGGTTGGACAAGCTGAATCTGCCCCACAATTTGCCGATCATGAGATGCCTGACCATGGTAAAACTAACCGATTAGGTAGCTGGTCCGGTCTTATGACACAATCAAATCATAAATCCGCCCCTAATATTGCCCCTACAAAAGGTGATTTACTAACTGCTAATTTATTTGGAAAAAGAATAGTCGAAGTGACCAAGAGATTGAAAGGTAGTTAAAAATCTTTGTTGTGATCGAAAAGCACCTAGGGCGTTGTCATCCCGTGGCGGCTTTGTTGCGTGGATCGATTTTTCCTCTGTCATCCCGTGCGCTTGTAGCGGGATCCAGCTTAAAGTACTAAAATTATTAGTATCAAAAGTTGTTTTTCTGGATACCGTGGACAAGCTACGGTATGACACCTTAGGTGCTTTTCGATCCACGCAACAATGCCTCCCGTGGTCCCGCCACGGGATCCAGTTAAAAATATGCAATATTCTTAACTATTTTTACTGGATTACTTCATCGAAACTTTTAGTTTCTTCTCGCAATGACGATAAGGAAATAATACGTTTCTCATAATCGCTGAGCTTAAAGAGCAATTATAAGATTACTATATTGTTATTATACGTTATACTCAAGTGCAAGCATACCATTACCAACTAATTCTAGTGCATTATTTTCTATTACAGATGCTATATTAGATACTTCGCTGTGGCTTGGTAAATTTTCGTAAACAAGATTACATATTCCTGCTACTCCGTTTGCTATACCTGCAGTATTTTCGTATACGAAATGTGCTGCTTCTAAACCTGTAAATGCTGCATTCTTTACAGTTTCGTATGCATTTTCTGGTGAAGTTAAAATTGCTGCTGTAACAAAAGTTGCCATAACAGCTGTTGGGTGATGGTAAATTGCCCCAGCAACACCTGCTACTAATCCACTTAAAACTTTAGGCATAGCAAAACCAAAAGCATGACCGGTCATTACTTCACCAGCAAATTCTTTATAAGCACAAAGCCCAAGTACACCTTGAAACATTGCTTTACCACCATAAGTAGCTGCTAAACCAGCGTACATACCACAATTTACTGCAGCTTGACCAGCATTTGCAAAATGTTCTGAAGCACTAGAGAAGTAGTTGTATGTTGTTTCAGAGATTTTAACACCGGTATATTTAGATGTTATATTTGGCATAATTTTTCCTCTTTTAAAGATAAATATGTTTGTTAATTAGGTCTAACTTTTAGTTAATAAGTTAATTATTAGTTAATTTATTTCGGCTAAAAATTATAAACTCGCTTCAACGAGTTATTCTTCTTCTTGAATACATTATACACAAAATATCGTACTATGTCAAGCAGGAATATTAATTTTTTAATAAATAGTTAATATTACTTATATTTATAGGGATTATTAGACAAAACTTGAATAGTTATTGCGAAGAAATTATAAAATAATTAACGAAGCAACCTCAGGCATTTTATATTGTTTTATAAGATTGCCAACTTTCTTACAGAAGTTTGTAGTCATTTAAGTTATCTAGATCTTTCATCTTGTTTACTTTTATTAGATATAGATTTATTAGGAGTAGTAGGTACTGAAATAGAGCTTGATGTGTTTATCATACTTCCTCTATTCATAGCTTTTTGCATTTCTTTTGTTTTAACAAAACTCCTTGTTGGATTGCTTAAAACTTGTTTAATATCAGCACTTTGAGAACTTTTTTCTCTATTCATGGATTTTTGCATTTCTTTTGTTTTGGCAAAATTACTTGTTGGGCTGTTTAAAACTTGCTTAATATTAGCACTTTGAGAACTTGGACTTTGAACACTAGGAGTTTGAGAGCTAATAATGCTAGAAAGTCTCTTATTCAATATTTCATCTATTTTATTGTTTAGATATACTTCTTGATCTTTTCCGGTAACCATGGTGTAAATTTTTTCAGCAAATCCAAGTTTGATTTTACTTGTTTCATTTATCGTATTTACCAATGTATCTTTATGCTGGGTTAAATTTTTGGTATCTAATTTAGATAAAGCTTTTTCAAATTGCTCAAGCTGAGTATCGGTAAGATCAGGATTTTGTGCCTTAACGTTATCCATTAATTTTTCTGTCGCTATTAACTTATCATTGGCTTTTTCAAGTTTATCATTTAATGAGTTTTTAAAATTTGCTATATTTTCTGGAGTTAGTTTGGAATTATCTAAAGTGGTTATTTCATAATCATAACCATCTTGAGTAAAATTAAATTTAGGATTACCAAAAGCTTTTTCTACTTCAGGTCTAATTATTTGATATGTTAATTTTGATCTAAGTTGTTCATTACCTTTCATGATTTTTTCATAAAGCTCTTCAGGTATTTTTACTTCATTAGATATTTGATTAGTAAGTATTTTATTGGCTTCTTTATCTAATGGTATATATTGATCATTTTTCAATTCTTTAAAATCCAAAGATTCATTTATAATTTCATATTCAACACGATTTTTTACTGCTGCCTTCACTTTTTCATTAGTTGAAAACTTTTCTCTAAATTCTTTATCATAATTATTTATTCTTTCTTTTATTGCAGGAAATTCTTCAAAATCTTTTCCATCAGAAACCGCTGGAAGAACGCCTTTTTCTACTAAATACTCCCTCAAATCTGTTAAAGTTGCTTTAAGGCTTATTACCGCATTTACCCCTCCAGTTTTACTTTGCTGATTCTTTTCCGTTTCTATTGTTGCGTTTAATTCCTTTTGAAACTCTTCATCCTTTACGTCGATTGGTTTTTTGTTAGCTTTAACTTTATTTGCAAATTGAGCTGCTGCAAAATTTTCTAAATTTTTTATATCTTTTTCAACATATTCTAATCTTTCTAAGATAATTTTTTCTTTTTGTTCCTTAGTAAGTGTATTTCCTTTTCCATCACTATCTTTTGACATATCAAAATTCCTTATTAAGTTTATTTAATTAAATCATTATTTAAAAATGCTAACAAGTTAATTAAAATTAATTTAGGTTAAAGTATATTATAAATATAAAATTATTACCTAAATGACACTCTTGAATATTGACAATTTACTTAATATATACCAAACTGCGTGGTTTAATGGCTTTTGAAATTAATAATATGACTTTTATAGAAGAATTTATAAATAAAGGATATTTCCACCAATGTACCGATTTAGAGCGGTTAACCAGTATAACAAAAGAAAGTAAGATCGCAGCTTATATCGGCTTTGACTGCACTGCAACATCGCTACATATTGGTAGTTTAATGCAGATAATGATATTGCGACTACTTCAAAAGCATGGGCATAAGCCAATAGTGATTATTGGCGGTGGTACGAGTAAAATCGGTGATCCTACTTGGAAAGATGAGGCACGTAAAATTTTAAGCAAGGAAGATATAGCTAAAAATGCGGAAGGCATCAAAAAATCTCTGTCTAAATTCATCAAGTTCGGTGACGGTGAAAGTGATGCTATTATGCTCGATAATGCGGAGTGGTTAGACTCACTTCATTATCTAGATTTCCTAAGAGATTTTGGCAGCCATTTCTCGGTAAACCGTATGCTTACTATGGATTCGGTAAAGCTTAGACTAGAGCGGGAGCAGCATTTGAGCTTTTTAGAATTTAACTATATGTTGCTGCAAGCCTATGATTTTTACTATTTAAGCAAACATTATAATTGTAGTCTGCAACTTGGTGGTAGTGATCAATGGGGTAATATCGTAATGGGGGCGGATTTAACTCGCAAAATAAGTAGCAAAGAAGTGTTTGGTATGACAACGCCGTTACTTACAACTGCTTCAGGTGCTAAAATGGGTAAGACGGCTGCAGGTGCTGTATGGCTTAATGAAGATCTGCTAAGCCCTTATGATTATTACCAATATTGGCGTAACTGTGAAGATGCTGACGTGGTTAGATTTGCTAAATTATATAGTGAGCTAACAAGTGAAGAGCTTACAGCATTTGAAAATTTAGCAAGTACGGATATTAATGCCGCTAAAAAGCAGCTTGCTTATGAATTGACTAAACTTTGTCATGGAGAGCAAGAAGCCAATACCGCTTTAGAGACTTCAGTAAAAATATTTGAACAAGGACAAATTGACGAAAATTTAACCACCATAGTTCTAGAGCCGAAAATGTTACAAGCAGGCATTACTGCGTTTGAACTATTTCATGAAGCTGGGCTTGCTACCTCTAAATCTGAAGCACGTAAGCTTATAAGAGGAAAAGGAGCTAAAGTAAATGATCAGCTTATAGAAGACGAGAATATGATAATTAATACTACTTTCTTAGTTGATAATAAGGTTATTAAACTCTCTGCCGGTAAAAAAAGACATATATTAGTTAAGGTTTAGAAAAAGGTCATTCTCGCATAGATTGAGAGTCATCATTACGAGGAAATTACGAAGTAATTGATGAAGCAATCTCAGGATGTTTAATGAGATTGCCACGCTCCTTACAGTCGCGTAGCTCATGACGATTTGGTATCCACGCAATAAAGCCTATGCAGAAATGATATATGGCTCTAGTTAGCAAGCAACTAGATGGCACTTTACATAACTATACTTTCATGTCCCATTAAATGCATCACATCTTCAGCAGTAACTTCAGATAACCCAGAATATACCATACCCTCAGGCATAGCTAATTTTTTATTTCCAGAAGAAAAGGATATTTTACAAATATCATAACAGCTTATTATTCTATCATTAACAACCATATCTTCTAATGATTCAACTTTAGTATATGATATATACTTATCCGTCATATCCTGTGTTTTTATATTTGGTTTTTAAAACTTCTAACAAATGTGAATAACTAAACTTATCCTTAAAATTAAATATAATCATATCCCCTTTCTCATTATTTAATAAAAAGTTAATTATTTAATATAGTATCAATTTTTTAATTAATAATCAAATATAATTTTGAAAAATATTTCAAAACTTAACAATAATTATATCAATACTTAATAATAATATAAGTTGCAAAAATACACTACTATTCTACTAAAATTAAATTCAACTATTAATTTATTTTGATGATGCATCAAATAATCTTATTATCAATTTTATTTAAAAAACAATTAATAATTATGAAAGATAAACAAAATGAAGCCTGGGAAGTTACAGGAGTTGATACACTTAGCAAGGCAAAAGATTTAAGTAATGAAAAAACAGATACAGAAATTCCTACTATTATTAAAAATTCAGAAAATTCCGCTAGAACAACTGCTGAACATATAATACTAACAGGTACAAATGATTTAACAAGTGTAGCTAGCTTACCGGCAACACGTATAGCTAAATATGCTTCTCTTGCTATTATAAACACTAACCTGCAAATAGAAAAAGAAGCGGATTTAAAACCTACTTTTGAAAAATTACATTCCTACATATTAGAATATATTAACCCACCAATTAAATACCTGACTTAAGAGGCATATTTAACATCATCGGCTTGGAACAATTTTTGTATATGTTTAGGATTGTTCTGTAAGCAACGTAAATAAGATTTAAGATTGTATTTTAACTCATCTTTTGTAAGAGGTATATGTTTTCTATTTACATTTCTTTTTAAGTCATTATTTAAGTATTCATCTGGATTATGTTGTGGAGTATAAGGAGGCAAAAAAAACAAAGAAATTTTATCTTTATGCTTATTTGTCCAGCTGTATACTTTTTTACTATGATGTACTTTTAAATTGTCTAATATTAAAAAGATCTTCCTTCTTGCAGATTTCACTAATCTTCTTAGAAATTCTATAAATATATCTGTTTTTAGTGTATCTTCATATAACATGAACCTTAGTTTACCATTGTTCGTAACAGTTGATATCATATTTATAGTAAATCGTTTTGATTTATGAATAACTACGGGTGTTTTGCCTTTTAAAGAATAGCTCTGTAACACCTGACATTCTGATTTTATACCCACTTCATCACACCAGTGTATTTCAGCTTGTTCCATTTGTGCTTGTTTTACTATTGCGGGATATTCTTCATCTAGCCATACTTGAACTTGTTTTGGCTGTTGCTCATAAGCTAATTTCTTTGGTTTTTGTGCAGTATATCCCCATCTTCTTAAATATTCTCCAATCGTACTTAATGGCAAAAAGAAACCACAGCATTTTTTAATCAGGGCATTAATAGCTTTTCTTGACCATAGTGCAGATTTGATATTGTGATCTTCTGGTCTAGAGTGATTTATATAATCTTGTATTTTTTTACCCAGCATTTCATTTATTATTCTTTTCTCTCCTGTCTTTCTTCCTCTAGACTTGCCAGTTATTGCATATTTATCACCTCTTCTTCTTTTGTTAACCCAGTTACTAATAGTCTGACGTGTTACTCCTATAAGATTTGATACATCTGATTGTTTTTCTCCTTTATCAATTGCTCTTAATGCAACTTTTCTTAAAGCTGCTTGTGCACTCGTTGATAATGTCCTAAAATCTTCTTTTTTTAGCATTATTTCATTCTAACATTATATTTTAGTATTTGCAACTATTATGTCAGGTATTTAATTGGTGGGTTAATAGTAACAGCAAGGAATTTGAAGAAAAGGTAAATAAGTGTCATTGTCAAATAAAAAGGGACCACTAAATTACGTGAAAAAGGGACCACTTTATTTAAAATTTTTTATGTCATATTACCTCCAGATTTATAGTTATTAATACGATAACTTTTACCTGTGATGTTTAGTATATGTGCATGATGTACTACTCGATCAATAATTGCATGAGTTAATAACTCATCAGCAAATATTTCATTCCATCTTTCAAAATCCTTGTTTGTGGTGATAATGGTAGATTTATTTTCATATCGTTTAGCAATAATATTAAAAAAATCATCTACTGAATGTTTTGGTAATTGCTTAAAACCTAACTCATCAAGAATTAATAAGTCAAATGATAAGAGTAATTTAACTTTTTTGTGATAGCTATTATCTGCTCTTGCAATATGTAAATTATAAAGCATATCCGATACCGTAGTAAAATATACAGAGTATTCTCGTGTTAAAGCTTTTAATGCTAATCCAATAGCAAGATGAGTTTTGCCAGTTCCAGAATTACCTATGAATATGACATTGCCCTTAGTATTAATATAATCACAAGTAGATAAATCACTTATTACTTTGGTATCAATACTTGGTTGGAACTGAAAATCAAAGTCTTCTAAATTTTTAGTTACCGGTAATTTAGCAGCATTTTTACGACGACGGTAATTATTATCCTTACGGTGAGATTTTTCATCTTCACATAATAGTGAGAGAAATTCTTTAAATCCTAGTTTATTATTTTGAGCATAAATAATCCTTTCATTTAAGCTATTGACTATACCTGATAATCTAAAACTACGTAGGTCATTAAGCAAGTTCTGCATTCTGACCTCCAAACTCTGGCAATGGTAAGTTTACTGCATTACTATTTAAGATATTCTTAATTTTAGAGTAAGAACTTATACCGTAATGTAATGCTCTATGACAGGCTTTATCTATTAACTCATCATTGTAAACCTTACGTAAAGAAATAATACCTCTGGCACAACGTTGCCAATCATTTACTCGTGTTTGTTGTAATAACTCTAATAATAAACTGCAATTATTGCCTATCTGCTGCATTTGTTGTTGATAATGTTCGCTATATTCTATAAAACCTGGGCATAGACGTTTATATTTGGCATAATGAGACGGATTAGTGGTAAATATTCCTTTGCCATCTACTCTAACGTGCCTTGCTATTAAATCATTTTGTATAGAAAATATTTGAACAAGGTTTGGTGATAATTGTACCAATACTTCACTGTATATATATTTTGCTGGTACGGAATAATAATTATTATCTATGGTGATATGACAATCTTTTGCTACTTTTCGATTATGCCACGATGATAAATCAAACGTTTCTAATGGTAAGGGCATTAAATTATTACTTTCTTCTTGCTCAAATAGTTCCTGAGGAATTTTTTTAGTAGTACCATGTATTCGGTTATTTGCTTTATTTAACCAGTTTGCAAGATCGTGTATTAATTCTTCATATCTATGAAATTTACGTCCAGCAAAAAAATTATTTTTGACATACTTTATGCCTGATTCTACTTTGCCTTTTTCTTGAGGTTGATATATACGACAAGGAGAAAGTAAAATCCCATAATGATCAGCTAAACGTTTGTATTCCTTCTGATATACAGGCTCATAGAAATTGCTATCTACCACCCCAGCTTTAAGATTATCAAGTTTTATTACTTTTGGACTACCAGCAAAATAATTAAATGCATTGATATGACATTGTATCCATGTTTTACAACTTTGATCAAACACTACTTCATAATAATCAAGGCGACTATAGCTTAAACGCATATTAAACACATATGCTTTAACTCTACGCCCTTGGGCATTATACTGTAAGCCTATGTCACCAAAATCTACTTGTGCTTCCTCTCCTGCTAAAGTATGAAAACGAATGCAACTGTTATTCTGAATCTTATATTTTTTGATATAACGGGTTAGCGAACCATAACTTTTTGTATAACCTTGAATTTTTAACTCTTCAAAAATTCTTATGTAACTTAGATTCTTTTCTAATAACTCAATTATTTGTTCGTGCCAAGAATCCAGTGCTGAAGATCGTTCATAGGGTGCAGGATATTCTGTACCAGACTCTACGTAACGATTTATTATTTTTCTTACTGTTTTACGGTCTATCCTTGTTAGTTTGGCAATATTTCTTTGACTGTTGCCTTGCTTATAAAGGGTGATAATTGTTGTGTACATATTTATTCTTATCATTGTATCACTAGATATTTATTTTAATTAATTATCTAGTGAATATTGCACATTATAACCTTATTAGGTTACACCAAATTCTCTGGTCCCTTTTTCGTGCAATTTAGTGGTCCCCTTTACTTTAGCAATGACAATAAGGTAACTATAGACTCAAAATCTCAAGCCGAAGCTTTAGCTTCTAAAGTTATTAATAATACCGATACAACAACATTAAATAAAGAAGAACTAGACGCAAAAAATTTATATGAAACTATAAACACAAATTATTCCAAATTACCTAAAGAATCACACTCAAAATCACCAGAACAATATTTGGAAAAAATATTATTTGATAAAACTAGAATGAAAGCTTTAGAAGATACAATAATATCTGATCTAGAACCAAAATTAGTAAAAGAAGCAGAAAGTCAAGGATTTAAAAAATTAACTGAACATTCAAAAGATAGAACTACTTATTGTTTTTATGGGGCACCAGCATCCGGAAAAGGGACATCTGTAGCAATGCGTAGATCAGAAGCAATCAAGGGGAAGGAAAAAATTGGGCTGATATAGTAAAAATTAACACTGATAGTCATAGAGATTTTATAGATGATAGCTCACCTACTAGTAAAATTGAGAATAGATCAGCTCTTAATCATGCAGAAGCAGGATTTATTTCTAATATGTCATATCGTTTATATGAGAAAAAAGTTAACGACAATAAAGCTCCTGATATGCTAGTTGATACTATAATGCCTAATCAATATATACTTGATATGGCAGTTAAAAATGGAGGAAAAACTTTAATTGATGTTATCTCAATTCCGACAGAAAAATGTGTAGAAAGAGCATATGAACGAGGAAAAGAAGAACAACGATTTGTACCAACTGATTATATTATAAACGCCAGTTTAGGATAAGAGTGTAAGGAATAAAGATAATAAAGCAGGGTATTTACAAGAGAGGAGTGTTGAGTTACATAGATTTTGAATCAAAAAAATATGCACTCAACAATGAAAAGATGTATCATAACTCTATTTTGTATAATAGATAATTATTGTAAAGTTTACGAAGAATGGGAAGAAAGCAAATTAATACCCAGCGTTAGGAAGCGTAGGAGATCAGGGAGTTTAAGGCTTTCAGAACTATATAACTATAGTATTATATTTTTATATATCTCCATGCAAAGATTTTAAGAATTATTATTTATATCATCTATCATGTAAATATAGAGGATATTTTAGTCTTCCTAGTTACAGTCGGATAATCCAGTTGTGGCCAAGATTAGTATTACCTTTAACTATAATGTTACAATTATTTACAGGAGATGAGACTGGTATATATTTTGTTGATTCAACCAAATTATCGATATGTCATGCAAAACGTACAAATAATAATAAAGTGTTTAGTGGCATTGCTAAAATAGGTATGAGTAGTTACGGATGGTTTATGGGATTTAAATTACATATTGTAATTAATAATAAAGGTCAGATTATGGCAATTAAAATAACAAAGGGTAATGCTAGTGATTTATCTGCTGTAGACTCAATTACCAAAGGATTATGGGGTAAATTATTTGGAGACAAGGCTTATATTTCTAAGGAAATGTCCGCTAAATTATTTAGTCGTGGGCTACGGTTATTTACTGGGATTCGCAAGGATATGAAAAATCATTTATTAGATATAGAAGATAAAATACTCTTAAAAAGCAGATCAATAATTGAATCAGTATTTAATGTACTAAAAAACAGCATGAACCTTGAACATTCAAGACATCGCTCCCCTATTAATTTCTTAGTTCATATACTTTCTTGCGTAAATGCTTTTAATTTCAATAAATCTAAAAAATTTCTAACACTACTTGCTTATCCTCAGACCTCCTTATCCTAAACTGGCGTTATCAATGCAAATATTAATGTCCCAAAGAATTTTCATGATATTATGTCTAAGAATATTGGAAAAGATATTGAATATAAAATAGTAGACAATGATGTGGAAAGAGGTAAAAAACCGATATTAATAGAACAAGGTAATCTTAAAGAAAAAACAGTAGAGATACACGATAAAACTAGGTTAGATGAATTTTTACGTAAACAAAACTTAAATCCTAAAGCACAAAACCCACAGGAATTATATAGCGAAGATTATCATAAAAAACTCCGACTTATAAATTTAATGATAGTAATTTAGGTATAAAAGTAAGCTATACAAAAGTTACAGATGAAGCTCAAATGATTGGATCACAGTTAGGGAATCAATTACAATCTAATAACTCTAATCCATTGCCAAATACTAATAAAAATGTTATAATAAAGAAAAATAATCAAATAGGTAGGTAATAATATGTCCAAGAAACCAAACAATAAAGATAACGACTTTTTATCACCTGAAGAACTTGCTTTTGCTGAAGAATATGATAAGCATCATGATAATACTGTTGTACATACTAATGATGATGCACAAGCTTGGGCAAAAAAATTGTTAGGTGAGTCTAATAACACTACTACTAATAACCCTACAGACAAAGCTTAATAGCTTAATTTTTATGCAAGGCATTAAAGATCATTTTCGCAAGTGATTTACTAATGCCTTTTACTTTAGAAAGCTCATCTAGCGTCGCATCTGATACTGCTTTATATGAACCAAAATAATGCAGTAATGCCTTTTTACGTGTATCCCCTATTCCCTCTATTTCATCAAGGCTTGAGACTTTTATAGCACGTGACCTACTAAGTCTATGATTCTTTATTGCAAAATTATGAGCTTCATCCCGTAGGATTTGTAAATATTTCATGAGCGGTAAATTCTTGTTCAAGGTAAATACTTCTCTACCTACCATATGAAACTGCTCAAGACCAGCATTTCTATCAGGACCTTTTGACATACAAACAAACGGAATATCCATTTGAAGCTTGTTCATCACTTCTTTAACAATTCCTAAATGTCCTTTCCCCCCATCAATAATCATCAAGCTTGGCAACCTATGCGGCTCTTGTTTTAATCGTGTAAGCCTTCTGGTAAGGACTTGTTTTAGCATTTCATAGTCATCACCTACAGCGTCATACCGTGGCTTGTCCACGGTATCCAAAAAACAACTAACACCATCATTGTTTGTTGATTTACTGGATCCCGTGATCGAGTCACGGGATGACAACGAAAAAACCCGATATTCTTTTTTATCAAAACCGGATTTACCAGCAACTATCATAACCCCGACGGCAAACTTACCTTGAATATGGCTATTATCGTAAACCTCAATTCTCTCAGGAATTTCAGGAAGATTAAATAACTCTTTAACCTCAAACATAAGTTCTTGATTTTTAGTAAATTTCTTTAAATATTGCTCAAGTGAAAATAAAGCATTTTCCTCAGCATTTTGAACTAATTTAAGCTTACCGCCGCTAGCAGGAATTGTAATGCTAAGCTTAGCAAAATCATTAATACTCCTAATCGCTTCTATGATATTATCTTTATCATCAATTTCATGATTGATAATAATTTCCGGAGGCACTTGTTGCTTTTGATAAAATTGCAGTAAAAAATGCCTTAACACTTCTTCTTTAGTACTATTTTCAGTAGAAGTAGGGAAATACGGAATATTACCGCAAGCTTGCCCTATTCTATATAAAAATACCTCTACGCAATAATGCCCATTCTTTTCTACAATAGCAATTATATCTGCATCTTTAACAATATCCGTAATACCAGCTTTAAGCTGTACATAACTCAATGCCTTAATACGATCTCTGATGTCTGCCGCTTCTTCAAAACGCATCTGCTCGCTTAACTCTTCCATTTTCTTCGATAGATTTTCTTGGAGTTCTTTACTGCGTCCTTGCAAGAAATCTTTAACCTGCCCTACTAGCTCTGCATAATCCTTTTTATTAATCTTACCAACACATGGAGCATAACAACGCTTGATTTCATATTGTAGGCAAGGACGAGTACGTGAATTGAAGTAATTATCTGTGCAGGAACGTAGTTTAAAGATTTTTTGTAGTTCTGATAAAGTAGTGTTAACTTCGGTTGCTGAAGCAAACGGACCAAAAAACTTCCCATCATTTAAGGCTCTGCCTCGGTATTTTAGCAATTGCGGGAAATCATGATCTAAACGTAATTTGATGAAAGGGAAAGATTTATCGTCTTTAAGAAGAATATTGAATTTCGGTTGAAATTTTTTGATTAGCTGAGCTTCTAAAAGCAGTGCTTCGACTTCAGAATTAGTAATGCTATACTCTAACGAGCAAGTATTTGCAACCATCCGAAGCGTTTTAGTATCTAAATCTGTTTTAATGTAATTAGTAAGACGCTTTTTTAGGTTTTTAGCTTTACCGACATAAATGACTTGTTTATTAGCGTCAAACATCCGATAGACCCCTGAACGCTCAGGGATATCTATAAGCTTGGACTTAATTAACTCATTTCCGGTAAGTTCCATAGTCATATATTATATGTCATTCCCGTGTAGGCTTGCCCGCGTGGATCAAAAAACACTCTTGGTGTCATCTAATTGCTTGATCACAGTATCCAAAAAATAATAAAAAATACTAATATTATTAGTATTTTTTTACTAGATTGCTTCGTCGAAACTTACAGTTTCTTCTCGCAATGACGGGAACTAAGTTATAACTGTTTTTTCTCTTGAATCAGCTCAAATACCTCGACTGTATCGCCCTCTCTGATATCTTCGTAATTCTCAAATGCGATACCACACTCATAGCCTTCTCTGACTTCTTTAACTTCTTCTTTAAAGCGTTTTAAAGTTTTCAGCTTACCCTCATGAATTACTATATTATCACGTAATAAGCGTACTCCTGCTCCTTTCTTAATAATACCTCTAGTGACATAAGAACCAGCGATTTTACCAATCTTGGTAATGTTAAATATCTGCCTAATTTCTACTGATCCAATATATTGTTCTCTGATAATCGAATCAAGCATTCCGCTCATAATTGCTTTCACGTCATCTAATAGATCGTATATTATGCTGTAATATCTAATTTCAACTTTTTCTTTCTCTGCAGCAGTTTTTGCGTTTGCACCTGCTCTAACATTAAAACCAACAATGATAGCTGAAGAAGCATGAGCAAGTGATACATCCGATTCTGTTATAGGACCTACACCACTGTGAAGAATGCGGAGCTTAACTTCATCATTTGGTAATTTTAATAAACTACCAGCAATAGCTTCAACTGACCCGTGAACATCACCTTTAATAATTAAAGGTAATTCTTTAATTTTACTACTACCAGAAGCTTTTAAGAATAAATCTTCTAGACTTGAACGTGGTGCTATAGATATTTTCTTTTCTTTAGCAACTCGCTCCCTATATTCTGCTATGTCTTTTGCTTGCTTTTCAGTTTGTACTACGTTAAACATATCACCGGCATGAGGAACATGACTCAAGCCCTGAATTTCTATTGGAACGGATGGGGTAGCTTCTAAAACTTCTATTCCTTTATCGTTGGTCATTTTTTTGACTTTACCATACGCAGTTCCAGCTATTATAATATCGCCACTTTTTAAAGTACCACGCTGAACTAGCATGGTTGTTAACGCACCTCTTCCTTTTTCGATTTTTGATTCGATCACGACACCGCTAGCTGATCCGAATGGACTTGCTTTTAAATTTTGCATTTCTGCAATTAATAAAATAGCTTCTTCAAGCTTGTCTAAATTAATTTTTTTAAGTGCCGAGATCGGAATAACCATAACATCACCACCAGCTTCCTCGCCGATAATTTCATACATATAGAGTTCGTTTTTTACACGCTCAATATCAATATCAGGCTTATCTATCTTATTAATGGCAACTATTATAGGAACATTTGCTGCTTTTGCATGGTTAATCGCTTCAACAGTTTGCGGCTTAATTCCGTCATCTGCTGCAACTACTATGATAACTATATCAGTGACACCTGCCCCTCTTGAACGCATTTCTGAGAAAGCTTCATGACCAGGAGTATCAATAAATGTAATAGCTCTACCATCAGCAAGCGTTACTCTATAAGCACCGATATGCTGGGTAATTCCCCCTGTCTCACCGGATGCTACATCTGTAGATTTCAGAGCATCAAGTAGAGAAGTTTTTCCGTGGTCAACATGCCCCATAACTGTAACAACTGGTGCACGTGATCTTAAATCTTCTTCTTTATCATTGGTAATTAAGATATTTTCAACATCCGATTCTTGGACTCTTTTGACAGCATGACCTAGATGTGTGGCTACTAATTCTGCAGTATCTGCATCAATTGTTTGACTAGCATTAGCAAGGATGCCAAGCTTCATTAACTCTTTAATAACATCAGATACACGCTCAGACATTGCATTTGCAAAATCACCAACACCAATAACTTCAGGTAGCGTTATTTCTCTATATACTTTTTCAGGGGCTTGTACTAATGATTTACGCTTTTCTTTTTCTCTTGCTCTTTTTATAGAAGCAAGACTTCTAGTTCTAGTTCTATTGTCGTTTTCATCGTCACCAACCATATTAAAGAGGTCAGTCTTTTTAAACTTTCTTGATTCTTCAACTTTAGGTTTTGGTGCAATCACCTTATTTTCGGTTACTTTATCTACATCTTTTTCCGATTCTATACCATAACGAGTTCTAGTTCCTACTAACGGAGATTTTACAAAAATATCCTCTTTCTTTTTAGGAGTTTGAAGTGCAGACTCCTCAGTATCTTTTACTTCTTCTATTTTTGTCTCTTCTTTAACTTTGTTAGTATCGCTGCTTTCTTCTTGCTCAACTTCTATAGGATCTTCTTGTGAAGCAATAGATTGATTAATACTTGCAAGTTTACTTAAAGTACTTATTTGTGAATTATCATTTAATTTTGATTGTTCTGCAGCTTTTTTTAGAATAGATAAGCGTCTGTTAAATTCTTCACTACCACTACTTGAACCAGTTTCTAAACTACCTTTCTCTTTATTTAATGAAAGGGTAGTAGTAGAACCACTAGAGCTTTTTCTAACCTCTACTAATGTTTTCGACTTAGCATTAACAAAATTTTGAGTACTCGCAAGAGAGTCA
This sequence comes from Rickettsia endosymbiont of Rhinocyllus conicus, assembly GCF_964026465.1. Taxonomy (NCBI): domain Bacteria; kingdom Pseudomonadati; phylum Pseudomonadota; class Alphaproteobacteria; order Rickettsiales; family Rickettsiaceae; genus Rickettsia; species Rickettsia endosymbiont of Rhinocyllus conicus. Next base: position 652,908 of record NZ_OZ032155.1, on the reverse strand, counting down.
AAAGACTTGTTAAGTGACAATTTCGTATTGCTAAGTGTCAACTTTTTGGGTTTGTTTTCCTGGTTATCCGTCATATTTAAACCTTTGTGTTTAGTAATAGAACCCTTTGCTAGAGTAATATGGTGCCTTAACTGGAGACCGTCATTGCGAGGAGCGTAGCGACAAAGCAATCTCAGGACATTCTCACGAGATTGCCACGCCACTTTCAGTGGCTCGCAATGACAAATATGACACCAAAATTTTTTTATTCTTCTTTTAGCTCGCTATGTTGTTTAGCCGTCTTAATTAATAATTTAATATTTTCATCTGTTATATTAGAATTTGGAGCTAAATTTTTAAATTCATTTACGCTCATTTCACCTAAATCTTCTATGGTCTTAATACCATATTCAGCAAATTTTAGTATTAATTCAGGTTGTATTTCTAATATGTCTATTAATTCTTGTTCGACTCCAAGCTCTTCAAGTTCTTTAACAATCTTTTCATTTTTGAGATTAACATAATTAATAGCTCTATTTCTAATCTCTACAGCAAGCTCCTCTTCAAAACCTTCAATATTCATTAAAGCATTAACATCACTATTTGCAATTTGTTCTACTGTATTAAATCCACTAACTGATAAAAGCTGCCCGATTACTTCTTCAACGTCTAAAGCTTCCATAAATAATTCTGTAGAAGTTACGAACTCTTCATTTCTTCGTTTTGACTCTTGCTCTTCAGTCATTATATCGATATTCCATCCTGTAAGTTTAGCAGCAAGTCTTACATTTTGTCCTCTTCTACCTATTGCAAGGCTTTGATTCTCTTGTGAAACTACTATCTCTAATTTTCTTTTATCTTCATCAATAAGAATTTTTAAAATTTCAGCAGGTGCAAGAGCATTGATTATAAACTGTGCAACATCCCTATTCCATAATATTATATCAATTTTTTCTCCATTTAGCTCATTTGTTATAGCTTTTACCCTATTGCCTCTAATACCAACACATGAACCTATCGGGTCTACACTACTATCTGAAGCAAATACAGCTATTTTGGCTTTTGAACCGGCATCACGTGCTACTGCTTTTATTTCGATCATTCCCTCATAAATTTCTGTAACTTCTAACTCAAATAGTTTAGCAAGCATCCTATCATCTGCTCTAGATAAAAAGATTTGTGGACCTTTTGTTTCGTGTCTTACATCTTGTACATATGCTTTAACACGATCACCAACTTTAAAATTTTCACCTTTAATCTGTTGTTCTCTCTTTATTATTGCCTCAGCACGGTTAAGGTCAACTATTATATCACCATATTCTATTCTTTTGACAACACCATTTATAACTTCACCTTTTCTATCTTTGAAATCATGATATTGTTTTTCACGCTCTGCTTCTATAACACGTTGTGTTATGACTTGTTTTGCGGCTTGAGCTGCTACTCTCGCATGATCAATAGAAGGCAAATATTCATATATTTCACCATCAATTTTAACTTCAGGATCTTTTTGTAAAGCTTCGGTAAGTGAAATTTGTGTTAAATAATCTTCTACATTTTCTACTACTTTAAGCACTCTTAAAAGATTTATTTCACCTGTCTTTCTATTTATTTGTGCTTTGATATTATATTCATTGCCATATTTTTTTCGCCCTGCTACTTGCACTGCTTGTTCTACAGTTGATATCAAAACTTCTTTTGATATTCCTTTCTCACGAGCTACAGAATCTATAATTTGTAAAATTTCTATGTTACCTATATTAGACATATATTACATTACCTTGTATTACTTTTATTCTCAGAACCTAATAATTTTTTAAACATTTCTTCTGTTAAAACTAGGTTAGCACTTTTAATTAAATCGTAATTAATTATTACTTCTTGGTTTTCCCATTTTAAATATACTTTATCGTCTTTAGCCTCAATTATCGTACCTTGATAACGGCTTCTACCATTTAACAACTCTTTAAGCTTAATTTTAACTTCTCGTCCTACAAATCTTTTATAATTTTCAAATTTTACTAATGGACGTTCAACACCACTTGATGAAACCTCTAAATAATATGCCTCTTCTATCAAATCTTCAACATCTAAAATAGCCGAAATAGTATTGCTTGCTTTAGTGCAATCTTCTACCGTTACTTTTTGATCATCAAGCCTATCTATTAATATCTCGACTACTTTAGAGCTTAGACCTTTAACACGTACAAGCACTACTTCAAACCCCATATCTTTTAAGGTTTCTTGTATCAAATCTGTTATTTGTTGTTCAATAGTTTGCATTCTTTGGCTTTTATAACAAAAAAGGCGGGATAACCCACCTTTTTTTAATTCCAATATTGTATCCCTTAAAAAGGCAGAATACACTAGTTCATATATATAAGCAATATTTATTTAACAATAAAAAGAACTATATGTTTAATGAAACGGACAGACACCTATTAATGCTGAATCAAGAATTTCTGGTATCGAACCGAATCCCTCTACATGAATATTAACGTCTTCAACACCCCATCCCTTTAATGTCTGCTGTATAGCAGTACTAAAAGAGCTAGAAGTACAAACTTCATAATGGCTATCATAATTTTCTAAAATATCGCTTAAAGATTCTTTAGTCATTCTACCACTATAATATAGACTTATATAAATGTTTTTTTGTATATTCAAGATAAAAAATAAAATTTTTATGCAGTTAACAAGTTTTACAGATTATGGATTACGTAGTCTTATATATCTTGCATCTAAACAGGAGAAAATTTGTAGTATAAAAGAAATAGCAGAATACTATAATATTTCGCTTAATCATTTAGTAAAGGTAATACACAAATTAGCACAATTAGGATATATAACTAGTAGTAAAGGAAAAGGAGGTGGAATTAGATTAGCATCTAACCCCTCTTCTATAAAACTTGGAGATATAATAGAGAAGTTAGAGCCTAATATGGATATAGTAGAGTGTTTTAATAAGGATACTAATCAATGTAGAATCACTAATTCGTGCCAATTTAAACATTTTATTAAGGAGGCAAGCAATGCATTTATAAAAACACTTAATAATTATACATTAGAGGATGCAATTAATAATAAATTGATTTAAAGTGTCTTTTTTCTCTGCCCTACTATTAAAAATTCTTTATTTCCTTTAGCTCCAAGTATCGGGCTTTCTACAATACTGAATATCTCAAAATTATGTTCTTCTTCAAGCCAAGCTTTAATTTTATTGCACACTTTTTGATGGAGTAACGGATTTTTAATAATTCCCCCCTCCTCTACCTCCTGCTTTTCGACTTCAAATTGCGGCTTAATTAGAGCTATAAGCAAACAATTTTTCTTAGCTAAAGCAAATGAAGCAGGCAGAATAGTGGTTAAGCTAATAAAGCTTGCATCACAAACTATCAAATCAGGCTGAGTAGTTATTTGTTTTTCGGTTAAATATCGTGCATTAGTTTTCTCAAGTACTATAATTTGTGGATTGTCACGCAATCTATGATGCAGCTCGCCATAACCAACATCTACAGCAAAAACTAACTTTGCACCTTGCTCCAATAAAACTTCCGTAAAACCGCCAGTACTGCTTCCAAGATCAATGCAAACCATACCGCTAGGGTTAATCTTGAAATGATCTAAAGCCTTAATTAACTTTAATGCTCCTCTTGAAACATAATTATGCTTCGGCAATTTTACCTTAATATCCTTATCATTTACATTAACTTGAGTTCCGGCTTTGGTTAATTGCTCATGTTTATTATGCACTTTACCCTGCATAATTAGACTTTGTGCTATTTGGATACTTGGGGCAAAACCTTTTTGCAGTAAAAATTCATCAAGTCTTATTTTAGTCATTGTAAATTGAGTAATACTTGATTTTGTAGTTTAAACAATTCTGAAACACCAGCTTTTGCAAGTTTTAACATTTCTAAAAATTGCTCTTCAGAAAAAGGTTCTTTCTCTGCCGTTCCTTGAATTTCAATTAAGTTTCCATTACCTGCAAACACAAAATTACTATCTACTTCAGCGTCACTATCTTCTAAATAATCCAAATCTAATATAGGTTGACCTTTATATATACCGCAAGAAACGGCAGCAACTTGGTTAATTAATGGATTTACTTTCAGAATTCTTTTCTTCATTAATGATCTAATAGCTAAATGCAAAGCTACATAACTCCCTGTTATAGCGGCAGTTCTAGTACCTCCATCGGCATTAATCACATCACAATCTATGGTAATTTGTCGCTCACCAAGTTTTTGTAAGTCAATTATCGAACGCATCGCCCTCCCAATTAAACGCTGTATTTCTTGCGTTCTACCTGACTGCTTACCTTGCACCGCTTCCCTTTTATTACGCTGAGCTGTAGAACCCGGGAGCATGCTATATTCTGCGGTAATCCATCCTCTGTTCTGGTTACGTAAAAATGGCGGTACTGTCGTATCATAACTTGCACTACACATAACATGAGTGTTGCCTATTTTAATAAGACATGAGCCTTCTGCGTTAATAAGAGGAGATAATTCTAATGAAATAGGACGTAATTGATTGCTTTTTCTGCCTGACTGCCTCATAATATAATATTTATACCTCTAATAGATGAAGAATAGATAGACAAAGTTTTATTTGGAAAAGATTTTAAATAAAACAAGTATACCCCATTGAAAATTTTAGATTTTTTATTATATCTTATACTATAAGTAAATCAATAATAGTTATACGATGACGGACAATAATATAGAAAACAAAGAAGAAGCAATAAATAATATTGCTGAAGAGGTAGAAAATACTGAAACTAATTCAGAAATAGCAGACTTAAAAGCCCAAATAGAAGAGCTAAAAGATAAGCTAATTAGAGCAAGTGCTGAAATAGATAATACAAGAAAGCGTTTAGAAAAAGCACGTGATGATGCAAGAGATTATGCGATTACTACATTTGCTAAAGAACTTTTAAACGTTAGCGATAATCTATCTAGAGCATTAGAGCATAAACCACTAGATGCTTCAGTAGAAGTAACGAATATTATTGCTGGTGTTCAGATGACTAAAGATGAACTAGATAAAGTATTTCATAAGCATCATATAGAAGAAATAAAGCCAGAAATAGGATCATCATTTGATTATAATTTGCATAATGCAATTTCTCAAATAGAGCATCCTGATCATGAACCTAATAGTGTTATTAATATAATGCAAGTTGGTTATAAAATTAAAGATAGGTTATTAAGACCTGCGACTGTTCAAGTAACAAAAAAGTAGATATACTAGATGAACTTGAAAAATTGGATACGTCGTCTTATAAGATCTGCGGTGCTCACGTATTAAGTAACTGCTGCCGCTCCTTGCCTTATAGACCGATTACTCTTTTCCAAGTTGATCTTCGTATACACAACTCTTCATTTATTAGGAGTATATATATGAATAAAACCGCTATATTTTGGCTTCTTTTTATAGGAATTTTTATAAGCGGTTTTATGCTAATTTCAGAAGCAATAAGACCATTTTTTATTGCTTTTATAATTTCTTATTTACTACAACCTGCTATAGAATTTGTTGCGTCAAAATTTAAACTATCAAATAAAATTTCATCTATTGTAGTTTACTTGATATTTTTAAGTATATTTTTTACTGCACTTACTCTTTTAGTACCGGTAATTTATGGGCAGGTTTCTACTTTTGTTAATAATATCCCTAAATATAAGGATTATTTTCAAGCAGAAATATTACCGCCTATAATGACAAAAATTTATGCTGTAGAACCTAATATCGCTGATAAGATACGGGATTCTTTAAGTAATTTCATAAATAGTATATTCACTATACTTGGCAGCCTTGCTAATAATTTTTGGCACTATACTCTCATTACAATTAATATATTTGTCTTGTTTTTACTTATACCTATAATATTATTTTATTTCTTACGTGATTGGATGAGAATTATCGAAAATATGAAATCATTATTACCGCTAAAAAGCAGGCATAAAATCCTTGGAATATTATCCTCTATCAATAGCCTGCTTGCTGCTTATATAAGAGGTCAGCTAAATATCTGTTTAATGTTATCGATTTATTATAGCATCTCATTTAGTGTAATAGGCATTGATCTTGCTCTTTTACTTGGAATCTTAACAGGTTTTTTAGTTATTATTCCTTTTATCGGCACTTTTATCTCTTTTCTTCTAACTCTAACTGTCGGATATTTAACCTTTGGTGCAACCACAAAACTGTTTTATATAATAGTGGTCTATTTAATCGGAAATATTTGTGAGTCATATATTCTAACACCTAAAATTATTGGTGATAAAATAGGTTTACATCCTCTTTGGATTATATTCTCAATTTTTGCCTGCGGTAGCTTATTCGGCTTTATTGGAATATTTTTCGCTATACCAATAGCCGGCGTCACGAAGATTTTACTTTTTAATATAATTAAATTCTATAAATCTAGTAGATTTTACCGCTTGGAGGGGTAAGTATTTTAATTGTCATTTTTATTAGATAAATTAAGTAATTTTTGATCAAAAGTAAGTAACGGTATATTTAAAAACTTTGCTTTAGCTAACATATACAATCAACTATATGAATGTTATGCCTACTGTAATATTCTAAAGCAGCTAAATAATATTCCTTTTCACAATGAATGCCTTTATAGGCAAGTAAGCCTGATAAATTAGTAAATATCTCACTACGTGAAACTTTATAAACAGAAGATAAAACAAATACTATTTCAGTAAATGTGGTTTGCTCTAATATTAAAATAATTTGTCCTGTTTTGACTTTTTCAAATATTTCTTTTGCTTTATCAAACATATTTTGATCATTAGCAACTAAATATCTTACAATAAAATTTGTATCACATATATATTTCATATTATTTTCTTACGTTTTCTCTCCAAGCTTTATCTCTCATCTCTTCAAAAGAAGCTTCTGTATTTTTTTTATATTTTGCAAAAACACCTCCTACATCTAAAACAGGAGATAAGATAACCTGATGATTATCATTAACTTCTACAGCAATAACAGTGCTACTTAGAATATCTCTGGCTTTTTTTGGTAAAACGATTTGTCCTTTAGAGGTAATGGTTAAAGTATTGATATACATGTTAATAACTTATAATTATTTGATATGACTTACTATATAATATTATTATACCAAACTTAATAAATAAGAAAAACTAAAAAAGTAATATTAATCAAATATTTTTACACTGACGATTATTACTTATATATTTGTTGCTATTTTTTTGTTGCTATTTTTTCCAAGTACTCATATCAAATTTAATAAAACCCCTTATAGAAAAAAGGCTCAAATAAACTAATGGTGTGCAGCAGATGGTAAAAAATAATTTCCAGCTATAGCTATTAAATATTAATTTCCATATTTGCTCGACAGGAAAGATATTAAACATTGCCATAAAACTAATCACGATAGTAGTATCGATAAATATTAACCCACCAATTAAATACCTGACATAATAGTTGCAAATACTAAAATATAATGTTAGAATGAAATAATGCTAAAAAAAGAAGATTTTAGGACATTATCAACGAGTGCACAAGCAGCTTTAAGAAAAGTTGCATTAAGAGCAATTGATAAAGGAGAAAAACAATCAGATGTATCAAATCTTATAGGAGTAACACGTCAGACTATTAGTAACTGGGTTAACAAAAGAAGAAGAGGTGATAAATATGCAATAACTGGCAAGTCTAGAGGAAGAAAGACAGGAGAGAAAAGAATAATAAATGAAATGCTGGGTAAAAAAATACAAGATTATATAAATCACTCTAGACCAGAAGATCACAATATCAAATCTGCACTATGGTCAAGAAAAGCTATTAATGCCCTGATTAAAAAATGCTGTGGTTTCTTTTTGCCATTAAGTACGATTGGAGAATATTTAAGAAGATGGGGATATACTGCACAAAAACCAAAGAAATTAGCTTATGAGCAACAGCCAAAACAAGTTCAAGTATGGCTAGATGAAGAATATCCCGCAATAGTAAAACAAGCACAAATGGAACAAGCTGAAATACACTGGTGTGATGAAGTGGGTATAAAATCAGAATGTCAGGTGTTACAGAGCTATTCTTTAAAAGGCAAAACACCCGTAGTTATTCATAAATCAAAACGATTTACTATAAATATGATATCAACTGTTACGAACAATGGTAAACTAAGGTTCATGTTATATGAAGATACACTAAAAACAGATATATTTATAGAATTTCTAAGAAGATTAGTGAAATCTGCAAGAAGGAAGATCTTTTTAATATTAGACAATTTAAAAGTACATCATAGTAAAAAAGTATACAGCTGGACAAATAAGCATAAAGATAAAATTTCTTTGTTTTTTTTGCCTCCTTATACTCCACAACATAATCCAGATGAATACTTAAATAATGACTTAAAAAGAAATGTAAATAGAAAACATATACCTCTTACAAAAGATGAGTTAAAATACAATCTTAAATCTTATTTACGTTGCTTACAGAACAATCCTAAACATATACAAAAATTGTTCCAAGCCGATGATGTTAAATATGCCTCTTAAGTCAGGTATTTAATTGGTGGGTTAATAATGAGATACAAGTACTAACATTACTTCTTAACCACAAATATTTTCCTTTAGTTAATTTGCGTATCCATAAATATAAATTAACATCAATTGCTTGAGCAATATAACATGCGATAATAGATGCAAGGAATGCTACACTATAATAACTAAATACTTTATTAAATGTTTCATTATTGATTTTTGACCAATTAGTAGCCGGCAAATAACTTACAAACATTATAATTATAGTAACTAGGACATTCATACATATTGCTAATCTAATACAAAAATTAGCTTTTTCTTTTCCATATAGCTCAGTAATTATATCAGTAATTAAAAATGTTAAAGGGTATAATATTGCTCCTGCTGATAACTCAAACTTATAAAACGGTATTTGTAACATAACAAATTTTTGATATATTTTTGATATATTAAGTTACCAAGTATTATAAGAGTAGAGAATATTATACAAAGCCCTATATAAATTTTTTCGCTATTTGTCATAGTTAGCTATTTATCTCTCTGCTATTATCTATTATTATAAATCGGTGTCATCCCGTGGCTTGACCACGGGAGGCATTGTTGCGTGGATCAGTTTTTCCGTCATTGCGAGGAAATTACGAAGTAATTGACGAAGCAATCCAGTTAAAAAATGCTAATTTATAGCATTTTTTATTATTTTTTCTGGATTGCCACGCTCATTTCATTCGCTCGCAATGACGACTCTCGATCTACGCAACAAAGCCTTAAGCGGGGATGACATTACAATAAACTAAACTGTTGTATTAAAAATAATTATCAGTTATAATAAATAATTTACAAAATAATGACAAACACTAAATATTACCCAGAAGTTAGCTCAAATGCTGATTTTGCTACCATAGAAAAAGAAATATTAAAATTTTGGCAAGATAATAATATATTCCAAAAATCTATTGATATTAGAGAGGGCGATGCTGAGTTTATCTTTTACGATGGTCCGCCTTTTGCTAATGGGTTACCGCATTATGGGCACTTACTAACTGGCTTTATTAAAGACGTATATGCTAGATATCAAACGGTTAGAGGTAAGAAAGTAGAGCGTCGTTTCGGTTGGGATTGTCACGGACTACCTGCTGAAATGCAATCTGAAAAGGAACTCGGTATTTCAGGGCGTCTTGCTATTACTAATTTCGGGATAGAAAAGTTTAACTCTCATTGTAGAGATTCGGTAATGAAATATGCCGGTGAGTGGGAGCAATATGTAACACGTCAAGCAAGATGGGTGGATTTTAAGAATTCTTATAAAACAATGGATAAGAATTTTATGGAATCTGTGCTTTGGGCATTCAAAGAGTTATATAATAAAGGATTATTGTACGAATCTATGAGGGTTATGCCATATTCTTGGGCATGCGAAACTCCGCTTTCTAACTTTGAAACAAGACTTGATAATTCATATAGAGAGCGAGCAGATAAAGCTGTAACAGTTAGTTTTGTACTGAACGACAAAATACCTCATGGTGATTATAAGGAGTATCGTGTTTTAGCTTGGACGACTACCCCTTGGACATTGCCGTCAAATCTAGCCTTAGCAGTTGGCAGTGATATTAATTATGCGTTAGTTCCTAAAGGCGATGTCTGTTATATCATAGCTGCCTCATCTGTTTCTAAATACGCTAAAGAATTAGAGCTAAAAGGCGATGAGCAATTCACGATAATTAAAGGCTCAGAGCTTCAAGGATTAAGCTATAAGCCGCTATTTGACTATTTCAAAAATCATCCGAATAGCTTTAGGATATTTGCCGGCGATTTTGTTGTTGAGGGAGACGGCACAGGAGTAGTACATATGGCTCCTGGGTTTGGTGAAGATGACCAAATACTTTGTGAATCGAAAGGCATAAAGCTCGTTTGCCCCGTGGATAATAGTGGTAAGTTCACCAAAGAAATACCTGATTTAGAGGGCTTACAAGTATTTGATGCAAACGATAAAATAATAATCAAGCTGAAAGAGCAAGGGAATTGGCTAAAAACCGAGCAATATATTCACAATTATCCGCATTGCTGGCGAACCGATACGCCTCTTATATACAAGGCTGTTCCGTCATGGTACGTAAAAGTTACCGAATTTAAAGACAGAATGGTAGAGCTAAATCAGCAAATTAATTGGATACCGACGCATGTTAAAGATAATTTATTCGGTAAATGGCTTGAGAATGCTAGAGATTGGTCAATAAGCCGTAATAGATTCTGGGGAACACCTTTGCCGGTATGGAAGTCTGACGATCCAAAATATCCACGCATAGATGTTTACGGCTCTATAGAAGAGCTAGAAACAGATTTTGGTGTTAAAATTACTGATTTACATCGTCCATTTATTGATGAGTTAACGCAGACCAATCCCGACGATCCAACCGGTAAATCAACAATGCGTAGAATAGAAGACGTATTTGACTGTTGGTTTGAAAGCGGCTCGATGCCTTACGGGCAAGCACACTACCATTTTGAAAATAAGCAGTGGTTTGAGGATCATTTTCCGGCAGATTTCATAGTTGAATATTCCGCACAAACACGTGGCTGGTTCTATACTTTAATGGTGTTATCTACTGCCCTATTCGATCGTCCACCATTTTTAAATTGTATATGCCACGGGGTGATTTTAGATGCTACGGGTCAAAAGCTTTCAAAGCGTCTAAATAACTATGCCGATCCGCTGGAGCTATTCGATAAATATGGCTCAGATGCCTTAAGGGTAACAATGCTTTCTTCCAATGTTGTTAAAGGGCAAGAGCTACTGATTGATAAAGACGGCAAAATGGTATTTGATACGCTTCGTTTGTTTATCAAGCCTATCTGGAATGCTTACCATTTCTTCACGATGTATGCTAATGCCGATCATATTAAAGGCAAGCAGGAGTTTAACTCGGACAATGTGCTTGATATATATATATTATCCAAGCTCAAAATAGCAGTAGAAAAGATTAAAGAAAGTTTAGACAATTTTGATACTCAAATAGCTTATCATGCTGTTTCAGAATTTTTTGAAGTGCTAAATAACTGGTATATTAGACGAAGCAGAGCTAGGTTTTGGAAAAGCGAAAAAGATCTAGACAAGCAAAATGCTTATAACACGCTATATACGTGCTTGGAGACTATGTCCATTGCGATGTCATCACTCGTGCCGCTTATCTCGGAAGCGATATATTTGGGGCTAACGAATAGGGTCATACCGCGACTTGATCGCGGTATCTCAGGAGAAAAAGCTATGGCTCAAGATCCCGTGGTCAAGCCACGGGATGACAAGTCAATAGTGGCTCGCAATGACATAAAAAGTGTCCATCTTTGCAACTATCCTGATCTTTCAAAATTTGAAATAAACAGCGAGCTAGTGGATACTATGGATACTGTACTAGATATTTGCAGTCATAGCCTATTCATCAGAAGTAGCGAAAACGCACGTGTAAGACAACCACTTAGCAGTATAACTATTATTAGCAAAAATAACGATAAACTAAAAGATTTTGAAGATTTAATTAAAGATGAAATTAATGTTAAATCAGTAATTTATCGTGATGATTTAGAAAATTATGCAGTTAAAAAATTATCGATTAATTTCCCGCTACTCGGTAAGCGTCTGCCAGCTAAAATGAAAGATATTATAGCTGCCTCTAAAAAGAACGAGTGGGAAGTAACCTCTGGCGGCTTGAGGATCTGTAATGAGACCTTAAATAGCGATGAATATAAACTAATCTTAGAACCTCATTCGCATATTAAAGGGGCTAGCAGCTTTGCCCATAATAGCAGTCTGCTAATACTTGATTTAGAGCTGACCTCTGAGTTAATAGACGAAGGAATAGCTAGAGATATTGTGCGGTCTATACAACAAGCTCGAAAAAATGCCGATTTTGCTATAACAGATAGGATTTTGATTGATATAAATTTGCCTAGAATAACTGATATTTACGGTGAGTTTATTAAAGAGCAAACCTTAAGTGAATTTGCTAAAGATTTTATTCCTGATCATATTAGTGAAATCGAGCTAGAAAACCACAAACTACAACTAAAGATTAAGAAAGTAAACTAATAGTTAATTCTTTAATATTTAGTTAAAACTAAAAAACAAATTTTAAAAGCCGATATTCAAAAACTTATAAAAACCAATCAAATCAACTATGTTGATCCTAAACATGGAACAGCATTAAATAGAGCGATTAAGCTAAAAGATGAAAAAATAATAACAGAGTTATTAGCAAAAAAAAGTTGATATAAATGAAGCTATTTATTTTGCAATAGGTCATGAATATACCCTAGAAGAAATTAAAACATTAATTTCCTTATCTTCATCAGAACTTCCTGATGAGTATCTTTATAAAGCAGTTCATAAAGGTCGTTTAGATTTAGTTCAATATTTTATTGAAGAAAAAAATTTTGATGTTAATACTACAATTAATAATCCTTTACATGGAGGGGCTATATTAAGTATTGCCACCATGCAAGAACATATTGACGTAATAAATTATCTCCTAAAAAATGGTGCTATCGCATCTCAAGGTGTTATATCCGCAATACTAAAAGGTAATGTAGAAATTTTAGAAAAGCTATTCAAATATGGTGCAACAGCTCACGATGGTTATTCAGAAGATCTTGTTGCTTTATTAGTAAATGCTGCGATTCCAGCCAATGATCCTACTTATTCCGACAGTTCATTTTCTGAAACAAAAAAAGACTTATCTAATTATGTAGAAACACTTAAATTTTTATTAGAGCATGGCGGTAATCCTAATGCTGAAATTCTAGAAAGAGGTAAAGTAGTTTTTATAGCATTATTTGCACATATAGCTGAGCCAAAAAATGATACATATAAAGCTATATGCAAACTATTAATTCAATATGAAGCTGATACTTCAAAATTTAAAAGTTATACAGAAGCTATAAATAAACTGAAAGAAGAGATAATAGAAGATATGAAAGTAATTAATAAAAGTGATTTTAAAGATGAGGGGTATATTTCGGATTCTGCTGAAACTAATCAACCATCTAAAAAAGGTTCTAAATTAGTGGATACTTCTTCTAAATCTGTATTCTTTTCTCTTGAAGAAATTATTGAGAAAAATCCTACTACTTTAGGTGGGGACGTTGAAGATATAGTTTAATGTTATTTTTATGGGATATTGACTATAAATATTGTACTAGAAAATACCAAGATGGAACGGTAGTAATAGAAGATGAAAACCGTAATATAATTAAAACTTATAAGGAATGATAAAAATTTAGCAAGTGTCATAGAAGTTAGAGATATTAATCCTTTTAAATAAACATCATCACATGTAGGGATATAATGCTATAGCGGCTGGGGTGAGTGGATTTGCGTCTGGAGTGGTGATAAGAGCTGCAAATAATGGTGGGAATATTTTAAAGGGAGTAAAGGAATCTACTAGCAAAAAGGCTTTAAGATCGCTAGGCAAGGATATGCTAGCAGCTGGTGTTATAACGGGAGTAATGAACGGCACAGGTTTTGGGGATGTAGCAGAGAAAGCAAAAGATGTAGGCGTAACTGGTCGTAATCAGGCAATCTTTGAGAGAATGATGCTGCGAACCGGTGTTAATACAGCGATTAAGGGCGGCAGTCTTCGTGATAATTTCATGGGTGAGGTGCTGCGTGGGGCTTTAGCAGTCGGTCAAGGCTATATCGGGGACATAGGACAGCGATATGGTCTAAGTGAAGAAAGAGCAGCCAAAGTAATGATGCATTCGGCACTTGGTGGGACGTACGCCTTAGCGAGGAAGGGTAATGTTGCTATAGGTATGCTCGCTGGTGGTATGGGTGAGGCTTTAAGCGGTCTTACCTCTTCCCCAGCTCATAAGTTTTCTGGCACTGGCGAAAGCGGCACTGGCTTATCTAATTGGAACGACACTATAGTCGCAGCTACCGCGATGCTCGCCGGTGCATCCGCCTCCGACATGCAAATGGCAACTAGCATCTCCTCTTCGGTGGTGGAGTATAATGCTGCTCTGCATTTATTCCAGCAACAAGCATTAATGACGCAAGCTTTATTGTCTACCTCCACAGCTGTAATTGGTGACAGAGAAAAAGTTGATGCCGAGCCATTATTGCCGGATATTTCTTTGCCTAGTATTTCCGATGTTCCAATAGTTCTTTCGAATATGTTCAATAGTTTAGCAGAGAAACTAAACTCATTAGGAATTATTGATAACGAAACCGCTTCTTCTGCCAAAATCGGAACTATTATATCTCTACTTGCTACTAATAATTTACAAATTGGAGCAGATAGTGCTATTTTAGAGAAAAGTAAGCATGGTAATAAGGGAAATAATAATAGTAAAGCCAATCCTCAATCTCAAGAAAAGGCTGTTGCTGCTTCTGGCTCAATGAAACCTGACTTCGAACCGGACAAAGATAAGAATCAGAAAGAAAAACAATTAGCTAAGGATGGAAAAAAATATGAAATTAAAGATAATAATGTTACTGGTCGTAAAGTTCTTGAAAGCCTTGATAAAACTGCAAGAGAATTTGTATCAGAACATAGAAAAGGAAATATTAGAGAAGAATTTCCAGGAGAATATTGGGATAAAACATTAAGAGAAATTTTAAATGATGCAAATAATAGAGTAGACGCAGCAAGAACTGCTAAAAAATTATTAATAAAAAAAGATTTTTTAAAATGATAGAAAAAAACCAATTAGTAATAAGATTCATAGATATAATTAATAAGGAGTTTGGTGATGATACTTTTTCTGTAGTAGATGATTGGGACGATTTTAATTCTATTGGGTTTAAAAGAAATAATAAATTAATTTACATTTGTATTTATGATAAGGATGATTACTTTTATGAATGTGAGGTATTATCTAATGTTTCTGATAAACCAGCTCAAGCTGTAGGTCGTGCTAGTGTAAACACAAAAAAGGAACTAGTAGAAATAATGAGTAAATTTTTTGAAATAGAGAGAAAAAATTCTAACAAAAAACTTTAAAATCAAAACCATCTTATTTTTATTTTCTACTAATAGTTTACAAACTGGATCAGATAATGCTATTTTAGAGAATAGTAAATATTTGATTTAGGAAAGTGATGCACCGAATAGTTAATTTAATAAAATTAATACTTAATAAAACGCCAGTTTAGGATAAGAGTGTAAGGAATAAAGATAATAAAGCAGGGTATTTACAAGAGAGGAGTGTTGAGTTACATAGATTTTGAATCAAAAAAATATGCACTCAACAATGAAAAGATGTATCATAACTCTATTTTGTATAATAGATAATTATTGTAAAGTTTACGAAGAATGGGAAGAAAGCAAATTAATACCCAGCGTTAGGAAGCGTAGGAGATCAGGGAGTTTAAGGCTTTCAGAACTATATAACTATAGTATTATATTTTTATATATCTCCATGCAAAGATTTTAAGAATTATTATTTATATCATCTATCATGTAAATATAGAGGATATTTTAGTCTTCCTAGTTACAGTCGGATAATCCAGTTGTGGCCAAGATTAGTATTACCTTTAACTATAATGTTACAATTATTTACAGGAGATGAGACTGGTATATATTTTGTTGATTCAACCAAATTATCGATATGTCATGCAAAACGTACAAATAATAATAAAGTGTTTAGTGGCATTGCTAAAATAGGTATGAGTAGTTACGGATGGTTTATGGGATTTAAATTACATATTGTAATTAATAATAAAGGTCAGATTATGGCAATTAAAATAACAAAGGGTAATGCTAGTGATTTATCTGCTGTAGACTCAATTACCAAAGGATTATGGGGTAAATTATTTGGAGACAAGGCTTATATTTCTAAGGAAATGTCCGCTAAATTATTTAGTCGTGGGCTACGGTTATTTACTGGGATTCGCAAGGATATGAAAAATCATTTATTAGATATAGAAGATAAAATACTCTTAAAAAGCAGATCAATAATTGAATCAGTATTTAATGTACTAAAAAACAGCATGAACCTTGAACATTCAAGACATCGCTCCCCTATTAATTTCTTAGTTCATATACTTTCTTGCGTAAATGCTTTTAATTTCAATAAATCTAAAAAATTTCTAACACTACTTGCTTATCCTCAGACCTCCTTATCCTAAACTGGCGTTATCAATATACTTTCTGCTATTGAGCGTTCTTTATCAGTTTCACCAAAATTTTCTTTACTATCAAATAATTCAGGATAAACTGCTGCTTCATTACCAGGAATTATCAGACCATCAACGTTCTGAAGCATTTCTTTTGCTTTTCCAGCTTCTAAAATCTTTTCTATAGATTGAGTTTTAGTGTTTAATGGCACAATCTTTCTATAATCTATATTATAACATTCCCGTCTTGTTCCATTATACGTTCTTTGGCTTCCTCTGCTGTATCCCCTCCTACTTCTGCATTATAACTTAAAGCAATAATAGGTTTAGTGTTATTAGAAGAATCTGGCTTTTGCTCGTCTTGAAAACTCCATAATATAGTGTCAGAATTTGTATAATTTACTGTTTCTAAATATCCTTTAACTTCCTCTATATTTGAAAAATAAGTTGCTAGTCGTTTAGCTAATACTGCTTCATCTACATTGTACATTTTAGAAAGTAACTTAGTATATGGCAGTATTTCCTCGTATAAGCTTTGATCTATGTCCTTTGAAAGTAGAGGTTCCTTATTAAATAATATTACTTTTTATTTAGATTAATATTTACAAATTTGTATTTTTGATTTAACTTTTAAGTATCTATTCAATTTATTTTTATTAATAAATACTCACCTAGTTTAAACTCCTAGTTAAGTAAATTTCCTCGCTTAAAAATTCAAGCAATTAAAAAATATTACTTATATGTCGAAAGGAAAAACTACAAAAAGTGATCCTAAAAAAATTGAAGCAATAAAATTTGCTGAGGATTTTTTAGATAAAAAAACTTCTGAAGAAATCATAGCTGATTCAGATTCCATTAAAAATATTACATCAAATAAAATAGATAAAAATACTATAACTCACCTTATAGCTCATTATACTGATAAGCATAAAAGCATAAAGGTAATAAGATTGCTTTAGAAGAAAGTTTGGATAAAGTAGCTGCTTTAGCTGCTGTAACAAAAGGATTACATACTCCTAATGAACTTAAATCTCGTGTAGCAATTTATGAAGAGGGGATCAAGCTATTAGAAGTTCAAAAAAAGATAGATGGCAGTGAGAAATTACAAAATTTTACTGAGGCTTTCAAGAACAAAGTTAACGAAACAACTAGAACGGAAAATAAAGCTGATGATACAAACTGGGAAAATCGTCGTTTTGATTCTTTAAGCAGGTTAATCCTAATCAATAGTCAATGTGCCGCAGTATGTTATGACGGTGAACAAATTTTAGTTGCTTTTAATGAACTAAATTATAGTAAAAAGGCAGATAACCAAGCAGTTAAGGTGACTTTAGATCATACAAAAGAAGTCTTTAACTATTTAAAAACCTATGCTGAATATGCAAATTTACCCGCAGAAAAACAAGATGAATTTGCTGAGGCACATGATTTAGCTGGAAAAAGAGAAAAATTATTTCTTAAAGCTGCACAGCATTATTATGAAAATAATAGTGATCAAACACATATATTCAAATATATTTATAATGGAGATGAAGAAGACCTTAAGAAAATAAAGGATAATATAAAGGATAACCCAGCAATTGCAGCAGCTTTTAAAGCTAAACAAGATTTAATGAAATTAGAAGATGCTTTAACTCCTGATACTCCTGAAAAAAGAAAATTTAATTTAGCAATTACTAAAGCATTTGAAAAAGAACCTCCTTATACATTGATATATGATGGTCCATTAGACAATAAAGGACATGCTGAAATGCGAATTGTTGATTATTTAAGAAAAAGAAGCAGGGATCCTAATAACAAATTAAATAAAAAAATATATATAGGATTATCTAAACTTTGTTGTACGAGTTGTGATGTAGCAATAAATAACTCAAATTTAGAATTTAAGATTAAAGGGAGTGACGGTAAAGAACATAGCGTTAATATTGATCCTACTAGAGGAGGACATGGGTAAGGATTTGAATGGTCTGTAGTAAATACCATAAAAAATGATGACATAAAATTAAAAGCTTTTCTTGGTGACAAAGCATATGACATTTATAAAAAACTAACCCCAGAAGAGGCAAATATAGCACTTTACGGTATAGTAAGACATATAGCTGAGAATAAGTTAAAAGTAAATGGTCAAAAAATAGAGTTAATACAAAAAGAAGATCCGGCAGCACCTTTTCATGAGAAACCAAAATTTGCCATGCAATACGCATACAATTCTGCAAGTGAACCGGAAGATAACCCAAAAAGAAATAACTTAATTAAAAAAAATAAAAATCCTACTTCCTCGCTTATTCCTAAAGCACCAACTACAGCAGCGTATGAAGAACTCGAGAAAAAATTAGCAGAACTAAATGCTCAACTTCAAATTAAAGACCAAGAAATTGAGGATTTACAAGGTAAACTTACAATTTCTGAAAATAAGAGAAAGAATATTGATATAGATGTTAATAACAACGACACAACAAATAAAAAACCTAGAACTAGTGATTTACTAGATCAAGGTTCAGATATTGACGTTGGATCACCATTATTAGATAATCAGAGTAAGACACAAACACAAAATTTAAAAATTTCGCCTGAATTAAGTCCATATAATTCACCTCAACAAGATAATGAGGAAATGGTTATTCCAGGTCCTGATGCTAGTACTCAACAAATACTGGATTTTAATCCAATCAAATATTTACAAAGCTTAAATAAAAATGCTAATAAAATTACTACTTCTAAAAATGATGAAGAAGATTTAGGTTATGAAAGTGAAGTACCCCATACAAAAGGTCCAATTTCACCTAGTGCAGCACAAATTGATGAGTTTTCTCCTTTCTCCTCCCCTAGTACTCAATCAGGATTTAATAATTCTGATACTAATCTTACTCAAGCTGAGAAAAAACACCTTGCTAATTTATTACAAGCCGAACTTGATGGTAATAATAAATATAATTTAACCGAGCGTTTGATTACTGAAAATAGTAACCAAGAACTGTTAAACAAATTTGATAGAGAAGCAGTAATTACAGCTAATATAGATTTTAAAGCAATAGATGCTCAAAAGTCAGCAGAAGCCGGTAAAGTAGAAGTAAGAGGTGAGAAAGATCATTTAACAGATCACAAAGATAATACTCAAACATTAATTGATGAAATTCAAAAAGGTGTAATTGATAAAAACACTGTTATAGCGATTGAGCGTAAGCAGTATGGTGATAATCTGAGCATGAAAGATGTAATAAAATTAGCAAACATATTAGAGCATAACGAAAAGAATCCTGATAATTCTATAACATTACCCAAAGAGTTAGAGAATACACCAATACTTCAAGATGCACTTTTATATAAAGCAGCTAAAGAACATGGTGTTAAGGTTATAAGTTTAGAGGGGAAAAACCTAGAGTATGGTAAGACTTCTGAGCTTCAGAATGAAAACCGAGAACAATATATGACGAATGTCATTAATGAGGTTCGTAGTAAAGGATATAATATAATTGCTAATGTTGGTTCTAGCCATGAAGAAAGTCTAAAAAAAGCCTTAGAAAATCATCAAAAAGACAATATAGGATTTAGCAATATACCTAGAAAACTAAACCAAGAAACTATACCTAATGAAGTATTACAAAAAGCTTTAGCTATTGCAAAAGCAATTCCAGTAAAAATTATTAGTATAAACTCAAGAGACGGCAACAATATTTTACCACAACAATCCTTAACAAAAACCCAATTGAAAAGATCTAGCCAAATTAGATAATTAAAAAAAATATGTTGACCATTTCGACATTAATATCGAAATAGTTATGACCAATCCGATATATGGTTATAAAATTTGAAAAATTAACTACGTTATTCCACAAAAGATTTGTTGCATGGCTCTGAGGTCATTTCCGCATAGGCATTGCCTGTGTGGATCATTCTCCCCTCTGTCATCCCGTGATTTATTGTCATTGTCAAATAAAAAGGGACCACTAAATTACGTAAAAAAGGGACCACTTTATTTAAAATTTTTTATGTCATATTACCTCCAGATTTATAGTTATTAATACGATAACTTTTACCTGTGATGTTTAGTATATGTGCATGATGTACTACTCGATCAATAATTGCATGAGTTAATAACTCATCAGCAAATATTTCATTCCATCTTTCAAAATCCTTGTTTGTGGTGATAATGGTAGATTTATTTTCATATCGTTTAGCAATAATATTAAAAAAATCATCTACTGAATGTTTTGGTAATTGCTTAAAACCTAACTCATCAAGAATTAATAAGTCAAATGATAAGAGTAATTTAACTTTTTTGTGATAGCTATTATCTGCTCTTGCAATATGTAAATTATAAAGCATATCCGATACCGTAGTAAAATATACAGAGTATTCTCGTGTTAAAGCTTTTAATGCTAATCCAATAGCAAGATGAGTTTTGCCAGTTCCAGAATTACCTATGAATATGACATTGCCCTTAGTATTAATATAATCACAAGTAGATAAATCACTTATTACTTTGGTATCAATACTTGGTTGGAACTGAAAATCAAAGTCTTCTAAATTTTTAGTTACCGGTAATTTAGCAGCATTTTTACGACGACGGTAATTATTATACTTACGGTGAGATTTTTCATCTTCACATAATAGTGAGAGAAATTCTTTAAATCCTAGTTTATTATTTTGAGCATAAATAATCCTTTCATTTAAGCTATTGACTATACCTGATAATCTAAAACTACGTAGGTCATTAAGCAAGTTCTGCATTCTGACCTCCAAACTCTGGCAATGGTAAGTTTACTGCATTACTATTTAAGATATTCTTAATTTTAGAGTAAGAACTTATACCGTAATGTAATGCTCTATGACAGGCTTTATCTATTAACTCATCATTGTAAACCTTACGTAAAGAAATAATACCTCTGGCACAACGTTGCCAATCATTTACTCGTGTTTGTTGTAATAACTCTAATAATAAACTGCAATTATTGCCTATCTGCTGCATTTGTTGTTGATAATGTTCGCTATATTCTATAAAACCTGGGCATAGACGTTTATATTTGGCATAATGAGACGGATTAGTGGTAAATATTCCTTTGCCATCTACTCTAACGTGCCTTGCTATTAAATCATTTTGTATAGAAAATATTTGAACAAGGTTTGGTGATAATTGTACCAATACTTCACTGTATATATATTTTGCTGGTACGGAATAATAATTATTATCTATGGTGATATGACAATCTTTTGCTACTTTTCGATTATGCCACGATGACAAATCAAACGTTTCTAATGGTAAGGGCATTAAATTATTACTTTCTTCTTGCTCAAATAGTTCCTGAGGAATTTTTTTAGTAGTACCATGTATTCGGTTATTTGCTTTATTTAACCAGTTTGCAAGATCGTGTATTAATTCTTCATATCTATGAAATTTACGTCCAGCAAAAAAATTATTTTTGACATACTTTATGCCTGATTCTACTTTGCCTTTTTCTTGAGGTTGATATATACGACAAGGAGAAAGTAAAATCCCATAATGATCAGCTAAACGTTTGTATTCCTTCTGATATACAGGCTCATAGAAATTGCTATCTACCACCCCAGCTTTAAGATTATCAAGTTTTATTACTTTTGGACTACCAGCAAAATAATTAAATGCATTGATATGACATTGTATCCATGTTTTACAACTTTGATCAAACACTACTTCATAATAATCAAGGCGACTATAGCTTAAACGCATATTAAACACATATGCTTTAACTCTACGCCCTTGGGCATTATACTGTAAGCCTATGTCACCAAAATCTACTTGTGCTTCCTCTCCTGCTAAAGTATGAAAACGAATGCAACTGTTATTCTGAATCTTATATTTTTTGATATAACGGGTTAGCGAACCATAACTTTTTGTATAACCTTGAATTTTTAACTCTTCAAAAATTCTTATGTAACTTAGATTCTTTTCTAATAACTCAATTATTTGTTCGTGCCAAGAATCCAGTGCTGAAGATCGTTCATAGGGTGCAGGATATTCTGTACCAGACTCTACGTAACGATTTATTATTTTTCTTACTGTTTTACGGTCTATCCTTGTTAGTTTGGCAATATTTCTTTGACTGTTGCCTTGCTTATAAAGGGTGATAATTGTTGTGTACATATTTATTCTTATCATTGTATCACTAGATATTTATTTTAATTAATTATCTAGTGAATATTGCACATTATAACCTTATTAGGTTACACCAAATTCTCTGGTCCCTTTTTCGTGCAATTTAGTGGTCCCCTTTACTTTAGCAATGACAATACTTCATTATATTTTCCTTCTATAAAAAATAATTTTGTTTCAGCAATATATAGCATTGATTTATCAGCATTATCAATTACTTTGTTATCCAATTGCTGTTTTAAAATTTGTATATTTTCTTGAGCTTCCTGCACATTTCCTATTGTAAGATATACTTGTGCTAACCCATAAGTTACATTCGCTTTATACGCTTCATATCCCTTAATATCTTTATATATTTCTTTAGACTTAGTAAAATATTCTACAGCTTTTTTATAATTATAAGATTTTAAGTAATACCATCCTGTTATATTTAAATAACCGGCATATACTCGCTTTTCTTCATTATTCATTAACCATAATCTATATTTCCCTTTCTCGTCATTATCTTCAAACCAATTAACTAATTTACTAGAACCAATTAAATTATAAGAATTATCGTATTGAACTAATTGCTGTAATTTTATTGCAGTCAATTTATGTAAATTTATATTATAGCTTTCTGCGTTTTTTAATATTATTTCAATATTTTCTGGTACTGTTTTAGCATTTCTATACATAAATGCTTTTGTTACACTTTTCGGCACAGACTCAACAAACTTAGTAACCACATCTTCTAAATATTTACTATTATTTGCACTATTTTTTTCTAATACTGTCAACAGCGGTCGAAAAATGATACAGATTTTTAATATGCAACGGCTGAAAATTGATACAGTATCATAAAAAAATTATCTGATATTTAAGTCATAAGATTTTCCTCCTGTTTATTAATAATTCCTATTGGCACAAGACCAGCTTTCTTTTTATCCTTAAGCCTGAAACTATCACCTTTAATATTAAGTATAGTGGAGTGGTGAAGCAGACGATCTAAAATAGCAGCTGTAAGAGCACTATCCTGAGCAAGACTATTATGCCATTGTCCAAATGGAAGATTACTTGTAAGAATTATGCTACCCTTTTCGTAACGCTTTGCTATAACTTGAAATAACAGATTAGCTTGTTCTGGTTTTAACGGCAGATATCCAAATTCATCTATTATAAGTAATTTATATGATAGTATGACTCTTTTGAATATGGAGTCCAGGTTTCCCTGATTTAGCCCAGTATTAAGTACAAGCATCAAATCTGCAGCTGTTGTAAATTTAGTCTTGATTCCACATTGTGTAGCTGCATAACCAAGAGCAATAGCTATATGGGTTTTCCCTACTCCAGAAGGACCAAGCAGAATAATATTTTCCTGTCTTTCTACAAAAGACAGAGACCTTAGACCTTCCAGAATCTTGCGTTTTATTCCTGTAGCAAAATCATAATCAAAATTATCCAGCGTTTTAATAGCAGGAAAACCTGCCATTCTGGTGAGTATTGATTTACTTCTATTCTGTCGTGCCAACAGCTCTGTTTTTAATATTGACTCAAGGAAATCCATATAACTTGAGTCTTCTTTACTAGAGGATTGTGCAATATCAAAATAATTTTCAGCTATCTGAATAAGGTTTAAAGAGCGGCACAGCTCTTCTATACGTTGGTGCTGCAGGTTCATAATGCCTCCAGTATACTTTGGTATATGCATAGGGAATGTTGTAAGGAAACTGTAGAAAATTGTTCCCTTTTATCTTCCATAATCTCTAGTGCTGCAGGATGACTACCACTATAATCCAATGGTAGTGGCTGAAGATTGCTCCTTTCAAACTTTAATCTTTCTGCAGGTATTTCGCCTGTTGTTCCATGCACACGCCGATTCGCAGTATCACGCAACCATTTTAGTACCTCTGAATTTGCAGTATCCACATCCAACACTAACTCTGCAGTTTTTAATTTTGTTGCTAATGGATTATAAAAGCTTTCTCTTATATATCTGTTAAATCGCTCAACCTTGCCCTTAGTTTTTGCTCTATAAGGCCTACACACTTTTAATCGGAAACTGTAATGTTTGGCAAAATCCAGCATACCTTTATTAAAGCGGTGTATGCCAGGACCATATGTATCCCTATCCAGTATTACTGTCTTCATGTTGTCATACAGTACTTCTTCTGGCACTCCGCCAAAATATTCAAATGCCCGCTTATGGCATTCTATTAATGTTACAAGCTTCTCATTAGTAACAAATTCTACATAGCTTGCTCGACTAAATCCTAATGTAGCCACAAAAGCTGATAGAGGACTTTTCCCCTTACGAAATTCAATCCAGTCAACTTGCATCTGTTTGCCAGAAGCAGTCTCAAATCTTATCATATCCTCCTGTTTAGCTGCAGGCTTTATACTCCTTAAATAATCCCTAAGTTGGGTCATCCCGCCTGTGTAACCCAACTCCTTTATCTCTTGAAACAGTACAGTACCAGGTAGTGATACAGGATGGGCAGATTTTATTCTGTTACTCAAGTAGTCTTTATATGGGGCAAGCTTTGTTACCAACTTTGGCCTATCTTTATATTTAGGGTTACCATCATATTTTAAATATTTACGTACTGTATTTACTGATGCACCTACTTCTCTTGCTATACTTCTTAAGCTTTTACCATGTTTATTCAATATTTTTATTTCCATTATTTGCTCCAGTAATTATCATTATTCATTACCTCCTTATTCAGAAGATATTACTTTAATACTGTATCAATTTTTATCCGTTGCTCTGTATCATTTTACTTCCGTTGCTAACATAATACTTTTTGAACAATAACATCATGCATCTCAAAAACTGGATTATCTTCTCTAGCATCTATATTTGTTATTAAAGCAAATTTTGATAGCTCGAAAATATCATCATTGAGATTATCTTTATTATCGGTAATAATTCTAAGTAAGTCCTTAGAAAAACTTTGGTTATTGAGTAATGCTATTTATATTTAGAAGTTGTCTTGTAGATGGTTTTAATTGTTCTGTTACGAGCGATAGATTAAAACTTATTTTATCATTAGATTTTTGTATTTTATTTTTATATTCTTCTTTATCTAATCCCGGTACATTATTTAATATTTGAGCACCTTGTACTTATTAATACTGGATAACCTTTAAATTCTTGCACTAGAAATTCTACTAAATTATTATCTTTGTCCAATAAAATAATATTTGCAAGCTTAATAGTTTCGGGCTTTTCAAATGGTACAGCTTTTACTATTAACCCACCAATTAAATACCTGACTTAAGAGGCATATTTAACATCATCGGCTTGGAACAATTTTTGTATATGTTTAGGATTGTTCTGTAAGCAACGTAAATAAGATTTAAGATTGTATTTTAACTCATCTTTTGTAAGAGGTATATGTTTTCTATTTACATTTCTTTTTAAGTCATTATTTAAGTATTCATCTGGATTATGTTGTGGAGTATAAGGAGGCAAAAAAAACAAAGAAATTTTATCTTTATGCTTATTTGTCCAGCTGTATACTTTTTTACTATGATGTACTTTTAAATTGTCTAATATTAAAAAGATCTTCCTTCTTGCAGATTTCACTAATCTTCTTAGAAATTCTATAAATATATCTGTTTTTAGTGTATCTTCATATAACATGAACCTTAGTTTACCATTGTTCGTAACAGTTGATATCATATTTATAGTAAATCGTTTTGATTTATGAATAACTACGGGTGTTTTGCCTTTTAAAGAATAGCTCTGTAACACCTGACATTCTGATTTTATACCCACTTCATCACACCAGTGTATTTCAGCTTGTTCCATTTGTGCTTGTTTTACTATTGCGGGATATTCTTCATCTAGCCATACTTGAACTTGTTTTGGCTGTTGCTCATAAGCTAATTTCTTTGGTTTTTGTGCAGTATATCCCCATCTTCTTAAATATTCTCCAATCGTACTTAATGGCAAAAAGAAACCACAGCATTTTTTAATCAGGGCATTAATAGCTTTTCTTGACCATAGTGCAGATTTGATATTGTGATCTTCTGGTCTAGAGTGATTTATATAATCTTGTATTTTTTTACCCAGCATTTCATTTATTATTCTTTTCTCTCCTGTCTTTCTTCCTCTAGACTTGCCAGTTATTGCATATTTATCACCTCTTCTTCTTTTGTTAACCCAGTTACTAATAGTCTGACGTGTTACTCCTATAAGATTTGATACATCTGATTGTTTTTCTCCTTTATCAATTGCTCTTAATGCAACTTTTCTTAAAGCTGCTTGTGCACTCGTTGATAATGTCCTAAAATCTTCTTTTTTTAGCATTATTTCATTCTAACATTATATTTTAGTATTTGCAACTATTATGTCAGGTATTTAATTGGTGGGTTAATATATAAGGCATTCTATCACTATCTTGTGAACAAAATATGATATTGCCATTATGTTCCCAATTAATAAAATCTTGTATTTTTTTATTCTCACCTACTTTTAAATTATCAAATATTAACAACCATTTATCATTCTGCCCCAGATATTCCATCAACTCTTTTTTTACATTAGCTGCTTCTTCTGCGATTAAAATTTTCCCTTCAGCTTTGTTAATAGCTTTTGCTAACTTTAAAAGTTCATCATTAATATTTAAATTGGAATCAATAAACCAAATTAAATTATAATTACCTTTATTTGCATAAGTATACATTCTAGCTAGCTGAGTTTTGCCCATTCCGCTAATGCCTACGATACTCGTTTGTCTATATTTTCCTAGATTAGTTTTTATCTGATTTAGTTGCTCAAGATGATTTATAAAATAGCTGACCGGTGCAATTATATTATTTACTTTGGCTTGAGCGAATAAATTTGAAGGAATGATGGATATTATGAATAATAGTAATAAATTTTTCATTTCTTTTCCTTGATTTTGGTTGTCAATGTAACTTATATTTAATGTCAAATAATTTTAATCAACTAATCAAGAAAGAGCTTAATTTCTTTACTAATTATATATGACTGTTAACGAAGTAATTTTAAATATTTAGTCTGATTCTTCTTTATCCCAACCAGCTAAATAAATGATATTATCTTCATTTGCTATTTTATTTTTTTTAATTGCTTTTTCATTTATTTCTATAAGATTTGTCTTATCATAACTTACTTTACAATTAAATCCGTTTGACTTTAGTATCTTAAATATTTGTTCTATGCTAAGGATAAATGGATTAGCATGTGATTTCGTAAATTCACTTGATACTGCGAATAAATCCTTTTCCTTTTCTAGCAGTACTCCACTATAACTAAAACTAAATGATACCTTACCTGCAACATTACTTATGAATAAATTTATGTGATGTTTATTATTATAAAATTGCTTTTTAATAATAAAGAAAAGATAATTTATCATACTATATATCACTTGATAAAATGCTGCAGTAGAAGAAAAGTATATTTGTTTTTCAAGACAAGTTATACTAAAAGAAATGTTTTCATCTTCTTTATCAAATCTATTAGTAAAAACTTTAATTAACTTTCTTACATCTATTTCCTCTTTATTAGAGGAGTTATATAAAGCGATAGAACAATATAAATCTTTTTCTAAATATGATCTTTTTAATTTTTTATCTTGTTTATCTAGCGAATCTTTTTCATTTAATAATGTTGTTTTTGCTGCTTCTTGATTAAATAAATAATTAATTTCAACATCTGTAGTTTTTTTAAACTCTGTATCCCATAATTTTGTCATCCATAGCTTTTCACACTCTTTAACAGCGGTCTCATATTTATTCTTATATTCTTTCTCAATTTTTTTTGATAAAGCTTGATATATATAATATACAGCGATAAAGGTAAGCGATAAAAAAGTGATCATAAACCATAAAGGTTTTTTAATATCTTTTATTATCTTATTCCAATAATCATTATTAATACTGGTTCTTATTATCAATTTATTATCTTGATTTAAATAATATATTTTATCCATTTCATAATTTTCAAAAATAGCATTTGAATAAATTAAATTATTATTTTGTTCTATCTTCACATTATTAAAATTAGGTATAGACCTCTCTAATAGTGATTGCAGCTTATATAAACTATAATTTACACAATTTTCATTTTTACAAATTCTAATATAATTATTATTTGATGAGATATTAGTAGACTGTAAATTAGTATTTAATCTAAAAGCTAATGTTTGAAACTTATTTAAACCAGTTTCTAATATTAAATTATAATTGTTATTTAAAAATAATAATTTTGCATCTTTTATTTTTTGGTCATAATAATTAAAAAGTACTAATATAATAACTATATAACCAACTCCAGCGGAAATAATTGTAGACAAATTAATTCTTTCCGTTTTATATATGGATTTTAAAATATTGAAATACATAAACCAAAAATGATACTCATAATCACTACGAAATCTATTAAAACCTTAATTTAGGTTTTAAATTTTAAATTAAATTTAGGAAATAGATTTTTGTAACGAAGAGATTTATACTTTTTCTACTAAAAGTCAATAAAAATTTTTTATATTATATAAAATAAAAAAATATAGAAGGAGTATGTTATTGAATATTATAGTATTTTATAGAAGTAACGTAAGCAAAAAATACAATTTAAATTGCTAAGGTTGTATCCTAAAATTGGTAGTACTAAATAAGTATAGACATCGTCATTGCGAAGAGGCATTGTTACGTGGATACCAAATCGTCATGAGCTACGCGACTGCAAGGAGCGTGGCAATCCAGAAAAATAATAAAAAATGCTATAAGTTAGCATTTTTTACTGGATTGCTTCGTCAATTACTTCGTAATTTCCTCGCAATGACGGAAAAACTGATCCACGCGGGCAATGCCTTGCGAGGAGCATAGCGACGAAGCAATCTCCGGACACTTTCATGAGATTGCCACGCTCCTTTTAGTCGATCGCAATGACGGCAATAACGTTTTATTCACTCCCCTCTACTACCACTTCCTCTTCAAACTCGCCGTCTTCTTCATTATCATCAGAGCTTTCAGCAATTAGAGAAGCAGATACAACTTTTTCCCCGTCATCTAACCTAAATAAAGTGACACCACTAGTATTACGTCCTGTAATACGTACTGTTTCGAGTTTACAACGGATTAATTTACCGCTATTGGTGATAAGCATTAGCTCATCATCCATTTTAACAGGCATAACACCAACTACTAAACCGGTTTTGTCGTTAATATCCATATTGATTATACCGCTACCACCGCGGTCAGTAATCCTATAACCATAAGCCGAGCTTCTTTTACCAAAGCCGTTTTCGGTTACTGTTAAAATAAACTCTTCGGAATTTGCCATTTCTAAAATAGATTCAGCAGTCAAATCCACGCCTAATTCTTCAGAATTAAACTCTTCCCCTTTAGCGATCTCAAGTCTCTTCTCCCATGATACGGATAAATAAGCGTCTCGCTCCTCACGTGTAGCTTTGATACCTCTCAAGACAGTCATAGAAATCACTGAATCGTCTTCGGCAAGTCTCATACCACGCACTCCGTCGGAAGTACGGCTCTTAATCACACGCAACGACTCAACAGGGAATCTTAGAGCTTTACCCGATTTGGTTGCTAGTAAAATATGCTCATCCTCTTTACAAGGTTTTACATCTATTAACTTGTCATCTTCATCAAGCCTAATTGCAATCTTACCGTTTGACTGAATCTTTTTGAAATCTAATAAATCACTTCTTCTAATATTACCTTTAGCGGTCGCAAACATAATATTTAGATTATCCCACTCATCTTGATTTTCAGGCAGCGGCATAATATTGGTAATATGCTCATCACCTTTAAGCGGCAAGATATTAACCATAGGTCTACCTTTCCCTTGCGGATTACTTAAAGGAAGCTTATATAGCTTTAAGCTATAAACCTGCCCGATATTCGAGAAGAATAACATTGGCGTATGAGTACTACCAACAAAAACTTGCGTGGTAATATCCTCATCACGCATTGAAAGCCCTGACCTACCCTTACCACCTCGTTTTTGAGCTCTATAACTACTTAGAGGCACACGCTTTATATAACCGCCCAGCGTTACAGTTACTACCATTTCTTCACGCTGGATTAAATCTTCTATATCTTGGTCAAACTCACCAAATTCAATCGAGGTAAGACGAGGAGTTGCAAACTCTTCTTTAACCTTAATTAACTCTTCTTTTAAAATTTCAAGTAACCTCTCACGTGAACCTAAAATATTTAAATATTCAGTAATCTCAGTGGCAAGGTTCTTTAAATCTTCCTCTAACTTATTCTTTTCCATGGCGGTTAAGCGTTGCAATCTCATCTCTAAAATTGCCTTTGCTTGGGCTTCGGTAAAGCTACATTTACCCTCTTCATTCAACATTGCCTTATCATCAACTAACTTCACAAGCGGCAGAATATTTAACGCATCCCAACTGCGTGCCATTAATTCTTGCTTAGCAGCATTCGGATCGCTTGCAGCTTTTATAATACGGATTATTTCGTCGATATTGCTAACAGCGATAGTTAGCCCCAGTAAAATATGAGCTTTATCTCTTGCTTTATTAAGTAAATATATAGTGCGGTTAGTGATAACTACTTCCCTAAAGCTAACGAAAGCCGCTATTACTTCTTTTAAATTCATTACCTTAGGCAAGCCATCTTTTAGAGCAAGCATTATAACGCCAAAGCTAGTTTGAAGCTGCGTACAGGAATATATTTGGTTTAAAACTACTTCAGCTACAATATCTTTCTTCAGCTCAATATAAATTCTTATACCGTTTTTATTCGACTCATCACGTAAATCGCTTATACCCTCAATACGTTTTTCCTTAACCATTTCGGCAATCTTTTCAACAAGCCTTGCTTTATTTACCATGTAAGGTATTTCGGTAATAATAATTGCTTGACGTCCGTTACCTAAATTCTCAATCTCAGCTCGCCCTCTTATAGCGATGCTCCCCCTACCTGTTAAATAGGCTGATTTAATACCATTAACACCTAGAATGATCCCGCTTGTAGGGAAATCAGGACCTTTAACAACTTCTAAAAGGTCTAAAATTTCTATATCATTATTATCTACATATAAACAACAAGCATCGATAACTTCACCAAGATTATGAGGCGGAATATTAGTTGCCATACCAACCGCAATACCACCACTTCCGTTTACTAGTAAGTTCGGGAACATAGAAGGCAGCACTGAAGGCTCTTCTTCAGAACCATCATAGTTTGGGTTAAAGCTAACAGTTTCTTTATCAATATCCTCAATCAGTTTATGGGCTACTTTTGCCATACGTGATTCGGTATACCTCATTGCCGCCGCAGCGTCACCATCCAATGAGCCGAAATTACCCTGCCCATCAACAAGCGGTAGACGCAGCGAAAAATCTTGAGCCATACGCACTAACGAATCGTAAATAGCACTATCCCCGTGCGGATGGTATTTACCCATCACGTCACCGACTATTCTAGCGGATTTTCTGTAAGCTCTGTTTGCATGGTTGCCAGCTTCATGCATTGAGTAGATGATACGGCGATGTACCGGCTTTAAGCCATCTCGAACATCCGGTATTGCCCTACTTACTATGACGCTCATAGCATAGTCAAGATAAGATACTTTCATCTCATCTTCGATATTTACCGGTACTAAATTAGAAGAATTATTATTAGTCACGATTATATAGCCTTGAATTTAATGATTATATTAATTATAGAGGTATAATTTATTTCTTTCAAGGATACTCCGTAATTTTCTTACACTAACGGAAAAATCGATCCATACATGGAAACGCCAGTTTAGGATAAGAGTGTAAGGAATAAAGATAATAAAGCAGGGTATTTACAAGAGAGGAGTGTTGAGTTACATAGATTTTGAATCAAAAAAATATGCACTCAACAATGAAAAGATGTATCATAACTCTATTTTGTATAATAGATAATTATTGTAAAGTTTACGAAGAATGGGAAGAAAGCAAATTAATACCCAGCGTTAGGAAGCGTAGGAGATCAGGGAGTTTAAGGCTTTCAGAACTATATAACTATAGTATTATATTTTTATATATCTCCATGCAAAGATTTTAAGAATTATTATTTATATCATCTATCATGTAAATATAGAGGATATTTTAGTCTTCCTAGTTACAGTCGGATAATCCAGTTGTGGCCAAGATTAGTATTACCTTTAACTATAATGTTACAATTATTTACAGGAGATGAGACTGGTATATATTTTGTTGATTCAACCAAATTATCGATATGTCATGCAAAACGTACAAATAATAATAAAGTGTTTAGTGGCATTGCTAAAATAGGTATGAGTAGTTACGGATGGTTTATGGGATTTAAATTACATATTGTAATTAATAATAAAGGTCAGATTATGGCAATTAAAATAACAAAGGGTAATGCTAGTGATTTATCTGCTGTAGACTCAATTACCAAAGGATTATGGGGTAAATTATTTGGAGACAAGGCTTATATTTCTAAGGAAATGTCCGCTAAATTATTTAGTCGTGGGCTACGGTTATTTACTGGGATTCGCAAGGATATGAAAAATCATTTATTAGATATAGAAGATAAAATACTCTTAAAAAGCAGATCAATAATTGAATCAGTATTTAATGTACTAAAAAACAGCATGAACCTTGAACATTCAAGACATCGCTCCCCTATTAATTTCTTAGTTCATATACTTTCTTGCGTAAATGCTTTTAATTTCAATAAATCTAAAAAATTTCTAACACTACTTGCTTATCCTCAGACCTCCTTATCCTAAACTGGCGTATGGAAGTCTGTTTTCTAAAAGATGATATGGTAAAAGTTTCTCCTTTAGAGAAACTAAAGGAGAAACCATAACTACACTAATTTTATAATAAATTATCGATGGTTTTTATGGGAACTATGAGAACCATGACTACTGCCATGCCCCCCTCCTTTATGACCCATGGTAGAAGCAGCCTTACTTCGCTCTTCCGGAGAAGAATCCTTGCTACGCATTACTGCTGCTGCATGCGATAAATTATTATTGTGTTTTTCTTCATTTTTACTGTGATGATTGTTTTTATGAATGGTCATAATAACCTCCTTATGTTAAAAATATGTTGAACACTATTAGTAAGTTAACGTAAGCTGATAAACAACCTACAGCCACAAGATACTCCTCTAAAAAAATATGTCAAGCGTTTTAATTTATTATTTTTTACAAAAATTATAGACTTTAATTTTTATGATAAATTCTTAACTTAAAGTAACTTTAATTAAATATGATATTTATGCTGATGATAGATATTATTTGTGATAGTCATTCTGTCATCCCGTGGCTTGACCACGAGATCCAAAAAATAATAAAAAATACTAATTTTATTAGTATTTTTAACTGGATCCCGCTACAAGCTCGCGGGATGAGAACTGGAAAACTGATCTACGCAATAAAGCCGCAATGGAATGACAGTTGTTCTAGTGAATCCCACTACAAGTGAGCTAGATGACAGAAATAACGCTGTGATAACTAATATTCTAAGGCTTCTTCGTCAATGCATGTTCTAGTACCTGATCAATATTTGAAACAGGGATAATTTCTAGACTACTTTTTATATTCGGTGGTATGTCTTTCAAATCTTTGACATTTTCTTCCGGAATTAGTACTGTCTTAATCCCTCCCCTACTTGCTACTAGCAGCTTTTCCTTAAGACCGCCAATCGGTAGAACATTGCCTCGTAAAGTAACCTCACCGGTCATAGCAACAGTGCGGCGTACCGGTATTTTAGTCATCAACGAAACAATGGTGGTAAACAAAGCACAACCAGCAGACGGACCATCTTTTGGAATAGCACCAGCAGGAACGTGGATATGAACATCAAAATCTTTATAATCTTCATATTTTAAGCCGAAATCAGCCGCTCTACTTCTAAAACAGCTATATGCAGCCATTGCTGATTCTTTCATTACATCACCGAGTTTTCCGGTAGTTTTGATTTCACCTTTTCCCGGGAATGATAACGCTTCAATAGTTAAAAGCTCCCCACCTACCTCCGTATAAGCAAGCCCAGTAGTACTACCTATTTGATCATTTTTTTCAGCAAGACCAAAATTATATTTTTTAGCACCTAAAAACTCTTCTAGATTATTGCTATCTACAGAAATATGCTTAACTTTTTTATCAGCTAGAATTTGCTTTAATGCTTTTCTGGTTAATGCTCCTATTTCACGCTCTAATGACCTTACACCTGACTCTTTAGTATAATATCTAATTAAATCTAAAATAGCGTCATCGGAGATAGTAATCTCATCCTTTTTAATTTTATGCATCTTAAACTGCTTAGGAACTAAATAATTCTTAGCAATTTGAATTTTTTCTTCTTCTACATAACCGGAAATATCGATAATTTCCATTCTATCGATTAAAGCTCTAGGTAAATTATAAGAGTTAGCAGTCGCAATAAATATTACATTTGATAAATCATATTCCACTTCTAGATAATGATCGACAAAATGGCTATTTTGTTCAGGATCTAACACCTCAAGCAATGCTGATGCAGGATCACCTCTAAAGTCCGAACCCATTTTATCTATTTCATCAAGTAACATAACAGGGTTACTTGTCTTAACTTTCTTAAGCTGAGTAAGGATTTTACCAGGCATTGAGCCAAGATAAGTTTTTCTATGCCCTCTAATTTCAGCCTCATCTCGAACACCGCCTAAGGCAAATTTGGTATATTTTCTACCCATCCCCTCGGCAATAGATTTTATTAAAGATGTTTTACCAACGCCAGGAGGACCGATTAAGCATAATATAGGACCTCTAATTTTACTGGAACGCTGTAATACTGCTAAATATTCTATTATTCGCTCTTTAACTTTCTCTAGACCAAAATGATCACGATTTAGGATTTTTTCAGCTTGGTTAATATCAATTTTACTATTATCATATTTACCCCAAGGCAGGCTAAGTAACGTCTCAAGATAATTACGTGTTACTCCGGATTCTGCTGACATCTGGTTCATAGTGCGGAGTTTTTTAAGTTCTGCTTCAGCTTTTTCTCTAGCTTCTTTTGACAGTTTTGCAGCTTTAATTTTTTTATCAAATTCAGCAAGATCTGATTTATCTTCATCAAGCTCTTCCTGAATTGCTTTCATCTGCTCGTGCAAATAATAATCACGCTGGGTTTTCTCTATTTGCTTTTTCACCCTTTGTTGCAAAGCTTGTTCGGTTTCTGAATTAACTATATTGGATGTAAGGATGTTAATAATTGTACTGATACGCTTAAAAGGACTTATTTCCTCAAGTAAGCGTTGTTTTTCTTCAAGCGAAGTAATCAGATGTGAAGCTAAAATATTTATGATATTTATAAAATTAGTAGTCTCACTTATTTCTTTATTTATAGTTTCAATAATTTCTGCATTGATTTTTTTATCACTACCTGCATATTTAGCAAATAATTGCACAGCATTATCAACTAATGACCGCATATTATTAGCATCGAATATTTCTTCATCAGGGATAATTTCGTAATTTGCTTCGAATGCTTCATCACCTTTAATATTACTTATCTTTACTCTTGCTATCGCCTCCACTAAAATTTTTGCGGTAGTGTTAGGTAATTTTACTATTTGAATAACCTTAGCAAGTATACCAACATCGTAAAGCTCGTTTTTATTTGGGTTTTCTTGATCGAATTTTTTCTGCAATGTTACTAAAATGTACTTACTATTATCTTCTTCAAAAATTGTAGTATTAGAGAGAGCATGCAGGGATTTTTGCCTACCTACAAATACAGAAGCAATTACACCAGGAAATACTACTATATCTCGCAGTGCCATTAATGGCAGTGATTTTTTATTCATCAATTAAAACCTTTGAAATTTGACGGGTATTAATTATATAATATAGTATTAAGACTATTTCAAGCTACCATTATTATTTATGAATTTATTACTTCAAAATCCTAAAAATGTAGCAACTGCACATAACAGGATTAAACAATATCTGCATTTAACTCCTATGGTTCATTCCGAAAGCTTAAACGAGATGCTGGGACATGAGGTTTTTTTTAAGGTTGAATCACTGCAAAAAACTGGTGCATTTAAAGTAAGAGGCGTATTAAATCATTTATTAGAATTAAAAGAGCAAGAAAAACTACCTAAAAAAATAGTTGGTTATAGCACAGGTAATCATGGAATCGGACTTGCTTATGCCGGTAAGATACTTGGTATTAAAGCAAGAATTTATTTGCCGTTAAATACTTCTCGTGTAAAACAGCAAGCAGTAATTCATTATGGCGGGGAAGTTATATATACCGATACTCGGCAAGAAGCGGAAGAAAAAGCAAAACTAGACGAAATGCAAGGCTTTTACTATATGCACCCATCCGATAGCGATTCTACGATAGCGGGAGCTGGTACGTTATGTTATGAGGCTTTGCAACAGCTTGGATTTAGCCCTGATGCTATTTTTGCCTCTTGCGGTGGTGGCGGACTGATCTCAGGCTCCTACCTTGCAAAAGAATTAATATCACCAACTAGTTTATTGATAGGTTCAGAACCACTATCGGCTAATGATGCTTATTTATCAGTTAAGAATAATGATATATTTAGGTTTAAGGATTCACCTAGTACCATTGCAGACGGTCTTAAAACTCTTAGTGTTTCGGCTCGTACTTTTGAGTATTTAAAAAAACTTGATCATTTTTATTTAGCTGAAGAATATGAAATATATTATTGGACGGCTTGGCTTACCCATTTGCTGAAAGTAATATGCGAGCCATCAAGTAGTATAAATATGGCTTCAGTGGTAAACTGGTTAAAAACACAAACAACTCCTAAAAAGCTGCTTGTGCTAATATCCGGCGGTAATATCGACCCTATCCTTTATAATGAGTTGTGGAAAGAAGAATATTTAACCGTTCCGCCTAACATATCTGCTTAAAAATTTATTCATACAGTTTTTCCGGAAAACTAAAACAAGTAAGAAAGCACAAATTTTAGAAATTTCATATAGAAATGCGAAAATCCATCCTAACATCATAGCCTCACTTTTATCTACAGAATCATCTATCTCTAGCAGATATTTTTTGAATTCATCTGGATCTTTGAATTGCCTAAGATCAATTTGAAACATTGGATCAAATTGATCAGGATTTTTTTTAGCATTTTCTAATTGCTTATTCTGTTCTAACAAAACAAATTCTTCATATCGCTTATATGCGTCATTTTCTACACTTCCTCCGCCAATAGACATAACAAAAAATGTTAAAAATGTGACCAAATGACACAAAACTATTAGATATTTATTTTTAATAAAATGTCTTATTGTTAATATGATTAAAAATGTATAGATTGATATTAAAAATAACTCATAATTCGATTGTAAGAAATTGAACATAACTATGCTTTTTTGATTTCATAACTTTAAAATATAATTTTCATCTTTTACAAGCAATAAATTTTAATTAATTATTATTCTATCATGAATTCCAATTATACTAGTTTACAAAGCAATAATTTAACCTTAGCTTGGCTTAAGCTTGGTATAATATCTTTAGGGTTTGCTGGTTTATATTCGGTTGTTCTGGTAGTACTTCGCACGCCGCAACTTGCTAGCTTTTTTCCCAATCCTCATATTTTCAAATCTGCATTAATTATTCACGTTGATTTATCGGTATTAATTTGGCTACTATCTATTACAGCAAGTGTTTGGGGTAGTGAAACGTCATTGCGAGGAGCGAAGCGACGTGGCAATCTTGTCAAACATCCTGAGATTGCCACGCTCCTTTTAGTCGCTCGCAATGACACGTTCCGCCTCTATCCAAAACTCGCTTTTTTTGCTACCATCCTTATAGCCATTTCCCCTATAGCTGGACATAATCCGGTCATGAATAATTATATACCGATGCTTGAGAATATAATATTCGTCTTAGGTCTTAGCTTATTCGGTATTACTTTGCTATTATACGCTATAAATATTCTATATTTATTTGATTGGGCAAACTGGAGTAATTTAGTTAACTTCACTATTCTATCGACTATAATAATGTATATCTTGAGTTGGGTTTGTTTTTGGTGTTCTTATAGTGATTTACAAAATGTTATCCAAATTATTCCTATCGAAATAGAATTTTATTATGAGTTGCTTTTTTGGAGCGGCGGTCATTTATTGCAATTTATTTATACTCAAATAGCAATGTTTATTTGGATTATGTTATTTGAAAAGCTAATAGGCAAAGAATCAAAATTCCAAAAATTCTATCTATTCTTGCTATATTTAAATTTTGTTTTCAGTACTCTTATTATTTGGGGGCATATCTCTTACGATATTATCGATGGTAACTTTAAAGAATTTTATACCAACCATATGAAATATTTAGGCGGAATAGCACCTGTTTTGTGTGTAGGTGGTATAGTAGTTGAATCGTTATGTCACTGTAGCGTCATTGCGAGCGACTATAAGGAGCGTGGCAATCTCAGGGTGTTTGCTGAGATTGCTTCGTCAATTGCTTTGCAATTTCCTCGCAATGACAATATCATCAAATCCACCCTACTCTGCTCCATTACCCTATTCCTACTTGGTGGTTTGATAGCCATGAATATATCAGGCATAAATGTAGTGATCCCTGCACATTATCATGGCTCTATTGTGGGAATAAGTATTGCGTGCATGGGGTATTGTTATTTGGGTGTTAAGCGTCATTGCGAGGAGCGTAGCGACGAAGCAATCTTGTCAAGTATCCTGAGATTGCTTCGTCGATTTTTTAAATCTCCTCGCAATGACAATATTATGAACTTTACACTCTACCTACTCACTTTTGGGCAAATCCTGCATATACTCGGGCTTGCTTTTGCCGGTGGTTATGGCGTTATGCGTAAAGATCCTAATACTGTAATGCCGTTATCTGCTAAGCTACTAATGGGTATGATGGGCGGCGGCGGGCTTATTGCTATAGTAGGTGGCTTGATGTTTGTGTTTATTTGTGGTAAAACAATTTTTTTGAAAAATAAACAAAATTATGACGATTAAAAAACCGACAAAAGAAGAAGCAAAAGAAGCAGTAAGAACATTACTAAGATTTATCGGTGAGGATCCCAATCGTGAAGGATTATTTAAAACTCCCGATAGAGTAATCAAAAGTTATGAAGAAATATTTTCAGGATATGACAAAAATATTGAGGAAATATTAGAAACAAAATTTAGTGATACCGGTAATTTTCAAGATTTTATCTCATTAGAGGGCATAAAATTTACCTCTTTTTGTGAACATCATATGTTACCTTTTAGCGGTACAGTACATATAGCTTATATTCCAGATAATTGTATTGTTGGCATAAGTAAGCTTGCTAGAATAGTAAATGCTTTTGCTAAGAGATTACAAATTCAAGAAAAAATGACAGTACAAATAGCTGAAAGCGTACAGGAAAATTTAAAGCCACTTGGCGTTGCAGTTAAAATATCAGCTTTACATAGCTGTATGTCAATGCGTGGTGTAATGCAAGATAACAGCATCATGAACACTATGCATTATACGGGAATATTCGCCGAACAGCAAAAATATCGTCATGAATTCTTAAACCTTACTTCGAAAAAATAATATGTTACTATCCAAATATTTCTTACCTGTTTTAAAAGAAGACCCAAGTGAAGCCCAAATAACTTCTCATAAGCTAATGCTTAGAAGTGGAATGATTAGGCAGCAAGCCGCAGGTATTTATAGCTGGTTACCACTCGGCTTAAAAGTACTTAAAAATATTGAGAATATTGTACGCTCAAATATGGATAAAGCAGGATGTCTAGAAGTCTTAATGCCTTGCATTCAATCGGCTCATTTATGGGTAGAATCCGGACGCTTTGACAATTACGGCAAAGAGATGCTAAAGTTTCAAGATCGTCATGATAATACTTTGTTATTTGGTCCAACTAACGAAGATATGGTTACGGATATTTTTCGTAATAATATTAAATCATATAAAGATTTGCCAAAAAATCTTTACCATATTCAATGGAAGTTTCGTGATGAAATTAGACCACGCTTTGGTGTT
Source organism: Rickettsia endosymbiont of Rhinocyllus conicus (assembly GCF_964026465.1). Classification (NCBI taxonomy): domain Bacteria; kingdom Pseudomonadati; phylum Pseudomonadota; class Alphaproteobacteria; order Rickettsiales; family Rickettsiaceae; genus Rickettsia; species Rickettsia endosymbiont of Rhinocyllus conicus. The sequence goes on along the minus strand of NZ_OZ032155.1, from coordinate 612,176 downwards.
ATGAGAGGTCGAGAATTTCTCATGAAAGATGCTTATTCTTTTGATATTGATGAAGAAAGTGCAGTTAAGACTTACAATCAGATGTATAAGGCTTATATTAATACTTTCAGAGATTTAGGCGTATTCGCTATTCCGGTTATTGCCGATAATGGTCCGATAGGCGGAAAATTAAGCCATGAGTTTCATATTATTGCCGAAACCGGTGAAAGTACTATTTATTATGATAAAAGATTTAAGACGCTGAAAGATAATATAGATATTGATATTGAAGAAATAAAAAGCTGGTATGCAGCTGCTGAAGAGAAACACGATGCAAGTAAATTATCTTCTGATAAAGAAATAACTAGTAGCAAAGGTATAGAAGTTGGGCATATTTTCTATATTGGCACAAAATACTCCGTTAACATGAATGCCCTTATTAATGATGAGCATGGCAAATTAACACCGATAGAAATGAGTTCATACGGCATAGGTATTTCAAGGCTAGTTGCAGCTATCATAGAAGCAAATAGTGATGCAAAAGGTATTATATGGCCTACCGCTGTTGCACCTTTTAAAATTTCATTAATCAACTTAAATATTCATGATAGCAAATGCTTAGAGCTTGCAGAAAGAGTTTATAATGAGCTACTTACTCAAAATATTGAGGTGTTATACGATGACACTGACGTAAGAGCCGGAAGTAAATTTGCAACGCACGATCTTATCGGCTCACCTTACCAAATAATAATTGGTCCTAAAAAAGCTGCAAATAATATTGTCGAACTTAAAAACCGCAAAAGTGGTGAAATAGAAGATATTGATTTAAATAAAAGAACTTTAAACTCATACTTAACTTTTTTTAACTACTAAATAAAATTCTTTATTGACTTTTATATAAAACAGTATAGCCTTTTTTACAATTTATTTTGTAGGAAAATTATGCTGGGTTACGCAAAAGAACAAACAACTTTGACCAGAGAGCAAAAAGAAGCTGCTGGTATTTTATCTACTGCCACCTTTTTAGAATATTTTGACTTAATGCTATATGTTCATTTAGCAGTATTATTAAATGAACTATTTTTCCCTAAATATGAGCCTAGTGTTACTTCTCTTCTATCTGCTTTTACTTTTTGCTCTACCTTTATATTTAGACCATTAGGAGCATATATCTTCGGAAGAATTGGTGATAAATTAGGTAGAAAGTCTACTGTTATTATGACAACTACCTTAATGGCTTTATCATGTGTAGTGATGGCTAATGCTCCTACTTACGAGCAAATAGGTTATTTCGCTGCTGTACTAATCACAGTTTGCCATGCAGTCCAAGGTATGGCATCCGTAGGCGAGATAGTAGGTGCAGAGCTGTATTTAACTGAAATTACAAAGCCACCTGTTCAATATCCTTTAGTTTCTTTTATTGCTGTAGCGTCAGTAATTGGAACTACAGCAGCACTTGCTGTAGCTTCTTTAGTTACCACACATGGATTGAATTGGCGTATTGCTTTTTGGATAGGTGCAGCTATCGCAGTCATAGGTGGTTATGCTAGAACCAAGCTTAGAGAAACACCTGACTTTGTAGATGCAAGTGCTAGACTTTTACGAAGATATGAAAAGATCAATTTAGACACAAAAGAACTAAAACATGATGAAATTTTTAATCAAAAACCTAGTAGAAAGACAATAATATATTTCTTTATAATGAGCTGTGCCTGGCCTATATGTTTCTATTATATATTACTTGCGGTGAAGTATTAAAGAACTCATTTGGATATAGTGCTTCTCAGGTGATCCATCATAATTTTATTATCTCAATGTTTCATTTGGCTACTTTATCTTTTATATGTTTCTTAAGTTATAAAATATATCCTTTAAAAATTCTTAGAGTAAAATTAGTATTATTATTTATATTTATTTTATCTTCCCCATATCTTTTAGGAAATGTGACTACACCTATACAACTTCTTTTAATTCAAATATGCATAATATCATGCTCTTTTGATACTGTTCCGGCGGTTTCTATATTCTTTAGACATTTTCCAGTTTTTAAACGCTTTACCTATAGCAGCATGATATATGCTATTTCTAGAGCTTTAATGTATGTAATTACTTCATTCGGGATTATATATCTAACTAAATATTTTGGTCAGTATGGGTTATTTATTGTTATGGTACCATTACTTGTGACTTGTATGTTTGGTCTTAATCATTTTCAGAAATTGGAAAAGAAAGCTGGTTATTTGTAAATTACAATTTATAATTATTTAGAAATTTATCACATATATTACTGAACTTTTCTTCAATTTCATAACATTCTAAATGTATAGCAGAAAGTAAAAATTTCTTTAGCGTTTCTTTAATTATCTTATAGGCTTTTTCAGGGGACTTAGATTCTAAGGTTTGTATGTTATGAATACGATCAAATAGTTTTATAAGTACAGTGTCATATCTTTTTTGTTTGATGAGTAAATTAAGGCTTTCTTCGGCACTTATTTTTCCAGTAGGTTTAACTCTGGTTAGACCTTCTACATGCCTTGCAACTTCTGTACCAAAAATCTTGGTAATCATTTCTTCAGTAAGTTCCGTATCTTCAATAGTATCATGAAGCAATGCTGCTTGTAACATAATAGCATTGTAAAGCTTTGGAGCATCATACGCTACAAACTCTGCAAGCATTATAGTTACTTCAATAGGATGGGAATAGTACGGGTCACCTGATTGATGCATTTGCAAACCATGATATTTACGAGCGTAATAAATACCTTTTTTGACTTCATCAAGATCTATAGGGTTTTTTACTTTGGCGTTTAAATCCTCAATTTTATCAAGAAGTTTTTTAGCATATTCACAAATTTTAAATTTTTCTTTCCAGCAGTTTAAATCTTCCATAAAAATTATTTATACAGTAATATTAATTGTTCCAAAAATAAATTCACATTTTCTAGGTTAGCAAATAGTCCTCTAGGGCAAGCCCTAGAGGACTCGAACCTAAAGTTTGTTAATAGAATTAAGGACTGTTTCTAAGATCATACTAGCTGCTACTGCGTCATCATTATTATTACGCTCTTTTCGTTTAATACCGAATGATTTTAGAAAATTGTTTGCGGCTTTTGTAGTGAGTCGTTCGTCTTGTAGATATATAGGCAAATTTATAGATTTTGTCAATTCTTCGGCAAATTTTATTACTATAGCTGATTGCTCTGTCTGCATTCCGCTCATATCAATCGGCAAGCCTATTACAATACCGCAAGCTTTATATTGTTCAATTTTCTCAAGTAAAGAAGCTATGATCGCTTTTTTACTTGCTTCAGTGATAATATTTAGCGGCATGGCTATATTACGTTCTTGATTAGATATAGCAACACCTATTTTTTTGCTGCCGTAATCAATAGAGATAAGAGGTGCATTCGGTAATAAAAGCCGATAAAATTCTTGAAGATTATTTATGATCATGATAGGTTGTGTGTACAAAATTTACATAATTATTGTATTATATGCTAAAAAATATTCAGAAACATTTAGATATCAAATTAATTAAATTATCGGCAATTTTAGCCTTTATTTACTGCTTATTATTCAATAGTGCAATATTAATTTATAAATTTGATTATTATAAAGCAACAATCTTTAGAGGAATATTAGAACTATCAAAAGATTTCTGCTATGTTTATATATTTTCTTTTATAGCATTTTTTGGTCTTAGCGTACATAGATTAGCATTAAAAATTGGTTCATGCTTTTTATTTATCACTTCTGCAATAGCTAGCTATTATATTTATTTCTTTAAAATAACTCCTACTAAGCAAGTAATTGGTAGTTTTTTCTCAACAGATTTAAATGAAGTTTATGAACTTACAAGTATTAAATTAATAATATGGATGATTTTTAGCTTATTTACTTGTCTTTACACACTCAAATCTTTTGCCACTTCTGATACTAAATCTTTTGTCACAAAATTATTATCCGCAGCGTGTTTACTTATCTTTTTATATAATATCATTACTCCATCTTTTAAAATATTAAAAAATTACTTTCCTGTTCAGTATTTACATAATACTTATCTTAATTTTGCTGGAAGCCTAGTAGGTAAAAATTATGCTCAAATAGATATCAGTAAGCAGTATAATTTCGTAGATAATTCTGATAATGATATTATTGGTGTTTTAGTCATAGGAGAGTCAGCAAGATTTGATCATTTCGGTATTAATGGTTATATGCGTGATACAACACCTCGATTGAAAAATATCGAAAATCTTACTTCCTTTAAAGCTAAATCTGCATCAAACTTAACTTATATTTCTATACCCTCATTACTTTCACGTTATCCTGCAAGTAAAATTGAAGATAATAAACTTGAAAATAGTTTTTTATCAGTTTTGACTAGTATAGGATTTAATACTACTTGGATTGGTACGCAAACTTTAATGAGAAATTTTGCAAATTTTGACTTAGGTACTATCTATAATGATGTTAATTTTACTATAGTACCAGGGGGCTCTGCTTTATTTTCTTTAAATGATCATGACGGGAAAATGCTTCCCTTTGTACAAGAAATAATTTCAAATTCAAGTAAACAATTTATAGTAGTTCATACATCCGGCAGTCACTGGAATTACACCGCAAGATATCCTAGAGAATTTGAGCAATTCACTCCTATTTGCAGTGATAAAATTAAGTCTGACGCCAGTAATTGCGAGCAGCTAGCACTTGTTAATAGTTATGATAATTCTATTTTATACACTGATTTTTTTTGTCTAATTTGATTGATTTACTAAAAGACAAAAATGCATTTCTATTATATGTCTCTGATCATGGCGAATCATTAGGGGAAAATGGCTATTATGGTCATGGCGGACCGCTAATTGCAGAACAAACAACCGTACCCTTTCTAGTCTGGATGTCAGATGAATTCAAGCAAAAGCATCCTGAATCAGTAGCATCAATTAAAAATTATGCCAATAATGAAATTAGCCATGATTATGTTTTTCATTCAATTCTTGACTGTCTAAATATAGATTCTGATGTCATTGACAAGGGTTTAAGTTTATGTAAATCTAGCTATTAACCCACCAATTAAATACCTGACATAATAGTTGCAAATACTAAAATATAATGTTAGAATGAAATAATGCTAAAAAAAGAAGATTTTAGGACATTATCAACGAGTGCACAAGCAGCTTTAAGAAAAGTTGCATTAAGAGCAATTGATAAAGGAGAAAAACAATCAGATGTATCAAATCTTATAGGAGTAACACGTCAGACTATTAGTAACTGGGTTAACAAAAGAAGAAGAGGTGATAAATATGCAATAACTGGCAAGTCTAGAGGAAGAAAGACAGGAGAGAAAAGAATAATAAATGAAATGCTGGGTAAAAAAATACAAGATTATATAAATCACTCTAGACCAGAAGATCACAATATCAAATCTGCACTATGGTCAAGAAAAGCTATTAATGCCCTGATTAAAAAATGCTGTGGTTTCTTTTTGCCATTAAGTACGATTGGAGAATATTTAAGAAGATGGGGATATACTGCACAAAAACCAAAGAAATTAGCTTATGAGCAACAGCCAAAACAAGTTCAAGTATGGCTAGATGAAGAATATCCCGCAATAGTAAAACAAGCACAAATGGAACAAGCTGAAATACACTGGTGTGATGAAGTGGGTATAAAATCAGAATGTCAGGTGTTACAGAGCTATTCTTTAAAAGGCAAAACACCCGTAGTTATTCATAAATCAAAACGATTTACTATAAATATGATATCAACTGTTACGAACAATGGTAAACTAAGGTTCATGTTATATGAAGATACACTAAAAACAGATATATTTATAGAATTTCTAAGAAGATTAGTGAAATCTGCAAGAAGGAAGATCTTTTTAATATTAGACAATTTAAAAGTACATCATAGTAAAAAAGTATACAGCTGGACAAATAAGCATAAAGATAAAATTTCTTTGTTTTTTTTGCCTCCTTATACTCCACAACATAATCCAGATGAATACTTAAATAATGACTTAAAAAGAAATGTAAATAGAAAACATATACCTCTTACAAAAGATGAGTTAAAATACAATCTTAAATCTTATTTACGTTGCTTACAGAACAATCCTAAACATATACAAAAATTGTTCCAAGCCGATGATGTTAAATATGCCTCTTAAGTCAGGTATTTAATTGGTGGGTTAATAATTTGTAAATTTGGGCTTTTTATTATTCGCTGTTGCTTTTTTTAATATGCTAATTAAAGACTCTCTCACAGAATATATCCTTTTTTAAATTAAGTTTAAGTTTTAATACCACAAAATATGGTATTAATTTTTGGAAATGCAATATATGAATATTATTAAGATTTGTCAATAAAACAGATGGTTAAAAAAAATTTAGGAGTTTTTAAGACATAAAGTAAAATGCCATAACTCTCTTTATAAGACAAAAAAAGTTATGACATTAAACTTTTAAAAGATTGATTTAAGTTAAATAAGAAAAATCACCTAAAGAATTAACTTCTTCACTAGTATGTGTATTTTCATATTCTATTATAAAATCTTTTAATATCTGCTCAGATGCTTCAGCTGATTGTCCTCCAAATAACTCCCCCAAATACTCAAAAGGATTTTTAGGAACATTTAACATAATTTTAATTAAGGGATATCTTAAATCATCAGATAAGCCTATATCAATAGCACGAATATCTGTTGCTAATTTGTTATATTTATTACAAACTTCTGAATCTTTAAAAAAACCTTTTTCTAAAATTGAAAGATTCCCATAATATTTAAGCAATTCTTTGGTAAGCTCTTTTGCTTCTGTTAAAAGATAGTTTTTATAGCTTCTGCATCTAATCCCATCTCTGTTAAATTCTTTAACTCTTCATTATAATTTTTTAATAATTCGTTGATACTATTAATCTTCCCTTTAACATCAAGCGGAGGATTTTGAGCGTTATTTCCTAATCCTGATTGTTGTGGCTCTGCTTCAATCTGAACTTCAAGGGTGTTAAATTGTACTCCTAATACTACAAATTCACTATCTTCAACAAGTGCTTTATATTCTGCATATGCTTTCATTACAGTTGGATATTTTTTATGGCTATCAGGAATAGCAAATAAACCTTGTTCTTTTTTGTCTGTTTCTTCTAATAATATATTAAATACTTTAGACTTGAGTGGATCATTTCGAGTTGCTTGTAAATTTTGCGACATAAGATCTAATATCTTTTTACCACCTGCTATGTCTTGCTTACCATCCCAGCCTCTACCTAAACTTAAGTAAGTTACTCCTTTCCCTTGAGCTTTTTCTAATATCACTGACAAGGTTTCCCATACATGGCTAGCATTTCTACCTACTGCTTCCAATTCAAGAGCAACTTCTGTGAATTTAATAGGTAATGTATAAGGTATTGTACTATTTACAGAATTAAATATAGATAAGCTTGTTCCCTCAACTGTCGGATTAAAGTTTTTTACTGCTTTAGCAAATAATGGGCTATTTTTAACTATCTCAGGTAACTTTTGAAGAGCTTCAAAACCCCCAAAGTCATTAAGACTCCATTCTTTATTATCTCTAACAATTTTAACTAAATTTTCTTTAAGGTTATGAATTGAATATTGCTGCATATTTAAATACTCCATATGTTTATAAAGACGTGGCGGCAAAAACCATAAAATACGGTTTTATTAATTTTTGTAAAGATATCATATTCTAATTTATTAATATATGTCAAGAAAAACCATGAAACATGGTAATTTATTTCGTATTTTTACCACATTTTTTAAAAAAATAACTCACTTTAAACTACATTATTAACAAAAATTCATAATCAACTATAAAATTTAATTATTATTAATAAATAGTAATTTATTTATAAAGGCATTTATGGCAGAAAATGAAACTGAGCAACTATCTTCTAAATTCTTTAATATCCTTAAAGATACTGATCTAACTAAAAATGCAAATATTCAAGCTTCAAGCGACAATTTAGCTAATTCTATTATAAATATTAATAAGGAATTAAATTCAGAAACAGCTACAGCTTATTTAAATGAAATAGAAAAGATCAACAAAGAAATTCCTGACTTTAAAGAAAAAAAGCTAGCTCAAATGCTAACGGTTATAAAAGATACTTTACCATCTATTCAAAACCCTGATGTAAAAGAAATTTTAGATATACCATTAATTGAATATTTGGCAGAAAAACAATCTAAAGAATATAATCAAGAAAAAGAAAATTTTGAAAAACGAGGAAAAGTTGTCCCAAAAGCTGTTTCTGATCTTATACGTGATAGGAGGGTTGCAAATGTTCAAGAATTTAAAAAAGAGGCTGATAAAAGTGAGGGAGTATCAGGAGGCTATATAGCAGATGAACAGGCAACACATAACGGTTTTATAAGAAAGGAGCAGATGTAGAAACAACTCAACAATGGATGGATCGAAATGACGCAGTACGTGAATTAATCGGCGGTAATATGTATGAGCAATTATTATATAATCGTGCTCCTAAAGAAGAGTTAGTAACTGGCTATGCAAATTCTAAATTGCCTGATTTTGTTTCTAAAATTTTATACGTACGTTCTAAATTTTTAGAGAATAGCGAACATTTAGGAGATGTATTAGAACAAACTAAGACACCCAAACTATCAGGCTTTGAAAAAGCTATTGCCGCCTCTCATATATTAGGTGAATCGGATTATCATACTCAAAATTTAATGGTTCAAAATAATAATACTGTAGTAAAGATTGATCATGGAAGATCTTTTATGAATTTTAATAAAGATTTTACTTCAATGCTTAAAGATGCAAATGAAAAGTTTGAACGCTTTGGATATAATAAAAACATAGAAAAAGGACAATTAACATTTAATGTTAAGGAATATAGTAAATCACTAAATCAAATGCTTAATCAACTAGACAATAATCAAATCGATAATATAATTGACCAAAAAGTAGATGAGTTAGTAAAAAATGGATTTGATGCTAAAGGAATATGTCCAGGTAAATTAGATATAAAGGGATTAGATACAAGTGTTATTTTTAATAACGAACAAAAGCTACGAAAATATTATAAAGATAATATTAAAGAAAATCTTTCCAATATGAAAGAAATAGCAAAAAAAGTTGATATAGTGGCAAAATATAGTACCCTTCACCAGATTTTGAAAATGGTAAATGGTTAAAAGATATGGCTAATTCGCCTATGCAAGATCCGGTAGCGTATACCGCACATAATGATATTCAAATTGAAGGTAAAAACGCTTTACAATGGGCACATGAAAATAATTATAAAATTGAAATACCAACATCAGAAGTAAAAACTGAAAAAGTAACAGAAAGCCAATGGAGTAAAAATGCAAACGGAAAATGGGAAGAAACTCCAGTAGTAAGTAGAAAAAAAACAGAAAGAATACCGATCCATAGACCCTCTAAAATATATCTTATCTAGAAATCAAGTTGCAATATCAAAATCAGAAAAAGAGTTTCTAAATCAAGCTATAAATTTAGGTATAAAAAACAATTTTGATGAATCTTATAAAGAAAATACACGCTTTAAAGATGATATTAACCCACCAATTAAATACCTGACTTAAGAGGCATATTTAACATCATCGGCTTGGAACAATTTTTGTATATGTTTAGGATTGTTCTGTAAGCAACGTAAATAAGATTTAAGATTGTATTTTAACTCATCTTTTGTAAGAGGTATATGTTTTCTATTTACATTTCTTTTTAAGTCATTATTTAAGTATTCATCTGGATTATGTTGTGGAGTATAAGGAGGCAAAAAAAACAAAGAAATTTTATCTTTATGCTTATTTGTCCAGCTGTATACTTTTTTACTATGATGTACTTTTAAATTGTCTAATATTAAAAAGATCTTCCTTCTTGCAGATTTCACTAATCTTCTTAGAAATTCTATAAATATATCTGTTTTTAGTGTATCTTCATATAACATGAACCTTAGTTTACCATTGTTCGTAACAGTTGATATCATATTTATAGTAAATCGTTTTGATTTATGAATAACTACGGGTGTTTTGCCTTTTAAAGAATAGCTCTGTAACACCTGACATTCTGATTTTATACCCACTTCATCACACCAGTGTATTTCAGCTTGTTCCATTTGTGCTTGTTTTACTATTGCGGGATATTCTTCATCTAGCCATACTTGAACTTGTTTTGGCTGTTGCTCATAAGCTAATTTCTTTGGTTTTTGTGCAGTATATCCCCATCTTCTTAAATATTCTCCAATCGTACTTAATGGCAAAAAGAAACCACAGCATTTTTTAATCAGGGCATTAATAGCTTTTCTTGACCATAGTGCAGATTTGATATTGTGATCTTCTGGTCTAGAGTGATTTATATAATCTTGTATTTTTTTACCCAGCATTTCATTTATTATTCTTTTCTCTCCTGTCTTTCTTCCTCTAGACTTGCCAGTTATTGCATATTTATCACCTCTTCTTCTTTTGTTAACCCAGTTACTAATAGTCTGACGTGTTACTCCTATAAGATTTGATACATCTGATTGTTTTTCTCCTTTATCAATTGCTCTTAATGCAACTTTTCTTAAAGCTGCTTGTGCACTCGTTGATAATGTCCTAAAATCTTCTTTTTTTAGCATTATTTCATTCTAACATTATATTTTAGTATTTGCAACTATTATGTCAGGTATTTAATTGGTGGGTTAATAGTATAGTTAAAAACCTTAATAAAGAAGATAAAGCTATTACTAGTGAAATTGAAAAATTAGCTCAGAAATTTGTAAAAAATAATTCAAAAAATACTATAACAACAGAAGCAATGGAAAAATTATATGATGATACGCTTCAGATAATGAAAGATAAAAAACTGCTGACAGATCAAGATATAGCAACTATTAAAAATGATAAAAGCTTTAAAGAGAGAATTAAAAATACTACAGAATTTATAAATAATGAAAATAAATTTGATATATCAAAAACTGATAAAATCTATTATAAATTAGCAAGATTTTGTAAAAAAAATCGGGTTTAAAGGGATAGCAAATGACCTTAAAGCAAAAATCGATCCTGAAACATTAAACAAGATCAATAAATTTGAAAATGTACAAAATATTACCTCAGATATAAGAGAAGTATTAATGAATAATAGAAGCGGAAAAGAAGGAATTCAAACCGCAAGACTTAATAAAATGAATATAAAATTAGATATCCAACCAAAATTAAATACCAAACCAAAAAATCGTAAACAAGAAAGTACTCAAAGATAAGCTATCATATAAATTGGTAATTGACTGATTGGACAAAAAAGTCTATTATCACCTCAAGTTAAATATAGTTAGGACATATATGAAAGTCGTTAGTTCATTAAAATCATTGAAAAAGCGTGATAAAGATTGTCAAATCGTTAAAAGAAGAGGCAAAATTTTTGTAATAAATAAAAAGAATAAAAGATTTAAAGCAAAACAAGGTTAAATATTTTTAAAGTATAGATAAAATGGCGGGACACTCAAAGTTTAAAAATATTCAGCATCGTAAAGGTGCTCAAGATAAGAAAAGAGCAAAAGTTTTTACAAAATTAATCCGTGAGATAGTTACCGCCATCAAAGCCGGCTCTACAAACCCCGATAATAATCCACGTCTTAGAACTGCTTTAGCCACTGCTCGCAGCCAAAATCTTCCTAAAGAAAGAATTGATAAAGCTATTAATAGTGCTAATGATTCCGCTAATAATGAAAATTATACAGAAATTAGATATGAGGGTTATGCACCCGGCGGTATTGCTATAATAGTTGAAGCTTTAACTGACAATAAAAATCGTACTGCTGCTGAGTTACGCTCCAGCTTTACTAAATATGGCGGCAATTTGGGCGAAACTGGTAGCGTTAATTTTTTATTCAAACATTGTGGAGTCATTCAATATCCTCTAGAAATTAGCTCAGCTGAAAATATTTTAGAAACTGCAATAGAAGCAGGAGCAGATGATATAGTTTCAGATGAAGTACTACATACTATATACACCGATATTGAAAATTTTTCTAAGGTCTTAGAATTTCTAACAGATAAATATGGCACTGCTGAAGAAGCTTATATAGGATGGGTTCCTTTAAATACAATAATTATTGATGATAAAGAAAAAGCTGAAAAACTTTTAAAGCTTGTTGATCTTTTAGAAGAAAGCGACGATGTGCAGAGAGTTTTCGGTAATTACGAATTATCAGATGAATTTTACGAGATTTTACAAGGCAGTGATGAATAATATGCAAATAATTATTTTAGCAGCCGGCAAAGGCAGCAGAATGGAGTCTAATTTACCAAAAGTAATGCATGAGGTTGGCGGCGTTCCAATGCTTGAAACAGTATTAAAGAACTCGCTTAAAATAACTGATGATGTAGTTATAGTTTATTCAGAAGATTTAAAAAAATATTTGACACCTTATGAAAATATGTGTCGTTTTGCCTTACAAAAAGAGCCTAAAGGTACAGCTCATGCTACTCATGCAGCAATAGATTTGATTGATGAGAATAAAACTATTTTAGTATTATATGGTGATCACCCACTTATTACTCCAGAATTAATGAATGAATTAGTAGAATACCTAAATTTTAGTAATGCTTCATTAGTAACATTATGTTTTGAAAGAGACGATCCTGCTTTTTATGGTAGAATCTCCATAGATCAAAATGGTGAATTTTTGGAAATAATTGAATATAAAAATGCTACTGAAGAACAAAAGAAAATAAAGCTTTGTAATTCTGGAATTATGGCATTTAATCCTGGAATTTTAAACAAATATTTACCTTTATTTGCTACTAATTTTAGAGATAATAAAGAAGTTTATTTAACAGAAATAGTAAAATTGTGCAAAGCTAAAGAAGAAAAAGTTTCTTATTTATTATCTAATAATCATGATTTGATTGTCGGTGTTAATACTAAAAATGAACTTTTGGAAGCTAACAATATTTTTTCAAATAATAAATAATAAATTAAATTCGTATTTTAGATGGAAACCGCTTTCCATTTAAAATACTCATTATTCATGGATAGATGGCCGAGCGGTTTAAGGCGCACGCCTGGAAAGCGTGTTCACGGCAACGTGTCGGGGGTTCGAATCCCCCTCTATCCGCCAACTAAAATTAAAACTAACTTGATAAGATTGAATATATAATTAGCATTTTTTCTTTTCTAAAGTCTTTATTTTCTTTTCTCTCTACCGTTATATATTCCTAAAAAAATTGGTAAACAAATATACAGAACTCTTCATTATTTTGAATCTCTATTCAATTATATTATTGATCCAAATAAAAAATTTTAACCTCCGGTAAAAATTCCTATTGACTTTTATATAAAAAGGTATGAGTTCTTTACAATTTAATTTTTTGTAAAGGATTTATGCTAGGTTACGCAAAAGAGCAAAAAAACTTACGTAAAGAACAAAAAGAAGCTATAGGATTATTGTCAGTAGGAACATTTCTAGAATATTTTGACCTTATGCTGTATGTTCATATGGCAGTGCTTCTTAATGAGTTATTTTTTCCAAAACAAAATCAATCTGCAACTTACTTATTATCGGCTTTTGCCTTTTGTTCCACCTTTGCTTTTAGATCTATAGGTGCTTTAGTATTTGGATGGATTGGGGATAAGATAGGGCGTAAAACTACAGTGGTAATGACTTCGTTCTTAATGGCTTTATCCTGTTTTTTAATGTTTATCTTGCCTACTTATGCCGAAATTGGTTTTACTGCTGCTGTAATAGTTACGATTTGTCGTGCACTTCAAGGCATGTCTTCCCTGGGCGAAATAATAGGAGCAGAATTATATTTAACTGAATTAACTAAACCACCCATACAATATCCAGTGGTTGCTTCTTGTGATATATTTGGAAATTTAGGAGCTGCTGCTGCTTTAGGAGTCGCAACCCTTGTAACTATGCAAGGTTTTAATTGGCGATATGCATTTTTATTTGGTACTATCATCGCAGTAATCGGGGCTATTGCTAGAACAAGGCTTAGAGAAACAGTAGAATTCGTTGATGCAACCAAGAGATTAGTAAATAAAATTGAAAACTTTGGACTTAATAAATCAGATATAGAAACTAATATAAATTTAAATGATAAATTAAATATAAAAACTTTATTAGCTTATTTTACAATAGAATCAACTGGACCTATTTGTTTTTATTTTAAATATATCTTATGTGGAGATATACTTAAAACTCACTTTGCTTATACCTCTAGCCAAGTTATTACTCATAATTTTATCGTTTCAATAATCACTCTTATTAATAGTGGTATAGTTACTTATTTAAGTTATAAATTTCATCCTTTAAAAATTTTAAGAATAAGATGGGTAATATTTGCATGTATGGTTTTATTTTATCCATATTTATTGATTAAAATGGATAATGTTTTCCAATTACTTATACTACAAGTACTTATAGGAATGTTTGCTATTAGGGTATTTCCTGCTGCTCCAATTTTTTATAAAAACTTTCCTGTATTTAAAAGATTCAGATGTGTAAGTCTAACTTTTGCTATAGTACGTGCCATAATGTTTGTTTTAACTTCTTTTGGCTTAGTTTATCTAGTTAAAATTTTTAACTACTGGGGGATACTTATATTGTTAATACCATTTACTATTTTTTATAAAATAGGATTAAATTATTTTGAAAAACTAGAATTCAAGAAAGATACTAATTTAGTAATAAATTAGTATACACATATTCTTGCCTTTCCATATGATCAACAGGAAATATAGCATTGTAGCATAATTTATATAAATAATTTTCTATCAAGAAAGGAATAAGTAAAAAACTTCTCAAAGTTTCCTCTATAATTTTTTGTGCCTTTTCAGGTGATTTAGCACCTAAGGTTTGTACGTTATGGATGCGGTCAAATAGCTTAATTAATACTGTGTCATATCTTTTTTGTTTAACTAATATATTCAGACTTTCTTCAGCGGTAATTTTTCCGTATGGTTTAACTCTGGTCAAACCCTCTACGTGCTTTGCCACTTCTTCCCCGAAGATTTTGGCAATCATTTCTTCAGTTAATGCCGTATCTTCGATAGTATCATGAAGTAGTGCCGCTTGTATCATTACAGATGTGTAAAGCTTAGGTACTTCTGCGGCTGTAAACTCTGCCACCATAATTGCCACTTCAATTGGATGAGAATAATATGGATCGCCTGACTTACGCATTTGCAAGCCGTGATATTCACGGGCATAATATATCCCTTTTTTTATTTCTTCTAAATTTATTGGATTTACTACTTTAGTATTTAAATAGCGAAGTTTATCTAGAAGTTTTTTAGCATAAATGCATTCTTCAAACCTTTCTTTCCAAGAGCTTAAATCTTCCATAAAAGTTTATTTTTAGTTAGTTAAAACAATTTTTGTAACAGCTTATATTCAAAGTTAAAAGTAAAAAGTTATAATAATAAATATTTTTTAAACTTTATGTTGCAAAATTCAGTCATAACTTACTTACAGAAAAGAATTTAAAAAATACACTTCACTTAAAACTAATATAACAAAACTTGACAAAAGCCTTACTTAAGTCTAATTTATACTCATGGGAAATTCATATTACGTATCCAAAAAAATAATAAAAAATGCTATGCATTTTACTGGATTGCTTCGTCAAAACTTTCAGTGTATCCTCGCAATGACAGGAAAAAGCAATCTATGTGAGCAACGCATTACGTACCATTCTCCTCATTAATCAAGACCATTAGCTATTTAAATATCTTTTATATATTGTATGAGTACAATAAAACCTCATCAAGTGATAACATTAGACATAAAACAAACTACTTTATTAGAAGAATTAAGCCAAATAGCAATAGAGCTTAATAAACCTAAGAGCTTACTTAAATTCTTTAACAAAAATAACCTTAAAAGCGGAATTTATTTATTTGGTCCGGTTGGCACAGGTAAAACTATGTTGATGAATTCTTTTTTTGAAAAGCTTAACGTGCCAAAAATAATTATTCATTATCAAAATTTTATGCAGGATATTCACAAAACAATGCATAAATTACAACTGGAAAATCAAAAAGATATCGTCCCCAAAATTGCTAAAGATTATGCTAAAAAAACTAGAGTACTTGGGATAGATGAATTTGAAATTAAAGATATAACCGATGCAATGATAATCGGTAGATTATTTGATGAGCTAATAAAACAAAATGTTTTTATTTTCATAACTTCTAACACCCAGCCTAATAATTTATATAAGGATGGGTTGCAAAGAAATTCATTTTTGCCGTTTATCGATAAAATAAATAACGAATTTTACGTTAAATATCTTGATAATCACCATGACTACAGATTTGATAAAGCTTTAAATGTTAAAGGCGATAGGGTTATTTATCCTCTAACACCTAAAAATCAAGATAAGTTCCAAAAAATTATTGCAGATATTAGTGATAATAATTTCACTTCACAAACTATTGAAGTTTTAGGCAGAGAAATATCCTTTCAAAAAGTTCATAAAAGAACATTAATCACTGATTTTAATGAATTATTTACAAGAAATCTTAGCTATATTGATTATGTCAATATTTGCCAGAAATTTAATATTATTATTGTGCAGAATGTGCAAGTTATTCCACCTGATAATACTAATTTAGCAGTCAGATTTATCAACTTTATTGATAATGCCTATTTTTATAAAATTCTACTTTTTATGAGTTTAGAAGATAACCCTAATAAAATATATCAGGGGTCAGCAAGAGCTGAAGAATTCAAACGCACTATCTCAAGGTTAAATGAAATGAATAGCGAGTCTTACTTATTAAACAACGATTTTAGAAACTGATTTAAAGTGTAATAATTTTTTCCTGTCGACTTGCTAATTTTAAGGCTTTATCAAGAGTTGCTAGAGGTAAATCATAACGTAATGCTAACTCCAAATAACTAGCATCATAAATAGTTAAGCAATGTCGCTCTGCTAAATCCATTGTTTCAGACCAAATATGTTCTAAACTTGTTCGATCAACTTTAATACCTATCTCTTTTAATAAATAAATTGCACTTTGACGTTGAGATACATCAATACGCCCTCTTCTTTCTGCGTATAGTAAGGAATTACTTAGAGTCCCCAAATAATCGGTACAATAGCACCTTCAGTTGTCGCTTTATCCAATAATTTATATTGCTTTGTCTTATTAGGCATGAACCACGAAAGAGTTACGGAAGCATCCAAAACAAACGAAGCCATACTACTTTTCTACCTATCTTTCTATAGAAATTCCATTCTTCAAACTCTGAAGGCTGTAAATTAATCTCTTGAGCAAGTTTTTTAATTCTATTAGCAGCTATAATTGCAGCTTCTACGTCATGTGTAGCATTTACCGGAACAATCTTTGCAGTAATTTTTCCTCTTTTAGTAATTAAAACTTCTTCACCTTTAATTACTCGATTTAATAGCTTAGAAAAATGAGTTTTGGCATCAAAAGCCGTAATTGAACTGGTCATATAATTAACTAGTTTATTATAATAGCTTTTTAAGAAAATGTCAAAACTTAAATAAAAACAAGTTTTAAAGTATACTATCTCAAGGTTAAATGAAATGAATAGCGAGTCTTACTTATTAAACAACGATTTTAGAATTGAATTTCAATTTTTCATTTATCTAACTCATTAAAAAATTTCATAAATTTATTGATATCTATTTTTATATCATCTTCTAAATGTTCTTCAGTTGTTTGATCTACGTAATAAGGATAATAATCGCATGACATATAATTTGCCATTCTCTTATAAAAACTTCTTGGAGGATTTGTACCGTGATCAATTTCCACAACTTTACATTTAGGAGTTGCAAAAATAAGATTGGCAAACCCTGAGCCGTGTATCCCGATTATTATTTTTGCCTTATTAAAAATTTGAGCTTGCTCATGAGGAGAAAGTAGCTCTAAATATATTACTTTAAAACCAATTTTCTCTATTTCTTCTATTAATTTTTCTTCGTTGATTATTTTTCTACTAGAAGCATATTTACGTGAGATATATATTTTATCATAAGTTTTTATATCATCCTTATTATTTTTAAGAAAGATATTCCTTAAATCTTTTTTTAACCAAAAAGGTAAAGCTGTACCTTTTACAGGAATAAACGGTACAGATGGTACAATTAAGTTAGAAGCTTGAATTATACAATCACTATTTACTACTAAAAGCTTATCTTCACTTATATTTAAATAATTTAATACTACTTCTAGTGATTTAATTTGCCACTGATATTTTAAATTATTAACATAAATACGATCATACTCAAAGTTTGATTCTTTTAATATAATTAATCTAGGCAAAACTTGCAGTAGCCAGTGATACCAATTTTCAGAGCCAGGAGATGAAATTACTGCCAGCTTTCCTTTAAAGTATAATGGGTTTTCTTCGTTAATATCTCGTTTCTTATTCACTAAACGATGTTGATCACCTGTGCTTGTTTGAGTATCTTGCAGAATATAACCTTCTTCAGTTAAAACTCCACCTTCATTAATTACTACGCCGTTTGGTAACTCTAAAATAAATTGACTGGTATTTTTTTCTTCAAGTAATTTTTTGATTTTTATATTAGGAGATTCTAATGATTCTACCGCAATAAATTGATGATTATTATTTATTGCATAAATATTACTAGTATAGAAAAAGTAAAAAACTATAAATATAAAATATTTTGTAAAATTTAACATTTTTATTATTGTACTTTATTAATGATAGGGGTTTTAACTCCTCTTAAAAATTCTTCAGTATTTAAGACTTTTTTACCCTCTTGTTGAAGTTTTTTTATCATTAATATTCCTTTTCCACAAGCTATTTCTAAATTTTTGTTAATAATTGTCCCCGGGGTAAAATTATGTTTTTCATCTGAATATTCTGCTTCAAGAATTTTGATCGTTTTATCATTATATTTAAAATATACTCCTGGCCATGGATTCATACCTCGAACTTTGCAATTAATAGCATAGGCAGAATCTTGCCAATTAACTCTACCCTCTTCTTTAGTTAATTTACGAGCGTAAGTAACACCCTCATTAGATTGGGGTTTCGGCACTATCTTATCGATATTTGCAAGCGTTTTAATTAACAGTTCTGCACCCAAATTAGCACATTTATCATGAAGCTCTTGTAAAGTTATCCTATCTTCTAACTCAAAATCCTCTTTCATCAATATATCACCTGTATCAAGCCCTGCATCCATCTGCATAATACATACACTGCTTGTTTTATCGCCCTCTATAATAGTACGCTGTAAAGGAGCTGCTCCTCTATGACGAGGTAAATCAGACGGATGAATATTAAGGCAACCATATTTCTTAGCATCTAAAATGTTTTGCGGAATGATAAAACCGTATGCAATAACGACTATTATATCAGCATCGATACTATTAATTAAGTTTGCAGCTTCTTCATTTCGTAAAGTAGAAAGAGTATAGACAGGGATTTGAGCCTCATCAGCTAATTGATGTATAGGGGATTTAGTTTCATTAAGCCCCCTACCCTTAGCTTTAGGTGGTTGCGTAAAAGCTGCAACAACTTTATGATTTGAATTTATTAATTTGGTAAGAGCAGGAACAGCGAACTCAGGCGTCCCCATGAATATTATCTTCACACTATGTCTTTTTTGAGTTTTTTAAGCTTACGAAGAGCTACATCACGTTTCATACTACTTAAATAATCGATCATTAGCTTTCCTTCCAAATGATCATACTCATGTTGAATTACTCTTGCAAGCCAATCATTAGCTTCAAGCTCTTGCGGTTTGTTATGATAATCTAAATATCTGATTTTTATAGACTCCGATCTTGCTATCTCATAACGTTGTTCAGGTATTGAGATACATCCTTCATTAGCTATAACAAGCTCTCCTGATTTTTCTATTATTTCAGGATTTACAATAAATAATGGATAGAAATCTTTTGGTCTTTTAATCGGATCATGATCTTTTATATCAATTACCATGATGCGTTTTAATACCCCAACCTGCACAGCAGCAAGCCCTCCCCCATCTTCATGGTACATAGTCTCGACCATATCATCCATAAATTTTTGGATTTGGTTATTAACCTCTGGAACGGCTTGAGATTTTTGTTTTAACCTTTCATCAGGTGCTGTAACGATAGGCAGTATTGACATATTTTTCCATCTAATATTTAATTAATTATATCACAAAACCCTTAAAATGTAAAGAATACAAACTAACATAAGCTTTGTAATATATTTAAGTATACCCACTCTTTATTTAAATACAGTATACTCAAATGATTTGGAGAATTGGAATGTAAAACAAGGGGCGAGCACGCACAGCCTATACTTAATAGGTAAGCATACGAGTTCCCCGAAGTTTTGCAGAGCCAATTCTTCAAAACAGAAGAATATATAGTTGCATAATAAACTCACTTGCTTACAATATTTTATTGAGTTAATAATATTTATTAAAAAATAATGGCAAATATCAGATAACATGTTAAATAAATAAGCTTACATGACAATTAAAGAGGAATACACTAATGCATTGGGATGATATCGAGGAAATTGCCGAACATCTTGAAGATAATTACAGCGATGACTATAGACCGAATATGGCACAAACCTTACTAAAAGAAATGATTACTTCTCTAGAGGATTTCGAAGATCAAGAAGTAGAAGTTTCAAAAGAAAGATTAGAAGAAATTTTAGCAGAATGGAAAAAAATAAGGGGAGAGATGCAAGAAAACGAGTAATAATTATAGAACTTTTCAGGTAGTTTATGGATTAACTTTATAAAAATATATTATAAATAACAGTAATACCGCAACTGCCTGAAAAAAAACTCTCATAGTCATAAGCTTTGAGCTAAATTTTTTATCAAATTTACCACCAATAGCCATCGATACTACCCCTATAATCAAAACTAAGCCGGTTAAACAAAGTGCTATTAACAACCATATCATAATTTATATCTTATTTACTTACAGGAATTTATACCTTACCATTTTTAAAGCAAGCAGTCTATCTATATCAAGCTGGAAATTACGAATTTTATGTTGTTTCTCTAAAAGGAAACTCTATCCATACTCCATCATCAAAATCATCATCATATTCTTTAACTAATCTTGCATCTAAAGGAATTTCACCTATTAATTTCTGTATTTGATTTATTTGCTCAGAAATAGTTTGTAGATTCATATCTATTTTTCTTCCATAATCTAATATTCTTGTTTCTATGTTATTCATAAAATATTCTCCTGATTTTATTTGGTACCTTGGGTTAAGAACTTAAATTAACCCAAGGCATAAATTATTAAGGATATTGTTCAAATAAAAGCTATAAGATATGTGAGTAAAATCTGAATTGTTTTGAAACTAGATATCTTCTATACCTAAGGTATATCTAGGTATATTCTTGCTTTTTTTAAAGCATTTTAGTATGCTTGTAACAATATTATGATTTATATTAAACCAATAAATATACTTATTTTGGTAGGTAGAATATTTACTGGTTTTTTTATAGTTATTAAATTTATACAGCTGAGATTATATTATTTTGTAGAAATGTAAAGAAATTTGTTTATATTTTATATTTAAAACAAGCGATGAATTTACTTTATTTTTATGTCAAATTTAAAAACCAAAATTAATGAGTTAATGGCTCAAAGAAAAATGAGTGCTAAAGATATTGAAAATTTAACAGGACTAAGTAGAAATACTGTTAATAGTATAATATTTGGTAGCTCTAAAAACCCTGGCATTTATACTATTAAGCAATTAGCAAATGCTTTGAATGTTAAGGTAGAATCCTTAATTTCTGATAATAAAGAAACTCAAATTGATATTTTAAATCCAGAAC
The DNA here is from genome assembly GCF_964026465.1 of Rickettsia endosymbiont of Rhinocyllus conicus. Lineage (NCBI taxonomy): Bacteria > Pseudomonadati > Pseudomonadota > Alphaproteobacteria > Rickettsiales > Rickettsiaceae > Rickettsia > Rickettsia endosymbiont of Rhinocyllus conicus. The sequence goes on along the minus strand of NZ_OZ032155.1, from coordinate 590,380 downwards.
AAATAAAATTATTTGGCGAAGTTGTAAGCCTTACTACAAATATTATTTCCGACAAAAATATTGATTTTTCTATGCATAAAATTACTTCTATTATACAAGAAGTATATCAATGTGCTTTAAAAGGTAAGTCAGAAGAAGTACAAAAACATTTAGCAGAATATTTAATGGATATGCATATAGACTCTACAAACAAAATTTAAACTATTTTTCGTCAAGCGTTTGTTGCGTGGATTAGGAGTTGTCATTACGAGCGAGCATTGTTACGTAGATCGGTTTTTCGTCATTGCGAGGAAATTACGAAGTAATTGACGAAGCAATCTAGTAAAAGGCATAGCATTTTTATTATTTTTTCTGGTTGCCACCCTCCTTGCAATTGTGTAGCTTATGACGAGAAAACCGACCCATGCAAGCAAAACCCTTATACATTAATAACTAGCGTCAGTTCAAATTGTAAAACATTTTTTCTAATTCTTCTAAGCGTTGTTCTATTCTTTCAATATCTTTATCTGTTACGGGGGTTTCTAATAAATGTGCAACTTCATCTTTTAGAATATTTACTTCTCTTTCAATGAAATCTAAATTAATATTGTGAATGGTTTTTTTATTTTGATTTGACATTTGATGGCTCCCGATTAATTAAAACCACCAATGAATGAAACTTTGGTGGCCGGGGAGGTAAGAAAACCGTTACAACAGTTTACAATAGCCTTTAGGTTTAAGGTATGCACCTTAAACCCTGGACATAGCTATTGACACCCCGACCGTAATAAAGCCGAGGATAGTATCATTTAATGGTAGATACCCACCATGTAACAAGAGATTCTTACATCCCAAAATAGCTTAATAGCTATTTCAGTTACAATTTATACTTAACTCCCTAAAAAAGTCAATTGGCAATTAAGTTTTATTATTTTACTAAAAGCCATTAATGCTTAAAATTTTACAAACCATTAGTTGTTTTTTATTATTACTATTTTTAATATTAGTTGTAAAATTTATTTAGAATATTTATAATTCAAAAAAATTAATATGAAATGCAATGAATAATAACGATGAACTTAATAAATTAGTGATTTTTAAAGATAAAAATATTAGAAGAATTTTATATAATAACGAATGGTGGTTTTCTGTAATTGATGTAGTAGGAGCATTAACTGATAGTGCAAACCCACGAGATTATTGGTCTAAGATAAAAACTCGAGTTAGCAGTGAAGATAGGGTTGAACTGTCGACAATTTGTCTACAGTTAAAATTAAAAGCACCTGATGGTAAGATGAGACTAACAGACTGTGTAAATACCGAATCATTGCTGCGTATTATACAATCCAGAAAAAATAATAAAAAATGCTATAAGTTAGCATTTTTTAACTGGATTGCTTCGTCAATTACTTCGTAATTTTCTCGCAATGACAGAAAAACTGTTCCACGCAACAATGCCATCGCGGGATGACAGGGGAAAATGATCCATACAACAATATAATGGTACCCAAAAACTGGACTACTAAAATGCTAGAATGAGATATAATTTTCAGATACAAAAGAGAAATTATATGTCCAAAAAAGCAAAACAATATAGTGCAGCAGAAAAAACAAAGATAGTTTTAGAAACAATAAAAGCTGAAATGACAATAGCTCAAATTAGTAGCAAATATGGAGTTCATCCGACACAAATACAAGCATGGAAGAAAAGAGGTATAGAAAATTTAATTAGTAGTTTTCAAATTAAGCCACAATCTAAGGATCCAGATCATCAGGATTTAATAAAACAATTGTATGAACAAATAGGCCAGTTAACTGTTGAACGTGACTGGTTGAAAAAAAAATCTACATTGTTTGGACTTGGCAATTAGAAAAAATATGGTAGATAAAGAGTGTAGTAATCTAAGTATCGCTAGGCAATGTACTCTACTGTTTATTAACAAATCTAGCTATTATTACAAGCCACAAGGCTTAACCCAAAAAGACTTAAAAATAATGCAAGTGATTGATGAAATATACACACAGCATCCTTACTTTGGAGCAAGAAGAATGTCTGAGCACCTTGTACCATTGGGCATCACAATTGGTCGCAAGGCAGTAAGTCGTTATTATAGAATAATGGCTATTGAAGCTATCTATCCTAAAATGAACTTAAGTAAGCGCAATCAAGCTCATAAAATATATCCATATCTTTTAAAAGGAGTTGAAATTATTAAAGTAAATCAGGTATGGAGTACAGATATCACTTATATTAGAATGGCACAAGGATTTGTATATTTGGTAGCAATTATTGATTGGTTTAGTCGTTATATTGTGAGCTGGAAGGTGTCTATTAGTTTAGAAAGTGACTTTTGTATTGATGCACTTGAAGAAGCAATAATAAAATATGGTCAGCCTGAAATCTTTAATACAGATCAAGGTTCTCAATTTACATCAAAAGATTTTACAGATAAACTAATTAAACGTGAAATCAAAATCAGTATGGATGGTAAAGGCAGAGCCCTAGATAATGTATTTATAGAAAGATTTTGGCGTTCATTAAAACAAGAAAAAATATATTTGATGGTTTTAAATACTGTCAAGGAGGCAAAAAATGCTATAACTGATTACATAAATTTTTATAATAGAAAAAGAATGCACCAGTCATTAGAATATCTCACTCCAGAACAGGTGTATTCTACAAAAATTATTGAGTAAAATTATAATACAATTTATATCTCATAAATCTTAATTTTTAGTCTAGACAAATTGGGCCACCTCATTCCGTCATCACCTCGATATTGTCAGGTACTGTTTTAGCGTTCCTATATAAAAACGCTTTTATTACACTTTTTGGTGTACCATTAATAAATTTAGTAACCGCCTCTTCTAGATACTTACTATTATTTGCACCATTTTTTTCTAATATTTTCTGTGCAATAACATCATGCATTTCAAAAACAGGATTATCTTCTCTAGCATCTATATTTGTTATTAAAGCAAATTTTGATAACTCGAAAATATCATCATTAAGATTATCTTTATTATCGGTAATAATCCCAAGAAAATCTTTGGAAAAACTTTGATTATTGAGTAATGCTATTTTACTTAGAAGTTGTTTTGCACTAGAACTTAATTGCTTAATCACCAGCGATATATTATAATCTATTTTATAGTTAGATTTTTGTATTTGATGTTTATATTTTTCTTTATCTAATCCTGGAACATTGTTTAATATTTGTGCTCCTTGTACTATCAATACTGGATAACCTTTAAACTCTTGTACCAAAAATTCTACTAAATTATTATCTTTATCCAATAAAATATTATTGGCAAGCTTGATAGTTTCGGGCTTTTCAAATGGTACAGCTTTTACTATATAAGGCATCATATCGCTATCTTGCGAGCAAAATATAATATTGCCGTTATGCTCCCAGTTAATAAAATCTTGTACTTTTTTATTCTCACCTACTTTTAAATTATCAAATACTAATAACCATTTATCACTCTGCCCTAAATATTCCATTAACTCTTTTTTTACATTAGCTGCCTCTTCTGCAATTACAGTTTTCTCTTCAGCTTTGTTAATAGCTTTTGCTAGCTTTAAAAGTTCATCGTTAATATTTAAATTGCTATCAATAAACCAAATTAAATTATAATTATCTTTATTTCCATAAGCATACATTCTAGCTAACTGAGTTTTACCCATCCCGCTAACACCTACAATACTTGTTTGCCTGTATTTTTCTAAATTAGTCTTTATTTGATTTAGTGGCTGAACGTGATTTATAAAATAGCTGACTGGTGCAACTATATTATTTACTTTGGCTTGAGCGAATAAATTTAAAGGGATAATAGATATTATGAATAATAATAAAAATTTTTTCATTGCTTTTCCTTTATTTTAGTTGTCAATATAACTTATATTTGGTGTCAAATAATTTTAATTAACTAATCAAGAAAGAGCTTAATTTCTCTACTAATTATATGACTTTATAATTTTTTACTTTTCACTTTGAGTATAAGCTGGTACAAGAATTGTTTTAACCAACTAAAAATAAACTTTTATGGAAGATTTAAGCTCTTGGAAAGAAAAGTTTGAAGAATGCATTTATGCTAAAAAGCTTCTCAATAAACTTGACTATTTAAACACTAAAGTAGCAAACCCTGTAAATCTTGAAGAAATCAAAAAAGCAATATATTACGCTCGTAAATATCACGGCTCTCAAATGCGTAAGTCAGGCGATCCATATTATTCCCATCCAATTGAAGTAGCGATTATGGTGGCAGAGTTTACGGCAATGGAAGTACCTAAACTTTATACATCTGTAATGATGCAAGCAGCACTACTACATGATACTATCGAAGATACGGCATTAACCGAAGAAATGATTACTGAAATCTTCGGAGAAGAAGTTGCAAAACACGTTGAAGGCTTAACCCGCATTAAACCTTATGGAAAAATTACTGCTGAAGAAAGTCTAAATTTGCTAGCTAAACAAAAAAGATATGACACAGCATTAATAAAACTTTTCGATCGTATTCATAACGTGCAAACACTAGGAGTAAAATCACCTGAAAAGGCACAAAAGATAATAGAAGAAACTATAACGGATTTTTTAGTTGTTGCTGCTCATTTAGAAGTACTGAGCATTGAAAATAAACTATATAATGTATGTTATAACTTTATTCAAAATAATAATATCATTTCTAAGCTTGATAATAATTATTCTTGTCTAAATTTTCGAAGTGACGTAATCCAAAATAATAGCCTATTGTCACCGGTATCATAATCATTAATATTCCCCAATAACCAAAATATTCTGTTAAATAAGCAAGACCAAATGAAGTTATTAAGAGCATTAATGCACGAGACATAGCATATGTAAAGCTAGTATGCGTAAAACGTTTAAATACTGGAAAATGTTTATAAAAAATTGCTTTAGCAGGAGTAGCTGTAGGAGCAAATATAAGAAAATATAATTGAATTAACATTATATAAGAAGGCGTCAGATTTTGCATTATAAAAGGAAAAAAGCATTTTAAATTTGTTCTTTCTTTTACAATATCATTATTTTCAATTTTTTTAGGATCTATTCCGGTTTTTTCTATAGCTAATTGTAACCGTCTTTTTGCATCAACAAAATCAGGCGTTTCTTTAAGTGTTGTTCGTGCCATAGTGCCGGTAATAGCTACAAATGCTCCAAATAAGAAAGCATAACGCCAATTAAGATCTGTTGAAGTTACAAGCTTTGCAACACCAAGAGCTGCCATTGTTCCTAACGCAGTAGAAACTGTAAACGATGTTACTGCTGGATATTGCAAAGGAGGCTTTATTGTTTCTGTCAAATAAAGTTCAGCACCCGTAACTTCCGTATTAGATGAAATACCTTGAATTGCACGAAAAAGCGTAACTAAAACAGTAGCAGTAAAACCTATCTCATCATAAGATGGTAGAATAGCCATACCTATACAAGTACAGGACATTAATATAGTAGTAATAATAATTGTCGGTTTACGTCCTATATTGTCCACTATCCAACCAAAAAGAATGGAGCCAAAAGGACTAAAAACAAAAGTTGAACAATAAGCAAAAGCTGATAATATTTTTACAGAATAAGTATTATCTGGAGAAAAGAATATTTTATTTAGTAGTACTGACATATGCACATATAACATCAAGTCAAAATATTCAAGAAAACTACCTATTGATAATAAACTTATAGCTTGTTTTTGATCTCTACCAAACTTTCTTTGCTCTTTTGCATAACCTAGCATAAATCCTTTATAAAAAATTAAATGTACCTATAGATAGTAAGCCTATGGCTTCTTTTTGATTGCGAGTTAAACTAACTTGCTCTTTTTTGTGACCCAGCATAAGTTCCTTACAAAAAATTGGATTGTAAAGAACTTATACCTTTTTATAGCAAAATGCGAGCTTAATGCACTTTGGGAGCTATGACAAAATATATTATAAAACTACCCTATAATAAAAAAGATTGCAAGCTATTTTTTCAAAAAAAATATCAAATATGTATTTTTAGGTCTTTTTGCAGTGGTTAAAACACGCTTTCGGTGTTATCGAGGAAACTAAAAAATACTAATAAAATTAGCATTTTTTATTATTTTTCCTAGATTGCCACGCTCATTTCATTCGCTCGCAATGACGGGGTAAATGATGCACGTGGGTAATGGTTATGCAAAAATAACACAGCTACAAAATAATATTTTATTTTAGCCTAATAATTCTACTTTATAAGTATATTCGTCAACGTTATTAAATTCTACTTTAGGTGCGATTTGCATTAGGTGACCAAGTTGCCCGCTATCTACTGGTAAAGTACACATAATTTTCTTAAAGATACAAAATGCAGGATAACCAGGCTTATCCTTAAAATAAATTGGAGCGTTTGGTAAGGTTAATTTCTCTAATCTACCATCATTATTATAATCAAGCCTTAGATGGGCTGTCCCCTTTCTATCTGCTGCAAATTCATCACTTAATTTTACACCATTTAAGTAAGAGAAAACAAATTTTAGATTAGGTGCTTTAATATTTTCTAAAGTGTCAGGAATTTTAATGGCTCTATATTGTTTAACTTCAAATATATTTTGACCATTTACCCTAATTGTTAAATTAGTATTTATTGTTGCTTCTTGTAATTTTACTACAACTCCATATGTTGGATCTTTAAGTAAAATATCTTTATACGAAACATTTAAGGATGTAACTTTAGGAGCAACAACCGGAACTAAAGCAGCCTTGGGAGCGGCGGAAGCCTCAGAACCTTTAAACATACCCTTAAAAAAAGATTTCAACCCTGTAGCTTCTTGTTTACTCTCTGCTCTTTTAGGAACGGGTGGCGGGGTATGATCATACTGATTTACTGCCGAAGATGGAGTGGGGGTGTAATTTGTTTCTGACTCTTCATCTACACTTAAAATATTAAAATGTGCATTATAAGCATCTAAGCTTATACCATTGTTTTTAAGATCATTTTTTAAAAATATTGAACTAGCTGATAATTCTGGAGTAGTTATTTCTGTATTTAAATCTCTTTTATAAGTATTTATATGATTAGCCCAAATATTTGCTTCTTGCTCAACATTGTAATTATTATTTGATAATTGTGTTAGAGTTTGCTTACAAAGTTGATTTCCAAGCTTACTACCAATAGTCAGAAATAATTTTTCATTATAACGACTTATAGGACCACCAATACCTCGTTGATTAAAAACAGCAAGACCAATACATGCTTCAATTTTTCCAAAAAGAAGCGATTGCGTTAACTCGATTCGAGCAGCAATATAACCTTTTGTTACTAATGCAGTTACGCCTTGGTTTTGTTCTATATTTCTTATATTATTAAAAAACTCTAATGCACTATTATGTAAATTATTAGCAGTACATATAATAGTTTCGTTTTTATCAAGATAGCAATGGTTATCTGATTTAGACATGGTAGGCTACTCCGTTATTTTATCTCGAATGACCTTTATCATTCTTTTTGTTTTGTTGGTTAGTTCGAGCTAATTTATTAACCTGAGTTTCTTTATTAGTAACTACTGAAGATTTCTGTTTTTCAAGAGACGATTTTATTCTATTAGTAAATTTATTTATCTTATCCGGAGAAACTGGTCTTTCTTCTGATAATTTTAATGCTTCTTCGCCTTGAGATAATTTTTTAGTAGTAGATGCTTCAACACTTGTTGATTTTTGTGAGGGAAGCAATATTTCGTCTTTTCCTGGAAAAATTATATCTGGAGATGGCTTGCCTGGAAATTTTATTTCTGGTTTTTTCTTATTCTCTTTACTTAAAAACTCATTACGTGATTCGTTATCTTTAAGTTCATTTGTTTCAACTGATTTTGTTTGATTTAAAAGTAGTTCTGAAAAATCATTAATTGCTGAGTATTTTTGAAGATCTTTCTTAGCTTCTTTTTGAGTTTCTATTCTAAGATCTTGTATTTCTTTCCTTTCTTTTTCATCTTTTTCAACTTGCTTATCAGCATCAGCTTGTATTTTTGTTGCTTCTGCTATTTTTGGACTGAGGGCAGATAATTTTGCTCCTGTTTGCTCTATTCTAGTATTAATACTATTTAGTTTATACTGACCTTGCTCCAGTTCTTTGGAATTAGCAGCCAGTTTGCTATTAACAATACGTTGCTCTTCAGCGGCTTTAACATTCTGAGCTTGTTGCTGCTTTAATTTATCTTCCTTAGCTTTTAATTGTTGCAAATGCTCAGTTGCTTTCTTTTGATATTCTTTAATAGCATTTCTTTTATTCTGATCATCTTTTAGCTGTGCTTCTGTCTTATTTAATGCTTTTAATCTTTCAGGATCAATTTCTTTACCTGCTTTCATATCGTTTAAAAGAGCTTGCCACTCTTCTTTTTCTTGCCTCTTACTCTCAATAAACTCATCTGCTTCTTTCATGAACTGATCATGACCAGCTTTTAGCCTTTCATGCCTATCATATAATTCTTTCTCACGTGCGGCTTCATAATCATACTGATTCCCCTGCCCCTCCATATTCAAGCCTTTTTCAGAGGCTTCTGAATATATGATCTGTTCGGCGTTTTCTTCTTTTTTAGAAATGGAGGATTGGAGGTTTTTGATTTGGTCTAATAATTCTCGATTATTAGTGCTGGACGCAAGACCCGCAGCGGCACTAGCTAAACGTGCAAGTTCGGCAGGATTGTTAGTGGCTGTAACTTAGGCTCTAATTGCATTGAGTTCATTTTTTACTTGAGCATCGTCTTGTTTATTTTGAGCCTGGTTATCATTTGACTTACTCAAATTGTCATTTTTTACCTGAATATCATCTTTTTTATCTGGTACATCTTTCTTATTATCCCCATCATCTGCCATTGTCTTGCCTTAAAATAATGCTATGTCTAAAATATTTAACTGATATTAGCAATTAAAACTTAACAAGTTAACAATTAAAAAGCTTTTTCAACTATTTTATTAGAGTAATTTTAAATCTCATTGTAAAAATACAACGTTTTTACTCTTTTCCTGAAAGATCAACCCACTCATTATCTATTTCTTGGTAAAAATCTTGTAATTCTACTTGACAAAATGGATTAGGATTCTTATCAATACCAAATATTTTATCTTCAAAAAACTTCTCTTTCAGATGATTAGCTAATTTAGGGAAAAAATTATCATCACTCCACTCTTCTCGTAATTTTTTAGGAAGCTGCTTATAATATTTCTCGATTTCCGTAACATCACCCAGCTCACCTATAGAAAGAGCATTTAATAATTCTTTTTTATACGCCTCTTTAGCTTTCCCTATAGCCAAAACAGAACCAGCCACTAATAATACTACCATTCCAGGTCCAAGAACCGAAAATAATCCTATAGTTCCAGCATTCATTCCAAATGTGCAAACCTCTATTAACGCATCTTTGGTTATAATATAGTTCTTATAAGCTTTTTTAAGTTCTTCAATAACAGGGCTATAATCGGTATTTTGATTTTGCATAAATATGAACCTCTAAAAGAATGTTTATTAGACTCGGCTTCAGTTTTCCCGTCATTGCGAGAGGGCATTGCCCGCGTGGATTGTTTCCCCCTGTCACCCCGTGATTTATGAACTAGAGCCAGTTAAAAATACTAATAAAATTAGTATTTTTATTATTTTTTCTGGATTGCCACGCTCATTTCATTCGCTCGCAATGACGCTTACTTTACTCCACCACCTCCCCTATTTGCTCTATTGGCTCTAAGCCGTACAGCGATATCATGCGTTCAAGCACTCTTCCGGCGGTAGGTGCAGCAGTCCAACCAGCTGTTGCAAAACCAAACGTTTCTTTAGTAGGTTTTGGCTCATCAATCATAATATAGATGACATATTCAGGCTTTGAGGCTGGCAGTAATCCCAAAAATGAAGTAGTACGGCTATTTTTAAGATATTTCTTTTTACCAGCATTGCTTGATAATTTCTCAGCAGTACCGGTTTTTCCGCCAATCAAATATCCTTTTACCTCTGCCCTTTTACCTGTTCCATCTTTTACCACAGTTCTAAATAGCTGCCTCATTTTCTTTGAAGTATTTTCGCTAAATACTCTTGTCCCCTCAACTTTTTCATCATCTCTTTTTAACAAAGTAAGATCGTATAAAATACCGCCATTTACAACAGGTAGCATTGCCCTAACAAAATGTAAAGGACTAATTGAAATACCATAACCATAAGACATAGTAGCACTAGTTAATTCATTCCATCTTTTTTCTGAAGGAAAAAGAGGAGTACCTCGCTCCGGCAATTCTATTTGCACTTGATCTAGCAAACCTAATTTCTTTAAATATTTCCTGAAATTATTTTTACCTACTTCAAGCATAATCTGACTTACGCCGATGTTTGAAGAATGCAGAAAAATATCCGGTACACTATGCCACCCTTGTCTTGGGGTATAATCCTTAATCTGAAAACCACCGACTTTCATATAGCTTATATCATAAGCATCATTCATATTTATTGCACCAGTATCAAAACCAACCGCCATAGTCAAAGATTTAAATACCGAACCTATTTCGTAAATTCCAAGGCTTGCCATATTAAAAAGCTGCTGAGGCTTTGCAGCACTTGGATAATGCGGATCAAAATCCGGTTTACTAACTAAAGCTAGAATCTCACCATTATTAGGATTCGCAATAATACCCACCGCTCCTATAGCACTGAATTGCTTTAAAGTCTTGTCGATTTCTTCGCTCAAGATACTTTGCAACCTAATATCAATTGATAATTTAAGCGGCTCTTTCTGCTTTCCTGGTTTATTCAAATCAAGATCGGAATTAGTTAAATATTTATCATAAGCAAGTTCGAGTCCACTAAGCCCCGCCATATCTCTACCAACATAGCCCACAATATGAGATGATAAGTTAGAAAATGTGTAAATACGCTTTTGTTCTTCTTCAAAATCAAAACCAAGCAACCCAAGACTCATTATTCTTTCTTGCTGACTAGGCAATAAATCTCTTTTAACCCATATAAAACTTTTATTGGATTTAAGATCAGCAAGTAGTTTAGCCTTGTTGATATCGGGCAGAATCTCAGCTATTTTTTTTACGGAATTTTCGGGATCAATTACTATTTGCGGATTGGCAAATAATGACGCAGATGGTAAGTTTACAGCAAGCAAATTATCGTTACGATCAACTATTTCTTTTCTAAACTGGCTACTCTTTTTTAGAGCGTGGAGGTTTTTATCATAAACATTAGTAGCAACTATTATAAGCCTGTAAGATAAAGTACAGAAAAGAACAGAAAAAGCACCAATAACTATCAATAATCGGATTTTTGTATTTTTACTACAAACATTCCAAAATATTAAACTCTTAATATCAGGTTTCCACTTTTCTAAAATCTGTTTCATATTAATTTGTTTTGTTTCAAGCACCTTGTCATCCCGTGGTTTATCCACGGGATCCAGAAAAGTAATTGACGAAGCAATCTTATGAAAAAGTCCTGAGATTGCCACGCTCACTTCGTTCACTCGCAATGACGCTTAAGGCTTCTCCCAACTTGAAACTGTCTGTATATATTTATTATTTGTAATTCTCTTATGTCTCCGATTATTATTGCTTTTAAAAATATTAATATCTTGATCAAATCTAATATTTGAGGCAGTAATCGGTGATAATGGATCTCTTACCATTTGACAAGGTTTCACCGTTTGTAATTCTAAATAAGCAGTCGCAAGATTTTTTAACCTTGCTGGCGAGATGAGATAAGCTTTTTCTGCTTTTAAAATATGAATGTTATTATTTTCACTATTTATTTGTTTTAAAACACTACTTAATTGGTAATCAATAGTTGAAACTCGTTCCTTAATGGTAAACAAGCTGCAAACTGCTATAATTATTACTAGCAACACTAAATAATGAAATTTCTTTATACTCATAATTATATTTTCTTCGCTGCTCTTAATTTTGCTGATCTTGCCCTTACATTTAGAGATATCTCTTTATCTGATGGTATTTCCGCTTTATTAGTAATAATCTTAAGCCATTTATCCGGGTTCAATATAACATCTTCTTTAGCGTATTTTGACCTTGCTACTGGCTTTTCTGAATTTTCTTTGAAAAAATTCTTAACTATTCTGTCTTCTAACGAATGAAACGAAACAACAACTAAACGACCATCTTTTTTTAGTATATTTTTTACATTCGCTAAGAACTGCTCAAGCTCTCCAAGTTCGTTATTTATATAAATCCTGATGGCTTGAAAAGTCTTAGTTGCAGGGTCAATTTTACCTTTTCTAAAACCTATGCAGCTACGCACTATATCAGCTAACTTTCCAGTACTGTCAATCCTTGCGGCTTTTCTTACTTCTACAATTTTCTTAGCAATCCTTCGGGAAAAAGTCTCATCACCATATTTATAAATTACATCCGCAAGCTCTTTTTCTTCTGCGGTATTTATAAACTCTTCGGCACTAAGCCCCTGCCCACTCATACGCATATCTAAAGGTCCGTCATGTAAAAACGAAAATCCACGATCTGGTATATCAAGTTGCATAGAAGAAACACCTAAATCAAGCACTATGCCGTCAAATTTTTTTGATTCGAGCTTTGCAAAACAATTACCAAAATTTGTTTCTACAAAATCAAATCTATCTTTATAATTATGTTTTATCTCTTCTGCTTTCTTAATGACATTTGGATCACGATCCAAAGCTGTGACATAACAATCACAGTTTTCTAATAACGCTTTACTATATCCCCCTGCCCCAAACGTACAATCTAAGTAGGATTCACCGGCTTTTGGTGCTAAAAACTTCAGCATCTCGTTTAACATTACGGGTATATGAGGCTGTTGCATCAATTCGTATTCCTTAAAGTTAAACGTTTCTCGTGGGCAAGCTTTTGAGCAGAAGCTAAATAATCCTTGAAATTTTGCGGTTGCCAAATTTCAAAAATTACTCCTTTACCTACAAAACATACTTGATCCTCAATCCCCGCATGCTGCATTAAAGATGCGGGCAATATCACTCTGCCCTCCCCATCAAATGAAAGCTGTACAGCTTCACCAAATATTATAGTCTCAAAAGCATCACGCTCTTCAGAATACGGATCAAGCGACTCAATCATCTGTCTTAGTTTCTCAATATGGGATATACCGCAAGCTTCTATACAATTATTTCTAATCGATGGATAAGCAATTATCCCATTAAATGCTTCTTTCCCTAATACCGCTCGGTAATTTGCCGGTACTGATACCCTACCCTTTTTATCAATATTATTATTGATAAATTTCGATAAAAATATATTCATTGGTATTATTTGGGTTATCTTGGGATTTAATGGTAAATTATAGGATATTATAGGAATTAAACGTAGTCAAGGGATTTTTAGTGTATAGAATTTAAATTAATTGACTTGAAATATAAAATGAAATAGATTAAATTAGTTTAAAAAATTAAGGGTTTTTAAATTGAAAGTTGATGATATTATTAATGAAAAAACAAGTTCTTTGGAACTATCTAAAACAGATAAAGAGAATGAAAAACGCAAACCTGGATATTGTGAAAGAAAGGTTGTTATAAAAGAAGATTTTATGGATTTTTTGAATAAATGCTGTTGGTAAATAAATTCTGTGATAAAGGTAAAAATTGTCTCTTACCTTTATCACTTATTTTTAATACTAAACTCAAGGGATATTAAAATTATTAACCTGTTTTTCTAATTTTTCAAAATGGCGTAATCCTAGATAATAGAATATTGTTACAGGTACCATAATCATTAATATTCCTATATATCCAAAATTTCTGTTAAATAAGCAAGTCCAAATGACGTAATGATATACATAAGTGCACGTGATATAGCAAATATAAAGCTAGTATGCGTGAAGCGTTTAAATACCGGAAAATGTTTATAAAAAATTGCCGTAGCTGGAAAATAACCAGGAGCAAATATAATTGAATTAGCATTAAATAATTAGGAGCTAAATTCTGCATTATTATAGGTGAAAAACAAAGAAATATTACAAAAATATAAAATGTTGTTCTTAATATTTTTAAAGGGTATATTTTATAGCTAAGATAAGTTAATAATATGCCACCGATAACATCTCCAATTGAAATAAAAAAATTATGTTTAATAACCTCAGCAGGGCTATATCCAAAAACTTCTGTTAAAATATTTCCACAGTAAAAATAAGCAAAATAAAGCCATACGGGTCCAGTACATTGAATTACAAAATAAGAAATAAAAGTTTTTAAATTCGTTTTTTGTTTTAAAATATCATTATTATCGATTTGTTTTGGGTCTAAACCGGTTTTTTCTAGACTAGATTTTATTCTTCGCTTTGCATCAATAAAGTCAGGAGTTTCTTTAAGCGTTGTACGTGCCATAGTACCGGTAATAGCTACCAACGCACCAAATAACGCCAATTTAAATTTCCGGAAGTTACGATAGTAGCTACTCCAAGTGCTGCTAAAGTTCCAAGTGTAGAAAAAATTGTGACTGACGCTACAGCAGGATATTGCATAGGAGGTTTTACCATTTCCGTAATATAAAGTTCAGCACCAACTACCTCAGTAGAGGAGGAAATACCTTGAATAGCTCTAAAAAGTGTAACCATTATTGTAGCAGCAAAACCTATTTCATCATAAGAAGGAAGAATAGCCATACCAATACAGGTGCAAGCCATCATTATAGTCGTAATTATAATTACCGGTTTACGCCCTATATTATCCCCTATCCAGCCAAATAGTAATGCCCCAAAAGGTCTAAATACAAATGTTGAACAATACGCAAAAGCAGAAAGTACTTTTATTGAATGAGGATTATCAGGAGAGAAAAATATTTTATTAAGTAATACAGCCCCATATGAACATATAACATCAAATCAAAATATTCTAAAAAATTTCCTATGGATAATAAACTTATAGCCTGTTTTTGTTTTCTACTTAAACTTGTCTGCTCTTTTTGATATCCTAACATAATTTTCCTTTATAAAAAAATAAACTGCAAATAAAGAGTTATATTTTTTTATATGTAAGTCAACAAAAAAGTAAAGAATTAGTAAGAAATATTTACAAAATTTAAAGCTTCTTTAACTAATGGAATAGTTATTTTTCTCTTAGAAGTTAACGCAAAGTTATTGATATACTCTAATATTTCTAAAATTTTGTTATATTCTCTAGGCAAATTTACTAATAAAAAATCTATTACTATTTGTGATATTGTTACAGAAGATGTAGCAAAATGTTTAAATATTAAAATTTTAATTAATTCATCATCAGGAGGATAAAGCAGAACATTTAATACAGAATTAATACGTGATGATAGATCAGGTAAGGTAAAATTTTTACCTTTATTATTAGATGTAAGCAAAAGATATTTTTGCTTTTCATTAATAAGATTAAATAGATGCAGCAACGCTGTTTCCTGCCAATTTTCTATATCCTCAATAATGAAAGCATTATGATTTGCTAAAATCTTATCATCAAAAAAAATATCTTTAATTACATAAGCATTACTTAAATTTTGCCATATTTTGGTTAGATAGGTTTTGCCTGAAGAGGCAGGACCCTTTATTAGTAAAGTAAACTTATAAGGATTAACGCCAAAGCTATTCTGCCAATTTTGTAAAGCATTATAAGCTAGAGCATTAGACTCAGAAACAATAAATTCCTCAGGGTGATATTTTGAAGAATTATTAAAAGGAAATATATATTGCATTTATAAAATTTTTTAACGTCATTGCGAGGAAAGACTTAAGTCTTAACGAAGCGATCTCGTCAAACTTCCTGAGATTGCTTCGTCGCTACGCTCCTCGCAATGACGATATACCACAACATTTCTAAATATACTTACTATTCTCTTCCTTAATAAGCTCTATCAACTGCTCAATCGATAATACTTCCTGCTCGGTAGTTCCAAGTCTTCGAATAGTTACTTGTTTATTCTCTTTTTCTTGTTTTCCAATTACCGCAATCATTGGTACTTTCTGGTTAGAAAATTCACGAATTTTATAGTTAATTTTATCGGGTGATATATTAATATCGACTCGCACGCCACTCTCAATTAAAGCTTTTTGTACTTCTAAAGCATAATCGTTTAAATCACTTGTAATGGTAGCTATTGCAACCTGTACAGGAGCAAGCCATAAAGGAAAACGTCCTGCATATTCTTCGATTAATATCCCAATAAAACGCTCAAGCGAGCCAAGTATTGCTCTATGTAACATCACAGGTCTTTTTTTCTCACCACTTGCTGCAACATAGCTAGCATCTAAACGCTCAGGCAAAACAAAATCCATTTGCAGAGTTCCACATTGCCATTGACGCCCTATTGCATCGGTTAACACAAATTCAAGCTTAGGACCATAAAAAGCACCCTCGCCCGGGTTTAGTGTATAGCTATAACCGGCTTTCTCTACTGCCTCTTTTAAAGCATTCTCAGCCTTATCCCAAGTCTTATCGCTACCAGCTCTAACCTCCGGTCGATCAGAGAATTTTACTTTTATATCAGTAAAACCGAAATCCTTATAAACCTCTGTCAGTAACTTACAAAAGCTAACTGTTTCCTCAGTAATTTGTTCCTCGCTGCAAAATATATGTGCATCATCCTGCACTAAACTTCGCACTCTCATTAACCCGTGTAAAGCACCTGACGCCTCATTACGATGGCATAAGCCAAACTCTGACATACGAAGCGGCAAATCTCGATAGCTCTTAATACCCTGCTTAAAAATCTGTACGTGACAAGGACAGTTCATCGGCTTTAAAGCAAGCGTCTTGTCGTCTGTTTCTAAAGCAAACATATCATCACGGAACTTTTCCCAATGCCCCGAAAGCTCCCAAAGACTCTTATCAACTAAAACAGGGGTCTTAACCTCAATATAACCATTTTTGCGAATCTTTCTTCTAATATATTGCTCAATAGTATTATATACACTCCAACCCTTATCATGCCAAAATACCATTCCTTGAGCTTCTTCCTGAAAATGGAATAAATCAAGCTCTTTTCCTAATTTTCTATGGTCACGCTTTTCAGCTTCTTCAAGCATGAATAAATAACTATCTAGCTGCTCTTTAGTAGCCCAAGCTGTACCATATATACGCTGTAATACCTCATTTCGGCTATCACCACGCCAATAAGCTCCCGCAACTTTCATCAGTTTGAAATGTTTAACAAAGCCGGTAGATGGAGCGTGTGGACCTCGGCATAAATCAATAAAGTTACCTTGCCTGTATAAACTAATAGGCTCATTTGACGGGATGGAGGCAATAATTTCAGCTTTGTAATGCTCACCTATCGATTTAAAAAATTCTACAGCCTTTTCTCTGTCCCATAATTCTCTTGTTACTTTCTCATTCTTTTTAACAAGCTCATGCATCTTAGCTTCTATAACCGCTAAATCATCAGTAGTAAAAGGTTTATCCCTAGCGAAATCATAGTAATAACCATTTTCGATAGCAGGACCGATTGTTACTTGCGTTTCAGGAAATAATTCTTTTACCGCTTCCGCTGTTAAATGTGCAGCATCATGCCTTATAACTTCAAGACATTCAGGATCTTTAACAGTCAAAATACGCAATTTACAATCACTATCAATTTGAGTACTTAAATCTTTAAGCTCACCATTAATCTCAGCAATCATTGCTGCTTTAGCAAGCGATGTTGAAATAGACTCAGCTATCTCAAATGCGGTAATATTCTTTTCAAACTGTTTTACACTCCCATCAGGGAAAGAAATATTTATCATTTTTTATTCTATTAACCCACCAATTAAATACCTGACTTAAGAGGCATATTTAACATCATCGGCTTGGAACAATTTTTGTATATGTTTAGGATTGTTCTGTAAGCAACGTAAATAAGATTTAAGATTGTATTTTAACTCATCTTTTGTAAGAGGTATATGTTTTCTATTTACATTTCTTTTTAAGTCATTATTTAAGTATTCATCTGGATTATGTTGTGGAGTATAAGGAGGCAAAAAAAACAAAGAAATTTTATCTTTATGCTTATTTGTCCAGCTGTATACTTTTTTACTATGATGTACTTTTAAATTGTCTAATATTAAAAAGATCTTCCTTCTTGCAGATTTCACTAATCTTCTTAGAAATTCTATAAATATATCTGTTTTTAGTGTATCTTCATATAACATGAACCTTAGTTTACCATTGTTCGTAACAGTTGATATCATATTTATAGTAAATCGTTTTGATTTATGAATAACTACGGGTGTTTTGCCTTTTAAAGAATAGCTCTGTAACACCTGACATTCTGATTTTATACCCAC
This sequence comes from Rickettsia endosymbiont of Rhinocyllus conicus, assembly GCF_964026465.1. NCBI lineage: Bacteria > Pseudomonadati > Pseudomonadota > Alphaproteobacteria > Rickettsiales > Rickettsiaceae > Rickettsia > Rickettsia endosymbiont of Rhinocyllus conicus. Next base: position 572,156 of record NZ_OZ032155.1, on the reverse strand, counting down.
TTCATCACACCAGTGTATTTCAGCTTGTTCCATTTGTGCTTGTTTTACTATTGCGGGATATTCTTCATCTAGCCATACTTGAACTTGTTTTGGCTGTTGCTCATAAGCTAATTTCTTTGGTTTTTGTGCAGTATATCCCCATCTTCTTAAATATTCTCCAATCGTACTTAATGGCAAAAAGAAACCACAGCATTTTTTAATCAGGGCATTAATAGCTTTTCTTGACCATAGTGCAGATTTGATATTGTGATCTTCTGGTCTAGAGTGATTTATATAATCTTGTATTTTTTTACCCAGCATTTCATTTATTATTCTTTTCTCTCCTGTCTTTCTTCCTCTAGACTTGCCAGTTATTGCATATTTATCACCTCTTCTTCTTTTGTTAACCCAGTTACTAATAGTCTGACGTGTTACTCCTATAAGATTTGATACATCTGATTGTTTTTCTCCTTTATCAATTGCTCTTAATGCAACTTTTCTTAAAGCTGCTTGTGCACTCGTTGATAATGTCCTAAAATCTTCTTTTTTTAGCATTATTTCATTCTAACATTATATTTTAGTATTTGCAACTATTATGTCAGGTATTTAATTGGTGGGTTAATAACTTATTTTTCTTTTAAACGATCAGCTATTAATTTATATGATTCATAAGCTTTAGCTGGGTCTTTTTCTAGCAATTCAAATCCTAGTCTTTCATTACTATTAATATGCCATAATTTACAAGTATCAGGGCTAATTTCATCAGTTAACATTACCAAAGATTCCTCACCGGTAAATACCCGTCCAAATTCAAGGCTGCATTCAACAAGCCTAATACCGATGCCGATGAACAAACCGCTTAGGAAGTCATATATACGCAAAGCTTGCTTTTTAACTGTATTAATTTCATCTTTAGTTAACCAACCAAAATTTAATATTTGATGTTCATTAACTATCGGATATTTAAACTCACGACTTTTTACTTTAAAGTCAATTATTGGCTTATCAAATACAAAGCCTTCATCCATGCCAAATTCTTTTACAAACCTACCGCACGCAACAGAAGATACGACTACTTGCAGAGGAAACATCTCAACATATTGAATTAACTGCTCTCTCATATTCAGCTTTTCAATAAAATGATTTTCAATGCCAATCATTTCAAGCTTATTCATTACAAAAGAAGAGATATTATTATTAAGCACTCCTTTGCCTGATACATCAATAATTTCACCATTTTCTAAAGTAGCTCTATCAGAAAAAGCCATTACAAGCAAAAACTCTTCTTCAGAAGTATATAGGGTTTTACTTGAACCTTCATATAGTTTTTTTTTCATATATTATTTTTTAAAATTTATTTAGCGTCATTGCGAGGAAAAACTACAAGTTTTGTACGTGTGCAATATAGTTAAAAAATGCTATAAATTAGCATTTTTTATTATTTTTCTGGCTCTAGTTCCGGAAACCACGTTATGACATTTAAAGGCTTCTGAATCCCCGCATATGCTAAGAATGACATTGTGGATATTTTTCGACCATGCAACAAAGCCCCTTTGTACAATAATATATAAAAGAAGTCTAAGGCTTTTTTAGCAACTCAATTGTTTTCGAAAAGTCCAAAATATACTCTTCTTGCTTTTCTAAATCTTTGATTTTGAGTTTGTTATTTACTTGTTCTTCGTCACCGATAAAGACAATGAATTTGGCATTATCATTTAAAGCTCTTTGCATTCTTTTTGCCATTTTACCACTTACTTCTATCAACGCAGATATGTTATGTAAGCGTAATTGATCGGCTATTTTTAAAGAATGCGGAATATTATTCTCACCTATTGGCAATACAAATATTGGAGTTACCGAATCTATATTATATTCCCGCATCAAGGCTATTCGTTCAATTCCTGCTGCAAAACCTATCGCTGGTACTTCATCGTTATTGCCCATAATGCGACTAAGCCCATCATAACGCCCGCCGGCAAGAATAGTGGATTGGCTTCCTAGCTTTGTAGTCGTAAATTCAAAAGCAGTATGGCAGTAATAATCAAGTCCTCTAACTAGGCGTGCATTTATGGTGTATTTTATGCCTAAAATATCAAGATATTTTAATAGCTCTTCGAAATATTCTTTTGACTCATCAGTATAATACTCTGATAAAATAGGGGCATTTGCTATTATTTTTTGATCGATTTCGCTTTTAGAATCAAGAATCCGCATCGGGTTTTTAGTTAGCCTTATTTTACTATCTTCTGATAATTCATCCTTAAAGTCATTTAGATATTCTACTAATTTTTGCTGATAAGTAGCACGTGACTGACTGCAACCAAGAGAGTTTAGCTCTAAAGTAGTATCGGCTAAAACCTCTAAACTTTCAAGTATATCTACTGCTAATTTTAAGGTTTCAGCGTCAGAGATTGCTCCTTTAGCCCCTAAATATTCATAATTTAGCTGGTGGAATTGTCTTTGACGCCCTGCTTGCGGTCTATCATAACGAAAAACAGGACCAGTAGAAAATAATTTGAGAGGTAGTTTATGCTGCAAGCCGTTAGAAATAAAAGCTCTTACAATCCCTGCTGTAAATTCAGGACGTAGTGCTACTGATTCATCGCTTTTATCTAAAAAGCTGTAGATTTCTTTACTAATTACGTCAGAGCTTTCACCCATTGAGCGATTAAAGACTTTGGTATATTCGAGTACTGGCGTACTCATTTGCTTATAGCCATATAATTCCCCAACCTCTTTTGCTTTATTGATTATATAATCATGAACTTTATAATCATCCGGCAAAAGATCTTTCATTCCTCGAAGTGGTTGGAGTTTATCAGTCATTGTACTAGTTTTGTTTTTTTGGTTTTGATGTCATTGCGAGGAAAAATTAAAAATTTTGACGAAGCAATCTCAGGAATTTTCGTATTATTTCATGAGATTGCCACGTCGGTTATTAAAATAACCTCCTCGCAATGACGGACATTAGCTATATTTCTTTTTTCATAAAAAATGATCTCACAATATATAAAACAAATATCGTAACAAACCAAATTAATAAAGCACGTCCTGCAGTATGTAAATTAAATTCACCATCAAATACTTGAATAAATAACAAATATACACATGCACATATAATAAAAGGAGCAATAATATATACCAAAGGACATTTAAAAGGTCTTTGAGCATTCGGTAGTCTTGTTCTAAACAACAACACTATTGTTGCAACAGTTATGTAGTCAATAATTGCTCCCATCGAAGTTAATTGGGTCAATAATTCCGTTGAACAAAATCCTCCAAGAATAGCAGCTAAAGATGCAAATATTATAATTGTAATGTATGGGCTATCGTACTTAGGATGTAATTTTGCAAAGCTTTTTGGTAGTAACCCATCACGTGCGATAGCGTAAAAAATACGTGAAATACCATAAATATTCATCATTAACACCGTCATCATACCGCAAACTGCACCGGTTGCAACGATAGCTGAGCCGATTTTACTGTTGTTGATAGTTAAAGCATAAGCAAGCGGTTGATCGTTATTTAACTGATCAAAAGGTGCAATACCCGTAACAAGACCTGCCATTGCTACATATACTATAGTAGTTAAAACGAGCGAGCCGATAATACCGATCATTATATCACGCTTTGGGTTTTTACACTCTTCGGCAGCAGTTGCAATTGTTCCAAATCCTGTAAAGGCTAAGAATAAAATAGATGCACCAACTAAGACATTACTAAAACCAAACGGCATAAAATTGCTCCAATTAGTTGCATCAAAATGTGGAGCAGCAGCAATTATAAAGACGAATATCGCCGCCATTTTAACAAATACTAAAATAGCATTTAATTTTTTACTGTCTTTAGTACCTAAAAATAGAATGAACCCAATAAATACCGAAATTAAAAATGCAGGTAAATTTACTATACCGCCATTTGTCGGCACTGTAGTTAAAGCTTTCGGCAACTCAATTCCACCAGCTGCGAGTATCCCTTGTACGTAACCAGACCAACCGGCAGCAACTATTCCTGAAGCAACTCCTAACTCTAATATTATAACGCTACCAATCATCCAAGCAAATACTTCACCGAATGCAACATAGGAATAAGTATAAATACTACCGGATGTCGGAAGCATTGCCGCAAGCTCAGTGTAAACAAAAGCTACAAAAATACAGGTAATACCTGCAATTGCGTATGATAACATTACAGCAGGACCTGCATATTTAGAGGCTATTATGCCGGTAACAACGAACACGCCGGTACCAATCATAGCACCAAGTCCAAGTAGTATTAGGTCAAATGCTCCAAGAGTCTTACTAAGACCGCTCGAGCTACCTATTTCCTTTACTGATTCAAAACTTTTCTTTCTTAAAAAACTCATTAGTTCCTCCTGTTTTTAGTGAGCTTATTTTTTTATGAATTATGTGTTTAATGTCACTCCGCAACTTGATTGCGGAGTCTTGTGTCGCAGACTGCGTCCTAAGATCCCGTGGTCTCAAGCCACGGGATGACACATCCCTAGTAATCCAGCCGCCGCCAAGTACTCTTGTGCCGTCATAAATAACGCATGCTTGTCCAGGGGCAACAGCCTTTTCTTCAGACAAAAACTTTACTTTCATTCTGTCACCCTCAAGCTTACTTATTTCAGCTAAACGAGGGGGTCTTGTTGAGCGGACTTTAACGCTTACTTCCAGCTTCTCGCCATCTTTTAGGCTACCGGCTAGCCAATTCACGTCCTTAATTACGAATTCCTGCACGTTTAACGCAGATTCTGGACCTACATATACTATATTACTATTAGGATCAATCTTTATCACATATAAAGGCTCGTGGTAAGATATCCCAAGACCACGTCGTTGTCCTATAGTATAGTTAATTATGCCGCTATGAGTTCCTAACTCAAAACCATTTATATGCAGAATCTTACCGCTTTCGCTTGCGTTAGGACGTATCTTATTTATTACGTTCTTATAATTCCCATCAGGTACAAAGCAAATATCTTGGCTGTCAGGCTTATCTGCCACCTCAAGCCCAAATTTACTAGCAAGTTTTCTTGTTTCGTCTTTAGTAAGACTTCCAAGCGGGAAATCCAAATATTCAAGCTGTTCTTTAGTAGTTGCAAATAAAAAATAACTTTGATCTTTTAAAGGGTCAAGCCCCATATGAAGTTCTGGACCATTATCACCATTTATTTTTCGTACGTAATGACCTGTAACAAGTTTATCAGCTCCAAGTTCTTTAGCAGTTTTGATTAAGTCCCTGAATTTTACTGATTTATTGCATTGTACGCATGGCAGAGGCGTCTCACCTCGCAAATAGCTATCAACAAAATTATCTATTACCGATTCTTTAAATTTACTTTCATAATCAAGCACATAATGAGGCATGCCAAGCTTGTTTGCTACCATTTTAGCATCATAAATATCCTGACCTGCACAACAAGCATTTTTTTTGCCCACAGCCATACCATGATCGTATAATTGCAGGGTAATACCTATTACATTATAGCCTTGTTCGCACAATATCCCAGCAACCACTGAACTATCAACGCCGCCAGACATCGCAACGACTAAAGTAGACTGTCTATCGTTTGAGTTAATCATAAGAACTTCTAAACAAACAGCAAATTATACTAGATTTACGATAAATTACAACCAATTATTTATGAAAAATTTAAATTTTAATGTTACTTTTTTTCTGCTATTATTATACATACTGAATAAATACTAATGTGCAGATGTTTAAAAAACACCTTAAAAGAATTAAAAGAAGTTATTTTGGTTTCTTAAAAGGAACAGTTAGAATAAATGATGATATAGTAAATTGTTCTTTCGAATCTGATTGGGAAATAAGCAATGATTAGCATAAAAACTAGAAAACCATTACACTAAACTTTAATTCAAATTAAAAGCTAATAATATGTCGTTGCAATATAAAAAATCCCTTAAAACTTTATGTAAAACGTTTGCTGCATTAATATTTATTTATTTGGTGCTGGTTATTTTAGAATATGCTCGCCAAGGTTTTATAAATGATTTATCGATGCAGAAAGTGGATTTATCAGTTCAAAACTCAATAAAAGAACCTATTTATTTAGTTTCTTATGCTGATGGTGCAGAACATATTTATCGTAACCAGAATGCGACAAGTCATTATGCGATTAATAAAGGTATAGACTTTATACTTAATTATAAGAAAAAACATATTGATCAAACATTTATTGAAAAACATCAAGAAATTTTTAATGAAAAAGCAGGAGCGGGTCTATGGTTATGGAAACCCTATATTATACTTGAAACAATGAAAAATGCTCCCGAGGAAGCTATTATAGTATATTTAGATTCAGCTTTTATTATCAAACAACATATTAGCAATCTGACTAATCTGTTAGGCAATAATGATGTATTACTGGTACATGATCGTGATCGTAAAAACGGCAGTTTTGTAAAAGGCGAAAGCTTTGCCTTGATGAATTGCCTTAATGAAGAATGTAGAAATGATGATCATATTTGGAGTGCGGTTATTGTAGTACGTAATACTAAGCTTGCTCACTCCTTTATTGAAAAATGGCTAAAAAGTTGTGAGGATATTAGAGTCCTTTCAGGTAAAGATTATAATATTCATCCTAATTATGACGAATATAAATGGCATCACTCAGACCAGTCAGTGCTTAGCCTTGTATATCACCAAAATCCACAATCAGTTAAAGTAATAGAATATGAAGAGACTACGCCGCTTTTAAGTTGGTTTCATCGTAAAAATTCGAATAGTTCGCCGTTAAAAGCTTGGTATAGCATATATGGTATAGATCCAATAATTAACTTTAATACTAATGGTAAAGCATTGCCGTCTACAGCTCTTATAAATACTTCGCCAATAGTTAAATTACGTAAATGGATTATTGAGTATACTCGTTAAACTTTGATGTCATTTCTGCATAAGCATTGCTCGCGTGGATTATTTTCCCCTGTCATCCCGTGATTTATTCACGGGATCCAGCTAAAAAATACTAATAAAATTAGTATTTTTTATTATTTTTCTGGATTCCCGCCTCCGCGGGAATGACATCAGAATCATACTTTCTCATAAGCTTTAATTCTTTATTTAGATCAATATTTTTATACTTATCTAATATATTTCGGGCTTTTTCTATATTTGAATGAAAAGTTGATACTATTAATTCTGAATCATTATATTTTATTGTTACCTCATCACCTGTTTTGAGTTTTAACTTTTTCCTAACTTTTATAGGAATTGCAAGTCTACCATTATTATCAATATAACTTTTCTGTACTATCATAAAAATAATTGTTTTCTTAGATTTTACTGTTTTTAATAGAATTAATCAATTAATTAAAATCTTATGTTTTGATAATTCCTTATTTTTTAACATCTCGTACTTTGAAAAAGCTATAAGACAAGGTAAGTACTTTTACATCTCTCATTTCAGGATCGTTTTCGAAATCCTTATCTATATAAAACGTGACTGGCATTAAAACTTTCTCACCGGCTTTTAATAATTGTTCTTCGAAACAAAAACAATGAATCTTTACAAAATATTTTCCTGCTTTATTAGGAGTAACGTTATAAATTGAAGTTCCTATAATATCGTTACTACTTAAATTTTCTGTTTCATAAAAAACTAAAGTATTTTGTCCCGGAACAATCTGCACTCTCTGCTGTCTTGGAATAAAACGCCAAGGTAGATTTTTATCGACATTAGCATCAAACTCAATAATTATAGGTCTAGTTCCTTTGACTTTAGAGTAGATACTTACTGTTTCTCTATTAGTAGTACCGCCATATCCCGTAACTTTACAAAATAAGTTATAAAGCGGTACGGCAGCAAAGCTAAGTAGTACCATGCTAATTATTAGTCCTAATAAGGAAAACGCTAAATTTTTATTAGATTTTTTAGACATTATTTGATTTTATTTAAAAATACTCTAGAAATAGTTTATTTTAGAACATATATATGATATTATAAAGAAAATTAATTGGTAAGGTTAGTAATGACTAGTAATATTAATGCATTAGCAATCTCTAGTGAATCAGGCTTTTATAGCTACTTACAGAAAATTAACAAAATTCCTTCACTAACGCAAGAAGAAGAGTTTTTGCTGGCTAAATCTTACTTAGAGCAGAATGATCTGCAAGCGGCACATAAGCTAGTAACTAGCCATCTTAAGTTAGTTGCAAAAATTGCAACTGGTTATAGAACTTATGGTCTTCCTGTTACCGAATTAGTATCGGAAGGTAATATAGGTTTAATGCAAGCAGTAAAAAAATTCAATCCTGAGCTTGGTTTTCGTTTATCAACTTATGCTATGTGGTGGATTAAAGCAGCTATTCAAGAATATATATTAAAATCTTGGTCATTAGTAAAGATGGGTACGACTGCTGCACAGAAAAAATTATTTTTCAGCCTTAGTAAAATTAAAAATAAAATCACTAATTTATATTCAAGAGCTATTACAAGCGATGATTTTGTCCAAATCGCTGATGAATTAGGCGTTTCAGTTAGTGAAGTTTCTGATATGAATATCAGGCTTTCCGGTTCTGATTTATCATTAAATAATACTATAAATAATGATGATGCAAGTTCAGGTGAATTGATAGAATTACTACCTGAAACACGCCCAAGCCCTGAAGCTATAGCCATTAGTAAAGAAGATATGACTCATAAGAGAGCTTTATTATCTAGTGCTATGAAAGTTTTAAACGCCAGAGAATTACGTATTTTAACAGAGCGTAAATTGCAAGATACTCCTAAAACTCTCGATGTTTTAAGTAGTGAATATAATATTTCTAAAGAACGTATTAGACAAATAGAAAACACCGCTTTTGAGAAGATAAAGAAATTTATTTTGAGTAGTGATGCTATTAAAGCTAATTAGGTTTTTAATAGGAAAACATAAGTATACTCGATGAACTTGAAAAATTGGCTACGTCGTCTTATAAGATCTGTGGTGCTCACGTACTATTTGTATGCTCCGCTCCTCGACTTATATACTCCTTGCTCTTTTCCAAGTTGATCTTCGTATACTCAACTCTTCATTTATTAGGGGTATACATAAACCTATTTATATTAAAGGTAAGAAAAGCAAGGTAGTATTAATTTCAGAAGAAGATTATCGTAATATGGAAGAAACTTTATATTTACTATCTATTCCAAATATGCATAAGTCTATAACCGAAGGACGAAAAGAACCAATAGAAAAGTGTAGCAATAAACTAGATTGGTAATTTTTTATAAATGTATATAATTCGCTAGGTTCTGTGAACATTTCTAATTGATTTTCAATTTTGAGCTATTTTTTAGCGAAAATTAATAAGATTTTTGCCGGAATAGTTATTCATATTTCAAAAAAATCTTATAATTTGCAGCAAAAAAGAGCCGAAATTAAATCTTTTTAGAAATGTTCACAGAGCCTATACTAAACAAGCACAAAAAGATGCTAAAAAAATAGCACGAGCTGGTTTAAATATGTTCGTCATTGCGAGGAAATTACGTTAGTAATTGACGAAGCAATCCAGTTAAAAAATGCTAATTTTTAGCATTTTTTTTTTATTTTTCTGTTTCTATATTCCTTTTTGCTCACAATGACATTATTATGAAACAACCAGTAGTATACATTATTACTAACAAAAGAAATGGTACTCTGTATGTTGGAGTAACTTCTAATCTTACTAAACGTATATATGAGCATAAAAATGAACTTTTAAAAGGATTCTCTAAAAAGTATGATTGTAAAATGCTGGTGTTTTATGAGTTACATGACACTATGATATCAGCAATCACAAGGGAAAAGCAAATAAAAGGCGGTTCAAGAAAAAGAAAGTTGGAACTTATTGAAGAAATAAATCAAGAATGGAGAGATTTATATGAAGAGATTATTTAACTGGATTGTGTACGTACCATTACTGACGTAATTTCCTCGCAATGACGGTGTAAGTATTATGAACAAAATCTCAGCTTTTATCATTACTAAAAATGAAGCTGCAAGGATAGAACGGGCTATAAATAGCGTAAAAAACATTGCTGATGAGGTGATAGTTGTAGATAGCGAAAGTACTGATGAGACTGTAGCAATCGCTGAAAGCTTAGGAGCTAAGGTAGTAGTAAAGCCATGGCTTGGTTATGTAGGGCAGAAATCTTTTGCTGAAGATCTATGTAAAAACGATTGGATTCTTAATATTGATGCTGATGAAGAACTTTCTAAAGAGTTGCAAGACGAAATAGAATATATCTTTGCCTCTCAAAATCAAGATCGTTATTTGGCTTATCAGATAAAGCTTTTAATAATGCATCGTAATGATACACACCCTAGAATTTTTGCCCCTTATAATAAATGCACTAGATTGTATAATAAAAAATTTGCTAGTTTTGCAAATACTATAAATAGCACCACTCATGATTCGGTAGTGTTTAATAAGGATGTTGATTTTGCAAATAAAATCTATACATTAAATGAAGCTGCTTATCACTATTCAGGTACTTCGATCGAGCAGCTAGTAGCTAAAGCAAATTTTTATTCCGGTGAGCAAGCAAAAGATTTAATTAAGCAGGGTAAAAAACCATCGAATATTCGAATAGCAACCGAAATGATATGGTGGTTTTTCAAAGCATTTTTTATTAGAAGATATTTTGTGTTCGGCTTTGATGGTTTTGTAGATTCAATGATTTTTGCTTTTGCAAGATTTTTGCGGCTTGCGAAGTTGAGAGAGTCATCACTGCAATGTAATCCCGCAACTCGATCGCAGGATCTCAAGACACAGTTTGTTATACAAGATCCCGTGGACAAGCCACGGGATGACAATATTGTATGACGATTTAGAAAATAAAAAAGTAATTATGAAAGAAAATTTTAACGTTAGTAAATTAAAGAATGGTTTAACGATTTTAACATATAATATGCCTTATGTTAATTCGGTAGCAATAAATTTGATAGCCAAAGTTGGTAGCCGTTATGAAAATCCGGAAGAAGAAGGAATATCACATTTCCTTGAACATATGGCTTTTAAAGGTACTAAAACCAGAACAGCAAAGCAAATAGCTGAAGAGTTTGATTCTATAGGCGGACATTTTAATGCTTATACCGGTCATGAAAAGACAGTATATTATTCAAGAATGTTATCTGAAAATTGTAATAAAACACTAGCAATAATTGCTGATATAGTACAAAATTCTGCTTTTGCTGAAAAAGAGATAGCAAAGGAGTATCAGGTAATTTTGCAAGAAATAGCACATGCTCAAGATAATCCTGATGATTTAGTATATGAAAAGTTTTATAATAGTGTGTTTAAAGATCAGCCGCTTGGTAAACCGATACTTGGAACAAGCAAAACCCTTGAGACTTTTAATAAGGATCATTTCTTAAACTTTACAGGTAAACATTATAATGCTGAGAACTTTTATTTATCGATTGCAGGTAATGTTGACCATGAAGAAATAGTAAAAGAAGCAGAACGTTTATTTTCTTCTTTAACACAAGGAAAGAAAAGTAATTTTTCACCTGCAAAATATATAGGCGGTCATAGCTTTATAAATAAAGATTTAGAACAAACTACTTTAATATTAGGATTTGAAGGAACATCTTACATTAATTTAGAAAGGCTTTACCAAACTCAGCTACTTGCTATAATATTTGGCGGTGGGATGTCTTCAAGATTATTCCAACATATTCGTGAAAAATTAGGACTTGCATATGCTGTAGGGAGTTATAATAGTCCCTATTTTGATAGCGGAGTATTTACTATTTATGCAAGTACAGCTCACGATAAATTAGAGCTATTAGCCGCAGAGCTGAAGAATGAAATAAAGAGAATGACAGAGCAAGTAAAACAAGAAGAGATCGAAAGAGCTAGAACACAAATCCGCAGTAATTTACAAATGGCTCAGGAAAAAGTAGCTTATAAATCAGAAGAGATAGGCAAAAATTATGCTGTTTTCGGTAAATATATCTCTCCTGAAGAGATTATGGAAATTATCATGAATATAAAAGCCGAGGATATTATACAAACAGCAGCTAGAATATTTAGTACTAACGCTACATCTGCTGTTATTGGTCCTAATAGCTTAAGCGGGTTTTAGTGATTTTGTTACGTAAATACTAAATACGCCATTGCGAGTGGGCATTGCCTGCGTGGACCATTTTCCCCTGTCATCCCGTGATTTATGAACTAGAGCCAGTTAAAAATACTAATAAAATTAGTATTTTTTATTATTTTCTGGATCTAGTTCCCAAGCAACTAGATGACACCGATCACGTTTTTCGATCTACACAACAATGCCTTGCGAGTGAGCGTGGCAATCTCAGGAGTATCATACTGTTTCATAAGATTGCCATGCTCATTTTATTCGCCGAACTCATGACGATTTTGTACACTTAATATCAAGCGAAAATTCATTACCCATAAATCTAGGTTATTAAGCCTTTCACTTGTGAATTCCATAATTTTTGATAAAGCTTACTATTTTTTAACAGCTCTGAGTGGCTACCGTCTTCAGTGATACTACCTTTATCAAAAACTAAAATTCTATCCATATTAAGCAAAGTCGATAATCTATGAGCAATAACTATCACAGTTTTATTTTGCATTAAATATTCCATTGATTCTTGAATTAAGCTTTCTGTTTCGCTATCTAGACTACTTGTTGCTTCATCAAGAATTAGGATAGGTGCGTTTTTTAAGATAGCCCTTGCTATAATAACTCTCTGACGCTGACCACCTGAGAGGTTATTGCCACGCTCGCCGCACATAGTATCGTACCCTTCTGGTAACTTACTAATCACCTCATGTATATGAGCGGCTTTTGCTGCTTCAACTACCTCCTCAAATGATGCTTCTTTACGACCATATCTAATATTTTCTAAAATAGTACGATGGAAAAGTATCGGTTCTTGTGGGATAAGGCTAATAGCTTTTCTTAAAGAATCTTGCGTTACATTTTTGATATTTTGACCATCAATTAAAATCATACCATCTTCGATGTCGTGTAATCTGGTAATTAAGCTAATGAAAGTTGTTTTACCTGATCCAGAAAACCCAATTAATCCTACTTTCTGCTTACTTGGAATTAATACTGATTTATTACGGAATAAGTTATTATTATGATGATAATTAAAGGTAACGTTTCTAAATTCAACGATGCCGTCTTTTATATCTAAAGGAGAGGCGTTTTCTATATTGGTTATAATATGTGGTCCCATTAACGATAGACCTTGGTTAAAAGCTCCTACTTGTTCAAACATATCACCGATTTCTTGGGTTAAATCCCAAATATTATCTGACACATTTATGCATAATGTTAACACCAGCACACAATCACCTATGGTTATAGCGAGTTCACTACGAAGTGTTGAGAGGTAGTAAATCATGACAAAAATCATTATCGAGCAGGAAGTGCCAAGAGCATAACGCAGCTTGAACATAAAAAACTGCATAGTTTGCTCATCAGCTACGGCATTCTCTACTCTTGTTTCCAAATGTTGACGCTCAAATTTATGTGAGGTGAACATTCTAACCGCATTAATATTGCTGATTGCATCAACAATACTACCAGCGACAAGCGATTGGCTTCGTGCATAATTTAGCGAATATCTATTAATGTTACCTGAAAATAAAACGCTAAGCCCTAAGAAAACTGTAATCCATATAATAAATATGGTGGCAAAAATATAATGTACCGAATATAGAGCAACTAATGCAAAAGCAATAATTGCAAGCTTACGGAGAATTTTCTCACCAAATATCAAAATTATCATTTCAAATGATCTAGCAGTCTCAGTAATTCTATTGCTAATATGCCCTGCTAAATTGTCTTGAAAGAATTTATGGCTGTGATACTGGGTATAATTATAAAGCTCATTTAATATCTTTCCTTTAATAACCGGCATGGTTTTTAAATATAAATAATCGTATGAGCGGTAAGCGATATTAATTCCCTCCCACCAAAGGGCATAAAATACTGCCCAATAAATCATTGAAGATAAAAGATTATATGCATTAGCGTCACTAAATGACTCAATTAAATCGATAATCTTTTGCAATAATATACTATCAACTGCCGGAATCATACCAAATATGATACAACTAGCAGTTAATAAGAGAATTTTAACTTTATCGAATTTTAAAAAATAAATACCTAAACTAAGCGTCGATTTGGATAAAGTAGGATATTTTATCACTATAATGTTACCTCATATTTTAAGAAAGCAGTGTATTTAACTTAATTTTTTGTAAAAATATACCTAAAACTATTAAATATATTGAAAACTCTTGCTTCTTGTATTAAATAGTGTTACAAAAATCAGAAAATAAACTCAAAATCATTAGAAATGCAAGAAAAAGAATTATCTAATAATTTTTTAGAAGAACAAGAAGACATGAAAGATGATAATTCTCCATTCTTCGATGTAAAATATATTTGCCAAGCAAGCCTGTTAATTACTGATTCTATCCGTAAAGGATATGATGTTACGCAATTGCCAAACGGTGATGTTAATGTTATAGAAGTAAGAATAGTAAATGTTCATTATAATTGGAACTCCGAAAAAGGAAAATTTGTTAAAACTAATCAGATAGAATTTGATAATAGCAAAGGCGGATAATTAAATCAAATACAGAAATTTATTAGTTATGGTTTTGTAATATATGGAATTTGATCAAGTATTATTATCAAGAATTCAGTTTGCTTTTACCATAAGCTTTCATATCATATTTCCAGCATTTACTATAGGTCTTGCAAGCTTTCTGGCAGTCATTGAGGGGTTATGGTTAAAAACAGGAAAAACTGTTTATCAGGAAATATATAAATTCTGGGTAAAGATTTTTGCAGTTACTTTCGGTATGGGCGTAGTTTCTGGCGTCGTAATGTCCTATCAATTTGGCACTAATTGGTCGAATTTTTCTGATAAGGTAGGCAACGTACTTGGTCCATTACTCGGCTTTGAAGTTTTTACCGCTTTCTTTTTAGAATCCTCCTTTCTCGGCATCATGTTATTTGGCTTTAATAAAGTCAGCAAAAAAGTACATTTTATTTCTACTTTAATAGTTGCCATTGGCACTGTTATCTCGGCTTTTTGGATACTTTCAGCCATTAGCTGGATGCATACCCCTACCAGCTTTGAAATTAGGGATGATGGGCTTTTTTATCCTTTAAATTGGCTTGAGATTATCTTCAATCCTTCTTTCCCATATCGTTTTCTTCACATGCTTACGGCAGCTTATCTAACCACTTCGTTTGTTATTGGCGGCGTAGGGAGCTTTTATTTGCTAAATAATCGCTATAAAGAACATGCTAAAATTATGCTTTTTATGGCAGTATTAATGGCACTATTTGTTGCTCCTGTACAAGTATTTATTGGTGATCAGCATGGCTTAAATACTCTTAAATATCAGCCTGTTAAAGTTTCGGCTATGGAAGGAATTTGGGACACAGAAAAAGGGGCAGCTTTAAATATTATTGGTTTTCCGGATAAAGAAGAGGAAAAAACAAAATATGCTGTGCAAATACCATATGCTAGTAGCTTAATCTTAACTCATAGCTTAGATGGTGAAATAAAAGGACTAAAAGAATGGTCAAGAGACGAACGTCCACCGGTTGCTACAGTATTTTATAGCTTTCGTATTATGGTCGGGATTGGTTTTTTAATGGTATTTACTGGCATCGCCGGATTATATCTTTATTTAAAGAAAAGATTATATAATGCTAAATGGTTTCAATATTGGTATATTTTAATGTCACCATCAGGCTTTATTGCAGTTTTAGCCGGCTGGTTTGTCACTGAAGTAGGCAGACAACCTTATATTGTCTATAATATTTTAAGAACTGCCGATATGGCATCACCGGTGCTAGGCAAATATGTATTTATTTCTTTGATGGCTTTTATAGTAGTATATACGATTGTTTTCGGGGCAGGAATGTATTACATATTACGCCTAATCAAACAAGGAATAAAAGCCATAGATAATTCAGAAACATACGGAAAACTTGGCTTAAATAATCCTTTCTAAATTTCTGCTTTCAGCTTTTTTCACTTCTGCTTTTTTTAAGGTATTAGCTTCGATCATAAGCCATTTTAAGCGGTCTTCATAAGTGTTTCGCTCTTCCCCTCGTTAAAATTCATAACCTCAAGTACAGTCAAGGCTTTCTTTAAAACTTTATTATCCAATTCTTTTGGCAGCTTATCTTTGTTTAATAAATCATGGCGAGTTAAAAAAGCTAGCCATATATCAAGAGAATCTTTAACCTTTTTTACTATATCTGTTAGCTCTTCTTTAGCATTAGTAAATTTATTTAGTTCTATTGTATGTAACTCTATATCTTCAAAATATACTAAGCCGGTTACTCTATCTCTTAACTCAAAGGCACTATGATAGTTTGCAGTATTCGGAATACTAGTAAAATTTAGTATATGAATACCTATTGTTTTATTTAATTTCGAATAGTCATCACCGGCTTTTAATTGTTCTGCATATAATTTAGACCAATAATATAAGGCTCTTTTATCATAATCAGCTTCATCGGTCACTTGTATTTCGATATTAAACATTTTACCAGTTTCACTTTTAGCTTTGACGTCAAGAATAGATAATTTATCTGCTGCAAAATTTTTCGGATTATATGGATTAAGAAGCGTTACTTCTACAATTTGATCTTTTTCACTAACTATTGAATTAATAAGTGATATCAATAAATCCTTATTCTCCTCTACTCCGAAGATTTTTTTAAACGCTAAATCTACTCTTGGATTAACTTTGTACATATCTCTTTTACTATTCTATTTAATATTTTTATTATATCATTTTCTGAACTAAATATCCATAATAGTTAGCTCCTAATAGTGAGTTGCAAATAAGCAACGATATTTCAGCTTATCATAAGTATATTCCGAATAAATCCAATATTTAAGGATTATACTTCTAGGCTTTATGAAGATTTCTAATATGAATTGTTTAAGATGAGAAAATAGTTAGTTTTATTAATGTATACCTTTAATATTTCAAGATTTGGCAAGCCAAATTGCGGTATATGTGCTTCTTTTTCAAAAAGCTTTAGATAATAATGAACATCTAAGGTGAAAAGCAGATTTCACCTTAGATAAAGTTATTTATGGTTTAATTGACTTATAATTCCAAATAAAAATATAAGAAAGTTATATACTATTTAAAGCATATTTTATAAAATTTCAGACAAGATAAATTTCAAGATAAGTCTACACAGCGTAAATTCACTTGTATCAAACTTTATAAAATATGCCGTACCATACCGGTTAATGGTTCTGTGTACAAAGTTTAAATTACTCAAATTAACCACCAAAGAGCATAACGTTGGTGGCCGGGGAGTTAGAAGAACCGTCACAGAACAGTTATAACAGCCTTTAGGTTTAAAACCTTGTACATAGCTACTATCTCCCCAACCATGACAAAGTTGAGGAGCATTTTTAAATGGATGATGCTAACCATCTGTGATCAAGGGCTTCTATACCCAAGGATAGCATTACTGCTATCCTTGCAAAGGATTTTAGCTAACTTTTCTAAAATGTCAACTATATTTTCTATTAATAATAGAAAATATAAATTATTTTTTAATTAGCTACTTATTTGCAAATAGAAAATATATTTTTTGTAAATGAAGAGTTAATAGACGAGGTTTAATTACTCGTCTCTTACTACTAGGACTGATATACTAGAGTGACGAACGATTTTAGAGGCATTAGGACCAAGCATATAATCTCTTAGCTGCGGTCTAACTGCTGAAATTATTATTAAATCAGCTTTGATATCATTGGAACGCTTAATTATTTCATCATAAACAGCACCGCTACCTATGTAATAATCAGCTTCAATTTCATCTGGTACATATTGTTTTATAAGCTCTTTTACTTGAGTTTGATATTTTGCTTTTTTTTCTGCAATCCAATTTTTAGGTAAATAATCTTCGACCATTTTCATACCAAAATCAGAAATCACATATATAAAATGTAGCTTTGCTTGAGAAGCTGTTGCAAACATTAAAGCTTTAGAAAGAAGAGCTTTCACAGACTTTTTATCTGCTAAGTCTATAGGTATAAGTATATTTTTAAACATAGTATTTCTATATAATACTCTAATAAATAGTTATTCTCTATTTCTTACCGAGTCATGTTTTGGTAAAACAAAGTTTTGAGTATCGGCAAAATAGTTAATGTTAATATTGTTCAATAAATAATTAGAAAGTTTAAAACTTGCAACATTTCTATGAAAAGCACCAATAAATTTATCTAACATATTAGAATCTACATCATTTCTAGTTACTAAAATTGCTGATACTTTTACAGTTGTTTGATCATCTGTAATACCTGGATATAAGCCTTTATGAAGCTCCGCTTTGCGAAAAGCTCTATTTTGTTGTATTAACTCTGCTATTTTATCGTTTTCAATTGAAACAAAATCAATTTCACATCTATTAGCAATTAAATTCACTAAAGGGTTTGGATGCCCAACCATCATGATTATAGCATCTATTTCTTTTTGGCAGAATTTATCGATAGAATCTTCGTAATTAATATCAGTATTTATTGGTTCTTTAGCAAATTTATATAGAGAACACATTGCATCATAAGTAATATTGCTGCTGGAATATTCTGGACCACTAGTTATTCTCTTTCCATCAATATCAGCAAAAAACTTTATCTTATCCTCATCTTTTACAATAACTGTAAAAAATTCATCATGCAAATTCAGTAGCTGACGTAGATTTTGCATTTTTCCTTTATCGCTATAATAACCTATTCCATCATATGCTTCTACTGCAATATTTGCTTGCACTAAAGCTAAATCGATTTTACCTTGTTGCAATAATTTTAAATTTTCAATACTACCATTTGTTGCAACAACTTCGCATACTATATTTTCGTTATTTTTTTCATCTCCTATAATTGTTTTGCATAAATCAAGACCTATAGAATAATAACCTTGCAAAATAGAGCCAGTACCAATCTTAAAAACTTTTTGCTTTTGATCAGCATAAATATCACTACATGTAAGAATTATACTAAAAACAAAGCTATATAATACTAATTTAAGGTTATTCATATAATTAATTCGCATGATTTTCAGGCTGCTGTTCTTCTTTACTATCACCAAGTTTTAACTCAAGTAAATTAATAGAGCCGATATTTATTCCTTTTTCAGAAAATTCAACATCAAACTTAGCTTTTTCTATATTAGAATAATCAGGATTTAAGTTATCTGATTCTTTAACTACAGCTTCATCGGAAGCTTTATTAACTGCTTTAGCTATAACTGTTTTAATAAACTTTTTAGAAAACATAATGTTATTAGGTAATAACTTATCAATAATAGAGTGATAGTTTTCAAGCTCAAATGATAACTTACCTTGTGGTAATTTGTTAGCAAAAAATTGTAAAGCACCATTTAGATTGATTTTAGAGTTATGATCACAACTAAAAACAAATTTTTCTATATTAAAATTTTGTAAAATAGCAGAATTTTCACCATCTGGGGTAAATTTTAATAAAGCAGCAATATCTAAAGTAGCATTTTTAAAATTAGCTATGTTCTTCTCAGAATCATAATTCATATTTAAAATCAATGAAATATCTTCGCTATCTGCTAGATTTTTCTTAGAAATAAAGAAAGCTAAATCATTAATTTTAAAAATCTCTTCATCATCTTTGAATATTAATAATGACTTATTATTAAGCTGAATCGATTTTATTACTTCTTTTAGATCATCATCTTTCGATATTTTATATAAAGGTTTATTAAATTTCCCTATTCCTTTTATATCCTCTTTACTACGCATATCATAGGTGAATGTTTTATCGCCGTAATTATCTACTTCTTTAATAAATGGTCCAAAATTTAAAGTAGCTTTTTTAGTACTAAACTTAATATTTAAAACAATATTTTCACTTGAAAGCTCTTTAGAATTTACATGATCTATTAATTTTACTTTTGGATCTGTTATAGTAATTTTCCAGTGAAACGGATATCCTGAAAATTTAACTGTATTATATGATATTTTAAGATTATCCGATTCAGAATTTTTAATTAAATTTATTACATTGTTTTTCAAAGTATAAGCAGCAGCAAACCATACTATAGTAAAGGCTAAGAAAACAAAAATAAGTATTTTACGTATCACTTTTTTAATCCATCATTTTATGTTACGAGTAGCAGAAGGGAGATGTACTTTTATACCGTCTAATTTTTCAGTTAAAATAATCTGACACCCTAATCTAGAAGTATCCGTAAGACCAAAGGCTAAGTCAAGCATATCTTCTTCTTCTTCCTTAGGTTTTTCTAATTTGTTGTAAAATTCTTCCTCTAAAATAACATGACAAGTAGCACAGGCAAGAGAACCTTCACAAGCCCCCTCAAGATCTATGCTATTACTATGAGCAACTTCTAAAATAGAAAGCCCTAGTGGTGCCTCTATTATTTTCTCTTCCCCATTATTTATAACAAATGTAACTTTTATTGTTTTTGACATTATCCTCTTTCTTCCTTAGATTTTTCATATAACTTATCTTATAAAGAGGAATTTGCAGGAAACACGGAACGCAGCATACATAAACGTACGTAAGGATGCGAGTAACGGATTGACGTACAAATTTTACCTTTAGAAGTAAGTTATTTAATTTGATTGATATTTTTACCTTTCAATAAATCACTAATTACTACATTAATCTTCGTATTTAAAGATTTTTTTGTTTTAGATTTAAAATCTTTAACAGCATTATTAATTAAAGCACGATCTCGTGCATCTATTGCATGCTTTATGTTATTTAATAAACTACTGATTATATGCTTTTCGTTTTCTGATAGCAAATCTACTAATTCTTTAATAGCATGTTCTATATTAAAAATCAAAGATTCAGCTTCAATAACTGTTTCTTGTAATAATCTTGCAGCATGATCTAGTTTAGCATTTTTATAAGCATTTTCTAAAACCTTATCAACTTCACTTGTATCAATCCCGTAATCTGGCTTCACTTCTATGATATGTGAGGTATTACTTATTTTTTCGTAAGCAGAAACAGATAATATACCATCAGCATCAATAGAAAAAGTAACTTCCGCTCTAATACTTCCTGCTTTCATGGGAGGAAGTCCCTTTAGCTCAAACCTAGCCAAAGTACGGCAGTCTGCTACCATTTCACGTTCACCTTGTAGTATATGAAATTGTATGCCGGTTTGATTATCAGCATAAGTTGTGAATTCTTTTACCACAGAAATAGGGATCGGAGTATTTCGCATGATAATTTTTTCAACAATGCCACCATATAGCTCCATACCTAAAGATAATGGTACTACATCAATCAATAATGAGTCTATATTTGGTGTTGTTAAATTCTCTGCTTGCAGTGCAGCCCCGTATACAATAGCTTTATCAGGATTAATATCTGAAAGAATATTTACTTTAAAAGCTTTATATAATTCATCCTTGATTAACGGAATACGAGTTACACCACCTACTAAAATAATGCCATCTATGTTCGGATTTCCTGCTATTTCCAAACATTCTTTGGCTATATTGATTGTACGACCTATTATAGGGGTAATTAACTGTTCAAATGTTTGTTTATCAAGCGATATATTATTGAACTCAAAATTATCTTGGTTCGATAATGCTTCTTTTGCCTTTTTAGCAAACTGTAGAGTATCAGTGTTATCAGGTAAGTTAAATTTATTACAAAAATAATCAGCAATGATTTTATCTATATCATCGCCGCCAAGCATATTATCACCACTTGTTGCTATAACCTGAAAAACACCTGCTGTAATATTTAGAATTGATACATCAAAAGTACCACCACCTAAATCATATACAAGATAACAACCTGTTTGGTTTTTATTTAATCCGTAAGCATAGGCAGCCGCAGTAGGCTCTGCAATTAGCCTTAGAACCTCTAAGCCTGCAAGCCTTGCTGCAAGCATCACCTGCCCTCTTGCCGCATCATTAAAATGAGCTGGAACAGTAACAACAGCTTGGGTTACTTCGGTTGTAAGCTCTTTTTCTGCCTGTTGTTTTAGATATATAAAAACTTCTGCTGCAATTTCAGCAATCCGCATTTGCTTATTGGCAAAATTTAATTTAAGTTCCTGATTATTTACATTTATATAATCTTTAATTAAAGAAAAAAGAGCAGGAGTATTTAGAATTTCATTTAATGTTTTGCCGAATAACCTTTTAATTGAACGTAAACCTTTATTACTACCTACTATAATATTGTTATTCGTAAATTCTATAGTAGTTGGGATTAATTCTTTATTATCTTCAGTTTGTATAATTTTAACTTTTTTACCAGCTGAAATAGCTATTAGCGAGTTAGTAGTGCCAAAATCTATACCCACAGCTATTTTAGCTTCTTGTTTAGATTCTGCTTGCCCTGGTTCTCTAATTTCTATTATTTGCATAATTTCATTTTTTCCTGAAGCTTACTCAGCAATGTATGAATATATTTAAGTTTACTAGTTTTGATAGTCGCATCTGATAAATCTTGCTTTTTGAAAGACTCAGCTAAAAAATTTACTTCTGCTTTCTCCATTAATTCATATTTACTTTTTATTTCTTCTAAACTTTTATATGAGCTAGTATTTTCTATAAGCTCCATTTCATCCCAGAATATACTTAACTCAAGAGCAGAAAGCTTACTGCGTACTTTCTCATCATTTAAGTTTACACCATATAAAAGCAGCATATATTCAGCACGCTTTAAACTATCTTTAAGGGTAGAATAAGCTTTATTTAGGTTTGATGCTATAATAAGATTTTGCTCTTTTTCTTGCAAATTTTTGGCTTTATCAGGATGATATTTTATCTGCATAGAAAAATATTGCTTTTCTAATATCTTCAAATCAATATTATAAATTTGCTCTAACCCTAGCAATTCAAAATAATTTTGCACTTTATTTGTAACTCATAAACTGCTTTATCATATATTAAAAATATAAAAAATACAATTATGGAAATAGATATATTACATTTTGAAAAAAAATACCCAAATTTCATTCTAGCTGGCATAGATGAAGCTGGCAGAGGACCGCTAGCCGGACCAGTAGTAGCTGCCGCTGTAATAGTGGATCAAAACAATATTATAGCTGGCATTAAGGATTCTAAAAAACTTTCTAAAAAGAAGAGAGAGTTATTATATGAACAGATAACTGCTAATTACAATTGGGCAACCGGTATTATCTCACACACTGAGATTGATAAGATTAATATATTAGAAGCAACGAAAAAAGCTTGTCTTCTTGCTGCGGAAAACCTTAGTACTAAGCCGGAAATAGTTTTAGTTGATGGTAACATGCAATTCAGCGATAAAAGATTGATCAGCATCATAGACGGTGATAATTTATCAATATCGATTGCTGCTGCTTCTATTATAGCAAAAGTTACTAGAGACCGATTAATGCTAGAATTAAGTAATGAATTCCCGCAATATTTATGGCACAAAAATTCAGGTTATGGCACAAAAGAGCATGCTCAGGCTATAAAAGAATATGGCTTATCCCCTTATCATCGCCTAAGTTTTACTAAAGCTTTATGTAAATAGAAGTTTATTTTGTATTATTGATGTTAAACCTTAAGTTTAAATAAATATAGACATCATATATAAATTAGGATAAAATACGCCGCAAAAAATTACTAGATTTTGTGGTCAAAAAATTAAAGCATGATTCCTTAGTAAAAATAATAATGACCGATAAAATAGCGGCACAAGAATTTTTAGAATATTATTTACCTAAGGATTTTAAAAAACTGATAGATTTATCAAAAATAACTGTAGAACAAGAAAGCTATATTGAAGAGTCTCTAAGTAAAAAATACAGTGATATAGTTTATGGAATTGAAACGAAAGAATATGGCAAGGGATTTGTGTATATATTAATTGAAGCACAATCAACTGTGGATTATTGGACTGCTCTAAGATTATGGAAATATACTTTGCTCTTATGTGAACGGCATAAAGAAAAAAGGAATAAATTGCCGTTAGTATATAACTTAGTTATTTATAATGGTAAGCAAGTTTATAACGCTCCTCGGAATTTATGGGATTTGTTTACTATTAACCCACCAATTAAATACCTGACATAATAGTTGCAAATACTAAAATATAATGTTAGAATGAAATAATGCTAAAAAAAGAAGATTTTAGGACATTATCAACGAGTGCACAAGCAGCTTTAAGAAAAGTTGCATTAAGAGCAATTGATAAAGGAGAAAAACAATCAGATGTATCAAATCTTATAGGAGTAACACGTCAGACTATTAGTAACTGGGTTAACAAAAGAAGAAGAGGTGATAAATATGCAATAACTGGCAAGTCTAGAGGAAGAAAGACAGGAGAGAAAAGAATAATAAATGAAATGCTGGGTAAAAAAATACAAGATTATATAAATCACTCTAGACCAGAAGATCACAATATCAAATCTGCACTATGGTCAAGAAAAGCTATTAATGCCCTGATTAAAAAATGCTGTGGTTTCTTTTTGCCATTAAGTACGATTGGAGAATATTTAAGAAGATGGGGATATACTGCACAAAAACCAAAGAAATTAGCTTATGAGCAACAGCCAAAACAAGTTCAAGTATGGCTAGATGAAGAATATCCCGCAATAGTAAAACAAGCACAAATGGAACAAGCTGAAATACACTGGTGTGATGAAGTGGGTATAAAATCAGAATGTCAGGTGTTACAGAGCTATTCTTTAAAAGGCAAAACACCCGTAGTTATTCATAAATCAAAACGATTTACTATAAATATGATATCAACTGTTACGAACAATGGTAAACTAAGGTTCATGTTATATGAAGATACACTAAAAACAGATATATTTATAGAATTTCTAAGAAGATTAGTGAAATCTGCAAGAAGGAAGATCTTTTTAATATTAGACAATTTAAAAGTACATCATAGTAAAAAAGTATACAGCTGGACAAATAAGCATAAAGATAAAATTTCTTTGTTTTTTTTGCCTCCTTATACTCCACAACATAATCCAGATGAATACTTAAATAATGACTTAAAAAGAAATGTAAATAGAAAACATATACCTCTTACAAAAGATGAGTTAAAATACAATCTTAAATCTTATTTACGTTGCTTACAGAACAATCCTAAACATATACAAAAATTGTTCCAAGCCGATGATGTTAAATATGCCTCTTAAGTCAGGTATTTAATTGGTGGGTTAATAATAGCGTAATGGCAAAAAAACTAATGATGGAAGATTATCAGCTAGTAGACTTACAAGCCATGTCAGATAATGAAATCGTTAAGAAAAAGCACATCGGAATGTTAGAATATATACTTAAACATATATATGAACGTGATATGATTCAATTATGGGAGCAATTTTTAGCAAATTTTAATCACGTTATAATGCTTGATAAAGAAAAAGGTTATATTTACCTAAAATCGTTTTTATGGTATACTGATGCAAAGATCTCAAAAAAGCAACAACCGAGATTAGTGCAAGTATTTGATAAATATTTATCACCACAACACAAGGATAACATTATGAAAACTATAGCAGATGTGTATATAGATGAGGGAAAACGAAAAGGAAAGCAAGAAGGAAAGCGGGAAGGTGAGTATAATAAAGCGGTGATGATAGCAAAAAAGATGTTCTCTCAAGGTTTCAAAATTCCCGTTATTGCTGAGCTGACTGGTCTAAAAGAAACCCTTATCCGCTCAATTATAGAAAGTAATTAATTGTGCAGTAGTTTGCTGTATAATTTATATCCTATTCAAAAAAAGCAACGCATTATTGTCATAATTAAATATAATCTTTATAATGTTAGTTATTCAAACTAGCAAAAACATTTATGAAAGAATTTCCGAAAAATTATAATTTTATCGAAAGCGAAAAAAAATGGCAAAAAATTTGGCAAGAAAAACAAGTTTATGCATACAATGAGAATATCGCTAAAGATGAAACATTTGTTGTAGATACGCCTCCGCCGACTGTTTCAGGACAGCTCCATATCGGGCATGTTTATAGCTATACACAGACCGATTTTATAGTACGGTTTCAGCGTATGATGGGAAAAAATATTTTCTATCCTATGGGCTTTGACGATAACGGACTGCCGACTGAGCGACTTGTTGAAAAGCAAAGACAAGTCAAGGCGTATAATATGGGCAGAGAAGAATTCATAAATATTTGTAATGAGGTAGTAGCAAGCGAAGAAGAAAAATTTAGAAGCTTGTTTAATCAAGTCGCTTTATCGGTAGATTGGAATTTAGAATATCAAACAATCAGTCCGCTATCTCGTAAAATCTCGCAAATGTCTTTTCTTGATTTAGTAAAAAAAGGCGAAGTTTATCGTAATAATCAGCCAATTTTATGGGATCCGGTAGATGGTACAGCCCTTGCTCAAGCTGATATTGAGGATAAGGAAAAAACCTCATTCATGAACTATATCACTTTTAAAACTGAAGCAAATGATGAATTTACCATCGCAACTACACGACCTGAACTATTACCTGCTTGCGTTGCCGTATTCTATCACCCAGACGATAAGCGTTATCAGCATTTAGCAGGAAAGTTTGCCGTTACTCCACTGTTTAATGTTAAAGTCCCGCTTTTAGCTGACCCGTTAGTGCAGCAAGATAAAGGCACAGGGCTTGTTATGTGCTGCACATTTGGTGATCAAACGGATATTATTTGGTGGAAAACGCATAATCTGCCTTTGAATACTATTATTACCAAAAAAGGTACGATAGATTTCCCTCATGAGATCGGAATAGACGGCTTAAAAATAAAAGAAGCAAGAAGCAAGATAATAGATATTTTAAAAGAGCAAGAATTGCTTGTTAAGCAAGAAGAGATTACCCAAACTGTTAAATGTGCTGAGCGTTCAGGTGCACCTCTTGAAGTACTAACTGTGCCACAATGGTTTGTTAAAACTATATCGCATAAAGATGAGCTATTAAAAAGAGCAAACGAACTAAATTGGCATCCTAAAAATATGAAGATTCGTTTAGACAACTGGATTAATGCCATATCTTGGGACTGGTGTATAAGCAGGCAGCGTTATTTTGGCGTGCCATTTCCTGTTTGGTATTCTAAAAGAATCGGCAAAGAGGGTAAAATTTTATATGCCGATATCTCGCAGTTACCTGTTGATCCTTTAAAGGATTTGCCTATTGGCTATAGCAAAGATGAAGTAGAACCCGACTTAGACGTTATGGATACTTGGGCAACTAGCTCTGTTTCGCCGCAACTTTCAACATGGGGTATTTCTGATGAGTTTGCCGTGAATAAGGATAGGCATAATAACTTATTCCCAATGGATTTAAGACCTCAAGCACATGAGATTATTAGAACTTGGGCATTCTATACTATCTTAAAAGCTCATCTACATCAAAATACTCTACCATGGAAAAATATTATGGTAAGTGGTTGGTGTTTGGCTGAAGATCGTAGTAAAATGTCTAAATCCAAAGGAAATGTATTAGTACCGGAAAAATTGCTAGAGCAATATGGTTCTGATGTTATACGCTATTGGTCGGCTAATTCAAAATTAGGAGCTGACACTGCCTATTCAGAAGACGTAATGAAAAATGGTAAAAGGCTTGTTAATAAGCTGTGGAATGCTGCTAAATTTGTCTCGCAACATTTTGATAAATTATCTGATGAAGACAAAAAAGCAAATCTTATATATGTGAAAGAAAAAATTACTCATGAATTCGATCAGTGGATAATTAATAAATTAGTAGAGCTAGTAAACAATGCAACAAACGAGTTGCAAAATTATGAATATGCTAACGCTATGCATTTAACGGAAAAATTTTTCTGGTCAGTATTTTGTGATAATTATTTAGAAATCAGTAAAACACGTGCTTATGATGAAGAAAATAAAAACCCTAGCGGACAATATAGTAGCATATTAACGCTTTATCACGTCATGCAAACCCTACTTAAACTATTTGCACCATTTATGCCACATATTACCGAGGAGTTGTATCAAATATTATATAGTGAAAATTCTATTCACATTAAAGGTAATTGGATTAATTATGGTAATTTAAACTATAAAATAGATGCAAAACAGCCGGAAGGATTGCTTGAGATTTTAGATCATGTTAGAAAATTTAAAGCTGAAAAGAATCTATCCATAAAAGCAGAAGTACAATTGCTTGAAGTTAGCGGCATTGAATTATCCGAAGAATTGACATCAGATTTAAAAAATGTTACATCAGCAAAAGAAATAAAATTCAAACCAACAAATAATGAAATTAAAGTCAGTATTCTCACCTAAAAATATTTTAGGTTCTATTCTCTTGCTTTTTGCCAGTATATTTTTTTATACTCACGTGCTTGAACATGATTGGCGTTATAAAGTGCCAACCGATGAAGAAGTAAAAAAATATAGAATTAGTGAGAATACGACTCTCTCACTCTATCAAATAATGAAAGATACTCATGAGTTGTTAACTAAGCACAATATTAATTATTGGATAGACGGAGGCACCTTGCTTGGGGCAGTTCGTCATCAAGGGATAATACCTTATGATGATGATCTTGATATTGGCATAATGCAAGAAGATGAGATAAGGCTACAACAAATATTTCCAGAGTTTCAAAAACTAGGTTATTCTATTTCTCATGATCTAGCTTATAAAATATGTCAAAAAGGCTGCATTGATATTTTTACTTTTCAAAAAGACCAAAATAAATTTATTCATTCTAACTTAAAAACACGCACTCAATATCCTAATGATTTCTTTTATGATCATGAATTATTACCTTTAAAAAAATATAAATTTGGTGATATAGAAGTTTATGGTCCCTATAACCCAAAGGAAAATTTAAATAGACAATATCCTGAATGGGATAAATATGCGGTAATACATCATACCCACAATTTTCATTTGTTTTTTCTATCAAATATCGAGAGAAAAACTAAATTCATCTTAACGCTGGAATTATTAAAACCGGCTAAAGCACTTAAGCCCTTAAAAAATAGAGTAAACTAACGTTACTAGATGATACTACAAACTAGAATTATTAGAAATAGTAGAGCAATATCATGCAGATATAGGATTATTATTAGATTATTTTGATCAAAAAGGAAACGTTGATTATAACACAGGTCTAACTTTATGTGTTAAATCATCTCTCAAGAAATACTACCTCTTACCGGCAAAGGCTTTAATTTTGCTTAAAAATTTTACAAAAGAATAATTGCATTAAAAATTGCTATAGCTCATAATAGTTAATTTAAATTAACTATTATGAAAAATTATGAGCAGCAAGCTTGAAATAATATTAAACTATTATAATAATATATCAGCTTTTTCAACATGCTTATGGAAAAGTACTACTGCACTTGCAAGGTTTGATTTTGGTAAATTATTTAAAATATGGGGATATGATAAAAATTTTGATAATTTACCCACAACAACAAAAAATTTTGTTTACACAGAACATTTACAAGCACTATTAAGCAGCATAGCAAAAACTAAAAAATATCAAGGTGAAAATATTACCGATAAAAATTGGCAAAATATTTTTAACGAACTAAATAACTATGATCATTTTTTACATATAAAATTACAAAAATTAATAGGAATAGAAAATA
This sequence comes from Rickettsia endosymbiont of Rhinocyllus conicus, assembly GCF_964026465.1. NCBI lineage: Bacteria > Pseudomonadati > Pseudomonadota > Alphaproteobacteria > Rickettsiales > Rickettsiaceae > Rickettsia > Rickettsia endosymbiont of Rhinocyllus conicus. Next base: position 542,581 of record NZ_OZ032155.1, on the reverse strand, counting down.
AAAATCTTATTGACGCAATTCTAAAATATATAGGAGATATAAAATCACTAGAATTTATTGAGTTACGTAATAAAGTTCAGTTGTTTTTAGAGAATAATTTTGAGCATTACGCAAAATTATTTGAATCAGCAGAAAAAATTTCTAATACGTCATATCCGCTCACTATTCTAATACGTCATATCCGCTCACTAAAGAATATTTCCTATATCGATATGTTGCTAAGGCAATATTATATAAGCCAAACGTGAATTATGCAGAGGAATTTAACAAAGAAAAAGAGATACATTTAAATTTTGTAAGGTATATTAGTTCATTAAAGCAAAGTTACTTTAAGCTAGAAAAAGCTAAAGATCAATTTAACGAGGAACACAAAATTAACTCTTGGCTAATAGAAAAATCCAATTCTATTAGCAGCCATTCTGGCAAAATAGCATTGACTTATAGTACTCTTATAACAGGAGTAATATTACTTCGTTCATATGTATTTGATGAAGAAGAACCACTATATGAGCTGTGTGCTTTACCAACTACTATTCTTGCTATATTACAACTTTTATTATCTTTTCCGAGTACCGTATTATCAAGTAAACAAACCAAAATCATTAATTATAATCTGTTTAAGGAATTAGAAAGTAAAACAAACGATAAAAGTCATTTTGAAGATATTAAATTTTTATTTGATAATACTCCTACCTTTTCTGATAATTTGATAAATAATGTAGTTATTTGTTTTAGATATGCAGCAAATCTACTATTACAGCCTATTGATTTATTAAATAATGATACTGTAAATTATTTTATAACATGTACCGCTCTACGTTGGTTATCCGCAGCTGGAGTCGTCGAAGAACAAAGTAAAGTTACGGGCTTTATGCACAATAAGCTACTTGGATTTTTGCACAATAAAATTGTTCCTGCTTTAATTGAAAATAAGTTGTTTTCGTCTGAAGAAATTAAACCTTATTTTTATGTATTGTTTAAACATCTAAAAAAAAATGATCTTAATGAGCAGAAATTACAAGCAATATACAAAAGACTTACAGATCAGGATATAGATTTTAATAATCCTGAATTAAATAATATTCATACTTATAGTAATTGGCAGGATGTGGCTAAATATCTTGCTATGGCTACATTATTAATTGATTATATTTGTTTTTATTTCCGAGACCCAGAAACCATATTCTACGAAGATCCTATGTTTTATGCTTCAGTTTCTATTAAATTCGCAAGGCTTGCTTCATTATTAATATCATCTTACTATGGTAATAAAATTACTCAAGATGTTACTGGAGAGGAGTTAAGCAATAACATATTTTTCCAAAATTTTTATTATAATGATGCAGCAAGATTAAATATGGCTATAATCCCTCTAATAATGTTTGAATCGATAAAAGATTTAAAATTTTTAAGTCTTGCAACATTAATAGATGTGCTTACTACTGCTACATCAGATCTAAATGTTGGCAAAGCTATTAGTAATGCCGATCAAATTATTGCAGAACAAACTGCTATTACTATCAATGAAATTAGTAAAACTTTATCTAGCCATGATGCCATATCTTCGAATGATGATATTCAAGTAGACCTATTAGGAGAGTAAATTTTATCACTATCCAATAAAAACTTAAATAACTAATTCTAAAATTAATGTTGCTAAAAGATTTTTAATGTTAGACTCAACATATTAATTATTATTAAATTCAAGGATAAATTATGATTAACTATGATTTAAATACTAATTATACATACTATGTGCTGGAGGGGTTAAGAGCACAAATAGCCCCTATGCATTTAGGCATAAAGATTTTGAAAGAAGCATATGAACGTGAATCATTAGAGGATAATGGTTTTGCTAGAATCATGCATTCTTACTTAACACTTTGCGAGCGTATGACTAGAAAATATGAAAAGCCGGAATTTAATATTCTTGAAACTACTATTGATAACAAAACCTATAAGATCAATGAAAAAGTTATATTGAAAAAGCCTTTTTGTGAGTTACGTCATTTTGAAAAAGTAGGCTTTAAAAGCGTCTTACCTAAATTGTTAATAGTAGCTCCTATGGCAGGTCACCATGCTACCCTACTTCGTTCAACTGTACAGGAATTATTACCATATACGGATGTCTATATTACCGATTGGACGGAAGCAAACTATGTACCGCTTGAAGCAGGTTCTTTTGATATGGATGATTACATTGATTACGTAATGGAGTTTATTAATTTTCTAGGACCAAATGTTCATACTATGGCTGTTTGTCAACCGACTGTACCTCTACTTGCTGCTATTAGTTTGATGTCGAAAGATAATAGCCCAAACGTTCCAAGCTCAATGATTTTAATGGGCGGTCCTATTGATGCTAGAAAAAACCCAACAGCAGTAAATGAATTTGCTCTAAGCAAAAGTTTAGAATGGTTTTGCAAAATGGTTACAATGCAAGTACCACCTAATTATCCTGGTCATGGTAGAAAAGTATATCCAGGATTTTTACAACTTGCAGGTTTTGTAAGCTTAAATCTATTCCGTCATATAGATTCGCATTTGGAATTATGGCAAAATTTATTAAATTGCGATTATCAAAAAGCTGATCATACTATTAAATTCTATGATGAATATTTAGCTGCTATGGGATATGCTGGCAGAATTTTACCTACAAACTATCGATGAAGTATTCCAACAATTTTCACTAGCAAGAGGCAAATTAGTTTCAGAGCAACGTCCTATTGATCTAAAAAATATTACTAAATGTGCATTACTTGGTATAGAGGGAGAACTTGACGATATTGCAGCAGTTGGTCAAACCAAAGCAGCTTTAAAGCTTTGTGCCAATATTCCCGAATCAATGAAGAAATATCATTTACAAAAAGGTGCAGGACATTATGGCGTATTTAGCGGCAGTAAGTTTAAACAGTTTATAGTACCTGTTATTAAAAGCTTCATATACGATTTTGACCAAGCTAATTTTAAACAACCTAAAGCTAAAATGGTTTGATAAAACTCTAATAATAGTATGTCATACTGCGATTCGATTGCGGTATCTTAAGGATACGGTTAGGAAAGATTCATTTTACTATATTTCTAGTTTGGTCTTCCCATATCAATAATAGTTGAATCTTTAAAATCAGTATTTATTAAAAAAGGTACGGTAATATAAGCTTGTATTCTATTATTAGCTACTTCTTGTGCAATTGGCTCGCTAAAGCTTTTACTATATTTAAGAAGCTTCGTAGCAGCTTTTAAATTTACTAAATAACCTGTAGAAGTATAAAAATATCTTTGGGTATTAATTTTTTTAAGATAAGGATTATTATAAATTTTATAAAATTTTTGCCTCGGTAGATGCATCAAAAACAAATAGACTAGATCCCAATCACTAGGTAAAGATTTGATTATGGTTGAGAATTTCTTATAAAAATTTTCTTCTAATATAGCATCGTCTTCTAAAATTAAGGCATATGGAATATTTTCTTCAACCATTTTAAGCCAAATTTCTCTATGGCTACAATAACACCCAAATTCACCCGCGGTTAAGGTGCGATTTAATATCTTACTATTTGCATAATAATTTATATTCTCTGATGGACAAACAATAGTATAATTATTATCTAATGATAAAAGGGAAGAATTATTCTTTACATCTAAACCGGTAAACTTTTCTCCTTTTTGGTTTGTTATAGATAATTCATAACCGTTTACTGCTCTAAATCTTTCATAAGGTAAATTAATATGAATAAATTGTTTATTTATATTATTATATCTATTGGTAATATGATCTAGATTAATTACAAAAATTTTAATATCTTTTTCACTAATCGGATTATTTTTTAACTGATAAGTAATATAAAAAAATATTTTTTTATGCGATAAATTTTATTTTTCATTTAATAAAGGTAAAAGTTTTTCTTTTAATTTCTCTTTTATTATAGGGTAATTATTTAAAGAATTGGGTACAATTGAGTTATTATATATTTCACAATATTTTTCGTCATTTTGATCAACAGAAATAATATAGTTATATAGATCTTCTTCTGAAGCAAAATCTTTAGCAAATATTACTGCCTTAGGATTTACGTCTTTAACATAACTTTTATCTGCATAATAAATAGGGACCGCTCCAGCTAGATAAGCTTGGAAAGGTTTTTCAGTAACATAGCCTTCATACGTCTTATTTTCATAAGCAATTACAAATTTGCATTCAGATAACCACTCTCTAGTGTTTTCTTTAGGTACTACTCTAGCTTCGTTATTTAAGTATTTACCTCCGCTTCTTATTCTTTTATATGATGATAGCTTGTGAAAAAATTTATCTCTTGCAACGCAACCATCAAATTTTTCAGTATCATCTATATGTGCACTAACAAGAAAACAAGCAAAATGCGGCTTATTCGGGTTGCATTTAGGTCTTTTATAATTTGTGCTTATCTCATTAGTAAAATACATATAATATAGAGGTATTCTTATATAATGCGGATGATCTATATAATCAAAACCTATAGCTATATCATAATTATCAGGGTTAGGTCTAATAGATTCACCAGTAAAAAATATTTTTATACTATTCTTGTTACTAATTTTTTTCTGACCGAAAACACTCTCAATTATAAGGTCATAATTTTTATGATCTATAACAATTTTTCTTCCACTTTCTTCTATTACTTCTTTTATCATTGGCAGTTCATCTATTGTAAATCCTGACCACATATTGATGAAACTAACCCTTAGAATATTTTCATTTTTTTTGGACTTTAAATTTTCTATACCATATATGCAGACAAATACTAATAACGCCAGTTTAGGATAAGGAGGTCTGAGGATAAGCAAGTAGTGTTAGAAATTTTTTAGATTTATTGAAATTAAAAGCATTTACGCAAGAAAGTATATGAACTAAGAAATTAATAGGGGAGCGATGTCTTGAATGTTCAAGGTTCATGCTGTTTTTTAGTACATTAAATACTGATTCAATTATTGATCTGCTTTTTAAGAGTATTTTATCTTCTATATCTAATAAATGATTTTTCATATCCTTGCGAATCCCAGTAAATAACCGTAGCCCACGACTAAATAATTTAGCGGACATTTCCTTAGAAATATAAGCCTTGTCTCCAAATAATTTACCCCATAATCCTTTGGTAATTGAGTCTACAGCAGATAAATCACTAGCATTACCCTTTGTTATTTTAATTGCCATAATCTGACCTTTATTATTAATTACAATATGTAATTTAAATCCCATAAACCATCCGTAACTACTCATACCTATTTTAGCAATGCCACTAAACACTTTATTATTATTTGTACGTTTTGCATGACATATCGATAATTTGGTTGAATCAACAAAATATATACCAGTCTCATCTCCTGTAAATAATTGTAACATTATAGTTAAAGGTAATACTAATCTTGGCCACAACTGGATTATCCGACTGTAACTAGGAAGACTAAAATATCCTCTATATTTACATGATAGATGATATAAATAATAATTCTTAAAATCTTTGCATGGAGATATATAAAAATATAATACTATAGTTATATAGTTCTGAAAGCCTGAGGTGGTACCCTTTGTCTAGACAAATTTTTTAAATTTTAGAGGTGTAATTCTCCTGTATTAATGTATTGGTTTTTCAAAGTAAAGTTTGCATTTTCTATGTCATATAGCCTCTTGATAATTTTCTAGTTTTTCTGCAAAATGTATCATTTCAGGTGTCTTATATTCAAGCGATTGATGAGGTCTTTGCTGATTATAAAATTCTATATAATCTCTGATAGCTATCTTTGCTTCACGTACCGTTTCAAGATCAAAACGATAAATCTTCTCTTGTTTCAAAGATCGCCAAAAACGTTCAATAAATACATTATCTAAGGCTCTATCTTTGCCGTCCATACTAATAGCTATGCCTTGTTGCTCAAGTATTTGAGTAAAATCTTTTGATGTAAATTGTACTCCTTGATCCGTATTAAAAATGTCAGGCTTGCCATGTATAGATATTGCTTCATTTAGAGCTTCAATACAAAAATCATTTTCTAAACTAATCGACACCCGCCAACTCAAAATATAACGACTATACCAATCCATTATAGCAACCAAATATACAAAACCTTGCTTTAATCTTATGTAAGTAATATCTGCACAGTAAACTTGATTGGAGCAAACCACCTCTATATTATTTAATAGATATGGGTATACTTTATGAGCCTGATTCCTACGGCTTAAATTAATCTTTGGGTATACTGCTTCAATACCAAGTATTTTATAATATTTTCTTATCATCTTACGACTAACATTTAACCCTTCGGATTTTAGGACATGAGACATTCTTCTAGTACCATAATAGGGATGCTCTGTAAAAATCTCATCAATTCTGTTCAGTACTCTATACTCCTTATCATCTAAGGTATTCCTAGCTCGGTAGTAGTAACTTGAGCGGTTTAAATCTAAAAGTTTGCATTGTCTTGCTATGGTTAAATTTGAAGCATAACTTATCATTTTTTTCCTAACCTCTAAATCCAAAGATACTAGATTTTTTTTTAAGCCAGTCTCTTTCAACTGTTAACTGGCCTATTTGCTCAAATAATGATTTAATTAAATCTTCTTGGCCGGTATCTTGTTGTTTAGATTTCGATTTAAATCCAGAAACCATAAAATCTAAAGCTTCTTTCTTCCATTTATAAATCTGATTAGCGTGAACACCATATTTGCTGGTAATTTGAGCTATAGTCATTTCTCCAGATATTGCTTCAATTGCTATTTTTGCTTTTTCTTCTGCACTATATTTTTTAACTTGTTTTTTCATTTTTTGCTCCTTTTCCTAGGAGATATTATACCTACTTTTCTCTATTTTCTTGTCTAGTTTTTGGGTACCATTATAGCCTTAAACTCCCTGATCTCCTACGCTTCCTAACGCTGGGTATTAATTTGCTTTCTTCCCATTCTTCGTAAACTTTACAATAATTATCTATTATACAAAATAGAGTTATGATACATCTTTTCATTGTTGAGTGCATATTTTTTTGATTCAAAATCTATGTAACTCAACACTCCTCTCTTGTAAATACCCTGCTTTATTATCTTTATTCCTTACACTCTTATCCTAAACTGGCGTTTATAATATTGATATGCAAATTATAAAAATTTTTCTTAACATTTGAATTATCAATTTATTCTTCTATTTGTTGTGGTTGAGAATTTTCTGCTTCTACTTCAATAATTTCGGATTTGGAAGAAACAATTTGGTAACGTTCAAGACTTGCAGGTAGCGTTTTATTTCCTGAATCAATACCAAGTTTTTGTATATTCTTAACTCTTGACATAAAATTACGATTAAAAGAAGCCGCAAACTTATCATAATTAGTAACCATATTATGTAGATTATTGCCAATTTTTTGAGAATAATCTGCTATAGTACCAATAGAGCTTAATAACTTTCTTACTTCTTCAATAATTACTTTATAATTTTCTGAGCGTCTATGGTCAGTAATTTGAAATTTTGCGAATGAAAGCATATTCATAAGCCCACTAGGTCCTACTGGGAAAATACTACAGCCCCATGCTTTTTGTAGAAAATTAGGATCAGCTGCAATAACTTTTTCAACGGCTTGTTCAGTGGGTAAAAACATCAAAGTAATAACATTGTTATAATTCTGCTCTTTTTTATTTAATTCAGCTAAAATATTTTCAGCATAATCTTTATTAGCTAACGATTTTAAATGATAATTCATAGTTTTGCTAAGATTCCCACTATTATCCTGCTCATCAACTAAAAATTTGGAAGCTTTTGAATCAATCACCATCAAATTACCGGAAGGCAGAAAAATAAGTGCATCAGGTCTTAATTTAGTACTATCTGCAGTAGTTAAACCATATTGCATGATGAAATCTGAATTAGAACGTAATCCTGATGATTTTAAGATATTTTCGAGAGTAATCTCAGCAAGAGCCCCTGCCCCAATAGGCGAAAGTAACGACTGTTTTATTAAGTCCACTGTGCTTTTAGACTGCTCAATATCTTTATTAAGTGTCCCTACCATAGTAATTAAACGCTCAAACTCACTATTAAACTTTCCAGAAGCAGTAGCAATATTTTTCTCAGCTAGTTCTCTTGCTGCTGTGTTTTCCATTTTATGGATTTCGATAAGTTGTTTAGATAAATCCTTGCCTAAATCAAATAATGCAGCTTTAGCTGAAGAAAAAGATTCACTACGTATTTTTTCATAATCCTTAATAGATTGCTCTTGATACTCTACTCTGCACTTTAGTTGCTCGATTTTCTGTAAGTAAGCTATTTTTTCTTGATTAAGTAGCTGATTATTATTAGTAATTTCCAAATTTTGATCTGTTAAGAATTGTAGCTCTGTTTTTAAAGTTCTAACTTTTATATAAAACCATATATTTAAGCTCACTAAAACGAGTAAAACTATTGCAGCACTTGGTAGTAAATAATTCATAAAATATGATAAGCAGTTTTGATTTTAATTATACTTGATCTTTTTAAATTTGCACTATTTATTCTTTTTAAGAAATAGTTAAAAATTTAATTAAATGCTTGCAAAAATTAAGTATTAATATATAGTAAGTTTCTTAAAATAAATATATTACAAATATGATAAAAATTAAATGGGGAGAAAAGTTAACTCTAGAAATATTGAGGAACAACATTTAATCAATAATCCTAATTTTCTTGAGGCTATTGCCCGCTATATAACATATAGTCAAGACAAAATAACAAGTGATATTTATAGTCGTTATTGTAATTTAGCTATTAAAATTGATAGTTAACCACCCTGCATTGCAAATGCAGGGCTTAAGATTATGGCATCAATGCCTTAGCTATAGCTAGTTTTCAACTTGAAAGTTTCCAAACTTATCATCTCTCGATTCATGTTTATCAATATAATCCTTGATCATTTGGTCAGTCACATTGCCTGTGGTTCTGACAAAATATCCAACAGCCCATAAGTGTTTACCCCAATACTGTTTCCGTAATTCTGGAAATTCCTGCTGAATCTTCCTTGAACTCTTTCCTTTTAGATACTGTACCACCTTACTAATACTTTGATAAGGTGGCACAGATACATAGATATGTACGTGATTTGAAGCTATCTTCCCTCTTAATATCTCTACTCCATTATCCTTACATATCTCTTGGGTTAGGTCCTTGACTCTCCTACCAATATCACCAACCAATATATTATATCGATATTTAGTCACCCATACTATATGATAAGTGCAATCGTAAACTGTGTGGCTTATCTTCTTGTAATACTGCATCTCTACATTCTATATGTTAAAACGACGCACTGCAAGTGCGGGGTTTTTCTCCCAAATTTGGGACAATAAAAAAGCTCTAGATTTATTAGCCCCGCACTTAGCTTCTTACGGAAAACCTGATTTGATTATTGAAAGTAATAGTGTTAATGCTGCAAAGTTATTAGGTTATAAAAATTTCATAAATACGTTTGCAGTAAGCTATCCAATATTTTTAAATATGATAACCAAAAATGGTAATGAAGATTTTATAAAAGAAGTTTTTAGGCATTTAAAAATACATCCAGAAGATTTTCTTTTAGATATAGAAAGAAATCGTTTAAGTAATGCTAGTATAAATGCTATAGCTAAATACAATGAGAATATTAGGCAAGATAAAGAAATAAAATCTTTATTACATAAAAAAGGTTTTAAATATCTTGAATTAGAAAATTTAACTGAAATGGTTTATGGAGATGTAATAGCTGAACATATCAAAAAATATAATAGTATTAAAGGATTAGCTAACTTTTTAAATGAATTAGGTATAGAAAGAGTTATAAATTTTGGATTAAAAGAGTTAGTTGATATAGCCTTTGGGAAACTAAAAGATGATCACCACAACAACCTATTGAATGAATTAATTCAAAGTCGAGGTGTAGAATCAGTTAAAATTTTTAGGTTTAGAGAGTTAGCTGATAAAGATTTTGAAAAGCTAAAAGAAGTTTACATCGATAATTTATTGACTAAATTAATTGAAAGGCAAGATATAAAATCATTTATAACTTTATTAGAACATTCAAAAAAAATATCTGCTAAAAACATTATTTCAATTGCTGAAAATTGGTCTAAAGATAATATAAAAATAATATTCGAACATCCGGTTGTTCAAGATTTAAATAAAAATTATTTATTGCAGTATTTAAAATCAACATATTTGAATAAAGAAAGTAACTACATAAAAGCGGCTACAAAATATACAAAAGATTTAAATAAATTTGAAGAATTAAAACATTTATTGAAAAAGTTTGGAATTAAAGAAGTTGCAAGTTTTAATTCTTTAGAACTAATTAAGTTAGGATTTAAGGATTTATCATTTGACTTAATAGAACCATATATTAAAGGTTTTGACCAAGTTAAAAAAAAATACTATTTCTGGAATATTAGAAGAATATTTTACAAATCCCAATACAAATACTCTTAAAGATCAAGAAAATTTTAAACTTGAAGAATTATTCTATATAGTTTCTGAAAATGAAAATATACATACTTTAGAGCAATTATTTAATCCTCACGTCAACCTTAAACCTAAAAATTCAGGTTTTGGTAAAAATAAATATAAACATTTGATTCCTAAGAACCTCAAAGATTTTAGTAAAGAGCAAATTAATTATTTTGTACAAAAAGCTATAAATAAAAATGATATTAAAATTATCAAATTATTGTTTGAATATTGTACGAATAATGAAATATTTATTGAAGATAATCAAATGAAAAATTTTATACAGAAAGCTGTTTCTAATAAATTTTTTGAAATTACTAGAACTCTCATTAAGAGCAGGGATATCATTAAGAGCAAAGAGATAGAGATTGATAATAAAGAGTTTATTAAAGAATTTGCAAAAAATATTACTGCCCCAGAAAATCTTGAACTTTTTGAAGTAGCGTTAAAATATGAAGGATAGCCAATAAATTTTGAAACTACTATAAATTCTCAAGGTATTATAGAAAATTGTAATATTTTAGGAGATATTTAAATCTTTTAAAATAAAAAGAATAAGAGGATTAATTTTCCGTCATTACAAGGAGCAGCAAAGCCACGACGTGGTAATCTCATAAAGCAAACTCCTGAGATTGCATCAAAACTATGCTCCTCGCAATGACTTACACCCACCTTAAGCCGGTATATCTTCAACAGCTGCTTGCTTTTTACTTGTTTTTGCTGCTGGGGTAATAATAGAAGTAATTATTGGCTCTATTAGCCCCTTAACTACATCTTCTGTAATAGTAACACGCTGTTTCTTCAGCTCAGCAACTTTATACATACTATCAAGTAAAAGATGCTCAATTATCGAACGAAGACCTCTTGCTCCAGTTTTTTTAGCTAAAGCTTTTTCAGCAATAGCTTCCAATGCAGAATCCTCAACTATTAACTCAGCTTCATCAAGCTCAAATTGTTTTTTAAACTGCTTCACTATAGCATTTTTTGGCTTAGTTAAAATTGTAACTAAAGCTTCTTTATCTAAATCATCTAAGGTTGTAACGATTGGTAATCTTCCGATAAATTCAGGAATTAATCCAAATTTTGTTAGATCCTCAATCTTTAAAGATTTAAGAATTTCTCTGTTAATTTTTTCTTTGTCAATATTTACATTTGCTGCAAAACCTATAGAACTATTATTTGTTCTAGAAGTTATGATACTATCAATTCCCATAAAAGCACCACCGCAAATAAACAAAATATTTGAGGTATCGAGCTGCACAAAATCTTGCTGTGGATGTTTTCGACCACCTTGCGGAGGAACAGAAGCAACAGTTCCTTCCATAATTTTAAGTAGTGCTTGTTGTACGCCCTCCCCTGATACATCTCTAGTAATTGAAGGATTCTCGGACTTTCTAGCAATCTTATCAACCTCATCAATATATATTATACCTTTTTGTGCTTTAGCCACATTAAACTCGGCAGCCTGAAGTAATCTAAGTAAAATATTTTCAACATCCTCACCAACATAACCAGCTTCCGTTAAAGAGGTAGCATCAGCCATAGTAAAAGGTACGTCTAAAATTTTAGCAAGTGTTTGAGCAAGCAACGTTTTACCTGAACCGGTAGGACCAATTAACAAAATATTAGATTTATTAAGCTCAACATCATTATTGCCTGATTGGACATATTCAAGCCTCTTATAATGATTATATACCGCTACTGCTAGAACTTTTTTAGCTTGCTCTTGACCAACTACATAATCATTTAAAACTGAACATATTTTTTGCGGAGTTGGAATAGTGGAAGTAATCTGCTTTAACGCTATTTTACTTTCTTCTTCCATTATATCCATGCATAAATTTATACATTCATCGCAAATAAATACTGCAGGACCTGCTATTAACTTTTTCACTTCATGCTGCTTTTTGCTACAGAATGAACAAATTAATTCTTTTTTATTAGCTTCTACTACCATCAATTTTTCTTTTTTTATGTTTATATACTTATTGTCTATCGTGGTGACGTACTCGCATGGTTTAGCTCTATCATCCCGTGGAGGCTTTGTTGTCTAGATCAATTCTTCCTCTGTCATCCCGCGAGCTTGTAGCGGGTTCCAGCTTAAAATACTAAAATTATTAGTATTAAAAGTTGCTTTTCTGGATACCGTGGTCAAGCAACTAGATGACACCGAGGGCGTTTTTTGATCCACACAACAATGCCTTGCGAGGAACATAGCTTTGATACAATCTTAAGGACATTTTCATAAGATTGCCACGCCACTTTCAGTGGCTCGCAATGACGTTTTTGTTACAAAACCCTACCATACATATAGTAATCTTTATGCTCATTTGCAACTATTTCGTATTTTTTAAGTATTCCCTCACGTGCAAACCCGCATCTTTCAAGTAAATTAATTGAGCGTAAATTATCTGTAATTACTGTTGCTTGAACTCTGACAATTCCAATATGATCAGCAATTTTTAAAATATTTTTTATAGATTTTAACATTATGCCCTGCCCCCAAAAGCTATAATCCAAATCATAACTGATTTCTGCCTTATGATGCTCTAAATTTATTATGTTAAAACCGGCAGTACCAATAAGTTTATTATCACTTTTAAGTGCAATACCCCAATAAAAACTTCTGTGATTCTTATATAAACTAGACCAATAACGAATTTCTTCCTTAGCTTCCTCTAAAGTTTTTGGTCTGTTACTTTCTGTTATATAAATAGCCATTTCAGGCTTATTCATATAATTAAAATAATCTTCAGCATCCACGTCCGTTAACTCTCTTAATATTATATCATCTAAATCGAGCGTAGGAAAGGGGGAGTATAAATATTTTCTATCAATCATAAATATTTTGCAGGGTCTTGTACGTTATTCTTTTTAAAAGCATCAAGCCTTATCGTGCAAGCAAGGCAAGTGCCGCAAGATAGATCATCTTCGCTAGGATCATAACATGATATGGTATTTTTATAATCTACTCCAAGCCTAAGCCCTGTTTTAATTATTTGATCTTTAGTCATATTAATCAAAGGAGTATGAATAGTAACTCCGCCTATGTTGGTTGCTAGATTTGCCATTGCTTCAAAAGATTTGATATATTCAGGGCGGCAATCAGGATAATTTGCTGAATCGCTAGTATGTACGCCTATGAAAATATCCTTAGCACCTATTATTTCGGCAAACCCTAATGCGTAACTTAAAAAGATTGTATTACGAGCAGGTACATAGGTAACAGGTACATCTTCAGGTAGCTCTTTCCCGTCCTGATAATGAGGAACGTTTATATTATCATCGGTAAGAGCAGAACCGCCAAAAGCTCTTAAGTCTATATTGACAATTTTATGTTGCTTGACGTTATACTCTTTTACTAGCTCCGTAACTTTCCGTAGTTCAGCATTGTTACGCTGCCCATAGTTAAAACTTATAGCATGAATCTCATAACCTTGCTCTCTCATTATTGCAAGAACAGTAGCAGAATCCGCCCCACCACTAACTAAAATAACCGCTTTTTTCATTTCTATATTCATTTCTTTATTAAGAGTAATTATAATACAATTATATAAAATATATACAGAAATTTTTATGACTACAAAAATATTTATAGTCCCTTTGGTGGTTAAACCCTCCATCTTCCAGATGGAAAAGCTTTAGCTTGCCATGTGCGCCATGATGCGTTAGCATCATAAGCACCATGACTCAATACAGCAACAAATCACACACAGTTTACTATCATCGCTATCATATAGTGTGGATTACAAAATATCGATACAAGGTGTTAACCTATGATATCAAAAAGCGAGTGAGAGAAATTATTGCAGTAGTTGCAGAAGAGCTCAATATTAAAATAGAAAATGGAGTAATATCAAGCGATCATATACATATATTTGCCAATATACCACCTCATATTAAAGTAAGTGAATTTGTGCAAAAAGCTAAAGGAAGATCGTCAAAAAAGATACAAGAAGAATTTCCAATATTAAGAAAAAAGTATTGGGGTAGACATTTATGGGCAAGAGGATACTTTAGTTCGACTAGTGGCAATGTGACTGATGACATGATTAATGAATATATTAATAGACATACTGATGCTCATGAACCAGCAATGACTACTAATATAAGACTGGAATAAGCTTTAGCTTGATTCTCGACTTCTAGTCGCTATAGACAAACTTTCATCTCTCAGATGAAAGTGATTGATTAAAGAAAAAACTATTAATAGTAAAGATTTGAGTGCTTTAAGCAAAGATATAGACAACACTAAAAAAGGTACAAAATTAATACAACAATTATCAGGTAAAAGTACCTCAAATATGTCTACCGATGAAATAATGAAATTAACACGAGGTAAGGTATAAATATTCTTGACTAAATAGTGATAATAATTTAAAGTCACGCTGTTACTTTGATAACTTATGGCGGGTGTAGCTCAGTTGGTTAGAGCATCAGGTTGTGGTTCTGAGGGTCGCGGGTTCGATTCCCGTCACTCGCCCCATTTTTTATTACATGTCATTCCCGCTTAAGGCTTGCCCCGCGTGGATCGAGAGTCGTCATTGCGAGCGAATGAAATGAGCGTGACAATCCAGAAAAATAATAAAAAATGCTATAAGTTAGCATTTTTTAACTAGATTGCTTCGTCAATTACTTCGTAATTTCCTCGCAATGACGGAAAAACTAATCCACGCGGGGCAAGCCTTAAGCAGGAATGACATAATTCTTTTCATATGAACACCAAACTTTTATATAGACTGGCTAAAAACTTAAGATTCTATAAAAAAGATTTGATCATTGTTATAATCTCTCTTCTTAGCGTATCGCTTGCGTTATTACTAATCGGAAATGTTTTCAGAAATTTAGTTGATCAGGGTTTGGTTTTAGATCGCACTGCGGCAGTTGATAAATCCATATTATATATCTGCCTGCTTATTATTATCTTAAGCATTGCTAGTTTTTTCCGTTCGTATTTTATTAATAATGTTGCTGAGAAAGTCTCGAGTCAAATAAGAAAGGAAGCCTATAGCAAACTAATTAATTATGAAATTACTGAATTTGAAGAGCTAAAAATTGGCGATATAATCTCCCGTCTTACGAGTGATATAGATCAAATATCTAAGCTTATTGTTAATTTCCTATCTTTTTTTATTCGCAATTCAGTGATGTTAGTCGGTAGCATTATTTTGATGTTTTTTGAAAGCTTTAAACTAGCATCGATAGTAATTATCACTATTCCTTTGCTACTGATTCCTATAATCAAATTTGGTAAACATGTTAAAGCTTTATCCAAAAAAACCTTAGAATCTCAATCACTTTTAGCATCTGATATTAACGAAAGTTTTAGTAATATCAAAACCATCCATGCTTTTGGCGGTCAGGCAGCTAAAATTACTGAGTTTAATAATCTGCTGCAAGATTATTTGACCTATTCGGCAACTCGTTTAAAAATTCGTGCTTTGTTTTTCGCATTCTCAATGGCTTTTATATTTCTTGGGGTTACACTCGTTATTTGGATTGGGGCTTTGGATATAGTAAAAGGTAATTTATCCTCCGGTCAAATTATATCATTCATTTATTATGCAATTATTGCCGGCTTTAGTAGTGGTGGTATTTTTGAGCTATTAAGCGAGATGCACTTGCCGCTTGCTGCTTTAGAGCGAATAGTTACCATCATTGATAAATCACCTATAATTAATCATACTAATTATTCGAATTTAAAGCCCGTTAATTCTATATCGTTAGAGTTTAAAAACGTAAATTTTTCATACCCATCAAGACCTAATTTAAAAATCCTCAACAATATATCTTTTAAAATAGATTCTACTCAGTTTATTGGTATCGTTGGCAGATCAGGCTCAGGTAAAAGTACTTTGATGCAGTTACTATTAGGCTTTTATGTCCAAGAAAGCGGTATAATTTTGGTAAATAGCCAAGATATTGCTCTTTTAAATCCTAATGAAATCCGTAAATTAATCGCTTATGTTCCGCAAGAAGCTAGTATTTTTTCTGGTACTATTAAATCAAATATTATGTTTGGTAATGATTCTAGCGAAGAGGAAATAACCGAAATAATAAAAATTACCGGTATAGCTGATTTTGCTGATAAAATTCCTGATGGGATTAATGCCAAAATTGGCGAAAAAGGCGTTAGGCTATCAGGCGGGCAGAAGCAAAGAATAGCCTTAGCAAGGGCTTTACTACGCAAACCGCAAATCCTACTTCTTGATGAAGCAATGAGTGCTTTAGATACCGAAAGCGAGCAGAAACTATTAAACTCTATTAGGGATATAATGCAAGGAAAAATCATTATCTCAATCGCCCACCGCATCAGCAGTATAGAATCAGCAGACAATATTTTGGTAATAGATAAAGGAGTAGTAGAAGCCGAAGGAACGCACGCTCATCTACTAAAAACCTCTGACCTCTACCGCACTATTTATAAGGAAGTGGATTTATGACTAACTACCCACGTGTTGGTATCGGGATTATCCTATTTAATAGTAAAAATGAGATTTTGCTTGGTAAGCGTATTAACTCGCATGGTGAATCTACCTATGGCAATCCTGGTGGGCATTTAGAGTTTGGTGAAACTTTTGAAGAGTGTATCATTAGAGAAGTTTTAGAAGAGACAAATTTGATCATTAAAGATCCTAAATTTTTAGCTGTTACTAATGATGTTTTTGAAAAAGAGCAAAAACATTACATATCGATTTTCCTTAAAGCTCATTGTTTAAACGAGCATGAATTACAGAATTTAGAACCCCATAAAGTAGAAAGCTGGCAATGGTTTGCATTAGATAAACTACCTGACAATCTTTTTTTACCTTTACAAAAGCTAATCAATAAGAAAGGTTATTTGTATAAAGAAATTATAGATTAATTATTAGTTATCTAGACCTAAATACCCAGATGCGTATTTATGCAATACACTTGAAACAAGAGTTTGATAAGGCATTCCTTCTTGAGCTGCAATCCGTTTTATATGATTTAAATCATGTGAGGTTAATCTAATATTGATTCTTTCGGACTTCTTAAAGAAATTAGCTGCCGCAGTTTTAGCTATATTTATTTCTTTTTCTACTTCAACAGTAATAGGTTTTCTAACAACACTATCTTGCTCAAAATAATCTAATATTTCTTGTTCTTCTTCTGTTAATTTATATTTTTTCATAATTTCTAAACCTTAGTTATTTAAGTATTTTTTACTTGCTTTTCTACTTGGTATAATTGTTTTTAAAAAAATTTTATCTTTTTGAATAATATGGGGTACTAAATAACAATAATTATCTATATCAACTATGTACATTTTTTGCTTTGGATATTTACTTTGATTAGGATGATCTATTAAATCTAATACATAGCCTTTTTCTATTAAAGCAATTACCTGTTCAAACGTTATTCCTCTTTCTTTAAATAAAAAAAGTTTTTTTCTTGATTAAATTCAAAATAGTGTTGTTTCTGCATATTTTAATATTATGGTTTTGCATGCCTTTTGTCAATACATATTTAACTGACGTCGACTATGTTTTAAACTAAAAAGAAAATGATCGCTCTTACTGCTCTTATGCGTAAATTAATCATTATCTCTAATGCTAAATTAAAATCTCTTTTTTTAAATTTAAAACATAGTTGACGATTGACAATCTTTTTTTACCTCTAAAAAAGTTAATTGATAGTAATAGTTATGTAATAATTAAAAATATGTTATAGTATAGCTTAATAATTGGATAGGTTATTTCAATGTTAAGTAGAATAAAATTATATATTAAGAAGCACTATAACAGCAAAAAGAAGCTTTCTTTAATTACTCAGGAAGCATTGTTTAAAGCGATACGAGAGAAAAATATTGTAGAAGTTGAGTATTTGCTTGAGCATGGTATTAGCCCTAATACAAATTATCAAGATGATATTGAAGGAGGCGGTGTAATTTTACATTGGGTTATAAAGGAGCAAAATGAAAATGATACGATAATTAAATTATTACTAAAAAGAGGAGCTGATCCTAACAACTTAGATAATTTTGGAGATGCTCCCTTACATTTAGCCGCTCAAAAGGGCTATACTAATAACGCCAGTTTAGGATAAGAGTGTAAGGAATAAAGATAATAAAGCAGGGTATTTACAAGAGAGGAGTGTTGAGTTACATAGATTTTGAATCAAAAAAATATGCACTCAACAATGAAAAGATGTATCATAACTCTATTTTGTATAATAGATAATTATTGTAAAGTTTACGAAGAATGGGAAGAAAGCAAATTAATACCCAGCGTTAGGAAGCGTAGGAGATCAGGGAGTTTAAGGCTTTCAGAACTATATAACTATAGTATTATATTTTTATATATCTCCATGCAAAGATTTTAAGAATTATTATTTATATCATCTATCATGTAAATATAGAGGATATTTTAGTCTTCCTAGTTACAGTCGGATAATCCAGTTGTGGCCAAGATTAGTATTACCTTTAACTATAATGTTACAATTATTTACAGGAGATGAGACTGGTATATATTTTGTTGATTCAACCAAATTATCGATATGTCATGCAAAACGTACAAATAATAATAAAGTGTTTAGTGGCATTGCTAAAATAGGTATGAGTAGTTACGGATGGTTTATGGGATTTAAATTACATATTGTAATTAATAATAAAGGTCAGATTATGGCAATTAAAATAACAAAGGGTAATGCTAGTGATTTATCTGCTGTAGACTCAATTACCAAAGGATTATGGGGTAAATTATTTGGAGACAAGGCTTATATTTCTAAGGAAATGTCCGCTAAATTATTTAGTCGTGGGCTACGGTTATTTACTGGGATTCGCAAGGATATGAAAAATCATTTATTAGATATAGAAGATAAAATACTCTTAAAAAGCAGATCAATAATTGAATCAGTATTTAATGTACTAAAAAACAGCATGAACCTTGAACATTCAAGACATCGCTCCCCTATTAATTTCTTAGTTCATATACTTTCTTGCGTAAATGCTTTTAATTTCAATAAATCTAAAAAATTTCTAACACTACTTGCTTATCCTCAGACCTCCTTATCCTAAACTGGCGTTATTATTTGCCATTCTAGCAAGCTTAGTATTCGGCTTTATACTAATTGAATGCGAGACTATATCTTTAGGATGAGGCTGGGTATGGTTTATGATAATAGGCTGTTTTGTCTCTTCGATATAATCCGGAATATGCTTAATAAGAGTGCCACCTAAAACAACATTTATTAGTTGCATTCCTCGGCATATTCCTAAAACAGGTATATTTTTTTTCTAACGATTTCTTTAAAATCAATATTTCAAAATTATCACGCTCTTCATTAGAAATTACTACATCTTCAGCATATTCAGGTTCATAAAATTTAGGGTGTATATCTTCATCACCGCCAGGTAATATAACACCATCAATAAAATCCATGAGATGATCTATTGTTTCAGCTTGGTATGGCAGTAACATAGGGACGCCGCCGGCTTCGATTATTGCATCGGTATAATTCTTACGTAATGCATACCAAGGAAAGGCGGCATAAGTATATTTTTCACAATTTTGAGCTAAATCAGGAGTAATTCCTATTATTGGTTTTCTATTCATGTTTTTCATATAGAAATAATAAAATTAAGTTTCTGATCATGTAATTCAGCAGGAAAGTTATCTATAACTTGTTCTTTTAAACAAACACCAACAGTTAATATATCTTTATTATTATTTATGTATCGATCAAAATGTCCTTTACCATAACCAAGTCTGTAGCCATCTTTACTAAATGCCAGACCTGGGACAATTATCAATTCTGGTTCATAGAAATCATTATTTATCGGTTCTAAAGTTTTAAAACTCCCTAAAACTAATTCATCATTATAATTATAAGCACAATATTTTATTTCATTATTTATAATTTTAGGCAGAAAAAATTTTATTTCATGATGAATATTTAATAGTTCAAGCAGGTTTATTTCATATTTTAGTGGATAATATATTCCAACATGCTTTACTTTTAACTGTTTTAATAAATTACTGACTTGATTTAGTAAAGAAGTTTTTGTTAAATCAGAATTTATTTTATCTATATTTTTCGTTAAAAGCTCCTTGAAATGCAAACGTGATTCTTGTTTATTCATTATGACTTTACTACTTGTGTATCAAATACTAAATCATGAAGCATTTTTTCGTCTTCCCTAAATATCATCATAATAACGCTTATTATAAAAAGTATACCAGTTAAATTAATCACATAAAAAGCGACAAATCTAATAAATGCTTCACTACCTTTAAGAGTCAGTTCCATCTTGATGAACTACTTTTAAATCTAGTAATTTTTTCCCAATAGAGGCTTGTATTTTTGAAGATTCTAGGTAAGAAAAGTAAAATCCTGAAATAATAAAAAATAAAGCAATTTCTATCATCGTGTCTTTTACAAATGCTATAGTCAATGATAGCAATATTCCAATTATAATTTTATCAATCAAGAAAGCAAATAATCTTCTGAGAATCATAAATTATTCCTCAATATGCGGTGGTGTTTCAAATGTATGAAATGGTGGAGGAGAGGTAAGTGTCCACTCTAGTGTATCAGCTCCATCACCCCAAGGGTTATTTGGGCAGTTTTTGCCGTATTTTAATGTATAGAAAACGATAAACACAAAATAAAGAGCAGCCGCCATAGAAATTCCTGCTCCTATCGATGAAACCATATTCCAGCCGGCAAAAGCTTCAGGGTAGTCTGGTATTCTTCTTGGCATACCTGCAAGTCCTAAGAAATGTTGCGGGAAGAAAGTTAAATTAACACCGACGAAAGTAATCCAGAAATGGATTTTGCCTAAGATCTCGGGATATTGCTTGCCTGATATTTTACCGAACCAGTAATAAAAGCCGGCAAATGCAGTGAATAAAGCACCGAGTGACATCGTATAATGGAAATGTGCCACAACATAATATGTATCGTGCAGAACTCTATCAAGTGCCGAGTTTGATAAGATTATGCCAGTTACGCCGCCGATCGTGAATAATATAATAAATCCTATAGAGAATAGCATAGGTGTTGGGAAAGTAAGTGAGCCACCCCACATAGTTGCGATCCAGCTAAATATTTTGATACCTGTTGGAATTGCGATAATCATTGTTCCGGCAGTAAAATATATAAGGGCGTTGTAAGAAAGCCCAACTGTAAACATATGGTGAGCCCATACAATAAACCCGACAAAGCCGATTATTACCATAGCTCCGACCATGCCTTGATAGCCAAATATTGGTTTACGTGAGAAAGTAGAGATAACTTGGCTTACAATACCAAAACCTGGAAGTATTACGATATATACTTCAGGGTGACCAAAAAACCAAAATAAGTGCTGAAATAATACTGGATCACCACCACCATCAGTTTTAAAGAAAGTAGTACCGAAATTACGATCGGTAAGTAGCATGGTAATAGCTCCACCAAGCACTGGCATAGCTAAAATTATCAAGAATGCAGTAACTAAAATAGACCAGACAAATAACGGCATTTTGAATAGTCCCATCCCGGGTGCTCTCATATTAAAGATAGTAACGATTAAGTTGATTGAGCCAAGTATTGATGAAAGCCCTGTTAAATGCAGACTGAAAATAGCCATATCAACCGCTGCTCCTGGATGTCCGCTTATACTACTTAAAGGAGGGTAGAGCGTCCAGCCTGTTCCTGGTCCGCCGTCAACAAACGCTGATCCCATAAGTAAAATGAAAGCCGGAACTAGCAGCCAGAAACTGATATTGTTGAGGCGTGGGAATGCCATATCGGGAGCACCTATTAGTAAAGGTACAAAGTAATTACCGAAACCACCGAACAAAGCCGGCATGATCATAAAGAACACCATAATCACCGCATGTGCAGTAATCAGTACATTATATAGCTGGAAATCATGATTTAAGAAAGTTCCGCCTGGCATTGCAAGTTCTAGCCTAAACAGCAGCGAAAACAACCCGCCGACAATTCCGGCAAATATGGCAAATATGATATACATAATGCCGATATCCTTGTGATTAGTAGAAAACAGCCACCTCTTCCAGCCGTGCGGAGTGTGGTGATCATCGTGGTTTAGATCGTTAGTAGTTATATCCATAATTGTTATTCTGTTTGTGTTAATATATTTTTTTAGTTACCATGATTCATTACCTAAGGCATCTTCACTTTTTTAAATGTAATTATTTGTAATTCTGGTTTTATTGCATGGCTTTGATGTCATTCCCGCGTAGATCGGTTTTTCCGTCTGAGCTAAGGAAATTACGAAGTAATTGACGAAGCAATCCAACTAAAAAATGCTAATTTATAGTATTTTTTATTATTTTTTCTGGATTGCCACGCTCATTTCATTCGCGTAGCTCAGACGACTTTCGATCCACACAACAATGCCACGCGGGAATGACATATAAAGTGTTTTTCGATCCATACAACAAAACCGGACAAGCCACGGTATGACATCAGGATAAAAACATAATTAATTAGCTGCCAATTTTGAATTCTCACCGTTTGCGGCAACTTTATTCTTACTCGCAACCCAATTATCGAAATCTTCTTTGCTTACTACCTCTATAGCAATCGGCATGAAGCCGTGATTGATTCCGCAAAGCTCGGAACACTGCCCGTAATATACACCTTTTTTGGCGACTCTTGTCCATGTTTCATTTACTCTTCCGGGTACGGCATCTATTTTAAAACCAAGAGACGGAACAGCAAAGCTATGTATTACGTCACCGGCTGTAATTAAAAATCTAACTGTAGCATTCTCGGGTATTACTATTCTATTATCAACATCTAATAATCTTTTTTGGTCAGGTTTTAGATTTTCATCTGAGATCATAACACTATCAAATTCTATATCATTATGATCAGGATATATATAATGCCAATACCATTGGTAGCCTACTACTTTAATAGTTAAATCCGCTTCCGGTATTTTTTCGGCATGACGCAATATTCTAAAAGATGGCACGGCAATAATAACTAAAATTATTATAGGTATTACAGTCCAAATTATTTCTATTAAAATGTTATGCGAAAATTTTGCCGGTACTGGATTATTTCTTGCGTTAAATTTAATACATACAAAAACTAATAATCCTGCAACAAACAAAACTATGGCAGTAGAGATATAAAGTAAGAAATCGTGGAATTTATGTAACTCCTCCATGATCGGGCTTGCAGGTGGCTGAAATCCAATTTGCCAAGGCAAAGGCTCAGAAGCAAAGCAAAAGCTACTAAATAAAACTAAGCCAATTAAAGTAATAACATTCTTCATAAAGTACATAATACAAGTTATTTTTATATTAATATAAATGGATATGTATTTTAATTAAAGCAAAAATCGATAAATAAAATAAATTTTATATGCTATTAATGATGTTTGAGGTGGAAAATGTACCTATATCAGGGTGTTGTATTAAATCTATAACTTCTATTACTTGAGCGTTTATTAATTTAGCTTGAGTTTGTTTATTCGTTAATTGAGGATCATATTTTGTTACAGCAATTACAGAGGGGCAAATATTTTGCACTAATAATGCGTAATCGTTAAAACCTTTTAACTCGGGTAACATAAGTACTTTATCAACAAATGTAAGGGAGCTTAAAATTTTTGCTCATTGTAGTTGATTATGAATAGGTTTACGCTTTTTATATTTAATTATTGTTTCATCAGTTTCTAAAGCAACGATTAAATATTTACCTTGCTTTTTAGCTTCATGCAAAAACTCCAGGTGACCATAATGTAACACATCAAAGCAACCTCCTACCAAAACTATTTTGCTATTTGGTAAACATTTTTTATTTGAAGAAATATTCTCATAATATTCTATTTTTGATGGTTTAACATCTTGATTATTAAATGAACAAGAAGTGAAGTTTGTAAGAATTAATAAAAATAGGAATAATCTAAACATAATTTTAATTATTAAAAATTAAAGAAAATTAACTTTAATAACACAAAAAATATAAAATAAAAACAAAAAGTATTTTGAATAAAACGATTTAAAACTAAATTATTTTATAATTTTTTATTGTAATTTGTATTTATATAGTTCATATTAATAATAACGAAACCAAGATAACTTCTAAGTAATCAATGAAAAACGACACGCTATCTTACGATTTTGATGATGTATTATCAGTTCCTTATCTTAGTGCACGATTCAAAAAAGTTCTTACCTCTGTTTCCCTATTACTATTTATAGCATTAGTGATGTTTGTCTCTTTTGCTGTTAATAACTATGTAAATGATACGTTATCTATAACATTAGTACATCCTGAAGCTGAAGAAATTCAAGAAGCAATTTCATTTAAAGAAGTAACAGTTAAAAAAGGCGATACTATAAATTCTATTCTGAGCGGTCAAAATATCCCAAGAAATGATATAGAAAAAATATTAAGCTTAATAAAAGAAAATAAATTATTGCCATCGCTTAAAATAGGGCAGCAAATTACTTTTGAATATGAAACAAAAATTACCGAAAATGATAATGAGGATTTAACTTCTGAAACAGTATTTCTTAATAAGATTATTTTAGCTATAGATAAACTTAAGACTATTGAAATAATAAGAGAGAATGATAATTTTAAAATTGCAGAAATTATCATGCCTTTAACAAAAACAGTGGCTAAGTCATCTGTAAATATCGAGTCAAACTTTATGTCTGCTCTTAAGAAGCTTGGTTTGTCAAACAATAATATAATAGAGCTGATTAATGCTTATGCTTATCAAATTGATTTTCAGCGTCAAATAAAAAGTGGTGATACTGCGACTGTTATAACAGAAAAATACGTGATGGAAGATGGTAAATTTTCCCATCACGGTAAGATTTTATATGTCTCGTTAAATCTTTCAGGAAAAGAATATAATATTTATCGCTATTCACATGATAATAATGTAAATAATCATGCATTTTTTTCTGAAGATGGTAAAAGTTTAAAAAGAAGTTTGCTTAGAACTCCTTTAAAAGTTATAAAAGTTTCTTCACAATATGGTATTAGGAAGCACCCTATACTTGGTTATACCAAAATGCATAAAGGGGTTGATTTTGCAGCACCGACTGGAACACCTATATATTCGGCGGGTAATGGTGTTATTACTGAAATAGGTTGGAAATCAGGTTATGGGAAATTTATCCAGATAAAACATAGCGGTACGTTATCTACTGCCTATGCTCACGCATCAAATTTTGCTAAAGGTTTAAAAGTAGGAAGCCTAGTAAAACAAGGCGATATTATAGCATATGTTGGAAGCACCGGTAGAGCTACAGGACCGCATTTACATTATGAAGTTAAAATTGATGGTAAACATGTTAATCCTATGTCCGTTAAAATAACACCAGGTGTAGAATTAAGCGGAAAAAAATTAGAAAAATTCAAGCAGTTTAAGAAAGAAGTTAAAACCTTGAATGTTAAGCTTGATAAAGATTTGCAGGCTAATAAAGTAGCTGAAGTTTCGGTGTAATGTGTTAGGCGTGTGTCATTTCATGGTAGTCGTCATTGCGAGGAGCATAGCGACGAAGCAATCTCAGGAGTTATATTCTATTTCATGAGATTGCCACGTCGATGCTATGCATCTCCTCGCAATGACGCCCCTCCTTTATTCCCTTATAAAAATCCCTAAATAATTATGATTCTATCATTTAAAAAACTATATCTAACATTTGCTCGTAGTAGCCGTATTATAATAACATTAGTGATTATTGATCAATTGACTAAATGGTGGTTTATCAATAATCTAAGATGGAAGCCTGGCTTAACCTTAAAGGTCACATCTTTTTTAAATATGGTTTATACTTGGAATTATGGTATTAGCTTCGGTTTAATGCGTGATTATTATCAATATAGTAACATCGTGTTTTTAATAACAAATACGATTATTGTTTGTTATTTATATTATTTAATGATGAGTTCCAAAACCATAGGAGGCTTTGCTGGTTATAGCTTTGTAATTGGTGGTGCTATCGGTAATTTAATTGATAGATCATTTCGAGGAGCAGTTTTTGATTTTATATATTTCCATTATCAAGATTATAGCTTTCCAGTATTTAATCTAGCTGACTGTTTTATTACACTTGGAGTAATTATCTTAGTAGAAGATTATTATAGTGCTAAAAAAAATATTGAAGAAAAAGCTAAAGAGAATTATGATAAAGCCCAAATTGAGGCTATGGCTGAAAAGATTCGTAATGCTCCACAAGGCGATAACGATAAAATATAATCTAAATAATCTATAAGGTATTAAAGTGAGAAAAGTTTTTTTATTATTTACTGTTTTATTAATTACTTCTGCATGTAATAAAAAATTAAAAGAAACTGTAGGAATATCAACAGCTGGTCCTAATGAGTATCAAGTTCAGCGTAGTAAGGCTTTAGAAGTACCGCCTCATTATTATTTACCTGTTCCAACTAACAATCAAGCAGTTTATAATAATGTTAATGATCAGGTCAACCTTAATGAGGGTGAGCAAGCATTAATGCAGGACATTAAATAGGTATACTCAATCGTCATTGCGAGGAGATGCATAAGCATCGACGCGGCAATCTCATAAAGTAGTACATATGATTCCTAAGATTGCCACGCAGTCTACGACTGCTCGCAATGACATTTTCTATACAATCCCTTAAAATTAACTCATGACTATCCATAAAAGACAAAATATAGGTGTTTTTGGGCTTGGTAAAACTGGTATTTCGGTTTACGAAGAGTTGCAAGACAAATGTAATATAATTGCCTATGATGATCTAGAAGCAAATAGGGATAAGTTTGAGGAATTATTCGGTAAAAATTATATTATTCCCATATCTGATATAAAATGGCAAAATTTAGATAAAATTGTATTAAGTCCTGGAATTCCTCTAACACACGAGATAGTCAAAATCGCAAAAAATTTTAATATCCCGATCACTTCCGACATAGATTTATTTTTCGAAAAATCTAAAGGTTTAAACCTCCTAGCTGTGACCGGTACAAACGGCAAAAGTACTACCACTGCTTTAATTAGTCATATCTTAAGTGATAATGGTTTAGATTATCCATTAGCTGGTAATATCGGTGTTCCGGTTTTGCAAGCTAAAGCAAGTAAGGATGGGTATGTGCTTGAGTTATCTTCCTTTCAGCTAGATTTAGTAAAAACTTTTGCTGCTAAAATAGCAGTGCTTCTTAATATTACTCCCGATCATTTAGATAGGCATGAAAATATGGAAGGTTATATTACAGCAAAATCTAAAATTTTTGATCGAATGGATAAAGATAGTTACGGGATAATTAATATTGATAATGATTATTGCCATGAAATTTTTACAAATCTACAACAAAAACATCATATTAAATTAATCCCTTTTTCAGTTACCAAAATTCTTGAAAAAGGTATATCAATAGTTAATGATATAATTACCGATAATTTCTTTGAGCATATTAGTTTTAAACTAATGTCTAATAAGAGTCTGCAAGGAATTCATAACAGCGAGAATATTGCAGCAAGCTATGCAGTTGCTAGAATAATAGGTCTTGAGCCTGTAAAAATTATCGAATCTATAAGTAGTTTTCAAGGACTGCCGCATAGGATGCAATATCTAGGTAGTATAGATGTTATAAATTTCTATAATGATAGTAAAGCAACGAATGCTATAGCTGCCGTGCAATCAATTAAAGCTCTTGATAATATTTATTGGCTTGCAGGTGGTATTGCTAAAGAGGGGGGTATTGAGGAAATAAAACCTTATTTTAGTAAAATCAAAAAAGCTTATTTTTATGGGCAAGCTAAAGAAATGTTTGCAAATACTGCCAAAGATGTAATAGATTTTGTTATATGTGATGATCTTAAACAGGCTTTTGAACTTGCTTATAAAGATGCTTGCAAGGATAACCAGAAAGAAAAGAATATTTTACTTGCACCTTGTTGCAGTTCATACGATCAGTTTAAGAACTTTGAGGAGCGTGGTGAGTTGTTTATTAGATTGTATAATACTCTTATTTGTGCCTATGACAAAAATGCCTTATTAAAAAAATTAATTAGTTAAGTATTAATTTGTTAATATAATTTAATATTAAAATTATGTAATATATTAATAAGCAAGTTAATAATTTTATTAGCTTGTGATCTTAAAAGAACTATTTAAAAATTAAAAAAGAGGTTTTTTATGTTAGGATTTATTACAGCATTTTTTACGATTGAGAGTAGTAATACAAAAAATGATAAATCAATAAAAGGGAAAATAAAAAACGATGAAGCAATAGTAGACACATTCTTAAACATGAGTCTAGAAAGTATAGAAAAGGCTTTCCCAAAGCCTTTCTCTTCTAGTACGCATGTAGAAAAAAAAGTAAATGTTGATGAAAATGATAACGGTATTTTTTCAACATTTTATAATACAGCAGTAAAATATGTATTGGATTTAGTAGCTCCAGTAGTACAATCGGTAGTACAATATGCTCGTGATTATATTGAAGGTGATTATAACAAATATACTCAAGATTGTAGTGTGCAAGGATGTTATAAACAAAATCATGACTCTGAAAACTATCTTGGTGAAAACTATTATGCTGAATTGACAGGAACTACAATAATTCTTATGCACAATAACTAAATTGTTCTACAAAAGCATTGTTTTATGCGGATACCTAATCGTCATTGCGAGGAGAGGTCTCGATTTGGTAATCTTATGAAAATGTCTTATAAGATTGCTGAATCGCTATGTTCTTGGCAATGACGTTTTATTATTTAACTGGATTACTCCGTAATTTTCTAGTAATGATGTTAAAACTGATCAATACAACAGCATAAATAGAAATTACATAACTACAATATGAATAACGAAATATCGAATAATTTTATAAAATTATGGTGGCGTAGTACCGATCGCCAAATAGTTATTTCTTTAGTTATTTTATTTGCTTTTAGCTTAATGCTTGTGACTACTTCAGGTTCAGCAGTAGCAAGTAGAATAGGGCTGGAAGAAAATTATTTTGCATCTAGGCAAGTATTTTATCTAACAGCTGCCTCAGCTTTTATATTGTTATTTTCATGCTTTAATAAGAAATGGTTAAAGCGTTTTGCCATATTGGGTTTTATAGCTAGTATAGTTTTATTAATTGCTGTTAAATTCTTTGGTTACGAAGTGAAAGGAGCAACTAGGTGGATTAATATTGCCGGCTTATCTATTCAGCCTTCAGAGTTTATTAAGCCATTTTTTGCAGTTGTTACGGGCTGGATATTATCGTTAAAATTTAATGATGATTTCCCAAGCTTTACAGTTTGCTCGATACTTTATTTTATTGTTGCTATTCTCTTAATCATTCAACCGGATTTTGGAATGCTTGTGATGATTACGGCAGTTTTTGGTATTCAGCTTTTTATTGCTGGTATGCCAATATTTTGGATTGTTCTAGCTGGTTTTTTAGGAATGATAGGAGTAACTGTTGCGTATTTTTGGTTGCCACACGTTACGCAAAGGATTAACTCATTTCTAGATCCTGATAGTAGTGAGAATTATCAAGTTAGCAAGTCACTGGAAGCTTTTGAACATGGTGGTTTATATGGTAAAGGACCGGGGGAGGGGGCAGTAAAACAGGTTCTACCTGATTCGCACACTGATTTTATTTTTGCCGTTGCTGGGGAAGAATTTGGAGCTATTATTTGCCTTATAGTTATAGGTGTATTTGCGTTTATAGTACTTAGAAGTCTTGCTAAGCTATTAAATGAGCAAGATAAATTCGTCCAATTTGCTGCTAGCGGTATTGTTGCACAATTAGGGCTTCAGGCAATAATTAATATGGGTGTAACTTTGCATTTACTGCCTACTAAGGGCATGACGCTGCCTTTTATTAGCTATGGCGGCTCTTCAACGCTTGCAATTGCTATAGCTACTGGTATGCTTCTTGGCTTTACTAAATACCGAACGCCGCTTGATTCGTACAAGATAAATAAAATAGAAATATGAAAAAGATAGTTTTAGTGGCAGGTGGAACAGGCGGTCATTTTTTTCCAGCAGTTGCTCTTGGGGAGGAGTTAATAAAAAGAAAATATGAAGTTCATTTTATTACGGATTTAAGGTGTGAGAAGTATATAAATCATGATACGGGATTAATTTTTCATGTTATAGATTTAAAACGACCAAAAAATATTTTATTATTCTTGCCGTTATTATCGCTTGCTATTTTTAAAGCTATTAAATTGTTATTTAGCCTTTCTCCCTCTGCTGTAGTAGGATTTGGTGGTTATCCGGTTGTTGCTTCAATGTTTGCAGCAATTTTTCTAAGAGTGCCGATTGTAATTCATGAGCAGAATTCTTATCTTGGAAAGGTTAATAAATTTTTTGCAAATTTTGCTAAGAAAATAGCAATTTCTTATAAAAATACTAAAAACTTGCCTGTAGTTGTAAAGAATAGAACAGTAGTTACTGGGGGGATAGTTAGAAAGAATATTAGAGGCTTGGATTCGGTGGTCAAGCGACGGAATGACAAAGACCGTACCTTTAAAATTTTTATCTTTGGCGGCAGTCAAGGAGCTAAATTATTTTCAGAGTTAATACCTGAAAGCATCAAAGCTTTAATGCAAAAGCAGCCAAATCTTAAACTGCATATAACTCAGCAAGCAGCACTTGAGGATCAAGTAAAAATAAAAAATATATACTCAAATTTAAATATTACTTACGAATTAGCTGAATTTTTTGATAATATGGCAAATCAGTATAAAAATGCTGATTTAGTAATTTCAAGAGCTGGAGCATCTACTATAGAAGAGCTAACTTATATAGGGTTGCCAGCAATTTTTATTCCGCTGCCAAGTGCTGCCGATAATCATCAATATCATAATGCAAAATTATTAGAAGATGAGAAATGTGGTTGGTGCATGAAGCAAGATGATATATCAAGCGAAAAATTAGCCGAAAAAATGTTTGAGTTAATAAGTAATCTGAAGATATTAGAAAATACCTCGAAAAATCTATTAAAAAGAAGAAAAGAGGGTCATAAGTTGCTAAGTAACCTAATAGAAGAGCTAATTTAAACAATATAAGCTCTTTATTCTTGCAAGTTTGATTATTATGTGGCATTAATCATAATAGACTTTTTCATATGGCTTGTTTTTAAAGATAATTTGTCAAGTTATATAAATAAATCTAATTGAAGTTTTGGAATAATATATGTTGAAAAAAATTATAATATTATTTTTAGGTGTTTTTGTGCTGTCAGGTTGTACTGATAGCTTTAGAGGTTACTTCCAAAAATCCGCAAATAATAGGTTAGTTGATAGTAAAGGTTTTAAAGGTGGTAAAAGAAAACCTTTATATAATAATAAATATATTAGTTTAGCTAAAAAGAATATAGTTGAAGATAATCTTGACGATCCAGAGGATGACGATGACGATTATGATAACCCTTTAAGAGGAGAGCAAATTGATCCCGTCAAAAGAAATCGTGAGATATACCTTAAAATGATTAGACGAGATATGGAAAAATATAAAGCTGAATCAGGTGAATCTTCAGACGATGATGATATGATTTTAAGTAAAGCTAATAAGAAAGTTAGAAAGGACAATACCGATAAAGAAAGAAAAATGCAAGAAGAGCTAGACCAGATAAAGGCAATGCTAAGAGAAACTAAGCGTGATATATCAAAATATACTTGCCCAAATGCAACAGCAAATCAAAATTATGTGCCTCCAGTTTCAAACTACGAACCTGTAGCACCAGTTAAAAATAATAAACCTTATAATAATAACTCTAAGGTAAAGCAAAAATTTATCCGTGAGGATGATGATTATAGTAGCAATGCTTGCTCTATTTAACTTTTCATCTCTGTCACCTCGTGGTGGCATTGCCTGCGTGGTTTCAATATCATTCCTGCGAAAGCAGGAATCCAGTATAAAGCGAGAAAAATCGAGCTTTTAATTTTAAAATTTGCTATATTTAGGCTTTTTAAGTACTGGATCCCGTGGACAAGCCACGGGATGACACTGTTGAAAAAGAAGTAAATAAGCTAAAAGACGAAATCACACATTTATTAGAAAATCCCACAACAGAAGAAGATATTGAAAAAATAGAACAGCGTTTAGAGGAATTAGAGAGAATATTTTACGAAACTTGTTGATGGTTGTCGCATTGCGGTGTGGATCAATTTTCTCGTCATTGCGAGAAGAAACTGAAAGTTTCGACGAAGCAATCTCAGGAGTTCTTAGTACTGTTTCATGAGATTGCCACGCTCATTTCATTCGCTCGCAATGACGGAAAAGATCACTATTTCACAAATACCAAATCATTATTTAATGAATCCTTAGAGCTATATTTATAATCTAGATATGAAAATTCTTTAAGTAATTCAGGGGAGTCGATTAGATTATTTGCAATAAATTTCACCATATTTCCACGAGCTTTTTTAGCATTTATCCCAATAGTTGCTAACTTACCATTTCTATTTTCTTTAAAATGAATATTAATTATAGGATATTTTAACTTATCCTGATTTATTACAGATGAATATTCTTGCGATGCAAGATTAAGCAAATATTTATGTTTATGATGCTCAAGCCTCTGATTAATATAATTTGTAATCTCATCTTGCCAAAATTTGCTCAAATCATTTATCTCATTTAACTTTGTTGCCATTTCAAGCCTATAAGGTTTGATAACATCGAGCGGCTTTAAAGCTCCATATAACCCTGATATGATAAGCAAATGCGATTGTAAAAAACTTACTGCATCTTCGCTTAAATTTTCTGATTGTATATTATTAAAAACATCACCCGCATAAGCAAAAATAGCTGCTTTGCTGTCTTGCTTCTCAAAATTCTGAAATCTTTCTTTATTTAAATGTGCCAATTTCTCGCTTATACCCATAGTTTTAGATAGCTGAGCTTCAGAATAATTTTTAACTATAGCAAGTAGTTGATTTGTTATTTTGGGAAAAGTAGGGGAGGTTAGCTCCCCTTTAAAAGCTATCGGCTCAAAATTAAGAGTTTTAGCAGATGAAATAATAGTAAGCATTTAACGAACAGGAGGGTTTGGCACTGTTGAAACAGTACTAGCAATATTTCTATTAGTATCATTAACTGTTCTCATGATAGCATAGCTTGGATCACCATCAGCTTGCATTACTTCTTTTGACTTGGTGTTTTTTTGATTAGAACAGCTAGTTAAAGTCAAAGCAGCAAATAAAATTACTAAATATTTCATAATAAAATCCTTTTTATAAATTTCTCATTTAAGATAATGGCTTATGATAACTATGTCAAGCCACAACCAAGGACCAGCTATTGACAAAATATTAAAATGCTGCTAGTAATTACAATACAAAATAATATGTTAAATTATTTATGATATCTTTGAAAGTTATTAGTTTAATACAAAATTGGCGTTGGCGTAGATAATATTTTTACGTTATGGGTGTATTATGCCCACTGCTCAATTATTAAATTATAACTTATACAGGATATTAAAATGTCATTCCTTAATATTTTCTTAAGAGTCTTCTCTCTTTTATTTTCATTATTTTTCACTTTATCAGTTTATGCGACTCAAAAAAACATCGCTGTTATTGTCCCGCTTGAACATGCAGCAATGACTCAAATCGTAGCAGGAATTGAAGAATCGTTGAAAGCTATAGATGCAAAAATTACAGTAAAAAATGCCCATGCTGATTCTAATATTTTACTTGCTATCATAAAGCAGCTTAAAGATCAAGATATTGACGTAATAATTCCAATCGGTACATCTGCTTGTCAAACTGTAATTTCACATATCCCTAATAAACCGATTGTTTGTGCGGCAGCTAAGATTGATAATAAAAATCTTCCCTTGGTTACTGGTGTTAATGATGAAATAAAAATTACCAGTATCATTAGCAAGTTACCATTTTTACGGAACATTACCTTAATTTATAGCAGCAGCGAAAAAGTTATTTCAGAAGTAGAAGCAACAAAAAGCTATGCGAAGAAAAATAATATTTCGTTAAACTTTAAAATGGTACAAAACTTAAATGACTTATCGGTAGCTGTAAAGAATGCTCCCGAAAATACACAATGCTTTGTGATTTTAAAAGATCATTTAATAGTTAGCGGTATAAATATTTTAAAACAAGAAGCATTTAAACGAAATATTCCTATTATTGCCTCGGATGAAGGGTCGGTAATTAGCGGAGCAACCATCGCGGTAGGGGTGCAAGAAAAAGATATAGGCTTAAAAGCAGGTGAACAAGCAAAGCAGATTCTGCAAGGAACAGCACCTAAGAATATCCCTTTTCAAAATATGGATGAGCTAACTTTATTTGTTAATCTTAAATCCTTTATCAAACAAAAAATTCTTACCAAGGAAAATTTAGCTGCTCTTCCTTTTAACAGAAAAGAGTTGGAAGAGTAATATAATGAATCTTTTAGTTACTGCTCTTGAGCAATCTTTGATAATGTTGCCGCTTATTTTAGGAATGTATATCAGCTACAGGATTTTGAAAATTACCGATTTAACTGTAGATGGAACATATGTATTAGGTGCGGCAGTGTTTACTAAATTTCTTTCATTTGGACTATTTTCGGCATTAATACTTGTCGTAATAGCAGGGAGTGTTATTGACGCCAGTTTAGGATAAGGAGGTCTGAGGATAAGCAAGTAGTGTTAGAAATTTTTTAGATTTATTGAAATTAAAAGCATTTACGCAAGAAAGTATATGAACTAAGAAATTAATAGGGGAGCGATGTCTTGAATGTTCAAGGTTCATGCTGTTTTTTAGTACATTAAATACTGATTCAATTATTGATCTGCTTTTTAAGAGTATTTTATCTTCTATATCTAATAAATGATTTTTCATATCCTTGCGAATCCCAGTAAATAACCGTAGCCCACGACTAAATAATTTAGCGGACATTTCCTTAGAAATATAAGCCTTGTCTCCAAATAATTTACCCCATAATCCTTTGGTAATTGAGTCTACAGCAGATAAATCACTAGCATTACCCTTTGTTATTTTAATTGCCATAATCTGACCTTTATTATTAATTACAATATGTAATTTAAATCCCATAAACCATCCGTAACTACTCATACCTATTTTAGCAATGCCACTAAACACTTTATTATTATTTGTACGTTTTGCATGACATATCGATAATTTGGTTGAATCAACAAAATATATACCAGTCTCATCTCCTGTAAATAATTGTAACATTATAGTTAAAGGTAATACTAATCTTGGCCACAACTGGATTATCCGACTGTAACTAGGAAGACTAAAATATCCTCTATATTTACATGATAGATGATATATTAACCCACCAATTAAATACCTGACTTAAGAGGCATATTTAACATCATCGGCTTGGAACAATTTTTGTATATGTTTAGGATTGTTCTGTAAGCAACGTAAATAAGATTTAAGATTGTATTTTAACTCATCTTTTGTAAGAGGTATATGTTTTCTATTTACATTTCTTTTTAAGTCATTATTTAAGTATTCATCTGGATTATGTTGTGGAGTATAAGGAGGCAAAAAAAACAAAGAAATTTTATCTTTATGCTTATTTGTCCAGCTGTATACTTTTTTACTATGATGTACTTTTAAATTGTCTAATATTAAAAAGATCTTCCTTCTTGCAGATTTCACTAATCTTCTTAGAAATTCTATAAATATATCTGTTTTTAGTGTATCTTCATATAACATGAACCTTAGTTTACCATTGTTCGTAACAGTTGATATCATATTTATAGTAAATCGTTTTGATTTATGAATAACTACGGGTGTTTTGCCTTTTAAAGAATAGCTCTGTAACACCTGACATTCTGATTTTATACCCACTTCATCACACCAGTGTATTTCAGCTTGTTCCATTTGTGCTTGTTTTACTATTGCGGGATATTCTTCATCTAGCCATACTTGAACTTGTTTTGGCTGTTGCTCATAAGCTAATTTCTTTGGTTTTTGTGCAGTATATCCCCATCTTCTTAAATATTCTCCAATCGTACTTAATGGCAAAAAGAAACCACAGCATTTTTTAATCAGGGCATTAATAGCTTTTCTTGACCATAGTGCAGATTTGATATTGTGATCTTCTGGTCTAGAGTGATTTATATAATCTTGTATTTTTTTACCCAGCATTTCATTTATTATTCTTTTCTCTCCTGTCTTTCTTCCTCTAGACTTGCCAGTTATTGCATATTTATCACCTCTTCTTCTTTTGTTAACCCAGTTACTAATAGTCTGACGTGTTACTCCTATAAGATTTGATACATCTGATTGTTTTTCTCCTTTATCAATTGCTCTTAATGCAACTTTTCTTAAAGCTGCTTGTGCACTCGTTGATAATGTCCTAAAATCTTCTTTTTTTAGCATTATTTCATTCTAACATTATATTTTAGTATTTGCAACTATTATGTCAGGTATTTAATTGGTGGGTTAATAAATAATAATTCTTAAAATCTTTGCATGGAGATATATAAAAATATAATACTATAGTTATATAGTTCTGAAAGCCTTAAACTCCCTGATCTCCTACGCTTCCTAACGCTGGGTATTAATTTGCTTTCTTCCCATTCTTCGTAAACTTTACAATAATTATCTATTATACAAAATAGAGTTATGATACATCTTTTCATTGTTGAGTGCATATTTTTTTGATTCAAAATCTATGTAACTCAACACTCCTCTCTTGTAAATACCCTGCTTTATTATCTTTATTCCTTACACTCTTATCCTAAACTGGCGTTTAATAAGCTGGACACAATGGTTAACTCAACTCACCATCAAGCCATTAAACAAATTGGTAATAATCTTATTATATCAGCAAAAGCAGAAGACGGGATTATAGAAGCAATAGAATCAACAAGTCATAAATTTCTTATCGGCGTACAGTGGCATCCTGAATATGTCAATGATAATGGCATAGACCTAGTTTTATTCAAAGAGCTAATAAAAGCTAGTAGTAATATATTGTAAATTGTCTTTTTCTATTATAAAAGTATCTCATATATATACTGAGATGTAGAAGTATTTATGAGTACTTTTGTCTTCATAACAATAACTCTAAGTTATTTAAAATCAATCACTTTCATCTGAGAGATGAAAGTTTGTCTATAGCGACTAGAAGTCGAGAATCAAGCTAAAGCTTATTCCAGTCTTATATTAGTAGTCATTGCTGGTTCATGAGCATCAGTATGTCTATTAATATATTCATTAATCATGTCATCAGTCACATTGCCACTAGTCGAACTAAAGTATCCTCTTGCCCATAAATGTCTACCCCAATACTTTTTTCTTAATATTGGAAATTCTTCTTGTATCTTTTTTGACGATCTTCCTTTAGCTTTTTGCACAAATTCACTTACTTTAATATGAGGTGGTATATTGGCAAATATATGTATATGTTCGCTTGATATTACTCCATTTTCTATTTTAATATTGAGCTCTTCTGCAACTAATGCAATAATTTCTCTCACTCGCTTTTTGATATCATAGGTTAACACCTTGTATCGATATTTTGTAATCCACACTATATGATAGCGATGATAGTAAACTGTGTGTGATTTGTTGCTGTATTGAGTCATGGTGCTTATGATGCTAACGCATCATGGCGCACATGGCAAGCTAAAGCTTTTCCATCTGGAAGATGGAGGTTTTAACCACCAAAGGGACTATAAAAAGTATAATAAACAATAGGAATAAGGTGCTGGGAATTAAGCTCAGCCATTAATATAACGACTTCCGCTATACTTCTTATTTTAAAAATAATTATAATAGCAGATTCCCAGCATAAAGCGTATACTTGGAGTTAGTTTATATTAATAGTAGAGTTCAAATACTATTAGATAAGTAAACTATAGATAAAATTATTAATTAGTCAACCCTCAATTTAAATTTATTTGACATTTTTATAGTTTATTTTTTATTTCATTTATAGTTAAGCGTTGTTTTTTTAATTTTTGAATTTTCTTGCCTTGCTCAAATGCTTCCATAGAATAAAGTTGATAATTTGAAGCAGTAATATCAGCAACTTCAAGCAACCCTACCTTAGTCCAAAAATGAATTGTAGAAACGTTTTCTCCTATAGCACTCGCTAATTCTCCGATCTTCATTAATTTTTCAGATTTTCTAATATCTGTTGGCTCTTTCCCTGTTACCGCTTTTAAATAAATATCAAGTGAACGATTAACTGCGTTATAAATAATTTTCTGATATTTTTCTTTTGAACCACCGAGTTGAGCAGTTTCTAAAGAGGTAATATATGGCAATCGTTCTTGAGGTCTTATAATTGCGGGAGGATATTCTTCCATAATTAAGATTAAATTCATTACCTCCTACAGTTAAACCCTTTTCAATAATTATAGCAGTCTCTTTGCGAGATAAAGTATTCCCCTCAATAGCATTACTTGTATAGGTTAACTCTACCCTAAACCATTCTTCTAAATTTTTAGCTAATTCAGAACTTAATGGACGTAAGGCATCTAATCTCTTCTTTTTTTTATCTAAAAAATCATATTTCATAAGTAAAGTATAAAGTATTACTTAATGCTTTATACTATTTTTATTTCACTATCAATATTTTTTATTTTTTCTCTGTCATCCCGTGATTTATTCAATAGTACCGGAT
The DNA here is from genome assembly GCF_964026465.1 of Rickettsia endosymbiont of Rhinocyllus conicus. Classification (NCBI taxonomy): domain Bacteria; kingdom Pseudomonadati; phylum Pseudomonadota; class Alphaproteobacteria; order Rickettsiales; family Rickettsiaceae; genus Rickettsia; species Rickettsia endosymbiont of Rhinocyllus conicus. The sequence goes on along the minus strand of NZ_OZ032155.1, from coordinate 503,555 downwards.
AGTTATTATTCTATATCATCTCCGCTTAAGGCTTGCTTGTGTAGATAGAAAAAAGTAAAAACAACTTTCAATACTAATAATTTTAGTATTAAAAGCTGGATCCCGTGAATAAATCACGGGATGACAGGAGGGAGAATGATTCACACAGGCAAAGCCTGCTTAGATAGAAGTGTTTAATTTCCTACTCGTTTAGTCCGTGGCAATATTTATATTTCTTACCTGAGCCACAAGGACATAGCTCATTTCTAGATACTTTGCCCCAGCTTGTAGGATTTTTAGGGTCTCTATCCTCTGGGTTAATGCGTGATATGACAGGTCTAAGATCAGTTTCTAAGTTACTACCTGCATTATACTTACTAAATACCGGATCTTCACGGCTTTCATGCATATTATTTTGCAGCTTTTTATTTTCAAGCGATATATCTTCTTTCTGAATATGCTTTAAGTCAATATGGAAGTGGTAGACTGTTTGAATAAAGAGTTCTTTTAAATTATTAAGCATATGCTCAAATAAGTTAAATGCCTCTCTTTTATATTCGCTCAAAGGATCTTTTTGGGCATAAGCTCTAAGAGATATACCTTGTCTTAAGTGATCTAAGCTATGCAAGTGATCTTTCCAAACTTGATCAAGAGTAGTTAATAAAATATATTTTACAGCATTATGCATTAAGTCAGGACTATAAGCTTCCTCCTTAGACTTATATATACTATCCGCTGTTTGAATAACAATTTTTGTAACTTCTTCTTCTGTTACATCATTTTTGCTTATTAGATTTTGATCAAGCTTTATAGCAAAGGTGCGGTGTAGTTCTACGCTTAAATTCTCTATATCCCAATCTTCTCTATAAGAGCCTGCTGGCATAAAAGTTAGCACTATTTTTTTAGCTAATTCCTCAGTAGTACTACTTAAGAAGTCATAACTATCTTTAGATTTAATAATTTCAGTTCTTTGTTCGTATATTATTTTACGTTGATCATTCATTACATCATCAAAGCGTAATAAATTTTTACGTATTTCATAGTTATGCCCCTCAACTTTTTGCTGAGCTTTCTCAAGTGATCGGCTAATCATTGGGTGATGTATCGCCTCACCATCTTTTAAGCCAAGCGTCCGAAGCACTCCTGAAATACGTTCTGAGGCAAAAATACGCATTAAATCATCATCAAGTGATAGGAAAAATTTAGTATTACCTGGGTCACCTTGTCTGCCCGATCTACCACGCAGCTGATTATCTATCCTACGACTTTCGTGCCGTTCTGTACCTATTACAAATAACCCACCTGCTGCAATTACTTGCTTTTTCTCTTCAGCTATTTGAGCTTTTATCTCATTTACTTTTTCTTTATAAGCAGCATTAGTTAAAGATTTTCTATCTATCTGCTCTATCAGCATTTCAGGATTACCGCCAAGCATAATATCAGTGCCTCGTCCTGCCATATTAGTTGCAATTGTTACTGCTTTAAATCTACCTGCTTGGGCGATAATAAATGCTTCCTGCTCGTGGAATTTAGCATTTAATACTTTATGAGGTATTTTGTTTTTATTTAGAACATTGGAAATTTCTTCCGACTTTTCAATACTTACAGTACCGACAAGCACCGGCTGACCACGATCATAACAATCTTTAATTAGCTTTAAAATAGCATCATATTTTTCTTTTTTGCTTCCATAAATTTCGTCATCAAGATCACGTCTTGTAACTTTATTATGAGTCGGTACTGCTACTACATCAAGATTATATATGTCTTTTAGCTCTGGTGCTTCGGTCATAGCTGTACCAGTCATGCCTGATAATTTAGGGTAATTACGGAAATAATTTTGGAAAGTAATAGATGCAAGCGTTTGGTTTTCATTTTGGATTTTTACGTTTTCTTTTGCTTCTAACGCTTGATGTAGCCCTTCAGAATATCTACGCCCTTCCATTACACGTCCTGTAAACTCATCTATGATCATTACTTTACCATCACGTACTAAATAATCTACATCGATTGTAAACATGTTGTGAGCTCTAAGGGCTTGATTAACGTAATGCACTAAGCTTAAATTTTCAAAGTCATATAAACCAGACTCAGGCTTTATAATATTTGCTTGACTTAAAAGCGATTCTACATGACTAATACCGCTTTCCGTTAAATTGATAGTTTTTAATTTTTCATCTTTTTCAAAATCACTTACATTAAGCATGCGTACAAGCTTATCGACTTTACCATATAATTCTGAATTATCATTAACTGGACCAGAAATAACCAATGGAGTTCTTGCTTCATCTATTAAAATCGAATCTACTTCATCGATAATAGCAAAGTTAAAAGGACGAAGTACTCGCTCCTGCAAGCTATATTTCATATTATCTCTTAGGTAATCAAAGCCAAGCTCGTTATTTGTGGCATATGTAATATCAGAATTATAAGCTTCTCGCTTAGCTTCATCTGGCATACCAGCAACAATACACCCAACTGATAAACCTAAAAAATTATAAATCTTGCCCATGGAAGCGGAATCACGGCTAACAAGATAATCATTAACTGTTACGACATGTACACCTTTCTCAGCTAAAGCGTTTAAATATGCTGGAAGTGTTGCAACTAAGGTCTTACCCTCCCCTGTACGCATTTCGGTAATCATTCCTCTATGTAATACCAAACCACCTATAAGCTGCACATCAAAATGACGCATTCCATATACTCTTCTAGAAGCCTCTCTAACTACCGCAAATGCTTCATATGCTATATCATCTAAAGTAGCACCATTTTTAAGTTTTTTCTTAAATTCTATAGTTTTATTTTTTAATTCTTCATCTGATAATTTTTGAATTGCGGGTTCAAGTGAATTAATTTTTGCAATGTCAGAAAATAGTTTTTTTATCGTACGATCATTTGCCGTACCAAAAATTTTTTTCAATATAGAAAACATCAAAATCCTTAAATATATTTTTGTACATATAAATATAGGCTATTTTATAAAATTATCAATTAGTTATATATTTATTTCAAGCATCCCTGTTGCAGAATAATCCGTAAATAATTATTAATAAATAAATATTATAAAATAGCTGTTGACGGGTATTTATTATTTTTATAGGATTTAAACTTATATTTAACAAATTATGAGTCATAAATAATGAAAAAACTATCAATTGTACTTTTATCCGTTAGTATGCTTTCTAGTATAGCTTTTGCAGATAACTCAGACAGAGTAGTTGCTACTTACACAGGTGGTGAAGTAAGGGAATCACAGATAATGAAAGAATTCAAACCACAACTTAATCTTCCTTCAGGTGAAACTATCAAAAATTTTGACGATTTTCCACCACAGGATCAAGATAAATTGATACGAATTTATGTTAATAATATTTTATTAAAGAAAGAAGTTGAGAAGTCAAACATCACCTCTTCTAAAGAATTCCAAGAAAAGCTTGAAAATGCAAAAAATCAATTAGCTCAAAAAGAATTATTAGAAAATTATGTAAAATCTAATCTTACTGATAAGATGTTTGATGAGGAATATAATAAATATGTAACTAGCTTAAAAGGTAAAGAACAAATAAAAGTTGCTCATATTTTAGTTAAATCTGAAAAAGAAGCTAATGATTTAAAAAATAAATTAAACAAAGGTGCAGATTTTGCTAAACTTGCAGGAGAATCTTCTCTTGATAAAGCTTCAGCTACAAATGGTGGTGTAATCGGTTACATTTTATTAAATCAACCAGGGCAGTTAGTACCTGAGTTTGAAAACAAAGCCTTTGCTTTAAAAGTAAACGAAGTTTCAACACCAGTGAAAACTGACTATGGTTGGCATATCATTAAGGTTCTTGAGAAAAAACCTGTACCTATCCCAACTAAAGAAGAAGCTAAAATGACTATCGATAATGTATTAGCAGCAGAAATACTAAAAAAATATATTAGCGATTTAGAAGCTAAAGCTGATTTAAAAATTATGTTACCTCCAGCTGCAAATAACGAAGCCAAAAAGTAATTATATGTCATCCCGTGGCTTGTCCACGGGATCCAGAAAATAATAAAAAATTTTTAATTTCCTCGCAATGATGCAGTCTAATTTCAAAATAATATATCTTTTAAGTTAAGCAACTATTGACAATCCGGCAAAAAAAAATTATATTCTACAAAATCTAATTTAAGTTAAAAAATTATTAAGCTATGTCTAAAGCAAAAACTGCTTCTAAAAACAACCCAACCGCTAGGGAATCAGCTAAAGTACATTTTTATAAAGGCGAAGAGATTATACCATCAAAATATATTCCTCAACAAGGTTCTTCTTTTTTAGCTGCCGAAATTAAATCTTCTGGAGATTTGGTATTAGGAAATAATGGGCAAGTGCTACCTTGGAACTTAGTCAAAAATTTAGCTTAGTTTGATTTAATTACTTACAAATATAACAATTCCACTTCAGTAACTTATATAATAAGTCACATATTGGGGGCATAGCTCAGGGGTAGAGCATCTGCTTTGCACGCAGAGGGTCAAGGGTTCGATTCCCTTTGCCTCCACCATTCATCATTTTTTATTATTTCAACAAACACATCGAACGGCGAACACAAGCTATAATCAAGCTTTTCATGTTTTAGCGTTAGGTTAGCAAATACTAAATCTATCAATATTACAATGTGCCGCTGACGACATTGCCCGCGTGGATCATTTTCTCCTGTCATCCCGTGATTTATTCACGGGATCCAGTTAAAAATATTAAAATTATTAGTATTAAAAGTTGTTTTTTTGAATCCCGTGAATAAATCACGGGAGGCATTGCCCGCATGGATCGAATAGCACCCTCGATGTCATCCCGTGGCTTGACCTATAATACCGGACAGTTATTATTATTATAAGTATGTTAAATGGATCCAAGTCGTCATTGCGAGGAGCGTAGCGACGTGGCAATCTCATGAGGAAAAACTCCTGAGATTGCTTCGTCAAAACTTATAGTTTTTCCTCGCAATAACGGGGTCTTTTTAATAACTGTCCGGTACTATTGATTTATGAACTAGAGTCAGTTAAAAATACTAATAAATTAGTATTTTTTATTATTTTCTGGATCTAGTTCCCAAACCACGGTAGGCGTTGTTGCGTGGATCAGTTTTCCTCGCAATGACGAGAAAAACTGATCCACGCAACAACGCCTAACCGAGGCGAATACTCAAACGCCGCCGATGAGCTGCTAAGGTGGGTAAAAGCTAAAGGCGGTGTGAAGCTGCAAGGCTTGGTGAAACGTCGACAAATGGAGCGGTCATTGTTTTTGAGCGAAGCAACTACAGAAACGGTTATTATTAGCTCTGCCTAAAATACTTTCTATATTTACATCTTAATAAAAATTCTTAAATATTCTGTTATAATTGTAAGTGGTAATTGTTACTAGTTATTAAAACTTTCTATTATTTCCCTTTATTCCTTACTAATAGCTATATTTTCCTAGTTACTCTAAGTTATTAATTTGTATCTTTAGTTAAATTTCTATTGCATTCTTAAATCTTCTTATCTAGATTCTTCCCATAGCTCATTTTTAACAAAATATTAAAAATTATAGAATTTGATAAGGATATAAGTATGTTTAAAGGACAGTTTCAAACTCCACAAGAAGTATCAGCAGCAAAAACCTCACATGAAAAGTTAATAGAATTTCTAGAAAAAAGAGGATTAAAGCAAAAAGCAGATAACTTAAGAAATCATGGTACTATGCTTAATCTTCATAAGAACCAAATAGACGATTCTGGAGCAAAAGAATTAGCTGCTGCCCTTAAAGCTAATAACCATTTAACTATGCTGTTCCTTGGAGGAAACAAAATAGGCAACACTGGAGCAAAGTTCATCGCTGAAGCACTTAAAGATAATGACTCTCTAACTCATCTTGACCTTTCAGGAAACAATATAAGTAAGACAATATTAGAAACAATTAATGAATATTTACAAAGAAATAAAACTATAGCAGAGAAAAAAGCACAGAACTTAAATACAGAAAAGGAGGTAGAAAAGAAATATGAGGAACAGCAAAAACAAATACTTTCAAAAAATAACGAACTTGCTGAAACAGTAAATAAATTTTTTCATGATCCTACCTCTGTCAGTCTTTGTTATCAAATAATAATAGATGATTTTGCTAAATTGGTTGCAGATAAATTAAAAGTTATCAAGACAATTACCGCTATCGATTTTATGGGCAGCACTATAAGTGACCAAAGTATAAAAATTATTACTGAAGCTCTAAAAGTGTCATTGTCAAATAAAAAGGGAGCACTAAATTACGTGAAAAAGGGACCACTTTATTTAAAATTTTTTATGTCATATTACCTCCAGATTTATAGTTATTAATACGATAACTTTTACCTGTGATGTTTAGTATATGTGCATGATGTACTACTCGATCAATAATTGCATGAGTTAATAACTCATCAGCAAATATTTCATTCCATCTTTCAAAATCCTTGTTTGTGGTGATAATGGTAGATTTATTTTCATATCGTTTAGCAATAATATTAAAAAAATCATCTACTGAATGTTTTGGTAATTGCTTAAAACCTAACTCATCAAGAATTAATAAGTCAAATGATAAGAGTAATTTAACTTTTTTGTGATAGCTATTATCTGCTCTTGCAATATGTAAATTATAAAGCATATCCGATACCGTAGTAAAATATACAGAGTATTCTCGTGTTAAAGCTTTTAATGCTAATCCAATAGCAAGATGAGTTTTGCCAGTTCCAGAATTACCTATGAATATGACATTGCCCTTAGTATTAATATAATCACAAGTAGATAAATCACTTATTACTTTGGTATCAATACTTGGTTGGAACTGAAAATCAAAGTCTTCTAAATTTTTAGTTACCGGTAATTTAGCAGCATTTTTACGACGACGGTAATTATTATCCTTACGGTGAGATTTTTCATCTTCACATAATAGTGAGAGAAATTCTTTAAATCCTAGTTTATTATTTTGAGCATAAATAATCCTTTCATTTAAGCTATTGACTATACCTGATAATCTAAAACTACGTAGGTCATTAAGCAAGTTCTGCATTCTGACCTCCAAACTCTGGCAATGGTAAGTTTACTGCATTACTATTTAAGATATTCTTAATTTTAGAGTAAGAACTTATACCGTAATGTAATGCTCTATGACAGGCTTTATCTATTAACTCATCATTGTAAACCTTACGTAAAGAAATAATACCTCTGGCACAACGTTGCCAATCATTTACTCGTGTTTGTTGTAATAACTCTAATAATAAACTGCAATTATTGCCTATCTGCTGCATTTGTTGTTGATAATGTTCGCTATATTCTATAAAACCTGGGCATAGACGTTTATATTTGGCATAATGAGACGGATTAGTGGTAAATATTCCTTTGCCATCTACTCTAACGTGCCTTGCTATTAAATCATTTTGTATAGAAAATATTTGAACAAGGTTTGGTGATAATTGTACCAATACTTCACTGTATATATATTTTGCTGGTACGGAATAATAATTATTATCTATGGTGATATGACAATCTTTTGCTACTTTTCGATTATGCCACGATGATAAATCAAACGTTTCTAATGGTAAGGGCATTAAATTATTACTTTCTTCTTGCTCAAATAGTTCCTGAGGAATTTTTTTAGTAGTACCATGTATTCGGTTATTTGCTTTATTTAACCAGTTTGCAAGATCGTGTATTAATTCTTCATATCTATGAAATTTACGTCCAGCAAAAAAATTATTTTTGACATACTTTATGCCTGATTCTACTTTGCCTTTTTCTTGAGGTTGATATATACGACAAGGAGAAAGTAAAATCCCATAATGATCAGCTAAACGTTTGTATTCCTTCTGATATACAGGCTCATAGAAATTGCTATCTACCACCCCAGCTTTAAGATTATCAAGTTTTATTACTTTTGGACTACCAGCAAAATAATTAAATGCATTGATATGACATTGTATCCATGTTTTACAACTTTGATCAAACACTACTTCATAATAATCAAGGCGACTATAGCTTAAACGCATATTAAACACATATGCTTTAACTCTACGCCCTTGGGCATTATACTGTAAGCCTATGTCACCAAAATCTACTTGTGCTTCCTCTCCTGCTAAAGTATGAAAACGAATGCAACTGTTATTCTGAATCTTATATTTTTTGATATAACGGGTTAGCGAACCATAACTTTTTGTATAACCTTGAATTTTTAACTCTTCAAAAATTCTTATGTAACTTAGATTCTTTTCTAATAACTCAATTATTTGTTCGTGCCAAGAATCCAGTGCTGAAGATCGTTCATAGGGTGCAGGATATTCTGTACCAGACTCTACGTAACGATTTATTATTTTTCTTACTGTTTTACGGTCTATCCTTGTTAGTTTGGCAATATTTCTTTGACTGTTGCCTTGCTTATAAAGGGTGATAATTGTTGTGTACATATTTATTCTTATCATTGTATCACTAGATATTTATTTTAATTAATTATCTAGTGAATATTGCACATTATAACCTTATTAGGTTACACCAAATTCTCTGGTCCCTTTTTCGTGCAATTTAGTGGTCCCCTTTACTTTAGCAATGACACTCCACAACATAATCCAGATGAATACTTAAATAATGACTTAAAAAGAAATGTAAATAGAAAACATATACCTCTTACAAAAGATGAGTTAAAATACAATCTTAAATCTTATTTACGTTGCTTACAGAACAATCCTAAGCATATACAAAAATTGTTCCAAGCCGATGATGTTAAATATGCCTCTTAAGTCAGGTATTTAATTGGTGGGTTAATAGTTATTTTTTCTTTTTAGTTTTTGGTTTGTTTTTTTAGATTTTTTAAAATATGGATCAGGATCAAACCAACTAAGTCAGTTATACTTTGTTTTTTGTAAAATGTATTAAATTTATTTAGATAACTCTCAAAATCTTTATTCTCTTCAGCTAGTCTATTAGCTATGTTCCAATCAACCTCGGACTTTTCTTTAGCCGGAATTAATATATTACTATTTTTAGGATCTTTTTTGTCTAATAAAATGAAGCCTATATCATGCCTTGCACATAGCATTTCTAATTCATGTCGAGTATCATTTTGTTTACTTTCAATTAAATCAGCAGCAACCAAATACCCAAAGTGAGCCCAAGAGGAATTTGACAAAGCTTGAAAAAAAGACTCTCGTAAATTACTGCGTGTAATTTCTGTTTTTACTTCGAAAGACCAAAGTTTTGCTTGTTTTCCTACAGAATGTTTAGCACATTCTTTAATTATTAATCACTAGAATTTACGTAATTTATAAATTTAGAAAATAATGTTTTGAAGTTATTAGTAGTAGCATTTGCTACTTCTTTGGAGGGGATATTTTTGAGTTCGGCGACTTTCTCAGCAACATATCTAACGAAAGCCGGTTCGTTTTGTTTGCCACGCATAGGGGTAGGGGCTAGATAAGGTGCATCGGTTTCAATCAGTAACCTATCAAGTGGCACATATTTAACTATTTCCTGCAAATCAGTTGCATTTTTAAAAGTTATAATACCTGACATTGAAATATATAAACCGATATCTAGCATTTTTTCCGCTAGCTTTTTTGAAGAAGTAAAGCAATGTATCAACCCAGGAAATTTATTATTACGCATTTCCGAGGTTAAAATATCTATAGTATCATGGTCTGCTTCTCTTGTGTGAACAATAAGCGGTAACTTTGTCGTAGCCGCAGCTTCTATATGATGTAATAAGAAATTTTTTTGTAGTTTTTTATCATAAGGCTCGTGATAATAATCAAGCCCAGTTTCACCTATTCCAATGATTTTGGGGTGATTAGTAAGTTCTATAATTGTTGTAGCGTCATTGCGAGGAAAGGCGAAGCCTTGACGTGGCAATCTCATTAAAATTTCCTGAGATTGCCAAAGCACTTGCAGTGCTTCGCAATGTCGTTCTTTATTTACCTCGCACGGATGTACACCGACAGATGCAAAAATATTTTTATATTTTTCCGCTATTTCTAAAATAACCGGAAAGTCATCAAGTTTAGTGCAAATAGTTTGCATATATTGCACGTTATTTTCTATAGCTTGTTTGATTATGTTGTCTATTTCTACATCTTTTAGTAAGTTAAGATGGCAATGTGAATCTATTAGCATATGTGTTTCTAATAAGTGAAAGGGGGTAGAGACCGTCATTGCGAGGAAAAACTATAAGTTTTGACGAAGCAATCCAGTAAAAAATGTTAACTTATAGCATTTTTTATTATTTTTTCTAGATTGCCACGCTCCTTGCAGTCGTGTAGCTCAGACGATTTGGTATCCACGCAACAATGCCTTTGCGAGGAGAGGCAAAGCCGAGGGCGGAGGCAATCCAGTGAAGCATCCTGAGATTGCTTCGTCGAAACTTTCAGTTTCTTCTCGCAATGACGTGAAATATTACTCAAACCTTGGAAATACTATAACCGGTTCTAGAATATCGCTAGCTGGTGTTAAAGCAAACTCAAGCGATAAATGCTTAAATAAACGCTCTTCTGCGTTTACCCCTAGCTGATCAAGCATTTTACCAGCAGAACTTGGCATAAAAGCCTGAAGCATTATGGCGATATAACGCAAAGTTTCTAGCAGAGCATATAACACCTCTAGCATTTTCTCAGGGTCTGTTTTTTTCAAATTCCAAGGAGCTTCGCTATCAATATAAATATTTGCTTCTTCGGCTAAATTAATAATATTATCAAGAATCTTGTTAATTTCGGTTTTTTCCATTAGCAGAATATTCTGTTTAGCAGAGTTAATTGCTGTTTTTAAAAGCGGTAACTCATATATTTTATTAATTGCATCTTGCGTGATTGCCGGCACTTTACCATCATTATTTTTATAAACAAAAGAAGTAGTACGTTGCAATAAATTACCGATCTTATTGGATAATTCGCTATTAATACGGGTAATTAGATTGCTGCGGGCAAAGTTACCATCCGCTCCAAATGTTATCTCACGCATTAAAAAATATCTAACCTGATCAACACCAAACTCTTCTATCAGCTTAATCGGATCAATGGTATTCCCAAGTGATTTAGAAATTTTCTGTCCCTCATTAGTCCACCAACCATGTGCCATAATTGTCTTAGGCAGTGGAACTTCAGCAGCCATTAAGAAAGCAGGCCAATAAACGGCATGGAAACTTAGAATATCTTTGCCGACTACCTGTAAATTTGCTGGCCAAAACTTGCCGTAATTGCTATTTTGATCAGGATAACCAAGGGCTGAGATATAATTAGCAAGTGCATCAAGCCATACATAAATCACGTGCTTATTATCGTTTGGGACTTTGATACCCCAGTTAAAAGTGGTGCGTGATACGGACAAATCTTTTAGACCTGACTTAACAAAGCTGATGACCTCGTTACGTCTTGATATAGGTCTAATAAAATCAGGGTTTAGCTTATAAAACTCAAGCAATTTATCTTGCCATTTTGAAAGATTAAAGAAATAGCTAGGTTCTTTAACCCATTCCACAGTTGCACCGGTTGGGGCTAATTTGTCCGCTGTTAGCTCAGATTCATCATAAAAAGCTTCATCACGAACGGCATACCAGCCCTCATAAAAACCCTCATAAATAAAGCCGTTATCTAGTAATTTCTGCCAAAACATAGCTACTGCTTTTTTATGCCTTTCTTCCGTTGTTCTGATAAAATCATCATTTGAAATATGCATGGCAGTCATAAGATGACGAAAACTTTGAGAAGTCTGATCAGTAAATTTTTGCGGATCAATATTTTTATTAATAGCAGCTTTTTCTACTTTCTGCCCATGTTCATCAGTGCCTGTTAAAAACATGACTTCACGACCGCTAAGACGCATAAAGCGGGCAATCACGTCACATGCAACGCTGGTATAAGCATGCCCAATATGCGGGACATCATTAACATAATATATGGGAGTGGTAATATAATAGGTATTATTCATATTAAATTTAAGTGTTTTTTTATTAACTTGTGTACTTGCGTAGGATCAAGATCGGAAGCCTTAATTGTTACTATTCTCTCAGGAAATTTTTTACTTAATCCTTTAAAGCAATCATAAATTTTATTGTAAAAATCTAACCCTCTTACGTCAAATTTATTGCTCATATTTCGTGAATTTACCCGCTCAATGGCAATAGAAGATTCTACATCAATAAAAAAGGTAATGTCCGGCATAAGAGGCGGCATTAAGTCTTTGTGCAGATTATATACGAGTTCTATACCGTTTTCTAGCTCTAATCCTTGATAGCAGGCTGTTGAGTCAATAAACCGGTCGCATATTACTATTTTCCCTGCCTGTAAAGCCGGTATAATTTTTTTTACCATATGGTCATAACGTGCTGCCATAGCTTGCAGTAGTTCAGACATCGGCAGTAGATCGGTATGCACTAGGATCTCACGCATCTTTTCTGCTACGCTAGTGCCGCCAACTTCACGGGTTAAAATTACGGGAATATTTTGGGATTTTAGATATTCGTATAACATTTGACATTGGGTAGATTTGCCAATTCCTTCCCCTCCCTCAAAAGTGATAAATGTTCCTTGTTTCAATTTGCTCATTAATTGCAATTATTTTTAACTATAACTTTCTAATAATATCTTTTAAAAAAATATTTACAAGGATTTTATATCGCTAATAAATGAAAAGTGGATAGAGTAGTTTATACGTCGAGTATATGCTTTTTTCAAGGTAGAAAAATTACACCCCTAAAGTTTTTTTGCCTTTAGTTTGCTCTTGCTCTACAGATTGAGTATGGGATTTGGCACGAGGGATCGCCAGATCAACTATATGTTCATAGCGTGCTCCGTTTTCAAGTAAAACACGACCACATTTATTCACTAAAGTTATATCATCTTTAGTAAATTTATTGAGAATAGTTTCTGTAATGTCATAAAGAAATTTCCAAGATAATTCTATTCGTTCTTGTAAGGTGAGTTTTTTATTATCCTGATTTTTGTTATTAAGAGCAAAAGTTTCCTCAGAATTATTTTCTCCAGAAGTCGTAATATTTTTTTTACGTGATGCTGTTTTATATATTAAATATATTACTAATACTAATAAACATCCTATAGCAATTAAAATATGAGTATTAAGCACTTTTTGACCTGCCTTGTGTTTGATTTAAGTTTTGTGATTTGGAAAGCACTGTAATTATTGCCTTACCTACTTTAACTAACTCTGCTACCTCAGGAGCTAATTTAGCTATTGTTAAAATCGGCTTAGGTATTAGGTTAGTTGTTATTATCCCGCTTATAACGCTTTCTAATTTTTGTCCCCCTGGTATTACTCCTGCTATTTTTTTCACATCACTTGCAATTTTGGTAGCTGCTTCTGCTGCTTTAAATAAAGAAGTTATTTTATCAACAAAAGGAGTTTCAGGGTTTGCTGCTTTTAATAATTCTGTTTTTGTACTATTTAATCTATCACTAATAGTATTTTTGATGGAATGCAATTTTTCATCTTTTATCTCTTCAGGAAGTGCTTTTTCTACATCACTTTTTATTTTTGATATTTTTTCTTCTACCTCTTTAGTAGTTTGCGGTATAGCTTTGTTAGCTTCTATCACGTAATCTAACGATGATTCATTATTAGGATTTTTTGCTATTTTAATTACTTTCTCAATAGATTCTTTTGATATTTCTGAAACTTTTGAAATTTCAATAATTTTCTTAACAGGATCTTTGGATATTTCTGAAATTTCGGCAACTTGTTCAGCTTTTTTATAAACATCCTTAAGGTTTTTATTATCCTTTATTTCTTGTTGCATATTTTTAATATCGTTATGCCATTTTTTTATTTTTGGCAATAGTTTTTCATGGTCGATGAGATTATTGACTTTTTCAAGTATACCGCTTGCTTTTATGAACGTTGAAAGAATAGGTAGTTGAGTTGCAATTACAGTAATTAATATATTTTCTAATGATGTTATAATTTTCTTAGAAGCACCAGGATAAACTTCATCTAATTCTTTTTGAAATTTTAGAACTTGTTCTAAAACACTTAAACATTTTTCTACGATAATTCCGTCAAATAGAAATATATCTTTTGTCTTTAACTGATCTTGATAAGTTTTATCTAAAGCTTTTGATAATTCACTAAGAGATGTTTTTACTGTTTTGTTAAAAAGTTTTTCTATCTTCTCTAAATCTAAATTTTCAGTTTGTGCTAATTCTTTTAAGGAGCTTTTTAAAATAATAAGAATATTAGCTTCTAAATCTTTTATATTAGTTTTTAAAGAACCAGAAAAACTATTTAGTCTTTTTAAAAGGTTTAATAACTCTGTTTCTTGTTCTTTACTTAAACCAACAAACTGAGAAAAATCTATTAGAGTTTTAGGCATATATGTTATTTATTATCAATTGTTAATTAATTGTAACGCTTTGTGTAGAAAAATGAAATATAAAATAGTTATCATTGCCCTTAGAATTAATTTTTGTTATATTACGTGCTAACATTGTTACATAGTATTATATTATCTAACTTAAAAATAGCTATATTCTTGAAAGATTAAACTAATCTTACTACCATATTACCAACTCATTTAAAAAATTTATGCGTAAGTTAACTATATTTATTTTCTCATTATTACTAACTTCTCCCGTTATTGCAATAGATTTGCAAGAAGCTTTAACAGAAGGGTATAAAAATAACAATGATCTGAAGATTGCAAGAGTTAAATTTGTTAATTCTATTGAGCAATTTCCTCAAGCTTTTTCAGGATTTATGCCTAATGCAGCGTTGAGTGTTAACAGAAATAATAGTAAAACCAAATATGCTAGGAGATATGCTCAACAACTTAACAGCCCCCCGGAAGTAGATAATAATCAAGCGACAGTGGTAATTGAACAATCTTTATTTAATGGTGGTTCAGATGTTGCTGCTCTTAGATCTGCACAGGCAGCTTTTAGATCGTCACGTGGTCAATATTATTCTAGTGAGCAAAAAGTATTATTAGATTTAATCACCGCTTATCTTGATTATTTTGAAAGTAAAGAGAAATATGATATTTCAGAAAGTAGAGTTCGTACTAATATCCAACAAGTAAACACTGTAGAAGAAAAATTAAGGCTTGGTGAAGCAACTGAGATAGATATAGCAACTGCAAGAGCAGGGCTTGCAGCAGCAGAAACGAATAAGCTAACCGCTTATGCTGATTTCCAAGCAAAAAAAGCAAACTTTATTAGGGTATTCGGTATAGAACCTACTGATATAGCTATGCCTATTTTACCTCAAGGATTGCCAAATTCATTAGATGAGCTAACAAAAAGAGCTGTTAATTTAAATCCTGATATTGATTCAGCAAGACATAGCGTAACTTCAGCAAAAGCACAAGAGTTAGTAGAAAAGGGAAAATTATTGCCGCAAGTAAGTGTAAAATTGCAATCTGGTAGAACTAATTATAATCCGCAAAATTTAAACACTGAGCAAATAAATACTAGAAATGTTACTACTACGTTATCTGTTAATGTTCCTATTTATCCAAATGGAGGAGCTCAATATTCAAAAATTAGATCAGCTAAAAATCAAACAAGAAATAGTGCGATACAGCTTGATGGTGCAATAAGACAAGTGCAGGCGTATGTTATAAGTATATGGGAGGGTTTTGAAGCAGCAAAATCTCGTATTATTGCAGCAGATCAAGGAGTAGCGGCAGCTCAGATATCTTATGATGGTACAGTACAAGAGGAAATAGTAGGTTCTAAAACAATGTTAGATGTTTTAAGTGCTGAAGAAAAGCTCTATGATGCAAAAATAACACGTGTTGATGCTTATAAAGCCTCTATACTTACTGCATATCAAATGAAATCATTAACTGGTGAGTTAACTGCTCAAAGTTTAAAGCTTAAGGTAAAATACTTCAGTCCTGAAGAGGAATTTAAGACTATTAAAAAGAAAATGTTTATAGGTTTCTAGTGAGTAAGGAAAGCCAAGATATGTCGATAGAAGACATTCTAAAATCTGTTAAAGGAGTAATTAACGAGCGTAAAAATTTAAACAATGAGGACGAAGATATACTTGAGTTAACAGAAATAATAGACCAAGATGAAGAGGAGCTAATATCAACTAAATCTGCTGAAAAAGTAAATGATATTTTAAAAGATTTCACCTCAACTATTAAAGATAAAAATTTAGATAATAATGTTTCATCTAAAAATGCTCTTGAAGAATTAGTAATCGAAATGCTAAAGCCGGAACTTAAAACATGGCTTGATAAAAACCTACCTTCGCTTGTAAAAGAATTAGTAGAGAGTGAAATAAAAAAATTAGTACAAAATAATAGGAAGTAGAGAATGTTAGGTTAAGCGTCATTGCGAGGAGAAACGTAGTTTCGACGTGGCAATCTTGTTAAACATCCTGTAATTGCACACGTACAAAAATTACAGTTTTTCCTCGCAATGACGGAAAAATTGAGCCACGCAGGTAAAGCTGCTACAAGATGATAAACTCAAATAACTATTTAATAGGGAAATATATGTTAAATAAATTATGCAGGATATTATTTTTTATAAGTCTATCCCTAGTTGCGTTGCAAAGCTATGCTGCTGCACCGCCGCCATTACCTATGCCATCACAAAATTCTGATATAAAAAGCAAAGATGAGCAGCCTACTTCTGACTCTAGATCATCTATGTCCATTTTTGATAAGATTAAACAATTTTTCCATAAATCACCAAAAAAAGCTCCATTGCCTAACCCGCAAGCACAACAAGATAAGCCAAGTGATAAATTAGTTTCACAAGAATCTAACAAAAACGAAGTACAATTGCCTAATGCAAGCAATGAAACTCATCAAACTGATACAAACTTAGTTTCACATAATGATACAAATAGCGAGAAAGAGGCATCTGAGCCTTTTATAGATATGGGTAGTGCAACACTGCCTAGTGCAAGCAATCAGACTCATCAAGCTAATGCAAATTTAGCTTCACATAATGATACAAATAGCGAGAAAGAGGCATCTGAGCCTTTTATAGATATGGGTAGTGCAACACTGCCTAGTGCAAGCAATCAGACTCATCAAGCTAATGCAAATTTAGCTTCACATAATGATACAAATAATGATAAAGAAGCATCTGAGCCTTTTATAGATATGGGTAGTGCAACACTGCCTAGTGCAAGTAATCAGACTCATCAAACTAATATGAATTTAGCTTCACATAGTGATACGAATAGTGAAAAAGAAGCATCTGAGCCTTTTATAGATATGGGTAATGCAACATTGCCTAGTGCAAGCAATCAGACTCATCAAGCTAATGCAAATTTAGCTTCACATAATGATACAAATAATGATAAAGAAGCATCTGAGCCTTTTATAGATATGGGTAGTGCAACACTGCCTAGTGCAAGTAATCAGACTCATCAAACTAATATGAATTTAGCTTCACATAGTGATACGAATAGTGAAAAAGAAGCATCTGAGCCTTTTATAGATATGGGTAATGCAACATTGCCTAGTGCAAGCAATCAGACTCATCAAACTAATACGAATTTAGCTTCTCATGATGATACAAAAGATGTGGCATCTTCTAATAACAAAGAAGCAAATAGTACGCCTTTGCCTAATACTGCAAATAATGAAGAAACACAGCCCGAGCTTAAAGTAGCTGGATCTCTTATATCTAATCCACCTCTTCGTCCAGGCAGCTATGTAGTACCACCTGCACCACGTACCCAAGTATATCAACCTATTGCTCTGCCACCTACGCATCAATATATAAAGCTTACTCCTCCACCAGAGGCGAATGAACAGCAAGATAATGTAACTGCACCGCCCCCTCCTCAAGTGGTAGCACCAACAGTAATGCCAGCTACTCCTGTTCCTGTAGTTAATCAGCCTACAGCAAGTGACGTAGTAACACCGCCAGTAACAACTCCTGCACCTGTACCGGCAACACCATCTACGCCTAATACGCCTGTACCTACAGTTAATCAACCGACAGCACCAACTGCACCTAGTAATACGCCTATACCAGCGGTACAGCCTGTAGTTCCGCCTGCAACAATGCCAACTACAACCGATTCTTCAGCCAAAACTGATAATTCGAAAGAAACATTTACTGCCGATGTAAATTCGCCGAAAAAACAAGATTGGAATACTCCATTAAAGCCTGTTGAAGTGTTATCTGCAAATCAGAATCAAGGTTCTAATAATACTAATGCTGCTAACAATTCAGCTCCAGCTAATCAAAAACAGGTACAACCACAAAATACAAGCACTCCAGTAAGTTCTTCAAATGTAGTTGTTAAGAAGCAAGATAATATCGTTAATACAGAACTAACGGAATCAGCAACGAAATTTGCTAAAGACGAAAGCCAAATGTTATTATTACCTGATGATGATATTATACTTGGTAAGTTAACCGAGCAGGCTACTTTAGATCAGATGGATATATATTCATATATTAAGCTATTCCAGAAAAAAGCAGAATGGATAGCAAATGCTGATAGAAGAAAAGCTGTAGAAAGTCTCGTTAAATATGACAACGATCTAAATAAGAAAAAAGATATTACCGCTACCTTATCTTATTGTAGTGCAATAGATAACTCTTTTAGAGCAATCGATAGAAATAACCTTTCTAAATTACGTGTTTTACTTGATGTTTACCCTATATTACAAGAAAAAAATAATAAAGGTGATACATTACTTACCGCTGCTGTTTATAAAGATAATTATTATCTAGCAAAATATTTAGTAATACGCGGCATAAAAATTTCTACTTTAAACTCTGAATGTCAATATCCTCTAGATATCGCCATAGCACGTGGAAACACTAATATAGCGTGTATGCTGACCAAAGCTAAGGGTTACTAATACTCGTCTTACATTATTATTAATTATATATTTTCTTCAAACCATAATTGCTTTTCTATACTAAATAGTTTAATTTAAAGAAGTATAAAAAATTCTTTTTTAATCGTAATTCTAACTTATGAGCGATCTATTTAGCTTCAACAAAGAAAAAAAACCTAAGATAGTTAACAATACATATAGTGCAAAAGATATTGAAGTATTAGAGGGGCTTGAACCTGTTCGTAAAAGACCTGGTATGTATATTGGTGGCACAGACTTAAATGCTATGCATCATTTAGTCTCTGAGGTGCTTGATAACTCTATGGATGAGGCTGTAGCCGGTTTTGCAAGTATTATCACGATAAAAATGCATCAGGATCACAGTATAACCATATCGGATAATGGTCGTGGAATCCCTATCGATAATCATCCTAAATTCCCTAATAAATCAGCATTAGAAGTTATTTTAACTACGCTTCATTCTGGCGGTAAATTTTCAAGCAATGTTTATCAAACTGCTGGTGGGTTGCATGGTGTTGGGGTATCAGTAGTTAATGCCTTAGCAGAACATCTAGAAATTAAAGTATATAAGCAGGGTAAATTATATAAGCAAAGCTATGCAAAAGGTGAAAAATTAACCGAATTAATATGTGAAGAAACACCTAAAAGGTTAAAAGGTACATCGATAAACTTCATCCCTGATCCAGAAATTTTTGGCGAAAAACTACATTTTAATCCTAAAAAAGTTTATGAGCTTGCAAGATCGAAAGCTTATTTATATCGAGGTGTTACTATAGAATGGGAGTGTGAAATTGAAGCATCTAGCGATGTACCTAAGAAAGCATTAATAAACTTCCCAAATGGTTTAAAAGATTATTTAAGCTCAAAAATAACACCAGATGATTTAATTACGCCAGAAATCTTTTCTGGGAATGTTGAATCAGAGCAAGACGGCATAAAGCTTGAATGGGCAATTTGTTGGCAAAATAATGATAGCTCGGCATTTATTCAATCTTACTGTAATACAGTCCCAACACCCTTAGGCGGAACTCACGAACAAGGTCTTAAATCTGCTTTACTACGCGGACTTAAAGCATATGGTGAAATGGTTGGGAATAAAAAAACCGCTAATCTAACTATTGAAGATATTTTAGAAACTGCAAGTGTTGTACTATCTATTTTTATAGCCGAGCCTACTTTTCAAGGGCAAACTAAAGAAAAATTAGTATCTCAAGGTGTAAGCAAACCTGCTGAAAATATTATAAAAGACCATTTTGACCATTTTCTTAGTAGCAACAAAATTATAGCTAATAATTTGCTTGAGCATTTTATAGCCATTGCTGAGTTTAGATTAAATAAGAAAAATGAAAAAACTATTTCTCGTAAAAATGCTACGCAAAAATTACGTCTGCCCGGTAAGCTTGCTGACTGCACAAGAACTTCACCAGAAGGTACAGAATTATTTATTGTAGAAGGTGATTCGGCAGGTGGTTCAGCTAAACAAGCACGTAATAGAGAAACGCAAGCGGTATTGCCGTTATGGGGAAAAGTCTTAAATGTTGCAAGCTCTACGCTTGAAAAGATAGTTAATAACCAAGCTATACAAGATTTAGAAATAGCTCTTGCTTGTGGTAGTATGAAGAATTATAAAAAAGAAAACTTGCGTTATGAGAAAATAATTATTATGACTGATGCCGATGTTGATGGTGCTCACATAGCTTCATTATTAATGACTTTCTTCTTTTTAAGAATGCCAAAATTAGTAGAAGATGGACATTTATATTTAGCAAAACCACCA
This sequence comes from Rickettsia endosymbiont of Rhinocyllus conicus, assembly GCF_964026465.1. Taxonomy (NCBI): domain Bacteria; kingdom Pseudomonadati; phylum Pseudomonadota; class Alphaproteobacteria; order Rickettsiales; family Rickettsiaceae; genus Rickettsia; species Rickettsia endosymbiont of Rhinocyllus conicus. The sequence continues at coordinate 482,982 of NZ_OZ032155.1, read as the reverse complement.
CTTTATCGCTTAACGCAGTCTAATAAAACTTATTATGCAAATGATGAAGAGGAAAAAGCCAAACTAACAGATAAATTATCCAAGAGTAGTAAAGCTAAGATTGAAGTTGGTAGATTTAAAGGACTCGGTGAAATGATGCCTATGCAGTTAAAAGAAACTACCATGCATCCAGAAAAAAGATCATTATTAAAGGTTACTTTAGAAGATTTTCAAAATGTTGATAAAATAGTAGATGATTTGATGGGCAAAAAGCCGGAAAAAAGATTCCAATTTATTTATGAACAGGCTTTAGTTAAAATGGATAAGATTATTAACGAGTTGGATATTTAAGATAAGCGTCATTGCGAGGAGCGAAGCGACGAAGCAATCTCATGAAGTAGTACAAGACTCCTAAGATTGCTTCGTCGAAACTTACAGTTTCTCCTCGCAATGACAGGATGACAATGAAAATGGAGTATTATGTATTTACGTTTAATTATAGCATTATTTTTTACTATAAATTTTGTTTCTGTATTTGCCGCTACTAAAGAAGAAACGAAAGAGCCTCAAAATAAAATAACAAACGAAGAAGCTTATAAGCAGTTTCAGGAAATATTTGAACGTGTTGAAAAAGAATACGTAGAAATACCAGATAAACAAAAAATGATAGATGAAGCGATTAACGGCATGTTAAATTCGCTTGATCCGCATTCAGGTTATTACACAGGTGAGGATTTTGAAGATATTTTTACATTTACTAAAGGTGAGTTTGGCGGAATTGGAGTTACCATAATGTATGATAGCGGGGCTATAAAAATAATATCTCCTATTGATGATTTGCCTGCATTCAAAGCTGGTCTAAAAGGAGGGGATTACATAGTTGGGGTGAATAACGAGTTAGTATCTACAATTGGTCCTAACAAAGCCGTGAAAGAAATGCGAGGTACGCCGGGGACTAAAGTTAAATTACTGGTTATAAAAGCCGATGAGGTAAAACCACAAGATATAGAGCTTACTCGTGAAATAGTGAAAATGAACCCAATAAAAGCACATTTGGAAAAAAATAATATTGCTTATATACGTATTATTACTTTTAACGAATCAACAATCTCCGAATTGAAAGCAGCAGTAAAAAAGCTTAAATCTGAAAGTAAAGACGATATTAAAGGTATTATTCTCGATATACGTAATAATGCAGGAGGTATACTAGAACAGGCAATTGCTGTTAGTGATTACTTTATTGATTCCGGTATAATATTGACGACAAAAGGTAGAGCTAACTTGATCGATACTGAAACCAAAGCAAATGAGTTTTCACTGAAAGCTCCAAAAGTTCCTATGATAGTCCTGATAAACGGCAATTCTGCTTCAGCTGCGGAAATAGTAGCAGGAGCGTTGCAAGATCATAAAAGAGCGATAATACTTGGGACTAAATCTTTTGGTAAAGGTTCAGTTCAGGCTTTGACTCAAATTAATCAAAGAGCAGCTGTAAAACTTACTATCGCTAAATATTACACACCAAGCGGTCGTTCTATTCAAGCAGATGGTATAGAGCCTGATATTATAATTGAACCAGCAAAAGTAGAATATCCAGAGGTTAAAAAAATAGATAAACGTTTTTCTGAAAGTTCTTTAAAAAATTATTTGAAGAATGATGCCGAAAAAGATAATTCATCCAAAAATAAAGATAGTAAAAAAGAAACAAAAGATAAAAATAACAAACAAGAAGATAACGAATTATCTGAATTATACAAAAAAGATTACCAATTTGCTCGTGCTTATGATGTAATTACAGGGTTAATTATTAATAAGAATCTGGAAACAAAAGGGGAAGTTAAATAAGAGTGAACCAGCCCCACCTATGTCACCCCGTGACTTGGGAACTAGGTCCAGTTAAAAATATCAATGATATTGATATTTTTAATTGTTTTTCTGGATCCCGTGGTCAAGCCACGGGATGACAGGGGGGAGAATGATCCACGCGGGCAATGCCTTGCGAGAAGCGAAGCGAAGTGGCAATCTTATGAAATAGTACAGGATTTTTGAGATTGCTGCGTCGATTCTACGAATCTCTTCGCAATGACGTGAGACATTACACTACTACTAAATGAAGAGTTGAGTAGACGAAGTTTAATTTGGAAAAGAGCAAGGCGTTTTAAAGCTTTTAACCGCAGCGTATACTTAATACGTGAGGATTAAAAGCAAAAAACAACGACGCCAATTTTTCAAATTAAACGAGTATACAGAAAAATAAGGTGATAATGAAGCATAATAAATATATAGTCAGATTATCATTTGTTGTATTATTTCTTAATATTGTCATAAATATGATGTTTTATCGTTATTTTATGATAAAAGAGATGATAGTAAAACAGGTAGCTTTACAAAACACTAAAATTGCTTGTCTTTATACCCGCAATATTTGGAATGCTCATGAAAATGTAATTAATAAATTACATAAATTTGGCTATTTAAAATTATTACAAGATCAAGAATTCATTGATTTTGTCATTATTACTGCTGATTGGTTTACTAATCTTGATATTAACATTTCTCTGTATGATCTTAACGGTAATAAATTTATTACCAGTAATATGCTAAATATGTATAGTGTGGATAATTATCCAGATGATAGTTTAGTTGAAATATTCACCGCAAAAATTGATAAATATTTTTTTAGATCTCTTACTGCAAAAGCACCTTTGTTAAGTGCTCTTGAAGGTGTTACAAGTCATATATTACTTCCTAGGGTTATAATTCAGAATGAAAATGATTTAACAGAAAAAAAAGCTTCTTTTATTACTAGCTATATACCTATTATAGGTAGTGATTTAAACAATTTTCCAGTAGATGCAATACTTGAGATTAATACTAATATTACTAATCAGTGGCAAAATATAATATCTCTTGAGCAAAAAGTTTTCATAACTTTTATTATTATTTTTATAATATTTTGTACTATAATTGTTAGTAATACCAATTATGCTAGGCATATTATCGAAGAGCAGCTAGTAACAAATAGAAATTTAAAAGCTGAAATAATAAAGGTAGAAAAGACTAGCTCCTCAAATACAAAATTCTTTGCCAATATTAGTCATGAGTTACGAACCCCTCTTAACGCTATAATAGGCTTTTCTGAAATTTTAATGTCAGAAAAAGATCCAGAAAAAAGTAGAAATTATATTAAAGATATTAATGATGCCGGTAAGCATCTACTTAGTATGATTAACGATATTTTGGATCTTTCTAAGGCTTCTGCGGATAAGCTAAAAGTAGATAGTATTGATCTTGATTTAAATAAACTGGTTAGCTCATCACTTATACTTGTTAAGCCTCGTGCTGATCAAGCTGGAGTAGAATTAGTTAACAAGTCACCGAAAGAGCATATTGTTATAAAGGCAGATCCAAAAAGACTTAAGCAAGTATTTTTAAATCTTCTATCAAATGCTGTAAAATTTACAAATGCCGGTGGAAGTGTTACTATTACAATGGAAAAAGATGAGCTAGCTAAATTAGTATATATAAAAGTTATAGATACCGGTATTGGTATTGAAGAAAAAGATATACCAAAAACTTTGTCAACATTTGGACAGATTGATAGTGAACTTAGCCGCAAATATGAAGGTACAGGGCTTGGACTGCCGCTTACTAAAAAGTTAGTTGAGCTTATGAATGGTAAATTTGATCTGCAAAGTAAAATAAATGAAGGAACTACTATTATACTGACTTTTGCTTATGACGGCAGCATCGAAATATAAAATATACTCGATGAACTTCAAAAATTGGCTACGTCGTTCTATAAGTACTGCGGTGCTCACGTATTAAGTAACTGCTGCCGCTCCTCGTCTTATGAACTCCTTGCTCTTTTTGAAGTTGATCTTCGTATAGGTCAAATTTTAGGATCCGCCTGTGCTCACGTAGTTATCTACTGCTTGTGCAGGCTTAACACTTACTTGACTTTCAAATCTTAAAATATCTGCGGTATATGATAGATTATTGTAAGATTTTTAAAAACATGTGGAATGTTAGAAAATTTTCAGTATTATAAGAAACATTATTGTAAAAATAAAAAATAATATGAAGCTAGTTATTTTAATATTTACTCTTTTATTTTCATTATTAACGTTTGCAGAAAGTGGCACTAGTGGCACTATAAAGGGACAACCTTTAAAATATGCAGCAAGTAATGATTTTGAAAGTAGATTGGATGAACAAGAACAAGAAATTAGAAGATTAATTGGTAAAATTGAAGTTCTACAACATAAAATTGATATATTAAGCAAAAATTCTAATATTCCACAATTAAGTGAAAATGTTGAAGCCTCAGAAACAGAACATCAAAATACTCCTGATGTCTTTGACGTGAGCCTACTTAAAGATATGCCTAATAGCGTAGAGGAGGTAAAAACTGCTCCTGAACCTAACAAGGATGTTGCACCTGATAAACAAGCTTATGATTTAGCTCTTGCTTCTTACAAAGATAATAAGACTGATGATGCTAAAAATAAATTCAAAAACTTTATCCAAAAATACCCTAAGAGTTCAATGATTAGTAATGCTTATTTTTGGTATGGAGAATGCTTTTTTAAACAAAAAGATTATAATACAGCTGCTGTTAATTATCTAAAAGGTTATAAAGAATCGCCAAAAGGAGCAAAATCCTCTGATGGTCTATTAAAGCTAGCACTTTCACTTGGTGAATTAAAGAAGACTACAGAAGCTTGCAATATGCTTGATAAGCTGAATAAGGAATTTCCAAGTAATAGAACAGCTGCATCTAAAAAAATGGCGGAAGATGCTAAGCTTAAATTTGGCTGTACCACTAAATCAAAATAAAAAATATGACAGATATTCTAGACGAAGTATTAAATGATCAAAATGAAGAAAAAAGGCTGATTTTTTTTAAAAGACTTTTACCTATAGTAATAATTATTGCCTTAATAGCTATTACTATAATGGTCATTAACAATAACAATAAAAATAAGCAAATTGAAAATAACCAAAAAAATGGTGACATTTTTGTTAAAGCAGTTAATTTAGAAGTTGTGCAAGGTAATAGGGAACTTGCTATTAGTACCTTAGAAAATTTAGTTGGCATTAGTGATACTAAGATAAAAGAGATTGCTTTACTAGAGCAAGTTGCTATAAAACTTTCAGGGCAACAAAATTCAGAAGCCAAAGATTTACTTGGTAAGATTATTGAAAATAAGGAATATTCAGAAATCGTTACTTCATATGCTCGTATTGCATGGTGTAGTCTCGTTATCGATGATGAAAATCTAGATATTGCTGATAAAGAAAAATTAGTAAAATATTTAAATTATTTTGATGATGAAAATAAGCCTTTTTGGGCTACAGCAAATATTATGAAAGCTATTTGGGATATTAAGAGCAATATGCTTGCAGAAGCAGAAAAGAATTTAAGAATTTTAGTAGCATCAAATAACACTTCAGATTTACTAAAAGATCAGGCAAAAGCTTTGCTTGCAGGCTTAGATAGAGCTAAATAATAGAATTAAAGGAGAAATATGATCAAGAAAATAGTAAGTTTATTATTACCGCTCATTATTTTAAGTGCATGTAACGCACTTGGTCCAAAAAGAGTAAAAAATATAGTTGAATTAACTCCTAAATTATCTCTGCAATCTAACGAACCAATATATTTAGGAAATAGTGCAAATATATATGCATTTAATCCAAATATGTTAAAAAACAAGCGATATGATTTTGTTAAAAATAAAACCATTACAGAGCCTGTTTTTGTTGGTGATATGATTTATGCGTTAGACATTAGGTCAAATGTTTCAGCATTCTCTATAGAAAAGAATAAAGTTATTTGGTCTTATAATTTAAGCCGAAATAAAAAAGATAATTATATTGGTGGTGGCATCCTACATTTTAACGATAAGTTATATGTAACATATGGTTCAAGATTATTAGTAGTACTTGATGCAAAAACAGGTTATGAAATAATTAGAAAACAGCTTCCTGATATCATCCGAACAAAACCGGTTATGCTAAATGATAGCACGGTTTTAGTCCAAACAATCAGCAATCAAACAACAGCTTTAAATGCTGAAACTTTAAAAAACGTTTGGGAGCATGAGAGTTTAGCTGAAGTTCTATCAGCAAGCTATTTCATGACACCGATAGTACATAAAGATAGTGTAATAATAACTTATAATTCCGGACAAATACTTGCATTAAATACAAAAAATGGTGAAGTAAAATGGAATTTTGAATTTGCAAGTTTCGATCATGTAGCTATACCAAATTTTGAAGAAGCTAGCATTTTATGTACTCCTATTTATGATAATAATAATTTATATATAGCAACAGGACTCGGTAAACTTATTAAATTAAATCTCGATACAGGAGCAGCTATTTGGCAAGTAAATGCTGAGGATATTCAATCAACATCCTTAATCGGTAATAGTTTATTTGTCACAAATAATGCAAGGCAGATAGCTGCTTTTAATCCTGAAACAGGCTTAGTAAAATTTGTAGCTGATTTAAATGATGGAAAAGATTCCAAAAAACTCAAAGCTTCTACTTTCTTAGCACCTTTTATAGCAGAGAATAACGGCAGTCGCAGCCTAGATATTATTTCTATGAGTGGTGTTTTATATAGCTTTGATTTAGATAATAATGATCATTTAGGTACAGTGCCAAATATTACTAAAATCATTAATAATATCCATTATTATGGTTTAACTGCTAATAAAAACTTATATTTTTCTACCGATAGAAAAATAATATTCGGAAACAAATAGTACTAAATATAACTTGACAAACTACTGGTATTAATGCTATTAAATATGGCTTTAGATCTTTATTCAAAAATTTTAATTAAAAAGATATTGTTGTGAAAACTTATTCTGCAAAACCATCGGAAATTGAAAAAAAATGGTGGGTTATAGACGCAAAAAATGTTGTACTTGGAAGACTTGCAAGTAGAGTTGCTAATATGCTTCGTGGTAAACATAAACCTAGCTTTACTCCTCATATGGATTGTGGTGATAATATAATCATAATCAATGCAGAGCATGTAACATTAACCGGTAAAAAAGCAAATCCTAAAGATGGGAAGATATATTATAGACATACGGGATTCCCAGGCGGTATTAAGGATACTACTGCAGGTAAAATTTTAAGTGGTAAACACCCTGAGCGAGTCATTAAAATGGCAGTTAAAAGAATGATTACAAGAAATGCTTTAGGTGCTAAGCAAATGAGTAATCTATATATTTATGCAAATAATGAACATCCTCACGCAGGACAGCAGCCTGTAGTTTATGATTTTGCAAGCCAAAATCCAAAAAATAAGAAGTAATCAACTATGACAACGTTAAAGATTAAAACAGACAAAGTAGAAAAGCCGCTAAATAAGGAAGCTTTAATTGCTGACAAACAAACAGTTAAAACTCCTAAAGAGAAAATGGATAATTCAGGTAGATTCTATGCTACTGGTAAAAGAAAAAACGCTATAGCACGAGTTTGGCTTAAACCAGGAAAAGGGCAAGTAATTGTTAATAAAAAAAGCTTAGATCAATATTTTGCTTCTGAAACGCAAGTCAAAACTATATTGCAACCTTTTACTTTAACGAAAACTAATAATCAGTATGATATAGTTTGTACAGTTAGAGGGGGTGGTATTTCAGGGCAGAAAGGTGCTATCTTGCATGGTATATCTAAAGCATTAGCACAATCAGCTCCAGACTTTCATGCTGTTTTACGTAAAGGTGGCTTCTTAACACGTGATTCTAGAGTAGTAGAGCGTAAGAAATACGGGCAACATAAAGCACGTAAGAAAACACAATTCTCTAAACGTTAATTTATTGTTTTATTTCGTTTTCGTGTAGGTGAAGCATTATTGCGTGGGTCGAAAAACGCCCTCTGCGTCATCCCGTGGCGGCATTGTTGCGTAAATCAAGAGTCGTCATTGCGAGCGACTGCAAGGAGCGTGGCAATCCAGAAAAAATAATAAAAAATGCTATAAGTTAGCATTTTTTACTGGATTGCTTCGTCAATTACTTCGTAATTTCCTCGCAATGACGAAAAAACTGATCCACGTGGGGCAAGCCTTAGGCGAGAATGACATTGAAGCCATGCAATAACTAGGTACAAGCTAACTAGGTGTCACCGAACACGCTTTTAGATTGGACGCAATTAAGACTAACTGAAGAACAATAAAATATCGCATTTACAGCAAAATCCACAATAAAAACACATCTTTGGCGGGGTAGCTCAGTTGGTTAGAGCGACGGAATCATAATCCGTGTGTCGGGGGTTCAAATCCCTCCCTCGCTACCATTTCTTCTTTTTTTAATATTCTGTCTACAGTAAAATAGCACTAGATAATTTAAAAAAATCAGTGCCATTGTGAAAAAAAATAATATTATTAGATAGCTTTTATATCATTCCCGCTTAAGGCTTGTCCCACGTAGAGCGGAAAATATTCTTGGTGTCATTCTTAGCTAAAAGTTTGGCTTTATTGAATGGCTCGATTTTTTTTGCTGTCACCCCTTGGCTGGATTATAATACCGGACAGTTATTATTATATGTCATTCCCGCGTGGTATTGTTGCGTGGATCATTTTCCCCTGTCATCCCGTGATTTATGAACTAGAGCCAGCTTAGTATTTTTTATTATTTTCTGGATCTAGTTCCCAAGCAACTAGATGACACCGATCACGTTTTTTGATCTACGCAACAATGCTTTCCCGCCGTTGCTAAGAATGACATATAAGGTCACCTACGCCTGATTAAAATATAACATTTTTTTAAAACTGTCCGGTATTATAGGCTCTGACCATGAGAGCCAGAAAGAACAAGATCAATCAAGCTTTTAAAATAACTAATTACTCATTGTGAATCAGGAATATCTCCTAACTGTAATACTTCAGGATTGAAAAATTTAAACATTGCAAGATGACAAGAATCATAATCCCCTGTTTTGTTATCATTATACTTTTTAATCGTGTTAATACTTTTAGAATCCTCTGCAATATTATACAAATTCCTAATCACTAAATCGTTACTTGGGGATGGATTAATGAATTTATAATTACTTCTATTATGAGTAAATTGTATTTTTGTTGCTGATTCTAGTGTTAACTCACTTATATCTAGGTCATTCTCAGTTTGTTCAAAGTTTTTACCATTTGCAATATTAATAGAATTCACTTTACTATATGCACATAAATTATCAAATATTGTATTGGCATTAACAAAAATATTTTCTAAATATGAGCACTGATTTAATATTAAAGGGTTATTGTTAGTCAAACTATTTTCTTCAATAATAAGGTCGATCGATTTTCCTCATGATTATATATAATAATTTCTGAGTCCAAATTAATCTGAGTAACAGTGCAATAGTTTCCGAATTTAACAGAATCCCCAAAACCATTAATATTAACCATACCACCCTGAATTTCAACAATAATTCCATTATCATAAGAAATCATAGTATAATTTAAATTGTGATTATTGTTATAGGTAATTTTAAAACCATCAGCAGGTATAATAGCTTCTTTAGTTTTGATCTTAAGCTCTCCTGCAAAGTTATTAAAAATAATTCCTTCATTATTAGTTTCAATCTCAACATTCTTACAGCAATCATTATAAAAAATTTTAGTATAACTCAAATCTCTACCCTTACTGTTATCATTAACAACTGTAACATTATTTTCTGGTATAACAGCAGATTTAAATGTAAATGTACATATATGTTCAGAATCACTAATGCTTATAGGACCTAAATCATTATTAGAATTAGTTATTGTTAACCTACTCATATTTTAACCTATTGTTAATTGTTGGTAGCAAAAACATTACACATAATAAAATTAATTATCAATTAAAAATTTAAGTTACCTACTAAAAAATTAATTGATTTTTTAATAATTTACGTATATTGATAGATTAACTTTTAATTAATCTTTATAAAATAAATGCCTAATAAAATTATACCTACCCCTTTTGAAGCTATTCAAAATAATGACATGAAAGCATTAAAAGCTTGGCTTGAGTCAGGAGGAAACCCTAATGCTGAAGACGAAAATGGTAATAGTCTTGTTGAATTGCTTGCCACTCGGCATAATTTAGAAGGGATAAAAATACTTTCACCTTATAACCCCGATATGAGCGTAAAACGCAATAGTGTTGGTGAGTTTAGTAAGAATATTGTAAGTTTAGTAAGTACAGGAAGTGAAGAGCTAAGAAATTTTATTGATCTCGAAGTAGCATTTTATGAGGAAGATTTTAGTTTAACTGAAATTGCATTTGGTGAATTATTTTTGCATTCAAAACCAGTATATAGACAAAATAAAAATTTTCATAGCCAATATAATCAGATAATAGACTTTATAAAGTATAAATTAACAACTTTAAATATTAATTCTATAAAAAACAATCTGAATGCTTTAGAAGAGCATATGAAAAAATTATATTATCTTCACGAATTTGTAAACGATAAGCAATATTTTACAAATAAACTTGTTACAATGTTTCTAGAAAAAAAAATTAATGAATATACAAATACACAATATGTAACTGATGAAAGTTTTGTAGATTTTGAAAATAACTATTACGAGGATGAGAAAATTAAATTATTAGGGTATAACATTCATTGAATTAAAAAAATATTTTTTAACTTATTTTCTTCCTAAATAATTACTTTTATTAGTATTAATATTATTAGATTTAATATAACTTTGCCATTTGTGAGTTGGCGTATAAACATATCTATTAACCCACCAATTAAATACCTGACTTAAGAGGCATATTTAACATCATCGGCTTGGAACAATTTTTGTATATGTTTAGGATTGTTCTGTAAGCAACGTAAATAAGATTTAAGATTGTATTTTAACTCATCTTTTGTAAGAGGTATATGTTTTCTATTTACATTTCTTTTTAAGTCATTATTTAAGTATTCATCTGGATTATGTTGTGGAGTATAAGGAGGCAAAAAAAACAAAGAAATTTTATCTTTATGCTTATTTGTCCAGCTGTATACTTTTTTACTATGATGTACTTTTAAATTGTCTAATATTAAAAAGATCTTCCTTCTTGCAGATTTCACTAATCTTCTTAGAAATTCTATAAATATATCTGTTTTTAGTGTATCTTCATATAACATGAACCTTAGTTTACCATTGTTCGTAACAGTTGATATCATATTTATAGTAAATCGTTTTGATTTATGAATAACTACGGGTGTTTTGCCTTTTAAAGAATAGCTCTGTAACACCTGACATTCTGATTTTATACCCACTTCATCACACCAGTGTATTTCAGCTTGTTCCATTTGTGCTTGTTTTACTATTGCGGGATATTCTTCATCTAGCCATACTTGAACTTGTTTTGGCTGTTGCTCATAAGCTAATTTCTTTGGTTTTTGTGCAGTATATCCCCATCTTCTTAAATATTCTCCAATCGTACTTAATGGCAAAAAGAAACCACAGCATTTTTTAATCAGGGCATTAATAGCTTTTCTTGACCATAGTGCAGATTTGATATTGTGATCTTCTGGTCTAGAGTGATTTATATAATCTTGTATTTTTTTACCCAGCATTTCATTTATTATTCTTTTCTCTCCTGTCTTTCTTCCTCTAGACTTGCCAGTTATTGCATATTTATCACCTCTTCTTCTTTTGTTAACCCAGTTACTAATAGTCTGACGTGTTACTCCTATAAGATTTGATACATCTGATTGTTTTTCTCCTTTATCAATTGCTCTTAATGCAACTTTTCTTAAAGCTGCTTGTGCACTCGTTGATAATGTCCTAAAATCTTCTTTTTTTAGCATTATTTCATTCTAACATTATATTTTAGTATTTGCAACTATTATGTCAGGTATTTAATTGGTGGGTTAATATTTACTACTCGATTACCAATCTCTCTTAAATTTTGTTGAGAGGTTTGGTATCCTATATTATTATTATTTTCTTGATTATTTAGTTTTAATTCTTCAGTAATAAAATTTATTATTCCTTTCTTATTAACTATTAAATTATTAATAGGTATTTTTTGTAATTCTTCTGATAAAATATTTTTTATTTCTCTACGTATTTCATTATTAATCGGGCTTACCTTATCGATCGCTTCTATTGCTGAATTTATTATCTCTTTTGATAATTTATTTTCAATTCCACGATTCGATTTAAAAAAATCATATTTAGGAGGGTTGATATTTGAATTAATATCTGCTGATAATACCCAAGCTTTTTTATTTAAGCTTTCTAATTTAGGTAAACGCGGCGGCTTTGGGGGAGGCGGATTATATGAGGAATTATTTTTATCAAGTTTATTTAATATTCTTTGAGCATTAATTTCTGTTTCTAAAAACACTTTTACTTTTGTATGAGCATAATGCTCTGCAATAGATAAAATAGTATTCCTACTATCTTCTATTTCTAAATTAGCTCCATTTCTACAAGCATTTTTACTAGTTCCAAATTACCGTTTTTGCAAGCTAAACGCAAGGGTGTATCATTCTTTACATTATATTCATTTATATTAGCTCCATGCTTTAATAATAGTATAGCTGTTTCTAAATCTCCTTTTTTGCACGTAGCCATCAATGGAGTAGTTCCATCAATATTAGCTAAATTAGGGTTAGCTTTATGATTTATTAAAAGCTGAAATATTTTTACATTACCTTCATTATATGCACTATACAAAAGAGTAGTGCCTGTTTTTCTATTTATAACGTCAGGATTAGCTCCTTTTTCCAGCAAAAGTTCCATTATTCTTACTGAACGGTTTTTATAAGCAACAAGCAAAGGCATAACTCCGTTACGATCTACTATATTAGGATCAGCATTTTTTTTCAATAAATGCGACACTATTCCTTCAGAATTTTTAGAACAGGCTATTATTAAAGGTACAAAATCTTTTTGTACTTTTAAATTAGGATCAGCTCCATTTTCTAATAGAAATTTAGCTATTCCCTCCGAATTTTTAGAACAAGCTATTATTAAAGGTGTAAACGATCTACTATCTATCTCATTAATTTTGGCTCCTTTTTCTAGTAAAATTTCTACCATTTTTAATGATTGATTAGTACATGCCGCCATTAGAGGGGTATAATTATTTTTAGGTGCAATATTAGGATTAGCTCCTTTTTCTAATAACAAATTTGCTATACCTACAAGATTTTTAACACAGGCAATATATAAAAGTGATTCTCCATCAGCCTCAACAAAATGAGGATCTGCCCCTTTTTCTAGTAAAGTTTGTGCTATTTCAGAATTCTTATTATGAATTGCAATAAATAAAGGAGTAATACCTATACTGTGATTTATCAATTCAGGTTTTAAATTATCCAGAATATTATTTAGAGCTTTTGTTGTTTCATTTTTAAGTTTTATATCTAAGTTAAAAAGTGAATCAATTAAACCTATTAACGCCAGTTTAGGATAAGGAGGTCTGAGGATAAGCAAGTAGTGTTAGAAATTTTTTAGATTTATTGAAATTAAAAGCATTTACGCAAGAAAGTATATGAACTAAGAAATTAATAGGGGAGCGATGTCTTGAATGTTCAAGGTTCATGCTGTTTTTTAGTACATTAAATACTGATTCAATTATTGATCTGCTTTTTAAGAGTATTTTATCTTCTATATCTAATAAATGATTTTTCATATCCTTGCGAATCCCAGTAAATAACCGTAGCCCACGACTAAATAATTTAGCGGACATTTCCTTAGAAATATAAGCCTTGTCTCCAAATAATTTACCCCATAATCCTTTGGTAATTGAGTCTACAGCAGATAAATCACTAGCATTACCCTTTGTTATTTTAATTGCCATAATCTGACCTTTATTATTAATTACAATATGTAATTTAAATCCCATAAACCATCCGTAACTACTCATACCTATTTTAGCAATGCCACTAAACACTTTATTATTATTTGTACGTTTTGCATGACATATCGATAATTTGGTTGAATCAACAAAATATATACCAGTCTCATCTCCTGTAAATAATTGTAACATTATAGTTAAAGGTAATACTAATCTTGGCCACAACTGGATTATCCGACTGTAACTAGGAAGACTAAAATATCCTCTATATTTACATGATAGATGATATAAATAATAATTCTTAAAATCTTTGCATGGAGATATATAAAAATATAATACTATAGTTATATAGTTCTGAAAGCCTTAAACTCCCTGATCTCCTACGCTTCCTAACGCTGGGTATTAATTTGCTTTCTTCCCATTCTTCGTAAACTTTACAATAATTATCTATTATACAAAATAGAGTTATGATACATCTTTTCATTGTTGAGTGCATATTTTTTTGATTCAAAATCTATGTAACTCAACACTCCTCTCTTGTAAATACCCTGCTTTATTATCTTTATTCCTTACACTCTTATCCTAAACTGGCGTTGATAATGTCGTTGATAAATCAGAAGAAAAAAATGAGTATAAGAAATATCTAACACAAGCAGAAATTAATGCTATAAAAGATGGAAGAGGAATGGTATTAGCTTATCAAGAGAAAGCATTAATGATTAAAAATGATATGGATCTTTTAACTCATCAATTCCAAAATGGTAACCTTACTCAACAGCAATATGATGATAAGATGGCTAACCCGGATATTGCATGGGATATAGGAGACAAAATCCTCGTAAGGCAGTATAATACTGGTATTTCATTAGTATAATACAAAGGATTTTGTCATGACAAATTGTATAGCATTAAGTTACCAGTTTTCCAAAGTAAAAAATCGGACAATAGAGATAAATTTCACTGGAGGTGATATTAGTAGCGATGGAGGTGTGTTGTTATTAAGAGAAGCAGATAAAAGGCTTGGTATAACAGAGGAGCTTGCTAAAATATTTCCTGATAGACGAGATGGTAGTAAAATTACCCATAACATCGCAACAATGCTGAGGCAACGAATTTATGGTATTGCATTAGGTTATGAGGATTTAAATGACCACAATTATCTACGAAAATGTCCTGCTATGCAAACAGCCATAGGAACAATTGCTGATATGGCAAGTAGTTCTACCTTATGTCGTATAGAAAACAATGCTGATAGATATTTTGCAATTAAAGTGCATGAACTGATGATTATAATGGACTGAAAAACCTGAACAAAAAAATAGTTAGATTTGCTTGGAAAGAAGTTAGAATAGAAAAAATAACTTAAGAGGTAAAAATGACTAAGAAACAGGTTCGGAATTTCAGTGCCGAAGAGAAGACAAGGATAGTGTTAGAATTATTAAAAGAGGATGTAACATTATCACAGCTATCGTCTAAATATGAGGTTAGTAGTAATAGTATTTCTCATTGGAAGAAGCAATTTTTATCAAATGCAGCGATAGCATTTGAACCAGCTAAGGTAGTGAGTGAATATCAAGAGGAAATTAATAAACTCAAGGAGCAGAATGACGAGCTGGCAAAAGCATTAGGGAAAGCTACGGTAGAGAGGGATTGGGCAGTGGGAAAGCTAAGAAGCTTGGATTTATCAAATAGAAAGAGTCTTGTCGCATCCAAGCTAGAACAGTTACCTAAGACAAGACAATGTGAATTACTAGGAATTAGCCGTTCTTCGGCGTATTATAAAGAACAGTCGCTTAGTAACTATAATTTAAATATATTAAATAGAGTAGACGAGATATATACGGATAATCCAGAATTTGGTTATCGTTATATATATCAGCAATTATTAGCAGACGGTTTTAAGATAGGTTGGGATCGTGTGCTAAAATATATGAGATTAATGGGTATTGAAGCGATATACCTTCATCGGAAGAAAGTAACTACTATAAAAGATAGTGAGCATAGAATCTATAGTTATTTGCTTGATAAATATTGGACTAAATCAGGAAAAACTAAAAATGTGTGTGTTCCTTATACTAATGAAGTTTGGAGTGGTGATATAACATATATTCGCACTAAAGGCGGTTTTATGTATCTAGAGCAGCCATTATAGATTGGCATAGTAAAGCCATATTAAGCTATAAACTGTCAAATAGTATGGACTCAGCATTAGTAACTGATGTATTGCAAGAAGCATTAAATAAATATCCAGCTCCAAAAATATTTAATAGTGATCAAGGTAGCCAATATACTAGCCATGATCATACACAAATGCTTAAAGATCATGATGTCAAAATATCAATGAACGGTAAGGGTAGAAGTATTGATAATATTGTTATTGAGCGTTTCTTTAGGACTTTAAAATATAATTGTATATTTATTAATGACTATCAAAATATAGTGGAGCTTAAAGAAGGGATTGATAATTATATCAGTAAATATAATTACAGAAGGTTCCATTCAAGTATTGGGTATAAAAAACCTATGAATGTTTATCTGGATTACATACAAAATTATGAACAAATGGCAGCCTAATTTTTAACAACATTACCAACTAAACTGATGATTTTTTTGTCTTGATTTTTCAGTCCATTATAGATTGATAAATTTATTAAGTCTCATAAAATAGGACCAAAGGAGTTAATACTTGATTTTGATGCTACAGATGATGAAATTCATGGGAAACAGGAAGGTAAGTTTTATCATGGTTATTACGGTCATAATTGCTTTTTACCTTTGTATGTTTTTTGTGGAAAGCATCTGTTAGTTAGTTATCTTAGGACGTCAAAGCAGGATCAAGCAAAGCATTCTTGGGCAATATTATCTTTATTAGTAAAACGTTTTCGCCAAGCTTGGCCAGAGGTAAAGATTATATTTCGTGGTGATAGTGGGTTCTGTCGTCATCAGATGTTTGATTGGTGTGATACTCATAATATAAAATATATTGTAGGAATACCCCAAAATAACAGACTAAATGAGTTACTGAAACCTACAATGGAGAAGTCAAAAGCAGAATTTGTGATAACCAAAGAAAAGCAACGTCTTTTTAGTGAGTTTCCATATAAGGCTGGTAGTTGGAGTTATGAACGTAGAGTAATTGGTAAGGCAGAAATGACAACGCTTGGAGAAAATCCAAGGTATATAGTAACTAATTTATCAGATAAACCTGAAGATTTATACGAGAAAGTTTACTGTGGTCGTGGTGATATGGAAAACCGTATAAAAGAGCAACAACTAGAATTATTTGCAGATCGTACTTCTTGTCATAGATGGTGGGCTAATCAGCTCAGAATGATTTTATCGGGTCTTGCATATACTTTAGTAGAATACATCAGAGGTAATTTATTACAAGGTAGTGCATTAGCAAAAGCACAAGTAGGTACAATACGTTTAAAATTATTAAAAATTGGTGTAGTAATTATCCGTAATACTAGGCGTATTAAGTTTTTGTTATCTTCATCATATCCTTACCGACAAATATGGAATCATGTGATGAAGAAATTAGCATTAGAATAACCTAGATTAGCACTGTTCCCGGTGCTTAGAAAAAATGGGGTAAGGGGTAATTATGTCTAAAATTTGAAAATAACGGCTTCAAAGCACTTTTTGGCAAAATTTTTACAAAAATATTATTGCTAATATTATAAATTACTCAATTTCTTACTTTGAATCTCACTTCATGCAATATCCGGGCTAACTTAGTTGTTGATAATTATGGCGAGGAATCTGAGTATATACGCTCTCCATTTAAACCACAACCTGGTGTTACACAAGTTAAATATAATATATATGAAGAAGAATTAATAAAGGATGCAAAAAGAAGAGCTGTTATTGCATATATAGATAATATGGAGAGAGCCAATCTTATAAATGATACTAGACTTACAATTGAAAGAGCAGACGGAACAATAGAAAATATCACAACGGATAAATTTGGAACAGGAATTGAAGCAAATCCGATAATTCCTGATTTATCTCCAAATCCAGTACCTGTAGCACGAGTAATAACTCACCAAGGAAATGTAGAAGCAAAGGAGGTAATAGTTTTACCGGAAAATGAAGCCGTGCAAATACTACAAGCACAAATGGCAGAATTATTAAGAGAGAATGGGGATCTAAGGACGGTAATATTAAAATTAAGAGGACTACAGGAGCAGGGTCAAAATCAAGTTCATCTGCAAGCACAAAATCAAACTCAAGGTGAAAACCGAAGACAAGATCAAGAACAAACTGGAAGCAGTGAATCTTTTAAAGAAGCAGAAGAATTAGATAAAGAGGAAAAAGCTAAAGAAGAATTTGTTATCTTCGAGACAAAACGTGCAGAAGAAGCAAGAATTGAAGCTTTAGAAGTAGCGACAATGCAGGTAGCAGTAAAAGAAGATGAGAAAGTAGTCGCAACGATTTTTAATTCAACTCAAGACATTTATACTGTAAGCAAAGGTACTGTATCTAGCAGAATAAATAGTTTTACTGGAGTTGCTGCCGGTGATGAAGATGAAAGAGTGCTTGATAAAGGTTTTTGGATATCAGGAACTTATGGAATCAGTAAGCAAGGTACTCAAAAAGGTTTTATAGGGTATAGAGGGCATACTTCCGGTGGTACTATCGGTTTTGATATTGGATCTGATAATGATAAAGATTTAGTCGGTATCGCTTATACTAGACTAGATTCAAAGTTTAAATCTAACGGCGGTAAATTAAATACTAATGTCGATAGTCATATCATAGCTTTATATGGTCAAAAAGAGTTGCCAAAAAACTTTATGATCCAAGGTATGTTTGCTTATAACCATAATATTGTAAAGAATAAAATCAACCGCTTAGGCACTATTGCAAACGGTAAATATAAGAATAATAATTATAATTTTGAAAGTTTATTAAGTTATAATTATCTTATCGGCAATAAAGTGAGCTTCACTCCAAATATCGGGATAAGATATGGTTATATTAAAGATGGTACTTATCAAGAAAGCGGAGCTGGTATTCAGCATTTAAGTATTGCCTCTAAAAAGCAAAATATATGGTCTAGTATTGTAGGCGGTAATGTATCGTTAGCTCCACAGAAAATAGGAGCAGTAAGCATTACACCAACAATTATGGCTTCTGTAGAGAATTATTTTAACAACAAAAATAACAAACTTGAGGCTAAAATAAAATGGAGAGATAGAGAAGTTACTGAAATTGTTGCATTACCAAAACAACCTAAAATTGGCTACAATATCGGTGCTAATATTTTAGCTGAAAAAGGTAATATAAGTGTATTAGTCGAGTATAATTGTCACTTACAAAAGAAGTATAAAAGCCACCAAGGTTTTGTTAAATTAAAAGTTAAGTTGTAGGTTTAACTCTCTCACAAGCTTTGTGTATAGTTTGAAAAAAGTGTTTTGTGTTATCCCCGCAGAGGCTTGTCCGCATGCATTGAAAAACATCCTAAGGTAGTCATGCCGTGGAGGCAAAGTTAGCATTTTTTTACTTCCTTGCTTCGTCAATTACTTCGTAATTTCCTCGCAATGACGACTCTCAATCCACACAACAATGCACCCCGTGGCTTGGGAACTAGGTCCAGCTAAAAAATACTAATATTATTAGTATAAAAAGTTGTTTTTCTGGATACCGTGGTCAAGCCACGGTATGACACCGAACACGTGTTTCGATCTACGCAACAATGCCACCACGGAATCTAAAAAACAACTAAAAATATCAACAATATTGACATTTTTAACTGGACCTCGTGAATAAATCACGGGGTGACAGGAGTGGGGGTGAGCCATGTAATAATGTCAGTTTTCTCTCACAATGAATTTTCAACAACACGCTATTGCTTGTGGGATATAATTATTTCCTAAAAGAGCATTATCATAACCATAATATTGGTGCGGCTCTATGTAATATGGAATAGGGGCATTTTCAATTTTCATGCTTTTTTCTATAGCCCACTGTTCTTGACAAAATTCATCAAAAAGTGCATTTTGAATTTCTATATCATTTTCTATAGCTACCTGCTCCTGATAAAATTCAGCCATTCCTTGCTGTACTCGATTTATTCCATCATATACCGCTTTCAGCATCATTAGATTTACTAGCGGGTTTATAGTATTATTTGGAATAGCAATAGCCGGTTCTGCTGGAATTTCTATGATATCATCAGAGCCAGTAGTAACCTCAACTTCTTCAGATTCTAGGATAATAGGCGGTTGACTACATGGTAAAGATACCGGGTTGTTATCTTTTATTTTGACTGCTTCGGTATTAACCAACTCAACTTTTTCTTCAAATTCTTTAAAATCTACTTCAGGAAAAAGTTTTTTTACATCTTCCGTTTCCATTGTTTCACCATTCTTACCTGCCATATATATTGCAGAAACAATTTTCTTATAAATGATTTCGACTAATTCTTGTTTCTCTACCATTTCCTCAGAATGCTTTACTCCCCCATTATCCCAGAAATTTATAAGTTTTGAAGCGAATGGTACATATTTTTTAACTTTTATTATAAAATTTTGTAACAATGAAAATTTAGGCTGCTCTATTAATTCAGGCTTTTCTTCATATTTTTTTAATATATATTCAACAATTTTCGGGATATTGTCATCAGTTTCTTTACATGAACCTTCTTTTATTTTCTTTTCAATGCTTTTATTTATTTTTTTTAAAAGAGTATTACCAATGTTTAAATGAGGTGGCCCAATTTGTCTAGACTAAAAATTAAGATTTATGAGATATAAATTGTATTATAATTTTACTCAATAATTTTTGTAGAATACACCTGTTCTGGAGTGAGATATTCTAATGACTGGTGCATTCTTTTTCTATTATAAAAATTTATGTAATCAGTTATAGCATTTTTTGCCTCCTTGACAGTATTTAAAACCATCAAATATATTTTTTCTTGTTTTAATGAACGCCAAAATCTTTCTATAAATACATTATCTAGGGCTCTGCCTTTACCATCCATACTGATTTTGATTTCACGTTTAATTAGTTTATCTGTAAAATCTTTTGATGTAAATTGAGAACCTTGATCTGTATTAAAGATTTCAGGCTGACCATATTTTATTATTGCTTCTTCAAGTGCATCAATACAAAAGTCACTTTCTAAACTAATAGACACCTTCCAGCTCACAATATAACGACTAAACCAATCAATAATTGCTACCAAATATACAAATCCTTGTGCCATTCTAATATAAGTGATATCTGTACTCCATACCTGATTTACTTTAATAATTTCAACTCCTTTTAAAAGATATGGATATATTTTATGAGCTTGATTGCGCTTACTTAAGTTCATTTTAGGATAGATAGCTTCAATAGCCATTATTCTATAATAACGACTTACTGCCTTGCGACCAATTGTGATGCCCAATGGTACAAGGTGCTCAGACATTCTTCTTGCTCCAAAGTAAGGATGCTGTGTGTATATTTCATCAATCACTTGCATTATTTTTAAGTCTTTTTGGGTTAAGCCTTGTGGCTTGTAATAATAGCTAGATTTGTTAATAAACAGTAGAGTACATTGCCTAGCGATACTTAGATTACTACACTCTTTATCTACCATATTTTTTCTAATTGCCAAGTCCAAACAATGTAGATTTTTTTTTCAACCAGTCACGTTCAACAGTTAACTGGCCTATTTGTTCATACAATTGTTTTATTAAATCCTGATGATCTGGATCCTTAGATTGTGGCTTAATTTGAAAACTACTAATTAAATTTTCTATACCTCTTTTCTTCCATGCTTGTATTTGTGTCGGATGAACTCCATATTTGCTACTAATTTGAGCTATTGTCATTTCAGCTTTTATTGTTTCTAAAACTATCTTTGTTTTTTCTGCTGCACTATATTGTTTTGCTTTTTTGGACATATAATTTCTCTTTTGTATCTGAAAATTATATCTCATTCTAGCATTTTAGTAGTCCAGTTTTTGGGTACCATTATAAAATATGTAAGTGAAACAGTACCTAATGTAACAAATTTTATAGCTTGAATAGCTATTGTAAATGGTAAAGAAATGAATTTTAATGTGTATTTAAGAATATTATATCTTGTTGGATGAGGTGTAAGATCATAAACATTATGAAATTCTTTTATTTCTTTATATCTATTTTCAATGTGTAAAAAGGTTTTAGCTTCTAGACTCAGCATTAAATTACTTAATTTTAATTATTACTAGGCAAAAAATATAAAAAACGTTAAATTATGTCAATTAGTTTTTAATTTGGTTTCTCTATAGGCAATTAATACTTGCAAAGTTTCATAAGATAAATAGAATTATCTAGGAAAATGTTAATAAGGAAAAATAAATATGCTACATGTAAAATTTACTGAGGAAGAATCATTAAATACTCAAGCATTAATAGTGTTTATTGATGACAAATTAAAACTTGATAGTGAACTAATAAACCTTGACCAACAACATCATGGTTTGATCTCCAAGACTATTGCCAATAAATTACAATTTACTGGTAAATATGGGCAGATCAAAATTATTCCTTCTGTTGTTAAGTCAGGGGAAGTAAAATATTTAGTATTAGCAGGGCTTGGAAGTGAAGAAAAACTAACTGAGGTTAAGATTGAAGAATTAGCGGGTAAAATCCTACAAAATGCTACTAATGCTAAAATCGCTACTATTGGCTTAAAAATTAAGAATAGAATAAGCAGCTTTACATCATCGCTTGTTGCATCTTTAATTGCTAGTGGTGCGTTACTTGCTTCCTACAGATTCGATAAATATAGAACTACTTTAAAAGAAGCAGATAAGTTTGTTGTAGAATCATTTGAAATCTCTACAGATAATAACGTAGAAGCAGCAAAGTTGTTTGAAGTTAAAAAATTAATTGCTGAAGGGGTCTTTTTCACAAGAGATATTAGTAATGAACCATCAAATATTAAAACTCCACAAATATATGCTGAAAGAATAGCAGAAACACTAGAAGAATTAAATGTCGATGTTTCTATTCTTGGTGAAAGAGAAATGAAAAATCTTGGCATGGGTGCTCTTCTTGGAGTTGGTCAAGGTTCACAAAATGAATCAAAGCTAGTGGTAATGGAATATCAAGGTGCAAGCAAAGAGGCTCCTTATATTGCTCTAGTCGGAAAAGGAGTTATTTTTGATACAGGAGGTATATCTCTAAAACCATCAAATAATATGCATTTAATGAGATATGACATGTGTGGTTCTGCCGCAGTAGTTGGTACTATGATTGCGGTTGCTAGTCAAGAATTGCCGGTAAATATCGTAGGTGTTGTAGGGCTCGTTGAAAATATGCCATCAGGTAATGCACAGCGTCCTGGGGATGTTGTAACTACTATGTCAGGTCAAACTGCTGAAGTTTTAAATACCGATGCAGAGGGGCGTTTAGTTCTTGCTGATGCTGTTTGGTATGCACAAGAAAAATTCAAACCTAAATGCGTGATTGACGTTGCGACGTTAACCGGTGCTATAGTCGTTTCTTTAGGTCCTACATATGCTGGTTGTTTTTCTAATAATGATGAGCTTGCTGATAAGCTAATAAAAGCTGGTGAAGAAGTAAATGAAAAATTATGGAGAATGCCGCTTCATGAAGATTATGATGCAATGATTAACTCCGACATAGCTGATATGGCAAATATCGGTAATGTGCCAGGAGCTGCTGGAAGTTCTACCGCTGCTCATTTTATCAAACGTTTTATTCAAGAAGGGGTAGAATGGGCACATTTAGATATAGCAGGCGTTGCAAATAGCAATAAACCCTCATCGCTTGGCCCGAAGGGTGCTGTAGGTTATGGTGTAAGGCTACTTGAGAAATTTATAAAGGAAAATTATGAGCAGTAAGCCTTATATATTTGTTATAGGTAATGAAAAAGGTGGGGCAGGTAAAACAACCTGCTCTATCCATTTAATAGTGGCACTACTTTATCAAAAATATTCAGTTGTAAGTATTGATACTGATTCTCGCCAAAGCTCTTTAACTAATTACCTAAAAAATCGAGATTTGTATAATGAGCAAAACCCTGACAAACCGGTATTAGTACCAAAGCATTTCCATGTCAAAGAAAGTTCTGAAGAAGAGCAAGCAAATAGTTTTGAGCAGATATTAAAGGATAATATGGATGCTGATTATATAGTAATCGATACGCCTGGTAGCCATACTGCTTTATCAAGGCTTGCTCATTCTTATGCTGACACCATTATTACGCCGATAAATGATAGCTTTTTAGATTTAGACGTAATAGCAAAAGTTGACAATAAAGATGAAATTATCAGCCCCTCAATCTATAGCCAAATGATATGGGAACAGAAAATGCAGCGTGCTAGTCGTGATAGAGGGAGTATAGATTGGATAATTTTGCGTAATCGTTTAAGTAACCTTGATGCTCTAAATAAAAGACGTGTTAGTAACGTATTGAACAAGCTTGCTAAAAGAATCAATTTTAAACTCGCTGATGGTTTTAGTGAACGTGTAATATATAGAGAGTTATTTCTGCAAGGTTTAACTCTACTTGATTTAAAAGTCGCAAATTATGACCGAGCATTTAACAGCTCACATATAGTTGCTCGTCAGGAACTAAAAAATTTCTTAAAATTCCTAAATATTACTTTTGTATCCTAGGCTCTGTGAAGATTTCTAAAAAGATTTAATTTTGACTCTTTTTTGCTGCAAATTACAAGATTTTTTTGAAATATGAATAACTATTCCGTCAAAAATCTTATTAATTTTCGCTAAAAAATAGTTCAAAACTCAAAATCAATTAGAACCTTTCACAGAACCTAGATAATTTTATTGCAGGATTTAGCTATTTTGATTATAGTGAGTTGATTTAAAAAACAAAGATAAAATGCATAAATATAGAACTCATAATTGTAATGAATTAAAAATTTCCGATGTTGGGACTGAAGTAAAACTGTCTGGTTGGGTACATAGAAGAAGAGATCATGGCAATCTAGTTTTTGTAGATTTACGTGATCATTATGGCATAACACAAATCGTGTTTACCGACCAAAATCCGCAGCTTATGGACGATGCTAGCCGTTTACGTTATGAGTCAGTTGTAACAGTAGTTGGGAAAGTAGTAGCAAGATCAGAAGAGACTATTAATAACACACTTCCTACCGGTCATATAGAAGTTTTAGCTGGTGAGTTTATTGTTGAATCAGCTGCTGATACTCTGCCGTTTGTGATTAATACGGAAAAAGACGCACCTGAAGACTCAAGGCTTAAACATCGCTTTTTAGATTTAAGACGTGAGAAGTTGCATAATAATATAATGCTACGTTCACAAATTATTTCTTATATTCGTCATTTAATGACTGCAAGAGGCTTTACCGAATTTCAAACACCAATTCTTACCGCTAGCTCACCTGAGGGAGCAAGGGATTTCTTAGTCCCAAGTAGATTACATCCAGGCAAGTTTTATGCATTACCGCAAGCACCACAACAATTTAAGCAGCTATTGATGGTATCGGGATTTGATCGCTATTTCCAAATCGCTCCATGTTTTCGTGATGAAGACGCAAGAGCAGATAGGTCACCAGGCGAGTTTTATCAGCTAGATATCGAAATGTCGTTTGTTACGCAAGAAGATATATTCACCACAATCGAGCCTGTAATGTATGAGCTATTTACTAAATTTACAGATAAGAAAGTATCAGAAGCACCATTTATCCGCATTCCATATAATGAGTCTATGTTAAAATACGGCTCTGATAAGCCTGATTTACGTAACCCTATTATTATTGCCGATGTAACGGAAATTTTTAGAGATTCAGACTTTGCTATTTTTAGGGAAAATATCAAGAAAGGTAGTATTGTCCGAGCAATTCCTGCACCAAGTGCTGCAAGTCAGCCTCGTAGTTTCTTCGATAAAATGATAGAATTCGCAATATCGGAGGGAGCTGGAGGACTTGGCTATATTCAGTTTAGCGAAAGCGGGGAAGCAAAAGGACCAGTTGCAAAATTCTTAAGCACTCAGCAGTTAGAAGATTTGAAGGCTACTGCTAATATTAGCAATGGAGATGCGGTATTTTTTGCTAGCGATAAGAAAGATAAAGCTGCTAAACTTGCCGGTAAGGTAAGAATTAAACTTGCTGATGAGCTAGATTTACTTGAAAAAGATTGCTTTAAATTCTGCTGGATTACCGATTTTCCATTTTATGAGCTAAACGAAGAAACCGGTAAAATTGATTTTAGCCATAATCCGTTTTCTATGCCTCAGGGTGGGTTAGAAGCTCTTGAGAACGCAAAAACAACCGAAGAGTTGCTAGAGCTTACCGCATATCAGTATGATATTGTTTGTAATGGCATAGAGCTTTCTAGCGGTGCTGTTAGAAATCATAAGCCTGAGATAATGTATAAGGCATTTGCTATAGCTGGTTATAGTGAAGAAGAAGTGGATAAACGATTTGGCGGTATGATTAGAGCGTTTAAATTTGGAGCTCCTCCACACGGCGGCATAGCTCCAGGTATAGACCGAATCGTTATGTTACTTGCGGAAGCTACTAATATAAGGGAGATAATCGCTTTTCCATTAAATCAGCAAGCCGAAGATTTATTAATGAACGCTCCGAATTACGTAGAAGATAAGGCGTTAAAAGAACTAAGTGTCATGCTATCCCCATCTGCTAGAAAGAATGCGGAGAAAGAGTAGGGATTTATAGTTATTACCGCATCAATAGCACTATAGTACCGGGCAGTTATTATCCTATGTCATTCCCGCGTAGGCACAGTAGTGTCCGGAGAAAATTGGAGTATTATTAAAACTGTCATTGCGAGCGGTCGTAGACCGCGTGGCAATCCAGAAAAATAGTAAAAAATAACTAATTTTAGCATTTTTTAGCTGGATTGCTTCGTCAATTACTTCGTAATTTCCTTAGCTCAGACGGAAAAACCGATCCACGTAACAATACCATCTTACTGTTGAAAATTCATAGATTATTCGAGGTTACTTAACATTATTTTAGCGGCTTTTATGCCTGCTTCTTTTGAGGTTTTTGGGCTAGATATTTCTGTATGGAAAACTATTTTACTACCATCGAGATTACCAAGCATAAAATCGGTTTGTATATCACCATTATCTAAATATTTCGAATAAGCACCTATAGGCGTGCGGCAATTTGCATCTAAATATTCTAAAAGTGCTCTTTCCGGCTTTACCAATTCAAAAGTCGGTAGGTGGTTAATTTGTTTGCATATCTCAATCATAGCATGATCATCTTTTCGTATTTCAATCGCAATAACACCTTGCCCTATACATGGCAACATCTGCGAATGCTCTATCAAATGACAATATTCCGGATTAAATGCATTAAGCCTTTTTAAGCCGGCATATGCAAGTATGGTTGCGTCGACTTCCTTATTAATTAGCTTATTGATTCTTGAGTCAACATTACCCCTAAACACTATTATTTCTAAATCCGGTCTTATTCTTTGTACACATAATTTTCGGCGTACCGAAGAAGTCCCTATTACGGCATTTTTTGGCAGTTCTTCGATGGATTTATGTGTTAGACAAACAAACACATCTCTTGAATCTTCCCGCTCTAAAACAGCTGCAATACTCAAATCTTCAGGTATTATTCCTGGAACATCTTTCAAAGAATGAACAGCCAAATCAACCTTTTTATCAAGCAAAGCCTGCTCTATTTCTTTCAAGAATAAAGCCTTACCGCCTATATCATATAAAGGTTTATTTTGGATCAAATCACCGCTAGTAGTAATTTCTACTATCTCACAATTAATATTAGGAAAATGCTTTTTGATTTGCTCAATAACTAGGTTAGTTTGTGTTAAAGCGAGTTTACTTTTTCTAGTCCCTATTCTAATGGTTTGTATCATATATTAATCTTCTAAGGCAAAAGGACTAGAGAAACTTAAGTAATTACCGCTTATAACTACTTCATGATTCATAATAACCGGTTGGTTTACTGCTCCATGCCCTATTCCTTCAGCTCTATAAGTCTCAATATTTGGAATATAATTTAAACAGAAGCTTTTTATAGCTAATTCTGTATTTTCATCCCCGCTAGTAAAATCACCAAAAATTATCGCCTCTATTCCATCAAATATACCAGCATTTTTTAGTTGTACTAGATTACGATGAATTGCATAACCTTTTTCGTTGATGTCTTCGAGTAGCAATATATTGTTTGTTTTTAGATTAATAGAAGTGCCAATTAGCTTGCTAAAAACCGTTAAATTACCGCCTAGTATTTTTCCCTCTATAGGATTGTCATTAATTTTATTTATTGGCGAAAGAGCAATTTTACTATCTTCACCTTTTAAAACATTTAGGATAGAATTAATATCTTGATTTACAGGCGGCAAAAAAGAAGTTAGCACTGAGCCGTGAATAGTTGGAATATCATAATGACCATTTAAAAGTAGATGCAGTGCTGTAATATCGCTATAACCTATCAGGATTTTATCACCTTTCTTCTCTATGTTAAAACAATCTTCTACAATCTCACTACAACCATATCCACCACGAAAAGCCCAGATTATTCTAACTTGCTCGTTTTCCATCGCCTCTTTAAACATTCTCAGCCTTTCAGCCTTCGGAGCAGCAAAAAATGGTAGCTCATCCCCCATAAATATTTTATCATCTACTAAGGTCTTAAATCCTTGTGAATTCAGCATTTCAATTGATTTAGCTAACCTATCTTGTGCATCAGGACAGCTTGATGCCGGTGCTATAATTGAGACAAAATCTTGTTGTTTATTAAAAATAATTTTTTTCATGTTTTTTATGCCGTTCCTAGCTCTGATGTATATCCTATAATTTTTAAACCTCTATCTCCATATAAACATTCCTCTTCATTAAAAAAATGATTTTCTTCTTCAAACTACTTTGCAACTGTTTCAGCATCACTATAGGCTTCATCAGTAATAACATTAATAATTAAATTAACTTCATTATCCTTTAATAATTTAGCTCCTTTATTAGTTTCTAGTATTTTATTTACTTGCTTTTTATGAACATCATTCATAGCAGTATTTTTCTTAATATATAACCTACCTGCTACTAAGTCTAAAGCTTGCGTGATTTGGCTTGAAGATTCCCCGCCAATAACTACTATGCTTTTTTCATTTTCTATGGCTGCACCTAAATATCCTTTGAATACACTTGGCTTTCCAAATACAAAATTCTCAAATTTTACTTTTTCCTCTGCTTCATTACCTAATATACTTTCTACTCCTTTTAAAAAAGCTTTACTAACTAAATCAATATCACTATTTTTTTCATGTACTGGAAGTTTTACTTTATCAGGAAAAGCCTTAGGATCATATTGACCGGTTCTAGGTCCATTTGTCACTAAAAGCATCATATTTTTTAATTTTACAATTTGAGCTAATTGCTCACCCAATTTATAAGCTTCTTCTTGGGTATAAAATTTTATTTTTCCATTTGAATCAGGAGCATCACCTGATAGACAGGTAAATATATAGCCGTTAGAAGAATCAGGAATTAACTTTTTATCAGCTAAATCTTTATACTCCTTTATACAATCCTCTTTTGTAAGAGTATGAGGTATGCCTGTAGTTTCTATTAACTTAACCTTTGCTTCTTGAATTTGTTTAATTTACTCTTGATTTAAAGCATAGGATGGTAACACTATATTATCTAGAATCTTTAAATTTTCTGTTACTTCATTTATTAATTGATGACCACTCCAAATAAATTTACTAGTGCCTTTGTTAGAGTTTAAAATAGTAAATGCTTTAATACCATCAAGCCCTGCACCTATAATAATTACCTGATTTGGATATTTTTCTATCTGATTAGGATCTAGCTTATCGATTTCCAAATTAACTATATCAATCTGTAAGTTTTCCTTTTGATATTGTTGTTTTAAAGCCTCAGTAATTGCTAAAACATTATCGTTATCACCTTTATATTGCGTGCTAAGTAATGCTATAAGTAAAATTGTTTTCATATACTTATTATTTTGTTATTGTTTCATTGTCATCCCGTGGCTTGGGAACTAGAGCCAGTTAAAAATACGTTAGTATTTTTTATTGTTTTTTTGGATACCGCTACAAGCTCGCGGTATGACATTAAAGGGGCATAGTAAAAACAAAAGTCGTCTTCCCTTGCTCATCATTTTCTGCCCAGATTTTTCCGCCATGCAGCTCTATTACCTTTTTACACAAAGCAAGCCCCATTCCTCTACCACCTGCAGGTGAGCGGGTTTTCGAGCTTACGACGAACACACCGAATATAGTTTGTAGTTCCTCTTTTGGAACGCCTATTCCATCATCTTTAATAGTAAATAAAATATTATTTTCTTGCTTTTGTAAATCAATTTTTATTATGCCGTCATTACAATAGCTAATAGCGTTAATTATCAAATTATCGAATGTATGGCTAATATAATGAGGATCGCATTTAAGCACTATATTTTCTTCAATTTCAGCTATAAATTCTAACTTCTTATTGTTCAAATATAATTTCTTACATATTTTTATTCGCTCATGCAATAGCTCGCTTAAATTTATGCTTTCTTTTTTTAACTCATAACCAAGACTAGATAGTTTTGAGAAATCTAAAATATTGCCTATCAAACTATTTAACCTACTAGAGCTTTTAGCTATTATCTCTACTGCATTACGACGTTGATCATCACTAAATCTATCGTAATTAGCCCATAAAGTTTCACCAAGGCTAATAATACCGGTTAGCGGCGTATTTATTTCATGGTTTATATTACGTAAAAATTCATGTTTTAAATCAAGTAATTTTTCAAGTTCCTGCTCTCTAAAACTAACCCTATCCCCTAAATGAGTATTTTTTAGGTTAATTAATCTTTCCTGCTCTTGCCTTGGTCTTAAGAAAACGATTAACAACCCACTGAATAAAGTAAGGAAATATATCACTTTGAACTGGAAGCTATCTATATTAATTAACAGCTTCTCATCCATAAAATATTTATAAAACTCTATGCTAGCAAATACGCCAATAATAGTCATAAGTAAAGTAGTATGCCATCTAAACAATGTCGCAATTATTAGTAGGTTAATTATTGAACTCATCAATTGTAATTGATAGAAGTTGCTTGATAAAACAAGCAAACTACTAAAAAATATCAATATCCCAAAATTAGCAATAAACCAGAACAACGATATAATATATTTCTTCTGAAATCTCAAAGGCCATAACGGATAAGTGATAAGTATTGCAGAAGTTACAAGCGTACAGTGATAAATGATATTATATATATTTAGATGGTTCATTATCCTACTGTTAGGCGTAAGATATAAGGATGAAAAGATAGAGATTAAAATAAATATCCCAACATAGCTATAAGTGATTTCTTGGCGTGGTAATGTATTATTCCAATATATCAAAGGATTAAAATTCTTGATTAAGCGGAATAAACCCCAGAATCTTCTTCTTCGCTCTTGCTTTATCAGCCTTACGCTCAGCGGCTCTTTTAACGAACCAAAACCGCCTGGCTGTTTTAAAATATAATGACTACCAAGGAAAAAGAGTAAATTTATGATCGCAGCCGGCAAGATCGGATAAATTCCTATAATCTGCCTTAAAGAAAATAATTGCCATGCTATGATGGTTAATAATGCTGCTACTGTACCGATAAAAAAGGTTTTAGCAGTTGATTTAAAGCCGTATATTAAGAGAATTAACGGTAAGGTAATTATAGGCAAATAGATGCTGGTGAGTAATAAGAATATATTAATTAGGTCAAGTGAGATAACGAACCCTATCAAGCCTATGATAATCGCAGTTACATAGCTATATTGCAGCGAGGTTTTTTTACAGATATCATTAATAAAGCTTACTGTTGCAACGTTAATATAAGAGTTAGTGCTTGAGATTATCATTGCCATAATAACGCCAACTATTAAGCCTTTAAATCCTATATAGCTTTTAGTAATCTGAGAAAATAATTGACTACTATCGACAGCATTTTGGGAAAGCAATAATATCGCAATCCAAATGAATAAGACAGATAAACAAAGGCAAATAATTGCTGAAATAAAAAAGGTTCTTGATATCTGGTGTATATCCTTTGCCATCAATATTCTTTGAAAAATTGAAGGACCAAGTGAGGGAATGGCAAAATATATAAAGATATTTAGGGATATCCAAAATTTAGGGTTCGTATAATTAAATACCATACCTAAATCGGTAAGACGATGCTGCACATTTGAGTCGATAGAAATAGTAGGATCACTAAAAACATTCCACACTATAATCCCTATTACTGGAATAACGGCACTATAGGTAAAAAACTGTACGGCTTCGGTAAAAGTAACCGATTTAACGCCGCCGAAAGCCGAATAGCTTATTATGAAAGTCGCTAAAAACAAATCTACGTAAAAATTTGAAATACCAAAAAATAACTCTAGCACTAGACTGGCTATATGAAACTGAATAGCAATCCTGCCTATAGCCATTAATATGCTAACAATAGCGGTAAGATTTCGAACTTTATTGCCGTAAGCCTCCCCCATTATTTCCGCCACTGACATACTGCCTAAAAAATGTTCGAAACGAGGAGCAAGAAAATAGGCAATTAATAGCCAACTAACAACACTACCGAGTATGCTAGGAAGCAAGTAAAACAACCCGTCAATATATATTCGTGAATTATCGATTAGGAAAGTGCTAGTGCCGATCCAAGTAGCAATTAGAGTTGCAACTATCGTACCGGTCGAGAAATTTCTTTTCCCAATCGCATATTCCCGAATATTTTTTATATTTTTAATATCCGCAAATCCAACGATTAAATTAATCGCTAAAAAACTAGTAAAAATAAGAATGTCTATATTTGGCATAGAATTAAGTTAATTTTCTATGCGATAATAATCACAAAAAGTAAAACAAACAATAACTTTGTGAGGGTAAAGGGTAAAGTAAGTATGGAAGTAGTTTTATTACCTATGAAGACGGTGTCATCACCGCATAAGCGTTGCCCACGTGGGTTGAAAAACACGTACGCTGTCATGCCGTGGCTTGGGAACTAGATCCAGAAGAATAATAAAAAATACTAATATTATTAGTATTTTTTAGCTGGACCTAGTTAGCAAGCCACGGGGTGACAGGTAGGAAAGAATCCACGTAACAAAACTTTAATCGTACGGGTTAAGATTAGCAACGCCTAGACTATCCACCATTTCTTTTTCAAATTGTTGTATAGCAATTAAACATGTAGCAAAATCTAGCGTTTGATCTGTATACAACGTAGGTTCAATATTTTTAGCATTTACTGATTCTTGAAACATTTTATTGCAAATAGCTTGTTTTGTACCTTTAAGATCATTACCAAATAAAGGAGGCCTATGCTTTAATAATTCTTCAAAGAAAGGTGCTATTGGCTTTTCACTATTTACTTTAGTATTATTACTTACTAAACTTATTAGTATCTTTTCATTTTCTTGTTTCTTAGATGGATTTAAATAAGCTGTAAAAGTTTTATCTTTTAAAAGATCAAATTTATAACTAGCTAACCATTCTAATGCACTTCTGTATGCTTCCTTACCATTCCAATCTTTTACATAAAAATCAAACTTTTTATTTTGATCATAATTTTGTAAAATAGAAGTCAATTTATTATTACCCAATTCTAATAACCAGTGTAAAAATGGAGAAACATAAGTATTTGAAGTACTTAAATCTTTTTCTAATATGTCTTTAATATTTATTTTTTCTTCATGCTTAAATATTTGTTCAATTATTTCATAACATTTTGTTATAGCATTTTTAATAACAGAATTATCTATTTTTTGGGCTTTAGAATTACTAATTAAAATACCTATTTTGCTAATTACATTATCTACAAATTTACTAAATATTTCTGAAGATAAATTACTAGCATCTTCTATGATATTTTTAAAAGCTGCTAAATAATTTTCATTTTGCAATATGATGTTATATGTATTTAAATTATTAATTTGTATTCCTAAAGGAATTAAAACTTTAGCTAATTCTGTTTTTTGCTCTATATTTAAATGCCCCACTTCCATTGTTACGTCAAAAGCATTACGGGTAAGTTCTTGTTCATCCTCTATCAATTTAGGGTGCTTATCTAACAAATCCTTAAGCTTTTCTGAGACTCCTCCCCAAGCAAGCCATATTGCTGTGCTGTTATTGTTATCATCTCTTCCATTCCAAATTGCATTATCATATTCGTGCATTTTATTATATGCAGTTTTGATACAACTTTTTAATATATTTAATCTGTCTTTTAATTGCTGTTGAGAAGTGGAAGTTAAAGATAATACCGAACTCATAAAACATAAAGCTTCTAAAGTATTAACGTTCTTCGCTGCATAATTGAATTGTTTATTGTTAAAATTTAATGTAACAACGATATCTCCTCGCTCGTTTACGTTCTCTCTTGTTAATTCTTTAACTGCTTCAGTAAAATTAAACTCTTGTATAAGTTGAAAAGTTATGGTCATAAAAACTCCGAGATTTATATTAATTTAATACACGGAGATATAACAAGCTGTCAATATATTCTTAAAAAATCAATCAATTCAAAAATCTTCCAT
Organism: Rickettsia endosymbiont of Rhinocyllus conicus; assembly: GCF_964026465.1. Lineage (NCBI taxonomy): Bacteria > Pseudomonadati > Pseudomonadota > Alphaproteobacteria > Rickettsiales > Rickettsiaceae > Rickettsia > Rickettsia endosymbiont of Rhinocyllus conicus. The sequence continues at coordinate 448,654 of NZ_OZ032155.1, read as the reverse complement.
ATTTTCATTACATAACAATCCTAGCGTCCTAACAATATTTAAGCTTTCTTCTATCTCTATTTGGAATTCTTTAGTATCCTCTTTGGCTTTATATAGATTTAAAACTTTATCCAAAGACTCTTCAAGTTCATCAGATAATTTTTTATTTATTTCAAAAAATATTTTTATTAATTTTATTAGAATTGGTAAGTAACCAATTGACAATTTTGTCTTTTCCTCTAAATTTCTTCCTAAATAATCAGATACTAACATCAAGAAAGTTTGTATATCTTTTTGATTTTCCGGTAACGTAAAGTCTTTATTTTTTATTAAATAAAATTTTTCATAAATTGCTTTTAATTCTTTGTCAAATTCATTTATAAGTGCCGGCATAATTTTTACTCCTCGTTATTATCTAAATTAGTTACACCTAAAGGCAGAGAAGAAGGATCATATAAACATGATAATTGAACTGTTAAAATTGTAATGGGATCAGGTATAGAAATAGACTCTTTAAAATTCTGTCTCACACAATTAAATAAGATTTGATAACATTCATCAATACAAGATTTGTTATTATCTGAAAATACTGACTCAAAAAAACTTTTACATTTTATAGTCAATTCTTCATTATTAATATTTTCTTGTATGGCTAAATTAATGATATCTTCTATTTCCTTTTTTAGCTCTGGCTTAAGAGAGCTAAATGTAGGCATATATTTTCATTCTATGTTTGTTGTAAATTTATATATTTGGTGTTTAAATATTCAAATATCCCTTCAAATGACCCTTCAACTCCAAAACCTGAAGCCTTACGTCCTGCAAAAGGAGCTTTAGCATTAGCTGGCAGCGGATCATTAATCGATATCATACCGAAATCAAGCTTTGTTGCCATATCAATCTTAGCAACACTTAAATTTCGTGAATATACATATCCTTGCAGACCATATTCGGTATTATTGGCACGCTCTATTACCTCGTCTAAACTCTTAAATTTATAGCAAGCAATTACTGGTCCAAATATTTCCGTTTTAAAAATATCCATATTATCTAAACAATCAATAATAATAGTTGGCTCAATGAAATTATTATTAGCCTTACCACCGCAAATTAACTTAGCCCCTCTATTTTGAGCATCGGCAAGCAATTTTTGGATTTTCTCTATAGCAGCAGAATTAATTAGTGGACCTACATCCGATGCGTTATCAAATCCGTCACCTGCTTTAAGTTTGTTAAATTTAGGAGTTAGAATTTCTATAAATTTTTCATATATAGATTCTTCTACAAATATTCTATTAGGGGAAGTACAAGACTGTCCGCTATTTCGAGTCTTAGAAATAACCAAATCATCTGCAACTTTTTCTAGATCATTATCAGCTGTTATAATGAAAGGAGCATTACCGCCAAGCTCTAAAGATAAACGCTTTACAGTATTTGCCGAAGCTTGGTATAGAATTTTGCCAACATTTGTAGAACCAGTAAACGATAATTTACGCAGTCTAAAATCTTCACAAAAAGCCTTACCGATAATGTTAGAATCACCAGTAATAACGTTAAACACTCCTGCCGGCAATCCGGCGTCGTAAGCTAACTTTGCTAGTACTAATGCTGAAAGCGGTGTAAGGCTTGACGGCTTTAATATAACGCTACAACCAGCTGCTATTGCAGGAACTACCTTGCGGGTAATCATGGCATTTGGAAAGTTCCAAGGTGTTATAGCAGCAGCTGGACCTACCGGCTCATAATGCGTAACGATTTTATGGTTTTTATTATTGCCAGGCTTTACAACAGAATGAATATTATGAATTGCATATGTATACCAATCAATAAAAGATGCCCCATATAGGATCTCTTTTTTTGATTCAGCAAGTATTTTCCCTTGCTCTAAGGTTAATATATGACTTAGCTCATCAATATTTTCGATTACTAAAGCATGCCATTTGCGGAGAATTGCTATCCTTTCTTCAAAAGAACTTTGCGACCATGCTGAAAAGGTTTGCACTGTGTTATCTATTGCAGAATTAATTTCTGATAATTCCAAATTCGGCACAGTCGCAATCTCTTTTAAAGTCGAAGGATTAACAACCGAGATTTGCTTTGAAGCCGTTATAAACTGCCCGTTTACATAATTCTTGCCGGTAATACTTGCTAGTAAATTCATATATCTCTCACTAATATTAATATTTAACTTTAAGGCTATATAATAATACTAGCAAGGGAAATGTTAATAATTAAGCAACGTATTCGGATGTATAGGCATAACTCCTCTTAATTTAATGAAATAGAATTTATAATTTTATCCAAAAAATAATGCAAGGATAATTATTGAGGAATATTAACTGTTTTTTATTAAAACTTGTATTTTACTAAATGCTTATTTTACTAGGCTTTCAAGTAATTTTGTAATAAAATATTAAATTATATTAACTTTTTTCTTGATTATTCTGTAATTCCTAATATATTGCAACGCTGATTATTAAAATTAATAAATAAGATAGAATTATGATAATAGCAATAAGTAGATTAACAAAAATATTTAACTCGTTTGGAAGAAACAAATCCTTTAAACCTGCTTCCTTTAAGGCTAATGATGAATTTATATTCGGTGAAGAGAATATAATTGAATTTAATAAAGCTGAACAATCTAAAAAACAAAATATGACTTCTGATAAAATAAAGTTTTTTATTATAGTTAAATTGAAAAGTATACTTCCTGCTATTTATTTAGAAAAAGCTTTAGATACAACCTCAGATGAAAGATTATTAAAAACTACTATTTCAAATCACGATTTACCCCAAGTGATGCAAAATATCTCTATTGAAAAAAATATCCAGATACCTAATTTATATCACAATACAAGTTATATTGAAGATTCTATGCCTCTTATTGAAACGTTAGGTATTGATTGATGTGTATTGTTCTAAAGCAATATTGGTTTAGTTAAATTACTTCTGTAATTTGCTATTTATGACGCTTATTTTAGCATCAGGTGGGCGGATATAAAGCGGCTCTATAGCACTATTTAACTCCGCCTTATTTGCAAGTAAGCTTGCTACATATCTACAAATAATAAAAGCTTTAACTCTAGCAAAGCGTGGCAGAATTATTATATTCGGCAGATTTTTAACTTGAGTATATATAAATTCAAGACCGCTACCACAACAAATTATATTCCCTTTTTCGTTTTTAAGTAGTCCTATAGCAGAGTCAAAATCTATTAATAACGGCTCATTTGTTTTACCTGATTTATCAAAAATCTGTAAATAAAGCTGACTACGATAGGCGTTTAAGAATACATATATCTTATCATAATCTTTAACCTGCCCTATAGCTCTAAAATAAGCATGCTCAAAATTACTAACCGCTACACCTTTAATATTCTCTTTAGCAAATAATATACCTTTAGCACAAGCAAGCCCTATCCTAATTCCTGTAAAACTACCTGGACCGTTTGTTACAGCTAAATAATCCAGCTCATCATACGAACACTGAGCAGCTTTCATTATCTGCTCTATCATCGGCATTAGATTTTCTGCCTGCATAGACGGGCGTACTTCTTCCGCATACGCTAAGATATTGTCTTTATCTGAAAGTGCTACCGATGCCGTATTATTTGCCGTATCAAATGCTAGAATTTTCATGAGTTATAATGACTAAATTTATATACCGCAGATACTTCAAAAGTTGGTAAGTCAAATAAGTGGTGAGTCTGCGGAACGTAGATAAACTACGTGAGCAAAAACGAATCCCGAAATTTGACTTATACGAAGATCAACTTCAAAAAGAGTAATCGGTTCATAAGACGAGGAGCGGCAGCAGTTACTTAATACGTGAGCATCGCAGTACTTATAGAACATTGTCACCAATTTCTGAAGTTCTATCTGAGTATTTACCAAATCTTGAAGTATCAAAGGTATACTCCTGTAGAACCGAAGCCGCCACTACCTCTTGCAGTCTCTTCAAGAGTTTCGCTTTCTTTCCATGATATACGCTCATATTTTGATATTATCATTTGAGCAATTCTCATACCTTTTTCTATAACAAAGTCATCTTTGCCTAAATTAATAAGAATAACTTTTATCTCACCACGATAATCAGCATCAATAGTACCGGGGGAATTAGCAACTGTAATGCCATTTTTAGCGGCAAGACCCGAACGTGGTCTTATCTGTGCTTCGAATAATTCCGGTAGTGCAATAGCTATACCAGTTGGAATTAGCTGTATCTCACCTGCTTTTATAGTTATAGGTTGCTCGTTTGCTGCCGTTAAATCCATACCAGCACTATGATCCGTAGCATATTCAGGTAATTTGCCAAAAAAATTATCTAATTTCTTAATTTTAACTTGTGTTATAGTCATGTTACTTTATATCAAATTTATCGTTAATAATCTTATTTTCAACTGCATTAATTAAGGAGTCAGCAAAATTATCAGTTAGTATTTTACTTGCCATACCAAGCTTTCTTTTAATCCATGGCTGTTTAGCACAAAGATATTGAAATTTAATATTATCACCAAATTTAGCTTTCATAGTACTATACATATCGCCAAGGTCATCAATTAAACCATAATCAAGAGCTGTTCGTCCTGCCCAGAATTCGCCATTAAATAAAATATCGTCTTGTTGAGTTAATTTACCGACTCTTCTTGTTTTTACATAATCAACAAAATGCTCATAAACTTGCTTTTGTAGATCTTTAATAATTTTTACATCCTCTTTGTTAATAGGTTTGAAAGGATCTAAAACTGCTTTATTTTTCCCCTCTGTATAAACTCTTCTTTCTATTCCAAGCTTATTAATTGCTTCATGAAAGCCAAAGCCGCTTGAGACTACACCAATACTACCTATAATCGAGCTATGCAAAGCATATATTTGATCACCAGCACAAGCTAGCCAATAACCACCTGAGGCGGCCATATCTTCTATAAAGCTATAAATTTTGATTTTATGCTCTTTAGCAAGCGTGCGGATACGTTTTGCAATAAGTTCCGATTGTACAGGCGATCCACCTGGGGAGTTGATAATAAGGCACAAAGCTTTTAGCTTTTTTATTTTAAAAGCTTTTTCTATTAGCTCATTTAGTGACTCTAAAGTAAGCCCTGACTGCACAGTACTAACTTTACCTATAACACCGTTTAAACGTAAAACGGCAACTACTTCTTTAGAATCACCAAAGATCGAAGCAAATAATTGCTCTAATTTACTTATCTGAGGCTTAGCTATTATTGGTTCAAACTCTGCATTCGCAATAGTTGATTTATTTACTTCGTTCATTATCTTGCTCATTGTTATCTTTTGGTGCTTCTTCAGCAGGTGCTTCTAAAGGATTTATTAGATCTTTTACTGTTCCTTTTTTTATAGGCTGCAAAGGCTTTGCTGGTTTATTCAAAGATTGCCCATTATAGCTATTTTTAGGTTCTGGATAATTTCCTGGTATAGCAGATAAAATAGTTTCTCTAATTTTTTCATCATACCAATTAGTGTTACCAATAAAACTAGTTACTATTTTACCATTTGGATCTATTAATATGCTTGTAGGTAAACTAATTACTCCTAAAGCCTTAAATAGCTGATTTCTATAATCTTGATAAATTGGTAAATATCTTATCTGGTAACTTTTATAATACTCTATAATAACTTTTACGTCTTGATAATCTTCTGAAACTGGAATCACTGAAAAAGGCAACTTTCTAAAATCTTTCTGTAATGTATCAAGATCGGGCATCTCTTTTACACAATTAGCACTCCAAGTAGCCCAAAATACTAATAATATAGTTTTTCCCTCGAACTGATCAAGAGAATATTGATTTTTTTCTTCATCAAAAAAAATTATATCATCAGGAACATTTGAGCCATTCTTAGGATTTGCATAAATTTTAGGAATAAAAACTATTATTAATAATAAAAATACTGTAATGGTCAAAAAATATTTATTATAATTACTTAAACCCATAAAATAATTTATTATTGTAATGAAAAAATTTGATTTCGTTGTACTTTTACTTTTATGCACTATGTTATGTAGCTGCGGCATAAAAAAACCTTTAGAACCACCGACTGATGACAATGACGTCATTGCGAGGAAATTACAAAGTAATTGTACGCACGCAATCTCAGGAATTTAGTATTGTTTCATGAGATTGCCAAGCTCCTTGCAGTTGCGTAGCTCATGACAGATATCAATATCTCTTCAATGTCGTACCTTGTAATACTAAGTCAAAACAAAATGATTTCAGATGTTGTTGAGGCTCAATCAAAGCGGGATTAATCTCACCACATTCATTGCTGCATATATTTTTATTAGATAAATCTAAACGTGTGTCTAATGTTTTAAGATCTGGATGTTCTACTCTTATATTAACACTTTTTAAATTACCAGCAGATTTATAAGGTAACATACTGACAAAGTAATATTCCCCTTTATTATTAGTAGTAGCAGTGCCGCTACCAGTAAAGCTAGAATCTTTTTTACCGGTAAATCTTCTTTTATCAACACGTGTTTTTAAAGGTTCATAAGGATATTTACCACCGCTACCTGCTTGCCATAAATAAACTTTAGCATCTGCAACTGGTACACAATTCTGATCTAGTACTATTCCTTTTATTATGATTTTTTCACCATAAAATCTAGATATCTGCCCTGTCTTACGTAATAAATTATTGGTAGACTCAAAAACTTTTGGTTCATAATCATTAAATATATTTCTTGTAATTTTACAACGATTAAGCTTATTAGGATAGCCTTTGGAAGCAGCAAATATATTTAATGTCCAGAAACATAAAAAACAAAATATAAATTTTTTCACTTTTCACCACTTTATTTTTTGTTATTTTTTGTCATTGCAAGGAGAGGCAACGCATCGACGCGGCAATCTTAGGAATTTTATATTTCTTTCATGAGATTGCATCAAAGCTACGCTCCTCGCAATGACGACTCCCGATCTATACTATAATCAAGTTAAAACAATTATTCATATTAATCAAATTATTTTTATTCTCATTTGATTATTAAATAATTGATTGTTATAGTAAATTTAATTGTAATACTAATATTATTAATATGCAAAAACTTCTATCTTTAATAATTGTAGCTTTAGTACTTTATAATATAGCAAAGTTAAAAATCTCTTCTGATGATAATAATGCTACGATTATAGAACAAGCAAGTGTAAATAACTCAGCTAATAACGAAAATCAAGTTAGTATTAATAACGAGCCTCCTGTCTCTCTAAATGGCAATTTATTTGAACGAACAATTTCCAAAATAGTAATTAATGCTCTTAAAACTGAGGAAGGTAAAGCATTCTTCGAAAATATTTTACAGCCATTAAATAAACCTATAGATACTAAAGATTATACCATTCCTGTACATAAAGACTTAATAACCTCTCTATTTAAAATTAATACAATTGGTACTGGGAACGTTGGTCCTGCCTCTTGTGGTCATGTAGTTACAGTATTTTATCAAATATCGGATATGAGTAATAATTTAATCTCAGAAGATACTAAAACTTTTACTATAGGTTCGGGTGCTGTAATGCTTGGTCTTGATAACGTAATAGTAGGAATGAATGTAGGGCAAGCAAGAGAAGCTATTATTCCTGCTAAATATGCTGCTAGTGTTGGTGCTAATAATGATAATGCCGATAGTGCATATAGAGTTAATGTAATGCTCAAATCTATATTGCCACAAAATTTTATTAACAGTAATGAAGTTAAAATTTATGATAATGAAATAGCTTATCGTATTCCTTTATTATGTGGTGAAAAGATAGCTTTTAATGCTAAAATTACTCGCCTTGCAAATGGCGAAGTGTTATATGACTCAAAAGCTAAAGGGCAAAAAGTCGATATGAAAATTGGTGATATTACCTATCCTCTAATTTTTTCTTATGCTTTGCAAGGTAAAGTACCAGTTGGTACTCGAACTGTTATTGCTAAAGGACAGACTTTTAAGGCATTAGGGTCTAATATAAATAAGATAATTTCACAAGAATCACTACCTTTAAATGAATATCTAATGCTTGAAATTAATGATTTTAAATAATAAATATGAAACAACGTAAAATATCTGATATTAAGAAACAAAAAAATTATATTTTATTATCTGTGCTTGTCATTATGATAATTATTGTATATCTTGTAGCTTTAATAAAATTTGCAGGGTGAATTTTATAATTATTAAAGATATGAGATTTAATTGATATGTGAGAATATTAAAAATTTTATAAACAAAAATTTGTTTTAAACTTTATAGTCCCTTTGGTGGTTAAAACCTCCATCTTCCAGATGGAAAAGCTTTAGCTTGCCATGTGCGCCATGATGCGTTAGCATCATAAGCACCATGACTCAATACAGCAACAAATCACACACAGTTTACTATCATCGCTATCATATAGTGTGGATTACAAAATATCGATACAAGGTGTTAACCTATGATATCAAAAAGCGAGTGAGAGAAATTATTGCAGTAGTTGCAGAAGAGCTCAATATTAAAATAGAAAATGGAGTAATATCAAGCGATCATATACATATATTTGCCAATATACCACCTCATATTAAAGTAAGTGAATTTGTGCAAAAAGCTAAAGGAAGATCGTCAAAAAAGATACAAGAAGAATTTCCAATATTAAGAAAAAAGTATTGGGGTAGACATTTATGGGCAAGAGGATACTTTAGTTCGACTAGTGGCAATGTGACTGATGACATGATTAATGAATATATTAATAGACATACTGATGCTCATGAACCAGCAATGACTACTAATATAAGACTGGAATAAGCTTTAGCTTGATTCTCGACTTCTAGTCGCTATAGACAAACTTTCATCTCTCAGATGAAAGTGATTGATTTAAGCTGGGAGTTTAATATGCAAACGAATCAAAAAAATAAAAATATTATTATATTGGCAAGTTTAATATTTTTATTAATAGCAGGGATAAGTCTTTTTATTTTAGCAAATAAAAGTTCTAACAATAATAATGATGAGATATTAGAAATAAAAATAGTTATAAAGGATCATAAATTTGTTCCAGACATAGTAGAAGTGCCAAAATCTACTAAAATAAGGCTAGTTATTCATAATGAAGATGATACTGTAGAAGAATTTGAAAGTCATGATTTACATCGGGAAAAAATCGTGATGCCACATGATTCTATAAAAATTATACTTGCTCCTTTAAAGCCGGGAAAATATGATTTTTTTGGAGATTTTCACCAAGATACAGCACAAGGGTTTTTAATTGTTAAGGATTAAGTAAAAATATGTTTAAAATTGCTTTAATAGTATTTCGTGAATGTTTGGAAATATCTTTGTTAGTTGGTATAATACTAGCCGTAACAAAGCATATAGAAAAATCACGTATTTATATTATTGCTGGTGGAGTGCTTGGGGTAGTATCCGCTTCAATTTTTGCCTTTTTTACTCGTAAGTTATCTTTATCTTTCGGCGGCATGGGGGATGAATTATTTGACTCCGGAATTATGATATTGATCACTATTTTACTTAGCTGGACAATAATATGGATGCAAGGCTATGGAACGAAAGTTAAACAACATATAAACAATATTTCAACAAAAATTCATGAAGGTAATTCCAGCTATTTAATGTTGGTTTTTTTAGTCGCTAGCACTATATTGCGAGAAGGTGCAGAAATTATTATTTTGGTATATAGTATTTCTTCAGTTGAAACTATAACAAGTAGTAACTATATACAGGGCTTAATCATAGGTGCTACAAGCGGCTTTCTACTTGGTCTAATAATATATTTTGGTTTAATTAAAATAGCTAATCAAAAATATATTTTTAAAATTTCTACTATATTATTAATGTTGATCGCAGGTGGTTTTGCAGCGAGTGCGGCAGGAATTTTAACCTCATCTGGTTTAGTTATGTTCTTATCTGATCAAGTTTGGGATAGCTCTTGGTTAGTAGCAGATAGAAGTATGATCGGCAAAATTTTACATATTGTTACTGGTTATATTGCAAGACCTAATGGTTTACAAGTGCTTGCTTACTTTACCACTATATTATTAATAAATATTTTCATACAAGTGCGACTAAGATACTCTAAAAATATCTTAGCACCATTACCAAAAGAAAATACACAACAAATAAGTTAAGAAATATCAAAATATGTTTAAACTTTTATCAGAAATTGGTCCAGTAGTAGCATTCTTCGCAGGATTTTTTTATGGTGGCGGCATACAGAGTGCTACCCTCTATATGCTTATTACTTCTGTTATTTGTATTACCCTTTGTTATATTATAAATAAAAAAGTGTCAAAGCTTTCCATTATTTCTACAGCTATATTACTTGTTTCAGGTATTATAACTTTAATTAGTGGTGATTCGATGTATATAAAAATCAAACCGACTATATTATATGTTATTTTTGGAATAATTTTCCTTACAAGCGGTATTAAGAAAAATCCTTTTATTAAATATGCTTTAGAAAGTATAATCCGCCTCAAAGAAGAAAGTTGGATTACTTTAAGCTACAGAACAGCAACTTTTTTCTTTTTCATGGCTATAGTTAACGAAATAGTTTGGCGTAATTTCCCAGATGAAACATGGGTTAAGTTTAAAGTATTCGGCGTAGTGCCGATTACTTTTGTGTTCATTTTACTTCAATTGCCTCTACTATTGAAAAATAAGTTACCCGATAGTAAAATATAGTTATATATACCGCAAATACTTCAAAAGTTGGTAAGTCAAATAAGCGGTGAGTCTGCGGAACGTAGATAAACTACGTGAGCAAAGACGAATCCCGAAATTTGGCTCGCCAAATCTTGAAGTATTAAAGGTATACTTGTCTACCAACTTTTCATTTATTAATAATACTATGTTAAGAATTTTAGTTTTCATAACTCTAGTCTTTAATCTTTCAGGTTGTTTACCGGCTATTTTTACCGCAGCAACTACTACTGGTATTGTTGCTTCAAAAGATCAGCCAATATCTGGAACATTAAATGATTCAAGAATTTCAGCCGGTATTAAAGCTGGTCTAGTAAAAAATAATTTTAAAGAATTAGGGGCTAAAATCAAAGTTGAGGTGTCTGAAGGTAGAGTGCTGTTAACAGGAAATATTCAGAAAGAGGAAGATGCGTTGAAAGCAGTAGAAATTGCTTGGAATCAAAAAGGCGTAACTGAAGTAATTAATGAGTTAAAAGTAAGTAAAAATAGTAATCACTTTGACTTAGCACAATATACTAGAGATAGTATGATAACAGCACAGATTAAAGCTAAGAATCTCGTCAGAAAGGACATTAAATTTGCTAATTATACTGTTTTAACAGTAGATAATGTGGTTTATTTATTTGGAGTTGCAAGGTCAGAAGAAGAGCTAGAAAACTTTGCTGATCTTGCCTCAAAAATAAAAGGTGTTGAAAAAGTTGTGTGTTATGCTAAAATAGCAGATAATTTTAATAGTAACACTGAGGGTGATGAATCATAAATTTGTTTTACTAATTTTATTAATCTTTTATTGTTTTTTTTTAAGTGGTTGTAATAATTCAAAAAAGCTACCATGTTCTCGTAAGCATTCACATAAGGAACTATCAAAAGACGATCCCCATAATTTAGTTTATAAAGGGCATTATAAGGTTGGTAACCAATATAAAATAAAGGGCAAAACTTATAAACCTCATGCTCCAAAAAGCTTTACTGAAACAGGTTATGCTTCTTGGTATGGTGGAGGTGGAGACAAATTCCATGGTAAAAAAACTGCTAATGGGGATATTTTTAATAAAAATTTATTAACTGCTGCTCACAAAACTCTTCCTCTTCCATGTTTAGTTAAAGTAACTAACAAAGCTAATAATAAATCAGTGATTTTAATGGTTAATGATCGTGGACCTTATAAACCAAATCGTATAATAGACGTATCTGCAAAAGCAGCAGAGGTTTTAGCTTTTAAAAAGCAAGGTTTAGCTAAAGTAAAAATAGAATATTTACATGCTGAAACAGAAAAATTTTTAAAGAATATTAATATAAAAAAACCACAAACTAAGACTCTTGCTAAAAGCCCTAAAAAACCTTCTTCTACTAAGTTAGCAAACAATAAATGTAGTATCAATTGTCATATAAAACTGGTTAATTTAAAATATAAGCTAGCCGTAAATTAGATTATTTGTTGCGTGGCAGCAAAATCATAAACCAAAATAAATTCAGCATAAAAAAATAGTAAAGTGCAAAGGTTAGCCAAATTAATTAGTAATGCAGGAGTTTGTTCTAGGCGAGATGCCGAAAAGCTAATTCTTGATGGACAAGTGAAAGTAGACGGGGTAATAGTTACGTCACCTGCTACAAATGTTGATATCGATAATCAAATTGAGGTATCAGGTTCATTAATTACTTCTTCTCAAAAATCAAGGCTATGGATTTACTACAAGCCTGTTGGTTTAATTACTACTCATAAAGATCCACTATCTCGTAAAACTGTATTTGAACAATTAACTGGGTTACCGCGTGTAATTTCGATAGGTAGGTTAGATTTAAATAGTGAGGGTTTATTACTACTAACCAATAATGGTGATTTAGCTCGGCAGTTTGAACTACCTTCAAGTAAGTTAAAACGAGTATATCATGTTAGAGCTTATGGAAATCCTGATCTTCTACTAAAAAGTAATTATAAAAATTTAGAAATTGACGGAATATTTTATAATCCACAATCAATAAAGTTGCTTAGGAAAAATTCCACTAACTCATGGCTTGAAGTTATTTTGTTTGAGGGCAAAAATCGGGAAATTAGAAGAATATTCGAGCATTTTGGATTAAAAGTTAATAAGTTAATTAGAACTGAGTATGGTGATTTTAAACTTGATAATCTTAAGCCGAATGAATACCGAGAAGTAACTAAAAAATTATATAAGTGTTAAAAATAATATCAGGTAAATTTCAAAATCAGAAAATACCTATTGCTAAAAATATTAAATATCGTCCCTCTACTGGTAAACTTAAGGAAGCAATATTTAGCATATTAACTTCCGGTGAGTTTATAGGTAATAAATTATTCAATGAAAATATTAAAGTACTAGATTTATTTGCTGGTAGCGGTAGCCTAGCTTTCGAAAGTTTATCAAGAGGAGCAGGCTTTGCTACTTTAATTGATATTGATCTATATTCATTAAAAATAGCAGAAGAATTTGCTAAGACCTTAAATATTCAGGATAAAGTTAATTTCGTTAATATTAATGCCTTAAATCTGCCGAAAGCAAATACGGTTTTTGATCTTATCTTCGTTGACCCCCCTTATCATAACAAAATAGTGCCGAAAGTAATGAAGCTGCTTATAAAGAATAACTGGCTCAATACAAACGCTATAATAGTGGTTGAAATGTCTAAAACAGATGATTACGTTTTAGACGAAAATATCGAAATTATACGTGAGAAACTATATGGCAATACTAAATTATTGGTTTTGAAGTATAATTGTCATATAGTTGATTGACTAATTTTGCTTCATCTCTATATGTCATTCCTGCGGAAGCAGGAATCCAGGAAAAAGTCTGTCATACTGCGGCTTGACCGCGGTATCTCAGGCACATTCTATAGCACAAGATCCCGCGATCAAGTCGCGGGATGACAGAGAAAAATGATCCACGCAACAAAGCCTCCGCGGAAATGACATATAGAGTATTTTTTGATTAACGAGCGACATCCCTTAATCTATCCTATCTCAAATAGTTAATAAATTATTGACGAGTTAAGAATTTTTAATTAAGTTAGTAACATGAAAGAAAAAGATAATTTATCAATTTCCCAAGAACTTTATGGGATGATTTTAATAAACTTAAAATCAATAATACAAAATATATTTCCGCTAGAATCAAATAAGCAAGAAGATATTATTAAATATATTGTAGAGCAAATAACAAGCATTGGTTTAATCCAAAAAAATAGCGATTATTCGGGATTAGATGATGAAATTGAGGAAATTAATCAGGCAATTATAGACTACTGTAAATATAAAAAAATTACTAAAGAAGAACAAAAAAATATATATACGCAAACTGCAGAATTAATAAAAAATGGGATTCTAAAAAATATAAAACAAAATACTAAATTAGAACCAAGTACTGAATTAGAAAAAGAATATTTAAATAGATTAGATCAAGCTACTTCACCTGATGAAAAGAAAGTCATAATTAGTCAATACAAACTAGAAATTGAAGCTTTTAATAAGCAAATAGCTCAGAATTTACAAAAGAAGCAAGATGATTTAAGAGATAATAAAGAAATAACTAATGTTGAAGAACATAAATTAGTAAAAGAAGGAATAGTAACAAAAGAAGAAATAGAGCCTTATTTAAGCAATTATGAATTGCTTAATTTATTAGCCGAAAACAGCAGTTTAACGAATGAAGAAAATACTCCTCTGGTAAAAAGATTATTTGAAATAGCTAGAAATTTTTATTCTAATCCATCACAAGGGTTAAAAGAGTTGATGGAGTTACCATACCAAAAGGCAAGTAGTTTATTAGGAGATAATATTTTAGAATTGCTTGACAACAAACAAATTAGCTTTGTAGATATAAATTATATAGAAAGCAAAGAATTACATAGAATAAATTAGATAGAAATAAAAGCTCATTTTAAGCTTTTAGAATGTATTATTGCAGGTGGCTGCCCTTTAAGTTTACAAAAACTTATTGAAGACGATAAAATAGATAATTTTAATAGAAATGAATTAGAGCTAGTAGCTGCATTTTTTGAAAAAGATACTGATGCTTTAAATAAATCTCAAGAAACAAAATTATCTAATGAGGTAAGTAAACTATTATTAAATTTAAATGAAGAACTTGCCTATGATTTAGATGATCTAATACCTTTTATAAATGTACAAAATGTAGCAGAAGAACTTGTTGTAGCGGCTGCATGCTATGAAAATATAAATATATTAAAAAAATTAAAAGAAGCCAAAATTAACCCTTCTTCTAAAGCTTTAATTAAGTCTTTAGAATTCAATTTTGATAATATAGAAATATTTGAATATTTATTAGGTTTTGAGGGGTTAAATGTTAATGAACGAGGTGAAGACGACGAGACTCTTTTAGAAGCATCTATTAAAGAGAGAGAGCTTGAAATAGCTAAACTCCTACTTACACATCCAAATATTGAAGTTAATGGAAAAGATCAACATGGTAATACTCCTCTACATCAGGCTATTACTAATAGCTTAATCAAAATAGTTGAAATACTAGTTTCTCATAAAGATATTAAAATTAATAAAAAGGATCAGAATGGTAATACTCCTTTAGTGTGTGCGGTTAGTAGCAATAAATATCAAGTAGTTGAAGCATTACTTTCTCATCCAGATATTGATTTAAGTACAAAAAATCAGAATGGAAGTACTCTTTTAGAGTTAGCTGTTATTTGTGCTGGAGCTGAAATAGTCGAAATGCTACTTCCTTATCCGAATATTAATGTTAATGAAAAAGACCAAGAAAATAGAACATTTTTACATCGAGCTATCAATAATGACAAACTTGAAATAGTTGAAAAGTTACTCTCCCATAACGATGTTAAACTTAATGCAAAAGATCAATGGGGAAATACTCCTTTAATGTTGGCTATTAAAGGTAATAAAGTTGAGATAGTTAAGAAATTAATTTTTCATCCGAATATGAATATCAATGAGGAAAAAGAATGTTTATATCAAGCTGTCAATAGTAATAATCCTGAAATAGTTAAAATAGTACTTTCTCATCTAGATGTTAATAAAGAAAATCAAAATAATTATTCGCTTTTAAATTTTGCTATTATTAAACTGGAAATATTTGAACTTTTAATTTCTCATAACTGCATTGATATTAATCAAAAAGATCAATATGGTAACAATATTTTAAATATTAACCCACCAATTAAATACCTGACATAATAGTTGCAAATACTAAAATATAATGTTAGAATGAAATAATGCTAAAAAAAGAAGATTTTAGGACATTATCAACGAGTGCACAAGCAGCTTTAAGAAAAGTTGCATTAAGAGCAATTGATAAAGGAGAAAAACAATCAGATGTGAGGTGGCCCAATTTGTCTAGACTAAAAATTAAGATTTATGAGATATAAATTGTATTATAATTTTACTCAATAATTTTTGTAGAATACACCTGTTCTGGAGTGAGATATTCTAATGACTGGTGCATTCTTTTTCTATTATAAAAATTTATGTAATCAGTTATAGCATTTTTTGCCTCCTTGACAGTATTTAAAACCATCAAATATATTTTTTCTTGTTTTAATGAACGCCAAAATCTTTCTATAAATACATTATCTAGGGCTCTGCCTTTACCATCCATACTGATTTTGATTTCACGTTTAATTAGTTTATCTGTAAAATCTTTTGATGTAAATTGAGAACCTTGATCTGTATTAAAGATTTCAGGCTGACCATATTTTATTATTGCTTCTTCAAGTGCATCAATACAAAAGTCACTTTCTAAACTAATAGACACCTTCCAGCTCACAATATAACGACTAAACCAATCAATAATTGCTACCAAATATACAAATCCTTGTGCCATTCTAATATAAGTGATATCTGTACTCCATACCTGATTTACTTTAATAATTTCAACTCCTTTTAAAAGATATGGATATATTTTATGAGCTTGATTGCGCTTACTTAAGTTCATTTTAGGATAGATAGCTTCAATAGCCATTATTCTATAATAACGACTTACTGCCTTGCGACCAATTGTGATGCCCAATGGTACAAGGTGCTCAGACATTCTTCTTGCTCCAAAGTAAGGATGCTGTGTGTATATTTCATCAATCACTTGCATTATTTTTAAGTCTTTTTGGGTTAAGCCTTGTGGCTTGTAATAATAGCTAGATTTGTTAATAAACAGTAGAGTACATTGCCTAGCGATACTTAGATTACTACACTCTTTATCTACCATATTTTTTCTAATTGCCAAGTCCAAACAATGTAGATTTTTTTTTCAACCAGTCACGTTCAACAGTTAACTGGCCTATTTGTTCATACAATTGTTTTATTAAATCCTGATGATCTGGATCCTTAGATTGTGGCTTAATTTGAAAACCACTAATTAAATTTTCTATACCTCTTTTCTTCCATGCTTGTATTTGTGTCGGATGAACTCCATATTTGCTACTAATTTGAGCTATTGTCATTTCAGCTTTTATTGTTTCTAAAACTATCTTTGTTTTTTCTGCTGCACTATATTGTTTTGCTTTTTTGGACATATAATTTCTCTTTTGTATCTGAAAATTATATCTCATTCTAGCATTTTAGTAGTCCAGTTTTTGGGTACCATTATAGTCACAAGTACTTGCTGAAGCTTATAAAATTGCCACTAACCATGGGCAAAATATTATAGGACTCGCTCCTACTCATAAAGCAGCATCGGAGCTTAAAAGTAAAGGTTACCGGCAATGTCATACAGTAAAAGGATTTTTATTTAAATTGTATAATGGTAAAGCTGATCTAGCAAGAAACAGCCTGCTAGTAGTAGATGAAGCAGGGATGGTAGGTAATAGTGATTATTTAGAATTATTAAAAGTAGCAAGGAGTAATAATTGTAATCTAATACTGGCTGGAGATGAGAGACAACTAACTTCCGTTGAGCGAGGAGGAATGTTTACAGTATTAGCTAGTAAATTTGGCTCATATGAATTAAGTAACATTAGAAGGCAGAGTAAAGTGTGGGCAAAAGAAATGGCTTCATGCTTTGCAAAATCAGATATTGCTGGTGGTCTGCGGTTACTAGAACAGCATAAATGTTTAAAGATTGATCATACGCTAGAAGAATCAATGGCAAGATTAATTAATGATTGGAGTAACAGCAAATTTGCTCTAAATGAGCGTTTAATAATTACCATGCGTAATGCTGAAGTAGATAGTATTAATCAAGGGATCAGGGAGTTACTAAAAGCTAAAGGCTTGCTTACTGGTCAAGAATATAGATGCTATCTACCAGCTCAGCAGTATGAAGATTATATGGCAGGAGATCGTATTTTGTTTAAAACAACTAATAAAGATTTACAAATAGAAAATGGTGAATTTGCAACGATAACTCTCGTCAGTAACGATAAGTTTATTGCTAAAACAGATAGCGGAAAAGAAATAGAATTTAATCCTCAAGATGTAAGCTTTAAACATGGTTATGCTTCTACAGTGTATAAAGCACAAGGAGCCTCAATTAAAGATGTCTATGTATTACATAATCTAGCAGGAAATAGCAGAAATTCTTATGTAGCCATGACAAGGCACATAGAAGAAGTAAAATTTTATTATAATAGGAAGGCTACCAGGAATATGGCCAGTTTAATATCGCAACTTAGCAAAATAGATAATAGGCTATCTAGCATTAATTTTAAAACTTTAGAAGAATTAGTAGCGATTCAAGATCAAGAAAATAAGAGTCCTAATATTATAGATAAAGTAGGTGATTGGTTTAAAGGGGTAGTAGAAGATATTAAGGATAGATTACACAGTAATGATAACTATTACCACTTAAGAGTGAGATCAAGATCATCTGCTAAAGTAGCAGAAATCCTAAGAAGCACTAGCACAAATTTTGCCACAAGCCATAAAGCCCAAGAAGAGCGGAAAAGCTCTTCTTATAACCTTACGAATTGTAATAAACAAGATACAACAATCAGTGTTAAGTTACAAGAGGATATTATGGCAAAGAATAAAATAGATTATAATTCTATTAATAAACAAAAAGCACTGGAATTAAAACAAAAATTATCATTTAAAGCTGAAGAAATAGGACGAAGCTTACTTGGTAGTCCAAATAAGCATTTATCAAATAGCCAGTTACTCCGCTGGGAGAAAGATGGTAAAATAGCGATGAAGATAGGTGGCAGTAAAGCCGGTATCTGGTATGATTTTAGTAAAGGAGAGGGAGGAGATTTATTTACCTTAGTACAAAGAGAAAAAAATTGTGATTTTGTAGAAGCTAAGAAATATTTACAAGATATGGTTGGTATGTCAACCAACGGAGGTAAATATCTAGAAGTAAATTTAGCAGCAGACAAAAATCAACAAATTAAAACTCAAACAGAGCAAGAGGCTGAAATAGCAAAAATTAAGAGAGCTATAGGATTATATGAAAAATCAGATGCTATAAAATATTCTATGCCCAATAATGTAGCAAAAAGATATTTATCAGAACATCGTGGGATTAAAGAAGTATTAACAAGATACCAACTAAGTAACGATCTTAGAACCAATATGATGTGGGACAGTAATAGCAAACAATATTATCCTGCATTAATTGCTTTTGCTAGAAATAAAGATGGTAATATTACCGGTGGACAATCAATTTATTTAAACAAAGAAACAAATAATAAAGCTGATATTGAGGTTAATAAACGTTCATTTGGTAGAATCAGAGGTTCTTTTGTTGAGATTAATAAAACTAACGAACAGCAGAACGTACAAAGCAGGAACGTACAAAGCAGTAAAGATGGCAATAATTCAGCAAGTAATGTAACGATTATAGCAGAGGGGCTCGAGACAACTTTAAGCATTGCAGAAGCTGGTATTAAGGGCAAAATGCTTTGTAGTTTAGGTGTAAGTAACATCCGAAACTATGAGCCTATCAAAGGTGAGAGAATAATAATTGCTGCTGATAATGATGGCAAAGATGCAGTATCAGTTAATACTGTCATTAAGGCTCAGGACGAATTAATTAGGCAAGGAGCTGTGGTAGCAATAATACGACCACCGGAAAAAGGTGATTTTAACGATATGTTAAAATCCCAAGGGGCAGAATCTATAAAAAAGCTTATAGAGCCTGAAATAATAAAATTAACAGCAGCTAGCAAGGCAACAGAACTTAAATCATCCTTAAAAGCAAGTGATGATAGAAAATCACAATTTCAGTCTATAGAATTATTATTTTCAAAATTTGCAAATAACGATAATAATAAACTAAATAATTTGCAGCAACAGCAAATAAAAGCTCTAGCAAAGTTTGGCACAGCAGAAAATATCAATACTGCTATGCAAATCTACAGAGAAAAAGGTATAGATTCTTGTACTGCTTATAGTAACAAGATTTGCATAGCAGCAATAGAGCAGAAGATACAGAAAGATTTACAAATTATGCAGAATAAATTTGATCCTAATTATAATCTTGGTGATAAAAAATTTTGTGATATAGTAGTACATGATTTTCAAGGCAAAAGCCATCTCGTTCCTGAAGATTACTTAAATGCTATAGGAAGGGATAAACAAGTAATGCAGTATATAAGTCCAAGCTCAGAAATAGCTAAAGAAATAAAAAGTGCGGTAAAGCAAGTATCTGAGATCAAGCTAAATCAAGGAATAAGAGTTTAGAGTGTAGTGTAATAATATTTTATCAAGTTAAAAAATATAAATATATGAGTGAACAGGGAAACCTGCTGGGTGATCCAGATAAAGGCACAAAGAAAGCTAAGCATGATAAGATATTTCGTAAGGCACTAGAGAATCCTCTAGTTGCCCATGAGTTCTTTAATGCACATTTGCCCGCAAATATTAAAAGTTTAATAGATTTTCCTAGTTTAGCAATGGAAAATACCACTTTTGTAGAAAGCTCTTTAAAAGATTCTATCTCTGATGTTTTATTCTCATGCAAATTTGATAAACAAGACGGATACTTATTTTTGCTTGTCGAGCATCAATCAAAAGCAGATCATTTTATGGCTTTTAGGCTTTTTAAATATATGATTAATATTTGTGAGCGATATTTAATACAAAATCCTAAAGCTAAGACTTTACCATTAATATACCCGATGATATTTTACAATGGTCAGGAGAAATACAATGTTGCAAGGAATTTGTGGGATTTATTTGCCAATAACAAATTAGCAAGAGAATTATGGATTAATGATTATCAGTTAGTGAATGTCCATGAAATTCCTGATGAAGAGTTTAAACAAAGGATATGGTCAGGGATATTAGAATTTTTTCTCAAGCATATACATGAGAGAGAGTTATTAAAAAGATGGCAAGAAATATCGGATATATTACCGGAATTAACCAAAATAACGATAGGTTATGATTATCTAGAAATGATATTATATTATACTTTGACAAAGATAGAGCAAGCTGATAAAATAAAGCTAAAGAATTTATTATCAACAAAGTTGAATCCGGAAATAGGAACAAGGCTTATGAGAAGTTTAGCAGAGCATTGGCAACAAGAAGGAAAAGAGTTAGGTATTCTTGAAGGCTTACAAGTTGGTGAAGCTAAAGGTATCCAAATTGGAAAAGCTGAAGGAAAAGCTGAAGGAAAAGCTGAGGAAAGAGTTGAAATAGCAAAAAAACTATTATCCCAAGGTTGTAATATTGCTTTAATTTCTAGTGTAACCGGTCTTGATGAAGCTTTTATTAGTTCTTTAGAGTAAACATATTTCTTGTAAAATTTACTCTGCTGTTTGAAAAATCATTTATAAAAATTCTGAAATAACAAAAAAGTTTTTTATACACAGCTTACCTCTAAAACTCGTAATACTAAATTAGCGATTTAAAGGGGCATTATAATAGGATTTTTCTTTATAAGGTATTCCCCTCCATCAAACAATTGAAATCTTTTGAAAATACCATTAAAATGGTTTTATATTTTTAGATTTAAATCAAGTTTGTAAATTCATTTTAAGTTTAGTAATAGGGAAATTACCCACAAGTTTTACATAGCAGGTAAGATCTTCTAGATTCATAATTTCAGATGGCATTACTAATAATTTCCTTTTCTCTAAGCTGTGCATATTTACTCCATCACGCATGGAGTTAGCACCATAAGAGAGATTCTCTTGAGTTTCAATAATTTCTTGCTCACCAAGCATTAAAGCTGATTTATGTGCTGTCTGCTGATCACTTACTCGAAAAATAAATTTACTGCCAAATAAATCAAGCATTGAAGCTGCTCCTGCAGAACCATATATCTCCTCTAATTGATGAATATTCTGCATGCCTGCAACAACGCAGCCACCATATTTCCTGCTTTCAGCTAAAGCTATAGGGAGTGAAGATATCTTTTGTAAAGCTGGCAGCTCATCAATCACAAACCACATATTACTATGAGTATTATTGATGTTCCTATTCATTAATGCTTTTATCGCTATGCTAATCCATGCAGCAATAAGTGGTCGAAGCATTACTCTTTGATTAGGAGTTGCTGTGATAAATAACCAACCTTTGTCCGCAGTAAACCACTTTCTAATACTAAACTCACCTTTAGGCTTTAAATGTTGCAACACTTCAATATTTTTACTAACAGTTGCTTGAATACCTGAAGAAGTCTCAGGTGCACTACTGCTAATTATACCGGCTACTGCACTATTTTTAAAGATACTGACAAATTCTTTATTATTTGCATAAAGAATAGTATTTATTAGCTTTTTGATATCTTTGCTATCATGATATAATCTTAATCCTTCAGCTAATACTAACTCAGCACTTTTAGCAAAAAAATCATCTAATTTTGGATTATAATTACTAAAACTACTTGCCATATCATTATAATCCCAAATTTCATGACAATCATTCCATGGTAGCCATGCTGAACTATTCTCTTGCAAAGGATTAAGTATCTTATCACATTTTGGATCAAAAAATCTATCAGTAAAGCTACCTGTTAAATCAACAATAATTGCTCTACCACACTCTTTTCTAATCTGAGGTAATAGCTCATTTATCATATTGGTTTTACCGCTACCTGTAGTACCGGTAATAAGAATATGTCTTCTCTCACTATCTTTAACCAATGGTAATCCAGAAAAGCAAATATTAGCAGCTTGTTTGTTTTTATAAAGCATTTTTGCTAAAGTACCTGCTTCGACAAAATGAGGTGGTACCCTTTGTCTAGACAAATTTTTTAATGTCATTGTCAAATAAAAAGGGACCACTAAATTACGTAAAAAAGGGACCACTTTATTTAAAATTTTTTATGTCATATTACCTCCAGATTTATAGTTATTAATACGATAACTTTTACCTGTGATGTTTAGTATATGTGCATGATGTACTACTCGATCAATAATTGCATGAGTTAATAACTCATCAGCAAATATTTCATTCCATCTTTCAAAATCCTTGTTTGTGGTGATAATGGTAGATTTATTTTCATATCGTTTAGCAATAATATTAAAAAAATCATCTACTGAATGTTTTGGTAATTGCTTAAAACCTAACTCATCAAGAATTAATAAGTCAAATGATAAGAGTAATTTAACTTTTTTGTGATAGCTATTATCTGCTCTTGCAATATGTAAATTATAAAGCATATCCGATACCGTAGTAAAATATACAGAGTATTCTCGTGTTAAAGCTTTTAATGCTAATCCAATAGCAAGATGAGTTTTGCCAGTTCCAGAATTACCTATGAATATGACATTGCCCTTAGTATTAATATAATCACAAGTAGATAAATCACTTATTACTTTGGTATCAATACTTGGTTGGAACTGAAAATCAAAGTCTTCTAAATTTTTAGTTACCGGTAATTTAGCAGCATTTTTACGACGACGGTAATTATTATCCTTACGGTGAGATTTTTCATCTTCACATAATAGTGAGAGAAATTCTTTAAATCCTAGTTTATTATTTTGAGCATAAATAATCCTTTCATTTAAGCTATTGACTATACCTGATAATCTAAAACTACGTAGGTCATTAAGCAAGTTCTGCATTCTGACCTCCAAACTCTGGCAATGGTAAGTTTACTGCATTACTATTTAAGATATTCTTAATTTTAGAGTAAGAACTTATACCGTAATGTAATGCTCTATGACAGGCTTTATCTATTAACTCATCATTGTAAACCTTACGTAAAGAAATAATACCTCTGGCACAACGTTGCCAATCATTTACTCGTGTTTGTTGTAATAACTCTAATAATAAACTGCAATTATTGCCTATCTGCTGCATTTGTTGTTGATAATGTTCGCTATATTCTATAAAACCTGGGCATAGACGTTTATATTTGGCATAATGAGACGGATTAGTGGTAAATATTCCTTTGCCATCTACTCTAACGTGCCTTGCTATTAAATCATTTTGTATAGAAAATATTTGAACAAGGTTTGGTGATAATTGTACCAATACTTCACTGTATATATATTTTGCTGGTACGGAATAATAATTATTATCTATGGTGATATGACAATCTTTTGCTACTTTTCGATTATGCCACGATGATAAATCAAACGTTTCTAATGGTAAGGGCATTAAATTATTACTTTCTTCTTGCTCAAATAGTTCCTGAGGAATTTTTTTAGTAGTACCATGTATTCGGTTATTTGCTTTATTTAACCAGTTTGCAAGATCGTGTATTAATTCTTCATATCTATGAAATTTACGTCCAGCAAAAAAATTATTTTTGACATACTTTATGCCTGATTCTACTTTGCCTTTTTCTTGAGGTTGATATATACGACAAGGAGAAAGTAAAATCCCATAATGATCAGCTAAACGTTTGTATTCCTTCTGATATACAGGCTCATAGAAATTGCTATCTACCACCCCAGCTTTAAGATTATCAAGTTTTATTACTTTTGGACTACCAGCAAAATAATTAAATGCATTGATATGACATTGTATCCATGTTTTACAACTTTGATCAAACACTACTTCATAATAATCAAGGCGACTATAGCTTAAACGCATATTAAACACATATGCTTTAACTCTACGCCCTTGGGCATTATACTGTAAGCCTATGTCACCAAAATCTACTTGTGCTTCCTCTCCTGCTAAAGTATGAAAACGAATGCAACTGTTATTCTGAATCTTATATTTTTTGATATAACGGGTTAGCGAACCATAACTTTTTGTATAACCTTGAATTTTTAACTCTTCAAAAATTCTTATGTAACTTAGATTCTTTTCTAATAACTCAATTATTTGTTCGTGCCAAGAATCCAGTGCTGAAGATCGTTCATAGGGTGCAGGATATTCTGTACCAGACTCTACGTAACGATTTATTATTTTTCTTACTGTTTTACGGTCTATCCTTGTTAGTTTGGCAATATTTCTTTGACTGTTGCCTTGCTTATAAAGGGTGATAATTGTTGTGTACATATTTATTCTTATCATTGTATCACTAGATATTTATTTTAATTAATTATCTAGTGAATATTGCACATTATAACCTTATTAGGTTACACCAAATTCTCTGGTCCCTTTTTCGTGCAATTTAGTGGTCCCCTTTACTTTAGCAATGACATTAAATTTTAGAGGTGTAATTCTCCTGTATTAATGTATTGGTTTTTCAAAGTAAAGTTTGCATTTTCTATGTCATATAGCCTCTTGATAATTTTCTAGTTTTTCTGCAAAATGTATCATTTCAGGTGTCTTATATTCAAGCGATTGATGAGGTCTTTGCTGATTATAAAATTCTATATAATCTCTGATAGCTATCTTTGCTTCACGTACCGTTTCAAGATCAAAACGATAAATCTTCTCTTGTTTCAAAGATCGCCAAAAACGTTCAATAAATACATTATCTAAGGCTCTATCTTTGCCGTCCATACTAATAGCTATGCCTTGTTGCTCAAGTATTTGAGTAAAATCTTTTGATGTAAATTGTACTCCTTGATCCGTATTAAAAATGTCAGGCTTGCCATGTATAGATATTGCTTCATTTAGAGCTTCAATACAAAAATCATTTTCTAAACTAATCGACACCCGCCAACTCAAAATATAACGACTATACCAATCCATTATAGCAACCAAATATACAAAACCTTGCTTTAATCTTATGTAAGTAATATCTGCACAGTAAACTTGATTGGAGCAAACCACCTCTATATTATTTAATAGATATGGGTATACTTTATGAGCCTGATTCCTACGGCTTAAATTAATCTTTGGGTATACTGCTTCAATACCAAGTATTTTATAATATTTTCTTATCATCTTACGACTAACATTTAACCCTTCGGATTTTAGGACATGAGACATTCTTCTAGTACCATAATAGGGATGCTCTGTAAAAATCTCATCAATTCTGTTCAGTACTCTATACTCCTTATCATCTAAGGTATTCCTAGCTCGGTAGTAGTAACTTGAGCGGTTTAAATCTAAAAGTTTGCATTGTCTTGCTATGGTTAAATTTGAAGCATAACTTATCATTTTTTTCCTAACCTCTAAATCCAAAGATACTAGATTTTTTTTAAGCCAGTCTCTTTCAACTGTTAACTGGCCTATTTGCTCAAATAATGATTTAATTAAATCTTCTTGGCCGGTATCTTGTTGTTTAGATTTCGATTTAAATCCAGAAACCATAAAATCTAAAGCTTCTTTCTTCCATTTATAAATCTGATTAGCGTGAACACCATATTTGCTGGTAATTTGAGCTATAGTCATTTCTCCAGATATTGCTTCAATTGCTATTTTTGCTTTTTCTTCTGCACTATATTTTTTAACTTGTTTTTTCATTTTTTGCTCCTTTTCCTAGGAGATATTATACCTACTTTTCTCTATTTTCTTGTCTAGTTTTTGGGTACCATTATAAGTATAACCGCCCGGCAGCATCGACATTGGAAATACTACGAAAATGAGACAAATTACTAAGGCAAAAAATACTGATTGTAAGATAGGCATTATATTTGCTGCCATTTCTCCTGCAACCAAGTAAGAAAATGATTGCTGAAATAATCCGCGGGTAGCATTCATACTAACTAACTGAGGATATATTCTAGAAAGTGAGAATTTTTCTCGCAAGTCATCATAAGCTTCACGATTAGCATTAAGCAACATTGCTTGCCTCATCCACTGATGAATATCTGTTTGTTCTTTTTTTAGATATTTTAGAGTGTCAGAGGTCATAGTTTTTAATCTGCTAGATAATATCTCTTGCCTATCAGAGGTAATCCCTATGATATTTGCAAATTGAGTCAACAAGCCATCATTTAATTCTTTATTAACAGCTGCCTTAATTAGAGGAGTTACCTGCCTGCAGGTTTTAAAAGAAATAGCAGAATTACTTGGATCTTTATAATAAATACCAAAATTATTGGGCATATTTTGCTCGATAAAAGCAATGATGTCACTTGCTCTTTGTGCTTCGGCTTTTTTGCCTAAAATATTGCCGATGATATAAGGTTTCATAAAACATTGTCTTAAGAATTCTTTTGCGTTGGTTAAAGTTACTGGATCTTCTATTTGAATATCTTTGATTTTACCAATAGCTTTTGCCCCAAACATAATCCCATTCTTCCTGCTTGATAACCCTTCATCAGGTGGTAGTAAATGCTTTTCTAGCGTTTCTGATAAGGAATAACTTATTTTTGATGATATAGAGGCAAATAAAGCAACTCCTATTGGAATATTATCAATTTTAACAGGAGCCTGCATTGATATTTCATCCTTAAGCCATACATTTGCTTTTGGAGCAAATAAAAAGATAAAAATAAATAAGGATGGAAAAAACCACTCCATGGCAAAAATACCAATATTACCTCTAAAAATAGCACGAGTTGCTGCCCAAATTCCACCAATTGTCAAAGCAAATTTACCTACTGGTGTAAAATACTCACTGTGGGATGCAAATACTCTTCCTATACCATTAAAAATTTGCCATAATATATCTCCTCCACCAAATGTATGTATTACGTAATCTGCCATATGCTTTTTATATTTTTATCTTCTTTGCTTATTTTTGTACCTGCTTATCTTCTTACTCATCTAATTTTAATTTATAATTAATTTTTTAAGCCCTCTCTTTAGCTATTAAATGTTGTTCTATTAATCTTGCTCTTCTATCAATCTGATCACTACTTGTTAGCATATTACTCCATTTCTCTTGAGCAAAAAGTTGCACTCGATCTAAAGCTTTTAAGTAAGCAGTTAAATGATGATCTGCTACTTGCTTTGATCTGAGCATGGTAACTGCTTTACGTACTTCTGAGATTACCTCCTTTAAATGCTGCAACAAGCTGTAACTAGCCACTAATTCTGAGGAGCTATCTAAAATAGTTACTCCTGATATTGCTTCTAAAGTAATATAGTCATAAATTGGAAATGCTTCCCCTATTGAAGATAGGAAAGATATGTCTGCATTACTAAACTCATTGTTGCTTGCCAGTTTACTCTTTAATTCATCTAGCTTGGTTTTAGCCTTGCCTTGATATGATTGATCTGGAGCAATAGTAATATTGTGTCTTATTACTGGATTTAAACAATGAATATTATCACAAGTATAAATTGAGGCAGATTCACCGCCTTTTAAATGAGCAATCCAGCTCTTTTCATCTTGAGCAAGTGATGCAAAGAAATAGACATTATTATCTCGAACTATTATAGTTCCCGTCATTGACATAATGGCATTTCTCATATTTTCAGGAATCCCTGCTTTTTCTGCTGCTTTGGTAAAGATATTATAATTATCTAGCATTAGCTCTGGATCTTTATTTTGGATATTCGCTAAAGCTTGTTTCTGCTCTAAATCACTACGACATTTTTTACCGGCAGCAAAATAATCAAAGCCAGAGCTGGATTGTAAATCCTTGCAAACTGATTCTCTCATGGCTGAATCTTTAGGCAAAATGGAAGCGAAAATAGCTTTAGTCATTTCACAATCGCCCTTAGCAAATTGATTCATTTCCATAGCAAGATTTCTTAAATCTTTCAGGGCATTTTCTATTTGCGGAGCAAAGGTCTTAAGGCCCAATGAAAATGCATAAGCTTTTGCTTGCGTACCAATATTTTTCATTAGCTGTACTAGCTCATCTCCTGAAATAATCGAAAAACTGCCAAGGTAAGAATCAATACCACTACAGCTCATGGTCAGTGTTGGCGGAGTTATAGAGATCGGATTAAAAGCTGTTTTATTTGTCCGCATTGATAGTCCTCCTGCCGCATAATAGCCGGCAGCTTGAGATTGATATGCACCAGGTTTCGTTACATTAACACTCATCCCTTCAAATACATCCTTTAAGTCCCAGGCGTAAGAGTTATAAGAGTCTATCAATAATGCAGAAATTATAACAAGATAAGTAATAATACTACTGTAACCCTTACTCATGCCTTACCTCTGCAGAACCTAAGTTATAATAGTGCTGATCTATTGTTAAAATATTGTCAATGATCTTATCTTCACTAACAATGCTTCTTACAATTGGATATATTTGCCTGCCATCACTTGCTATTAAATACAACACTGGTACAATATTTTCAGGATTTAATTTTTTTAGTAATCCTGTGTCTTTAACCGTTGTAACATCCTGAAACTTCTCTTCATTTCCACCAACAAAAATTAACTGAAAACCATATTTATTAGCAAATTGTTTAACAATAGGAGCAAAAGCTTTGCAATAAGTGTCATTGTCAAATAAAAAGGGACCACTAAATTACGTAAAAAAGGGACCACTTTATTTAAAATTTTTTATGTCATATTACCTCCAGATTTATAGTTATTAATACGATAACTTTTACCTGTGATGTTTAGTATATGTGCATGATGTACTACTCGATCAATAATTGCATGAGTTAATAACTCATCAGCAAATATTTCATTCCATCTTTCAAAATCCTTGTTTGTGGTGATAATGGTAGATTTATTTTCATATCGTTTAGCAATAATATTAAAAAAATCATCTACTGAATGTTTTGGTAATTGCTTAAAACCTAACTCATCAAGAATTAATAAGTCAAATGATAAGAGTAATTTAACTTTTTTGTGATAGCTATTATCTGCTCTTGCAATATGTAAATTATAAAGCATATCCGATACCGTAGTAAAATATACAGAGTATTCTCGTGTTAAAGCTTTTAATGCTAATCCAATAGCAAGATGAGTTTTGCCAGTTCCAGAATTACCTATGAATATGACATTGCCCTTAGTATTAATATAATCACAAGTAGATAAATCACTTATTACTTTGGTATCAATACTTGGTTGGAACTGAAAATCAAAGTCTTCTAAATTTTTAGTTACCGGTAATTTAGCAGCATTTTTACGACGACGGTAATTATTATCCTTACGGTGAGATTTTTCATCTTCACATAATAGTGAGAGAAATTCTTTAAATCCTAGTTTATTATTTTGAGCATAAATAATCCTTTCATTTAAGCTATTGACTATACCTGATAATCTAAAACTACGTAGGTCATTAAGCAAGTTCTGCATTCTGACCTCCAAACTCTGGCAATGGTAAGTTTACTGCATTACTATTTAAGATATTCTTAATTTTAGAGTAAGAACTTATACCGTAATGTAATGCTCTATGACAGGCTTTATCTATTAACTCATCATTGTAAACCTTACGTAAAGAAATAATACCTCTGGCACAACGTTGCCAATCATTTACTCGTGTTTGTTGTAATAACTCTAATAATAAACTGCAATTATTGCCTATCTGCTGCATTTGTTGTTGATAATGTTCGCTATATTCTATAAAACCTGGGCATAGACGTTTATATTTGGCATAATGAGACGGATTAGTGGTAAATATTCCTTTGCCATCTACTCTAACGTGCCTTGCTATTAAATCATTTTGTATAGAAAATATTTGAACAAGGTTTGGTGATAATTGTACCAATACTTCACTGTATATATATTTTGCTGGTACGGAATAATAATTATTATCTATGGTGATATGACAATCTTTTGCTACTTTTCGATTATGCCACGATGATAAATCAAACGTTTCTAATGGTAAGGGCATTAAATTATTACTTTCTTCTTGCTCAAATAGTTCCTGAGGAATTTTTTTAGTAGTACCATGTATTCGGTTATTTGCTTTATTTAACCAGTTTGCAAGATCGTGTATTAATTCTTCATATCTATGAAATTTACGTCCAGCAAAAAAATTATTTTTGACATACTTTATGCCTGATTCTACTTTGCCTTTTTCTTGAGGTTGATATATACGACAAGGAGAAAGTAAAATCCCATAATGATCAGCTAAACGTTTGTATTCCTTCTGATATACAGGCTCATAGAAATTGCTATCTACCACCCCAGCTTTAAGATTATCAAGTTTTATTACTTTTGGACTACCAGCAAAATAATTAAATGCATTGATATGACATTGTATCCATGTTTTACAACTTTGATCAAACACTACTTCATAATAATCAAGGCGACTATAGCTTAAACGCATATTAAACACATATGCTTTAACTCTACGCCCTTGGGCATTATACTGTAAGCCTATGTCACCAAAATCTACTTGTGCTTCCTCTCCTGCTAAAGTATGAAAACGAATGCAACTGTTATTCTGAATCTTATATTTTTTGATATAACGGGTTAGCGAACCATAACTTTTTGTATAACCTTGAATTTTTAACTCTTCAAAAATTCTTATGTAACTTAGATTCTTTTCTAATAACTCAATTATTTGTTCGTGCCAAGAATCCAGTGCTGAAGATCGTTCATAGGGTGCAGGATATTCTGTACCAGACTCTACGTAACGATTTATTATTTTTCTTACTGTTTTACGGTCTATCCTTGTTAGTTTGGCAATATTTCTTTGACTGTTGCCTTGCTTATAAAGGGTGATAATTGTTGTGTACATATTTATTCTTATCATTGTATCACTAGATATTTATTTTAATTAATTATCTAGTGAATATTGCACATTATAACCTTATTAGGTTACACCAAATTCTCTGGTCCCTTTTTCGTGCAATTTAGTGGTCCCCTTTACTTTAGCAATGACAATAAGCACAGTTAGTAGCTATCTGTAAAATTAATCCCCAATTCTTTGCTAATTTTTTCAGTTTATAATCATTTTCTTGTCCTTGTTTTTCCTCATACAATCTTTTATGTAAAGAATTGGTCGGTTCATTAATATTACTCAGCTGATGATCTAATATCGTTGCTAGTTGCCACATAGTAGCAAATTTATGTGCTTTCTCCATAATCTGCTTTTGCAGTCTTTGAGCTATGATGATATTTTCAAGAGTGGGATCATCTAAGGCTTTACGCTTAGCCCTATTAAATTCTTTCTTTAAAGCTTCTATCCTTTGATCATAAGGCTCAAGTTCTGGCTCTTGCTTTTTTTTATCTTGAGAAAATTTTAATATTTCTAGCGTGTAAGCATGATCCTCGTTATACCATAAAAACCCTTGAGGTTGTTGCCAAAACTGATTATTTACATTAAACCTGATCATTTCATTTTTATAGTCCCTTTGGTGGTTAAAACCTCCATCTTCCAGATGGAAAAGCTTTAGCTTGCCATGTGCGCCATGATGCGTTAGCATCATAAGCACCATGACTCAATACAGCAACAAATCACACACAGTTTACTATCATCGCTATCATATAGTGTGGATTACAAAATATCGATACAAGGTGTTAACCTATGATATCAAAAAGCGAGTGAGAGAAATTATTGCATTAGTTGCAGAAGAGCTCAATATTAAAATAGAAAATGGAGTAATATCAAGCGAACATATACATATATTTGCCAATATACCACCTCATATTAAAGTAAGTGAATTTGTGCAAAAAGCTAAAGGAAGATCGTCAAAAAAGATACAAGAAGAATTTCCAATATTAAGAAAAAAGTATTGGGGTAGACATTTATGGGCAAGAGGATACTTTAGTTCGACTAGTGGCAATGTGACTGATGACATGATTAATGAATATATTAATAGACATACTGATGCTCATGAACCAGCAATGACTACTAATATAAGACTGGAATAAGCTTTAGCTTGATTCTCGACTTCTAGTCGCTATAGACAAACTTTCATCTCTCAGATGAAAGTGATTGATTACTACTATCTAACTCCATAGTACCAGCAAATGCATGATTTGACCAATCATTGATTAATAACCATAAATTAATTACTAGTAATGTAATGGCTAGTAATAATTTATTTGCTATGTTTACCAGCCACTTCATCATTTTAATAGGATAAATTTGAATCAGTATGATTATTATTAAATCTTTGTTGTTGCATTATAGGCATCTGGTTTTTTAGTTGCTGCGGAAAATTCTTATACATTTTACTTTTAGCATGATCAAGTAAATCACTAAATAACTCCTCTAAATCCACTTTAGAAAAATCTATTCTTTGCAGCTCTTCTACTGTAAACCCCCTGCAATTAGCATGTTGTGCCGTGCCAAAACCAATAGCTAATTGTTTTTTGCCTTGTTCCTGAAATACTCGTGCAAGTTTTGAATTAAAACAACAATAAGTAGATTTTTTGGTAATACATTTCTTAAATATAGGATCTTTCTTAGCACAATATGTACCAACATAGTAGCACTGACCTTTTGCCCTTTTTAAGGCTAAGGCTTGTTCTTCTGCATTACATCTGCTAAGCCCTAGATCCTTACCCCAACCTTTGAATCCGGAACAACAATTAAGAAAATTACCGATATTTGTTTTACGACAATTATCGCTTGTACCTTTAAAAACCATCATCGGATTTGTCTGCATATCTTTTTTCATTTCATTTAACATTGCAAGATACCCAACATTTCCCATATCAGTATTTGGTGCAATAGTTGCAGTATGACAATCCCCTCCTAAACAAAACATTCGAGCTCCAGCAATAGAAGAACTCAGCTCTTTTTCCTTAATGTAACAGCTATAATCTCGCCTCCATTGCAAACAGATACTAGAGGCTTGCTTAATGCAGTTACTACTTTTTAATTCACAACCTTGCTTCTTTAAATGATGACACCCATCTTTTGGCTCGCTACTACATTGATATTTAATTTGCTCACTCCAGCATGGACGATTAACCCGATATTGATCATAAAATATCTTCTCTCCTCTTTCTAAACATACCGTACCTAGCTCATGACATTCATTATGCTCTATTAATGATTCTAATTCTTCTGGATAAAGAAGCCAATATTCTCCTTTTTCCTTAAATTCTTTTTCCTTTTCTCTAAATCTATATTTAAAATTATATTTATCCCACTTTACCTCATGTCTTCTACATTCAGTTAAATTTCCGCTGCCCCTTGGATTAATACCAATTTCTTCACTAATTTGTTCTAAATTTACTCCTAGCTTTTGGGCAATAATACTTCTTACTTCACTTTGAGTGCCAATGTCACTACGCATATGCATACCATTGCGTTTCTTTTTCCAATGAACCGGATATAGTAAGTGGTAATGTAACCTACATATCTCCTCTCCAGATATATCAATAGTTCTATCTTGCCATGCTCCCCATTTATCTATTAATTCTGTTTCTAAATATAGCTTCCTAATTATATCAACCGTAAAATCTACCCCTTCAATACAACTCTTAGCAATTTTTGTTTTGGTAATTATTTCGCTATTAGAAAAACTATCTCCTTCTGTATGTTTTAAAGGATCTGCCTCAATCTTAGCTAAATTAATAATCAAGGGGTTTTTAGAATTAATGTCATATTCTTGAGAAGCATCTATTTTTTTAAGCTCACCTTGTTGTAGTAATTGACCTGCTGAACTATTATTTAACATTTGACCGCCTTGCTTTGTTAAATCTTGATCACTCATATTACTTAAATTTGAAATATCTGCATCTTTATCAAATATTACTTTATTGCCCATTTGATCAGGATTGCCAAGCCTGATACTATTTTCATATTGTTTAGCCCTATTATAACTATCGTGAATGTTAGTAATCACATTAAAACTAAACAATACAATAATCATTGATAAAAACGTGAACCTCATGAATTTTCTTTGTTCATAATTTCTAAAGCATCATGTAATGACATGTGACCAGTTAGTCTTTTTACTCCCTTGTCTTCACTATTCACTATTATTGCTGGTACAGCAGTAATTTGATATTTCTCAAATAGATTTGGATCAATATCAAAACTAATACCAATTTCATCGGCTTTTGCTTTAGTCTCGACAAAAGAATTATTTTTTAGACCTCGCATTACAAGTTTTGCTCCTGCTCGTTCTGCTTCAACATAATAACTCTTTAATGCTGCATCAGGCATTGAAAATGAGATAAAAATGTAGATTTGATTATATGTTTTAGTCTCTAATGTCTTATGATGTATGCTCTTCTGTAATAATCCTTCTTGTTGTGCTAAAGCATTTATATTACTTAAAATTAGCAAACTCATTAAAACTACTAAGTTGAAACACATATTTTTCTGTATCCCGTTATCTTGCATCATCATAACATCAAAAGAGACAGCATGATTTTTTTCTCCAAATCAAATAACCAAAATCTTCACCTTTAACAGGAAATTCTCTTCCCTGCTGCCAGGTAGTTTCAGTCTCACCAATCTTTTTACAAGAATGAATTGCAGGGATTGGGTAAGTCATCTGCAGTCTATATTGGCTCTTCTTGATTATTGGCATTGGGTATTTACCGCACAATCCTTCTCTTCCCATATAGCCCCAAAGTAATAATTCTCTATGTAACTTAGCCATAAATTTAGCGACTATTAATGCAGAAGTTCCAACTCCACCATTATGAGCAGAAGTTGTACCGGTAAAGGGATAAAGAGATCCTTGACATCCCCCACACCAAAACATCGCATCATTAGAAAGACTACCAGAACTACAGCTCACACAATCAGCTATGCAGGCACTTTGAGCTGCAATGTTGCCAAATAACAAACTTTCAGGATTTAATATAGCAGCCTTGTTATCATCTCCCCATAATGGATCAAATTCAGTTAAATATGCGATATCTACTTGCGACATCTCTAAACAAGCAAAATCAAGTAAGATCTCAAGCCAGTAAATAACTGGATATATATACCAATGTACATGATAAAAACTGCTGCCCTCTATATCATCCTTAACACCTTTTTGCATACTGGTACCAAGATTAATGCCTCCAAGACTTACCATACACATCGGAGATTTAGTTACATCCACCAGTCTTACCGGCTCCCAAAATCCAATTGGAATTCCGGGAACCGGCATCGGAATCGAAGACTTAGGACAAAAACAAACAATTTTCCTTGGGTTATTAGTATCAGCCATAGAACTTGAGACAATTTTTACTCCTCCGATAGTAATTGGAAATAAACATTTCCAGCAAACATCAGTGATTGGATTTACAAACCTGCCTACGCAGCCAATTGATCCATAACTATAATTACCAAGCAAAATAATTATAATAAACATTATTAATTTCATTATTACTTGTGTATTTCAGAAGTTATTAAATCTGTATTTGCTTGACAACCTACCTTTGCTTGCTCTGCTATCATATTATTTTTCTCACCTGCGATTAGATATACTACTTCTCCACTAGATTTTACTATTGCTTGCACCCGACCTTGTAATACCTGATCTATTATCTTTTCTAAATTTTTCTTTGCTTCTGGTAATTGCCACTTCTTCATAGATTACCTCCGGATTTTATCAGTTTTTATTCACACCTTAATTTTTACTCAAATACTATAATATTTCAATTAATCTTGATTTCGCTAATTTTAAGTAATTTGCCTTCCTGACAGGCAATAGCCGGTACTGCTTTTATTTTAAAACGAGTAGTAAGCACGCCACCTTGATCAAAAAACACCGGCTTATTTAACTTTTTTGCCAACTTAATAGGATTTCCTTTAGTAAGTACTAATTTTCCTATTCGTAATTTAACCCACTTAATCTGCTTCTCGTCATCTCCATCAATAAATATTAATGGTTCTCCCCAACTTATTTTCTCTAAAGGATTTACACTTGTATTAGCTTTTACTATTATGCCTCCAGTTTGATCTTTTATATCTGTCTTTTGTATAAAGCTTGGATTATAGTACCAGCTACGGTTTTTATTTGCTTTTGCTAGAGCTAAGACCGGAGTTGGTCTAGAGATTTTTTGCTGTACTTTATTTTTAAATTCTTCCTGCATTTTCTCTAAAACGCCATTTTGTTTTGCTATTTTGAGCCTCGCCATAATGACCTCTAATAAAGACTCTTCAATAATTGGAAATACATGACCTTGTACTTCATAATCTCTAATTGCTATTTTAGAATTATTGTCTATGCTTATGTCTAAATTATTATTGTGTGCATTTACATAACTTACCTTTAATACAATCACAAATAAAACAAAGGAGCTTATAATAATAATTTTTAGAGCTAAATATCTTCTCATATTTTCCCATAAAACTTTAAACTAAGCCTTGCTCTTCCAGTATATTATTGATGGCATCTGTAACGCTCATTCCCGCAATCATTCTATCCTCTAAAGCCCTATAATCCCTAGCATTAGTAGAGGTCAGCATTAGAGTAAATGGATCTAACATTAATCTTGCCACAACTCCATGAACACTTGGTCCATAAATTGCTGCTTCACTATAATGCGGTGGATTTGAATGAATTGATTGCAGTAAATTTAACTTCCAATCTTCATCAACAAAACCTGCAAGTTTGGGGTTTGCTCTCATTGCTTTAAAGCTCTCAGGATTTTGCTTGAGAATAACTTTATGTGATGAGTTCTCAAAAGCTTTTTCAGCAGCATATCCTGCTTCCCTGAAGTAATCAGTTAATTGCTGAGTAGCAAGAGTAATTGAGCCGTTATATTTTCTTGCTATTCTTCCTGCTTCTTCAATAAATTCTCCAGATCTCTTGCCGGATAGTAATTTCCATGCTTCATCAATCATGATTAGAAAGGGACACTTCCTATCACCTTTAACCATTGCTTGGTTAATATGAACAATCATGATTTGCACGATCACTGCAAGTAGTGCCGGGCTACTACGAAGATGATCAGTTTCAATTACTACTATATCTGAGTTTAGTGATAATTGTGCCTTGTTACTGAAAAATTTGCCATATTGACCATCTCTGGTAAATGGAAATAACATATTACCAAGTTCTTGTGCGTAAGACTCCTCTCTTTTAAGCAACCAATCTGCTATGTCAGTTATCTCAGCTCTTGCTCCTTTTGCTTGCCAAACAGCTATTAAGGCTTTTTGCAGCATTGGTTGCTGCAAATCATTAGTTCCATACTGAGGAGCTGCCATGGTTGCTAGAATTGATGGAAAACTTGCTAGAAAATCTGCTTGTGCTTCAATTGAGTCTTCGCTGCCGCCTGCTGGAATTTCTGAGAATGGATTAATTGATAGCGGATTTTTTACATCAAATTCAATATAATTACCACCTAATAACAAACAAGTTCTTTTAAATGATCTACCATAATCAAGAACAAATACTTTGCCGCCAGTGCCTAAGACTGATAGCATTAGTTCTTGCATAAATACTGATTTACCAGATCCTGGTACTCCTGCTATACAAAGATTAAAATTTTCATTGGGAGCTGCAGATGCACTATATAAATTTGAGCCAATTAATGCTGAACCAAAGGGCGACCAATACATAATCTGTCCTCTTCTACCAGTAAGCAGCATGCCAGGAGAGCTTAAATCCCCTTTCCATTCACCAATGATAGGCAGTAACACCTTACTTTCTGAGGCAATAGTCCTTATGCCTCTACCAAGATTTGATAATGCTACACCGACTCCCCGAATCTTTTTGTTAAATATGTTATTGAATCTATTAAATTTACCTACTAAAGAATTTGGTGCTGCTTCAACTAACTGCATCGGCAAACTAGCAAGCACTACTGCTAAATGATCATATTTACAAGGGACAAAATACCATCCACTTCGACGAAGCTGTGAACAAAACTGTGATGCTGACCCTTTGG
Source organism: Rickettsia endosymbiont of Rhinocyllus conicus (assembly GCF_964026465.1). Lineage (NCBI taxonomy): Bacteria > Pseudomonadati > Pseudomonadota > Alphaproteobacteria > Rickettsiales > Rickettsiaceae > Rickettsia > Rickettsia endosymbiont of Rhinocyllus conicus. The sequence continues at coordinate 410,131 of NZ_OZ032155.1, read as the reverse complement.
CTTTATTCTTCTGATCCCACATAATGACATTTAAATGGATATTTACTACTCTATCGCCGTTTTGCAAGCACGCTACTGCTCCTGCTAAATCTTGTGCTTCTAGTTGCAGATTAGGAAAGAATTTACCCATCCCAGCATTAATGTTTCTCTCTAAAGCTTCTCTTTTGGTAATAGCAGATGTTTTAGCCACTAACTGATTTGGTATAATCTGCAAACCAAAATGAATTAAAAAATTTGATCTAATATATTCATCACGTCTTAGCTCATTACCTAAAAATAAATCCATGGCTGATAAACGCCACTCAGAAGGTCTTTTTCCTGCCTCTAAGCTTATAAATATTTGATTATCATTAAGACTTACATAATCTTCCTTCTCATATAAAGAAAAATTACCGGGTAAAATCTGCTCAGATAATATTTCGCAAAGGTTAAGTTCAGGATGTTCTTCTTCCCTCCAGCCAAAGATTATCCTGATAAATTTTAATAGCAATGTTGCCTCAACATTATAAGTAGTAAGACCAATTGATTTAAATGTATCTTGCAGTACTTCTCTTCTGCAAGTCATCTCATTAATATCAATCGTCAGCGTCGGAATAGTTACTGAAATTAATAAAACTACATCTTTGATGTTTCCCTCTTCCTTTGCTTTTTGCTCTAAAAATTTTGTTCTTCTACTGCTAAGCTCAGCAAAGATGCTGCCTTTTCTATGTAATTGCCAGTTATCTAGATATTCTCTTATATGATCAGAGCCAATCATCAATATTTGAAAACTACTTCCTACCGGTAAATTCTCATCACTTTTTAAAAATTCCGCTATCTCTCCTTGAGCTTGCAAGCTTGTCCCAACTAATGGCCAGCCAAGCAGGACAAATCCTACTGAAGCTCTATTAAAAAACAAGCTACTCTCCTCATCATATGATTCATAAACAAAATGTTTAGCTAGTCTTTCCCGAGCAAAATCTTTATCAATTCCTGATGTCATTAATTATACCCTCCAAAGCATCTAGTAGAGCATCTCGATTTAAAATTAGGCTTATCATTATTATTATCTCACCTTACGCACAAGCCACTAAATTTGTATAAATTTTGCAGTTCCGTCATTGCCGCCTGATTTGCTCTAAGAATTAATTTATATTTTAATGCAAAGTGGTTTAAGCAAGTTTTTAATTGCAGCATTTCAAGCTTGCAGAAGGCAATGATTGAGGCAAATATATGATTTGATTGAGATATAACCTTCTTTGTAGGTGACTTTGCCAAACTAGTATTTTGTTTGATTGAGTTATGATATATTTCGATTTGCCACCGTTTTTGGTAGATCTCATATAGATACTCAGCATCATGGTCAAGATCATTTGATACTAAATAGAGAACACCAGTTGAATTATCTTCGTTTATGAAGACTTTTTTAATTAGTGTTACTGGGAATTCTAATCCCTTAAGCCACACCTTAATAAACTGACCATCTTGTAGATTTAATGATGAGACTTGTTGAAACTGACCTCTCATTTTATCATTCTTTGATAAAGCAACAGTACGATTTGACTTAATACCAATAATAAAATACTTTTGCAAATTATGGATATATTCCAGATTATCCTTTGCTCCAAACCAGTTGTCAGCTAATACATAATCAAATAATACTTTGTTAGCATGACTTTGTTTGATCAAATTACGAAAATGCTCATTCTTCGTAAGGCTTGCTTTCTTCTTTACTTTTTTACTCTCAATATCACAAAACACTATGTCCTTATGTACTATCTCGTAGCCTACAGGAAGTGATATATCACCATAACGGAAAAGACATGACAGTATATTTACTCCTTTTACATGACTGCCTTTAGCATGTGAGTAATGCCAACACATAATTTCATTTTCATCAGTATACGGCTTCTCTTCAATCGAATCATCCAATATTAAAACCCCACCCGTTTGTTTTTCATTCGCTCTAACTTCAGATTTGATATAAAACCACAAATCCTGTGATCCCAATGTTGTCCCGTTGAGAAACCTAGTAAATTTATCATGGCTCATTGAACCACCTAATAAATCAGCCAATCCAGTAGCCGTCGCATAGTTATTTTGACAAATTAAATAGTCTGTATAAATATCTAGTGTTGCGTGCATTTTAATCAATTTTTATTTTTAGTATTATATCTCTTAATCTTATATTTTTATACTGCTTTTCTCTTTACTGCGTAAGGTGAGTTATTATTTGGATTAAACATATCAAGATCTGCCATTCTATTTACTTCATATAAAGAATGACATTTTAGTCCTTGGGGCAGCGGGCAATCAAAATCATTCCTATATGGCATCAATTTACAACCAGAAGCGATAAAGCTTAACATTAATAACAACAGCAGATTAATTACTTTATTATTCATTAAAAATTACCCGGATATTGTTGTTCTGACTGCAAATCAATATCTGTCATCTCATAATCATCATTATTCTTAATAAAACGTTCTTGCAATTTAGTTTTTTTACTAGCAAAACTAGTCACTTTATTTCCAGAATAATTTTGATAATTACTATAATTTGCTGCCTTTTGCGAATAATCAGTAGTAGTTGGCGGCAATAATCTATCTACTTTATCAGCCTCTTTATTATCTCTTAAATCAAAACCTTTTCTAAATACTACATCTATTACTCTACCTGAAGCTACAACAATTACCGGACTCATACTTTCTGCCCGTTTAATTGCAAAATCAGCAAGTTTTTCTAAAGCATTACCGGTGCCAGCATAAACACCAGCTTTAAGAGAATCCTGAGCTTTTAAGGCATTTTGTTGCCCGGTAATCGGTGACACCGGAAATATGCTATTTGTTGCCTGGTTCTGGAAAAATTGTGCTATCCCGCCAAGTACGCCGTTAAGCACCGCCATCCTTGCTACATCTGATGATCTATCAACAACTATCCCTTTAATGCCGGGTCTACCATCTTCTCCTATTAACCAACCTTCTACTGGTTTTTCAATTATCTCTCCATTACTATTTAGTAAAGATACTGTCTCTAACCGGCATTTAGCCCGCTCTGATGAAATATCCCCAGTGCAAGAACCAATTAAAATTGCTTCTTTGATTTGCTCCGTTTTATACCCTTTAGAAAAAATAGCTGTATCAACAAGCCTTATCATTATTGGCTCAGGAGATGCTGAGTTATTAGTGCCGGTTCCAACTACTACTCCAGTAAGCAGCACCCCTCTTGCAAAGCTGCCGGTAGTAATATAATCTTTAACGTCTTTTTTGGACTTCAAGTCAGCTCTTTTTACATAGCCAAGTAATCTTTTTACTGGAGCAGTAGGAGCAGCAACAATGCTTTGCTCAAAGTTATTATCTAGTAAATCTTCTATTTTTTGATTATTATTAAAATCATTGCCATCATATAATATAGTTTCTTCATGAGGCTTCTCTAATGATTCTAACTTTTGACTAAAATCATCAATTTTAGTTTTAGTTTCTAAATATTTATTCTCTATTAGCTTCTCTAAATGATTCTGCATGTTTTTAACTTCATTTAATATTTCTGCAGTCCATTTAGCCCTTGGATCTATGGCCTTTTCTATTCCTGATATTTCCCTTGATTGTCTATCTTCTTGTAGAGCCCTAGAAGTTTTGACCTCACTTTCTGACAATCCATAAAACACCAAAAGCATTATTACGCCTATGCAAGCTAGAGTTACTAATGGTCTGTTTTTAATTATCTCTATGAGTCCTGATAATCTTTTACTAAATGTAGATGGTAATTTATGATCCTCTACTGTACTTTGTAATTCTTCCTGCTTATTGAACTCTTGATCCATTGCTTTTAATCAATATCCTAATTATCTAACTGATTTTCATACCACTAGAGACCCACTCTAAATAAAATCCTAAAATAATACCAATAGCTACAATTGCTCCAGCAAGCCTTAAATTACCCCTGACTACTGCCCAGATTGAGGACAAAATCGTTGCCCCTGATATCCCGATAGTTTTAAGTTTACCGGTAGAGAGCCCACCAATGCGATCTAACTGTCCTTCTAATGTTTCTCCTAAAGCTACTTCAGATAGTATTACATTTACACAAAAAATTAATAATACTGGCAATAAAGGATATATTATTCTTAAACACTGTTTATTATTTTCTTTTTCTATTACATTTTTGTTTTTTACATTCATGATGCTTCTCTTCATTATTATTAGTTAACTTTGTTACTTCTTTTTCTAAATCAAACTTAATGAGTCTAATTGGTGTTGGTTTGCTTTTAGTAAAATTCAGCATTAAATCTTGTACTGTACCATTTTCCCCAATTATGGTTAAGTAAAGCTTAGTTTGGGTCTGCTGCGGTAAAATCAATCACTTTCATCTGAGAGATGAAAGTTTGTCTATAGCGACTAGAAGTCGAGAATCAAGCTAAAGCTTATTCCAGTCTTATATTAGTAGTCATTGCTGGTTCATGAGCATCAGTATGTCTATTAATATATTCATTAATCATGTCATCAGTCACATTGCCACTAGTCGAACTAAAGTATCCTCTTGCCCATAAATGTCTACCCCAATACTTTTTTCTTAATATTGGAAATTCTTCTTGTATCTTTTTTGACGATCTTCCTTTAGCTTTTTGCACAAATTCACTTACTTTAATATGAGGTGGTATATTGGCAAATATATGTATATGATCGCTTGATATTACTCCATTTTCTATTTTAATATTGAGCTCTTCTGCAACTAATGCAATAATTTCTCTCACTCGCTTTTTGATATCATAGGTTAACACCTTGTATCGATATTTTGTAATCCACACTATATGATAGCGATGATAGTAAACTGTGTGTGATTTGTTGCTGTATTGAGTCATGGTGCTTATGATGCTAACGCATCATGGCGCACATGGCAAGCTAAAGCTTTTCCATCTGGAAGATGGAGGTTTTAACCACCAAAGGGACTATAAATAAACAGCCTGAATCATGTACAGCTACTTCCGCAGCTTCCTGCGGATGAATAAAGATATCATTAATTTTTTCTCCTTCGATATTAATCCTAGTTGGAGTGTCTTTTGCTATTTGCAGCTCTAACAAAGAATCAGCATGTAACATATAGCTTATCCCATAAGCATTACTACTAAAGCTTGCAAGCATTATGCCAACAAAAACTACTAAGATCTGCAACTCTAACTTCAAACTTTTCATTGCTTATTTACCTCTTCCTCTTTAATACCTGTAAGTAATAGTTAACCACCCTGCATTGCAAATGCAGGGCTTAAGATTATGGCATCAATGCCTTAGCTATAGCTAGTTTTCAACTTGAAAGTTTCCAAACTTATCATCTCTCGATTCATGTTTATCAATATAATCCTTGATCATTTGGTCAGTCACATTGCCTGTGGTTCTGACAAAATATCCAACAGCCCATAAGTGTTTACCCCAATACTGTTTCCGTAATTCTGGAAATTCCTGCTGAATCTTCCTTGAACTCTTTCCTTTTAGATACTGTACCACCTTACTAATACTTTGATAAGGTGGCACAGATACATAGATATGTACGTGATTTGAAGCTATCTTCCCTCTTAATATCTCTACTCCATTATCCTTACATATCTCTTGGGTTAGGTCCTTGACTCTCCTACCAATATCACCAACCAATATATTATATCGATATTTAGTCACCCATACTATATGATAAGTGCAATCGTAAACTGTGTGGCTTATCTTCTTGTAATACTGCATCTCTACATTCTATATGTTAAAACGACGCACTGCAAGTGCGGGGTTTTTCTCCCAAATTTGGGACAATAAATGATTTGCTCCTCGCTTGTAGGTTAACAAATAAGTTTTATCAGCTGCTATATGCTGATTTTCGGAAAACCAATAACGCAATGTTCCGTTAATTAATACTCCATCCTCAATGATTTTTACTTTTTTAGGAAAAAATACCGATGAAATATTAGAGCCTTTAACAAAATCTAAATGTTCCTTAAAAAATTTATCCAATTGCTCTGTATTACTAGATACCACCTTCATATCTGCTATTTGCCTCTCTACTTCTTCTGGTGAAGTAGTAAATAATTCTTTCATTACAAAAACTGCCCATTCTTTAAGATAGGTCTCATGATAGCTTTTGGATGATACTATCATCCTTCTATCCGGCTCTATTGCCGGAATTAATAACCATTTTTCTTCCGTGCTAACTGTTTTAATCATTCCAAGTAGACTCGTAACTGCAAGCAGCAATGTGATAAGCAATAATCTCTTATTATATTTAACTAGCTGCTGAATAGAGCTTTGCTTAAATAAATGATCCATTACTTACCTATTTTTTTACCAAGCAAATTAGGATAAGAAGTAGGAGCATATAGCCATTTCTTAGCGACTAAATAACTCTTAAGTACAAAATACTCCGATAGTTTCTTAAACTTTTTAAATGCATAACAAAGTACAATACCAGCTATAATGCTAATGACCCCAAGCTTAGCATGTCCGCTATTCAGTAACACTATCCCAGGTACTATACCAAGTAAGATAACAAACCACTCATCTAAGCTTAAACCCATATATTTTAGGGAAGTAGAGAGTGACCAATATAATCTTTGATTAGCACAATTATTATTCATATTAATTAAGTGATATTTCCATTAATAGATAAGTTTTGCTAGTCATGACATTAACATCCTAATTTTTACATTGCCAGTGGAGTTTTAAGCCATAACAAAAAAAACAGTAATTCATCTAAAACTGTGGATATCTGGAGATAGAGTCTATAGTTCTATCCATGAATTTGTTGATAACTAGCAGTAATTTTGCTAATATTAATGAGATAAATTATTGGTGCAATGTATATGTTTAGAAGTGATATGGAATTAAAACTAGAATGTTTAAAGCTTGCTATCCAGTCCTGCTATAGTTGTGATGCTGTAGATCTAGCAAGGCATTATTATCAATTTCTTATGGAAAATAATGAAAATATACCAATTCAATTTTCTATCAATAAGGTGAGTTTAAATTAGTATTCACAGAATATGAACATCTTTGTTACTGATATTTCTCCTATTGTGTCTGCCCAAGCATTAGATGATAAGCGTGTTGTTAAAATGATACTTGAATCTGCACAATTATTAAGTTCGGCAATTTTCATCAACAGTCAATCCATTTATAATGACATATATAAACCAACTCATTTAAAACATCCTTGTACTATTTGGACTTCTGTGAATATTGCTAATTGGAATTGGCTCTTTAAACACTTAGAAGCTTTATGTTTAGAGTATAAATTTCGTTTTAATAAGTTACATAAAACAGAAATATTGTTATCCACCTTACCAAAATATAATTATTATCTTCCTAATGGTACAATAACTACATTTATTAATTATACTAGATCAAAAATCTTAAACTTAGATTTTACTAGTGTATCTAATGTATGTATAGCTTATCAAAAATACCTTAGTGCTAAATGGTATCATGATAAGATAAAACCTCGATGGTCTAAAAGAAATATGCCATATTGGTTTACATATCATGAATCGGTAAATCTCACTACATTAATTTGAAGATAGAATACCATAATACTCTATGTGTTATTTATGCACCTGTCCTGATTTGCTTAGGTTCTTCTAGAATATTTGATATTTTAGTACACGGTAAATTTTGTCCTACTTGTTAGTATTTATCTTTTGAATAATACTAGCAATATTACTATTATCGAAAAAGTTAATTTATAATAATAGAGAGCTTTCTTATTACTAATTTATGCACATAATAATCTAAACTTACACTATATTTTATAACAAATGACTTAAGTTTAAAATACTGTATTATTAAAAATCTACCTTATAATCAAGGTCTTTTATTATATTTGCTATAACATAGTGTAAGTTTAGCTTTTTAATAACAACATTATTTTTCTTAAATTTGAATAAATTATGTGCATAATTAAGTTTTTAATTTATATTTTGAAATAAAATACTATGTTTAACCATTTAGATCAAATAGCAGATGTATTAAATAATACTAATCAATATAAAGTGATTAAACGATACAATAAACCGAATTATTATAGCATACCTGATGACAGGCCAAAAAAAATAGGAGTGTTTTTAGATACAGAAACTACTGGATTATCTTATGTTACTGATAAAATCTTAGAACTTGGAATGGTGAAATTTGAATACACGAACGATGGACGTATTTACAATATACTTGAGGAATTTAATCAATATCAAGATCCAAAAGAGCCTATAGCACCACATATTACCGAACTAACCGGTATTACCAATGAAATGGTTCGTGACCAAAATATAAATAAAGAAGAAGTTATTAATTTTCTTCAGAATGTAAGTATTATTATTGCACATAATGCAGGATTTGATAGACCATTTTTTGATAAATTATTTCCAGATCTGACACCCCAAATTTGGGGCTGTTCTAGAGTAGACATAGATTGGAAATATGAAAAAATAGAAAGCCAAAAATTGGAATATCTTGCATATAAATATAATTTCTTTTATGAAGGACACCGAGCAGTTATAGATTGCCTTGCAGGGTTACATTTACTATCACAGTATCTACCAGTTTCTAAAGAATTAGTATTGAAACAATTACTCATGAATTGTCATAAAACAAGATTTAAAGTTTGGGCTAAAAATGCACCCTATGAGACTAAGGATTTATTAAAGTCTAGAGGATATCGTTGGTCTACCCATCCACAGGAAAATTATAAAGCATGGATGGTTGAAATTATTGAGAATAATATGGAATCAGAACTAAATTTTTTACAATCTTGTATTTATCAAAAAAATTACGCTATCCCTATACAAACTATTTTGCCATATAATAGATTTACTTAATGATATTCAAACATTAGACCTATTTTGAAACTGGAATTTAAGATCAAAATATAATATCAGGAGTTTCGCACTTAGCAAAATAGATGACAAAGATTTGCCCTTTGCTTGGTACACTGGTGGATGAACTTCTTACTGTTTAACCGTAGAGATCATTTCATTAATGGCTTTTTGCATATATTCTCGAGCAGTATCAGTAGCAAGTCTAGCATAAACTGCCGTTGATCTTGGATCTTTATGATTTAGAAGTTGTCCTATCACATATTGATTTGCTCCGGTCATTGCCATCCAGCTTGGTATTGTTCTTCTTAAATCATGGATCCTTAAATTTTCTATTGCTGCCTTCTTACAAATCCTCTTCCATGCTTTCTTTGGTTCTTGCAAATGACCACTACTGCTGGTCTCACTTGGAAATACCCAAATACTATCAGATTGCTCTTTTCGTGCTTTTAATATTTCTACTGCCTGATCTAGTAAGGGTAAACGGTGAGGATCACCATTTTTAGTTTCTGGAAGATATAATTGTTTATCAGCAAAACTCACCTGTTCCCAACGCATAGTAAGTAAATTATCCTTACGAACTGATGTATACAAAGCTATTAAGAAAAAGTCTTGCATTACCTGGTTTTGTTCGTCTGCTATTGCTGTAAAAAATCGTGGTATTTCTTCTCTAGTTAAATACCTGTCTCTTGATTGTTCCTTGTGCTTCTTTATGCCAATAACGGGATTCACCTTAATTAATCCCCATTCTATTGCTTTACTAAATACAGGACTTAAAACCTCAAGAAATCTATTAGCTCCATATTTACCAGTTTTAGTTAAATTATTAAACAACTCTTGAATATCTGTTTTGTGAATAGTAGATATTTTCCTAGGGTATAAATGTTTGGCATATCTATCTACAGAAGCAGCATAATCCATCCATCTTTTATTATTAATTTTACTATATTCATTAAGGTATTTGTCATAAAGCTCTTTAAATGTCAATTCCTTAGCTAATCTAATCTTTTCTGCGACGGGATTATATCCTTTGGCAATCTCACCTTTTAATTCAGATGCTTTGGCTCTAGCATCAATAATTGATAGATCAGGGAACACACCTATTTTAATTCTATGATATTTCTTATCAAGTACTGTGCCCAAATAAAATATTTTACTACCACCATATGATACAATTAGCAATAATCCTTTTTCTTTGGTATCTTTATATACATCTCGTTTTGCCTGTGGAGCTTTAATTTCATGTAATGCTTCTTTAGTAAACAATAGTGATTTAACTGACATAAATCCTCCCACAGCTTAATTCATATATAATTAAACTGTAATATGCTTTACTCAGAAAAACAAATCTTATGTTAAATAGAATTATACTTTAAAAAATGATGATTTATCCTAACTACATACAATTCAATAACCAATAGTTGCTATAATTTTTTATCAAATTCAAAAGGTCTAAATATAATTATAAGATAAAAATTAGCCATTAGTTTGAACTAATTATATGCTCATCATATCCACATGTTATTTTTAGATTTGTACTATTTTTTTAATATTGACAAATAATTGCAACTCTACTACAGTTAAGCCTATAATTTTGGTAATTAAGGAAAACCCATTAAATACTAGGATTATGAGCTACAAATTAGTATATGAGAAAAAAGCAGAAAAGTGTGGTAAAAGAGGCTTTTAGGTTGACATCGTAAAGGTCGGGGGTTCAAATCCCCCATCGCCCACCACCTTACCTCCTAGCTTTTCATAATCTGCTAATTTGACCTCCCTACTCTGTATGCTGCTTATATGCTCCTCGCATTTTTAAAAATGGTGTCTTAATTGCTCTATTACCTCGATTAAACCTGATGTTTAAGTTGAGGTCTTATGCACACTATATGCTGCTCACATTTCACTCCTGATTGTGTAATCCATAATGAGAGTGATAAAAATCCCACTATTTTCTACAATTTTGTTGGTAATTTTATTCCACCTGAATGGAATAATCTGACCTCTAATAATGGTAAAATCTTAAGCAAAACTGCAAGACAGCTACTATCTCTAATAGTCTTTCGCTTGCAAATCTATCATAATAATAGCATTGATGAACTTCAGGAAACTTATCACTTCTTTCAAGAGTCCCTAGGTGTGTGTCAAGAACGAGTACGACAATGCTTACTTGAATTACAAAAAAGTAGTTTTATTAAAGTTTATAATGCAACAATCGTGAAATATGGTATTAAATGCCGTAATACTCCTTGTATTAAGTTAGCTAGAAATTTCCAGCCTGCTTCTAACAAAATACCATCTGAAAATGAAAAAAATTTTGTACCTACTCCAAAAAACTTTGGGGTCAAACCCAAAGAAATTTTGCCTCAACCCCAAAAAAGTTTGGATAAGACAATATATATAGATAATAATAAAAATATATCTAATAAATCTAGATCTACCGAATCTACAATTTTTCAAAATGAAAAAAATGAATCTAATTACAATAACCAAACTCAGTTACAAGAACAACAACTTGAAACAAATTTACAATTCAAAACAGCAAGCTCAAGCAACACTCAACAACAAACTGATAATACCAGTTCATCTAGTGCTAATATCACAACAGGTGCTACACCGATTAATACTGCACTGCAAGCAGTTATTGATAACATTTCTAAAAAATATAATCCTACAGAATCAAGTAGCAATAATGCTGCAATTAGTGCTATTAATCATAAAAGCTGGTTCAAAAGAAAGAAATTAGCAGATTTTTATCCATTAAGCCAAGAAGATGCTGATTTACTGCAAGTAAAATCAAATCGTGAATTTAATCTGGAATTTATTAATAAATTACTCTTAAAGCTTGCAGGAGAATATTCCAATCACCATTTTGGCCATAAGAAAGTGTTACTAAACTATATGGCTAAAGCTTTAGCTCATGAGTTACGTGAAACTACTAAAGCTAATAATGCTACATTTCAGTTTAAATCTAGTGACTTAAACAACACTAAAGAACAATATCTAGATAAGATAGAAAGTAGCCTTGATACTAGCTTGCAAGCTCAGCTAAAACGTAAAATTGTTGGTAGTTTTGATCCTGATTCAGCTTATAAATTACTAAGCTCCTGCTTATTTATTGGGGTAGTAGGTAATAGCTATCAAATAAAACTGCTTAAAAACATTACGCTTTCAGAACATAGCAAAGATAAAATACTACAGCAAGTACAAATGATCTATGGCAGTAGTATTGAGAAGTTGAAAATCATACAATTTGCTGAGCTTGAAGCGAAGCAGAATAATACTGAAGATGAAAAACAAAATTATCTATTGCAGCTAAGCAAACAATTAAATCCTGATTCAATATGGTATAAAGTAAGGAAATTTCTTATTGAACGTTATAACCAATATATTGATTTTGGGGTATTAAGTAAATTAGTAGTGGTAGAGGAAGATATAGTCAACAAAAAGGTAATCCTTAAATCAACAACGGCTTTTAATGATTACTATGTTAGAAATCGTCATATGCAAGATCTAGAAGAAGCTTTTAAGACTCAAGATTATTACTTTGAATTAATCAAGTTTGAATATAACTAAGCTATTGTGGTAATTGATAATTTGTAATAACTACTTCGTCAGATATTTTATTGTGTTCAGGCATAGAATATTTAACCTTAATAGTACTAATATTAAAATTCTTGTATAAGTTTCTAATAAAAGGAGTGTCACTATTAGAAATCATTATGTTAACATTTTTATCATTGAGTTCTGTAGCAAAATCTCGAAGTCTCGTTTGCTCATTTTCATCAAAGGGTAATCTGGTATAAAACTTCTCACCTGACTTATGATAAGGAGGATCAAAATAAACAAAATCACCTTTTTGTGGTTCAATGAAAGAAAAATCCATAGCACAAATAGATGTGCCAGATAAAAGCTGACTACACTGTTTTAACGCCAGTTTAGGATAAGAGTGTAAGGAATAAAGATAATAAAGCAGGGTATTTACAAGAGAGGAGTGTTGAGTTACATAGATTTTGAATCAAAAAAATATGCACTCAACAATGAAAAGATGTATCATAACTCTATTTTGTATAATAGATAATTATTGTAAAGTTTACGAAGAATGGGAAGAAAGCAAATTAATACCCAGCGTTAGGAAGCGTAGGAGATCAGGGAGTTTAAGGCTTTCAGAACTATATAACTATAGTATTATATTTTTATATATCTCCATGCAAAGATTTTAAGAATTATTATTTATATCATCTATCATGTAAATATAGAGGATATTTTAGTCTTCCTAGTTACAGTCGGATAATCCAGTTGTGGCCAAGATTAGTATTACCTTTAACTATAATGTTACAATTATTTACAGGAGATGAGACTGGTATATATTTTGTTGATTCAACCAAATTATCGATATGTCATGCAAAACGTACAAATAATAATAAAGTGTTTAGTGGCATTGCTAAAATAGGTATGAGTAGTTACGGATGGTTTATGGGATTTAAATTACATATTGTAATTAATAATAAAGGTCAGATTATGGCAATTAAAATAACAAAGGGTAATGCTAGTGATTTATCTGCTGTAGACTCAATTACCAAAGGATTATGGGGTAAATTATTTGGAGACAAGGCTTATATTTCTAAGGAAATGTCCGCTAAATTATTTAGTCGTGGGCTACGGTTATTTACTGGGATTCGCAAGGATATGAAAAATCATTTATTAGATATAGAAGATAAAATACTCTTAAAAAGCAGATCAATAATTGAATCAGTATTTAATGTACTAAAAAACAGCATGAACCTTGAACATTCAAGACATCGCTCCCCTATTAATTTCTTAGTTCATATACTTTCTTGCGTAAATGCTTTTAATTTCAATAAATCTAAAAAATTTCTAACACTACTTGCTTATCCTCAGACCTCCTTATCCTAAACTGGCGTTGATAATGTAACTATACTTGCTATAGCTCATAGACTATCCACCATCAAACATATGGATAGAATTATAGTTATGGATAAAGGTGATATCGTTGAAAGTGGTAATTTTACGGAACTGCTTTCGATAGAAAAAGGTAAATTTAAGGAGCTATGGGAACATCAAGTTAACGGCTTTGTTTAATTTACTATATGCCTTAATATTTTTAACCTTTTAAACAACAGATGATTACTTTTCTATTATATTTTTGTACAATCTAAGTGATTTAAAACAATATTATAATTTTTAAGTTGTGAATATAAAGCAATATTTAAATTATTTTTAATATATTCAAAATCAGAGTTTTTCTTAATGTCAATATTGAATCTAATATAGAAAGTTAAGCCGTTATTATCTACTTTTGTTAAAAATACATTCGCTTCTTCATTAGGAATTATAAAATCTAATTTGCCTATTGATGTTTTAAGTTTATCCATCAAACTTTCAGGATTTAATTTAGTTTCGCTACTCGGGAATGTTATTTCTACCTGATATTTTACTATATTATTGTCTAGGGTCCAATTTGTTACATTATTTAAAATAATTTCACTACCTAGGAATAAGGATAGAATGATTGGTAGTAGTTTGTAAAATAATACATCTAATACCTATTGTTTTTACTTTTCCGATTACACCTTTTATTTCAATTATATCCCCTTCTTTAATCGGTTGCTCGATCATTATAATAATTCCACTAATAAAATTAGTAATTAATGTTTGCGTACCGAATCCTAAACCGAATGCTAATGCTCCGCCTAAAATGGCTAAGCTTCCCCATAGGGATATTAGCTAGAGACATAGCAATAATTATATATAAAATACGTATAGAATATGTAATTAGTTTACTTATAATACTTGTGCTAGTGTTGTTACCATTAAATCTATGACTTACAAAGTTATTAACAGATTTAGATAAGCGTTCTGAATATTTAATACCAAATAGTAAAAGTAGTATGAAAATACAGATATTACTTACTGTGATCTGGTTATTAGCAATAGGAAACAATTCATATTTCCATAAAGCAAGAAATTTTTGAGAAATTAATTCAATTCCCTCTTCAATATGATACATATTAATTCCTTTATAATAATTTGTTTTTTAAAAAATATAACAAGAAAAGTTAATATATAAATAATATAGTAAATTTAAAATGTATCAAAAATATAAATTCAATTTAGAAAATCAATTGATTGATAAGTTGCTTTTGAGTAACACATAATTTAATAAAGCTTGAAAGAAAAGTTACATTTTAGCTTTTACAAAGATTACAATATTGGTTTTAAAAAGTAATATTATGGAATTTAAAATATGGACTTAATTCCTAAAAAGTGATACTATTTAGGAATGTACTCCTAAATAGTAAGGAAAAATGTATAATAGATGTTTAAAATTAAGCTTGGATAAAAAACAGACAGCTTTTTTATGGGGGGCAAGAAAAACAGGTAAATCTACTTATCTAAAAGAATTATATCCAAACTCTATATATTACGATTTATTAAAAACAGATTTACAGCTGAAATATTTAAAAAAGTCTTCAGACTTCCGAGAAGAAATTTTAGGGCTTGAAAAAGATAAACTCGCTTTACCTATTATAATAGATGAAATCCAAAAAGTACCTGTATTGCTTGATGAAATACATTGGCTTATAGAGAATACGGATTGTTATTTTATTTTATGTGGTTCAAGTACAAGAAAATTAAGAATTGCCGGTACAAATTTATTGGGAGGCAGAGCGATAAAATATAATTTTTATCCATTAGTATATCCAGAGATAAAAAAAGATTTTAATTTACTCAAGATATTCAATAATGGCTTAATTCCATCACATTTTATCAGTAATAACCCTCGTAAATTGTTAAAAGCATATGTAGAAGATTATTTAACAAATGAAATCAGAGTCGAAGGGTTAGTACGAAACATAGCAGCTTTCGGTAGATTTATGGATAGTATTGCTTTTTCTCATGGTGAGTTATTAAACTATTCTAATATAGCACGTGATTGTAGCATAGATGCAAAAACAGTTAAGGAATATTATCAAATACTTGTTGATACTTTAGTAGGATATTTACTTTATCCATATAGCAAAAAAGTTAGCAGAGAAATTATATCATCTGTGCCAAAATTTTATTTTTTTGATGTTGGGGTTGCAAATAATATTACCCAGCATCAATTTGATAATACAAAAGGGCAAGAAGCAGGAAAAGCCTTAGAACATTATATATTTACCGAGTTAAAAGCTTATATAGGTTTAAATGATCTTGATTATCGTATAAATTATTGGCGTACTAAAACAGGTCTAGAGGTTGATTTTATAATTAGCACAGTTCGTGGTAATAAGATTTTACCGATAGAAGTAAAAATCTCAGAAAATGTACATAATAGTGAGCTTCGAGGTATTAAATCTTTTATGGAAGAGCATAAAGTACATAAAGGCTATATAGTATGCTTAGAAGAAAGGCTAAGGAAAATAACTTGGGACACGCAAGAAATAGATATAATACCTCTGCAACAATTTTTAGAAAAATTATGGAATAATGAAATTATTTTTTAAAGTTGTAGATCCGTCACCCTATTGTGGTATTGTTGCATGACTCATTTGTCTCCCAGATTCTGCGGGAATGGTATAGAAATCATGCCGCAATACTACTTTTAGCTAAGAATGAATTAAAATATAAGCTGTCCAGTTATCATTTTTTTATAGCAGTTATAAATTAATTTTGAAGTTTATACTTCCTAAATGCGATATAAATTTATTTGCTTTAGTTCCATTATAATTTATTCCTATCTCAATTGATTTTGTTTTAAGGCTTAATTTTGCCCCATAACTAAAACTTAAAGGTAGTTTCCTAATATATATAGGTAATATTCTATTATCTATAATATTTGTTTGAGCACTTGGTATTTTTGACTTAATATTTTTACGGGCAAAAGCATATATTTCAGGAGTAATAATTACTGATTTTAGTGTATTTGGATTTGCTAATTTTACCCCTAAGATACTTTCAATCGTCCGCTCTTTAACACTTGCTATTGATAAATTATCTTCTAAATATGATGCTTCT
This sequence comes from Rickettsia endosymbiont of Rhinocyllus conicus, assembly GCF_964026465.1. Lineage (NCBI taxonomy): Bacteria > Pseudomonadati > Pseudomonadota > Alphaproteobacteria > Rickettsiales > Rickettsiaceae > Rickettsia > Rickettsia endosymbiont of Rhinocyllus conicus. Next base: position 393,291 of record NZ_OZ032155.1, on the reverse strand, counting down.
CTAATTTTGTTATATTTAAGTCCTAACATAGGCTTAATATGCGTAGTACTAAATAACTTATAGTTAGAGCCAAGCATTACTTGTATAGTACTAGTATAGGCTTTGTGAGTATTTTTTCTTTGATTAAAGTTAATTATATCACTAATTCCATATATTCCAATTATACTTGTAAAGATGTTTTGGTTTGAAGGTATATATAGTCCATACAATGAGTAGTAATTACTTCTAACTGTAGTTTTATATTTTGGAAAATTAAATTTTGTTTCTACTCTAGTAAAATTTGCTCCAAGTTGCAAAGAATCGTTTAAGTGTGCATCATGCCCTATTATTGTGCCTCTACTTGTACTATGATATCTACTTATTTCTTTTGTTTCTTTTTGAGTTGCTTTGCCTATAAATGGATTAATATAAAATCCATAAATTTGCTCTTCATCTCCTGCGGCTAATGCTCCAAAATTTCTTGTTAATGAATTTAATCTATTATCAATATTAGATATTAAAATATCGGTATTATTAACCACTCTACGTGGTGCAAATTCTGTGGTTGTAGAATTTTTCGTTGATGTTAAGCTATTGTTAGCATGATGTACTAAATTATTTTCAAAATTTTCTTCAGTATTACTATTTATTTTGCTTTCATCATTTAGATTATAATTATCAGCTACTCCATTTTTAGCTAAATTATCTATATTTTCGTTTAAACTGTTATCTGCATCAAAATTATGCTCGATCAATTCAATTATTTCGTTATAATTTGACTCTAATTCTTCATCATTTAAGGCTATAACGGAATTATTATCTGGTATATCTTGCAAATTATCTGCTTCATTGCGGGTATTGGAGCTTTCCTCTAATATTTTGCTAATATTTTGAGAGGAAGGATAATATGACAGAGAGTGTAAAACTAAATCATCAATTATACTATCATCTATAAGATCAGTATCGTCCCATAAAAAATCATTATCATCAAATACAAAATCATTGAGGTTATTACTTTCTATAGTTGGGTTTTCTGTATGTGGAGATGCTTTAATTTGAATTGATATTAATATGACTAATAAAAAAATATATTTCATTACTTGTTACCTATTTTTAATACTTCAAATAAAAATTAAATTACCATATTTTATGGTAATAATCAATTAGAAATTAAAGTAGTTAATTAAAATCTTTCTTGAACGATTTTTTATTTAGAAAAAATGAAGAAGTGAATAATTATAATGGTACCCAAAAACTGGACTACTATAAATGCTAGAATGAGATATAATTTTCAGATACAAAAGAGAAATTATATGTCCAAAAAAGCAAAACAATATAGTGCAGCAGAAAAAACAAAGATAGTTTTAGAAACAATAAAAGCTGAAATGACAATAGCTCAAATTAGTAGCAAATATGGAGTTCATCCGACACAAATACAAGCATGGAAGAAAAGAGGTATAGAAAATTTAATTAGTGGTTTTCAAATTAAGCCACAATCTAAGGATCCAGATCATCAGGATTTAATAAAACAATTGTATGAACAAATAGGCCAGTTAACTGTTGAACGTGACTGGTTGAAAAAAAAATCTACATTGTTTGGACTTGGCAATTAGAAAAAATATGGTAGATAAAGAGTGTAGTAATCTAAGTATCGCTAGGCAATGTACTCTACTGTTTATTAACAAATCTAGCTATTATTACAAGCCACAAGGCTTAACCCAAAAAGACTTAAAAATAATGCAAGTGATTGATGAAATATACACACAGCATCCTTACTTTGGAGCAAGAAGAATGTCTGAGCACCTTGTACCATTGGGCATCACAATTGGTCGCAAGGCAGTAAGTCGTTATTATAGAATAATGGCTATTGAAGCTATCTATCCTAAAATGAACTTAAGTAAGCGCAATCAAGCTCATAAAATATATCCATATCTTTTAAAAGGAGTTGAAATTATTAAAGTAAATCAGGTATGGAGTACAGATATCACTTATATTAGAATGGCACAAGGATTTGTATATTTGGTAGCAATTATTGATTGGTTTAGTCGTTATATTGTGAGCTGGAAGGTGTCTATTAGTTTAGAAAGTGACTTTTGTATTGATGCACTTGAAGAAGCAATAATAAAATATGGTCAGCCTGAAATCTTTAATACAGATCAAGGTTCTCAATTTACATCAAAAGATTTTACAGATAAACTAATTAAACGTGAAATCAAAATCAGTATGGATGGTAAAGGCAGAGCCCTAGATAATGTATTTATAGAAAGATTTTGGCGTTCATTAAAACAAGAAAAAATATATTTGATGGTTTTAAATACTGTCAAGGAGGCAAAAAATGCTATAACTGATTACATAAATTTTTATAATAGAAAAAGAATGCACCAGTCATTAGAATATCTCACTCCAGAACAGGTGTATTCTACAAAAATTATTGAGTAAAATTATAATACAATTTATATCTCATAAATCTTAATTTTTAGTCTAGACAAATTGGGCCACCTCACTTTTAGTACTTGATGAAATCACTAACAACCTTGATTTAGAGACAAAGGAGCATATAATACAAATTTTAAAATCATATCTAAGTGCGATGTTAATTATTTCACATGATATGGATTTTTTGAAAGTAATCGAAATAAAGGATTTTTTTAGAATATAAAACATGATTATTATTAATGATTTAGCCATGAATTATGGTGCAAAAATATTATTTACAGATGTAAACTTACACATCAAAGATAATAAAAGATATGGTTTAGTAGGTGCCAACGGAGCTGGTAAAACAACCTTTTTTAAAGTTTTAATGAGAGAGGAAGAACCGGCATTCGGCGAGGTTAATGTACCTAAAAATTCTAAAGTAGGATGTTTAAAGCAAGATCAATTTCTCTTTGAAAATACCAAAATTATAGATACGGTAATAGCAGGCAATAAAGAATTATGGCAAGCCTTCCAAGAAAAAGAAGAAATATTGAATAAGCAAGAATGTAGTGATGAAGATGGCTATAAGCTTGGTGAACTTGAGCAAATAATATTTGATAATGATGGATATAGTGCTGAAGTTTTTGCAAGTAGTTTGCTTACAGGGCTTGGGATAAATGAAAAATATCATTATGAGCCTCTTTCTATATTATCAGTGGGTTATAAATTGCGGGTTTTACTTGCTCAAAGTCTGTTTAATAATCCTGATATTTTATTATTAGATGAGCCGACAAACCATTTGGATATTGTTTCAATTTATTGGCTTGAGAATTATTTAAAAAATTCTTTTAAAGGAATATTAATTTTTATTTCTCATGATTTGGCTTTTTTAAATAATGTTGCAACGGATATTTTAGATATAGATTATGGAGAAATAAAATCATATACGGGTAATTATGATAATTTTGTTCAAGAAAAAGCAATAATAGCTGAACAGAAATTAAGTGAGCGAAATTTTTTAGAAAAAAAAATAGAAAATATGCAAGCTTGGGTGGATAAATTTAGAGCAGGTACAAGAGCAAGGCAAAGTAGCTCGCGAGAAAAGCAGTTAGAAAAAATACAAGTGCCGGATTTGCAAAAAACTTCACGAATTAGTCCGTTATTTAGATTTTTGCAGCTAAGACCTTCAGGGAAGTTAGTATTAAAAATTGATCAGATAACTAAGAGTTTTGAGGATAAACAAATATTAAATAAAGTAGGTTTTAGCGTATCACGAGGCGAGAAAATTATCATTATCGGTGCAAATGGTATCGGCAAATCTACTTTATTAAAAATTTTGATGAATAAAATAGAAGCTGATCAGGGTAGTTATGAATGGGGATATGAAGCACAAATATCTTATTTTGCTCAAGATCATCATGAATTACTTAATAAAAATATTAGCATTCTTGACTGGCTTAAAAATTACGCTGAAAAAGAAACAGAGAACACCATAAGAAATATATTAGGGCAGGTATTATTTCGTAGTGATGAAGTAAATAAAAATATTCTAAATTTAAGTGGTGGAGAGGGAGCAAGATTATTACTTGCTAAAATGATACTAGAAAAAAGCAATATTTTAGTTCTTGACGAGCCAACAAACCATCTTGATTTAGAATCACGAGAAGCACTTAAAAAAGCCTTGGTTGATTTTGAGGGTACAGTAATATTAGTTACTCACGATCGTGACTTTGCAAGCCTAGCAACTAGAATTATCGCTCTTTCTCATAAAAGAAATATTATCGATTTTAAAGGTAAATATAAAGAATATGTTGAAAAATACGGCAATGATTATCTAAAAATCTGATAGTTAACCACCCTGCATTGCAAATGCAGGGCTTAAGATTATGGCATCAATGCCTTAGCTATAGCTAGTTTTCAACTTGAAAGTTTCCAAACTTATCATCTCTCGATTCATGTTTATCAATATAATCCTTGATCATTTGGTCAGTCACATTGCCTGTGGTTCTGACAAAATATCCAACAGCCCATAAGTGTTTACCCCAATACTGTTTCCGTAATTCTGGAAATTCCTGCTGAATCTTCCTTGAACTCTTTCCTTTTAGATACTGTACCACCTTACTAATACTTTGATAAGGTGGCACAGATACATAGATATGTACGTGATTTGAAGCTATCTTCCCTCTTAATATCTCTACTCCATTATCCTTACATATCTCTTGGGTTAGGTCCTTGACTCTCCTACCAATATCACCAACCAATATATTATATCGATATTTAGTCACCCATACTATATGATAAGTGCAATCGTAAACTGTGTGGCTTATCTTCTTGTAATACTGCATCTCTACATTCTATATGTTAAAACGACGCACTGCAAGTGCGGGGTTTTTCTCCCAAATTTGGGACAATAAAAAATATATATTTAATTCATTAGCACATTCTTATATAGTCATAAGCCAGTATATAAATAATTTTACTTGGTATGAATTTTCAAGAGTTTAAGCATAAATATGGTTATGATGCTGCTACTAAAATGATGCAGCAATATTTAGATATTAAATTTGCTCACCTAGATTGCTTATTGCTTTTTAGAATGGGTGATTTTTATGAAATGTTTTATGAAGATGCCGTGCTTGCTAGCGGCGTACTCGGTATTGCTCTAACTAAGAGGGGTAAGAATGGTGATGAAGAAGTCCCGATGTGCGGCGTACCTTACCATGCTCTTGAGAATTACCTAACTAAATTAATCGAAGAAAATTATAAGGTCGCTATTTGCGATCAGCTTGAAACCCCTGAAGAGGCAAAAAATAGAGGAGGTTATAAGGCAGTAGTTAATAGAAATGTTACCCGGATTATAACACCTGGCACAGTGATTGAGGAAAACCTAATTACCACTGCTGAGCCGAATTATCTAGCAAGTCTTGTTGTGCCGAAAAACAAAGATACGGCAGCACTTTGCTATGCTGACCTTTCTACTTCCACGATTTTTGTAGTTAATGTTCCTGAGCTTGAAATTCTTAATGAACTTGCTCGCCTAAAACCTCATGAAATTCTGCTTAGCGAGCATTTAAGGTCTTCTGATCTTGCGAGTAATATTTCCAAGCAACTAAATTTCCGCATTACTTATCAAGTCGATAGTTTTTTTGCCGCTAATAAGTGTGAAAAGATTATTCTAGATTTTTATAAGATGCAAGATATTAAAGGGATAGGGGAAATATCTAGCAGTCAAATTTGTGCGATAGGTAGTATCTTGGAATATCTTACCCTAACGCAAAAAGAAAATATCCCCAATTTACCAAAGCCAAAGATTATCGATTTTCATAGCTACATGACAATTGATTTTTCAACAAGACGTAATCTTGAGATTGTTACAAATTCATGCAGAGGGAATAAAGGAAGCTTGCTTAGCACCCTTAACCACACTGTTACTAAACAAGGTGGGCGGTTGTTATATAACTTCCTATCAAGTCCGTTAACTGATACTCATAAAATAAATCAGCGTTTAAATATAACGGAGTTTTTCCATTCTAATCTAGATATAACCGCAAAAGTCCGTGAGCTACTAAAGAAAACCAGCGATATAGAGCGTTGTTTAACCCGTATTACTATGAATAGAGGTTCGGGGCGTGATTTGCTTAGTATTAAATATACGTTAGAGACGGCTAACTCTATCAAAGAAATATTTTTCGATAATTATGGCTTTGAGCTACCAAGTTTTATTGAAAAAATTGTTAAGCCATTAATAAGAAATGATGAGCTATATAATTTAATAGAAGAAAGCATATGCGAAGATGCCCCGAATAATTTAAATGATGGTGGTGTTATAAAACATTCATATCACCCAAAAGTATTACAGTTACATGATCTAATTAATAACGGCAAATTACATATTGAAAAACTAAAAGATCAGTATAAAAGAGAAACGGGAATAGATAGTTTAAAAATATCTCACAATAATGTGATAGGGCTGTTTATCGATATCACCGCTAAAAATGCTAATAAGATTAATGACCCTAAATTTATTCATCGTCAAACGACTGTTAATAGCGTGCGTTATACTACAATTGAATTGCAAAAACTTGAAAGTGATCTAGTTAATGCTAAAACCTTGGTAGTGAGTTTGGAAAAAGAGTTATACGAAGATATATGCAAGCGGGTAACGAAGCAATCCGATTATTTGCGGATTCTTGCCAGTTCTCTAAGTGGTATTGATGTATTTTGTAATTTTGCTTATATTGCAAGTGAAAATGATTATGTCAGACCTGAATTTACCGATGATTTAAGCTTTGACATCGTTAAAGGGCGGCATCCAGTAGTCGAAGAAGCTTTGAATAAAGAGAGAAAAAGCTTTGTGCATAATGATTGTCATTTATCGGAAGCGGAGCGTATTTGGCTAATCACTGGTCCTAATATGGCAGGTAAAAGTACTTTCCTAAGGCAAAATGCCATTATCGCAATCATTGCTCAAATAGGTTCATTCGTGCCTGCTAAAAGTGCTAGAATAGGGATGGTGGATAAAATATTTAGCAGAATCGGGGCAGCTGACGACCTGATTAAAGGACAATCGACTTTTATGGCAGAAATGCTAGAGACGTCAGCGATCCTTGCACAATCTACCAAAAACTCCCTAATTATATTAGATGAGGTCGGCAGAGGTACTTCAACTTATGATGGTGTATCTATTGCTTGGTCGGTGCTTGAATATATCCATGATAAATTAAAATGTCGCTGCTTATTTGCAACGCATTATCATGAGCTAACTATTATGGATAATTTTCTGCCAGCTATGCAAAATTATACTATTGCTATTGAGGAATCAGGCAAAGATATTTTATTTTTACATAATATTATAGCAGGTGCAGCTGATAGATCGTATGGCATCCATGTTGCAGCCTTAGCGGGGCTGCCTGCAAGTGTTATTAATAGAGCCGAGCAGATTCTGCTTAAATTCGAGAAAAATGCAGCAGGTAAAGGAAAGAATATTTTATCGACAGAGTCAAATAATTTGAGTTTATTTGCTCTTGAGCCTCCTAAACAGATGCAGAATTCTAAACTTGAAGAAAAATTTAAAACCATAGATCCCGATAAACTCTCGCCTAAAGAAGCTCTTGAGTTGATTTATGAACTGAAAAAATCGTTTTAAAATAAATGCAATATATTAATAATTTTCTAATTTAACTGTTGCAATTTATTCCATTATTTCTTATATTCAAAGTCGCTTAAATAAAAAGCACAAGGGTGTTTTAATATTAATAATGAATTTTATCCCCTTAAATTCAAATATTAAAATGCCCACAGCTAATTATTCTATATTTAAGCGGGTGTAGCTCAGGGGTAGAGCGCTACCTTGCCAAGGTCGAAGTCGAGGGTTCGAATCCCTTCACCCGCTCCAATAATTTTCTTCCAAATTTCTGCTTTTAGTTAAAATGATATTTTTGTTAAATCAATAGGATTGGTGACAACATAACGCCATAGCTTATCTATGCCTTTAGTTATGCCGATGCGTGTAGTGGTAGAATAGGGGAGTTTTAAATTGATGTCGCTAACAAAAAATTCGTTGTTATTGATTAGGTCAATTTTATTATGAGAGATGTTAATCCCTAAATATTTACATAGCTTGCCTGGTCCATCTACCTTTGATACTTCAAGATTTGGTACGTCAAATTTCGGGATGTGCCTTTGCTCACGTAGTTTTCTATGCCTAGCTGCCTCACCACTTATTTGACTTCCAACTTTTGAAGTATCTGCGGTATATAAATCCTTAGTAGAAATAATATATGCTCCTCTAATTAAAGTAGCAGCAGGAAAGCCATCAGTTTCGGTTACGAAGTTTAGACAATAATACATGCCGTAAATCAGATAAACATAGCTAAAACCAGCCGGACCAAACATTATATCAGTTCTTTTTGTACGACCTCTTGCAGCATGACAAGCTGGATCGTCTTGTCCAATATAGCTTTCAGTTTCAGTAATAATAGCTGTTTTGCCTTGAAAATATAAAACCTTACCCAGCAGCTCCTGACTTACTATATTAGTATCTCTTGCAAAAAACTCACGTCCCAAAGGGATTAATTTATTATTCATTTTTATTTAGTAGGTGGAACAGGATCATATCCGCCATCACAAAAAGGTTGGCATTTGATTATTCTTTTAACAGCAAGCCATAATCCTTTTATATTGCCGTGCGAGGTTATAGCATCTTTAGCATACTCTGAACAAGTAGGGTAAAAGCGGCAATTATTACCTAGCAACGGGGAGATAAAGTATTGGTAGAATTTGAGTAACAATAATAATATACTAGTCATTTTGCAGTTTATTTATTAGCTCTTCCATCTTTTCCGGCGTTAAATCTTCATAATAATCGTCGTTAATTTGCACTACCGGAGCGTTAACGCATGCTCCTAAACATTCAATTTCAATTAAGCTAAATTTCTGATCTTTTGTAACTTCTTTATCTTTTATGCCAAGTTTTTCCTTGCAAGTTTTCATTATATCATCGCTACCACGTAGCCAACAAGGGGTAGTAGTGCACACTTGGATATGATTCTTACCGACAGGCTTAAGGTTAAACATAGTGTAAAAAGTTGCCACCTCATAAGCTCGCATATACGGCATTTCTAGCATATTAGCCACATATTCAATAGCAGGAACAGGCAGCCAGCCACCATTTTGACGTTGAGCTAAATCAAGAAGTGGTAATATGGCACTTCTTTTGCCCTCCGGTGGATATTTTTTTATGATATCCTCTGCTAGACTTAAATTTTTCTTATCAAAACTAAAATTTGTAATTTTTGTATTCATATACTCCTAATATCATGAATAATTTAGTAGACGAAGTTTTATTTGGAAAAGAGCAAGAAGCCTCGGAATTTTTGACCGCAGCGTACACGCGAGTAAAGTGAGGATCAAAAATGAGAAGCGACGTAGCCAATTTTTCAAATAAAACGAGTCTACCTATCGATCTCACCAAATACTATATCAAGCGTTGCTATAATAGTAATAACATCTGCCATTAAATGACCTTTGGACATAAAATCAAGACCTTGTAAGTGAGCAAATCCTGGGGCTTTGATTCGGCATCTGTAAGGTCTATTGCCACCAGTAGAGTATAAATACACACCAAACTCACCTTTTGGGGCTTCTACTGCCTTATAAGTCTCACCAGCTGGAACATCATACCCCTCGGTATAAAGCTTAAAGTGATGGATCATTGCTTCCATAGATTCTTTCATTTTAGCCCTTGTTGGTGGTGCTAATTTTGGATCATCGGTTTTAACCGGACCTTGCGGCATTTTCTCTATACACTGTTTGATTATCTTAATAGATTCGTACATCTCAAGCATACGCACTAAATATCGGTCATAACAATCGCCGTTTTTACCGATCGGTACTTCAAAATCCATTTCACCATACACGTCGTAAGGGTTTGATTTTCGCAAATCCCAAGCTATGCCCGAACCTCTGAGCATCGGACCTGAAAACCCCCAGTCCATTGCCTCTTTTTGGGAAACAACGCCAATATCCACTAAACGCTGCTTCCATAACCTATTTTCATTTAATAGATTTTCAATATCTTGCAGCTTAGGAGGGAACTGATCAATAAATTTGTCTATATCCTCGAGTAAACCATCAGGTAAATCCTCAGCAACGCCGCCCGGTCTGAAATAGTTTGAGTGCATACGAGAGCCGGAAACACGCTCGTAAAATTCCATGATTTTCTCACGCTCTTCAAATAGCCATAATAAAGGGGTGGTTGCTCCGACATCTAAAGCTTGGCTGCCTATATTCAAGGTGTGGTTCAGGATTCTCGTTAGTTCTGAAAATAGTACCCTGATAAACTGAGCTCTTCGTGGTATTTCGCACTCTAATAGCGACTCAGCAGCTAAAGCAAAAGCGTGTTCTTGACACATTGGTGAAACATAATCAAGGCGATCAAAGTAAGGGATAGCCTGCAAGTATGTTTTATGCTCAATCAGCTTTTCGGTACCTCTATGCAATAATCCAATGTGAGGATCAGCATTATTTACTACTTCCCCATCCATTTCAAGAATTAGCCTTAAAACGCCGTGCGTTGCCGGATGCTGCGGACCAAGATTTAACGTTATACTTTTGGTGTTATTAGTCATATTATTTGTCATTGCGAGGAGCCACAGGCGACGTGGCAATCCAGTTAAATAATTTCATCATATAAATTTTTCCAATTTACGTTCATGCTTTGTTAGTAATAATATCAGTCGGTTGTTTCATAATTTTTCCTAGATTGCCGCGTCGGGACTATGTCCCTCCTCGCAATGACATTATTTTATATTTCTTCTATATTAATAGAACCTAAGGGTAATACTTCAAAATTATCGGTTATTATACAATCAAATTGAAAAGGCTTAAAATAAGCAAAAGTATTATATAATTCTTGATTTTGTTTATTTGCTAAAACAAGTTGGTATGAAAAAGAAAACTTATTATAATTTATTTGCCATCCATAATTAGACTTAGAATCTTCAATGTAACGTATAAATGATTTATTTACAGGATCAATTACCATATGTTTTGAAAAGTCATTAATAGTACATAGATGTATATAGGGTACTTCTTTTTCAACAAATGCTTTAAAAAATTCTGTATCTATTTTTAATGAAAAATTTTTATCTAAAGTTAATTTATTTCGTTGACCTTTTACGATATACGGAATCATTGCTTTACTAGTAATCACTCTAATCATTTAGCTTTCTCATCTCCTGGTAATACATAAGTAGGGCTGTGCCAAGGTGAGCTAAAATCAAACTCCCGATATTCTATATCTAAATTGACCGGTTCGTATGCTACTTTTTTCGTCTGTTCATCATATTTAACTTGCGTATAGCCGGTTAACGGAAAGTCTTTACGTAAAGGATGCCCCTCAAATTCATAATCGGTGAGTATTCGCCGTTTATCATCATTGCCGTCAAAATTTATGCCGAACATATCATAAACTTCACGCTCATACCAACAAGCGGCATTAAATATATTGATTATAGATGGTACGCTTTCTTTTTCAGACACATAAGTTTTAATGATAAGACGTTTATTTAGTTTTAAGCTTAGTAAGTTATAAACTACCTCGAACCTCTTATTTATTAAGTCTATTTTCCCTGGCTTCTCGCTTTTGCGGGAATAACATCGGTCAGGGAAATCGCTACCAAATAAGTCGGTTAGTACAGTAAAACGTAGCTCTTCTGATTCTTTTAAAGCTTTTAAGAAAGGTAATAAAAAACTTGGCTCAACTTTATACGCTAGGTAATCCTTAACTGTGATGGAAGTTATCAATATACTTGATTTAGCGGCAAGCTTCTCAATGATTTTTTCTAGCGTCATATTTAAAACCTGTAGTGCGTTTGATTTTCTTTTGTAATTGCATAAGCCCGTAAATTAAAGCTTCCGCTGTAGGAGGGCAGCCAGGGACATATACGTCAACCGGTACGATGCGGTCGCAACCTCGTACTACTGAATAAGAGAAGTGATAATATCCCCCGCCATTAGCACAGCTACCCATTGAAAGCACCCATTTAGGTTCAGCCATCTGGTCGTATACTTTACGTAATGCCGGTGCCATTTTGTTGGTAAGCGTTCCTGCAACTATCATAAGATCGGACTGTCTTGGGCTTGGTCTAAACAGCATGCCAAAGCGATCCATATCATACCTACTTGCTGCTGCTTGCATCATCTCAACAGCACAACAAGCAAGCCCAAAGGTCATAGGCCATAAGGAATTGCTTCTCGCCCAGCCAATAACATCATCGACTTTAGTTAATAAGAACCCTCGATTTGAAAGCTCATTATTTAGCAATTCGTCTTCCTGATAAAAATTATTATGCATTTTTATTCTTACATAAAGTTAAATATAGTTGCGTAAATCGAGAGCGTCATTGCGAGAAGAAACTGCAAGTTTCGACGAAGCAATCTCATGAAGTAATATAATATTCCTGAGATTGTCACGTCGCTACGCTCCTCGCAATGACGAAAATTAAGCCGCAGGATGACATCCCGTATTTCTCACTCCCAATCTAAAGCTCCTTTCTTCCATTCATACACAAAGCCTACAGTAAGTACGAATAAGAAGAACATCATTGAGAAAAAGCCTATTTTGCCTATTGTTCCAAGGCTAATAGCCCAAGGAACTAAAAATGTGATTTCAAGGTCAAAGATAATAAATAAAATAGCGACTAAATAAAATCGTATGTCAAATTTTGATCTGGCATCGTCGAAAGGTTCAAACCCACATTCATAAGGCTCTAATTTATCTTTATTATATTTTTTAGTGGCTAATAAATTCGGTAGAATCATTATTAAGCTAGATACTAATGTTGCAATACCAAAAAATATAGCAATAGGTAAATATTCTTGTAAAAGTTCTGAGTTTTGCAGCATATATTTTATTGTTATGTTTTGGTGTCATTGCGAGGAGAGGCGAAGCATCGACGCGGCAATCTCAGGATGCTTGACAAGATTGCTTCGTCGCTTTGCTCCTCGCAATGACACTGTATTCTATATTTACCCCAAATAACATTATTTATCAATGACAATATCGGGTTTGACTAATAACTTCATTAAAATTAGTACCCAAATGCTGCTTGCCACCCACCATATTTGCCAAACATTATATGAAATCATGCCGATAATGTAATAATTTATGAAACATGCATAAGAGCTTGCTCTAAAATTATCATTTCCTATATTACCAATTTGTTTAAGGTATTTGTAAATCAAGATTAAGAATAAAGCTAATCCCACTAGCCCTAGCTCAAGAGTAATTTGTAGTATATTGTTATGCGGGTGAAGCGGCAAAGGATGCCATTTTTCACCTTTATAATCGATCATTTCACTATCTTTAACTTCTATATATTTAGAAGAGTTAAAGCCATTAATCATAAGAGGTTTTTCAGCAATTTTATTTGCAACGAAATGCCAGATAAATAAACGATGTGCCGCTGATGGATGGGTAGATAAATATTTATCTGATAACTCCTTAGGATTAATTTGTATGGCTATAACTGGAAATAGTAACGAGCCGGTTATTAGACCGAATATTATTAGTTTAGAAAATATCGGCTTTATAAGTCTTGCTAAAATAAATACTATTCCGCCTAAACTAAATCCTAGAAAACTTGCTAAACTATCAGAGATACTTAATAAATAAAGTACTAAGATATATAATATTAGAGCGTGATAATATTTTTTATCATAAATTAAAATAGCTATTACTACCCACGCAGTAATTGAAAGTAAAGCACAACCTCGATCTAGCATATAAAGGTTAAAATTTGCCTTAAATATTTTAGTTAAGAAGCCATGGGAAAAATATTCAATAAAGAATAGTAAAATTGCCGTAAGAGTACCAAATATTAAAGCTTTTTTAAGCTGTGGGCGATTTTGAAATGGCTTGAAATTACTGACAACAAAGCCAAGAAATAAGATTGTAAAGACTTGAACAAAATTAATTAGGTTGTTGGTAGGTTTAATTGCAAATAAACAAGATATCAAGCACCAACCAGCGAATAGTAGTTCTGTTTTTATCGTCATTGCGAGGAAATTACAAAGTAATTGACGAAGCAATCTCAGGATGTTTAATGAGATTGTAACAATGCTTTGCTCCTCGCAATGACGATTAGGTATCCATGCGGCAATATTTTGTAGTAATGATATGAGTAAAAACACCGTTACAGTAGCTGCGACTGATAAGCCGGCAACCATGCCAAGGCTTGGGATTAAGAATATAAAAAAGTAGTTTATCATTTTAACTTAAAAACACTCTTTAGCAAAGATTTCATAAATAGGGTGTTCGAATGTGGAAAGTGAAATGCTGCCGGAGGTCATCCACCCTTGAAAAAGTAATTTAGGGTCTTCGTCAATTATATATTCCGTTATAGTCATCAATATATAATTATCTTCGTTATACGGATCAAGGTTTTTAACACATTTATGTATTTTAATTTTTATATTACCGAAATATTGTTCTTCCCCAACTTTAAACGTAAGTTTTTCAGATTTAGCAGTAGTCTTATTTAAGGCAATAATCTCACAATTATCACAATTTTTGAATTCTGTACTATCACTAATGGCTTGATTGGAATTTAAAACCGGTGGATCATTATTAATAAGGTTAAATATATCATTCTCAATATCTTCAGTAGTCGTAACAGAATCTAACTCTTCTGCAAATATAATAGGCGAGTAGGTAAATATAATAAATGCTAAAATGATCTTTAAATGCTTCATAAGTAAATTAACTATAGTTTTTTAAATTATATACTATGAGAGATTAATGGCAACTAGGTTTTGTGGTAATTTGTAACAATGTGTCATCCCGTGGCTTGACCACGGGATCCAGAAAATAATAAAATTTATCTCGCTTTATGCTGGATCTCGCAGTCAAGCCGCGGGATGACAGGAGTGAAGCCCTTGTATCTTGATATTGTCTTTAGTGAATAACTGGAGGATACTTGGGGGTACCCAAGTAGAAGGTTGGTATACTGTTGTAGCCCTTAGGACTATGATCCTGCCCATCAGATAAGTAACCAGCCTTCACATACTCACAAAAGATCGGACGGTATCTTAGGCCTTGAAGATTATCAGTGAGCCTGTATGTACAAGGTTGATCTGTGAGTATTCTACTAATTATTAACACAAAAGGTCACTTATGAATAGCGTAATTTTAGGCGTAGATATTTCTAAAAGAACATTTGATGTAGCACTGCTTATTAATAGTAAAGTAAAAACTAAAAAATTTGATAATAATTCAAAAGGATTTTCTAGTTTAAAGGAATGGTTAAAAGGCAAAGAAGCCCTTACTGCTCATGTTTGTATGGAGGCCACTGGTTGCTATGGAACAAAATTAGCTCAATATCTTTATGATAATAATTTCAAAGTTAGTGTAGTAAATCCAGCAAGGATAAAAGGCTTTTCCATGAGTCAACTCTCTCGTGTTAAAACTGATAAGGCTGACTGTCAGTTAATCGCTCAATTTTGCCAGGCAATGCAACCTGATCTTTGGCAACAAAAACCAATACATATACAAAAATTGCAGCAATGGGTAAATCGTTTAGATACTCTAATTACCAACAAACTACAAGAGAGCAACAGGCTTGGAGACATAGATCCAGAAATAGCTGCAGACATACAATTTCACATTGATTTTATAAACGAACGTATCAAAGAGGTAGAAAAACTGATTGCTGACCATATTACGCAACATGAGGACTTAAATGATAAAAGACAGCTACTTGCTTCAATTCCTGGAATAGGAGAAAAAACAATAGCTGTAGTACTTGCTTTTCTAAGTGTAGAAAATTTTGATTCTGCAAAACAAGTAGCTGCTTTTGTTGGTCTTAATCCAAAGCCAAAACAATCTGGCTCTTCTGTACGTGGAGTTGGTAGAATATCAAAAACAGGAGATGCAGATTTACGTAAAGCTTTTTATATGCCAGCTGTAGTTTCTATCAGATTTAATCCGATTATTAAAGATTTCAGCCAACGTTTGGCTGATACAGGAAAACCCAAAATGGTGATAGTGATAGCTGTGATGCGTAAGCTGCTACACATTATTTACGGAGTACTTAAAACTAAAACTCTTTTTAATGCAAATATTTAATTAACGCGAGTTTCGTATTCAAAAAGTCGCTGTATAGCTGATAAACAGTGGGTTACGGGGATATTGATAATACTGTTTTTGTTATAAAGTGAGTACAAAATACAAATTGCTAATTAAAATATGGTATTTAATAGTATTAGAAAAAAGTTTATAGGTTATTGAAAAAACTTTAAGAGCAATAACCTATGATAATGGATTTTACAGAAATATTTTGTTACGTCGATGATTTTTTTCAAGAATTAGAAAAGCATACAAATTCAATTACTAACCATAACAACAAATCTGGTCCTAAAAGTCGACTTAACAGAAGTGAGGTAATAACAATTATAATAGGCTACTGGCAGTCATCTTATGATTGTTTTAAGAATTATTATCTGAAGCAAATATGGATTCATCATCAAAGAGATTTTCAATTAGTAAGCTATAGTCAATTTATGAAAATAATAGGTCCACATTTACCACTATTAGTACTAATATTCAATTCTATTTTGGATCAGTGTGACGGCTTTTCTTTTGTAGATTCAAGTAGTATAGAGGTATGTAAGAGATATCGTATTTCAATGAATAAAGTGTTCGCCGGCATAGCAGCACGCAGTAAGACAACAAAAGGTTGGTTCTATGAACTTAAACTACATCTAATAATTAATAGGGTCGGTGGTATAGTTAAAGCATCTTTTAGCCCTAGCAATAAGGATGATAGAAAACAGCTGGAACTGATGATCAAAAATCTTTTTGGTAAAGTATTCGGAGATCGTGGTTATATTTCACAACAATTATTTCAACAACTTTTAGAGCAAGGAATTTTTATGGTCACTAGGGTAAAGAAAAATATGAAAAATAAACTTATGTCTATGTTGGATAAAATATTATTGGAGGGTGTCAGAAAGTTTGTGTAAGTTGTAAAAACAGTTAAGAATAAAATTAATTAAAACAACTTACATGAGGCTAATATGAAAAATAAGAGCAAAGTATCAAATCCGACTATAGAAAAAGTAGTATCAGAAATACTATCACAAAGTGATCCAACTGAGATATTTGGGAAGGAAGGGATATTTCAGGAATTTAAAAAGCAGATAGTAAATAAGATTCTAGAGAAAGAAATGGAAGCTCATATAGGTTATGAGAAGCATTCTAAGAATACCAAGGATTCAGATAATAGACGTAATGGCAATTATGAAAAGACTTTAATAGATCCAGAAGGTCGTAAATTGACAGTAGAAGTGCCAAGGGATCGGGAAGGAGAATTTGAACCTCAACTAATTCCAAAAGGAGTACGAAAATTTGAAGGATTTGATGATAAAGTAATATCGTTATATGCTAGGGGAATGACTATTCGAGAAATACAATGGCACTTAGAAGAACTATATGCCACCAAGGTATCATCTGAGTTAATATCAAAGATAACTGATGGCATTTTAGAGGAAGTTACTGTTTGGCAGAATAGAGCACTTGATAGTATATATCCTATAGTGTACTTAGATTGTATTCATGTTAAATCCAGGGATAATCATGTAATAATAAATAAAGCAGTATATCTGGCTATAGGAGTTAATATGGAAGGCAAGAAAGAGCTATTAGGTATTTGGATAGGCAAGAATGAAGGTTCTAAGTTTTGGATGCAGGTAGTAACAGAACTGAAGAATCGTGGTGTAGAACAAATATATGTTGCATGTGTTGATGGTCTTAAGGGTTTTCCGGAGGCGATAAATAGCATTTTTCCAAAAACCATAGTGCAGTTGTGTATTGTTCATATGGTAAGAAATTCTGTAAAATACGTATCATACAAAGATTTAAAATCGGTAACAGCTGATTTAAAGGCAGTTTATTCTGCAATAAATGAAGCCGAGGGATTAAGAGAATTACAAAACTTTGCCAAAAAATGGGATGACAAATATCCAGTTATTTTTGATATATGGCAACGAAATTGGTCTGGCATAGCTCCATTTTTTAGCTTTCCAGAAGACATTAGAAAGGCGATTTACACTACTAATGCTATTGAATCCACTAACCGTCAAATTCGTAAAATTATTAAAAATAAGGGAGTATTTCCAGATGATAAATCGATTCAGAAAATAATCTTTTTGGCATTGACAAATGCCTCTAAAAAATGGACAATGCCTATTAAGAATTGGGCGATGGCTTTAAATCAATTTGCAATTCTTTGTGATACTAATTTACAAAATTGGGCAAATGGAGAAATTGTACTTACACAAAGAATCTGACAGAACCTATTATTGCTTAAAAGAGCATTAATAGAATCTGTGTTTAGTAAAATTAAACTATTGGGGAAGTTTGAACATTCAAGGCATAGATCAGTTACAAATGCCTTTGTGCATATGCTTGCAGCACTGATAAATTATCAAATGTCTGATAATAAACCTTCTATTACATCTCTCTTGATATGCTAAATCCTATGCTATATTAATTCGAAACTCGCGTTAATTAGAAAATTAGATAAGATTTATATGAAAAATTTGAAAAAAGTTATTGACACCCAAGACGGTATCTGATGGTAGTTTTAGTATTAGAAAGTGGTTTACTGCGGACAAAGGTTGGTTATTTATAACTAGTACTCCTAATCAACGAGTAATGCTACGACCACTTATTGCTGCATGGATTAGCATAGCTATAAAAGCATTAATGAATAGGAACATCAATAATACTCATAGTAATATGTGGTTTGTGATTGATGAGCTGCCAGCACTGCAAAAGATATCTTCACTCCCTATAGCTTTAGCTGAAAGCAGGAAATATGGTGGCTGCGTTGTTGCAGGTATGCAAAATATTCATCAATTAGAGGAAATATATGGTCATGCAGGAGCAGCTTCAATGCTTGATCTATTTGGCAGTAAATTTATTTTTCGAGTAAGTGACTGGCAAACAGCACATAAATCAGCTTTAATGCTTGGTGAGCAAGAAATTATTGAAACTCAAGAAAGTCTCTCATACGGAGCTAACTCTATGCGGGATGGAGTTAATATGAATCATTTAGAGAAAAGAAAATTATTAGTAATGCCTTCTGAAATTATGAATCTAGAAGATCTTACCTGTTATGTAAAATTTGCGGGTAATTTCCCTATTACTAAATTACAAATGAATTTACAAACTTGATTTAAATCTAAAAATATCAAACCATTTTAATGGCATTTTTAAAAGATTTCAATTGTTTGATGGAGGGGAATACCTTATAAAGAAAAATCCTATTATAATGCCCCTGTAAATCGCTAATTTAGTATTACGAGTTTTAGCCAGAATTTTTTATAAATGATTTTTCAAACAGCAGAGTAAATTTTACAAGCAAAACTTACGCTATGTTTGACAGCACACCCCTAAACTATGGGATATTATCAGTAACTACACTATAAAAACATCCTTTGTAGTCAAGGATTTGCAGTGTATTTGCAATAACATAGCGTAAGTCTTGCAAGAAATATGTTTACTCTAAAGAACGAATAAAAGCTTCATCAAGACCGGTTACACTAGAGATTAAAGCAATATTGCAACCTTGAGATAACATTTTTTTCGCTATTTCTGTTTTTACTCTGATATTTTCTTCAGCTTTTCCCTCAGCTTTTCCCTCAGCTTTTCCAATTTGGATACCTTTAGCTTCACCAACTTGTAAGCCTTCAAGAATACCTATTTCTTTTCCTTCTTGTTGCCAATGCTCTGCTAAACTTCTCATAAGCCTTGTCCCTATTTCTGGATTCAACTTTGTTGATAATAAATCCTTTAGCTTTATTTTATCAGCTTGCTCTATCTTCGTCAATGTATAATATAATATCATTTCTAGATAATCATAGCCTATCGTTATTTTTGTTAATTCCGGTAATATATCTGATATTTCTTGCCATCTTTTTAACAACTCTCTCTCATGTATATGCTTGAGAAAAAATTCTAATATCCCTGACCATATCCTTTGCTTAAACTCTTCATCAGGAATTTCATGGACATTCACCAATTGGTAATCATTAATCCATAATTCTTTTGCTAATTTGTTATTAGCAAATAAATCCCATAAATTCCTTGCAACATTGTATTTCTCCTGACCATTGAAAAATATCATCGGGTATATTAATGGTAAAGTCTTAGCTTTAGGATTTTGTATTAAATATCGCTCACAAATATTAATCATATATTTAAATAGCCTAAAGGCCATGAAATGATCTGCTTTTGATTGATGTTCGACAAGCAAAAATAAATATCCATCTTGTTTATCAAATTTGCATGAGAATAAAACATCAGAGATAGAATCTTTTAAAGAGCTTTCTACAAATGTGGTGTTTTCCATTGCTAAACTAGGAAAATCTATTAAACTTTTAATATTTGGGGGCAAATGTGCATTAAAGAACTCATGGGCAACTAGAGGATTCTCCAGTGCCTTACGAAATATCTTATCATGCTTAGTTTTCTTCTTACCCTGATCTGGATCACCCAGCAAGTTTCCTTGTTCACTCATATATTTATATTTTTTAACTTGATAAATATTATTATACTATACTCTAAACTCTTATTCCTTGACTAAGCTTTACCTCAGATACTTGCTTTATCACACTTCTTATTTCTTTAGCTATTTCGGAAGCTTGACTTATATATTGCATTACTTGTTTATCTCTTCCTATGGCATTTAAGTAATCTTCAGGCACTAAATGACTTTTGCCTTGAAAATCATATATCACTATATCAGAAAATTTTTTATCACCAAGATTATAATTAGGATCAAATTTATTCTGCATAATTTGTAAATCTTTCTGTATCTTCTGCTCTATTGCTGCTATGCAAATCTTGTTACTGTAGAGCATACAAGAATCTATACCTTTTTCTCTGTAGATTTGTAAAGCAGTATCGATATTTTCTGCTGTGCCAAACTTTGCTAAAGCTTGTATTTGCTGTTGCTGCAAATTATTTAGTCCGTTATTATCGTTATTTACCATTTTTGAAAATAGTAATTCTATAGACTGAAATTGTGATTTGCTATCATCACTTGCTTTTAAGGATGACTGTTGAGTTATTTTACTAGCTACTGTTAATTTTGCTATTTCAGGCTCTATAAGCTTGTTTATAGATTCTGCTCCTTGGGATTTTAACATATCGTTAAAATCGCCTTTTTCTGGTGGTCGTATTATTGATACCACAGCTCCTTTGCTAATTAATTCTTCCTGAGCTTTCATTACAGTGTGAACTGATACTGCTTCTTTACCATCATTATCAGCAGCAATTATTATTCTCTCACCTTTGATAGGCTCATAGTTCCTGATGTTACTTACACCTAAACTACAAAGCATTTTGCCCTTAATACCAGCTTCTGCAATGCTTAAAGTTGTCTCGAGCCCTTCTGCTATAATCGTTACATTACTTGCTGAATTGTTGCCATCTTTACTGCTTTGTACGTTCTGCTGTTCATTATTTTTACTAATCTCAACAAAAGAACCTCTGATTCTGCCAAAAGAACGTTTATTAACCTCAATATCAGCTTTATTATTTGTGTCTTTGTTTAAATAAATTGATTGTCCACCGGTAATATTACCATCTTTATTTCTAGCAAAAGCAATTAATGCAGGATAATATTGTTTGCTATTACTGTCCCACATCATATTGGTTCTAAGATCATTATTTAGTTGATATCCTGTTAATATTTTTTTAATTCCACGATGTTCTAATAAATATTTTTTTGCTATATTATTTGGCGTCATATAGATTATAGAATCTGATTTTTCATATAAGCTTATAGCTCTCTTTATCTTAGATATTTCAGCATATTTCGCTTGTTGATCTTGATTCTTAACTTTTTGGTCAAATTGCTCTTTTATCTTATCTTCTAATAACTTGCTATTGTTTGATATACCAACCATATCTTGTAAATATTTCTTAGCTTCTATAAAATCACAATTTTTTTCTCTTTGTACTAAGGTAAATAAATCTCCTCCCTCTCCTTTACTAAAATCATACCATCTGCCAGCTTTACTGCCACCTATCCTCATCACTATTTTGCCATCTTTCTCCCAGCGTAACACTTGACTATTTGATAAATGCTTGTTTGGACTGCCTAGCAAATTTCTACCTATTTCTTCCGCTTTAAATGATAATCGTTGCTTTAATTCTACTGCTTTTTGTTTATTAATAGAATTATAATCTATTTTATTCTTTGCCATAATATCCTCTTGTAATTTAACACTTATTGTTGTATCTTGTTTATTACAATTCGTAAGGTTATAAGAAGAGCTTTTTCGCTCTTCTTGGGCTTTATGGCTTGTGGCAAAATTTGTGCTAGTGCTGCTTAGGATTTCTGCTACTTTAGCAGATGATCTTGATCTCACTCTTAAGTGGTAATAATTATCATTACTGTGTAATCTATCATTAATATCTTCTACTACCCCTTTAAACCAATTACCTACTTTATCTATAATATTAGGACTCTTATTTTTTTGATCTTGAATCGCTACCAATCCTTCTAAAGTTTTAAAATTAATGCTAGATAGCCTATTATCTATTTTACTAAGTTGCGATATTAAACTGGCCATATTCCTGGTAGCCTTCCTATTATAATAAAATTTTACTTCTTCTATGTGCCTTGTCATGGCTACATAAGAATTTCTGCTATTTCCTGCTAGATTATGTAATACATAGACATCTTTAATTGAGGCTCCTTGTGCTTTATACACTGTAGAAGCATAGCCATGTTTAAAGCTTATATCTTGAGGATTAAATTCTATTTCTTTCCCGCTATCTGTTTTAGCAACAAACTTATCGTTACTGACGAGAGTTATCGTTGCAAATTCACCATTTTCTATTTGTAGATCTTTATTAGTACTTTTAAACAAAATACGATCTCCTACCATATAATCTTCATACTGCTGAGATGGTAGATAGCGTCTATACTCTTTACCAGTAAGCAAGCCTTTAGCTTTTAGTAACTCCCTGATCCCTTGATTAATACTATCTACTTCAACATTACGCATGGTAATTATTAAACGCTCATTTAGAGCAAATTTGCTATTACTCCAATCATTAATTAATCTTGCCATTGATTCTTCTAATGTATGATCAATATTTAAACCGTCATGCTGTGCAAGTAAACGCAGACCACCAGCAATATCTGATTTTGCAAAGCATGAAGCCATTTCTCTTGCCCATGTCTTGCTTTGTCTTCTAATGTTACTTAATTCATATGAGCCAAATTTACTAGCTAATACTGTAAACATTCCTCCTCGCTCAACTGAAGTAAGTTGTCTCTCATCTCCAGCCAGTATCAAATTACAATTATTACTCCTTGCTACTTTTAGTAATTCTAAATAATCACTATTACCTACCATCCCTGCTTCATCTACTACTAGTAGGCTATTTCTTGCTAGATCAGCTTTGCCATTATACAATTTAAACAAAAACCCTTTTACTGTAGTATGACATTGCTGGTAACCTTTACTTTTAAGCTCCGATGCTGCTTTATGAGTAGGAGCAGTTGAGGTGGCCCAATTTGTCTAGACTAAAAATTAAGATTTATGAGATATAAATTGTATTATAATTTTACTCAATAATTTTTGTAGAATACACCTGTTCTGGAGTGAGATATTCTAATGACTGGTGCATTCTTTTTCTATTATAAAAATTTATGTAATCAGTTATAGCATTTTTTGCCTCCTTGACAGTATTTAAAACCATCAAATATATTTTTTCTTGTTTTAATGAACGCCAAAATCTTTCTATAAATACATTATCTAGGGCTCTGCCTTTACCATCCATACTGATTTTGATTTCACGTTTAATTAGTTTATCTGTAAAATCTTTTGATGTAAATTGAGAACCTTGATCTGTATTAAAGATTTCAGGCTGACCATATTTTATTATTGCTTCTTCAAGTGCATCAATACAAAAGTCACTTTCTAAACTAATAGACACCTTCCAGCTCACAATATAACGACTAAACCAATCAATAATTGCTACCAAATATACAAATCCTTGTGCCATTCTAATATAAGTGATATCTGTACTCCATACCTGATTTACTTTAATAATTTCAACTCCTTTTAAAAGATATGGATATATTTTATGAGCTTGATTGCGCTTACTTAAGTTCATTTTAGGATAGATAGCTTCAATAGCCATTATTCTATAATAACGACTTACTGCCTTGCGACCAATTGTGATGCCCAATGGTACAAGGTGCTCAGACATTCTTCTTGCTCCAAAGTAAGGATGCTGTGTGTATATTTCATCAATCACTTGCATTATTTTTAAGTCTTTTTGGGTTAAGCCTTGTGGCTTGTAATAATAGCTAGATTTGTTAATAAACAGTAGAGTACATTGCCTAGCGATACTTAGATTACTACACTCTTTATCTACCATATTTTTTCTAATTGCCAAGTCCAAACAATGTAGATTTTTTTTTCAACCAGTCACGTTCAACAGTTAACTGGCCTATTTGTTCATACAATTGTTTTATTAAATCCTGATGATCTGGATCCTTAGATTGTGGCTTAATTTGAAAACTACTAATTAAATTTTCTATACCTCTTTTCTTCCATGCTTGTATTTGTGTCGGATGAACTCCATATTTGCTACTAATTTGAGCTATTGTCATTTCAGCTTTTATTGTTTCTAAAACTATCTTTGTTTTTTCTGCTGCACTATATTGTTTTGCTTTTTTGGACATATAATTTCTCTTTTGTATCTGAAAATTATATCTCATTCTAGCATTTTAGTAGTCCAGTTTTTGGGTACCATTATATCTCTTCAATGATTTCATGAGTAATGGCTATTCTATCCTCTAAATCCAATTCCTTATCATCAGGTAGTGCTATAACTACATCTTTTAATAATTGACTATTTTTTCTTTTCTCACTCCTTTCCACTTCATTCATCAAGATACTTGGATTTTTGAATTTCTGATCTACGTGGCTAGGTAATAATACTGCATGGTAAACATTATCGCCTTTTTTGCTAAAATTATAAGTAATGTTAGTTCTCTCATCTTTAATAATCAGCCTGGCATTATAAGCAGCTTTCAGACAAGCATTTTTACCTTCACTTCTGCCAACTATTTCTATTCTTGCAAACTGTATTGCCATGATTCTTTTTCTTATGATTATTACAATCCTGCATTACATTAGCATGAATGTTTTTCATCATCCATTGAATCAGCAATAAATTAGCAAATAATAAAAAATAAACCGTAAGGTTTATATATTGCGTTAACCTCGCTCTAAAGAGCTTTGTTAAACCTTTGTTGCTTACGTTCCTTAACTAAATATTTGTCTTTATTGATCTTAGTTTTGCTGGTTCGGTTAGGTATGGGGATTATCTTGATCTTGAATGGCTTTTTATTCCATCACTAATCTTAGACTATGCAATCTTAGAGTTGTATCCAACATTAGTCTGTTTTAGAAAAAAATTTGTAGAATTTCTGTAGCACTTATAATTATGAAGTTGACTTCCACAATTTATTGATGATTCATGATGATTATAACAATAAAAAATGAAAACTATCTATATGGATAATGTCATAAAACGTAGATTGAAATTAGAACAAAAAAAAACTCAAATTATTACTGAAGAAGCAAGACTTAAAATTCAAGAAAGAAAAGCTCGTACTCGTCGTTTAATTGAAATCGGCGGCTTAGTTGTTAAAGCTAAACTTGATGATTTACCCACTAACAGTTTACTAGTGTCATTGCTAAAGTAAAGGGGACCACTAAATTGCACGAAAAAGGGACCAGAGAATTTGGTGTAACCTAATAAGGTTATAATGTGCAATATTCACTAGATAATTAATTAAAATAAATATCTAGTGATACAATGATAAGAATAAATATGTACACAACAATTATCACCCTTTATAAGCAAGGCAACAGTCAAAGAAATATTGCCAAACTAACAAGGATAGACCGTAAAACAGTAAGAAAAATAATAAATCGTTACGTAGAGTCTGGTACAGAATATCCTGCACCCTATGAACGATCTTCAGCACTGGATTCTTGGCACGAACAAATAATTGAGTTATTAGAAAAGAATCTAAGTTACATAAGAATTTTTGAAGAGTTAAAAATTCAAGGTTATACAAAAAGTTATGGTTCGCTAACCCGTTATATCAAAAAATATAAGATTCAGAATAACAGTTGCATTCGTTTTCATACTTTAGCAGGAGAGGAAGCACAAGTAGATTTTGGTGACATAGGCTTACAGTATAATGCCCAAGGGCGTAGAGTTAAAGCATATGTGTTTAATATGCGTTTAAGCTATAGTCGCCTTGATTATTATGAAGTAGTGTTTGATCAAAGTTGTAAAACATGGATACAATGTCATATCAATGCATTTAATTATTTTGCTGGTAGTCCAAAAGTAATAAAACTTGATAATCTTAAAGCTGGGGTGGTAGATAGCAATTTCTATGAGCCTGTATATCAGAAGGAATACAAACGTTTAGCTGATCATTATGGGATTTTACTTTCTCCTTGTCGTATATATCAACCTCAAGAAAAAGGCAAAGTAGAATCAGGCATAAAGTATGTCAAAAATAATTTTTTTGCTGGACGTAAATTTCATAGATATGAAGAATTAATACACGATCTTGCAAACTGGTTAAATAAAGCAAATAACCGAATACATGGTACTACTAAAAAAATTCCTCAGGAACTATTTGAGCAAGAAGAAAGTAATAATTTAATGCCCTTACCATTAGAAACGTTTGATTTATCATCGTGGCATAATCGAAAAGTAGCAAAAGATTGTCATATCACCATAGATAATAATTATTATTCCGTACCAGCAAAATATATATACAGTGAAGTATTGGTACAATTATCACCAAACCTTGTTCAAATATTTTCTATACAAAATGATTTAATAGCAAGGCACGTTAGAGTAGATGGCAAAGGAATATTTACCACTAATCCGTCTCATTATGCCAAATATAAACGTCTATGCCCAGGTTTTATAGAATATAGCGAACATTATCAACAACAAATGCAGCAGATAGGCAATAATTGCAGTTTATTATTAGAGTTATTACAACAAACACGAGTAAATGATTGGCAACGTTGTGCCAGAGGTATTATTTCTTTACGTAAGGTTTACAATGATGAGTTAATAGATAAAGCCTGTCATAGAGCATTACATTACGGTATAAGTTCTTACTCTAAAATTAAGAATATCTTAAATAGTAATGCAGTAAACTTACCATTGCCAGAGTTTGGAGGTCAGAATGCAGAACTTGCTTAATGACCTACGTAGTTTTAGATTATCAGGTATAGTCAATAGCTTAAATGAAAGGATTATTTATGCTCAAAATAATAAACTAGGATTTAAAGAATTTCTCTCACTATTATGTGAAGATGAAAAATCTCACCGTAAGGATAATAATTACCGTCGTCGTAAAAATGCTGCTAAATTACCGGTAACTAAAAATTTAGAAGACTTTGATTTTCAGTTCCAACCAAGTATTGATACCAAAGTAATAAGTGATTTATCTACTTGTGATTATATTAATACTAAGGGCAATGTCATATTCATAGGTAATTCTGGAACTGGCAAAACTCATCTTGCTATTGGATTAGCATTAAAAGCTTTAACACGAGAATACTCTGTATATTTTACTACGGTATCGGATATGCTTTATAATTTACATATTGCAAGAGCAGATAATAGCTATCACAAAAAAGTTAAATTACTCTTATCATTTGACTTATTAATTCTTGATGAGTTAGGTTTTAAGCAATTACCAAAACATTCAGTAGATGATTTTTTTAATATTATTGCTAAACGATATGAAAATAAATCTACCATTATCACCACAAACAAGGATTTTGAAAGATGGAATGAAATATTTGCTGATGAGTTATTAACTCATGCAATTATTGATCGAGTAGTACATCATGCACATATACTAAACATCACAGGTAAAAGTTATCGTATTAATAACTATAAATCTGGAGGTAATATGACATAAAAAATTTTAAATAAAGTGGTCCCTTTTTTACGTAATTTAGTGCTCCCTTTTTATTTGACAATGACAACTAGGAGCTTTTGTTTCTTTAAAAGAAAAATTAATACAAAATCCTAATATCCAAGATCACTGGACTAAAATCGGCAAAAATATTTTTGATCAAAAATTAAACAATTAACGTTCATTATCTTAATGGGACTGTTGAAAAAGTTTTAAGTAATTTAAATACATTATAGTAAAATAAATTAAAAGTTATACTATATATGCTTATTTATCAAAACTACAGTGGTTTATACAAACAAAATGACTACAAAAATACTTTTTCAACAGTTCGCTGATATTAATACACATAACACTTTCAGGAGTTTCGCATTTAGCAAAATTGCGTATCAGCTAAAAGCCATCCGATGGATAGTCCACTTTTCGCTTTTCGCATGTTCCGTTACGGCAATCCAAATGATGACAAAGATTCTCAAGTATCTGCTCATATGCAAGGAGTTGTGACATAGTCCAATTAAATCGACTCAAAATATTATAGGCATTATTGATGTTAATATTAATATAAGCTGTATTAAACCTATCATTAGAGAGTAACTTTCTTAATCTTGTTTCCTGTGTCTTTTTATATTCATCGTGGTTTGCTGTACCAAATTCTGCTATATTATGCATCTCTCTGCTACGTATTTGTATTTCTATATTACGTTTATAGATATTAATTATGACATGTAAGGAACGGTAGCCATTATCCTTAGGATTAGTAATATAGTCTTTAAACTTCTTTACATCAACAGAATAAATATTGTAAATAATATCTAATACTTTATAACAGTCTTCTTTTTTATTAACTATAATCCTAAAAGCAATTAGGTCCTTCAATTCTTTCACAGTGGTAGCTTTTTTTAATATCTTCTTTAAAACAGAACAAGGAGATTTTAATCTGTAATGTATTTCAGCAGCTATATTAGCTTTATATAGTTTAGTGCTAATAGCAGCTATGATATTATGTAAATCATTAGTATTTATACCTTGCATAATTAACATTTATAATAAATTATAATACGTTTGTTATAAAATAATCAGCTTTTGATCCCTGTAATTAACTATTAACTCCACATTAGTACACTAAACTCCATAAAGAGATATAACTCTTGGAACTTTACTTTTAAATTTATGGAGGGAAAAAGCTGATTATTTTACAGTAACTTAAGTACAATATTTAACTCCCTGACCTTACTAATTTGGTAGAATGTATTAAAACTTAAATTAGCATTATTACAACTCTTAAAAAAACAGTAAGTATTATACATAAGTAAAAAACACGTAGATATTAATGTAAAAATTTATCTATTAAAGACCTCTGAAAATAACTGAATTAAGTAGTCAATAATAAGAAAGAGATATTAATGAAGAGATTATAATCATTAAGAATTATTAGAATGGATATATTTACAGTTGTTGGAAGAGACAGATTAAGTAAAGATAATGTACTTAAGTTAGAACAAATAATTAACTGGAATCAAGTAAGTAATTATTTAAAGAACAGTAAACTGAGATCTGACTTAGAACCTGTCTTGAAAGACTAATTATCTAATTACATAGTACTTCAACATGTTACTTTTTTAGTACTATTTTATGTCTAAAAAATTTACATGTTTTAGCAAAATTACTGTTTTTTATATAGATTTTAAACTGTTTGTTATGAATTAGTGTATTATTGTTGTTATCAATCCACTTTCAAGACAGCCTCTTAGGCAGGATTGGTTATAGCGAGTGATTGTTATTTAAATGTATCCTATTAGGACAATTATATAATTTAACGTGAATAGCGAATTAAAATAAGTCAAGAATTAAGGAAAGAGTCGATAGACGGTTTGTTAGGTAGTAACTGGTAATTGATAAGAGAAGCGATCATGTGAGAGAAGGCATTTTTGACTGATCCATATATGACGATGTCTTTTAACCTTATAGAATAATAATAGTTTAAATAAATTAGATTTTATGGAAGATAAAGACTATGTGTCCGCAAGAAATATATGAAAAACATTTACGTGTAATTAACAATATTAGATTTACATCAAGAGAAATAGATGTAATAGCATGCATTATGCATGGGAAGAACATAAAAGGAGTAGCTAATTTTTTATCAAATGAGGATAAACAGGTTGAGACAAGAACTATTGAAAGTCATATTTCTAACATCAAACGGAAAATAGGAACAAATGTTCGAGAGGGCATTATAAACTTTGAGGTGGTACCCTTTGTCTAGACAAATTTTTTAAATTTTAGAGGTGTAATTCTCCTGTATTAATGTATTGGTTTTTCAAAGTAAAGTTTGCATTTTCTATGTCATATAGCCTCTTGATAATTTTCTAGTTTTTCTGCAAAATGTATCATTTCAGGTGTCTTATATTCAAGCGATTGATGAGGTCTTTGCTGATTATAAAATTCTATATAATCTCTGATAGCTATCTTTGCTTCACGTACCGTTTCAAGATCAAAACGATAAATCTTCTCTTGTTTCAAAGATCGCCAAAAACGTTCAATAAATACATTATCTAAGGCTCTATCTTTGCCGTCCATACTAATAGCTATGCCTTGTTGCTCAAGTATTTGAGTAAAATCTTTTGATGTAAATTGTACTCCTTGATCCGTATTAAAAATGTCAGGCTTGCCATGTATAGATATTGCTTCATTTAGAGCTTCAATACAAAAATCATTTTCTAAACTAATCGACACCCGCCAACTCAAAATATAACGACTATACCAATCCATTATAGCAACCAAATATACAAAACCTTGCTTTAATCTTATGTAAGTAATATCTGCACAGTAAACTTGATTGGAGCAAACCACCTCTATATTATTTAATAGATATGGGTATACTTTATGAGCCTGATTCCTACGGCTTAAATTAATCTTTGGGTATACTGCTTCAATACCAAGTATTTTATAATATTTTCTTATCATCTTACGACTAACATTTAACCCTTCGGATTTTAGGACATGAGACATTCTTCTAGTACCATAATAGGGATGCTCTGTAAAAATCTCATCAATTCTGTTCAGTACTCTATACTCCTTATCATCTAAGGTATTCCTAGCTCGGTAGTAGTAACTTGAGCGGTTTAAATCTAAAAGTTTGCATTGTCTTGCTATGGTTAAATTTGAAGCATAACTTATCATTTTTTTCCTAACCTCTAAATCCAAAGATACTAGATTTTTTTTTAAGCCAGTCTCTTTCAACTGTTAACTGGCCTATTTGCTCAAATAATGATTTAATTAAATCTTCTTGGCCGGTATCTTGTTGTTTAGATTTCGATTTAAATCCAGAAACCATAAAATCTAAAGCTTCTTTCTTCCATTTATAAATCTGATTAGCGTGAACACCATATTTGCTGGTAATTTGAGCTATAGTCATTTCTCCAGATATTGCTTCAATTGCTATTTTTGCTTTTTCTTCTGCACTATATTTTTTAACTTGTTTTTTCATTTTTTGCTCCTTTTCCTAGGAGATATTATACCTACTTTTCTCTATTTTCTTGTCTAGTTTTTGGGTACCATTATACTTTATGGAAAAGTCCGATAAATATAAACTAATACAAAGTTACTATTTAAGTTTATTAATTCAACAAGAATTTAAAAAAAACTTAAAGGAAATTTTAATATTAACAAAGCCTTATAATATATCTTTTTTTATTGTTTTGCAGATGCTAGGAAACAATGATTTAAACTGGATGATTTATAAGATACGTAGGGATTTACAACTTGTAGGCATAACAGTTTTTATAAAACTGCGAGAATATTCTGATAATGTTCCTATAGTTCTCATGCATAAGGGGACACATGGCGAAGATAAAAAGCAATGTACTATCTATGTTTTATCTGTAAATAAAACTAATATACCTAAACGACAATCTATTGTTATGTCTAATGATCAGGATATATCTAAAGTATTTTTCCTTACAACACAGGAAAAACAAGGTTTAGAATTTTTACCTAAGCGAACTAATTTTGAATATATTAATCTTTCTCTATCCAAACAATATCATTTTATTTTTTTAGAAATTATCACAAAAGTTTTTTCTAATACAAATGTAGAGAATATTATTGTTAAGTTCAGGGAAAGATATAATAATATTATGTCAAATCAGACTAGTTTAGTTACCCCTCACTCCTATTTGACAGACAAAAATATTCAAGCTAAAGTTAGGAATATTTATTTACCAATAGTTGGTGTATTGGTTTTGATTATTTGTGGTACTTATCTTTTAATATTTGACCCAGCTGTTAGAACAACGGTTAAAAGTCAAAAAGCAGAAATGCCTTACCTTAAACCACAAGAATCAATAATATTTCCTAAGAATGTGACTACTTGGAATATACCTAGACAAGATAACGTTTTTGTTGGTAGAGAAAAATTATTGAATAATTTACACAATAAATTACGTCAGAATCATACACCAGAAGGAATAAGTAATGTGGCAATTAGTGCATGTGCTGGACTTGGAGGAATTGGAAAAACACAATTAACTTTGCAATATGTCACGCACACAAAACATCCGTATACATTTAAAGCTTGGTTTCCTGCAGAGAACATTGATGATTTGTATAATAAATATATTGAATTCGCTAAGCTATTAGGATATACAGAAAACATCTATACAAAAGAAAACATTATCGCTTATGTTAAACAATGGCTAGTTGATAATCCAGGATGGCTTTTAATTTATGATAACGTAAATAACTATCGTGAAATTGCACCATTTTTACCAGAAACTGGGGGACATGTAATTTTAACAACTCGTCAACGTCATTGGCCAACAAAATTTTCAATATTGCCCATTGACGTCATGACAGAAGAAGAATCTATTAAAACAATAAAGACTTTAATACAGCGAAATGTGGCATTAGAAGAAGAAAATGCTATAAGGGAATTAGTAGAAATTTTAGGATATTTACCCTTAGCACTAGTACAAGCTAGTGCTTATATTAAGCAAAAACATATTGCTATTCCAGAATATTTAGACCTTTACAAGAAGTATGAATCAGAATTATTATCAGATAATTCTTTTTTAGAAGAGACAAATAATTATAGCTACCCAGTGGCAGTAATCTGGAACATTACCTTAGATGAAATTGTTAGAGATACTAGAATTAACAATGAACCACCAATAGCTATTGAACTTTTAATAGTATGTGCTTACTTAGCACCAGACAAAATCTCTCGAAAACTATTGCTTACATGGCTGCAAACTGCTCATCCTGATTTATCATCGCCAGAATTAACATTAAATAAACATATTGCTCTATTATGGCAATATTCCATGATCAATTATGATAACGATAATAATATTTCCCTCCATCGTCTAGTACAAACAGTTTTACGTCATCAGTTTGATAAGATACTAAATAAAAACAATAATATGTATCCTACCTTAAATTTAAGGTGGTTTGAATCCCTATTACAATTTTTTATAGATAATGAGCAAGAATTTAAACTAACTAATTCTTTTCAACAAATTATTGAAACTAGTCAGCACTTTAAAACTCAATTTCAGGATAAATATAATGAAAATCTTATAGCTAACACGGGAAGGTTTGTACCATTGCTGCTGTTATTGCATCACGAAAATCTTTAAAGTTTTTAATAATTTTTCTCAGGTAATTTTTAAAATTAGCCCAACAGTGTTCGATAGAATTTAAATCTGGAGAATAGACCGGTAGATAAATAAGAGTACAACCCGCTTTTTCTATTAATTCCTTTACCAACAGTGACTTATGAATACTCGCATTATCCATTATTACAAATTGTCCAGGTTTGAGTGATGGGCATAATAGCTCACCTACCCACTGATTAAATAATTGCTTATCAATATAACCGGAATGCTCTAATGGAGCAATTAATTCTTTGGTGCCCTCATTATAACCAGCAACTATATTTACTCTCTCAGTAGCAAAACCTCCTTGCTCTGCGTAAGATCTGGCTCCTCTCTCTGACCATCCGTACAACATGGTTATATTATTACTTACCCCCATTTCATCACAATACACAAGTTTGTCAGATGCTATTTTATCAATATATTCTACAAATTGTTTTCTGGCTTCTTCATTCCTGCCTTTGTATTTTGGCTCTTTTTTTTATATGTAATCTTCATTCTATGAAGCGTGTCATAAAATGTGCTCATTGGTAGCTCGGGTGCTACTACATCTCTTATATCTATAGCTCGGCTATCAGGATTCTTTGCTAAAAATTCAATTATATGCTCCTTATTAGTAAACCTAGCATCACGTCCACTTTGCATATGTTGTCTTGAGCTGTAGTCTCCATTTTCTTTATAACGTCTAATCCAATTTGATATCGTATGACGCTCTATACCCAATAAGTCTGATATTGCTTTTATTCTATATTTAGAAGTATTGTGCAGACTGATTACCCTATCTCTTAAATCCTGACTGTATGCTTTCATCTCTACCATAATTAAAAGCTTTATCTTATATGATTCTAAGGAATAATGCTAGTCGCGTTAGCTATATACCTGGTATAGATGTTAATCGCTTATATTGTTCTAACTCACCGGCTAGTATTTTTAATCTTTTTTCTAGTTCTATTATTTTATTATTACTATTTATAAATTCCTCTTTTAACTCACTAAATGTTTCGTAGCTAAGATCACTTAAAGCTCCACTATCTAAGATTTCTGTTAATTTGCTGATAACTTTATTTATCCCTTGTGGAATAATTAAGCCAAATTCATATAATAGTCCTCTAATCTCATTTGCTAATGCAGTACGATTCCTTACTAACCTTGCTCTTATTCTATGAATTGATAAAATATCCTGCTGCTCTACACTTTTGATTGGTACAAATCTCATATTTGGTCTTGCTACTGCTTCGCATATTGCTTCTGCATCAGCTTGGTCATTCTTATTAGTTTTTACATATGGTTTTACAAATTGTGGTGCTATCAATTTTACCTCATGCCCTAATTTTGTTATCTCTCTTGCCCAATAATTAGCTCCGCCGCAAGCTTCCATTCCTATTAAACATTGTGGTAAGTTAGCTATAAAATTCAATACTTGATCTCTTGTCAATTTTTTCTTTAATATTGTCTTCCCGTCTTTATCTACTCCATGAATTTGAAAATTTCTTTTTGCAATATCTATTCCTATTGTGGTAACTTCCATTTGTGGTCCTCCTTATTGTTGTTTAGGATTAATTTCCTATTCTAGAACAATAATACATTTTTATTGATTCTTTATATAGGGAGGTCCATACCATTAGTTTTGGTCCATTGATCTTGAATATTTGGATGTTGCATTAATTCGTTTTTTAGAGAAACCAATGCCCCTAGTAAACTATTAGGTGGTAAACAGTCGAGCTTGGCTTTAACAACTAACCCACCCATTTCTATCAAACGACGGGTACGAGCTTTTCTTTCTTGAATTTTAAGTCTTGCTTCTTCAGTAATAATTTTAGCTTTTTTTTGCTGCAATTTTAATCTACGTTTTATGACGTTATCCATATAAATAGTTTTCATTTTTGATTGTTATAATAATCATGAATCATCAATAAATTATGGAAGTCAACTTTATAATTATTAAGTGCTCAGAAATTCTGCAAATTTTTTCTTGAATAGATCAATGTTGAATACAATTTTTAAGCTTGCAAAGTCTTGGCATAGTGCTGAAATAGAAAACCATTCAAAATCAAAATATCCCCATACCTAACCGAACCAGCAAACTAAGATCAATAAAAACAAATAAAGATGATCGTTATTTATCAGCTATGTAAAAAAGGAATAAATAAGGAGGTTGGTACTTGTTGCATAAACAAAGAAGAGCGGGTAGGTAGGCACTTAGCGTGCTTTCCTCCCAAAGGTAGGGTCGAGCAATGGCGCGGTAAGTCAGTAGCTCCCGTTTCCATCACCCGCCTCGTCAAACGTAACGTACAGATTTCCCGTATTACGCTTTCCTGATAACTTCTTATCATTGCCTATGACCTATCCGCTGTTATTGCTTTCAAAGGTCTGTAATATCGAATTTGGTAATCGTTATATAACCCCATCTTCTCATACAAATCTCTCCTACTCCACCTTTCCCAGCCGAAGCCTTTCAATCCTCGTGATTTCATTAAATGGCGTCTTACTTTCTTCTCTACCCAGTCTCTTACATATCCAAAACAACGGCTAGAGTTACCAATCCTAAAGTAGTTTATCCAACCTCGTAATATCGGGTTGATAAGGTATGTTATTCTATCAACTGGTTGCGATATAAACTTGCGGAATATCTCTTTTAGTTTTGCTAGCAGGGCAGTTCGCGCTCTCATTCTAGGCGTCTTCTGGATTCCAATTTTACCTTGCTTAGTTTTCGCTCGTCTAAAATCAAATCCCAGAAAGCTAAATGTTTCACCATTCTTTAGATCAACTGTCTTTGTCTTCTCTTCGTTTAGTTCAACCTTTATTTTCAACAATTCTTGTCTTAGCCTTATATTGATCGCTCTCTCTAACCACTGCCATTTTCTATAGCCATCAATTAGTATGATCAGATCATCAGCCCATCTAACGTACTCTATATGGTCATAGCCATCTCTTAGCTTACTCACTTCCTTTGCTCTTTCTAGCATTTTATCTACTTCATTTAAGTAAATATTGCTTAAATGCGGTGATAGTGGCCCGCCTTGAGATATGCCTCTTTTTCCACCTGCTTTGACTATCAATTTTAGTAGCTTCATAACATCTTTGTCATTTACACGCTCTGCTATCTTGTTAAATAGCTCAAGGTGAGCAATCGTGTCAAAGTAAGAGCGTAAATCTACATCTATTACTCTTGTCTTCTCCTTAATTGCTGCTACTGTAACTTTTTCTATAGCCGCAGCTGCAGTCCGTTTAGGGCGATATCCATATGATCCAGGTTGGAAGTCAGCTTCAAATATTGGTTCTAAAATGAGCTTTAGTGCTCCTTCTACCACTCTATCTTTGATAGTTGGTATGGATAACTTCCTCACTTTATTCCCATTATCTTTAGGAATTACCTTGACCCTTTTCCTTTCAGGATAATAGGTTCTGGCTTGTAATTCTGTTTGTATGTTTTCTAGAAATTGTTCAACCCCCGCTAACTCTATCATTTCAAAGGTAACACCATCTATTCCAGGTGCCCCCTTATTATGCTTAGCTAGCTTGTAGGCTTCTCTTAGTGTTTCTATCTTACATACATGAACATATAATCCCCAAAATCGCCATTGCTTTTCAGCTTTAGCTTTGATGTATATTTTCCTTCTCAGGTCTTGTAATTCTATAGACGTTTTTATCATTCGTCTTTCACCTCCCTTGTTGTTGGAATAATGTTATCAGTAGGGTGTCTTCGCTCCACAGGCATTACTCTGCTTCATTGCTAATACACACCCATCCGCCATCCTCTCATCTTCAATTCATTTCCTAGTTTTGCTAGTTATAGAATTTACCTTGCTCCAAGAGCTTTCTTCCTGGGATGAGTAGGACTTCTCCAGTCACTTAATATGTCCTTATTATCATGCTGCCACTCCCACCCCGCCGAAGTGTCCAATTGTATCAGTTAGTTTTCAATTGAACATATTGCCTTCACTCTACGGTCGCTAGTTCGGCCTTCGGGGCTTCGCACTTTCGGGGCCACCTATGTGTTCGCTCTCGCTGCGGCCTGATAATTCGCTCTTACCCTATAGGTAAGTTTGTCGATAGGTTCCAACATCTTGATTTCTCGCCATGCTGCTATCCTAGCTATAGATCTCTAACTTTTAATCTAGTAGGGTTACCTCCTACTGAACATACCAGTTTCTCTGGACACACAACCGTACAAGCATATTGCTATGCATACGGCTCAAGCAATTTACTAACAGCTGCAATTAGTTGGCCTCGCTTGCTATGTACTTGCCTATGACAGTTTGTATGCAATAAGCACAAATTGTTAATATGGTCAGTGCCGCCACATCTTGTAGGTCTTTTATGATGGACTTGCACATTTTCTCCATTATCTATTGAATCTAAACAAACAGAGCATTTACCTTCTTGTCTACGCCAAAGAATCTGTCTGGTTTTAAAGAAGTACTTTGGTTTACTAGCTTGACGTTTTTGCCAGTATTCCTTAAGTTCTGGATTATCAGGAGATGCTTTGCCTTTAACTAGAATATGCCTTTTGATTGCTGTCCATTGTAATTTCCATAGATATAGATCTTTACTTTTATCCATAAAGACCCAATGATCATTTCGAGCTTTGATTCTGCCCCAATACTTCTCTTTAAGCCACCACCAGTATTTATTAGGATGTCTTCTATAAGCAAATCTTGCTTGTCGCATCCACATCCAACGATCTAGTTGGATAAAAGTTCTTTTGGCTATAACTTTGTTAAAATAACTGCACCATCCCATTATTCTAGGATTAAGGTTTTCAATTATCCTATCAATTTCCCATGAGAAGCTTCTTTTCCATTCAATCATTATTCGCTTTTTAAATGATTTAATAGTATCTTTGGATGGTTTAACTAGTAGTGTTATACCTCTTCTTCTACTCTTGGTATTATATTGCCGGATATTAAATCCCAGAAAATCAAACCCTTCTTTAATATGAAGTATCTTAGTCTTTTCTTCTGATAATGCTAATCCTCTAATATTTAACCAATCGTTAATTATCTTCTTTGCTTTAATACAAGAGCTTTCAGATTTTGCACAAACTATAAGGTGAGTGGACCGAAGGAACCTCCCCTCCAGTCTCTCGCAGAACGGTGCGTAAACCTCTCAGCTTACACCGCTCCCATTATCCAAACCTTGATCCAAGGCCTAACCTCCAATGAACAAATAGTCTAGGTTCACGCTTTCGTACACACCCTAACCAATTCCTTGCTCGTTTCTTGTAACCTTGGAATCTTTTGTATTTCCTCATTACCCAACGTGTTAGAAAACGCTCCATGTTACGTAAAAATGGATACATAGCCGATTTATAATATCGTCCATAATAATTTACCCATCCTTGTACATGTGCATTAAACATCCTCGCTAGGTCAGTAATAGTTTTATCACTTCGCAGATGTATTCTCCAACTCCTTATCTCCTTTCTGATACGGTTTGCAGCTTGCTTGCTAATTGCAGGTGTAAAGTTAACAAAAGTTTTATCATATTTATTCATTGACAATCGTGGTCTAAATGTATAGCCAAGAAAATCAAAGCTTTCATGCTCATAAGAGCCTCCCCGATCATCATCTTTACAATACACTATTTTCGTCTTTTCTGGATGTAGTTCAAGACCACACTCTTTTAGTCTAATCTTAATCTCCTCCAGTACTTTCTTAGCCTGCTTTTGTGAACTACAATGTGCTAAAATATCATCTGCAAAACGTTCAAACCTTACTTCTGGATAGTTCCTTCTCATCCAATCATCAAATGCATGATGCATGAAAATGTTTGCCAACAAAGGACTCGCTACTCCTCCCTGAGGAGTACCAGACTTCCTTTCTATCAGTTCTCCACTCTCCAATTGTAAAGGGGCTTGAAGCCACCGCTCCACATAAAGATGGATCCACTTTTCTTCGCTATGGAATCTTATGGCTTTCATCATTAATTGATGATCCAAACTATCGAAGAAATTCTTGATGTCCAGATCAATACACCAATCTTGCCTCCAACATCGCTGCCTTGCTACTCCAACTGCATCCAATGCCGATTTCCTAGGACGATACCCATAAGAATCTTCATGAAATATAATGGACTGAAAAACCTGAACAAAAAAATAGTTAGATTTGCTTGGAAAGAAGTTAGAATAGAAAAAATAACTTAAGAGGTAAAAATGACTAAGAAACAGGTTCGGAATTTCAGTGCCGAAGAGAAGACAAGGATAGTGTTAGAATTATTAAAAGAGGATGTAACATT
Organism: Rickettsia endosymbiont of Rhinocyllus conicus; assembly: GCF_964026465.1. Taxonomy (NCBI): domain Bacteria; kingdom Pseudomonadati; phylum Pseudomonadota; class Alphaproteobacteria; order Rickettsiales; family Rickettsiaceae; genus Rickettsia; species Rickettsia endosymbiont of Rhinocyllus conicus. The sequence goes on along the minus strand of NZ_OZ032155.1, from coordinate 353,438 downwards.
ATCACAGCTATCGTCTAAATATGAGGTTAGTAGTAATAGTATTTCTCATTGGAAGAAGCAATTTTTATCAAATGCAGCGATAGCATTTGAACCAGCTAAGGTAGTGAGTGAATATCAAGAGGAAATTAATAAACTCAAGGAGCAGAATGACGAGCTGGCAAAAGCATTAGGGAAAGCTACGGTAGAGAGGGATTGGGCAGTGGGAAAGCTAAGAAGCTTGGATTTATCAAATAGAAAGAGTCTTGTCGCATCCAAGCTAGAACAGTTACCTAAGACAAGACAATGTGAATTACTAGGAATTAGCCGTTCTTCGGCGTATTATAAAGAACAGTCGCTTAGTAACTATAATTTAAATATATTAAATAGAGTAGACGAGATATATACGGATAATCCAGAATTTGGTTATCGTTATATATATCAGCAATTATTAGCAGATGGTTTTAAGATAGGTCGGGATCGTGTGCTAAAATATATGAGATTAATGGGTATTGAAGCGATATACCCTCATCGGAAGAAAGTAACTACTATAAAAGATAGTGAGCATAGAATCTATAGTTATTTGCTTGATAAATATTGGACTAAATCAGGAAAAACTAAAAATGTGTGTGTTCCTTATACTAATGAAGTTTGGAGTGGTGATATAACATATATTCGCACTAAAGGCGGTTTTATGTATCTAGCAGCCATTATAGATTGGCATAGTAAAACCATATTAAGCTATAAACTGTCAAATAGTATGGACTCAGCATTAGTAACTGATGTATTGCAAGAAGCATTAAATAAATATCCAGCTCCAAAAATATTTAATAGTGATCAAGGTAGCCAATATACTAGCCATGATCATACGCAAATGCTTAAAGATCATGATGTCAAAATATCAATGAACGGTAAGGGTAGAAGTATTGATAATATTGTTATTGAGCGTTTCTTTAGGACTTTAAAATATAATTGTATATTTATTAATGACTATCAAAATATAGTGGAGCTTAAAGAAGGGATTGATAATTATATCAGTAAATATAATTACAGAAGGTTCCATTCAAGTATTGGGTATAAAAAACCTATGAATGTTTATCTGGATTACATACAAAATTATGAACAAATGGCAGCCTAATTTTTAACAACATTACCAACTAAACTGATGATTTTTTTGTCTTGATTTTTCAGTCCATTATAAAATTTTGGCTCCACTAATTGCTCAAGCTGGTCTTTAACCACTGCTTGTGCAATTCTATCTGCCACAGTTGGAATACCTAACAAGCGTTTGCTACCATCTGATTTTGCTATTTCTACCGCCTTTACAGGTGGAGGAAAATACGTACCAGATGACATCCGGTTCCATAACTTATAAAGGTTATCCTTTAGGTTTAATGCAAAATCTTCAATTGATTCTTCATCAACCCCATAGGTACCTTTGTTCGCTTTAACTCTTTCCCAAGCTGCCATTATACTTTTCTTGGAAATACAAAATGGTTTTGTTTTATTCAATTTAGCTCCTCCCAATTATTATTAGTTGACTAATCAATAAAACGGATAACTCAGCCCCTTTGCTCCACTGCCTTTCAACAGCTTCATCACTACTACGAGCCAATCCGCCCCTATGTACTGCTTTGGTACTCAGATACTCATGGGTCTTCCACTTGCATCGCTCCCTTTGCATCAATACACAGGTTCCCACGTTCCACATAAGAGCCTAAACCAAGTTCATGCCACCTCTATGCCGGAGACCACTTGACCAGTAAACAGGTTCCCGTCAAATTTATCCTGAGTTAACGACTACCCCTCAGTTTTGATCTCATCTATACGCTTTTGACACTTCAGCAATGGTTTAATCGCTTCATCTCCTTGATTCTTACCTGATACCTTGCAAGGTACCTTTTCTCTAACGCTCACCACCTTGGCTCTTAACCAACGCAGCTTAGAGTGGTTTGAAGCCTCTTCCTGTAAAGCGGCTTCGGAAGGCCTACTTCCATCTCTTATATAGTTACGCACAAATTCAATTTACACTTATGGCTTCATGTAACTTCCTTTGCACTCGTGGCACACTATCATCACAATATCTGATTAGTTCAACATAGCCTTTAGCTTTTGGTTTAACAACTTTCCTAAAACATAATGTAAATAGATATTTGCAAGAATTGGGTTTGCCACTGAGCCTTGCGATGTACCTTGATCGCTGGTACTAACAACACCATCCTTGATTACTCCTGCTTTTAAAAGCCTTCTTATTAGCCATATAAAATTCTTGTCTAATATTCTCTCTTCTAAACACCTTTGCAACCAGTAATGATTTATGTTATCGTAAAATTTTCTAATATCAACTTCTACAACATAGTTAATTGGCTTTTTCATTACTACTGTATCTAACGCTTTTATTGCTGAATGACAGCTTAAGTTAGGCCTGAATCCATAAGAGCACTCTAGAAAATCTTGTTCATATATTGCTTCTAATAACTTCTTAACTACTAGCTGCACTAATTTATCTTCAACTGTCGGAATGCCAAGCCCTCGCTTTTCTTTACTATTAGCTTTAGGTATTTCTACCCGTCGTACAGCATTGGCTCTATAGCTTTTATCCTTCAGTCTATGTAGCAGATTGTCTATATTCTCTTCAAGATTCTTGCCATATTCTTCAACTGTTACTTCATCTATGCCACAAGCTCTATTTTTCTTTAGCTCCTTGTAACATTCAATAAGATTTTCCTTATTTACATGATGCACTAATGCCGTAAATTTTAGTCTCTTATCTTCCTTAGCTTTCGCAGATATAAGTTTAAGTTTACTTTCCATTCTACTCTCTAACCTCCGTGTATTAGTGAATTAAGCGTACTTAAACTAACGCTATATTGCTGACCACTTCCCCATGTACATGGCTTTCCCATGCTCAAAGTACTATTAGTCAGTCCGACTTCCATTGTATCTTCCTTTAATCCTTGCTCTTGACAGCTTGTTTCAAAGTACTCACTTACGTAAGAATACAATGGATCTCCTAGGTTTAGATAAATTCCATCTTGTATCGTGTCGTGGCCTGAGACTCCGGTAGAGCAATAGTTGCTTGCCTTATCGCAACTACACATTCTGCTTTCCATGTGATACAACATGTCAACCTCTACAATATTGTACATTTCGGAGCTTATATCCTTCACTTGCGTTACAACCCAATACATCCCGCCTTTCAGCTTCACATAATTCGTTACCTCCTTACATGTGAGATTTGGTTCTACGCTGCTGGCTAAACTTTACGTAGATTGGATTCTCACCAACTGTAATTTATCCACTTCGCCTAGCACCCAAATCAAATTACTTCTATTGAAGAAAAAAAAGCTTTAATTAATGAGTATAAAACCTCTCTTCAAGATCTTAACAAACAAAACTTTCAAAACTTACAAAAACAGCAAAGTAATTTAAGAGGAAGAAAAGAGGTAACTAATGTTGAAGAACATAAATTAGTAAAAGAAGGAATAGTGACAAAAGAAGAAATAGAACCTTATTTAAGTAATTATGACTTACTATGCACCTTAGCAGAGCATAGTCATATGACTGATGATGGAGTTTCTTTGGTAAAAAAGCTATTTGAAGCAGCTCGTAATTTTTATCCTGATAAGCCTTTACAAGGATTGAAAGATTTAATGGATATACCAGACGAAAAATCAGTGGATTTATTAAAAGATAATATTTTAAAACTGCTTAGTGACAAACAAATTAGCTTTATTGATATAAACTATTAACCCACCAATTAAATACCTGACTTAAGAGGCATATTTAACATCATCGGCTTGGAACAATTTTTGTATATGTTTAGGATTGTTCTGTAAGCAACGTAAATAAGATTTAAGATTGTATTTTAACTCATCTTTTGTAAGAGGTATATGTTTTCTATTTACATTTCTTTTTAAGTCATTATTTAAGTATTCATCTGGATTATGTTGTGGAGTATAAGGAGGCAAAAAAAACAAAGAAATTTTATCTTTATGCTTATTTGTCCAGCTGTATACTTTTTTACTATGATGTACTTTTAAATTGTCTAATATTAAAAAGATCTTCCTTCTTGCAGATTTCACTAATCTTCTTAGAAATTCTATAAATATATCTGTTTTTAGTGTATCTTCATATAACATGAACCTTAGTTTACCATTGTTCGTAACAGTTGATATCATATTTATAGTGAGGTGGCCCAATTTGTCTAGACTAAAAATTAAGATTTATGAGATATAAATTGTATTATAATTTTACTCAATAATTTTTGTAGAATACACCTGTTCTGGAGTGAGATATTCTAATGACTGGTGCATTCTTTTTCTATTATAAAAATTTATGTAATCAGTTATAGCATTTTTTGCCTCCTTGACAGTATTTAAAACCATCAAATATATTTTTTCTTGTTTTAATGAACGCCAAAATCTTTCTATAAATACATTATCTAGGGCTCTGCCTTTACCATCCATACTGATTTTGATTTCACGTTTAATTAGTTTATCTGTAAAATCTTTTGATGTAAATTGAGAACCTTGATCTGTATTAAAGATTTCAGGCTGACCATATTTTATTATTGCTTCTTCAAGTGCATCAATACAAAAGTCACTTTCTAAACTAATAGACACCTTCCAGCTCACAATATAACGACTAAACCAATCAATAATTGCTACCAAATATACAAATCCTTGTGCCATTCTAATATAAGTGATATCTGTACTCCATACCTGATTTACTTTAATAATTTCAACTCCTTTTAAAAGATATGGATATATTTTATGAGCTTGATTGCGCTTACTTAAGTTCATTTTAGGATAGATAGCTTCAATAGCCATTATTCTATAATAACGACTTACTGCCTTGCGACCAATTGTGATGCCCAATGGTACAAGGTGCTCAGACATTCTTCTTGCTCCAAAGTAAGGATGCTGTGTGTATATTTCATCAATCACTTGCATTATTTTTAAGTCTTTTTGGGTTAAGCCTTGTGGCTTGTAATAATAGCTAGATTTGTTAATAAACAGTAGAGTACATTGCCTAGCGATACTTAGATTACTACACTCTTTATCTACCATATTTTTTCTAATTGCCAAGTCCAAACAATGTAGATTTTTTTTTCAACCAGTCACGTTCAACAGTTAACTGGCCTATTTGTTCATACAATTGTTTTATTAAATCCTGATGATCTGGATCCTTAGATTGTGGCTTAATTTGAAAACCACTAATTAAATTTTCTATACCTCTTTTCTTCCATGCTTGTATTTGTGTCGGATGAACTCCATATTTGCTACTAATTTGAGCTATTGTCATTTCAGCTTTTATTGTTTCTAAAACTATCTTTGTTTTTTCTGCTGCACTATATTGTTTTGCTTTTTTGGACATATAATTTCTCTTTTGTATCTGAAAATTATATCTCATTCTAGCATTTTAGTAGTCCAGTTTTTGGGTACCATTATAACATCTGATTGTTTTTCTCCTTTATCAATTGCTCTTAATGCAACTTTTCTTAAAGCTGCTTGTGCACTCGTTGATAATGTCCTAAAATCTTCTTTTTTTAGCATTATTTCATTCTAACATTATATTTTAGTATTTGCAACTATTATGTCAGGTATTTAATTGGTGGGTTAATATATAGAAAGCAGAGAATTATATAAAATAAATGAGATAGATATAAAATCTAATTTTAAACTTATAGAATGCGTTATTGCAGGTATCTGTCCTTTAACTTTAAGAAAACTTATTGAGCTTGGCAAAATAGATAATTTTGATAAAAAAGAGTTAGAACTAATAGCTGCATTCTTTGAAAAAGATACCAAAAATTTAAGTAACTATCAAGGAATTAAAATATCTAATGAATTAACTAAGATATTATTGGGATTGCATGAAAGTCAAGATAGTACAATATATGAACTCATAGAATTTATATTAGATGATCTTATACAATTTATAAACGTTACAGAGTTAGGAAAAGAGATTTTTCCTATAGCTACATTTTTTGATAAAAATGATATCATACGAACATTAATGGAAGAAAAAATAGATTTCTATTCTAGATCTGTAGATAATAAAGTAATAGTTAATTTTGATGAAGACATATTCAGATATCTAATAAATCTTGAAGAGTTTGATATTAACGCAGAAGATGAAAATGGTAATACACTTTTACATGTAGCTATTGATCAGGGAAAAACTGAGGTAGTTAAATTCCTAACTTTATAATGGTACCCAAAAACTGGACTACTAAAATGCTAGAATGAGATATAATTTTCAGATACAAAAGAGAAATTATATGTCCAAAAAAGCAAAACAATATAGTGCAGCAGAAAAAACAAAGATAGTTTTAGAAACAATAAAAGCTGAAATGACAATAGCTCAAATTAGTAGCAAATATGGAGTTCATCCGACACAAATACAAGCATGGAAGAAAAGAGGTATAGAAAATTTAATTAGTGGTTTTCAAATTAAGCCACAATCTAAGGATCCAGATCATCAGGATTTAATAAAACAATTGTATGAACAAATAGGCCAGTTAACTGTTGAACGTGACTGGTTGAAAAAAAAATCTACATTGTTTGGACTTGGCAATTAGAAAAAATATGGTAGATAAAGAGTGTAGTAATCTAAGTATCGCTAGGCAATGTACTCTACTGTTTATTAACAAATCTAGCTATTATTACAAGCCACAAGGCTTAACCCAAAAAGACTTAAAAATAATGCAAGTGATTGATGAAATATACACACAGCATCCTTACTTTGGAGCAAGAAGAATGTCTGAGCACCTTGTACCATTGGGCATCACAATTGGTCGCAAGGCAGTAAGTCGTTATTATAGAATAATGGCTATTGAAGCTATCTATCCTAAAATGAACTTAAGTAAGCGCAATCAAGCTCATAAAATATATCCATATCTTTTAAAAGGAGTTGAAATTATTAAAGTAAATCAGGTATGGAGTACAGATATCACTTATATTAGAATGGCACAAGGATTTGTATATTTGGTAGCAATTATTGATTGGTTTAGTCGTTATATTGTGAGCTGGAAGGTGTCTATTAGTTTAGAAAGTGACTTTTGTATTGATGCACTTGAAGAAGCAATAATAAAATATGGTCAGCCTGAAATCTTTAATACAGATCAAGGTTCTCAATTTACATCAAAAGATTTTACAGATAAACTAATTAAACGTGAAATCAAAATCAGTATGGATGGTAAAGGCAGAGCCCTAGATAATGTATTTATAGAAAGATTTTGGCGTTCATTAAAACAAGAAAAAATATATTTGATGGTTTTAAATACTGTCAAGGAGGCAAAAAATGCTATAACTGATTACATAAATTTTTATAATAGAAAAAGAATGCACCAGTCATTAGAATATCTCACTCCAGAACAGGTGTATTCTACAAAAATTATTGAGTAAAATTATAATACAATTTATATCTCATAAATCTTAATTTTTAGTCTAGACAAATTGGGCCACCTCACTTTTATAAAAATCTTGAAGTTAATACAAAAGATTTAGGAGGAAATTCTCCTTTACATCTAGCTATTAAGAGTAGTAACCCTGAGATAGTTGAAATGTTACTTTCCTGTGAAAATATTAATGTCAATGAAAAAGATAAATATGGAGATACTCCTTTACATAAAGCTATACGTAGTTACAACCATAAGATAATTGAAATGCTACTTCTTTGTGAAGAGATTGATGTAAATGAAAAAGATAACCAAGGAGAGACTCCTTTACATGGAGCGGTTAAGAGTAATAGACCTGAGATAGTTAAAATGCTACTTCTTCGTAAAGAAACTGATGTAAATGAAAAAGATAACCAAGGAAAGACTCCTTTACATAAAGCCGTTGATAACGATAAGCCTGAGATAGTTAAAGTGCTACTTTCTCGTGAAGATATTAAAATTAATGAATTAAACAAAGGTAAAGAAACCGCTTTATTGATAGCTTTTTCTAATGAAAAAACTAATATAGTTAAAATGCTACTTTCTCATAAAAACATGGATACTAAGCAAAAAGAAATATTTAGTTTTCTAGAAATTTCTAGAGAAGATGAAGCTAAAACTCCTATAAATGATGGAGTATCAATTTTAGGAGCATCAGAAGCAGAAAGTTACGGTGAATCACTACATAATAAGGATGCTTCTTCTTACAGCTTATAATTAAATTCAACTGCATTAACCCAATCTTTATAATACGAATGAATACAGGATAAGGTTTTTTAAAATCTTATCCTATACTAGCGTTTATAAATTCTTAAATTGAAATTATTTTCTTAATTGACTATATTATTTTTACTTGATGAGAAATAACATGACCAAAGAGAAAAAGCACTATATTTGTTCTAATTGTGGGAATACTAGCCCTAAATGGTCGGGGCAGTGCTTTGATTGTGGGGTATGGGGTAGTATTGTTGAAGAAAAAGTAATTTCAAATAAGAATATTGCCAAAATAGGAAGTAAACAAGATTTCGAACAATTATCTAGTAATGTAACTGATCAGGTGCGTATTTCTACGCCAATTGGTGAGTTAGATAGGGTCCTAGGCGGCGGTTTAGTACTCGGTTCAGCTATATTAATAGGCGGCGATCCTGGTATTGGAAAATCTACCTTATTGTTGCAGCTAGTTGCCGGCAGTTTTGCTTCAAAAGTAAAATGTTTATATATAACAGGTGAAGAGTCGCTTGATCAGATAAAGCTAAGAGCTTTAAGACTAGATTTAGTTAATGATAAAACAAATATTTTAGCTGCTAATAATTTAGAAGATATTATAGCAAGCCTTGAGGCGAATAAAGGTAATATCGATTTAGTGGTTATCGACTCTATTCAAACAATTGCAACACGGGAACTATCTTCCCCTCCTGGTACTGTTTCCCAAATTCGTACATGTGCTCATGAGTTTGTTAATTATGCCAAGCAAAATAATATCATTATTCTACTTAGCTGTCACGTAACCAAAGATGGGCAGTTAGCAGGTCCTAAATTGCTTGAGCATTTAGTTGATACTGTACTATATTTCGAGGGTGATCATAATAACCATTTCCGTATTTTACGCTCTTATAAAAACCGTTTTGGCGGAGTTGGGGAAATAGGTGTGTTTGAGATGAGCAGTAGCGGGCTTATCGAGGTCACTAACCCATCCGAGTTATTTTTGATGAAGCGAGAGCAAAATGTGATAGGTACAGCAATTTTTGCTGGAATCGAAGGTTCAAGACCACTACTTATGGAAGTGCAAGCTTTAATAGTGCCGTCAAATATGGTAACGCCTAGACGCTCTGCTGTCGGCTGGGACGTTAACAGGTTATCAATGATACTTGCGGTATTAAGTAGCAGAATAGGACTAAATCTTGCCAATTATGAAGTATATTTAAGTATTGCAGGCGGACTTAAAATAAACGAACCTGCATCAGATTTAGCGGTAGCAGCTAGCCTTATTTCCGCAGCTACAAATAAGCCTCTACCGGAGCATAGCGTATTTTTTGGTGAAATAAGCCTATCGGGTGAAATAAGAAAAACTGCCAAAGCCGAAGCAAGAATAAAAGAGGCTTTAAAGCTTGGATTTAATAATATTATTTGTTCCAGGTCAGAAAATTTAACTCATGATTTTATATCTTCAATAGCTCACTTAAAGGATTTGAAATTATTGTTAGGTAGTTCTTAAAATGTTAAATCTGTCATTATGCTTAAAGGTTGTTATATGTATCAGTCTTAACCATTTTCACCCCATGACGGCATTGCTTGCGTGGATCATTTTCCCCTATCACCTTGTGGCTTGCTAACTAGGTCTATGAGTTTTGTAAATGAATCTAATAAAAAAATTTTTAATAATATCTATAATTCTAATTCCAACTTTGGTACTAGCAAATACTTATCGGCAGATAAATTATAAAATAACCCCTTTAAATGATCGTCCTGTTTCCGCTATCAAGGTTGAAACGGAAATAATAGGCGATATCGACGGTGAAGTTATTTTAGATTTACCATATGCTTGGGCTAGTGCTTCTTACTATCAGCAAATCAAAAATGTTAAGCTAGAATATCCGATCGGGAAATTAAAATTTAGAAATCAAAACTCTAATGAAGCTATTTTTAATATAGGAAAAATCAATATTATTCGTTTAAGCTATGAAATATACCAAAAAACCGGTAACCCTTCAAAAGTTCATGAGACTATAATTAGACAAAATTTAATCCATTCACCCGGTTGGGGACTTTTTGCTACTCCTAGAGATCTAAAGAAAGAGGATATAGTAGAATATAATGTTGAGTGGAATAATATTCCCGAAGCTTGGCAGGCTATATCCGATTATGGTCTTGGTAAAAATATCAAGTTTAAAGCTACGCCAATTGGGCTATATGATGCTATTTATGCGGCAGGAGATTTACGTATTTATAAAATAGTTAATAAAAAAAATCCTGTTTATCTTTCTTTGCATGGTCAGTTCGATTTGAAAGACCAAGAAATAGCTTCTTATACAAATAAAATTATTAAAGGTCAGCGAGCATTTTTTCATGATAATGATTTTCCATATTATTTAATAAGTTTAGTTGAGGGCGATCAACCAATGCATATGGGCGGCACAGCCTTAACTCATAGTTTTACCGCTTTTATTCCACAAGGTTTGAATAAGCAGGATTATACGACTTTACTTGCTCATGAGCATTTGCATAATTGGATAGGTAAGAAAATACGTAATACTTCAGATTTAAATTATTGGTGGAGCGAAGGATTTACTGATTATTATTCTAGAGTTTTGGCTTTGCGTTCTGGAGTTATAACTGTGGAAGAATTTGTAGAAGAATTTAACCAATTTTTTAAGGATTATTATTTATCACCAGTAATAAATGAACCTAATAGCAAAATTGAAGAAGATTCTTGGAGAAATTACGCCGTAAGTAAATTGCCTTATTATCGTGGATTTATTTTTGCACTTTATCTAAATAACCTTATAAAAGAGAATAGTAAAAGTAAATCGTTAGATAATGTTATGCTTGATTTATTTAAAACAGCAAAGCAAAAAGAATTTTCTACAGATTATTTTAAACAGATCACTAAAAATTATATTCCAAAAGGAATAGATAAAGAAATAAACGAATATATAGAGCAAGGTAATACTATAGATTTAAGTGATGTAGCTAAAATATTACCGATTGAGAAAACAAAAATGGGGGCGTATGATCGTGGTTTTGATAGAGATGCTTTATTAAATAATAATATGATAAAAAATATTGATGAAAACAGTAATGCTTATAAATCGGGTTTACAAAATGGTGATGTAGTGATAAATTATGACTTTCCTAAATGGGGTGCTCCTGATCAGATCGTTACAATCAAAACTGCTAGAGGTGAATTTAAATATAGACCCGAAAGCCCAAACAAAAAGGACATATACAGGTTCAAACCTGATTTATCTAAAGAAGATAAGCTGAAAATCAAAAATTTTTTTAACAGTTAATACTCCTTTCTATCGATTCTAACGAATTTTTAATAGTACCAGATAGTTTTTATTAGGTTTTCAAATCGTCATTGCGAGCGAATGAAATGAGCGTGGCAATCCAGGAAAAATAATTAAAAATACTAATTTTATTAGTATTTTTAACTGGATCCCGTGAATAAATCACGGGATGACAGGGGAAAATGATTCACGCAGGCAAAGCCTATGTGGGAATGACATATAAGGTCACCTATATTTGAATAAAATATAACATTTTTTTAATAACTATCTGGTACTATACGGATTTTTACCTAATCGTTAACTCTTGAGATAAAATTCTAATTTCTCATTCTATCAATTAGAATTATCTATCCCCTTTACTCCGGTAGTTGTAGCTTTATCAAGCTGAGTATTTTTAATTTCTGCCTCAGTAAAGTCAGCATTAGTTAAGTTACTACCAGTGAAATTAGCTTGATCAATTTTAGCCGATTTAAATATACTATCCGTTAATGTAGAGTTTGAAAAGTCTGTTTTACTAACTATTGCATTAGAAAAATCTGCTTTTTCTATAATAGAACTTTTAATTGCTGTATTTGCTAAATTAGCATTTTTAAAAATAGCACCAGAAAAGTTAACTGCGTTAAATATTAAATTACTTAAGTCAAAATTTGCTAAATTCATATTTGTTAAATTAGTAGTTTTTGGTAAATCCTTTACTGAAGTAATTAATATATTTGATGGAAATTTACTAAAATCTTCACTATTTAAAATGATATTGCTTGCAAAGTTGGTATTAACAAAAGTCGAATTTATATAGTGGCTGTTATTTATTTGCGAATTATAAAAAGAAGAATTGTTAAATGTAGTATTCGTTAAATTAGATCCTATTAAAGCTATCTGATTTAAATTTCCTGAAGTAATTTTTACATCCGAAAAATTTACATTTTGCATTAATGTTTTAGAAAAATTTACATTACTAAACTGACTATTGCTTATATTCGAGTTTGATAATTCACTATTATTTAAGTCGGTATTAATTACTGTGAACTGCTTAACATCATTATTGCTAAAGATATTATTAGTCCAACTTAAATTGTTGAAAGTAATATTTACCCCAGCCATTTTATTAAATCTTGCAAAATTAGCGTTACTATTTTTTATCGATAAATTATTAAACTTAATATCATTTAGGCTTACATTATTTAATAAGCTAGTATCTACTTTAAACTGAGTTAAAGTAGAGCCGCTAATTACACTACTTTGTAAATCACATTTAACTATACTGATATTTTGCAGGGTTGAACCTTGAAAAGTAGTATAAGAAAAAATAGAGTTATTAGACTGTACATTGTTAAAATTTATCTCATTAAATATACTTTGTGTAAAATTAGAATCCTTAATTATTACGGCAGTTAATTTCGCTCTACTTAAGTCACTAGATTCAAAATAATTATTAGTAAAATTAGTATTATTTATGATACTCCCCTCTAAATCTGCACCATAAAATATTGAATTTTCTATATTAGTATTTTTAAAACTATTGCTTTTAAGAACGGCTTTTTGAAAATTAACCCCATCAAGAGTATTGTTATTCCATAATATATTTTCAAGCTTAGCATTTTCAAAATTTACATTTTTAATAGTAGTTTTACTAAAAGCAGTATTACTAAAATTTGCCTGAACAAAATTTATATCTTGCAGAGTAATATTATCAAAAATAGAGCCTTGGAAATCAGAGTTATATCCTGAAACATTTTGTATTGTCCCATTTGCAAAATTACTTTCTTGTATGATAGCATTTGTTAAGATAGCTTTTTGTAAATTAGCTCCAGTAAAATCAGCACGTAATATTTCGCATGAAGTTAAATCTACCTCTGATAAATCTTCGTCTATTAATTTTACTCCAATTAGTTTTAATCCTCTTAGATTTGAGCCAAATTGTCCTTTAAGGTTAACTTTAAGGTTTTTAGCATTTTGTGATATTATGTAATTCCTAATCACAGTACTTTGGCTATCAGTTAATAAACCATTCGCATCACGTGTAGGTTCAGAGCAGTTAGTTAAGAATAGCGAAAAAGTAAATACTAGAAGTAGGTTAGGCGTTTGCTTCTTCATATTCCTCCTCGTTTATTCTGCCTGTCGGAGGTATATGCAAGCTTAATAGTTTTAATTTACGATGCAATGCTGATCGCTCCATACCAACAAATGAAGATGTTTTCGAGATATTATTATTAAAACGACTCATTTGTGCTGATAGATATTGGCGTTCAAAAACTTCTCTAGCTTCTCTAAGGGGCATAGATAGCATATCAAAGCTATCTTCAAGTTTAGTTAGATTAACGCTGTTTGCTAGAATCTCTGAAGGTATCATATAGGGTTTAATGATTTCATTATTTCCTGAAGTGATAGGATTCATAATTAAAGTCCACTCAACAACGTTGCGTAACTGTCTAATATTACCTGGCCACTCGTAAGATTGTAATGCAGCAATAGTTTCATCGGCAAAAATACGTTCCTTTAAACCTGAAAATTTTGAAAGTTGTTTAACGAAATATTTGACTAGCAGTGGTATATCTTCTTTTCTCTCAAATAATGATGGTACTTTTAATGACGATACATTTAGGCGATAATATAAATCTTCTAAAAACCTACCGTTATTAACCTCTTCCTGAATATTTTTAGAAGTACCAGTGATGATTTTTATGTCAACTTTGACAATTTTCCCACAAGGTTTTTTTATGGTATGATCTTTTAAAAATTTTAATAATTTTATTTGAATTGGAACTGGGATATTACTAACTTCGTCTATATATAAAGTGCCGTTATTAGCAAATTCTAAAATAGTAGGTCGTTTGTTACTGTTATTATTGCTTTCTTGTTTTTCTGCTTCCCCAAATAACTCTTGATTGATTTTTTCTAAAGTCATGCATGTAGGACTGAAAATAATGAATGGATTATTAACTCTCTTTGATTTTTTATGAATTAACCTTGCTGTTAACTCTTTACCACTACCTACTTTACCATGAATCATAATACGGCTACTGGAGCTTGCCGCTTTGTCTATTTCTGCTTTATATTTTAAAGTAATAGTGGAGTTGCCTACTAGCTCAGTCTTATCTATAACTTTTGATTTTAAATCTATATTCTCACGTTTTAGCTTTGTAACTTCACAAGCTCTTTTGAGTAAAATAACTAGCTTATCATTATTAAAAGGTTTTTCTATATAGTCGTAAGCTCCCATTTTTATAGCATTTACTGCTGTCTCTATTGTACCATGACCACTAATAATTATTACTGGCATTAAAGGGTAGCGTTTTTTAATCACCTCTAAGATACCAAGACCATCCATCTCACTTCCTTGAAGCCAAATATCAAGTATCACCGCAGATACTGGCTTTTCAGCAAGTATTTTAAGAGCTTGCGTACTATTAGCTGCAACTTTAGGATTAAAACCCTCATCCTTTAAAATTGCAGCAATGATATTCCGTATATCTTCTTCATCGTCTACTATTAAAACATCTATCAGTGACATTATGACTTACCCTAAAATGTTGACATAAATATATACGTTAATGCCGAATCTAAAAGAAAGCAACATTTTTTTATAACATTTTTGTCACAATGTTTATGGATAGTTTAATATTTAGGTAAAATATGACAATTTGTTAGGTTATTATAAGATGTCATCCCGTGGCTTGTCCACGGGATCTCAGGACACAGAATATGATATAAGTTCCCGTGATCAAGTCACGGGATGACAGGAGTTGCGTAATGAGAATCTTCAACAAATAATATTTATGATCTTTTTAGGAACAAGGATAATTTTTTTAGGTTCTTTGCTTTCTAAAAATTTTTGAACTTTCGGTAAGTTAATAACAATTTGCTTTATTTCATCTTCACTTGCGGATGTATTAAACTCATAAGTATCACGAAGTTTGCCGTTAACCTGAACTGCTATAACATATGTGTCTAGCTCTAGCATCGATTCATCAAAAGTAGGAAATGCCGCATTATATAAAAATGTTTTGTGACCAAGCTTTTGCCAAATTTCTTCTGTAATATGTGGAATGAAAGGATTTAATAGCTGAATTAGTACATTAAAGCCGTGTTTTGCGTTCTGCACGTCAATTTCTTCTTTATTTATCTCGCTCGATATAGAATTAAAAAGTTCACGCATACGTGCTATTGCTCTATTTAAAGCAAAATGTTTTATATCCTCAGCAACATATTTAATGGTGAAATGGATTAACCTCTTTAATTCTTTATTAGTATTGTCATTATCTGAAAGCTTTATTATCGCTTCTTGCATTTGTTCAAGCTTATTGATGAAACGTGCACTTCCTTCAATACCGCTTGCTGACCATTCTAAATCTTTTTCCGGTGGGCTGTCAGATAATACGAAAAATCTTATTGCATCTGCACCATATTGTTGTTGCATAGTTTCAAGATCAATGAGGTTCTTTTTGGATTTACTCATTTTCTCGATGCGACCTTGTGTAACCAAACCACCATTATCTTTATGGAAAAATTCATTACCTTTTTTAATTACTTCCTCAGGATATAGCCAATTATTATGCTCGTCTTTATAAGTAGCGTGCAGCACCATACCTTGCGTGAATAACCCTTTAAAAGGTTCACGGACGCTAACATAATTCTGCTCGTTCATTACTTTGGTAAAAAACCTTGCATATAATAAATGCATTACCGCATGTTCAATTCCGCCAATATATTTATCAACCGGCAACCAATAATCGCAAGCTTTTTTATCGGTCATTTCTAGAGCCTGGCTATTACAATATCTTGTGAAATACCAAGAAGATTCGAAAAACGTATCAAAAGTATCAGTTTCACGAATAGCAGGCTTGCTACATTTCGGGCAGTTAACATGCTTCCAAGTTGGGTGATTGTCTAAAGGGTTGCCTTGACCATCAAATTTCACGTCATCAGGTAGCGTAACCGGTAAATCCGAGTCAGGTACAGGTACTAAACCGCAAGACTCACAGTGGATTATAGGGATAGGGCAGCCCCAAAAACGTTGTCTTGAAATTCCCCAATCTTTCAGTCGATAATTTATTGTGCGTTTGCCTATGCCTAATTTCTCAAATTCTTCTATGACTTTTTGCTTAGCTTCATTAGTAGATAAGCCATTTAGAAAACCAGAATTAATAATTATCCCATCTTCAGTATAGGCGGTTTTCTGCACATCAATATCCGCTTCAATTACCTGCTTTATAGGTAAGTTCATTTTAACAGCTAACTCATGGTCACGCTGATCATGAGCAGGGCAGCCAAAAACTGCACCTGTGCCGTAATCCATCAACACGAAATTAGTAATAACAACAGGTATAGTTATATTTGAGTCAAAAGGATGAACAACGTAAAGACCGGTAAATATTCCCTCTTTCTCAGCTTTGTCAAGTTCAGCAGAGCCAGTTATATTTGAACATTTAGCTATGAAATTTTCTATTTCAGGAGTTTTAGAAACTAATTTTTCTATTATTGGATGGTTAAAAGCAATACCTACAAAGCTAGCTCCAAAGATAGTTTCAGGCTTAGTTGAGAAAACCTCTATAGCATCTTCATTATCTTTAATTTTGAAACGAAAGTTAGCACCTATTGATTTGCCGATCCATTTTTCTTGCATAGAGCGAACTGCTTCAGACCATTCCGTTAAATTTGGAATTTCATTTAATAGCTCTTCAGCGTAATTCGTGATTTTTAAAAACCATTGCTTTAAATAACGCTTTTCAACTATCGCACCTGAACGCCAACCACGCCCATCAACAACCTGTTCGTTTGCAAGTACAGTATTATCAACCGGATCCCAGTTAACAAGAGATTCTTTTTGATAAGCAAGATTTCTTTCGTAAAGCTCTAAGAAGAATTTTTGCTCATGTTTATAATAATCAGGGTCGCAACTATTTATCTCTCTAGACCAATCATAAGAAAAGCCCATCGATTTCAGCTGCTTTTTCATATTCTCGATATTTGAATAAGTCCACTCTTTTGGATGAGAGTTGTTTTTTATTGCAGCATTTTCTGCTGGCAAGCCGAAAGAGTCCCAGCCCATAGGATGAAGTACGTTAAAGCCTTGCATAGTCATGAATCTAGCAACTACATCACCTATAGAATAATTACGTACGTGACCTACGTGAATTTTACCGGATGGATAAGGTAGCATCTCTAAAACGTAATATTTAGGTTTGCTGCTTTCATTTGGTACTTCAAAGGATTTTTCTTCTTGCCAAATTTGTTGCCATTTTTGTTCGATATTCATGTTTTTTATTTCTTTTGGTATGTATGTCATTCTGTGTGGATCGAAAAACGCCTTGATGTCATACCGTAGCTTGGGAACTAGATCCAGAAAATAATAAAAAATACTAATTTTATTAGTATTTTTAACTGGCTCTAGTTTATAAATCACGGGATGACAGGAGTGGGAATGACATATCATTTCGCACTATTAATATATATTTCCCTTGCTTTTCTTAGAATTTTGTCTTCAAGTGTGATAGCAAGATTCGAAGTATTGTCATTCATTACCCATTGTTTATTTTTCAGCACTTCTTCAAATACTTTTACTTCAATTGCGTCAGGATGTATCACATCATCCTTAATAAATATGTTTATTTTAAAACGAAAATTGGGTGTAGCGGGAGGGCTATACCATTCTGTAATGATAACGCCGCCATTTGAGTCAGCTGATGCAAGAGGAATAAAACTTAGAGTGTTTATTGATGCTTGCCATAGATATTTATTAATTGAGCAACCAGCTGCTTTAGTAGATTCATTTTTAATTCTGCCTGGTCTAAAAACTAGCCCTTCTTCCCCAGCTATCGAACCTACTTCATCCCATTTCTGTTCTTGTTCACTTTTGGGATAATCGTCAGCCAAAATAATATTATTTCCTACACTGAATACGATAAAAATTGCTGCAAAAAATAGTTTTATATTTTTGTTCATAACTAGAACTCTATTTGTGATTATATATTGATCAAGATAATAGAGGAGCTTTATATGTTAGTCAAATTTTATATCCTCTCTTAGTGCTAGCATTTTTTCAGTTATAGTATTTTTAGCTTCAGAACTGCAACTTTTAATAGATCTAGCAGATACAAGCCGCAGAGTGACAACGAAGAATAGGTAATAAACATATGAAAAAAATAATCTACAGTAATCAAACTTTTGACAATATAGAAATAAAATCCTCAACTAATAGTGAAGTAGTAATTAATGGCTATGCAAGTGTCTATAATATTGCCGATCATCACAATGACTTAATAGTTAAAGGGGCTTTTGCAAATGTCGCTCATCAAAATATAAAATTCCTTTGGCAGCATGATAGTAAAAAACCAATCGGAATTATTAGTCATCTTGTGGAAGATGATCACGGTTTAAAAATGGAAGCAGTGATAAATAATAAGGTTAAAGCTGGTCGTGAAGCAATAGAGTTAATAAAGCAAGGGGCGATAGATGGTTTATCGATCGGCTTTTATATAAAAAATTCGGTTTTTAATGATGCAAAACAGAGAGTAATTACCGAAGCTGATTTGTTAGAAATAAGTATTGTTACTTTTCCTGCTAATCAAAGTGCTAAGATTTTATATATCACTAAAGGACAAGAGGTAGAGAGTAATACGGAGTATTCGAATCAAATCACTGAATTACAAGAAAAAGTCCATAATATCCAAAATATCTTAGAAAGACCAAATAATATAAATATCGAAGACCAAGAACAAAAAACAGCTTTTATTAATTATGTCCGTAAAGGTGAAGAAAATAGCTTTACTCAAAAATCATCTTTAAATAGCGGTGCTGAAGCAGGTGGGTTTTTAATATTACAAACCCTGTATAATAGTATCATTACAGAAGTAAATGCCAGATCGCCTATGAGGCAACTTGCTTCAATTGAAACAATTTCTACAAACGCTCTTGATATAATAAGCGAAGACGGCAAATTTAATAGTGGATGGATTGGTGAAGTAGAAGCAAGAGATGAAACAAATGCAGCAAAATTAAAGCAACAACGGATATTTGTTCATGAGTTATATGCTCAACCGAAAGCTAGCCAAGCTTTGCTCGATGATGCAACTATTAAAATAGAGACTTGGCTAAGTGAGAGATTACGTGATAGCTTTGTTAAAGCGGAAAATGAGGCATTTATAAATGGTGATGGGGTAAAAAAACCGAGGGGCATCTTGTCTCCTGATCATGATAAAATCGAAAAAGTTAAAATGGGTAATAAAATTACAACAGATAACTTATTAGATTTTATAAATTCTCTCAAAGAGGAATATTTAGCCAATGCAACGCTGTTAATGAACCGAGCAACTTTATCAGAAGTGCAGAAACTTAAAGATAATCAAGGGCGTTTTATCTGGCAGCAATCTCTTTCCGAGTCCTTTAAGCAAACTATATTCGGTATTCCCGTGGTTTGTTAGCTCTAACATGAAACCAGTTGATAAAGATACAGCAGCTATTGCAATAGGTGATTTTAAATCAGGTTACAAAATAGTAGATAGAAGCGGTATTAATATCATGCGTGATCCCTACACCGAAAAGCCTTTTGTCAAATTCTATGCAGTGAAGAGAGTTGGTGGGGATGTAGTGAATCCGGAGGCTATTAAGGTGGGAGTTTTTAGTTAAATACTTCGTCATTGCGAGGAGATTCGTAGAATCGACGCGGCAATCTCATGAAGTAGTATAAAACTCCTGAGATTGCGTACGTACAAAACTTACAGTTTTTCCTCGCAATGACGTTTAATGACAAAAAGGTTACATATGCCACAAAAAAACAATTTTCAGATTACTAAAATATTTCTGCAAGAAGTATGGGGTTTAGAGCAGGTCAAAAATTATATGCGGGTGGAAGCAAATTATGATGATGATTTGATATTAGGTTTGATTGACGCAGCAATAACAGCAGCTGAAAATTTTACTAAGCTGAATTTCATATCTAAACAAATAAAATTTGTTTGCACTATTTATGGCAAAAGAGAGTTTTTATTAAAATATAACCCTGTGCTTAGGATATTGAAAGTAACAAAAAAATTCAAAGATCAGGAAAATGAACTAACTCTCGATGATTATGTAATAGATCAGAATATTTTAGCTTTAACTAAATCCTTAAATAATGAAGAGCTTACAGTGGAGTATATAAGTGGTTACGATAAAGATAATATACCGCATGCCATAAAACACGCGATTATGCTGCATATAGCCGAGATGTATGACCGGCAAGCACAAAACTGTGTAGGTCTCTCTAAGGAGGTGAAAAACCTGTATTTACCTTACAGAAATATAAGAATGTGAAAGGTTAAAATATGCAAAAAACAGCTATAAGAAATTTTAGGCATCAGATTAAGTTTTTGGAAAATATTACGCTAGAGCCTATGGAAGAAGATAGATGGATAGAGAAGCTCACAGTTTATGCCGAGATTATACCTTTATGTGATAATAAATTTTTAGCATTAGAGAATATAAGCTTTGGGCATGTCATAACGGAAGGATATTTTTTATTTAAAATAAGATTTATCAAAAATATTACGACCAAAATGCGTATTCTATTTAAAGAGCGAGAATTTGAGATTAAGCGAGTTATTAATGTTGAAGAAAAGAGCAAATTTTTAAATATTATAGCACTGGAAATATATGTATCATGATTTTATCTATAATTTTCAATTAAGTTTGTATAAATTACTTATAAACGATAATGATATAAAAACTAAAGTTAATAAGATATATTTTTCAATAGCTCAGGATGCAAAATATCCGTTTTTACTTATTAATATATTAAATGTTAATGATATATCAACTAAAGTACAAAATATAGTGCAGTTAGAGTTTGAAATATGTATTTTTACTAATGATAAGAATCGTAATATGGCATTAAAGCTTGCAAGTGAAATAGAGGATAAAATAAAGCATCATTCATTTGAAAATGTTGCGGGAATAAAAGCCAATAAAATCGAGTTCCAAGCTAGTAAAGATTTAGTGAGTAACAAATTAGTAATGAATTACCAGACATTATTAAAGCAAAGAATAGGAGTATGAAATGCATTTAATCGCAGGGCTAGATATAAGTAGCTTATTAAAATCAAGGAATAAATTTGAAGAATTCCGTAAACATCTAGAGACCGAACAGAATAAAGCCGGTAGCATTAAAGCCTTTGAATTTTGTTATGAATTAGCTTGGAAAACAATGAAACGCTTTTGTGAAAAATCCGGTAAAACCCCTTATATTTTAAAGGATGTATTTCGTGAAGCAGCGGTTAGTGGTTTGATTTCAGATCCAACAAGATGGTTTAAGTTTATAGAGATTCGTAATATTACAGTTCATACTTATAATGAAAAAAATTTAGAACTAGTAATTAACATTTTTGATGATTTTTCTGATGCTTTAAATGAGCTTATAAATAATTTGGAGAAATATAGTGGTTCAGATTAAAAAGCAAGATTTGTTAATATTACGTTCTATACTTAAGAAATATCCTTATAAATTTTATGCTTACGGCTCAAGAGTTAAGGGTAAGGCAAAAAAATTTTCCGATCTTGACCTTTGTATTATGGATAATATTAATTATGAAGTGTTGTTTGAAATTAAGGAAGCACTAGACGAGTCTGATGTGTCAATACATATAGATATAAAAAGATGGAATATAGATATGAACGAAGATTTTCGTTCTTTGATTAAAAATGATTTAGTGCTTTTTGAATAGTAATTTAGGTATTTTATGAATTTTCATGATATCCGTATGCCGGAATTTATCGAGAGCTTTGCGGTTGGAAAGCCTGAATTTGCTACCTCTCATGTTATGACTAAATCCGGTAGAGAAGCAAGGCATTTAGACCGCAAAAATGTTTGTCAGAAATATTTAATTAAAAACGCTAAACTAAGTGCAGCTGAATTTGAGCAATTTAATAGTTTCTTCAAAGCAAGGCGGGGTAGTAACTTTGCTTTTAGATTTAGAGACTATGCTGATTATAAAGTGACTGAAGGGATTATTGCCAAAGGGGGTGGTAACTTAAATAAATTTCAGCTAAAGAAAATATATGCTGATCCTATTTTGCCATATGAAAGAGTAATTACTAAGCCTGTTAATAACAGCGTTACATTATATATTAATAATATCAGAACTATGGGAGTAATAGATTATAATGACGGAGCTATAACTTTACCAAACCCTTTAAATCAGGATGAAATTTTAACAGCAGATTTTGTTTTCGATGTAGCAGTTAGATTTAGTGTAGATAGCTTTGAGTATTCTTATTGTAGTGATGGCTCTATAGAGTTATCAGATATAGAATTGATGGAAGTAATAGTATGAGTATTTTAATTAAAAAGATAATTACAAAGTTAGAAAATTTTGCTTATTGCTTTCAAATTAAGTTAGCAAATGGTAAGGAATTAAATCTAACGGGTAACGATCATATTATAAAAAATGAAGATATAATTTTTTTACCGAATTCCGGTTTAGATTTGAAAGAAGCAGAATTTAATGATTCCGCACAAAATCAAGTAATTATTGAGGGTATTTTTGAAGAAAAAGGCATCACGGCAGAAATGAATTAAAATAATGCTGCTGTTAAAATAATATTATATAATAATGGTGTTTTTGAGCATTTTATTACATATTATTGCACTTTATATACAAAATATGATTTGAACTTTAAAATGCATTTAAAGCCTGAAACAATAAAATATAACCAAACTATAATTAATAGATATAGTAAAACATACAGAGTGAGTTTTGGGGATAATAAATGCAAAATAGATAAAAACTTATATAGTGGAGTCTATAAGATTAAAGAAATTCTAAAAGAAAGTTTAAGAATAGAAAATTTAGATCAAGAAAATGGCTATTATAACGGTGGTCAAATTATATTTTGTGATAATAACTTTAGTAGTAAAGTTTTAAGTAGTTTCGGTGATTTAGTTATATTAGAAGATGTTATACCTGATTATGCTAAGGATGCTAGAGAAGTAAAAATTATATCAGGATGTGATAAAAATTTTATAACTTGTTGCAATAAATTTAATAATGCTATAAATTTTAGAGGCGAACCGCTAATACCTGACAAAGATTTTATAAATTCACATTTAATATAATAATGAAACAAAGCTTTATAAAAGTGATTTTTAATGAATTAAAAACTATATTCAAAACAAGCAACAATATAGAACAAAAGAAAGAAGTAGCATTGTTTGACTATTTTGAGATAGTAAGAGATAATTTAGCGTATACGTTTCAAAAAATAATAAGAGAATATGAAAGAGACTAAAAGTTTTTTTACAAAAAATAATAGATTAAACAAGGGCTATGCTAAGAGTTTTCATTCTAATGAAATAGATAAAAATTTTTATCGTAAAAAGTTTGAGCATATATTGCCGCCAATTGATACAGTTACCGAATATGAAAATATTTATCCAGGTACTTTAGAAAAGTTAGTGAATATGGCACAAAAAGAGCAAGCTCATAAACATGAGATAGAATTACAAAATTTAAAAATAAAGGAAAAAGTTGCTAAATTAACTAGAATTTGTCTAACAATATTTGGTATTGTTGCTGTATTGGTATTCGGTATTTGTTTAATTATATCTTTCCCATTTTTTTAATAGAATATATAAAAATAAAGATAAAATATTTTATTTACTTGTAATTTAGAGTAAAATAAGTTAAATGCAATATGAAACAACATAAGACGGAGTAGTTTTATTTCTAAAAATAATTTTCCTAAAGCTAATAGAGAAATCAGAGCTAGAGAGGTTCGTTTAGTAGGCGAAAATGGTGAGATGCATGGCATCGTAAATATTAGGCAAGCACTTGATATGGCTGAAAGAGTCGGTCTTGATTTGGTTGAGATATCGCCTAATGCTGAGCCTCCTGTATGTAAAATTTTAGATTTCGGTAAATTTAAGTACGAAAGCAAAAAGCGTTTGCATGAAGCACGTAAAAAGCAAAAAATAGTCGTACTTAAAGAAATGAAATTCAAACCTAATATTAGTATAGGTGACTTTGAAACTAAACTAAGGAAAATAAAAGAATTTCTAAAAGATGGTGATAAAGTAAAAATCTCTTTATGGTTTAAAGGTAGAGAAATTCTTCATAAGGATGTTGGTGAGGAATTATTTAAACGTATAGAAGTAGGATTAGAGGGACTTGCTAAGATCGATCAGCAAGCTAAAATGGCAGGCAAACAAATGATAATGATAGTTAGCCCTGACAATAAGTGTGTAATGTAATACGTCATTGCGAGGAGGTTATTTTAATAACCGACGCGGCAATCTTATTAAGCCTCCTGAGATTGCCTTCGCCCTCTGCTACGCATCTCCTCGCAATGACGATGTTGATTTACTATAAACCAAAAATACTAATAAAAAATCAAAACTATAACAAATTATGCCAATCAAAATTTTAATGCCTGCTTTATCTCCAACTATGACGGAAGGGAATTTAGCAAGGTGGTTAAAAAAAGAAGGGGATAAAATCAATCCCGGAGAAGTAATCGCTGAAATCGAAACCGATAAAGCAACTATGGAAGTAGAGGCAGTAGATGAGGGTACTCTTGCTAAAATAATTATTCCTCAAGGTAGTCAGAACGTGCCTGTGAATTCGTTAATAGCGGTATTAATCGAAGAGGGGGAAGAATCATCCGAAATTGAAGAATTTATAGCGAAAAACAACAGTAACTCACCTAAAAAAGAAGAAATATCGAAACCTGCTGAAACTATAGCTCCTCAGAACGTTAAGGAAGAAAATATCGCAACCGCTTCAAATCAAAACAATATTAAGGTATTTGCTTCACCGCTTGCTAAAAGACTTGCAAAAATCCAAAATGTGAAACTTGAAGAAATTAAAGGTAGTGGACCGCATGGCAGAATAATCAAACAAGATGTATTATCGCATAAAGGCGGCTCAAAAACCTTAAATAATAAAATAGTTAGTAGAAATCCTGAAGAATATCGTTTAGCACCTAATAACAATATACGTAAAATTATAGCTAAGCGTCTTCTTGAATCAAAACAAACAGTTCCACATTTTTATTTATCAATAGAATGTAATGTTGATAAGTTACTAGATATAAGAGAAGATATTAATAAGTCTTTTGGTGATGATAAATCAGCAAAAATATCAGTTAATGACTTTATTATCCTAGCTGTTGCTAAAGCTTTGCAAGAAGTGCCGAACGCTAATGCATCGTGGGGGGATGATGCTATTAGATACTACAATAATGTTGATATTTCAGTAGCGGTAGCAATTGAAAATGGACTTGTTACTCCGATAATTAGAAATGCTAACCAGAAAAATATTGTAGAGCTGTCTAGTGAAATGAAAGGGTTAATCAAGAAAGCTAGAGAAAATAAACTAACTCCCGAAGAATTCCAAGGCGGAGGGTTTACTATTTCAAATCTTGGTATGTATGGTATTAAAAATTTCAATGCTATAATTAACCCGCCGCAAAGTTGTATAATGGGCGTTGGCAGTAGCTCAAAACGTGCTATAGTCAAAAATGATCAAATAAGTATATCAACAATTATGGACGTAACTCTTTCTGCTGACCACAGAGTAGTAGATGGAGCAGTTGGAGCAGAATTTTTAGCTGCGTTTAAGAGGTTTATAGAAAGCCCTGCCCTATTATTGTTGTAATCTCATTCACCGTCATTGCGAGAAGAAACTGAAAAGTTTCGACGAAGCAATCTCAGAAGTCCTAATATTGTTTCATGAGATTGCCGCACTCCCTGCGGTCGTTCGCAATGACGATACCTCACCACAAATAAATCACGAATAAAATAATATGAACATTTCAAGCTTTTCGGACAATCTGACAAAAATTTTAGGTAAATATGAGGATTTAAGTGAAAAACTATCCTCAGGAATAGGAGGAGAGGAGTTTGTTAAAGCTTCCAAGGAATATGCTGACCTTGAAGATATTGTCCAAAAAATTAAAGAATATAACAAAGCTAAAGCTGAACTTGAAGAAGCAAATAATTTTAAGCAAGATCCTAGTTTAGATAAGGCAACTCTAGAAATGATTGAGGAAGAAATACGCAATCTTGAAGATTCGTTGCCAACTCTTGAGCGTTCCGTAAAAATAGCATTACTGCCAAAAGATGAAGCGGATAGTAAAAGTGCTATTATTGAAATTAGAGCAGGCACAGGCGGTGAAGAGGCAGCACTTTTTGCTGCTAAGCTGTTTAATATGTATCAAAGATATGCTGAATTAAAGGGCTGGCGTTTTGAGATATTATCTATTGATGAGACAGGCATAGGGGGATACAAAGAAGTTTCAGCATCTATAAAAGGTAAAGATGTATTCTCTAAGCTCAAATTTGAATCAGGAGTCCATAGAGTGCAGCGTGTTCCGGAAACTGAATCGCAGGGGCGTATTCATACCTCAGCCGCTACTGTTGCTGTACTTCCTGAAGTAGAAGATGTTGATATTAAACTTGAGGAAAAAGATTTAAGAATTGATACTTATAGAGCTTCAGGAGCAGGAGGGCAGCACGTTAATACAACTGATTCTGCTGTCCGAATAACACATATACCTACCGGTATTACTGTAGCACTACAAGATGAAAAATCCCAACATAAAAACAAAGCTAAAGCATTAAAGATCTTACGTGCTAGAATATATGAAGAAGAACGTAGGAAAAAAGATCAAGAAAGAGACAATAATAGACGTGAGCAAATAGGCTCTGGGAATCGTTCGGAGCGTATACGTACTTATAATTTTCCACAAGGACGTGTATCGGATCATCGAATAAATCTTACTCTTTATAAAATAGATGAGGTAATTAACGGACAGTTAGATGAATTTATTGAGGCTTTAATTGCAAATGATGAGGCTAAGAAGCTTTCAGATATATAAAGGGTTCATATGGGTAAACGTAAACTATTGAAAGAATCTCAGAATAAAACAAGCAAAGAGTTAGCAAAAGAAAGATTAGAAATTAGAAGATTACAGTTTAAAGCAGAAAAACTTGGTTTTAAAAATTCTGATAATAAAGAAGAACTTTTATCAGCCTATGCGGGTTATAGAGAAGAGAAATCAGCAAAGAAAGCTGGATTTATTGATAAAGATGATAAAGGAGATAAAATAGCGTATAGAAAATATTTACGAGCAGGAGCAGCAAAGAAAGCTGGGCTTATTGATAAAGAAAGTAATGGGGATATAAAAGCTTATGATAAGTACCTCAGAAAACAAACTGCGAAAAATGCTGGATTTATAGATAAAGATGGCGAAGCTGATATAAAAACTTATAATAAATATACAAGAAAACAAGCGGCAAAGAAAGCCGGATTTATAGGTAAAGATGGCGATGTGGATCTAAAAAATTATAATAAATATATATTAGAACAAACTGCAAAAAATGCTGGATTCATAGATGAAGACGGTAAGGTAAATGTTAAAGCTTATGATAAGTATGCCAAAGAAAAGACAGCAAAAAATACCGGATTTATTTATAATGGTAAAGGAGATATTAATGCTTATAAGAAGCACTTAAGAGAACAAAAAATAAAAAATGATAATTGTCTAAATATAAACTATTTAGACATGGAAGAGGAAAGCCATTTAATTTTAGCTGGAATGAGTCAAGAATTTAGTTCTAAAATTATATGAAAAATAGAACAAATCTATAAGAGGTGAAGTATGGATAAATATGAAAATGATATAACGATATATACATATGATCCTCAAGGTAGAATGTCTAGCGTGTCAATTGGAAATGTAAGAATAGAAAAAGCTGATTCTAATAACAGTTTAAATAGTAATGAATTAAACTTGTTAAATGAAATGGAAAAGAAAAAAGATAAGTATAATGATGAAGATTTAGAAATAATTAGTATCACTGCTGATACAGACTCATTAAAAGAGCACAAGGATAGTGATAATAATAGTCAAACAAAAATTTTAGATTCAGAAAAGGAAAGTGATTGTGGTACGTTTGATTGTATGGGTAAAAATGATGATTTTTGTTGTATAATTACCTAACATCATATGAAAACGTTTAAACAATTTAGGTAATTAATGAAATCGCAAGCATCTATAAATGGTAAAATATGGCAGCGTAGAAGCGTTAACGAGGAAATAGTCATAGAATTATGCCGTAGTTTTAAAATCAGTGATTTGCTTGCTAGAATGATATCTTTAAGGATTGATGATATAGCTAAGGCAGAAGATTTTTTAATGCCGAAAATCAAGAATTTGCTTCCTGATCCTTTCCATCTACTTGATATGCAAAAGGCAGTAGATAGAGCTATTAAAGCTATCTTAAATAAGCAAAAAATATGTATATTTGCCGATTATGACGTCGATGGTGCTACTTCGTCAGCATTACTTAAAAATGTTTTCAAAGATTTAAATATTGTTTGTGATATTTATGTCCCTGATCGTATAGCTGAAGGGTACGGTCCTACTCCTTCTGCTATGCAAAAAATTAAAGATAACGGCACTGAATTATTAATAACAGTTGATTGTGGTGCGATGGCTCATGAAGCCTTGAAATACGCAAAGGATGCAGGGCTTGACGTAATCGTTATTGATCATCATATAGCTACTGAAATATTACCTGAAGCGGTAGCTATAGTGAATCCGAATCGTGTTGATGAGACAAGTGAATGTAAACATCTTGCAGCTGTAGGGGTTGCTTTTTTATTTGCAACTGGGATATTATCAGATTTAAAGAAGCAAAATTATTTTGAGAAAACTCTTCCGCCTAATTTGATGAAATATTTGGATTTGGTGGCTCTTGGTACTGTGTGCGATATGGTAAAGCTTATTGGGTTAAACCGTGCTTTTGTATCGAGCGGCTTAAAAATAATGCATCAAAGGCAAAATATCGGCATTAAAACGTTATATGATATGGCAGGGCTTAATGAAATCCCAAAATGTTATCATTTAGGTTTTATTTTAGGCCCGCGTATTAATGCTGGCGGTAGAGTAGGAAAATCAAGTTTAGGTGCTAATCTATTATCTACCAATTGCTCTAATGAAGCTCTTAAATTAGCTGAGGAGCTTGAGAAGCATAATAATGAACGTAAAGTCATTGAAATGCTGATGATAGAAAAAGCAATGGAAATGGCTAAGACACAGCAAGATAATAGTTTATTATTTATTGTTAAAGAAGGATGGCATCCCGGTGTTATAGGTATTGTTGCAGGAAGACTTAAAGAGAAGTTTGATAAGCCGGTAGCAGTTATAGCCCTAAATGACGGAATTGGTAAAGCATCATGTCGCTCTATTTTAGGTATTGATTTTGGTGCTGAGATTATTAATGCTAAAGTCAAAAATTTACTAATTACAGGCGGAGGACACGCCATGGCAGCAGGTTTTACAGTAGTTGCCGAAAAAATACAAGAATTACAAGAATTTTTAAATAACGCTTTTAGAATTAGTCTAAATAGACTAGAAAATTATAAGCAAGCAGAATATGATCTTGATTTAAGTCTTAGTAGCGTCCACTTACCTTTAATGGAGGAATTAAGTACTTTGGAGCCTTTTGGTCAAGGTAATTATGAACCTATATTTAAATTTGATAATTTATTTGTATTAAAAGCGGATATAGTGGGAAGTAAGCATATTAGATGCTTGTTTGCTCCGAATAAAAAAAGTTCCAGTAGTAAAGCATTACAAGCTATTGCTTTTAATTCGTTAGGTACTTCATTTGAAGAGGTATTACTTAGTCCTAAAGCACATAATATTTCAGTATTAGGAACATTAAAGACAAATAATTGGCAAAATAATTACACTATTCAGTTAATTATAAAAGATGTAATAATAACTTAAAAATGATGTTTATGAGCAATTTTAAAAAAATAAAAGATGCTTCTACAAAAATTTCAAAAGATTTAGCCAAAGTCGAAGAGCATTATCAAAACTATCCCCATCCATTTAGAGATCCAAATCAAGAAAAAGAACGTTTACTTAATGTTTGCGGTGAGTTTTTAGGAGAGTTAAATCATTTTTTATATAAAGGTAAAGAAAATTTTGATAATGATTTTAGATGTCTAATAGCTGGTGGCGGTACAGGTGATTCGGCTATTTATCTTGCAGATCAGCTGAAAAATAAAAATGCCGAGATAATATATTTGGATTTAAACAAGTCTAGTATGGAAGTAGCACAAAAACGTGCTGAAATACGTGGTCTTAAAAACATCAAATGGGTTAACGATTCTATATTAAATATACCTAATCTAAAACTTGGAAAATTTGATTACATAAATTGTACCGATGCACTTAATCATTTAGCAAATCCCGATATGGGATTAAAAAATCTAAAGGATTCTTTAAAGCCAGAAGGTGGTATGGGTTTGATGGTATACGCAAAATATGGTCGTACCGGTGTTTATCAGATTCAAGATTTAATGAATATGGTGAATAAAGATGCTAAAAACCGTGTCGAAGAGGTGATAAACGGAAAATTAATTTTAGATAATTTGCCTGCTACCAATTGGCATAAAAGAGGTTGGGAATTATTTTCAAATTATAAAAATTTGAGTGAAGCTGAAGTTTATGACATGTTTTTGCATAAACGAGATAAAGCCTATTCTATTCCTGAGTTATATAAACTTGTAGAAAATGCCAGTTTAAATTTTGTTGATTATCTTGATCCGATTGAGAAAGTTTTATTAAAACCAGAAAATTATATAAAAGATTCATCCCTTTTGCAAAAAATTAAGAAAATGGATAAAGTAGCTCAAGAAGCAATTTGTGAAATACTTACTGGTAATATTACTAAACACTCTTTTTATGTATCAAATCAAAAAGATAGTGTAGCATCACTTGATGATCTTGATAATGTGCCTTATTTCTATAATATCACTAATTTTGCTAAACAAATTTATGAGTATCTAGAATCTAATGCTTCAACAATAAGTAATGTTATTAATTTTACTATTAATAATGGCGTATTAAATAATGTTAATATCTCAATGTCGATATTAGCTAATCTAAATACATATTTAAATATATGGCAGAGGAAAGAAGCTTAGGAGAGATATTTGATATAGTGCGTAAAGAATTAAATAAAGATATAAGCAATAAAGCATTATTAAACGAAGTCAAAAATGTATTTGCCCCGTTACTTAGTACAAATATTTTGTTATTAAAGTCAAAAAGTTTATAAAGAGTATTGTTGACATTTCTGAAATCTTAATTATCTTTAAGTAAATAATTTTGGAGTAAAAAAATGGTAAGAGAAATTACTATAGGGGGACAAGAACCCGAAAAACAAAATAAAGAAGAAATAAAATTTAATGATATCGGGATAAAATTAACAGAAGTTAATAATAATTTTGATAAAATAATAGAGAGTTTAAAAAAAGCAATAAGTAAAGATCCAACAAACAAAGCTCTTTTAAATGCTATGAAAGATTTTAATATTATTAGTGAAGAATTCAAAAATCATACTGAAAATGTCAAAAATAATATTGATGAAATTATCTCGTCACCTATAAAAAATTTAGCTGAACATTTAGAAAAAAATACTCCGCTTGGTAAGTTACAAAAGTTTGTAACTGATCAAGCAGAAAAAGCACAAGAAAAATTGCATGGTTTTGTAGGTGAAAATAAGATTTTGAAAGCTGCATGGGGAGTTGTACTTGCTGGATGTGAAGTAATAAAAGTTACTGTTAGTGCAGCTGTAAATTCTGCTATAGCCAATGGTAAGCTTGCTACAAGTGTAAAGGATTTTGGGGCAGCAGTTAGTGATTCATTACAAAAAAGCCCAGCAACTGGTAGAGTACGTTAATTTATTGTAAATTGTGATTTATTCTATAGTACCGGACAGTTTTAAAAAAGTCTCGTCATTGCGAGGAAATTATGAAATAATCGACGAAGCAATCTAGTTAAAAAATACTAATAAAATTAGTATTTTTTATTATTTTCTGGATCTAGTTCCCAAGCCACGGCATGACAGAAATGGAGCTGATCCAAGCAAGCAGCTCTTAAGCAGTAGTAGCAACAAGTATATATTCTACAAAAACTTGTCTTATCTCAGGCTGTCTGTGATTATGGAATAAATATCTATTAAAGAAGTAACTTGTTAAGCTTAAAGCTTGCCTTTTTTCTTCTAAGGTAATTTTGTCATTACCAGATAGCAGAAATTTTGGCAAAGGTAATAATTTATCTTTATAAGGTGTTCCTACCTCATATGATACAGCTCTGCCTGATTTAGGTGATAGATAAGCTAAATCTTGTGTAGTATTGCTAACACCGCATTTAGTAAAGTCAAGTTCATAGCCCATTTCAGCAAGCAGTGCTAGCTCAAAATTAATATAATCATGAAAACAAAAATTTTTTGCTAGATTATCCAGATAGTTTATTAGCAATGAGAAAAAATTATAATGCTCTTCTCTTTCGTGAAATAACTCTTTGATTAAAGATATGACGGAATTAAAAGCATATAGCTTAGCTTTATTTATAATAAAATGACCGGTATAAGATTTGACAAGCTCGCATTTGGCAATTCCGATATGTTCATGAAGTCTTGCTTGCCATAAAAAATCTACTACATTACCTTCTTGATATATAAACTTGCTTTTTTTCGAAGATTCTTTTGCAACACCTGAATATAAACCATGATTTTTGGTAAAAACTGTAATAATAAACGTATTTTCCTTTAACGGTTTTTTAGCAATTATTACTCCTATATCTTTTATGTTCATGGTTTTTTTATTACTTAATGTCACCCCGTGGCTTGACCACGGGGTCTTTTATTACAGGTTATAAGATCCCGCGATCAAGTCGCGGGATGACAGATACAGCTGTTTCTTCGCCTCGTCTGAGTTACCCGTATATACTATATTTTTATAATTTAGTTTCATTGCAGTAAACAAAGCTGCATGGTCATCATCAATATCCACAATAACATCTATAACTTTTTTAGGAAATTCTTTTTGTAAAGTTTCAAGCATATGATCAACTACTAACATACCATAATATTTTACACTGCTTTCAGAATTTGTTAATATATACTCACCTTGTGCAGAAGATAAAAAATCTCGTGCATCTTCCAAATTTTCCACCTTATAAACTACACTCATTTTATTATCTCTTTTAATTTTATTCATCCACCACGGGATGACAGGGTTGGAACAAGACCTATGCATGAATAACCTAACTACTCTCTGCCATAAGCTTATGAGCTTCATTATCCTCAAGCCATTCAGCATTTTCTATCAAATATTGCTCTTGAAACTTGGCAAGTTTTGGATCAGGCTCCCCTGATAAATTTTTAAGTCCCTCAAACAAAATACCTAAAAAGCCGATATTATTCTTTTCGCAATAATTTTGCATATCTTCTATATGATTTTTGCGATCATCAACAAACACGATAAAACTAGCTTGTAGCTCTTTAGAAAATTTGGCTAAAGTACCACTTTTTGAATGGTTACCTGTTATAAATATTCCTTTATAAAAAACCGCCTCATCTTTTTTAGCTGGACTAAAAATTGCCAATTTTTCATTGTCAGAAAATTCTATACCTAAACTTTTTAATTCTTCATATCGCCATTCTTGCATGGATGGAATATTGCCAAATTTCCCTGTACTCATCTGTGTAAGGGCATAAACGAAATAATTTTTTTTAAGAGTATTTAAAACCTGCACCCATTCTTCATCAATCAGTATCACTTTCCGCTGCAAACGCCAATTACTGACAATCTCTTCAAAATTATCATAATTACTTTTGTTTGCCTTAATTCTATCAAGCATTTGATTATAGGGCGGGTTTCTAAAAGTAACTGATTTCGGTGTTATAATAGTATCGTCTACATCTAGAAAAATTAATGCCTCGGCGGGGATATTTTTTATTAACTCAAGAATTTCTGAAGCTGAGCTAGCAACTGGAAATGAGGAGGTGATGTTGTGCATATATTATTATTTATGTGTTTAAGTTTTTCCGTCATTGCGAGGAAAGGCAAAGCCTTGACGCGGCAATCTCAGGAGTCTTACTTCATGAGATTGCCACGCTCATTTCATTCGCTCGCAATGACGGTGCTGGACAAGTCGCAGGATGACATTTTGAGAACCCTTATTCCCCTTGGGCTAAGCTATATCCAGCTTTACCATCAAACTCAAAAAGATTTTCTACTTTGATAAAGTCGATATTTGCTTTGCTTAAGGTCTCAAGTAATTTTGTTATATCTAAATGCTTTAATTCTTTTCCGTCTTTAGCCATAAAACGACAACACCAATGATCGGATATGGTCTCGAATCTTGTATCACGAGGCCATAATTTCAGTCCTTTAGAAGAGATTGTTTTCAGCTCAAAATTACCGAGATCAAGCTTATTTACCTTATCAGCTATATCATGAGCAGAAGCGACATTCATATTTACAAATATATCCGTGCCGACTAATTTTTTCGATTCTTTAGTGTTGATTTTATATGTGGTATTACTTTCCTGCTTTTTAGTAACTAACGGATAATCTGCTTTAGCTAATTTCTCTGGCTTCTGACCTAGCCTTTTTACTACTTCCTCGGCGAATTCTTTTGTGCCGACCTTTTTAGTAGAATGGTCTTTATTATATATATCTGCTGTATGCATGCCATCTTCTATAGTCTTCTTCCAAGCATTTTCGATTAGAGTGGCAATATCACCCTGCCCTATATGCACTAACATCATTATAGCAGCATTTAATAGCCCTGATGGGTTTGCGATGTCTTGACCTGCAATATCAGGAGCACTTCCGTGTACTGCTTCAAACATTGCATAATGCTCTCCGATATTGGCAGAACCAGCTAAGCCTACCGAACCTGAAATTTCAGCTGCTACGTCAGAAATAATATCACCATACAAATTAGAAGTTACGATAACATCAAATATTTCCGGTTTAGTCGCAAGCCTTGCAGTGCCGATATCGATAATATAATGTTCATTATTGATTTGCGGATATTCTTTGGCAATTTCATTAAATACTTTATGAAAAATCCCATCGGAAAATTTCATGATATTATCCTTACTTAAACAAGTAACTTTTTTGTGGTTATTTTTTACTGCATACTCAAAGGCATATCTGATAATTTTCTCGCAACCGGTACGGCTAATAAGCTTAACTGATTCATACATATTATGCGTCTGGCGGTATTCTATACCGGCATATAAATCTTCCTCATTCTCACGTATGATAGTTAGGTTTAGATTTGGATGCTGAGTTTTAGTAAAAGGATGAAACGAAACAGAGGGGCGAATATTAGCAAAAAGTTGTAATGTTTTACGAATCGTAACATTTAGGCTTTTATATCCTCCTCCTTGCGGCGTAGTAATCGGAGCTTTAAGTATAATTCCCGTGCGTTCTATCGACTCCCAACTTTGTTCACTTATACCTGAACTATAATGCTTTACATAGAGTTTTTCCCCTACTTCTATAGTTTCTAAACGGATTCGTGCTTCAGCTTTACGTAATATATAAAGCACGACTTCCATTATTTCAGGACCTATACCATCCCCATATGCAATTGTAATCGGTGTAAATTCTGCCATATTGATACTTATTAATAATTATAATTGATTTGGACTTCTTTTAATCTCTCATTCAATATAAAAGTTACTTCAGAAGTTATATTTAAATTATCTTTTGCATATAAAATTTGAGCACTTGGAATGACTAAATTAACGCTATATTTTTCTGCAAGCTCACTAATTATTGTAATCGTTAATTCATGAATTTTACTCATAGCTTCAGCATGAGCTTGCTCAAGTCTTGCTTTTTTACTCTGAATTTCTTTTTTTACTTCAGTAACTTTTTCATAAAATTCGCTTACTTTCTTTTCAAACTCATCTTCACTTAAAGAAGAACGTTCTTTCATCACGCTTTCTTCCATAGGCTTAAATTCTGCTTCTTTTGTGTTAATATCTTCTTGAATTTTTTGATTAATTTTTTCAACTTTATTACGCAAATTTTTTATAGCCATTGACCCTTCTAAAATCGATTGAACATCAACAATAGCCACTCTAACTTTAAAATTATCTTCTTTATTTGGCAACTCTGCTTGAGCAAAATATGAAAAACTTATTATTAAAAGCAACCCTAATAATCTATACTGCACGATATAACTCTGTTTTTATTAAATAGACCGTTATTGTCATTGCGAGGAGATGCAACGCATCGACGCGGCAATCTCATAAAGCAATATAAACCTCCTGAGATTGCCACGTCGAAACTTACAGTTTCTCCTCGCAATAACGAATAATCTAAAACACTCCACTAATCAAGAATAAATAACATAATATGATTTGTCTAGTCTGAATGTTCTGCTAACATTGGCACATCCTGCTGCCATTCTCCATCATCAGATTTATAACTTCCTTGATCATCGCCCATACTAACATCCTTATCACTATTACTATCTTCAAGCTCTGGTTCTGTCAAAGGTTCTTCCAAGTTAACATTATCAACCATATGAATTTTATTAAGCTCCCTTAAAGCGTCAAAAGCAATCTTAAAACTTGTATCTTTCGACTCTATTAATACAGCTTTCATTCCAGCTTTCTTTGCAGCCTCTACATTATATAATGTATCTTCAATTAATAATACATTTGCCGGATTTGTTACTCCTACTTTTTGCATAGCTTCTTCTATATGCTTCTGTTTGTCACAAACAGGATGAACCATATAATATTGCTTTAGAGCTTCTGGCAAATAAGACACTATATGTAGCTTTTCCACATCTTCTTTAAGTATTTTTGTCATAGCATATTCTACTGCTTGTGGGTAATCGTTAAATGATACTAAAGCCACCTCATACTCAGATAACCAAGCCTTTTTTATTAAAGTTACTAGTCTTTTTTCATTCCTCCAACCTAAAGACGGATTTCTCAAAAACTCATCTGTATACTGTATTTTTAGTTTTTCAGTGATAGATATTCCAAATTTATGATCTATAGTTAATTTCTCACCAAGGTAATTATGTAAACTCTTGAAAAATATTGTTCCGTCAACATCAAGACATAATAGTTTTTTTTGCTTCATAAATGGAATTGTAAAAGTTAATATATATTGTTCTTTAAATTGAATTCATGAGTTTTACAAGAAGTTTATTCCAATTTTTGCTATTTTGGTATATAATGCAGAAAACTATTGTAAACTTGTGAGAATTTTTAAAGATGACATCTATTCGTAATATAGCAATTATTGCCCACGTTGATCATGGGAAAACCACGCTTGTTGACAACATGCTTAAACAAAGTGGCACTTTTAGAGCTAACCAACAAGTAGCCGAACGTGCTATGGACTCTAACGACCTTGAGCGTGAACGTGGGATTACCATACTTGCCAAATGTAC
Source organism: Rickettsia endosymbiont of Rhinocyllus conicus (assembly GCF_964026465.1). Lineage (NCBI taxonomy): Bacteria > Pseudomonadati > Pseudomonadota > Alphaproteobacteria > Rickettsiales > Rickettsiaceae > Rickettsia > Rickettsia endosymbiont of Rhinocyllus conicus. The sequence goes on along the minus strand of NZ_OZ032155.1, from coordinate 315,740 downwards.
TGCCCTTATGTGGGGTGATGTACGTATCAATATAGTAGACACACCAGGACACGCTGACTTTGGCGGTGAAGTAGAACGCATACTTAGCATGGTTGACGGCGTTGTGCTACTTGTTGATGCATCAGAAGGACCAATGCCACAAACAAAATTTGTGCTTTCTAAAGCCTTAAAGCTTGGTTTAAAACCTATCGTTGTTATCAATAAGATCGATAGAGATGACCAAAGAATAAATAAAGTTATTGATGAAGTATACGAGCTATTTGTAGCGTTAGAAGCAAATGATGATCAGCTTAATTTCATAGATAAAATAGTTTATGCTTCAGGTAGAGCAGGAAGAGCTTCATTAAATTTTGATGAAACGATAAATCCTTTAGACAATTTAGCAGATGATCTTGCACCTTTATTTGACCTAATAGTAAAGCATGTACACGCTCCTATAGCTGATGCTAAAGCACCTTTTTCTATGCTTGTTACTACTAGAGAATTCAACCCTTTCTTCGGTAGAATTTTAACCGGTAGAGTACAAAGCGGTAGCGTTAAGGTTAACCAAAATATTAAAGTACTAAACCGTGAAAATAAAGTACTTGAAAATGGGCGAATCACTAAAATATTAGCCTTTAGAGGACTCGAGAGAATCGCTATAGATGAGGCTACAGCCGGTGATATTATCGCCATTGCTGGTGCTGAAAATGCTAACGTTGCCGATACGATATGTGCACCTGAAGTAACTGAGGCACTGCCATCACTACCGATTGATCCACCAACCCTATCTATGACCTTTAGCGTTAATGACTCACCACTTGCAGGTAAAGAGGGTACGAAAGTTACATCAAGCTTAATTGGCAGCAGATTGATGCGTGAGCTTGAGAGTAACGTAGCCCTTAAAGTAACCGAAGCACCTGGATCAAACGCTTTCCAAGTTGCAGGACGTGGAGAATTACAGCTTGGTATCTTAATCGAGACTATGCGTCGTGAGGGCTTTGAATTATCAATCAGTAGACCAGAAGTATTATTCCAAACAGGCGAAAACAGCAATAAACAAGAACCTATGGAAGAAATCCAAGTTGACGTTGACGATGATTATGTTGGTGTGGTCGTAAGCTCCTTATCGCTTAGAAAATGCGAAATGACCGATATGAGACCATCAGGTGGCGGCAAAAGCCGTGTTACCTTTATCGGTCCATCAAGAGGTTTAATTGGTTATCACAGCCAATTCTTAACTGAAACTCGTGGTACTGGTATCATGAACCGTATTTTCCATGGCTATGCTGATTATAAAGGCACTATCGAAGGGAGGACTAAGGGCGTACTTATCTCTAACGGCGATGGTGACGCTGTTGCTTACGCTTTATGGAATCTGGAAGATAGGGGAAAAATGTTTATCAATCCAGGTGACAAAGTATATAGAGGGATGATTATCGGTGAACATAGCCGTGATAACGATTTGGAGGTAAATCCGCTTAAGGCTAAACAGCTAAGCAACGTCAGAGCATCCGGTAAAGATGAGGCTATTAAATTAACCCCACCAATGCTTTTAACTTTAGAGCAAGCAATCAGCTATATACAGGATGATGAGCGAGTTGAGGTAACACCGAAATCTATCCGCTTACGTAAAGCTCTACTCGACCCCAATGATCGTAAAAGAGCTGGGAAGTAAAGAATTATTATTGCATAAATCGAAAAACATTCTTGGTGTCATCCCGTAGCGGCATTGTTGCGTGAATCAGTTTTCCATTTGTCATCCCGCGAGCTTGTAGCGGGATCCAATTAAAAATACTAATAAAATTAGTATTTTTTATTATTTTTTGGATGCCGTGGTCAAGCAACTAGATGACATCGAAAGTGCTTTTCGATCCACGTGACAATGCCTCCCGTGGCTTGTCCAATAGTACCGGACAGTTATTATTCTATGTCATTCTTAGCAATGGCGGGAATCCAGCATAAAGCGAGATAAATCGAGCTTTTATATTCTAAAAAATTACTGTATTTAGACTTTTTTTTCCTGGATTCCCGCTTTCGCGGGAATGACATACAAAGTCACCTACATCTGAATAAAATATAACATTTTTTTAATAATTGTCCGGTACTATAGGCTTGTCCACGGGATCCAGTAAAAAAATACAAAAAACTTGATTTATCTCGATTTATGCTGGATGTATACCATTGATACTTCAAGATTTGGCAAGCCAAATTTCGGGATTCGTCTTTGCTTACGTACTTCTGTACGCTCCGCAGACTCACCGCTTATTTGACTTACCAACTTTTGAAGTATCTGCGGTATATATGCTTTTCAAGCTACACAACAGCTTTACAATTCTTTATCAGGCAAAAAGCCCCCAATTTGAGAGTCCCATAAAGTCTTATATAACCCGTTACGATCTAGTAGCTCGTTATGGCTGCCGTCTTCGACAATTCTACCTTTATCAAAAACAATAATCCTATCCATATGCAAGAGCGTTGATAAACGGTGGGCAATTACTATCGTTGTTTTTCCCTGCATTAAATCCCATAAGCTTTTTTGAATATATTCCTCAGTCACAGAATCTAGTTGTGAAGTGGCTTCATCTAAAATCAAAATTGGAGCATTTTTAAGGATAGCTCTAGCGATTGCTATTCTCTGTCTTTGTCCGCCTGATAGCTTGATACCTCGCTCACCAACTAACGACTCATAGCCCAAGGATAATTTTTTAATAAACTCATGTGCATAAGCTTTTTTAGCAGCCTCTATTACTTCTGCATCTGAAGCATCAGGTTACCATATCTAATATTTTCCATAAGGCTGCGATGAAAAAGTGAAGCTTCTTGCGGTATTACACCTATATTATTACGTAGCGACTCTTGCGTAATTTCTTTAATATCTTGATCGTCAATAGCTATTTTTCCTTCTGCTATATCATACATTCTAAGGATCAAATTAACAAAAGTTGTCTTGCCACTTCCGGAATAACCTACCAGTCCTACTTTTCCTCCTGGCTTGATTACTAACGATTTATTTTGAAATAACGGCGTAGTATTTTTATATTGGAATTTTACTTTATTAAAAATTATCTCTCCCTTTTTAATTATCAAATTCTTGGCATTAGGTTTGTCAATTATTTCAAGCGGAGTTAAAGCAATATCAAGCCCCTGCCTCGTTTCACCTACTGCTCTAGAAAATTTTAAAATATCGCGAGATAAAGACCATAAAATATCTATAATCGAAATATTAAGAGTTATAAGCAGAACAAAATCACCAGTAGTAACGACTCCCTGCTTAAAGCCCGATATTAGGAGAATAAAACCAATTATCTGATAGATAACAAATAATACGCCTTGAAAAGCAAACATATATAAAAACCACCAGTCACGTTTTTGGCTAGCTTTTACATATTCATTAAGTTGACCGCTTAATCTTTTTGACTCTATCTTTTTTGAAGCAAATAAATGCACGCTGATAATATTGCTTAAAATATCGACAATATAACCGACTAGTTTTGAGCGTATTTGCGAAGATTCTGCTGATAATTTCTTAGCACGTTTGGCAAAACAAATAGCAGAGATTGTAAAGATAACTACCCAAATACCTAATAAAATCCCAAATTTATAATTTATTGTAGAGACTGTAAAAATGGCTATTATTATTGCTATAAAATTACCAAAAAACTGATTTATTACCGCATATAGTAAATCGGGTATATTACCCATTACGTCTTTTACTTTATTAGCAAGATTGCCGGCAAAATGATTCTGAAATAAATTTTGCGAATGTTGCATCATTTTCTCCATCAGAATATCTGCTATATAACGCTGCATAGGCGAATATAATTTAATGCCGATATAATCTAAAAACCTCCACATAAGGATTATGACTAACGACATGCTAAGATAAAAAATCATCAATCCTGATAACTCACTTACTATATTTTCAGCATTTAATAATGGAATTTTATCAAGCATCAGTTTTAATATATATGGGCGAAGACTCATATCGATTGCCCAAATAATAGCAACGGCAAATTGCCCTAAAATTAACCATTTAAAAGGCTTACAAACTTCAAATATAAAATTAAGTATTGGATTACTTTTCATAAATTTTTAAATTAGAACAGGATAAGTAAATAGTAATAAGTGAGACAGGTTTAGACCGAAATGAACCATCATAGAGCATAATATTTTATTGGTTTTATAGTATGCATAGCCATAGAAAAATCCACAAGTGCTACTTAGAATTACATATGTCAAACCACCTTGAAAATGTGCCACTCCGAATATTAAAGATGCTATAACTAGTGCTAACATTTGTTGTTTCGGTAAAAGATTTTGCAGGGTTCTTTGTATAAATCCCCTAAAAAATACTTCTTCACTAAAACAGATAAAAAAGAAATTATTAATCATCCATATCAGTAATATATCTGGAAGTTTAGGCTCAAATAAAACATAACCGCTTACTAATACTAGAGTTATAATTATTACTATACATGACAATAGCGAAAATAATATAATGGTACCCAAAAACTAGACAAGAAAATAGAGAAAAGTAGGTATAATATCTCCTAGGAAAAGGAGCAAAAAATGAAAAAACAAGTTAAAAAATATAGTGCAGAAGAAAAAGCAAAAATAGCAATTGAAGCAATATCTGGAGAAATGACTATAGCTCAAATTACCAGCAAATATGGTGTTCACGCTAATCAGATTTATAAATGGAAGAAAGAAGCTTTAGATTTTATGGTTTCTGGATTTAAATCGAAATCTAAACAACAAGATACCGGCCAAGAAGATTTAATTAAATCATTATTTGAGCAAATAGGCCAGTTAACAGTTGAAAGAGACTGGCTTAAAAAAAAATCTAGTATCTTTGGATTTAGAGGTTAGGAAAAAAATGATAAGTTATGCTTCAAATTTAACCATAGCAAGACAATGCAAACTTTTAGATTTAAACCGCTCAAGTTACTACTACCGAGCTAGGAATACCTTAGATGATAAGGAGTATAGAGTACTGAACAGAATTGATGAGATTTTTACAGAGCATCCCTATTATGGTACTAGAAGAATGTCTCATGTCCTAAAATCCGAAGGGTTAAATGTTAGTCGTAAGATGATAAGAAAATATTATAAAATACTTGGTATTGAAGCAGTATACCCAAAGATTAATTTAAGCCGTAGGAATCAGGCTCATAAAGTATACCCATATCTATTAAATAATATAGAGGTGGTTTGCTCCAATCAAGTTTACTGTGCAGATATTACTTACATAAGATTAAAGCAAGGTTTTGTATATTTGGTTGCTATAATGGATTGGTATAGTCGTTATATTTTGAGTTGGCGGGTGTCGATTAGTTTAGAAAATGATTTTTGTATTGAAGCTCTAAATGAAGCAATATCTATACATGGCAAGCCTGACATTTTTAATACGGATCAAGGAGTACAATTTACATCAAAAGATTTTACTCAAATACTTGAGCAACAAGGCATAGCTATTAGTATGGACGGCAAAGATAGAGCCTTAGATAATGTATTTATTGAACGTTTTTGGCGATCTTTGAAACAAGAGAAGATTTATCGTTTTGATCTTGAAACGGTACGTGAAGCAAAGATAGCTATCAGAGATTATATAGAATTTTATAATCAGCAAAGACCTCATCAATCGCTTGAATATAAGACACCTGAAATGATACATTTTGCAGAAAAACTAGAAAATTATCAAGAGGCTATATGACATAGAAAATGCAAACTTTACTTTGAAAAACCAATACATTAATACAGGAGAATTACACCTCTAAAATTTAAAAAATTTGTCTAGACAAAGGGTACCACCTCATACCAATGCCCGTGTCACCGATTAAAATACCAATGCGAACGAGCTTTTCAATAATATTATTTACTACTTTTTTGGCATAATCAGGATAGTCAACGGATTGCGTATTATGTGTTCCGCAATCGTAAACACTCAAAGATTTTTTTTGTAAATATTCGATAATTATGGATTTAAGTTCATAACCGGAGTGATCACTTGCTATAACAATATCGTAAGTTTTCATAATTAATTTTTTTAATGGAAAATGAATGATAAGAATTATATAATAAGTATAATTTATTGACCAACACAATATAATAATCTTATTAAATATATGAAATACCCTGTTGCATACTCGTTTTATTTGAAAAATTGGCTACGTCATCTTTGCAGCTCCTTCGGTACTCACGTACTAAGTGTGTACGCTCCGTTCCTCGGGCTACAAATTTCTTGCTCTTTTCCAAATAAAACTTCGTATGCTAATTCTCTACTGATTCGGTGTACACTTAGTACTATATTATGCTTTTTTCTAACTGCTTGCGTTGATCAACCTCCTGCCCCAATCGAGTATAAAGAAAGAGGAATTACCGTTAGTAATTCTGGTAATGTTATTGATAATGATGAGGGGATAATAACTAGTAGCACTATAGAAGAAGCTCCTAAATTAGAAGTAAGCGGCTCTTTAGAAGAGCCTGCAATAGAAACTACCGAAGATGATAATGATGCTGTAGTGATTCCTACCACAAAACATGATGAAGAAATAACAAAGTTAATTTTTGAAAAACCTCTGGACGGCGAGATTGTCACCGAGTTTAAAGAGGGGAAGAATAAAGGCATAGATATTGCTGTTTTAGAAGAAAGCAGTGTTAATTCTATAGGCTCAGGAACTGTTATATTTTCAGGAAATAATGCACAATTCGGTAATTTAGTAATCGTTAAATTAGATAAAGATGATCTAGAAGTAGCTTATGCCGGCTTAAAAGATTTATCAGTTAAAAAAGGCGATAAGGTTACTAAAACTAGCATAATCGGGCATGTGGAAGATAAGCTGTATCTAGCTATGCGTAAAGGCAAAGTAGCAGTTGATCCAACTAAATATATCGCATTCTAAAATGGAACTTATTACTTTAACTAAATATGGTGATCCTCAGAATGTAACAGTCAGAAGAAGCACTCAGGCTAAGAATATAACTATCCGAATTACACATAAAGGGGCTGAGCTTGTATTACCCCTTAAGGTAAAAGCTGAAAAGGGTTATAATTTTTTGCTAAGTAAAGAACATTGGGTTAGGCAAAAATTACACCGTAACATGGCTAAACCTGCCAATGAAGACAATAAGATTTCCATTTTAGGCAAAGATTATCAAATAATTCATACTGATTCACCTGAAAATCAGGTAAAATTACAAAATGACGCATTGGAAGTATATTGAAGCAAAGTACTTAAAAAAATTAGCATTGAAGTATTTTTGAAAAAGAAATTACTATCAGAAATAAAAGCTATAGTAGAAACCATTTCCAAAAAGCATAATTTAATTTATTCTAATATTAGAATAATGAAAAATGTAACTACGAAATGGGGCAGCTGCTCTAGCTGCGGCAATCTTTCTTTTAACTGGCGAATAGTTTTTGCTCCTTATGAGGTCCTAAAATATTTAGTAGCTCATGAAATGGCACATTTAAAGGAAATGAACCATAGCAAAAATTTTTGGCAGCTAGTTGAGGATATTTATCCCGAATACCAACCGGCTAAATTATGGCTAAAAAGAAACGGCAGAAATCTATATAGTTATTTATTATAAAAACAGGTAAAACATATGCACAATTTAGTTACAAGTGAAGAATTTAAACATATAGATAAGCTTATTGATGAGGTTACGTTGTACCATCAACCAACCCTAATAAAAGGAAAAAGGAATAGTGCTATACTTGTTTCTCAAGAAGATTGGGAAGATATACAAGAAACTTTATTAGTAGCATCAAATAAAAAATTAAGTAATTCTTTAATTAAAGGCAAGAATACACCTTATACTGAATGTAGTACCAAATTAGATTAGCCCAAGTGTATACATTATATTATTCCCATGATGCAAAAAAAGATTTTAAGAAAATTGAAAAATCACATCATAAAGATAGTTGCTTACAACTACTTGATTTAATTGCTCAAAATCCATTTCAAATACCACCACCATATAAAAAACTTTCTGGTATATATGAAGGAATGTATTCTCGAAGGATTAATATACAGCATAGATTATTCTACGAAGTTGATGAAAAAAACAAAAGAATAAAAGTACTAAAGATATGGAATCATTATTATGATAATCAAAAAACACAGAGGAATAAATGAATAACGCAACAAAAAGAGTAGTAGTTCCGGCACTTGAAGAAATTTTATACGAGCCTATAAAGGTATTAGATCACGGTTTTATTAGAGTAATCGACTATATGGGTGATGATAGTGCTATAGTACAAGCTGCTCGTGTTTCTTACGGCAAAGGCACAAAACAGCTAAACCAAGATAAAGGGTTGATCAATTATTTGCTACGTCACTATCATACTACGCCTTTTGAGATGTGTGATATTAAGTTTCATATTAAATTACCGATCTTTATTGCAAGACAGTGGATTAGGCATAGAACAGCCAGCGTTAACGAATATTCTGCTAGATACTCAATATTAGGTAATGAGTTTTATTTACCTGAACCACAAAATATTGCCCCGCAATCTAGTACTAATAAACAATGCCGAGAAAGCGATAGCCTACCAAAAGAAGTAGCCGAAAAGGTCCTTAACATATTAGAAGAAGATGCCCGAAATTGTTATAAGCACTATACGGAATTAATGAATACCGACGAAGATGGTAATGTCATAGACGAAAATACTACCGGTATAGCTAGGGAGCTTGCTCGTATGAATTTGACATTAAATTATTATACGGAATGGTATTGGAAAATTAATTTACATAACTTGCTTCACTTCTTAAGGCTACGAGCTGATCCGCACGCTCAATATGAAATTAGAGTTTATGCCGAAAAGATGCTTGATATAGTTAAAGCTTGGGTACCTTTTACTTATGAAGCTTTTGAAGAATATCGTATGTGCGGAGCAAATATTTCTCGTAAAGGTTTAGAAGTGATTAAAAAAATGATAAGCGGTGAAAAAGTTACCCATGAAACTAGCGGAATGACTAAACGAGAATGGGAAGAGCTAATGAAAGTTCTCAAATAGTAAATATTTATTAACTAATTCTTGATGGATAGTTAATTTTTTTTTATAATACCTCTTTTATTAAATAGGAGAGGTTTATGATGAGAAAGAAATTAATTTTAACTTTAAGCATTTGTTCTATTATTTCCTTTAATAGTTATGCTTTTAATGAATCCCCTACTACTACGGATAAAGTCCAAAGTGAAAATACACAAACAAATAAAATCTCTCCTATTAATATGCAAAATCTTCACAAGCTAGCAATATCATTAAAAAACGAGAATTTTTCCAATAAAATATTGGCATATTCTGACTATTTCATAGGTAAGCCTTATGATACGGAACTAGGCACAAATTTAATTATTTGGGATAAGAATAGAGATAAGAATGAGCTAATTAATCTAGAAACTTTTGACTGCTTTAGCTATATAGAAATGGTTATAGCATTAGCAGAAATAAAAGAACCAAATGTGGATCCTGTAAAATTTAAAGAGCAGTTAGCAGAAGCTCTAGCAAAAATTATGTTTCCTTCTGACGATATATCATATGTTAACAGAAATCATTTTATGGATGAATGGTTAAAGAATAATAGTAAATATCTTACAATGGAAAATGTATTTGCAAATCTTCCATATGCTAAAGTTAAAACTGCGATGATTAATAAAGCAGGTCTACTTGAAACACAAATTAATAATTATATTAAAGATAATGTATCTAGAGATGAATGCTTTTCATTTGGTGAAAAATATAATCAGATAAAATCCATCAAACCTTTTAAATCTGATATTAGTTATATAAGCTTTACTGATTTCTTAGAGCATAAGCAAGAACTGACAAAGCAATTTGCAGGAAAAATATATCTTATGGTTATGACAATGGACAACCCAAAACTATTAGAGCTAACAAAATCAGAACATAATATAGCTCACGTTGGGTTTATATTTACCAAAAACGATAAGCTTTATTTTAGGCATGCAACCCCAATAGGTCCTAAAGAAATTGTTGAAGTGTCTTTAGAAGAATATGCAACCGGTAAAAAAGAAAGTAAAATCTTTACAGGCTTTACTTTATTCAGTTTAGAGCAGAAAGATAACCCTCCTAATAAGTAAAAATCAACTTTAAAAAAAGCAAGAAGCATCTAAATTTTTGACCTCAGCCATACGTTTTAATACTTGAGGATCAAAAATAAGAAATATTATTGCCAATTTTTCAAATAAAACGACAATAAACTTTTTATAATCAATAGATATAACTTTAAAAGGGGTTAACATTATGAAAATTTTAAAAATAATTATATTAGGTTACTTATTAACTATCGTAAGTACAGCATATGGATCATTACCAAATGCTCGTACCATTTATATAACATCCGATGATGGACCGTTACCAGGTACAAAGAATTTGATTAATGTTATGTTGAAAAATAAAACTCCTTTTCGGCTATCGGTGACGGTAGTAGGGTTTTCGTGGAAACTCGTTCCCTTTTCATTTTTGTAGTTGTCACTTTATTGTTTTAATGCTATTATACTTCCCATAAAGTTCTAATTTTTACTATTTTTCGACAGCAAGAGTTCCGCCTCCAGTCATTATGGGAACTAAATACTAGGATGCACAGTGATAGATACAAATCAAATTATACAAAATAATACTATACCAGAAAGCAAGTTGTCAAAGAAACTCCTTGATAATATTATATCTCATATTGAATCAGCTAAATCTCATGTGGCAAGTTATACCAATTCGACATTGGTACTCCTTTACTGGAATGTTGGCTTACTAATTAATAACGAAATTTTATCTGGATCAAGAGCAGAATATGGAGAACAAATTTTATCACATTTAGCAAAGGAATTAACGCTATTATATGGTAATGGATTTGATAGACCTAATCTTTCTCGTATGGTTAAATTCTCAAAACTATATTCTAAAGAGATTTGTGTTACACTGTCACAACAATTATCTTGGTCTCATGTAATAAGACTTATAGCGATTGAGGAGGAGTTAAAGAGAAACTTTTACGCAGAAATGTGTCGATTGGAACGTTGGAGTGTAAGGGTTTTAAGACAAAAAATAGATAATATGCTTTTTGAGAGAAGTGCGATTGCAAAGAAACCAGAATCTATCATTAAGACAGAGATAGGAAAACTTCAATCTGGGAATTTGAATAATCCAGATTTATATCTGCAAGATCCATATATCCTAAATTTTTTGAAATTCAAAAAGATTTCTTCAGAATCAGATTTAGAACAGGCAATTTTGGATGAATTGCAGCTTTTCATCCAAGAATTGGGTTCAGATTTCTGTTTTGTTGCAAGACAAAAGAGAATGAGTACAGAAAATAATGACAGATATCTTGATTTATTATTTTTCCACCGGGCTATGCGTAGATTGATAGCGATTGAATTAAAAATGACATCATTTCAGCCAGAACATGCCGGACAAATGGAATGGTATCTCAAATGGCTTGATAAATATGAAAGAAGGTCAAATGAAGAAAAACCTCTAGGGATTATAATATGTGCTGGAAAAGATCAGGAAGACATAGAATTATTAGAACTAGATAAGAATGGAATACACGTTGCAGAATATCTTACTTCATTGCCACCAAAGGATTTGATAGAATATAAATTAAAGCAAGTCCTCTCTATTGCACGAGAGAACTATCACAAAAAGCTGATCGATAAACAATAATTATCATGAAACGATACTGGTCTATAGAAGAATTAGAGGATTTTTGGAAGCTTTTACCAGAAGAAAAGGTACTATTAGGTAAAAAGCACGGGGTTCAAAAATTCCTTTACTTATTATTTCTAAAATACTATTCAATTGATTACCAATTTCCTGAATGTTCTGATGATATTCCTAAAACACTAATAAATTTTGGACTACGGCAATACGGAATAACTTTGGATACAAATGATATAATTGAGTTCTTAAATGCACGTCATAATTATATTAAATATCAAAAAGAAATTAGATCATTTTATGGGACCTGTTTATTTAGTGCTGCAGATCAGCAAATGATTGTAGGTCATGTTTATAAATTAGCACTAGAGACGGTAAAAGAGGATAAGCTTACAGCCGAGCTTATTTTATTGCTTAAACGTTTAAAAATAGAGAAGCCTAACAAAAACATTATTCAAGACTTAATTAAGCAAAGCTTAATTGCTGTTGAAACATATCTATTTAATTATATTTATCAGTCATTAACAACTGACCAGCATAATTATATAGATCATAACTTACTAGGTTTAGAACCAACTACAGAAGAAATGCTAATAACTTATTTAAAGCAAGATTCAGGCAAATCAAATCGGGATGCAATTGCAGTAGAACTTGATAAGTTGAATGTTTTGCAAGGACTTAAATTAACAACAACCATAATTCCGGCAGATATCTCACCAGCAGTATTAAAATTTTATAGACGCAAGGTTATTAGCGATACACCAAATCAATTGAAAAATAGACCTAAACAGATTAGATATGCACTAATAATTGTTTTTTGTTATTTAAAGCAGCAGGAATTATTTGATAATCTTGCTGATCACTTAATCAATTTTATTCATAAGATCAAGAAAAAAGCTGACAAGACAGAGTTTGCGTTAAATAATGAAATTGGTAAATTAAGCCGTGGTTTAGATTCGTTGTATCTAATTGCAGAAGTTGCAAGGGATATACCTAAAGGTATTATCCAAGAAACTATCTACCCCTTAGTACCAAAAGCACAACTTGAAGCAATAATAAAAGCACGCTATTTACAAAAAAACCTTACTAATAGCGTTCGAGATAAAGCCATACAAAGCTACACTACTCATTATCGAAAAAAAATCTTTGATATAATCAACATATTACCACTAAAGTCTAATAATAAGGAGATAATATCGGCATTAGCATTAATAAAAAAATACCAGTATAAGAAGTCAGAATTCTATCCAATTACAGAAGATATCCCACTTAATGGATTAATTAACAAAGCCGATTTAGAGTTTATTTGTAGTTCTAATGAGGCTGGCAACAAGTTGGTTAGCCGTAAGGATTATGAGTATTCAATTTTTAGGATATTACGAGACAAGCTTAAGCATAAAGAGGTCTGGATAGATGGTGCATTTAAATATAAGGACCCTGCCACGGAATTACCTAAAGATTTTATAAAAAATAAAGAATTTTACTATCAATTATTAGGGCAACCTTTAATAGCACAAGAATTTATTAATGTTCTGAAATCAAAGTTAATGGAAGCAATTCAAGCATTCGATAAAAATCTTCCAAAGAATAAGTATGTTCGGATTATCAAACGTAGAGGAAAACCTTGGATCAAATTATCGCCATTACCAGAACGAATAAAGCCACACAATTTACAACAACTGAAAGATAGTATAAATCATAAATGGGGTATTATCAACCTGCTAGATGTTTTAAAAGAAACTGATTTGCGAGAACATTTTACGTCATGCTTCACAAGTTCAGGTAATCGTGAGATTCTTTCACAAGAAGAAATTCAAAAACGCTTAATCATGTGCTTATATGCAATAGGTACTAATACTGGGTTACACCGTATTTCATCTGCATCTACTAATAATATTACTCTTGAAGATTTGAAATATATTAAGCGTAAATACATTAATCAAGAGGATTTACGAGAGGCTATTACAAAAATAGTTAACGCTATTTTCAAAATTAGAAACCCTGACATTTGGGGAGAATCCACTACTGCTTGTGCTGCTGATTCTAGAAAATTTACATCTTGGGATCAAAATCTAATGACTGAATGGCATGCACGATACAAAGGTGCTGGGGTTATGATTTATTGGCATGTTACTAATCAGTCAATTTGCATTCATTCACAATTAAAAACATGTTCGTCATCTGAAGTTGCATCGATGCTCCAAGGAGTGTTGAGCCACGGTACTGATATAGAAATTGAATCTCAGTATGTAGATAGCCATGGTAAAAGCGAACTTGGTTTTGCTTTAACTTATCTGTTGGGCTTTGATTTACTTCCTAGATATGCTGAAATAAGCTCTCAAAAAATATATCTTCCAGAACCAGAATTCAATTGTAAAAATATAAATGAGATTATGACCCGAGTAATCAATTGGGATTTAATAATAGAACATTATGATACATTAATTCAATATACAGTGGCTTTAAAAATTGGAACAGCAACTGCAGATTCAATTATTCGCCAATTCTCAAGAACTAATTTTCAGCATCCCGTATTTAAAGCATTTATTGAATTGGGGCGTGCCGTTAAGTCAATATTTTTATGCCGTTATCTATTGTCACTAGATTTAAGACAAGAAATACATACTGGGCTTAATATTGTTGAAAATTGGAATAGTGTAAATGACTTTATATTTTATGGCAAAAAGAGCGAAATAAATTCTAATTCTCGTGATGAACAAGAATACTCCGTGTTGTCTCTACATTTACTACAGCTCTGCCTAACATACGTTAATATTTTATTAGTGCAGGATATTATTAATACTGAATCCTGGTTAACCAAGTTAACGGTTGAAGATAAGCGAGGTATAACTCCATTATTTAGTGGTCATATAAACCCTTATGGCACTTTTGAGTTAGATATGTCAAAACGCATTTTACTCAAGGAGGCAGCATGAGAACCTCCACTAAAGAAGTTGTTTCTAAGATTGTGAAAATATTAAAAAATGAACGTCCCGACTATATTTATTTACGAAATTTATTTAAAAAAATTCGTGAAGAGTTTGCAATAGAGGTAGAAACTCAAACAAAGCGACTTCCGTATGTTCCAACTGAAGAAGAAATAAAACGCTACTATGAAGTAGTATGGCAATCACGAGAGACCAAGCATATGGTATTAATTAAAATCCTTCTCTATACGGGCGTTAGAGTTAATGAATTAGTAAATATTAAACTTCAAGATATTGATTATGATAGTTGTCAAATCAGGATAAATTTAGGCAAGGGCAGTAAAGATAGGATTGTTCCATTTCCTGTAGGTTTCAGAGAAGCGCTTATGTTATATGCTAAAAATGAAGAGACAAGTGGTGCTATATACTTATTTGAATCTAATCGTAAAAAAGCATTTACCACTAGAGGGATAAGAAAAATATTGGCAAATTATGCTAAGAAAGCTAATATAGCACAATCCCTATCACCGCATAAATTAAGGCATTTCCTGTTTACTTGGCTAAAGAAGCAAGGGATTGATGATGCTCTAATTCAACCTTATTCTGGTCATGAAACTAGGCAGTCACTTGAAATATATTCTAAATTATCACTAAACGATTCACAGGGAGCGTACAATGAAATCATTGACAAATTCCCAGTACGCTAATGACTGGAGGCAGAACTCTTGCTGTCGAAAAATAGTAAAAATTAGAACTTTATGGGAAGTATAATAGCATTAAAACAATAAAGTGACAACTACAAAAATGAAAAGGGAACGAGTTTCCACGAAAACCCTACTACCGTCACCGATAGCCTATTACGCTGTTTATGGTGGGGTTACATTATGATAATGCAAAACAAGATGTAAGAAATTTTATAAATAATGCTAGAAAATCTCCTCTTATTGACGTAGGAAATCATAGCTATACTCATGCACACAATCATTATAGGTATTTTTATCATCATTGCTCGGATGTAATTCAAGATTTAAAGAAAAATAATATTACTTTAGGTTTAAAAGGTGACCATATTATTACAAGGTTACCAGGAAGAGATGTATTCCGACCCCTAATCTTAAAAAAGATGATCCATATATTACAAAAGCAGAAGATGTGGTAGAGACAATGACGATGCGATATATAAAAATGGTTTTTATATCTTTGGATGGGATTTAGAATGGGCTCATAATATACATGGTAAACCAATCCAGTCAGTTACGCATTTAGTACAAGAAATAGAAGATAAATTTAATGCCGGAAATACGATTTTACCTAATAAATTAATATTGCTTATGCATGATGAAATGTTTCAAGAGCAATTCAATGGTCCAGAACAATTACAACAGTTAATTACTAAGCTCCATAAAAAAGGTTATAAATTTGACCTAATAAAAAATTATCTACGTAATTAAGTCATAGCACTAAGTTGCATGACTTATACGTCATTCCCGCGGAAGTGGGAATCCAGCATAAGCGAGATACCTAAGCTTTTAATTTTAAAAACTTGCTGCTTTTATGTTTATTTTTCTGGATTCCCGCCTACGCGGGAAGGCATTGCCTGCGTGGATCGAAAAACGCCCTAAGGTAGTCATACCGTGGCTTGACCACGGCATCCAAAAAATAATAATTTTATTAGTATTTTTAACTGGATCCCGCGATCAAGTCGCGGGATGACAACTGGAAAACTGATCCACACAATAATCAATTAAAACGAATATTTACAAAATAAACCAGCGAACCAGAATTTTGTATTCTTACTTAATCTACTTCCAGCTCTGACACCATAATTTATATTATTAGTTTGAGCTGATAACTCACCACTAATACCAACATATGATTTGTCTGTTTTATAAGTAGGTACTTCGAATTGCTTTGGCATATCAGATACTTTAGCCTTAGCTTGTTTCTTAATTGGGTTTATAAAATCATATCCATATGTCAATGTGAATGACGGAGTAACAGAAATATTTTCTTTCACATTAACGTTTCCATCAATTCTAGCACCTATTTCTGTTATTACAGATTTACGATCAGGGATATTAAAACTCATAGTAGTACTACTGATTTCACCTTTCTCAGTATATGACTTTAAGGAAACTTTTTGATAATTAACATTTATAAAAGGTGTTAGATTTGTTTCTGCAAAGGCATTATATTGATATCCCGTACCGATAGTAGCGATATAATGCATACCTCTTGGTTTACCTTGTTCTATTCTTATAGCTTGACCAAGGTTAATTTGACGTTTGATATCATATTTAATCCAGCCACTACCGATAGCACCATACACAAATATAGGGTTATCAAATTTATAAGTACCATTTAATGTTAGTAATAATTCTTTAATCTCTGCTTTACCATTATTATTTTTAAAGCTCATATTAGATTTATCACCATTGATACCAAAACCTACTACTAAATTATCTGCAAGCTTATAGTTAAAATTTGCAGCGATTTCAGAGGTATCTGATTTTTTAATCCCAATATCTTTGACAGTTTTGGATTTAGTATGGAAATCTAGGTAATTGCCATTTATATCACCACTAAACATTTCACTTTCATTCATTGTTAAATCATAAGATTTAGAACGAATATTTTGAGCTACATTTTCACCAATTGCGATTGGTATTTCTCTTACATAAGCGATGCGGCTCGGTGACTCAATTACAGAAAGAATATATTGGGCAGTAATTTTATGTGCTGCTGGCGTTGGATGAGCAGTAAGGTCAAACACACCTTCATCTTCTATTGTGTTTTCCAGCTCATTTGCAGTAAAGAAGCTCGATGGATTAGTGGCAAGCTCTGCTACTAACCTTCCATAATCTGCATATATTACATTTGCAGATGGAGCGGATTTATTTATCGCACTGTAAATAGCTTGATTAAATGAATTACTTAAAAATCCCCCTGCAAAATTTTCCTCTTCATCAGTACCACCTAATATAAATTGCCTGTAGGACTCATTAAAATGATTTAAGACTACTATATATTTAGCCCCGCCATCAGATATATTTTTAACGAATTCACTAACATTATTCCCTCTAGAAACTACTTCTGCAGTAGTATCGGGAAAATCGTTAGAAGTTAAAGAGCCATCTTTAACGCCGCTCATAATCTGCTCAAAAGTTAAACCACGGGTAAATAATAATTCACTTAGATCGGATCGTAATGCAATAAGTATGGAGTCCGCATCATTTGGTCCCATATACATCATATAAAGAGCGTTAGGGTCAAATGTTTTTACATTTGCTTTATAAGTACTTAATTCAGGACTTAAGCTGTTAGTTGAGGCTCCGCCTAATGAAAAATTTGTTTGATTGTTTACATACTTAAAACCGTAATGTTCGGTTACTAAAGCTGACCAACTATTAGCTGGCGTAGAAAAACTATCACCAAAAGTAAAAACATTTGAAAAGGTTTGAGGAGGAGTAGCTAGTGTACTACCGCTAGTAATTAATGTACTGCTTGCAACGAGCGTCATTAATAGCTTTTTGGCTTTATTTTTCATAAAAAATTAATCCTAAATTATTAAAACTGGAGTATTTTAACACAAATTTAATATAAAGTAAATATATTAGATTAGGGAATTCATGAGATGTTAATTTAGTAAATTTGACCATTCAGGATCGGACGCATCACTGGGTGTTTTGATTTCTCGCTCGTTATGACCAGTCAAGTCAATTGCATAAATTCTATTTTTGCCGGAAGATTTGCCGTTTGATGACCAACCTTTAGCAAACATAATAACCCGTCCATTAGGCGACCAACAAGGGCTTTCGACTAAATAACCACTTGCTATTACTCTTTCACTATTTTCATCATCTTGCGGATATGGCTTCATAACACCGATATTAAAAGTTTTACCTTCTGAACCTCTAATAATTTTAGTAAATGCTATATAATCCCCTCGAGGCGACCAGCTAGGAGCCATATAAGAACCACCACCAAAGCTAATACGCTGGACATTGCTACCATCAGAATTCATTATATATAGTTGAGGAACACCATTTCTATCAGAATTAAAGACAATTCTACGTCCATCCGGTGAATAGCTCGGGGAAGTATTAATGCCAAAACCATCAGTCAGTTTATGAAGCCTTTTTGTTGCAAGGTCAATCTCATAAATATGAGTTGAGCCGTTCTTAGCTATAGACATTACAGCTTTTTTACCATCAGGGGCAAATCTTGGTGCAAAGGATATTCCAGCAAAATCACCAACTATACTTTCTTTGCCTGTTTTTAAATCCTTTTCATAAACAAGAGTTCGTCTTTTAGTAGCATAGGAAACATAAAAAATCTTATCTGCTGAACCAGAAAATCTTGGAGTTAAAACTAACGATTTACCATCGGTAATATATCGATTATTAGCCCCATCATAATCCATTAAAGCAATTCTTTTTACCTTTTTTAAATCAGGACCACTTTCAGCTACATATATTATCTTACTATCAAAATAACCAGTATCACCTGTGATTTTTTCATAGATTTTATCAGCAATTTTATGGGCTGCTCTTCGCCATAAATTTTCAGGTAGTTCAAGTACTTCACCGCCGAGCTGTTTTTCAAGTAATGTATCCCATAATATAAAACTGATTCTAAGCTTACCATTTTCAAGCTTTTTTACTGCCCCATTAACCAGTAAACTAGCATTAATTTGACGCCATGCAGCAAAAAGCGGTTTATACCCAATACCAGTTTTTTCTTCTATAAAAGAAGCCGAAGAAATAGGACGAAACAACCCACAAAGTTTTAGATCATTAGATATAACTTTCACTATTTCATGACCTACTGTATTATCTGAAGCAGAATCAGCCTCAAAATTATTCACCGCTATCGGAGTTGGGTCAGCCGTTCCATATTCAATATTGATTGTCTCAATAGCATAGCTATTAAAACTAAAAAATAGTAAAACAAAATATATAATGTTTTTCACTAAATTACTCCTTTGTGTGGTGGCGTCACCTCGTGGCTAGAATTGCCCGCATGGATCGAAAAACGCCCTAAGGTAGCCATCCCGTGATTTATTCACGGGATGACAGGGGAAAATGATCCATGCAGGCAATACCGCCACAGGATGACAAATTACAACTTACCCGGATTAAAGGTAAACTCAAACTCTTTCCAATGATTAAATCTTGCAGGATCAAGATTTTCGATAGGGCTTGCTTTCCATACTGCCCTAACTGCACTATCTGCTAATGCTTCGCAAATACTACTTGGAATCCCAGGGCAAATTTTTTTTACAACTTTTGCCTGTTCTACATTACCTGCTTTATCTAAAACAATATGAATAAATATTATTAGATTCTTATTACCCCTAGCACCTGCCGGAATATTGCTCCAATTTCTTTCAATCTGACGCCTTATTGATGAACTTTCATTATCTGAAAGAGGTAATCCTTCTGAATAAACTCCCTTAGCCTCTTTCTTATTATCAACTTTCTCTGACCTTTTATGCTTATTCGATTTTACATTATCACCTTCTGAAGACTGTTCCAAGTTCTTTAATAAAGAATCAAGCTCATCAGTTTTAGGTTCTTGCTTTTTTTCCTCTTTAGGTTTCTCTATCGGCTTTTTTTCTTCTTTCTTTTCTTCAGTTTTTTTTGCCTCTGCTACCTGTTTTTTTTCCTCTTCTTTAGGCTTTTCTTCTTTTATTTCCTCTTTTTTCTCAGGTAGTGCTTCCTTTACTTCTTCTGGTTTTTTCTCCTCTATCGGCTTTTTTTCTTCTATTTTTGGCTTTTCTTCTACTGGTTTGATTTCAGGTTCTTTTGCTTTTTCCTCTTTAGGTAAATCTTTAGGCTTCTCTTCTTTAGGTTTAGTCTGCTCTGATTTTTTAGCATCTTCGTTCTCTATCGGAGCTTCTTTTTGCTTCGTTTGCGTTATGATATTAGCTTTCTCACTAATAGGCAACATTTCAAAAGTTATGGTTTGTTCTTCTGGTAATTTTTCAAAAAGAGATGGCATACCAAATAGAAAAAAATATAAAAGAAGTAAGTGCAGTGCAATAGAGCAGCTAAGGAAAACTGTGAAATTATCCTTATTGTTTGTATCGTTACTTTTCATTATTTTTAATATTTGAAATAAGAGCTACACGAGAAAATCCGGCTGCATGAATTTCTGATACTACTTCTACCACTTCACCATAAGAAACGTTTTTATCACCTCTCACAAAAATCCTAGTATCTTTTTTCTCTTTAGTGATATTTACAAGCTTATCAGTTAAATGCTTTCTTTCAATAGGTGTTTCAAGCAAGAAAACTTCCCCTTTATTATTGATAGTAACAACTAAAGGCTCATCTTGTCCTGAAATTGGGCTTGAATTTGTTTCAGGTAAGTCGACATTTACACCTGAAACTAACATTGGGGAAGTGATCATAAAAATAATTAGTAACACAAGCATCACATCGACAAGCGGCGTAACGTTGATTTCACTAACTACAGCTCTTTTACTTTTTCTATTACTTCCAGCAAGCTTAATAGCCATTACATTTTCTCCTGATCTATTGCCTTAGAAAGTATGGAGTTTAACTCGCTAATAAAATCTTCCATTTTATTATTGATCAGAGTAATACGGGAAATAAGATAATTATAAAAAATTACTGCTGGAATAGCTGCAAATAAGCCTATTGCGGTTGCAAGTAACGCCTCAGCAATACCAGGTGCTACTACTGCAAGTGAGGTATTTTTAGAAGTAGCAATTGATTGGAAACTATGCATAATTCCCCAGACAGTACCAAATAGCCCAATAAAAGGACTACTAGAGCCGACAGTTGCTAGAAAGCTTAAGTTCTTCTCAAGTTTTTCGATTTCTCGGTTTTGAGCAAGATACATAGAATTTGTAATACGCTCTTTATGATTATTTTTTAATAGCTCAGGAAGTCCCTTAGTATTTATACTTTTACATTCATCCATAGCTGAGATGAATATTAAAGCTAGCGGATTATTAACTGACCTTTTTATGCTATCATATAACTGCTCTAAAACACCACCTGACCAAAAAGTATTTTCAAATGATCGCATTTTTCGTTGCACTTGCATTAGCTTAAATACTTTATCCAAAATGATAGCCCACGACCAAATAGAAGCGATAAGCAGCATTAACATAACTGACTTACCGATAATATCAGATGAACTTATTAAAGAAAAAATCGATAAATGATCTTGCACAGCGACTTCTAAACCATCGCTAATATTAGTATCTGCACTCATTGAATATATTATTTAATTATCTTAAAATTAAATAATATATTCATATTTTGATTTTGTCATTAGGTATGTAGAAAATTTTTAAGTTTCTAGAGGATTAAGATATAAAAATATTGTACAAAATAGAAATTGGATTTATAATTTGTACAATAAGTAATATTAGCAAATTTATATTATGTTTGATCGTGATATAACCGATTATATAAAATATTCGGCAAAGTATTATCCGGTGGTTACTGTTACAGGTCCACGCCAATCCGGTAAAACTACTTTAGTAAAAATGATTTTTTCAGATAAACCCTATGTCTCACTTGAGGATATAGATATAAGAGAGTTTGCCCAAAATGACCCTAGAGGTTTTTTATCTACTTATAGTCAAGGTGCAATCATTGATGAAGTACAATACTGCCCTAATTTATTTTCATATATACAAACGAAAGTAGATAATGACCAAATTGCTGGACAGTTTATTTTAACAGGTTCACAGAATTTTTTATTGCTTGAAAGCATCTCACAATCCTTAGCGGGTAGAGCAGCTATAGTTTATTTACTTCCTCTTAGCTATAACGAAATAAGTAAAAAACTACCTGTTACAGGTGATCCTCTAAATTTTATATTTAAAGGCTTTTATCCTAAGCTTTATACTCAAGATTTATTACCTAGTGTGTGGTATAGAAACTACATCCGTACTTACATAGTGAGGTGGCCCAATTTGTCTAGACTAAAAATTAAGATTTATGAGATATAAATTGTATTATAATTTTACTCAATAATTTTTGTAGAATACACCTGTTCTGGAGTGAGATATTCTAATGACTGGTGCATTCTTTTTCTATTATAAAAATTTATGTAATCAGTTATAGCATTTTTTGCCTCCTTGACAGTATTTAAAACCATCAAATATATTTTTTCTTGTTTTAATGAACGCCAAAATCTTTCTATAAATACATTATCTAGGGCTCTGCCTTTACCATCCATACTGATTTTGATTTCACGTTTAATTAGTTTATCTGTAAAATCTTTTGATGTAAATTGAGAACCTTGATCTGTATTAAAGATTTCAGGCTGACCATATTTTATTATTGCTTCTTCAAGTGCATCAATACAAAAGTCACTTTCTAAACTAATAGACACCTTCCAGCTCACAATATAACGACTAAACCAATCAATAATTGCTACCAAATATACAAATCCTTGTGCCATTCTAATATAAGTGATATCTGTACTCCATACCTGATTTACTTTAATAATTTCAACTCCTTTTAAAAGATATGGATATATTTTATGAGCTTGATTGCACTTACTTAAGTTCATTTTAGGATAGATAGCTTCAATAGCCATTATTCTATAATAACGACTTACTGCCTTGCGACCGATTGTGATTCCAAATGGTACAAGGTGCTCAGACATTCTTCTTGCTCCAAAGTAAGGATGCTGTGTGTATATTTCATCAATCACTTGCATTATTTTTAAGTCTTTTTGGGTTAAGCCTTGTGGCTTGTAATAATAGCTAGATTTGTTAATAAACAGTAGAGTACATTGCCTAGCGATACTTAGATTACTACACTCTTTATCTACCATATTTTTTCTAATTGCCAAGTCCAAACAATGTAGATTTTTTTTTCAACCAGTCACGTTCAACAGTTAACTGGCCTATTTGTTCATACAATTGTTTTATTAAATCCTGATGATCTGGATCCTTAGATTGTGGCTTAATTTGAAAACCACTAATTAAATTTTCTATACCTCTTTTCTTCCATGCTTGTATTTGTGTCGGATGAACTCCATATTTGCTACTAATTTGAGCTATTGTCATTTCAGCTTTTATTGTTTCTAAAACTATCTTTGTTTTTTCTGCTGCACTATATTGTTTTGCTTTTTTGGACATATAATTTCTCTTTTGTATCTGAAAATTATATCTCATTCTAGCATTTTAGTAGTCCAGTTTTTGGGTACCATTATATTTACAACAATCTCTAATTATTTGATTAATTTCTTTATCGCTAATTTTTTTATACTCTGCAGCAATATCTTCTTCAGATAGGCTAACATCATATTTTTCTTTAAAGATATTTGGTATTATTTTTTGTTTTACAGTTTCAATTCTTTTTTTATTACTGTTAGTAATTATTTGTTCTTTTTTTTCTGAGTCTAAATTTTTAAGCCATGTGGAAACAATGACATTTTCTTTCTCATTCCAATAGTTATAATTTATACTATATTGTATAGTTTCAATCGTAATATTATATTCTTTTTTTGATAAAAATTGTTCCACTTTATCTTCAGCATAGACACCTAACACAAAATTATTGTGCTGCCTGTCTATAATCAAGATGTTATCAATTATTGCTAAATAATCATTAGAATTATCAACAATCTTTTTATATACATTTACAACGTCTGCCTCCGTAATTTCCTTTACCTCTGTTCCAAAATCAGCATATTCCCCTAATTCTTCACCAATTATATATTCTAACTCCGAACAAAATTCAGAATTTATCAAGTCTGTAAGTTGTTTTTGCTTTTCTATACTCATATTAGAAATCCAGTCGGTTATAACCTTATTTGCTGAATTTTTTTCTAATATTTCTGCCAACGTGAATTTTACATTATTTTCCAAAAATTCTAGAATTATATTTGGTTTTTGTTCATAATCTTGCTTTTCTTCTCCCATATACATAATAACACTCCGATATGTTTAATATTAATTAATGTAATATTTATATTACAAGTTATTCAACAAGCCTAAAATAAAAATATACAGAAAGTTGAAATTACAGTTGGAAATTTAACTTAATAGTTATTAACGAAATGGAGATAATACTGATTCTTATAATTAAATATAGAGAAGAAGAGATGGTATAAAAACCACATAGCAGGAAAAAGTAATTATAGCAACTTTATTGCCAAAATATCAATTTAACCAAACAAGATAGCAGGAATGTTGATAGTAATCCCGTAAGCCATAGGACAATAAACCACTGCCATCTATTCAAACGGGAAGTCATTTTGAAATATAAATTTTTAATACATAGGGTGATGCGAAGATTTGCCACGGAATATATAATAACAATAAAAAGTGTAACCAAGTATAACAGGTAAAAATATCCCTGCCCCAACTAATAGTAAAGATTGCGACTCCGGTGCTGCTGCTGCTTTTGCAAGCGTTACCTTATAAGGCACTATAAATGGCCATATACTTATAGCAAGCCCTAAATATCCTAATAAAAACAAAGAAATAGTATATATAAATGGAGCTACTTCTTTTTTATCTCTTACAGCTTTAATTAACCTAATAAATACTATAGAGGTTAAAATAGGAACAACAGATAAGTAGTAAATATTTGGTATACTAAACCAACGATGACGTATTTGATCATTCAAGAAAGGCACCCAAAGGCTTACAAGCCCCATAAAAAGTGCGACATAAAATAAGATATATAGTGTAGATTTATACGCCCAATCTTGTGTTTCTTTTTCGGTTTTCATGATAAGCCACGTACCACCTAAGAGAGCGTAACCAAATATCAATGCTATTCCCGTCATCACTGAAAAAGGAGTCAGAAAATCAAATGCGTTCCCTACAAATTCCCGTCCCTCTACTTCTATACCTTGCACAAATGTGCCAAGCATTAAACCTTGACAAAAAGCAGCAAGCATAGAACCAAAATGAAAAGCATAATCCCAAATATAACGATGTCCTATATGTGCTTTAAACCGAAATTCAAAAGCAACTCCGCGGAATATAAGACCGAGTAACATCAGGATAATAGGGATATACAAGGCCGGTAATAGCAAAGAATACGCAAGAGGGAAAGCAGCAAGTAACCCACCGCCACCAAGCACTAACCAAGTTTCATTACCATCCCAAAAAGGAGCAATGGAATTGATCATCTTATGACGACAATCATCAGTTGGAGCGAACGGGAATAATATACCGATCCCTAAATCAAAACCGTCTAACAAGACATATAAACAAATAGCAGTAGCTATAAGACCGCCCCAAACAAGCGGTAAATCTATATAAGCAGAGAAATCAAACATAAGATTTTTATTTTTATAATAAGTTATTTATTTAGATATATCAATATAATGATGAGCCTTAGCAGAGTTAATAAATAAAAATTTACTATTTTTTTATAAAAAACTCTTTTACTTTTTCAATTTTTTATTAATATCTAAGCATTATTATATTTTAGGAATAAAGATGCCAAAAAAATGCACACAAATACTTGATGAGTTCTTGCAAGTAATACATCAAAATATAGTTGGAGAAGATAAAGCTATTATAGATATATTAAATACTTTAGGTATAGAGCAAGCTAATGATCTTATTAGTGCTGCTTTTTTAAAGCACTTTAAATTTATGCAGTTAGAACAGTGGCAAAGATACCCATTAAATATAGTTAGTACTGATATTATTGATGAACAAGGTGAAAATGTTATTCATAAATGTGTTAGATACGATAAAATTGATTTTCTAAAGCATATTCCATCTATTGGCTTTAATCTAGGAATACCAAACAAAGATGGAGATACCCCTCTTCATCTTGCTTATAAAAAATTAATATATGCTCAAAGTTATCCAACTTTTACAAAGGCTAAAAATACTCTTTTAAATATAGTTAATTTTAAAAATAAGGACGAAATATCATCGCAATTTATGGGGGTACTAATTAATTTAGAGTATATTTTTAAGCCTGTTATAGATTTTAACTATAATGTTGCAACTTTTAATCATTTTATGCATCATAAGCCTTCAGTACCAATTTTACCTGATATAAATATACCTATTAATAACTTTAAGCCTTTACTACCTCGCATAACCTTGCCTAAAGATATAAATGAAACTTCCTCATTTAGAGATCTAGCACCTCCTGGACACAAGCGTAAAACAAATAGTATGGAATATAATAATACAAAGAAACATAAAACTATCAGTAATGACTCACATCATAATTTATATTCATCTATTGAAAATAAGAGATTAGATAACGATCTAAACTCTACAAGCAAAACAACAACTACTACCTCATATAATGAGTTAAATAAGTCACTTATTGCATTTTCTAATACAAATAATGCATCTATAGATGAAGATGGAGTAGAGATTGTTTTAAGTGGACATAATTTATAGTTAATTCACTCTTGGTTCTAGTTACCAAACCATAAAACGAGTATAATTTTCTGATTATTTTTAGAAAGATTTAACAAGCTTTTTTTATAAGAAAATTTTTTACTATAAAATTTCGAGTTTTTTCTTCCAATAGATGATATGACACAACAGAAATTATAAAATTGATAATAAAAGCTATTATAACTACAAAATGAAAGCTAATATCTGGATAATTCTGAATTAATTTCTTTCCAACTTCCATCGCAACAAATTGCCATAGATAAAAAGAATAACTAATTTTTCCTAAATATTCCAAAATTTTATTATTATAAAACTTGGATTTAGAATGATAGACTGTTACAATCCATAACCCAAGCAAAGGAGTAATTATAAACTGTCCGTTCATATACTGATATTGCCTTTCACAATTTATGCAAATGAAAGCTAATAAAGCTATTATTATTAACCCACCAATTAAATACCTGACATAATAGTTGCAAATACTAAAATATAATGTTAGAATGAAATAATGCTAAAAAAAGAAGATTTTAGGACATTATCAACGAGTGTACAAGCAGCTTTAAGAAAAGTTGCATTAAGAGCAATTGATAAAGGAGAAAAACAATCAGATGTATCAAATCTTATAGGAGTAACACGTCAGACTATTAGTAACTGGGTTAACAAAAGAAGAAGAGGTGATAAATATGCAATAACTGGCAAGTCTAGAGGAAGAAAGACAGGAGAGAAAAGAATAATAAATGAAATGCTGGGTAAAAAAATACAAGATTATATAAATCACTCTAGACCAGAAGATCACAATATCAAATCTGCACTATGGTCAAGAAAAGCTATTAATGCCCTGATTAAAAAATGCTGTGGTTTCTTTTTGCCATTAAGTACGATTGGAGAATATTTAAGAAGATGGGGATATACTGCACAAAAACCAAAGAAATTAGCTTATGAGCAACAGCCAAAACAAGTTCAAGTATGGCTAGATGAAGAATATCCCGCAATAGTAAAACAAGCACAAATGGAACAAGCTGAAATACACTGGTGTGATGAAGTGGGTATAAAATCAGAATGTCAGGTGTTACAGAGCTATTCTTTAAAAGGCAAAACACCCGTAGTTATTCATAAATCAAAACGATTTACTATAAATATGATATCAACTGTTACGAACAATGGTAAACTAAGGTTCATGTTATATGAAGATACACTAAAAACAGATATATTTATAGAATTTCTAAGAAGATTAGTGAAATCTGCAAGAAGGAAGATCTTTTTAATATTAGACAATTTAAAAGTACATCATAGTAAAAAAGTATACAGCTGGACAAATAAGCATAAAGATAAAATTTCTTTGTTTTTTTTGCCTCCTTATACTCCACAACATAATCCAGATGAATACTTAAATAATGACTTAAAAAGAAATGTAAATAGAAAACATATACCTCTTACAAAAGATGAGTTAAAATACAATCTTAAATCTTATTTACGTTGCTTACAGAACAATCCTAAACATATACAAAAATTGTTCCAAGCCGATGATGTTAAATATGCCTCTTAAGTCAGGTATTTAATTGGTGGGTTAATATATGCCTGCTGTAGTATCTCTTAGGTTTAACCCAATTATTAAAGATTTTGCTCAACGCTTAAGTAATGCTGGAAAATCCAAAATGGTAATAGTAATTGCTTCTATGCGTAAGTTGCTACATATAATTTATGGGGTACTCAAGAACAACGTTCCTTTTAATGTAAATATTTAGTCAAAACTTACGCTATGAATAAAAAAATGATAAATTATTATAAGAATAATTATAAATATGACAAAGAGAAAAAGATTGCAAGCAATAGCAATTAATAGAACAGACTACAGTCAATTTTTAACAGTTAGTCAAAAGAATTATAGTTTGACCTACTACGCTGAACATGCGAAGAAATGTAGCCATGATGTGATTAATAGATTTTTAGGGAATGAAAAATATACTCCTTCTTTGTTATGGGAACATATTAAGGGTGATATTATTTTGTCACCTAACGGGTATACAATATTTGATGATACGGTGTAAAATAAAAGGAATACAAAGAAAATAGAAATTGCTAGAATTCAGTATAGTGGAGCTACAGGTGGAGTTACTACCGGTATAGGAATAGTGAGTCTTGTATACTATAACCCCGATATTAATAAGTTTTGGGTAATAACTTATCGAATTTTTTCGCCTGATCATGATGGAACAACGAAACTAGATCACCTACTCAACATGTTAAATAATGCTGTGTATAGCAAAAAGATTTTTTAAACTGTACTTTTTGATACATGGTATGCTACACACAAAATTATGCAACATGTTGACTCCTTGGGCAAATATTATTATGCCCCTATTAAAGCCAATAGAAACGTTAGTAAAACTTGTTCTTCTGAGTCTTATAGGGCTGTTAGTAAGTTAACATTTTCAGATGAAGAAATTAGACATGGAGTAGAGATTCATATAAAAGGATTTGCTAAAAATAAGCATGTTAATTTGTTTAAATTTACTGTTTCTACCAACAGAGTTGATTATATTATTACTAATAACAAAACTCAAAAATCTTCTAAAGCTATACAAGATGAGTTTGGCTATCGGTGGGTAATTGAGAGTATGCATAGAGAAATTAAGCAACTGACTGGTATAGAACGTTGTCAATGCAGAAAACAGCGAATCCAACGTAATCACATTAGTTGTGTATTTCTAGTTTGGGCCTTTCTTAAAAGAACTGCACATAAAATAGGTAAAACAGTTTACCAACTAAAGTTGGGGCTTTTAGATGATTATATGCAACAACAGCTCCGTTCTACATCTTTACGCTATTTAGAACCATCTATAGCGTAAGTTTTTTAGTTAAAAGGATCTAGAAAATAATAGATAAAACGTGTTAATAAATAAATTGTTACACAAAACATGAAAAAAGTTATTGACCTTCAAGACGGTATCTTGTATACCAATATCAGTTTTTCTATTCAAACCGCTCTTACGTATAGTTGCTCGCATTGATTTTTGTGCTTCTTGGCTTACCGCAGGAGTGAAACTCACAAATAAACTATTATCTCTGCTATTTTGTACTTTCCTACTGTGAAAGCTATATCCTAAAAATGTAAACTTTGTATTTGGATATTCCCCTTTCCGCTTTCCATCTTTGCAATAAACAATCTTTGTCTTTTTTGGATGTAACTCTAACCCACAATTCTCAAATCGTTGTTTTAGATTTACCAATAGTTCCTGCATTTGTTTTTCACTATTCCCATGAACTAAACCATCATCCGCATACCTGCACCATTTTAGTGTTGGGTAGTGCCTTTTCATCCAGTCATCAAACACATAATGTAAAAATAGGTTACTTAACACAGGACTAATCACGCCGCCTTGTGGCGTTCCTTTAGTTCTTATGCTTATGTCACCATTCGGTAACTGCGTAGGAGCTTTTAGCCATCTTTCTATGTATAATAGTACCCATTTATTATCTGTGTGTTTTCTTACTGCTTTTAATAGCAATTCATGTGGTATGTTGTCAAACGATCAACCATCTTAATACCCGTTTCAACAACCCAAATTTAAAAGATATTAAAAAAGTAAAAGTAGTGGATCCTACGCACCCACTATTTGGTCATTCTTTTCATGTATTAGAATGGCACAATTCACCAAGTAATGAAGGATTTATTTATGTAGAGTACCAGCATCTAACTCGACTCTATATTCCTATTGATGTTACTAATATTGCTTTTGTACCTCGAATTCCTACAACTAAGTTAACATGTGAGAGCATTCTAGCATTGACTAACTTAGGAATGGAGATACCAAGCTTATGCCTCAACCACCAAAACAAGTTTGGCAGCGATTATCAGAAAAACAACAAAATGAAATCTTAACCGAACTATTAAATATTTGTCAGGAGATTACCTATGAACATATCAGAACTAATAACATCACAACACTTGGCTCTCAAAGCAATAATTTATATTCGACAGTCAACATTGCATCAAACTCTAACCAATCAAGAAAGTCTAAAATTGCAGTATGCACTTAAACAACGTGCTTTTGAATTGGGTTGGCAAGCAAATAATATTGAGATAATAGATGCAGACCTTGGATTAACAGGTGCAGAAGCTAAGCATCGCGAAGGATTTAAATCATTACTAACACAAGTAACACTTGGTGAAGTTGGTATTATTTTATCATTTGACGTAACACGATTATCTCGCAATTGCTCAGACTGGTATCCACTATTAGATGTTTGTGGCTATCGCCACTGCTTAATTGCTGATCGTGATGGTGTTTATGATCCATCTAGTATGAATGGGCGTTTGCTTCTAGGCTTAAAAGGTCAATTAGCAGAAGTAGAGTTAAGCACAATCCGTACTCGACTAACTGCAGGATTATTAAATAAAGCACAACGTGGAGAGTTAGCTCTATCGTTACCAGTTGGATTATTGCGTAACTGTCTGAACCAAGTTGAAAAAGATCCTAATCGTGAAGTCCAGGACAGTATTCAACGTGTTTTTAATATTTTTCTGCAAGTAAAAACAATATCACAAACATTAGCTTACTTTAATAAGCATGGACTAATGATGCCACGCTATGATAAATTTAAACAATTAGAGTGGCGTAAACCGACGTTAGCTACTTTATCTAATGTCCTTAAAAACCCAGCCTATGCTGGTACTTTCGTTTATGGAAAAACTCGTACCTCTAAAATAGGACCTTCTGTAGTGGATAAAGTAACACGAAAATTACCGCCAGAACAATGGAAAATTATTATTCCAAATAAATATCCTGCCTATATTTCAACTGATATATTTGATAAAATCGCAAACATGCTTAAACAAAATTATGCCGAATATACTCGCAACAAAACTCGTGGTGTGCCACGTTACGGAGCAGCTTTACTGCAAGGCATAATTTTCTGTGGTGCTTGTGGTCATAAAATGTGCATTCAGTATAAAGGTGGAAATCGTTACTTATGTAACTATCTCAGAAGCCAATATCGTACCCCAATCTGTCAATTTTTGTCCGCGGATTCAATTGATGAATATGTAATTAAAACTTTTTTTGAGGCACTCTCACCGATAGAATTAAATGCTTATGAAGCCTCTTTAAAGGAGAAGGAGCTTGAAACCCAGTCAGTGCTTAAAGCTCAGCAGCAAAAATTAGAACGTTTGAGTTACCAAGCTAAATTAGCTGAAGCACAATTTAACCAGGTCGCCCCCTGTAATAGACTAGTTGCTGCCGAATTAGAAAAACGATGGGAACAAGC
Organism: Rickettsia endosymbiont of Rhinocyllus conicus; assembly: GCF_964026465.1. Taxonomy (NCBI): domain Bacteria; kingdom Pseudomonadati; phylum Pseudomonadota; class Alphaproteobacteria; order Rickettsiales; family Rickettsiaceae; genus Rickettsia; species Rickettsia endosymbiont of Rhinocyllus conicus. The sequence goes on along the minus strand of NZ_OZ032155.1, from coordinate 283,495 downwards.
ATTACTTGCTCTTAAACAAGCAGAAAAAATCATTGAAGAAAAATCAAAAGAAAAGTACTCTATTGAAATTCCTGATGAAATTAAATGTGCTTTTAGAGATATTGGCAAGCAACTACCCACCATATGGAACAAGCAAGCATTATCTCACAAACAACGTAAAGAATTTTTACGCTGCCTTATTGATAAAGTTGTTGTTCATCGTCAAGAACGTGATACTATATCTGTACGGATTGTATGGAAAGGTGGTAATACAACAACTACGTCAATTAATGTTCGTGTAGGTTCTTTTAAAGAATTATCATCGTCACAAGAAATAGAGAAAAAAATAATCGAACTAAGTCAGAAAGGTATAAATGATGAATCTATTGCTCAACAATTAACTACTGAAGGTTATCGTTCACCTATGAAACCCTATGTAATACCCAGCACGGTACAAACTATTCGTCTTAAGCACCGGCTATGAGGGTGTCAGAAAGTTTGTGTAAGTTGTAAAAACAGTTAAGAATAAAATTAATTAAAACAACTTACATGAGGCTAATATGAAAAATAAGAGCAAAGTATCAAATCCGACTATAGAAAAAGTAGTATCAGAAATACTATCACAAAGTGATCCAACTGAGATATTTGGGAAGGAAGGGATATTTCAGGAATTTAAAAAGCAGATAGTAAATAAGATTCTAGAGAAAGAAATGGAAGCTCATATAGGTTATGAGAAGCATTCTAAGAATACCAAGGATTCAGATAATAGACGTAATGGCAATTATGAAAAGACTTTAATAGATCCAGAAGGTCGTAAATTGACAGTAGAAGTGCCAAGGGATCGGGAAGGAGAATTTGAACCTCAACTAATTCCAAAAGGAGTACGAAAATTTGAAGGATTTGATGATAAAGTAATATCGTTATATGCTAGGGGAATGACTATTCGAGAAATACAATGGCACTTAGAAGAACTATATGCCACCAAGGTATCATCTGAGTTAATATCAAAGATAACTGATGGCATTTTAGAGGAAGTTACTGTTTGGCAGAATAGAGCACTTGATAGTATATATCCTATAGTGTACTTAGATTGTATTCATGTTAAATCCAGGGATAATCATGTAATAATAAATAAAGCAGTATATCTGGCTATAGGAGTTAATATGGAAGGCAAGAAAGAGCTATTAGGTATTTGGATAGGCAAGAATGAAGGTTCTAAGTTTTGGATGCAGGTAGTAACAGAACTGAAGAATCGTGGTGTAGAACAAATATATGTTGCATGTGTTGATGGTCTTAAGGGTTTTCCGGAGGCGATAAATAGCATTTTTCCAAAAACCATAGTGCAGTTGTGTATTGTTCATATGGTAAGAAATTCTGTAAAATACGTATCATACAAAGATTTAAAATCGGTAACAGCTGATTTAAAGGCAGTTTATTCTGCAATAAATGAAGCCGAGGGATTAAGAGAATTACAAAACTTTGCCAAAAAATGGGATGACAAATATCCAGTTATTTTTGATATATGGCAACGAAATTGGTCTGGCATAGCTCCATTTTTTAGCTTTCCAGAAGACATTAGAAAGGCGATTTACACTACTAATGCTATTGAATCCACTAACCGTCAAATTCGTAAAATTATTAAAAATAAGGGAGTATTTCCAGATGATAAATCGATTCAGAAAATAATCTTTTTGGCATTGACAAATGCCTCTAAAAAATGGACAATGCCTATTAAGAATTGGGCGATGGCTTTAAATCAATTTGCAATTCTTTGTGATACTAATTTACAAAATTGGGCAAATGGAGAAATTGTACTTACACAAAGAATCTGACAGAACCCCGGCTATTACAAAAAGAATCACAATCTCATCAATTATGCAAAGAAGGATTTTTATCTGTAACTCAAGTCGCCCAAAAAATAGCTGTAGATAGACACTGGATTTATGATAGAATTCATAATGGCCGAATTAAAGTATCTAAAAATACTGAAACAAATGCTTACTTGTTCCCCGACCATTATGACACAATTAAATTATTTAATCAGTTAAAAAATGGTCACCTTTATTATGTGGATTTTAGAAAGGAGTATCAACATGCCTAATCAAACAACCCTTTAATGTCAAATTCCAATATCCAATTACTTTGCCAGCAACGCTTTTGAGTAACCCCTATCGCTTCCAATGCTGATTTCTTAGGTCTGTAGCCATAAGAGTCCGGATAAAAATAAGGTTCTACTAAAGGTTCAAAAACTAACTTTACTACCATCTGAGCTATCCTATCAGATACTGTTAGTATCCCTAGAATTCTTTCACCGCCACCTTTCTTCGGTATGGCTACCGCTTTTACTGCCGCATGTCATTGCTAAAGTAAAGGGGACCACTAAATTGCACGAAAAAGGGACCAGAGAATTTGGTGTAACCTAATAAGGTTATAATGTGCAATATTCACTAGATAATTAATTAAAATAAATATCTAGTGATACAATGATAAGAATAAATATGTACACAACAATTATCACCCTTTATAAGCAAGGCAACAGTCAAAGAAATATTGCCAAACTAACAAGGATAGACCGTAAAACAGTAAGAAAAATAATAAATCGTTACGTAGAGTCTGGTACAGAATATCCTGCACCCTATGAACGATCTTCAGCACTGGATTCTTGGCACGAACAAATAATTGAGTTATTAGAAAAGAATCTAAGTTACATAAGAATTTTTGAAGAGTTAAAAATTCAAGGTTATACAAAAAGTTATGGTTCGCTAACCCGTTATATCAAAAAATATAAGATTCAGAATAACAGTTGCATTCGTTTTCATACTTTAGCAGGAGAGGAAGCACAAGTAGATTTTGGTGACATAGGCTTACAGTATAATGCCCAAGGGCGTAGAGTTAAAGCATATGTGTTTAATATGCGTTTAAGCTATAGTCGCCTTGATTATTATGAAGTAGTGTTTGATCAAAGTTGTAAAACATGGATACAATGTCATATCAATGCATTTAATTATTTTGCTGGTAGTCCAAAAGTAATAAAACTTGATAATCTTAAAGCTGGGGTGGTAGATAGCAATTTCTATGAGCCTGTATATCAGAAGGAATACAAACGTTTAGCTGATCATTATGGGATTTTACTTTCTCCTTGTCGTATATATCAACCTCAAGAAAAAGGCAAAGTAGAATCAGGCATAAAGTATGTCAAAAATAATTTTTTTGCTGGACGTAAATTTCATAGATATGAAGAATTAATACACGATCTTGCAAACTGGTTAAATAAAGCAAATAACCGAATACATGGTACTACTAAAAAAATTCCTCAGGAACTATTTGAGCAAGAAGAAAGTAATAATTTAATGCCCTTACCATTAGAAACGTTTGATTTATCATCGTGGCATAATCGAAAAGTAGCAAAAGATTGTCATATCACCATAGATAATAATTATTATTCCGTACCAGCAAAATATATATACAGTGAAGTATTGGTACAATTATCACCAAACCTTGTTCAAATATTTTCTATACAAAATGATTTAATAGCAAGGCACGTTAGAGTAGATGGCAAAGGAATATTTACCACTAATCCGTCTCATTATGCCAAATATAAACGTCTATGCCCAGGTTTTATAGAATATAGCGAACATTATCAACAACAAATGCAGCAGATAGGCAATAATTGCAGTTTATTATTAGAGTTATTACAACAAACACGAGTAAATGATTGGCAACGTTGTGCCAGAGGTATTATTTCTTTACGTAAGGTTTACAATGATGAGTTAATAGATAAAGCCTGTCATAGAGCATTACATTACGGTATAAGTTCTTACTCTAAAATTAAGAATATCTTAAATAGTAATGCAGTAAACTTACCATTGCCAGAGTTTGGAGGTCAGAATGCAGAACTTGCTTAATGACCTACGTAGTTTTAGATTATCAGGTATAGTCAATAGCTTAAATGAAAGGATTATTTATGCTCAAAATAATAAACTAGGATTTAAAGAATTTCTCTCACTATTATGTGAAGATGAAAAATCTCACCGTAAGTATAATAATTACCGTCGTCGTAAAAATGCTGCTAAATTACCGGTAACTAAAAATTTAGAAGACTTTGATTTTCAGTTCCAACCAAGTATTGATACCAAAGTAATAAGTGATTTATCTACTTGTGATTATATTAATACTAAGGGCAATGTCATATTCATAGGTAATTCTGGAACTGGCAAAACTCATCTTGCTATTGGATTAGCATTAAAAGCTTTAACACGAGAATACTCTGTATATTTTACTACGGTATCGGATATGCTTTATAATTTACATATTGCAAGAGCAGATAATAGCTATCACAAAAAAGTTAAATTACTCTTATCATTTGACTTATTAATTCTTGATGAGTTAGGTTTTAAGCAATTACCAAAACATTCAGTAGATGATTTTTTTAATATTATTGCTAAACGATATGAAAATAAATCTACCATTATCACCACAAACAAGGATTTTGAAAGATGGAATGAAATATTTGCTGATGAGTTATTAACTCATGCAATTATTGATCGAGTAGTACATCATGCACATATACTAAACATCACAGGTAAAAGTTATCGTATTAATAACTATAAATCTGGAGGTAATATGACATAAAAAATTTTAAATAAAGTGGTCCCTTTTTCACGTAATTTAGTGGTCCCTTTTTATTTGACAATGACATTGGAGTATAAGGAGGCAAAAAAAACAAAGAAATTTTATCTTTATGCTTATTTGTCCAGCTGTATACTTTTTTACTATGATGTACTTTTAAATTGTCTAATATTAAAAAGATCTTCCTTCTTGCAGATTTCACTAATCTTCTTAGAAATTCTATAAATATATCTGTTTTTAGTGTATCTTCATATAACATGAACCTTAGTTTACCATTGTTCGTAACAGTTGATATCATATTTATAGTAAATCGTTTTGATTTATGAATAACTACGGGTGTTTTGCCTTTTAAAGAATAGCTCTGTAACACCTGACATTCTGATTTTATACCCACTTCATCACACCAGTGTATTTCAGCTTGTTCCATTTGTGCTTGTTTTACTATTGCGGGATATTCTTCATCTAGCCATACTTGAACTTGTTTTGGCTGTTGCTCATAAGCTAATTTCTTTGGTTTTTGTGCAGTATATCCCCATCTTCTTAAATATTCTCCAATCGTACTTAATGGCAAAAAGAAACCACAGCATTTTTTAATCAGGGCATTAATAGCTTTTCTTGACCATAGTGCAGATTTGATATTGTGATCTTCTGGTCTAGAGTGATTTATATAATCTTGTATTTTTTTACCCAGCATTTCATTTATTATTCTTTTCTCTCCTGTCTTTCTTCCTCTAGACTTGCCAGTTATTGCATATTTATCACCTCTTCTTCTTTTGTTAACCCAGTTACTAATAGTCTGACGTGTTACTCCTATAAGATTTGATACATCTGATTGTTTTTCTCCTTTATCAATTGCTCTTAATGCAACTTTTCTTAAAGCTGCTTGTGCACTCGTTGATAATGTCCTAAAATCTTCTTTTTTTAGCATTATTTCATTCTAACATTATATTTTAGTATTTGCAACTATTATGTCAGGTATTTAATTGGTAGGTTAATAAAATACTTTCTTATTAGTACCGGATAATTATTAAAAAAGAATTTGTCATTGCCAGGATATGCATTATAATGGTACCCAAAAACTAGACAAGAAAATAGAGAAAAGTAGGTATAATATCTCCTAGGAAAAGGAGCAAAAAATGAAAAAACAAGTTAAAAAATATAGTGCAGAAGAAAAAGCAAAAATAGCAATTGAAGCAATATCTGGAGAAATGACTATAGCTCAAATTACCAGCAAATATGGTGTTCACGCTAATCAGATTTATAAATGGAAGAAAGAAGCTTTAGATTTTATGGTTTCTGGATTTAAATCGAAATCTAAACAACAAGATACCGGCCAAGAAGATTTAATTAAATCATTATTTGAGCAAATAGGCCAGTTAACAGTTGAAAGAGACTGGCTTAAAAAAAAATCTAGTATCTTTGGATTTAGAGGTTAGGAAAAAAATGATAAGTTATGCTTCAAATTTAACCATAGCAAGACAATGCAAACTTTTAGATTTAAACCGCTCAAGTTACTACTACCGAGCTAGGAATACCTTAGATGATAAGGAGTATAGAGTACTGAACAGAATTGATGAGATTTTTACAGAGCATCCCTATTATGGTACTAGAAGAATGTCTCATGTCCTAAAATCCGAAGGGTTAAATGTTAGTCGTAAGATGATAAGAAAATATTATAAAATACTTGGTATTGAAGCAGTATACCCAAAGATTAATTTAAGCCGTAGGAATCAGGCTCATAAAGTATACCCATATCTATTAAATAATATAGAGGTGGTTTGCTCCAATCAAGTTTACTGTGCAGATATTACTTACATAAGATTAAAGCAAGGTTTTGTATATTTGGTTGCTATAATGGATTGGTATAGTCGTTATATTTTGAGTTGGCGGGTGTCGATTAGTTTAGAAAATGATTTTTGTATTGAAGCTCTAAATGAAGCAATATCTATACATGGCAAGCCTGACATTTTTAATACGGATCAAGGAGTACAATTTACATCAAAAGATTTTACTCAAATACTTGAGCAACAAGGCATAGCTATTAGTATGGACGGCAAAGATAGAGCCTTAGATAATGTATTTATTGAACGTTTTTGGCGATCTTTGAAACAAGAGAAGATTTATCGTTTTGATCTTGAAACGGTACGTGAAGCAAAGATAGCTATCAGAGATTATATAGAATTTTATAATCAGCAAAGACCTCATCAATCGCTTGAATATAAGACACCTGAAATGATACATTTTGCAGAAAAACTAGAAAATTATCAAGAGGCTATATGACATAGAAAATGCAAACTTTACTTTGAAAAACCAATACATTAATACAGGAGAATTACACCTCTAAAATTTAAAAAATTTGTCTAGACAAAGGGTACCACCTCATTTAGTCACCCATACTATATGATAAGTGCAATCGTAAACTGTGTGGCTTATCTTCTTGTAATACTGCATCTCTACATTCTATATGTTAAAACGACGCACTGCAAGTGCGGGGTTTTTCTCCCAAATTTGGGACAATAAAATCCGCTTTGACCATTATCATATATAAAAATTCCTGAATTCCAAAAATATTCATTACTACTACAATATCTTTCTGCTTCCTTAAATTCAGGTTTTTCAATAAAATTGTCAACTTGGTAAATATTTTCTGCAATCGAAATTCCCGATTTTATATAGCCATACTCGGTATTTACGCTATTTATTGGAATACCGATAATACAAATTCCATATTGCTCAACAAAACATAAAGCTTTATTTATAGTATTGAAGTAATTTTCTTCATCTTCTATATGATGGTCCGCCGGTAGTAATACTAACCTATCGAACCCTTGTGCCTTAGCTGACAGAGCCGTAATAATTGCACAAATTGCTGTATTTTTCTGCTCCGGTTCGGTGATGAATTCAAATTCTATTTCTATATCTGCTGCTTGCTGTTTAGTAATTTCTTCATATTGGTTAGAGGTAATTATTGTAGGTTTCCCTAAAAATTTATTTCTGATTAAAGTTTGCTGTAATAAAGTTAAATCACCTAATATTTTTTTAAATTGCTTTGGTTTATTACTGGCAGATAGAGGCCATAACCTCTTACCACTACCACCTGCCATAATAACCGGCTTTACTTTCATATGATTTCAACTATTGATTGAATAAATAATGACAGGCTTTATAGATGGCTTTAAAAAATAAGTCAAGCTTTTTGACAGATTTTACAATAAAAAGTACTTCTTCCTGAGTGTTTTGTCTTAATAATGTTATTAGAGCAGCTTAGGCACTCTTGCCCGTCTCTTGCATAAACCATAAGTTGCTGTGTAAAATAGCCTGGTTTATTATCACCATTAACAAAATCTTTAAGAGTAGTGCCGCCAGCAATTATAGCTTTAGATAGAACATTCTTAACTGCTGCAATTAAATTCTTTATCTCATCATCGTTTAAATCTTTTCCGAATTTATCAGGATGAATTTTAGCTAAATGAAGACTTTCAGAAGCATAAATATTGCCGACTCCAACGACAATTCTATTATCCATGAGTAAATTTTTTATCGGTACTTTTTTATTCATTAGCTTACTTTTTAAATATTGAAGCTCAAATAAATCAGATAGAGGTTCTAACGCTAGATTAGCAAAAAAATCTTTCTCCAAAAGCTCGGTACGAAAGCTGTAAATCATCCCAAATCTTCGAGTATCGTTAAAAATCAGCTTTTCATTATTACTTAAGTTAAAAACTACATGGTCATGTTTTTTGGCTTCGTAGCCTGTAGATTGCAGTGTAAACCTACCGCTCATACCTAAGTGAACTATTAAAGAATGATTATTATCAAAGTCGATTATTAAATATTTGGCACGACGCCTAACATTTATTATATTCGTATTTACGATTTGGTCAGCTAAATCAGCAGATAATTTATAACGTAGATTATCTCTTTTAAACTCCACTTTCTTTATAACAAGCCCTATTAATTTACTTTCTAGGGAATTTTTTAAAGTTTCTACTTCAGGAAGTTCCGGCATTTTTACTATTATTTTAATAATTTTATGTTTATACTATATTTAATTGAATATACATAATGGAAACTATTATGCGAACTGTTAATGTCATCCCGTGGCTTGTCCACGGGATCCAGTTAAAAATACGTCAGTATTTTTTATTGTTTTTTTGGATCCCGTGGACAAGCCACGGGATGACAGAGCCGATCCATATAACATATAAACCAAATGAACCAAACAAATTTTGGATTTAAGAAAATAAAAGCAAACGAAAAACAATCGCTCGTAAATAGCGTTTTTTCTAACGTTGCTGATAAATACGACTTAATGAATGATCTTATGAGCTTTGGAATGCATCGCTTATGGAAAGATGAGTTTATTAGACAAGTCCCAAATCTTAACTCTAATATATTAGATGTTGCTAGCGGTAGCGGCGATATTGCTTTGAAGCTTGCTAAAAAAGCGAAAGATAGGGGTAGTAACATCTCTTTAACTTTAAGCGATATTAATGAAGAAATGCTAAGGCAGGCTAAGAAAAAATCAATTGATCTAAACTTATTTCAGAATCTTAAATTTACTGTAGCAACTGCCGAAGAATTACCATTTCCTGATAATAGCTTTGACTATTATACCATTGCATTTGGGATTCGAAACGTTCCTGATATTAATAAAGCTCTAAAAGAAGCTTATAGAGTTTTAAAACCTATGGGTAAGTTTGTCTGTCTTGAATTTTCCAAGGTAAAAGAAAGTTTATTACAAGATTTCTACAAATTCTATTCGTTTAATGTTATCCCTAAAATTGGTCAAATAATTACCGGCAATAAAGAAGCCTATGACTATTTAGTTGAAAGTATAGACTTATTTCCATCGCAAGACGAGTTTAGAATAATGATTAAAGAGGCAGGCTTTGAAGAAATTAACTATAAAAACCTAAGCGGCGGCATTGTTGCCATTCATAGTGCATATAAGTTATGATTTGTAATTTTTTTAATTTATTACGTATTTTTCATATCATTAGCAAAAAACAAATTTTGACTAATACTTCTAATGTTAAAATACCTAAAGATATTAGATTTATTGGCTATATATTAGCATTATTTTTTGCTCCATTATCGTTATTTAGAAAATCAAAAGAAGATTACGGCAAACGCTTAATAGAAACTTTAAGCAGCCTTGGACCGATTTATATAAAATTTGGGCAAACGCTTTCCACTAGACCCGATTTAGTAGGAACACAAATAGCAGATTACTTAAGATTGTTACAGGATAAATTACCACCATTTGACAGTAAGGTGGCTAGGGGGATGGTAACGTCATTGCGAGGAGACATTTATGTCGACGAAGCAATCTCAGCAAGCAAGAAAAAGATTGCCACGCAGTCTTCGACTGCTCGCAATGACGCCCCCCTCCCGTTCTTACACTTCAATGACACGCCTATAGCTGCTGCATCGATCTCGCAGGTACATAAGGCACAGCTTACAACAGGTGAATATGTAGCGGTGAAAATATCGCGTCCTAATATTCATAAAAAATATAATAGGGATATCAGGCTATTATATTTTCTTGCAAAAATTGCCTCAAAATTTTCTAAAGCAAAAAGGCTAAAACCTCTTAAAGTAGTTGATAAATTTCATGAAACTATGAAATTTGAGCTTGATTTACGCCTCGAGGCTGCTGCTGCTTCAGAGCTTGCTGATAATATGCGTAAAGATCATAACGTAATAATCCCTAAAATATATTGGGATCTAACATCAGAAAATATACTAACTACGCAGTGGTTAGAAGGCACTTCTATATATGATACTCCGCTATTAAAAGAAATGGGGCTAGAGCCTGCAAAAATAGCCCAAAACTTTGCCGTAATGTTCTTTAACCAAGCTTATAGAGACGGCTTTTTCCACGCTGATTTACACCCAGGAAATATTTTAGTAGATAAACTAGGTAAGCTCATTCTGCTTGATTTCGGTATTATGGGTAGACTTAAAGAAAAAGATCGTTTAGCGGTTGCCGAAAGCTTATTTGGTTTTTTAAATCGTGATTATAAATTAGTTACCAAAGTACATTTAAAAGCTGGTTACGTCCCTATTAATACCGATTTAGATTTATTTACCCAAAGTTGCAGAGCTGTTACCGAACCGGTTGTGGGTGCACCTACTAAAAATATTTCAGTTGGTAAGTTGCTTGCTCATTTATTTAAAATCACCGAGGATTTTGGTATGGAAGTGCAGCCGGATCTATTATTATTACAAAAAACTTTAATAATGGTCGAAGGGATAGGCAGACAATTGGACGAAAACGTTAATATGTGGCAACTTGCTGAACCTTGGATTAAAAAATGGGCTATCAAAAACCTTAGCCCTGAAGCAAAAATATTACGTCTAGTAAAGCATCATTTAGAAAAATTATATGATAAAGTAGATGAATTAGACTAAAAATCTTGTAATTATTTTGTTAAAGTTATATTGTAAATTCAAATTCATATTATGAAATTGCAAGGATGATAGAAAGAAATTATTACTTAGAATACATCAAAGATTCTTTTGATATATTCCCTATATGTGCCATTCTTGGACCAAGACAGTGCGGGAAAACTACCTTAGCACATAGCTATATCAAGCAACTTAATGATAAAAATTATTTTTTTGATTTAGAAGATCCATCCCATTTAGATCAGCTTAAAAATCCTAAAGCAACTCTAGACCCACTAGATGGATTAATAGTTATCGATGAAATTCAAAGGCAGCCGGAACTTTTCCCTTATTTACGTGTTCTTGCTGATTATTCAAATAAAAAATTCTTAATTTTAGGCAGTGCATCAGGTGAATTACTTAGACAATCCTCAGAATCATTAGCAGGTCGCATTGAATATACAGAACTTACGCCGTTCAGTTTAACAGAAATAACTGACTTTAAAGAATTATGGCTAAGAGGCGGATTTCCAAAATCATATTTAGCAAAAAATCATGATTTAAGCCTTAGATGGCGTAACAGCTACATTACTAGCTTTATCGAGCGTGATTTACCGGCTCTTGGAATATCCCTTAATCCGCATCTAATGAGGCAATTATGGATGATGCTTGCCCATAATCACGGACAGTTACTAAATTATAGCGAACTTGGAAGATCGCTTGGCTTAACTGATATGACTATCAGACGTTACACTGAAATATTAGAACAAACTTTCATGATTAGACTGTTAAAACCTTGGCATGAAAATATTTCAAAACGTCAAGTTAAAGCACCAAAAGTTTACATACGAGATAGTGGGATATTACATGCGTTACTAGGAGTTAACGAAAATGATTGGTATGTTCACCCTAAGCGAGGTCTATCCTTTGAAGGATTTGTAATAGAGGAACTAATACGTAAATTTAAAATAGATGCAGAATGTTTTTTTTGGCGAACACAAACAGGAGCTGAATTAGATTTATTAATTATTAAGAATGGTAAAAAATATGGTTTTGAAGTAAAAAACTCTGACACTCCTGAAATTACTAAATCTATGCATATTGCTCTTACTGATCTAAAATTAGAACATCTATATATAGTAACGAGTGGCAACAGCACATATAAAAAAACCGAAAACATAACCATAATCGGAATAGAAAAATTATCTGATTTACAACTTACTTGAATTAGAAATATTTAAACTATTGTAATATAACCATACTCCTAAAGATTAATAAAAATTAAAATATAAATTTTTATAAACCTTTAAATAATTATAGTAAACTAATATTAACTAAATTATGCAAAGGTTGTGGAATGTCTAAGAACCAAGATCAGGAATCCCTCGATAAAATAAAGCAGCAGCTTGATGAAGAATATCAAAATCTTACTTATCTAGAAACAGGCTGGGCAGCTCTTGGGATCGAAACCGGTAATAAAAAATATGATGAATTAAATAAGAAATATTTAGATCTTAATAAGGGTAATTTGGGTATAATACAAACAGTTACCCAGGCTGTTAGTGATGGTGCTAGTGCTTTACAATTTACTTGGGAAGCGGCTCAAGTTTTACCTGATCTTGTGACAGAATTTAATAACTTAAAAGCTGCCAAGAACGCTGCTGATAGTGCCGGCTCTATTGAAGCTGGTAGCAAAATGATACAAGATGCTGAACCGCTTATAAAAAAATGTGCTGATATTTTACATTCAACAAGTATATCAAATAGTTCTAAGGAAGCTATTTTAGAATCTACTGTTATTCCATATGTTCTTACGCCTATTTTAAATAAGCGATTTGGTAAAATAACTAAGAATTTTCAAACTTCCGAAACAGAAAAAATAAATGTATTGGATGGCATCAGCCCTAAATTTATTAGAGAATTATCTACACTTGGAGTAGATATAATATCTAAAGCATTAGAAAATGATCTAAATCCAAAAGTGCAAGGAATATATAAGAATATTAAACAAAAAAATGAATCATCCCAAGCTAATATATTACAAAATATACGTGAGATTATTACTTCAGATCAATTAAGCCCTGTTCTTAAGAAAGATCTAGTAAATTTTCTAAAAAAGCCTGAGAGTCAGAAAGAAATAGCTCAGTTTGCAGAAAATATAATAAATAATAAAGCACAAAAATTTGCTAAGCCTGAATTAATTATAAATACAGTAGCATTACTTGCAAATTCTAGTGATAAATTCATCGAAAGTGCCCCTGCCGCTATAGATGCTTTGAATCAATTTAAAGCAAATCAGCGTTGGTCTAATACCAACCTAAATATGGCAGGATTAGATACTACAAGCAAAAAAGATTTATTAGCAGCAAAAAAGCCTGAAGTAGTAGAATTGGTTAAAAATGCTAAGATTATTATAGATAATTTATCTCCTGTTTTAGAAAAAGAATTGCCAAAATATTTGAAGGATAATCAAGAAAATATATTAGCTGTTTTAAAACATTCTACAGTGACAGAAAGAATAAAATCCTCAGGAAAAGATCCAGAATTTATACATAAAGCAGCAGAAGCGTCAATGCCTTTCTTACAGGATGCTATGCCATCAATTACTAAACTTGCTAATTTCGCCCTTGCCGATAGTGATAAAGTTGCCGATATAATGCAAAAAGCTGCATTAATTAAGTCACTTCCAAAAGAAGAAAAAAAGGAAGAAGTAAAAGTATTACTTAGTACTTTAATAGAAATAAAAAATAATAACCCTGAAATAAATAAGATAATTGAGAAAGATATACCTGACTTATTAACAACACATGCAAAAACTTTAGGACCTATTGTACAGGAATTTTTAGATACAAAACCAATAGGACAAAAACTAAAATTAGAAGGTAAAAAGTTAGTAGAACTAGCCGGTAAACATGCACCTGAATTAATTAAAATTGCCGATAAGATAAATAAACATGAATATGGTGGGGTTATAGTACCGGCGTTTAAATTATTAGCAGACCCAAAAGTTCTAGGATTAGTCGCAAAAAGTATAGTTAATTTAGGAACAAGTACACTTAGTAAAAAACCGGTAGGACCTCACACAAATAAGGTATTAGAAGAAAGACAAAACAATGTTGGTAAGCAAACTAGTAGAGGAGCATAAAAAATTAATTTTGTTATTATTTTGTTAAAATTATCCTTGTAAATTCAAAATCTTATTATGAAATTGCAAGGTTGATAATAATTTATATGTTATAATTTTCCCAATTTACAACTTACTTAAGCTCGTTTTTTTTCACATTCTTGAATTAAAATATCAGCCGGTATATGTAATTCTTTATGTAACTTTCTAATCATAGGTAGAGTTAATGTTCTTTTTTTGTTAAGAATTTCTGATACTCTACTTCTAGAACCTATGCTTTTTTCTAAATCTTTACGAGAAAGTCCTAATTGCTCTAATCTAAAGTTTATAGCTTCGATAGGATCAGGAATTTCTATTTTATAATGCTTATTCTCATAATCTTCTACTAATAAAGATAATATTTCTAACTTTTCCGTTTCTGCTGAGTTTACAGGTGCATATAATAGCTTGTCAATTTCTCTCAAAACCTCATTATATTCTTCTTCTGTTTTTATGATATGTAATTCCACTTAAACCTCTCTAGCATTAATTTTATCATATAGCAAAAAGCAATAAGGTTTAGACATTAAATTTACGAGCGAGATGGTATTGTTGCGTAGATCATTCTCCTTCCTGTCATCCCGTGATTTATTCACGGGATCCAGTTAAAAATACTAATAAAATTAGTATTTTTTATTATTTTCTGGATCTAGTTCCCAAGCCACGGTATGACTATAGCTAACGCGACTAGCATTATTCCTTAGAATCATATAAGATAAAGCTTTTAATTATGGTAGAGATGAAAGCATACAGTCAGGATTTAAGAGATAGGGTAATCAGTCTGCACAATACTTCTAAATATAGAATAAAAGCAATATCAGACTTATTGGGTATAGAGCGTCATACGATATCAAATTGGATTAGACGTTATAAAGAAAATGGAGACTACAGCTCAAGACTGTCATTGCTAAAGTAAAGGGGACCACTAAATTGCACGAAAAAGGGACCAGAGAATTTGGTGTAACCTAATAAGGTTATAATGTGCAATATTCACTAGATAATTAATTAAAATAAATATCTAGTGATACAATGATAAGAATAAATATGTACACAACAATTATCACCCTTTATAAGCAAGGCAACAGTCAAAGAAATATTGCCAAACTAACAAGGATAGACCGTAAAACAGTAAGAAAAATAATAAATCGTTACGTAGAGTCTGGTACAGAATATCCTGCACCCTATGAACGATCTTCAGCACTGGATTCTTGGCACGAACAAATAATTGAGTTATTAGAAAAGAATCTAAGTTACATAAGAATTTTTGAAGAGTTAAAAATTCAAGGTTATACAAAAAGTTATGGTTCGCTAACCCGTTATATCAAAAAATATAAGATTCAGAATAACAGTTGCATTCGTTTTCATACTTTAGCAGGAGAGGAAGCACAAGTAGATTTTGGTGACATAGGCTTACAGTATAATGCCCAAGGGCGTAGAGTTAAAGCATATGTGTTTAATATGCGTTTAAGCTATAGTCGCCTTGATTATTATGAAGTAGTGTTTGATCAAAGTTGTAAAACATGGATACAATGTCATATCAATGCATTTAATTATTTTGCTGGTAGTCCAAAAGTAATAAAACTTGATAATCTTAAAGCTGGGGTGGTAGATAGCAATTTCTATGAGCCTGTATATCAGAAGGAATACAAACGTTTAGCTGATCATTATGGGATTTTACTTTCTCCTTGTCGTATATATCAACCTCAAGAAAAAGGCAAAGTAGAATCAGGCATAAAGTATGTCAAAAATAATTTTTTTGCTGGACGTAAATTTCATAGATATGAAGAATTAATACACGATCTTGCAAACTGGTTAAATAAAGCAAATAACCGAATACATGGTACTACTAAAAAAATTCCTCAGGAACTATTTGAGCAAGAAGAAAGTAATAATTTAATGCCCTTACCATTAGAAACGTTTGATTTGTCATCGTGGCATAATCGAAAAGTAGCAAAAGATTGTCATATCACCATAGATAATAATTATTATTCCGTACCAGCAAAATATATATACAGTGAAGTATTGGTACAATTATCACCAAACCTTGTTCAAATATTTTCTATACAAAATGATTTAATAGCAAGGCACGTTAGAGTAGATGGCAAAGGAATATTTACCACTAATCCGTCTCATTATGCCAAATATAAACGTCTATGCCCAGGTTTTATAGAATATAGCGAACATTATCAACAACAAATGCAGCAGATAGGCAATAATTGCAGTTTATTATTAGAGTTATTACAACAAACACGAGTAAATGATTGGCAACGTTGTGCCAGAGGTATTATTTCTTTACGTAAGGTTTACAATGATGAGTTAATAGATAAAGCCTGTCATAGAGCATTACATTACGGTATAAGTTCTTACTCTAAAATTAAGAATATCTTAAATAGTAATGCAGTAAACTTACCATTGCCAGAGTTTGGAGGTCAGAATGCAGAACTTGCTTAATGACCTACGTAGTTTTAGATTATCAGGTATAGTCAATAGCTTAAATGAAAGGATTATTTATGCTCAAAATAATAAACTAGGATTTAAAGAATTTCTCTCACTATTATGTGAAGATGAAAAATCTCACCGTAAGTATAATAATTACCGTCGTCGTAAAAATGCTGCTAAATTACCGGTAACTAAAAATTTAGAAGACTTTGATTTTCAGTTCCAACCAAGTATTGATACCAAAGTAATAAGTGATTTATCTACTTGTGATTATATTAATACTAAGGGCAATGTCATATTCATAGGTAATTCTGGAACTGGCAAAACTCATCTTGCTATTGGATTAGCATTAAAAGCTTTAACACGAGAATACTCTGTATATTTTACTACGGTATCGGATATGCTTTATAATTTACATATTGCAAGAGCAGATAATAGCTATCACAAAAAAGTTAAATTACTCTTATCATTTGACTTATTAATTCTTGATGAGTTAGGTTTTAAGCAATTACCAAAACATTCAGTAGATGATTTTTTTAATATTATTGCTAAACGATATGAAAATAAATCTACCATTATCACCACAAACAAGGATTTTGAAAGATGGAATGAAATATTTGCTGATGAGTTATTAACTCATGCAATTATTGATCGAGTAGTACATCATGCACATATACTAAACATCACAGGTAAAAGTTATCGTATTAATAACTATAAATCTGGAGGTAATATGACATAAAAAATTTTAAATAAAGTGGTCCCTTTTTCACGTAATTTAGTGGTCCCTTTTTATTTGACAATGACACAAGACAACATATGCAAAGTGGACGTGATGCTAGGTTTACTAATAAGGAGCATATAATTGAATTTTTAGCAAAGAATCCTGATAGCCGAGCTATAGATATAAGAGATGCAGTAGCACCCGAGCTACCAATGAGCACATTTTATGACACGCTTCATAGAATGAAGATTACATATAAAAAAAAGAGCCAAAATACAAAGGCAGGAATGAAGAAGCCAGAAAACAATTTGTAGAATATATTGATAAAATAGCATCTGACAAACTTGTGTATTGTGATGAAATGGGGGTAAGTAATAATATAACCATGTTGTACGGATGGTCAGAGAGAGGAGCCAGATCTTACGCAGAGCAAGGAGGTTTTGCTACTGAGAGAGTAAATATAGTTGCTGGTTATAATGAGGGCACCAAAGAATTAATTGCTCCATTAGAGCATTCCGGTTATATTGATAAGCAATTATTTAATCAGTGGGTAGGTGAGCTATTATGCCCATCACTCAAACCTGGACAATTTGTAATAATGGATAATGCGAGTATTCATAAGTCACTGTTGGTAAAGGAATTAATAGAAAAAGCGGGTTGTACTCTTATTTATCTACCGGTCTATTCTCCAGATTTAAATTCTATCGAACACTGTTGGGCTAATTTTAAAAATTACCTGAGAAAAATTATTAAAAACTTTAAAGATTTTCGTGATGCAATAACAGCAGCAATGGTACAAACCTTCCCGTGTTAGCTATACCTTAGGGCGTTTTTCGATCTACGCAACAATACCGAGCGAGATTGCGGAGCGTATAAAAATACGTGAGCATCCAAAAACTTACAAAGACGACATAGCCAATTTTTCAAGTTCTATCTACGTATACGGATTTTTGGTTTTTATGTAGATAAACCTAATAGGAACGCCTGGCATGTCGAAAGCTTCACGCATATTATTTACTAAATATCTTGTATAGCTATCGGTTATTTTTTCCGGGTTGTTGGAAAATAATTTGAATGTAGGCGGTCTAGTTTTTGTTTGCGTCATATATTTTACACGCACTCGCTTACCACCTTTTTGCAAAGGCAATGGATGTGCTTCGGTAGTAAAATTAAGCCATTCATTTAATTTGCTGGTAGTTATTTTTTTATTCCAAGTTTTGTAAATCTTAATACAGCTATCTAATACATCGGCTATATTTTGTTTATTTTTTGCTGAGATAAATAAGGCAGGAACGCCTTTAATCTGAGGCAGATGAGTATTAATCTGATAATAAAACTCTTCTTTAAACGCTTCTTTCTCGGATTCTTTAACTAAATCCCATTTATTAACTACTATAACAATACTTCGCCTTTCATTTGCTACATGGCTTGCAATGTTTAAATCCTGCTGTTTCAAAGGCGATAAAGCATCAATCATTAAAATCACAGTATTAGCAAATTTAATGCTATTAATGGCATCTGATGCTGATAGTTTTTCTAAAGATTCTGTAATAGCGGCTTTTTTACGAAGCCCTGCCGTATCAATCAATTTGATATGATTACCTTTATACTGCCAATCAATTTCAATTGATTCACGAGTAATCCCTGCTTCCAGTCCAGTTAGCAATCTTTCATCGTTAATCAAAGCATTTATAAAAGTAGATTTTCCGGCATTAGGTCTACCGCTTACTACTATTTGCAGACAATCCCCTTTAATTGGGTCATTTATTTCTGCTTCTTCTGAATTTTCTTCGGGTAATTTGGCAATAATTTCATCATATAAATCAATCATTCCTGTGCCATGTTCGGCAGAGATAGCAACCATACTATCAAATCCAAGCTTGTAATATTCCTTATCAAAATCAAAAGCCTTTTCACATTTATTAATTACTAAGACCGCCGGCTTATTATATTTTCTAACAAAATCGCTAAGTAATTTATCATCAGGCAATATTCCGCTTCTACTATCCACCATAAAGCAAATTAAATCTGCTTCATTTATCGCTTTAGTAGTCTGCTCCATTAGTCTTTTACCAAAGCTATCAGGATTTTCTTCAAGCCCTGGCGTATCAATAAGCGAAAACTCAAACGAGCCTATTCTACCATCCGTATATTTCCTATCTCTAGTAACACCGGGTAGATCATGAACAATAGCTTTTTTACGTGTACTTAAGCGATTAAACAACGTTGATTTACCAACATTTGGACGCCCTACTAAGGCAATAATCTTTTTAGTCATTATATTTAATGTAATATTATAGCTACCAAAACAAGTAATGCATCGATAAAGCCCACTATATTTGCAATTATGATAGGAGTATTTTTTATTAAAATACCGTATAATAACCAGCTACTTAAAGCAACAGCACTTATAGTAAAAGCAGGAAGTGATACAGATGCTGCCGATTTACAGGTAAAAATTTTATGAGCTTGTACGTAAAACATGAAATTACCAACTGTACCTACTACAGTCATGTATTTTTCATAAAACTTCATGAATTTTGGAGACATATTTTTATCTTTTGATGTGAGGTTATTGATGTCATTTTTGTATGGATCGAAAAACGTCTTCGGTGTCATCCCATGGCTTGTCCACGGGATAACACCGCACAAATCCTACGAAGGAAGAGTTATTTTTATATATGCCTTCTTATGCATATCTTCGAAAAACTTCTGAGCTTTTTGAGAAATCTTTTTATTTGTTAGAAAATTTACCACATAATTATTTTCATCTTCGCTAATGTTTAAGATTTTTTTAGTACATACCTGTACTATCTCAAACTCATTATATTTTTCAAAAACATTACTTGCTTGATTAGGACTCAAATCTTTTACTATAGTTTGCTTGGCTTCTTCTATTTTACTAAGCTTATCAGTAATTACTGTCATTGTTGCGAAATTCTCATAAAGAGATTTCTTAACATCTGAACAGTTCTTTAACTTACTTTTTAAATTATTCATCTGTGCAAAAGTTTTATCACTCTTATCTTTAGAGGTAAAAATCTGCATTGACACTTCTACTTCTTTTTGGTCGCTAGATAAAATTGCTACATCTATTTCTTTATTACTTACTTGTACTGACCTTGATAAACCTGATAAAACATTCATCTTGATTAGTTCAGACTTAATTTGGGAAATAAAGCTATCAGGATTAACCGATCTACTTTTTAAATATTGAAGAAGAGAACCATGAGGCATTTTGTTACGATCTTCAATAGATTTGATAGCGTTATCTATTTCTTCTTGTGAAATTTCTTTATCACCATAATATTGGAAAAGTAAAGATTCATCAATCAAGCTTTTTATAGCTATATCACTTAACTGCTTATCCTGAGCAGGTGTTACCTCCTCAACATTGTTTAATGCCATGATCATTTTTTTTCTGGCACGAAACTCATTAAGAGTAATCGGTTCATTATTTACAAGTGCCACTATGTTTGATGTTTCAGCAACCGCACTACATGTAAAAAAAACAGTAATTATTAGTAATAATTTTTTCATATTTAACTCTGTAATATTATGTAATATTAATACAATTTAGTAGACGAAGTTTTATTTGGAAAAGAGCAAGGCGTCTTGAAGCTGATAACCGCAGCGTACATATAGTACGTGAGGATTATCAGCAAAAGACAACGTAGCCAATTTTTCAAATAAAACGAGTATACTACATATTCAGGACTCTTAAACCAACAGAAATAGTAAGCGAGGATTTAGTTTTTTTAATTCCTCTACTTTCATCGGATAAATAATCAGAATAAATCTTAGCTGCGATTCTAACACAATCTTTAGCGTATGTCACTCTAATAGTTCTAGTCAATAAATCTGCTGAGCCTTTTGAAAGATCAATACGTCCACCAATTCCAACAGACCAATTATCTGTCAATTGGTAATTGACATTTCCGTAAAATTGTCTTGCTCGATTACTTGAAAGCTGCATATCTTCTGCTCTATAATACTTTTTAAGATTTGTAAGCTGAATAAGACTCCCGGTTAAACTTATTCTACCATAATATAAATTAGCTCCTACCTCATCACGTATAGGCTTAAAATATCTATTTTTTCGAAAATCATAAAATAATTCTAAATTATCATAAATATTTCCTGAAATTTTACCAATATTTTCAGTATCACTTGCTTTCTGATATACACTATATCTAGTATTAAGAGACTGACCTAAAAATAATCTTAAATAATTTTGTTCTTTAGCAAAACTAGCGTTTAAACCATAATTTAATCTATTACCGAAATCATGGCAATCAATACCGCTATAACGATTGGATAAGAAAAGATTTTTTCCTGATAGCTCATATTTCATAGGGTCAATTATAACAAACTTCATATCTTTACTGGATAATTTACGCCCTATAGTAAAAGAAACTATCGGCTCAATAAGTACATTTATTGTTTTTGTTATAGCACCTGCGAATGGGTAACGCCATAAAGTTTGAAATTCCGGTATATTACGTTGAAGCGATTTAGCTGCTCTTGTTCTCTCAAAATAAGCCTGTTTTGTTATATAAAAATCTCCTCTATCCCGAGCAACAAACTCAAAAATTTGTCCCGAAGAAGTCATAAGATTATGAATATAAGATAATTGTAGAGAAGTTCTAGTAAGCTGCTTTCCTATCCTTTCTTTATACATTAAAGTGTTATTTTCGATAACGATATGCCTACTTTCGTCATCATTTAGACTTATTACATTTTTTGTAGTGATTTTTGGTAATACTAGTGGATAGTTAGATCTGCTATCATTACTACCTAACCCTTGCGAAGTTAAAGCTTCTATCTGAAAATAATCCGCCTTGTGAATCTTATTTAAAAATACCCTAGAAGTTAGGTATGAAGCATAGTTATTATAATAATTTTTTAAATAAGCTTTATCAGACGTACGCTCTGCTTTAAAACCATAATTATAAACTTTATCACTACTATAAAAATTACCATTTACAATATAATGATAGGAAGAGATTTTTTTATCCTTTATTTTATCTCCGTTTTTTTCCAAAAGGTAAGGTAGTCTACCATAACTACCATCAAAACTTATATTATCGGTATTATTTGGTCTATAACGCCCTTCTAGCTGAAAAATTGGGTCTTTATTAAAAACTCTTGGAGTTAATGTAAAATCCATATTAGGCTTTGCCCGTAAATATATAGGCACTCCAAATCTTCCATTCTTCACATCTGGCACTAGTAGCCCTGAGGAAGCAGGAGCTGACGGAGTTGGATGGAAAAAATATGGCAAGTAAAAAACTGGTATACCATATACCTCGAAAAATACATTTTTATAAACTATTTTATGCTCTGCAGAATGAATATCAGTATTTTTAGCAGAAATTTGCCAGAGGGGATTTCCACTACAAGTAACTTCGCAGGGAGTAAACTTAGCATAATGAAGCCGTATATTATTTTCATCTATTCTTTCAGCGAGCTTAGCAACTAAAAGGCTATTATTATTAAAAAGCATAATAAATTTAGACACTACACCTTGTTTAAATTCATTTTTTAAGATTGCCTTATCACCTAATGTAATTCTATTGTCTTTATCTTTAACTCTTACATTACCCTCTACCCATAAAATATCATTATTTACGTCATAAAGTAAATTATCTGCTGTTAGCAAATGCTCATCCGTAAGAATTTTTAGATTACCTTTAGCATATATTAATCCCTTATTTTCATTATATTCTACAAAATCAGCAATTAAATTATTAATTTTAACGCCGCTGCTTTTTGTCAAGCTATTTGCGAAACTAAACAAAGGAGATATTACGATAATAAATAGAAATATTACCCGTAGCATTTATCATTAACCAAATATTTAAATAGTAGGAAATAATAGCAAGCTATTATTAATATAGCAAATAATAAAAATTTTGCTTGCTCTTTTGAGTATTGGAGGGTTATTCTATTGGGATGATAAACGTCATTGCGAGGAGCGAAGCCTTGCTGCAATCTCGTATAAACCTCCCGAGATTGCTTCGTCGAAACTTGCAGTTTCTTCTCGCAATGACGAATAAGCCAAAAACAAAATACCCAAATGCTAGATAATTTTACTTCCAGTCAAACTACTAAAGAATTTTCCGTTAGTGAAATTTCTAATAAAATTAAAGAATTATTAGAAAATAATTTTGGTTATATTAAAGTAAAAGGCGAGATTTCTGGCTTAAAAATAGCTAGTTCAGGGCATGCTTATTTTAACTTAAAAGAAAACACTGCAATTTTAGCTTGCACTTGCTGGCGTCCTATTCTTGCTAAAATCAAGTTTCCGTTAAATGACGGGATGGAAGTAGTAATTAGCGGCAAGCTTTCGAGTTATGCCGGCAATTCGCGTTATCAGCTATCAGTCGAGAATTTACAGCCCGCAGGACTCGGAGCTATGATACAAATTCTAAACGAACGTAAAGCACGTTTAGAAAAAGAGGGATTATTTAACAAAATACGTAAACCTATACCATTTTTACCTAGTAAAATAGGCGTTATAACTTCAATAACTGGTGCTGTTATACAAGATATCATTCATCGAATCCATGAACGTTTTCCAACTCATGTAATAATATGGCCCGTTAGTGTACAAGGCGAGAATTCTGGTAATGAGATTGCTGAAGCCATAGATGGTTTTAACAAGCTAGAAGAAGCAAATAAGCCGGACGTTATAATAGTTGCAAGAGGCGGTGGTTCTATCGAAGACCTTTGGTCGTTTAATGATGAAGTACTAGTGCGTGCTACTTACAACTCCAAAATCCCTATTATCTCAGCTGTAGGTCACGAAGTAGATTATACTTTGATAGATTTAGCAGCCGATAAAAGAGCCCCTACCCCAACTGCTGCCGCTGAATTTGCTGTACCTGTGCGGTCTATTTTAAATAGCACCCTGCAATCTTATGAAAAAGTATTAGTAACTAATACCAAGCAGTTAGTTAAAAATCATGAACAAGCTATTACAAATTATGATAAAATAAATAGGTATCTTGCTCATTATATGAATCATAAACAACAATTACTCGATGAAACGGGATTTAACCTATTAGACTCCTTACCATGCCTAATTAGTCTAAAAGAAACAAAGCTTAAATCATTTTCAAAAGAAAGAATCCATCCTCATAAAATCATTACTTATAAGACACTCGAATTAACACATAAAGCCGCTTATATCATAAAATCGGCAAATAATACTTTGAAAAATTTTGAGTATAAATTAGAATTAAATAGTCTGTTACTATTAAGCTTAGACTATCATAATGTACTAAAACGTGGCTTTGCTATAGTTAAAGGGGAATCAGGTAATTTTGTATCTTCTAAAACTACTACTGAAAAAGTTTTAAATATACAATTTTTTGATGGAAATATTAAAGCAGTTCGTGATTAATTTTATTTTAAGGTGTGTGAAGAAATGAAAATTTTCAAACTTTTTATTTTTATACTAATTATTTTAAAAAGTTTTTATTCCTTAAGCAATTCAATATCTAAACAAGAAGCAGCTTTAGAATGCGAGAACTTACCTGATAAAAAAACTTTAACAACTGCATGGTATATAAATGAGCCTTACCAATACTGGATGGTTACTTCAAACGGTACTGCTAATGTTTCTGGTATGGATATTGAATTAATTAATGCTCTTGCTGCAAAAATAGGTATTAATATCGAGTATCACCAAGATAATTGGTATCAAGATCAGTTAGATATTCAAAGCGGTGCTGCTGACATGACTGCAGGTGCTACTTATACTGATGAGAGAAATAATTATGCTTATTTTTCAAAGCCATATCGCATGGAAGAATTCTCTTTATTTATTATCGAACAATTAGCTAAAAAACTAAGTTTTCAAAATAGTGATGAATTAATGGCACAAATACGCTTATTTAATCTTCAGATTGGAATAGTAAAAGGTACAATATATGGA
The DNA here is from genome assembly GCF_964026465.1 of Rickettsia endosymbiont of Rhinocyllus conicus. Classification (NCBI taxonomy): domain Bacteria; kingdom Pseudomonadati; phylum Pseudomonadota; class Alphaproteobacteria; order Rickettsiales; family Rickettsiaceae; genus Rickettsia; species Rickettsia endosymbiont of Rhinocyllus conicus. Next base: position 258,229 of record NZ_OZ032155.1, on the reverse strand, counting down.
GAACAAAAATTCACAGATTTTTTATTTGATGATAAAAACCAAGATATAATTAAAATATATCAAAATAATGTAGAATTAATAAATGGGATGGTAAAAAAAGAGATTGATGGTTTTATTAGTGATAAAATAGTCGGTTCAGTGAATATTTTAAGCAAACCTACAGATAGAAAAATAGTAGAAGTTCCTTTAAATATTAAAACCCCGTTACATTTGATGTTCAGTAAAAAAACCGTATCTTTAAATGTAGTTGAACAATTTAATTTTGCTATAGATGATTTTCTTGCAAGTAACGAATATAAAAAAATTGTTAAAACTTACATTTATCATATTTTACTGCCGAAATCTATCGACTCACATTGGTGTCATATAATAGGATTACTTGGCAGCATTGCTTTTGCTTTTTCGGGAATTATTCTAGGTATAAAAAATAATAGTACCTTATTCGGTACGTTTTTATTGGCAATATTGCCATCTGTTAGCAGCTGTATAATGCTTGATCTAATAATAAATCACGATACAGGACATTTAAATCTATATTTCACCCCATCTTATTTTTATTATATATTTACAGTGGTGCTACTTGGTTTTATCGCTGTCAAACTATTTAGTTATTATAATAAACAAATTACCGAAGATAGTTATTTAGAAAATTCTTTAAACAATACGATAGCAGTTTGTGATGCATTCGGACAATCGGCTTTTATAATTATCGGTGTTGCAATGGTTATTATTCAGAAAATTGAACCTTTAAATTTTTGGGGTCCATTATTCGCATTCCTTACTTCTAACGGTGGAATTATAATTAGAGATTTTATTATTGGAGAAAATTCTGTAAAAAGAGTACCAAAAGGTCTTAGTATTGAAATAACACTAATATGGGCTTTAGTCTTTAGTATATTGTTAGATATGTATGGTGCTAATCCAAATTACGATACGATAAAATATTCTATGATCATAATAATTGTCAGTGCATTTATTACCCATCTTTTACTTTATCATTTTGGTTTCCGTGAGTGGAGATTCCGCAATAAGGAAGTAATAACTAACGAAGCAGAAAGTGGTGCAGAAAAATAAAATAGACTTCTTACATAACTTATTTTATAAAGAAAAATTAGGTTTTGCACGAGAGGTTTAATGAAAATTGCTACTTGGAATATTAATTCCATAAAAATGCGAATTAATATATTGCGTGATTTTTTAGCAAACGAAAATCCTGATATTTTATTACTACAAGAATTAAAATGCGAGAGTGATAAATTCCCTTTCGAGGAGTTATCTGACCTACCTTATAATTTTTATGTTCATGGGCAGAAATCATATAACGGCGTTGCTATTCTTTCAAAATTTCCTGCTGATGAAATAGTTAAGGATTTTCCAAATAATCACTGTTCTGATCAAGCAAGATTTATAGAAGCAAGAATATTATTACCTATCGGATTTTGTAATATCATTTCTTTATATGCTCCTAACGGTTCAATGGTGGGTAGCGATAAATTTACGGCAAAACTAGCATTCTATGATAGTTTTTTTAATTATCTATCAAGCAAAAAATCTTTTGATGAAAAAACCATTATAGGTGGTGATTTTAATATTGCACCTTTTGATATTGATGTATATTCACCTACAGCACTTGCAAATACTACCTGCTTTACAGAAATTGAACAAAAGAAAATGCGGACTATTTTAAATTCTGGATTTGAAGATTATTATAGGTTCTTACATCCCAAAAAACAAGAATTTTCATGGTGGGACTATAGAGCTGGATGTTTTGAACAAAATAAAGGTATGAGAATAGATATGATCCTTGGTAGCAATAATAGCATTGACTACCTGGAAAATTGCTATATGGATTATAATTTAAGAACTAAGGAAAAACCCTCCGATCATATACCGGTAATTGCTAATTTTAAGTCATCTTAAAATCGTCATTGCGAGCGACTGTAAAGGAGCACGGCAATCTCATGAAGTAGTATAAAATTCCTGAGATTGCCGCGTCGAAACTACGTTTCTCCTCGCAATGACGAAAAAATAAATAAAACTATATAACTTAAATATGCTTCCATCAATTGCTAAACATGCAGCGAGTCATCAAATCCATCCTCTCAAAAAGCATGGGCAGAATTTTATTTTTGATAGTAGCTTATGTGATAAGATCGTGCGAGCTAGTGGACTTGAAGAAAATAGTAACGTTCTAGAAATAGGTCCTGGTACAGGCGGACTTACTAGGTCAATATTACATAAAAATCCAAAACTTTTAACAGTTATTGAAACAGATGAAAGATGCATACCTTTACTTAACGAGATTAAGCAATATCACCCTAATCTAAATATAATCAAACAGGACGCTCTTAAACTTAAATTAAGCGATTTAAATAATAATAAGATAACTATCATTTCTAATCTACCCTATCATATAGGAACTGAACTAGTAATCAGATGGTTAAAAGAAGCAAGCCTTGTTACTAGCATGACATTGATGTTGCAAAAAGAGGTAGTAGAGCGGATTTGTGCTAAACCCTCAACTAAAGCATATGGCAGGTTATCGGTAATATGCAGCTTAATTGCAACAGTAGAAAAATGCTTTGATGTAGCACCTACAGCTTTCTACCCGCCCCCTAAAGTATATTCAACAATAGTTAAGTTGACTCCTTTAGAAAATATTCCCAACAGTGATTTAATAAGTAAAGTTGAATTGATAACTAAAATGGCTTTTGCAGGACGCCGAAAAATGATTAAATCATCGCTAAAAAACCTTGCCCCTAACATATCTGAACTTTTAGCTAAGCTAGATATAAGCGATAATTGCCGAGCAGAAAACCTTACCCCTAACGATTATTTATCATTGGCTAGTTTGATATAATTAAGGCTCAGATGTCATTCCTGCATAGGCGGGAATGACAGACTCCTTACCCAATCCACACAACAACATCTATAATTAATGATATATTTGCTACAATATAAATTTGCTTACATAAAAATTTTCAAAGGTTTGGTGTAATTTAGCTTGAAAGCTGTTATAGCTTTGTTATAATCAACTTTACAAAACAAAAAAGGTTTATAAAATGAAAAATTTATTGAAAATTCTATTAATTCTAGCTTTTTCAGCACAAGTATTTGCTTCTTCAACAACAACTCAACAAATGCCTGATCCGGCTTCTGTTACTATAGATTCTATTAAAGCAATGGATCCTACTGCTGTAAATGGTTGGTTAGCAAGCTTAACAGCTGATCAATATGGTAAGTTACCATCAGATGTACAAAACTGGATGAATACCGGTTTAACAATGGATCAATATAATATGCTAAAACCTGAAGTTCAAGCATTAGTAACAAAGCCTGCTTCTATGTAATTGATAATTCTTTTAGATTTATTAAAGTTAAATTTTAGGTAGGTTTAGAGTGGTTTTATATTTACTCTAAACCTATTTTTATACTTTCTTCTCCAAAAACTTCCGCAAACAAAAATACAAAAAATAATAAAAAATTCTTATATTTTACTGTAAAAAGAAGTAATATCATCTATTTTGATATTTCTTGAGTTCTGTGATCATTGTACGGCTCTACAAAAGCATTCAATATCATTCCCACTTAAGGCTTGTTTGCGTGGATTATTTCTCTCTTTCACCCCGTGGCGCCTTTGTTGCGTAGATCGAAAAACGCTCTCGGTGTCATACCGTGGCTTGTCCACGGTATCCAGAAAAAATAATAAAAAATGCTATAAGTTAGCATTTTTTAACTGGATTGCTTCGTCAATTACTTTGTAATTTCCTCGCAATGACGGAAAAAAGCGACTCATACAACAAAGTTACAACTTATAACTAATATTTAATAATATAATTTTATGAGACTATTTATTACTGTAATAATCATGGAAATTTTAGCCGGAGCAGAAGTAGATTTGTTTGTTCCAAGTTTCCCAGATATACAAGACACGTTTAACCTCTCACCCTTTATGACAGAGTTACTACTTGGGGTAAATCTAACTGCTTATTGTATTACCTCGCTTATAGTTGGTAATTTAGGGGACAGATACGGACGCAAACCAATAATCATACTTGGATTACTAATTTTTAATCTTGGCAGTTTATTTTGTGTATTTTCCAATAATTATGAAAGCATATTATTTGGCAGATTCTTGCAAGGTGCTGGAATATCAGCTGTTGCTGTTTTAGTATATGTAGTACTTGCTGATATTTATTCAGTACAGGAACAACAAAAATTAATGGGGATTCTAAATGGCACTATTTCACTTTCTATGGCAACCGCTCCTGTTATAGGTAGCTATGTTGATTTATTTTGGGGGTGGCGTGCTAATTTTGTTTTATTATTTATTTTAGGGCTTATTAGCTTAGTTCTTGCAATATTTTTTATTCCAAAAGGACAAGCTAATAGTAAAGTACAAATTTCCTTAAAAGAATATTATCCTATTTTCAAATCACCAAAAGCCATATATTATATACTTACCATGATGTTTCTTGCACAAGGATATTGGATATTTATTGGAATTGCCCCTATTTTATATATGCAAGATTTAGGAGTTAGTTTAGAATATTTTGGGTTATATCAAGGATCGATTGCAGCTTTATTTTCAATTATGAGCTTTACTAGCGGCTATTGCTTTAAAAAATTTGGTGTTAAACACTGCTTTTACTTTGGCATTATGTGTGTAGTATTGTTTTTACTTGGAAGTATTACATTAGCTATATTTAACATAAACGATCCATTAATAATAACAGCTGTGACGCTTTTATTATCGCTTGGCGTAATATATACTATTAATATATTTATGGCCAATGCTGCTAGAAGCAATCCCTGACGGTAAAGCCCGTATGACTGCTATTTTTACCTCGGCTAGATTAATTATAACTGCTGTAGGATTACAATTAGTGGGTTGGTTATATAATGGTACTTTTGCTCCTCTTGGAATCACCATATGTGTTATCACAGCATTCGGTTTAATAACGTTACCTAAATTATTTAAATATGATAAAATCTTTGAGATTTCTAATGTTGGGTAGATGATATAATCGTCATTGCGAGGAGCGTAGCGACGAAGCAATCTCATGAAGTAGTATAAGCTTCCTGAGATTGCCGCGTCGAATTACTCTGTAATTCTCCTCGCAATGACAAAATAACAAAAATGATTAATAATAACTTTATCTTTACAGTAGCTTTTAGATATTTCAAAGCTAAAAAAAATGAAAAATTTGTTTCTATTATTTCAGGCTTTTCTCTGCTTGGAGTAATGATCGGCGTTGCGGCATTAATAGTCGTTATGTCGGTGATGAATGGCTTTCATACAGAACTAACTAAAAATATTATCGGTTTAAACGGCGATATAGTCATAAGCCCGCAAACTAGCAGTATTGATAATTACGAAGAAATTAAAGCTAAATTATTGCAGCAAAATTACGTAAAACATGTAAATATTATTGCTAATGGTCAAGCTTTAGCACTAGGCAAAAATAATAATAGCGGTGCTATTATTAAAGGTATTGATTTAAATGATTTAAAATTAAAAAATGAAATCTTTAAAAATGTTAATTTTGGTAGTTTTGATAATTTCCACGGTAAGAATGTAATAGCACTTGGACAAGGTTTAGCTGCTAATTTAGGTGTAACAGTTAACGATAAAGTTAAATTAATCTCACCGAATTCCATTTCCACCGCTTTTGGCAGTGTACCAAGATCAAAAGAATTTAAAGTTATAGCGATTTTTAATAGCGGTATGTATGATTATGATTCAGCAACCATATTAATGCCACTTGAAGCAGCACAAAATTTTCTATCTCTTGGAAATAATATAAACTTAATTGAAGTTAATACCCTGCATCCTGATAAGGCTCTTGCATATTCACATAAAGTGCAGCTATTACTAGGTACAAGTTTACAAATATTTAGCTGGCAAACTTTGAATTCACAATTTTTAAGTGCTTTGGCTGTTGAGCGTACAGCCATGTTTACTATCCTTTCTTTAATCATTACAGTTGCTGCCTTTAATATTATCTCAAGCTTATTTATGCTAGTGAAAGATAAAACTTCCGATATAGCAATTTTAAGAACAATGGGAGCAAGCACAAATCAGATAATGCTAATTTTTATCTATAATGGCATGTTTATTGGTTTGCTTGGTACTATACTTGGTTTAATTCTTGGTATTACTTTTTCTTATAATATCGGGACTATCAAAAACTTTTTAGAAAATATAACCGGTACTAAGATTTTTGAAGCAGCAGTTTATTTTCTTTATAGCCTACCATCAGAAGTAAGAAGTCAGGATATTATCTTAATCGCTTCTTTATCTATAATATTATGCTTCTTAGCAACAATTTATCCCTCTTACAAAGCTTCAAAATTAAATCCTGTGGATGCCTTAAGATATGAGTAATAAAATCCTAACTTTAAAAAATGTCTCTAAACATTATAGGCAAGGCAACTCTATTATCAGAGTATTAGACGACCTTAATTTAGATATTAACGAGGGCGAGCTAATTGCTGTAATTGGCTCTTCAGGTAGTGGTAAATCGACTTTACTACATATTGCAGGCTTGCTTGATAAACCAACTAACGGCGAAGTTATTATTGCAAATAACGAGTATAAAACAAACCATCTAATCCGTCTTAATTATTTGGGTTTCATTTATCAGCAACATCATTTATTAAAAGATTTTACTGCAATTGAAAACGTTATTATGCCTCGTCTTATTAATGGCTCTAACCAAAAAGAAGCAATAGAAGCAGCAAAAAATATATTGAATAGTTTGGGTCTTGGCAAAAAGCTACATAATATGCCAGGTGAATTATCAGGAGGGGAGCAGCAACGTGTCGCAATAGCACGCAGCTTAATTAATAAGCCAAAAATTATCTTAGCAGACGAGCCTACAGGCAATTTAGACCCTAAAACTACCAATGAAGTATTTAACTTATTTTTAAAAGTAGCCAAGGAACAAAATACAGCTATTGTAATGGTAACGCATAATCATGAATTAGCACATAGAATGGATAAATTATACAAGTTAAAGCATGGAGCATTAAATATGTCTTGACCCAACTCCTTAAAATAAGGATAATAATAATTAACTCTTTTATTAACAAAGGTTAATGATGGCTGAACCTATCATATTTACTCTTTTACTTGGTGGTAATAATCAAATATTAGAAAAAATATCAAAAGAAACAGTTCTAGACCCACCAACAATTGTCTCACTTCAGACTAATAAAGAATCAAGCATACCAGATAAAGATCGTATTTTTGCAGAAATACTTAAAGAATCTAGAGAACAAAATAAAAGCCCTATTTTTAATGTTCAGCTCAGTAACAATAACACAGCCCCTATTTTTAAATTGCAAGATTTAATCAATCTACAAAATTTAAATATAAAAAGTACTATTACTTTCGAGCATTATAATTCACTAGCAGAAAATCCTGCATTAGCAGCATATTGGAAAGAACTTTTTACAAAAACCAGCCATGTATTTTTTGCAAATGAGCAAGATAAGGAGCTTGCTATAAATGAAAATACAATAAATAGAGGTAAAGCTACTACTATTACAGATATAGATTCCGTGTTATCAGTTTTTAACAACCTTGCTGATGATAAAAAAGTTAATAAATTACTTTCCGGTGCTATACCTGACAAAGCAGAATTAGACAAGCTGATAAAAACAACTAAAAATCAAGGAGGAAGAGTAATTGTAAAAACTTGGCCCTTATCCTTAGATCAAGCAGCAAATCTTATAACGGCTAAATTTGGTATTACTTCTGAAGATCAAATTTATGGTCTTAAACTTGAAATTACCGAAATTTTAAAAGATCCAAATAATGCTGCTGAAAATTTAAAAAAATACGTATCTCAAATATCACGGCAATTTCAAAAAGATTTAGGAAAATCCGAAGTAAATCCTATAGATTTTAATTTCGATAGAGAGCAAATTATGAAAAATATTCCTGATAATACAAAAAAAGAACCGACCATATCATATGAAACTAAACAGCCAGAACAGCCAAGTTTTTTTAGAAGAGTCTTTAACTATTTTAAAAGTGTAATAACTAGTTACTTTGGTACAAAAGAAGAAGCTCAACCCCCTCAACCACAACCTACGACAAAAACAGAAGCAGAGTTAATTAAATTACCAAAGGAGCAAATACAAGAAAAAACTACGCCAACTTTAGCGGCAACACAGCAACAAGCTGCACAACAAATTAATGCTAATTCCTCACAAAAAGATTGAAAAAAAGTTGGTATGACAGAGCAAGCTTATAAAGCAATGATATCAGATAACGCTCCTGCAAATCCTCCTAACATGAGTAATAGTTTCAATATAAACGATTTTAAATATGAAATATCTGAAGAAAATATTAGAAATGTAAAAAATAAAGATTATTGGTATACTGAAAATGAGATTACGCATCTTTTAACAGCACAACTAGATGAAAAAAAGTTTTCAGTGCAACCAGCTATAACTTTTCGTAATACAGTTATAACAGAAGAAATGCTTAAAGATTATACAGCAAAAGGCGAAGAGAAGAATGAAATTTTAGCTGAGGTTCAAGACACAATAAAGATTGCTAATCTTATTCCCGATAAAACAGAACGAACTCAAATATTAGGTGATGCTAAGAAGAGGGAAGAAATACTCAAACTTTCAGATGCAGAACGTGAAAAGCTAAAAAATGATTTAATCAGAGGAGGAGAAGCTCAACAACAAATTAATGAAGATATTTTAAATAGAGCCACTAAAGATATAAAAGATAATGGAAAAGAAGCTGCTGTTATCCCTGTTGAGATGGGTTATGGTCATTGGACAGTTTTAGTAGCTAAATATAACAAAAAAGATAACCAAATAATATTAACTTTTAACGATTCACTAGGTAACTCTATTAATTATGACGGTCAGAAATTACCAAAATTAATAGATAAAACTTTAAGAAATCTTCCTAATAAGCCGATTATAATTGATGAGCAGACGAAGCAACAAACCGATCAATCAGCTTGTGGTGTTTTTACTGTAGATAATGGTATCAAGATTGCTAAAGGGCAAGAAATACTTTCCACAGAACAATCTAAAGGCGAAAAAGGACTAAGATTAAGATAACACCACGCCCAGATATTAACTGACGCTATGTTTAAACAAGATGCTCAATGGCTCGGGCAACAGATAAAAACAAATAATAACGTATCGAATACTACATTCCAAGATATGATTAAGAGCCAAAAAACAAGAGACTCATCTATACGACGTTGATTATAATCATTTGATTATTTAGACGAAGTATTAAAGATACCAACGCAGGGAAGCATATTAATCTCTAAAAGAAAATCAATCAATTTATCAAAAGGAGGAACAGTTATGGCAAACCCAGATAAAAAATCACAAGAGCATACACAAAAAACTAATTCTAATCCTTTACAAGAACCTTGGAAAGAAATTGGAATGACTGAACAAGATTATAAAGCCATGATGTCATCTGATAATCATGCAAGACATGCTGAGGCTAATTCCTCAAAAAATAAACCTTGGGAACAAGTCGGAATGACAGAGCAAGACTATAAAGCCATGATGTCAGATAATAATCCTAGAACACAAACTGTTTCTACATATCAAAATCAACCTACACGACATACTACTAATAACTCCCCACAAAAAGATTGGGAAAAAATAGGAATGACAGAGCAAGACTATAAAGCCATGATGTCAGACAGTAATCCTAGAACACAAACTGCTTCTACATATCAAACTCAATCAGTAAAACCTACTACTACTCAAGTAAAAAATGATATAACTAACATAAAAAATCCTACTTATTTATATAATGAAGATGATATAAAAAATATTAGAAGCAAATATAGATAAGAATAAATTTTCGATATTTCATCATGCTTCTTTAGAAGAGCCAGAATTATTAAAATCTACTCTAAGTGCTGCAACAGAAAATTTAATTTTAGATAACAAACCAGCAATTATACCTCTTAATACAGGACACGAACATTGGTTAATTTTAGTTGCTAAACAAGATGAAAAAGATAATGTAAAATTTATTTATAATGATCCTAACGGTAACCCAATAGGAGATCGCCCAAAAGTAACACAATATATTAATGAAGTTTATCCTAATGCAAAAATAGAAGACTTAAAAACTCGCCAACAGGAAAATAAATATGATTGTGGAGTTTTCATATGTGATAGTGCTATTAAATTGGCTAATAATAAACCAATTCTTACAACTGTAGAAGCCGCAAATAAAGGACAAGAACTTCGAAATCAACATGCAAATATGTTAATGAATAAACAACCTAATAAATTTCAAGATCTTGTTGCTAGTCAAAGAGTAACTGATCCATCTAGAGGACGTTGATTATAATTTTGAAAGCTAAAACTTTACCACCAATTTTTCAAATAAAATAAGCATGCAAAAAAGATTAGGCAAAATGCTTAATTCCTAATATAATTACTTATAGTTAATTTTATAATTTAACATCAAATGACCACTATATTTGTGATCATTATTATAATAATGATCGCCTTATCTGCATTATTTGCTGCTACCGAAACTGCTATTACTGCTTCTTCCCCTGGGAAGATTCATAAACTTAAGATTGCTGGCGACAAGCGTGCTAAGACTGTTTTACAGGTTTTGAAGAAAAAAGAAAAAGTAATTGGAACTTTGCTAATCGGTAATAGTTTAATCAACACTGTTTGTACTACTATTGCGACTACTTTATTTATCAGCTTTCTTGGTGATAATGGTCCTTTGGTTGCTTCTGCCGTCATGGCTTTTATAATTATTGTTTTTGCTGAAGTAGTACCTAAAGCCATAGCTGTTGCCAAAGCTGAGCAATTAGCTCTTAAAATGGCTTCAACAATTGTAATTTTTCTAAAGCTTTTTAAACCTATTAATATTGCTCTTGATTACATTACAAGGATATTTTGTTTCATATTCCGCATTAATTTAAATCCTCAAATATCCGGTACTGAGGAAGTTAGAGGCGTAATTGAGCATTACCATCAAGAGGGCGGCGTATATAAAACCGATCGTAATATGCTTGGCGGAATTTTAGATATACGTAATATGACGGTATCGGAAATTATGACTCATAGGAGTAATATTATAGCTATTAATATTGATCTACCTAGCGAGGTAATAATTAAAACCTTGTTATCAAGTTCTCATACACGTATACCTTTATGGAAAGATAATCGAGATAATATAATCGGTATTTTAAATTTAAAAGATTTGCTGAAATCGCTTTATGAACATAATAACGATCAAAAGAAGATTAATATTAATGAGCTTTTAACACCTCCATGGTTTATTCCCGAAAATGCACTTGTTGTAGATCAGCTAAATGCTTTCAGAGAGCGTAATAACCATTTTGCTTGTGTTGTCGATGAATATGGGGATTTGCAAGGCATCATTACTCTTGAAGATGTTATAGAGGAAATAGTTGGTCCTATCACTGATGAACATGATAGGCATAGTGATGAAATTATTAAAAAATCTGATACTGAATATGTTATAAAAGGTACCACGACTATTAGAGATGTTAATCGAGAACTTGATTGGAACTTACCGGATGATGATGCAAATACTATAGCAGGGTTAATAATCCATAAAATTGCTAGAATTCCAAATCGAGGCGAAGTAATTGAGTTATTTAACTTCAAAATAATAATTTTAAAGAAAATCGCTAATAAAATCGATAGCTTAAGAATTATCATATTACCTACCATAGAGGAAATATCAGACAGTGAGTGAAATTGGTAATTTTTTCCTCATTGCTATTATGTGCTTAAGTGGCTTGTCACTTGTCATTCGTCATTGCGAGCGACTAAAAGGAGCGTGGCAATCTCAGAAAACTTTACGAGATTGCCGCGTCGATGCTTTGCCTATCCTCGCAATGACGTTGCGGTATGACATTTGTTTCTACACCGCTATCTTATGCACCCTGCTCGCTTTCTGTACCTTGGTGTATGCTTTTATTGTTTCTGACTTTTCTTTGCAAAATGTTTTCTTAAACTCCAGTACATTAAAGCCGTTAATATATAAAATAGCCGGTAGTTGGTCGAGCCATGAGGGTTCAATATTATTATGGTTTACTTTATTACAAATTGTTAGTTGCTGTTATATCTTCCTAATTAAAAACCAAGAAGATAAAAAATTACCTATTATTATCCTGTCAGTTATACAACTACTTTTTAGCAGCTTTATTTATTTCACTTCTAATCCGTTTAATACATTTTCCTTTACTCCTAAGGAAGGACTGGGGCTAAACCCGATGCTGCAAGATATCGCTCTAAGCATCCACCCTCCTCTACTTTATTTAGGTTATGTCAGCTACGTAGTACCATTTACTATTGTTTGTGCAATGTTAGTGTCATCCCGCTCCTCTATGTCATTCCCGCGAAAGCGGGAATCCAGTTCTTTTGCAAATTATTTACTGGATTCCCGCTTTCGCGGGAATGACATAAGCCTCCTTAAAACATTCTCCAATATCGGTATTTTATTTACCACAATCGGCATAGCTCTTGGTTCATGGTGGGCGTATAGAGAACTCGGTTGGGGAGGATTCTGGTTCTTCGATCCTGTTGAAAATATTTCGCTATTTCCATGGCTATCCGGAATCATGCTGCACCATTCTATAATAGTCATGACAAGAACCGGAAATATGCAAAACTGGACGTCGATTTTGTCAATTGTTACTTTTTTATTAGTAATATTCAGTACTTTTTTAGTCCGATCTGGTTTTATTACCTCAATCCACTCTTTTGCATTCTCACCTGAGCGAGGTATATATTTACTTGTTATATTTTTGATTATGGGTATTGGTGCTTTGGGGTTGTATGCTATGCCGTCATTGCGAGGAGGTGCATTAGCATTGACGAAGCAATCTCAGGAGGTTGTCCGAGATTGCCACAGCCACTATTGTGGCTTCGCAATGACGGGTATAACCATCGGTAACACTCTTTTCTTTCTAAGCCTTATCGTATTAATATCCGCCACACTTTATCCTTTAGCTTATTCTTTATTTGACGATAAACCTATTATTATCGATGAGAGATTCTTTATTAATAATTTTCTTATTTTCGTTATACCTATTCTTTTCACTATCGGATTATTTACTACTAAAAGCTCAATTAAGAAACATATTATTATCCTAATATTATCTTTAATAATAACATATCTAATATCGCTTAGGGTAAATTTTAGGGTCATATCTGTTTTAACTACGATCGCCTCTATCTTCTTAATGCTACATAACATTTTATATTTTATAGTCAAAACCAATTATTTTAGACAATCTTTAAAAGCAAGTACTGCTAGCATGATCCTTGGGCATTTCGGCTTTGCACTGATCGCTTTTAGTATTACTATGAATGCATTATTGCAAAGTGAAATGGACTTTACCGGCAGCGTTGGCACAAGTACAAAATTTAATGAGTTTAAAGTAACTTTGCAAAATGTTAAGTTCGCCCAAGGCAAAAATTACTATAGGCAAATCGCTGAATTTTGGCTTGAGGATAACAACCATAACATAACCATATTAAAACCAGAAAATAGGCTTTATATAGTCGAGAAAGGCTTGTCACAAGAAAGCGATATATATTCTTATTTACTATATGATCTTTACGCTGTCTTAAGCAATATAGACGGCGATATAATTCATGCTAAAATATATTATAAACCGATGATGAGCTTTATCTGGCTCGGAGTATTCATTACTGTTAGCGGTTTCTTGATTGGATTGCTTAGAAAAAAAGAAGAAAAAAATTTCAAATAATCTTTTATCCTTTTACATATTTATATGATATAATATAAGTTTAACGTAACAGATTATATATGTCTAACAACGCCAGTTTAGGATAAGAGTGTAAGGAATAAAGATAATAAAGCAGGGTATTTACAAGAGAGGAGTGTTGAGTTACATAGATTTTGAATCAAAAAAATATGCACTCAACAATGAAAAGATGTATCATAACTCTATTTTGTATAATAGATAATTATTGTAAAGTTTACGAAGAATGGGAAGAAAGCAAATTAATACCCAGCGTTAGGAAGCGTAGGAGATCAGGGAGTTTAAGGCTTTCAGAACTATATAACTATAGTATTATATTTTTATATATCTCCATGCAAAGATTTTAAGAATTATTATTTATATCATCTATCATGTAAATATAGAGGATATTTTAGTCTTCCTAGTTACAGTCGGATAATCCAGTTGTGGCCAAGATTAGTATTACCTTTAACTATAATGTTACAATTATTTACAGGAGATGAGACTGGTATATATTTTGTTGATTCAACCAAATTATCGATATGTCATGCAAAACGTACAAATAATAATAAAGTGTTTAGTGGCATTGCTAAAATAGGTATGAGTAGTTACGGATGGTTTATGGGATTTAAATTACATATTGTAATTAATAATAAAGGTCAGATTATGGCAATTAAAATAACAAAGGGTAATGCTAGTGATTTATCTGCTGTAGACTCAATTACCAAAGGATTATGGGGTAAATTATTTGGAGACAAGGCTTATATTTCTAAGGAAATGTCCGCTAAATTATTTAGTCGTGGGCTACGGTTATTTACTGGGATTCGCAAGGATATGAAAAATCATTTATTAGATATAGAAGATAAAATACTCTTAAAAAGCAGATCAATAATTGAATCAGTATTTAATGTACTAAAAAACAGCATGAACCTTGAACATTCAAGACATCGCTCCCCTATTAATTTCTTAGTTCATATACTTTCTTGCGTAAATGCTTTTAATTTCAATAAATCTAAAAAATTTCTAACACTACTTGCTTATCCTCAGACCTCCTTATCCTAAACTGGCGTTAATACAGATACTATTCTTAACGTTGGTCAAGGCGTTAACTTATATGCTACTGAAATTACCATTGCAGGTGTTAACACTGGTTCATTTAACTTTAATGGTGGCGGAACAAGTATAGTAAGCGGTACTGTTGGTACAGATGCTAATAAATTTAACAATATAACATTAACTAATAATACTACTGTTAAATTCACAGATGATGTTATTTCTAATGGTGCTACTACAATCGGTGGTAATTCTACCTTACAAATTGCCAATGATTATATTGCAGATTCTATCCAAGCTAATGCTGCGGGTGATACAGGTACATTACAATTTGTTAATACTAAGGATATTCTTGTAACGTTAAAAGGTAATCCTAATCCTGATAACGCTTTAGCAGCATTATAAGTTTCAGGTAGTGCTGATGTAGCTATAGATGGTATCGTAAATGTTAACGGTGAAATTAGTCTTGGTGCAAATGTTTTAGGATTTACAAATGGTACTTCGACATGGGGAGATAATACGACTATTTCTACTACTTTGACATCAGATGAAGTTATGGGTAATATCGTTATCAGTGGTGGAGCAGACGTTAAGGTTGCAGGATTGAAAACCATTAAGGTACAAGATAATGCGAGTATAGACTTTATCGGTACAAGAGCCTATACTTTAATCCAAGGTGATATTAGTGCTGATAATGATGACATTGATCCTAACGTAGTTGGAACTAATCGTTATGTAATTTATGGTTTAAGCGGTAATAATGAAACATTAGTAACACGTACCATTGATATCGATAATATAGAAAATATACTTAATAATGATATTAGCGGTAATGGTAATCCAGTTATACGTCATAACCTTGTAACATTCTTAAATCCAAATAATACTGGTAATGCTGAACAAGCATATAACAATATCCTTTTAGCACAGAATACTAATGATGCAGCTACGTCGTTTGCTGCTACTCTTACCGATACAAGTACATCTGTTAATAATATAAATATAAATGTAGCGAAAGAAGAGCAGGGTTTAATTGGTTATAGAGTAGATGAGCTTAGATATCTTTGTACTCCTGAAAGCGATAAAATGGCATCAAGTGAAGGCGGTGTTGCTGCGGGTGATGAACCTATTGACAATGTAGCTTATGGTGTATGGTTTAAACCTTTATATGTAGATACGCATCAAAGCGAGAAAGGTGGTGTAGCAGGTTACAAAGCTAGAACTGTTGGTACTGTAATCGGTTTAGATACTCTAGCTAATGATAATTTAATGATAGGTGCTGCTATTGGTCTTGCTAAAACTGATGTAAAACACCAAAATTATAAAAGAGGTGACAAAACCACTATTGATAGCTTATCATTCTCTCTATATGGTGCACAGCAACTTGTTGCTAATTTCTTCATCCATGGTAATGCAATATTCAGCGTAAACCAAGTAAAGAACAGAAGCCAGCGTTATGTATTCGATAAGAACGGAAATAGAAGTACCCAAATTGCTTCTGCTAATTATAGCAATATGACCTTTGGTGGTAATTTTATGGTAGGTTATGATGCTAGTTTAATGGATGGTTACTCCAATGGCAGGTCTTAGTTACTTAAAATCATCAGATGAAAGCTATAAAGAAAGCGGTACAACATTTGCAAACAGACAAGTTTATAGTAAGTTTAGCGATAGAACTGATTTCATAGGCGGTGCTAAATTAATGGGTTACACCATGAATCTAGCCGATCTTATAGTATATCCAGAAGCTCACGCTTTTGTGATTCAGAAAATAGGTGGTAGATTATCTAAAACACAGTATCAGTTAGAAGGACAAGTAAATCCATATATTACTCCATCAGATAAAACAGCCAGAACAACTTACAATCTAGGTTTAAGTGGAACAATAAGACCAGATACTAAAATGGAATACGGAATCGGTTACGATTTAAACATTGCAAAAAAGTTTATTTCGCACCAAGGTACTCTTAAAGTCCGCCTAAACTTCTAGTATACCTTTGATACTTCAAGATTTGAAAGCCAAATTTCGGGATTCGCCTGTGCTCACATACTATTTGTACGCCTAGCTTAGCTCACCACTTATTTGACTTCCAACTCTTAAAGTATCTGCGGTATACGTAGATACAACTTCAAAAATTGGCTACATCGTCTTAATATATTTTTTAGAAAAAGTCCTCTTTGAAAAAAGGGGGCTTTTTTATTTAAAATAATTTTAAAAGAAGTGTATAATGATACGAAGAAACATAATTTTTTAGTATGATTAAACTTCTATATCCTAAATTTTGGCAAAAGCGGAATATTATAGCTTATATATTATTCCCTATAAGTCTGATATATCAATTTCTAGGATTTTTGCGGCATATTTTTGCACGTCCCATTATATTACCTGCTAAAGTTATTTGTGTCGGTAATTGCAGCGTAGGCGGTACTGGTAAAACGCAGATAGTTATGTATCTAGCTAATTTACTGAAGACCCAAAATATAGATTTTGTTATAGTCACTAAAGCTTATGGTAGTAACCTTAAAGAAGCAACTATTGTAAAAGCAGAGCATAGCACTCTAGAAGTAGGGGATGAGTCTGTAATACTTGCAAAGCACGGCACAATTATTGCTACTAAAAATATTAAGCAAATTTTACCTCTGATTCATGAACTTAAGCCCAGCATAATAATAGTTGATGACTTTCTACAAAATCCTTATTTTCATAAAGATATCACTATAGTTTCTGTAGATAGACAAAGGCTTTTCGGGAATGGATTTTTAATTCCTGCAGGTCCATTACGGGAATACCCAAATAGAGCTTTAAGTGTTGCTGATTTAATTTTTTTAGTGAGTAATAATTCTGATGAAATACCAGTTAGCTTAGCTTCTTATGCAAATAAGTTAATACAAGCACAAATAGTAGCTTCAAGCGATATAGACAAAAATAAAAATTATTTTGCTTTTAGCGGCATAGGTAATCCTGAACGTTTCTTCCTTACCTTAAAAAATCATGGTTTGAATATAGTAGGATATAAAATATTCCCAGATCATTATAACTATTTACAAGCAGATTTAGAAAATTTATATCTACTTGCTAAAACAAATAATGCTACTCTTATCACTACGAGAAAAGATTACGTTAAGATTGGTGATTCGAGTGATATTATTGTATGCTTAGATGTGAAGTTATCTATTAATAATCCTAATTTACTTTATGAAAAAATTTTTAAAAAAGATTAGATATCTAATTGAGTATGCTGTTGTTGTTATTTTTTTGAAGATAATTGGCATATTTGGTATAGATAAAGCAGCAGATATTTGTAGTTTTATAGCTCGCAAAATTGGTATATTATTTGCTGTTAATAAAATTGCCAGACGAAATATTAAAGCTGTTTTCGGTGATGCATTTGATGTAGAAAAAACTATAGACCAGACTTGGGATAATTTCGGTAGGTTCATAGGCGAGTTTGCTTATATTAATGAAATGGATGAGTTAGAACTAGAACGCCGGATTGAGATAATAGGTTTGGAAAATATTAAAAAGCTAAAAGGGCAGCCTTTTTTGTTTTTTACTGGTCATTTTGCTAATTGGGATATTGCTGTTAAAATTATTCATAAAATTTATCCTAAATTTGCTGTAATTTATCGTAAAGCTAATAATCCTTATGTTAATAAACTGATTAATGAGAGTCGTGCTAGTTCTAAGCTAAGACTTATTCCTAAAGGACCAGATGGTAGCAGAGCTTTAGTTAGAGCAATTAAAGGGCATGAATCTATTGCTATGCTTGTTGATCAGAAAATGAATGACGGCATCGAAGTGCCTTTTTTAGGTTATCCTGCCATGACTGCTAACGCTATTGCTAAAATAGCTTTGCAATATGGATATCCGATTGTGCCATGTCAAATTGTTAGGACTAAAGGTAGTTATTTTAAGTTAATAATCCATCCAAATTTAACCTGGGAGCAAACAGGCGATAGTAAAACAGATTGCTATAATATTATGCTTAATATTAACCAAATTTTAGAGGATTGGGTTAAGCAAAATCCTAGCCAGTGGTTCTGGTTTCATAATAGATGGAAAAAAATATAGTGAATTAAGAGACATCATTGCGAATGAGCGAAGTGAGTGCGGCAATCCAGGAAAAATAATAAGAAATGCTATAAATTAGTATTTTCTTACTAGATTGTTTCGTTAATTACTCGTAATTTCCTTGCAATGACAAGAAAAATGATCCATGCATGGCAATGCCTTCTTGTATAGGAATTGTTTTGCGGATCACCTCCAATCCTGTCATCTAGTTGCTTGACCGGCTTTGTTTTATGGATTATTTATGTCGTTCCTGCGGAAGCGGGAATCCAGCATAAAGCGAGATACCTAAGCTTTTAATTTTAAAAACTTGCTGCTTTTATGTTTATTTTTCTGAATTCCTGCTTCTGCGGGAAAGCATTGTTGTGTGGATCGAAAGTCGTCTGAGCTATGCGAATGAAATGAGCGTGGCAATCCAGAAAAAATAATAAAAAATACTATAAATTAGCATTTTTTAGCTGGATTGCTTCGTCAATTACTTCGTAATTTCCTCGCAATGACAAGAAAAACTGATCCACGCAGACAAAGCCCCCATGAAGATGACAGGGGAATTTTATTCACCTGGGTAAAGCCAATTTAACACGTTATAAATTAATGGCAATTTAGCTTTAAAATTTCTATACTTCTTGGATGCTGTTCCCCAAATTTTTCTATATGATGATCACGGAAATTTTTATAAAAAGATTTGAGAGGTACATGACAACTTGCTTTAGCAGCGTTTAAATACATGATACTTATTGCATCTTCATTTTTATTAATTGATGCGAATGCATTTCCCTCAGCTACAAATGCTTTAGCTAAATATATGTCAGGTGAAGCAGCAACATCTTTATTGGATCTATTTGGATCTTTAAGGAAAGCTTCCACAGCTTTTTTAGCATATTCTAAAGCTTCATTATTATTTCCAAGTCCTAGTTTTACTATAGACATTTGGGTATAAATACGTCCAAATATCGGATATTCTTCTTTTTCTTTAGGTTTTTTCATATTATACACCTCTTCTAATAAAGGAAGAGCGTCATTATAATTTTTAAGGTTATTTAATATATCTATTTTAAGCAAATATAAGCCGGTAAGAAATACATCTTGAGGCTTCATGCCGTTATCAATACAAGCATCTATTGTAGCATTAATTTGCTTTAATGCTTCCTCATATTTACCTTGAGCAAGAAATAAGTGAGCTTTTGCATAATCTAATGTTGCAGCGTCTGTTTTATCTATTAGATTTTGATTAAACATATCTTGCATTATCTGGATATTTGCTTCTGCTTCCTTTAGATTTCCTAATTGAACATTAGATATAACTAAACCAAAAACTATATTACTTTTTGAGGTTCCATATTCTTTAACTCCCTCAAATACTTTTTTAGCTTTCATAAAATATTCAATTGCTTCTCTACTTTCCGAGTTCTTTGAATAATACCACCCTATGCGTCCTAAATAAGTAGCATACGCTCCTTTCTCGTCATTATCCATCATCAATAATTTAAAATTATTTTCTTTTTCGTTTTTGTCAAACCAATCAACTAATATTTTACTTCTTGTTAAATCACATGCTGTAACATATTGTATTAATAAGTTTAGTTTTAATTCTAAAATTTTATATATTGAGTATTATAATTTTCTGCATTTTGGGTAATTATTTCAATATTGTCCAACACAGTTTTATTTTTTCTAAAAACATTTCCTTTTATTAAACTTTTAGGGATAGTATTTAAAAGATTGGTGATAAGTTGATTGAGATTTTCTTTATTATCATTTTCATTAATCTGTAATATTTTTTCAACTATAACATCATGCATTTCAAATATTGGATTATTTTCATTTGGCTCAATATTAGTGATTAAAGCAAATTTGGAAATATTATAAATGTCATCATCTAAATGATCTTTATCCGAGGTGATAGAAATTAGAAATTCTTTTGAAAAACTTTGATTGTTAATTAAAGCTATTTCATTTAGTAATTTTTGGGCAGAAGGGCTTAACTCACTAATAGCAAGTGTAATATTTAGTTTAATTTTATCATCAGCTTCTTGTATTTTTTTCTTATATTCGTTTAAACTTAAACCTTGTACCTGATTCAATATTTGCGATCCTTGAACCATAAGAATTGGATAACCTTTAAATTCTTGGACTAAAAATTCTATCGATTCTGGATTATTACTTTCTAAAATATTTTCTACAAGCATTTTAGATTCTTTTTCCTCAAAAGCAGTAATTTTTACGATATTTGGTAATAATTCACTGTCCTGTGAACAAAATATAATATTGCCGTTATGTTCCCAATTAATAAAATTTGCTACTTTTTTATTCTGTCCTATTTTTAAATTATCAAATACTGTTAGCAACGGAAGTAAAATGATACAGAGCAACGGATAAAAATTGATACAGTATTAAAGTAATATCTTCTGAATAAGGAGGTAATGAATAATGATAATACTGGAGCAAATAATGGAAATAAAAATATTGAATAAACATGGTAAAAGCTTAAGAAGTATAGCAAGAGAAGTAGGTGCATCAGTAAATACAGTACGTAAATATTTAAAATATGATGGTAACCCTAAATATAAAGATAGGCCAAAGTTGGTAACAAAGCTTGCCCCATATAAAGACTACTTGAGTAACAGAATAAAATCTGCCCATCCTGTATCACTACCTGGTACTGTACTGTTTCAAGAGATAAAGGAGTTGGGTTACACAGGCGGGATGACCCAACTTAGGGATTATTTAAGGAGTATAAAGCCTGCAGCTAAACAGGAGGATATGATAAGATTTGAGACTGCTTCTGGCAAACAGATGCAAGTTGACTGGATTGAATTTCGTAAGGGGAAAAGTCCTCTATCAGCTTTTGTGGCTACATTAGGATTTAGTCGAGCAAGCTATTAACCCACCAATTAAATACCTGACATAATAGTTGCAAATACTAAAATATAATGTTAGAATGAAATAATGCTAAAAAAAGAAGATTTTAGGACATTATCAACGAGTGCACAAGCAGCTTTAAGAAAAGTTGCATTAAGAGCAATTGATAAAGGAGAAAAACAATCAGATGTATCAAATCTTATAGGAGTAACACGTCAGACTATTAGTAACTGGGTTAACAAAAGAAGAAGAGGTGATAAATATGCAATAACTGGCAAGTCTAGAGGAAGAAAGACAGGAGAGAAAAGAATAATAAATGAAATGCTGGGTAAAAAAATACAAGATTATATAAATCACTCTAGACCAGAAGATCACAATATCAAATCTGCACTATGGTCAAGAAAAGCTATTAATGCCCTGATTAAAAAATGCTGTGGTTTCTTTTTGCCATTAAGTACGATTGGAGAATATTTAAGAAGATGGGGATATACTGCACAAAAACCAAAGAAATTAGCTTATGAGCAACAGCCAAAACAAGTTCAAGTATGGCTAGATGAAGAATATCCCGCAATAGTAAAACAAGCACAAATGGAACAAGCTGAAATACACTGGTGTGATGAAGTGGGTATAAAATCAGAATGTCAGGTGTTACAGAGCTATTCTTTAAAAGGCAAAACACCCGTAGTTATTCATAAATCAAAACGATTTACTATAAATATGATATCAACTGTTACGAACAATGGTAAACTAAGGTTCATGTTATATGAAGATACACTAAAAACAGATATATTTATAGAATTTCTAAGAAGATTAGTGAAATCTGCAAGAAGGAAGATCTTTTTAATATTAGACAATTTAAAAGTACATCATAGTAAAAAAGTATACAGCTGGACAAATAAGCATAAAGATAAAATTTCTTTGTTTTTTTTGCCTCCTTATACTCCACAACATAATCCAGATGAATACTTAAATAATGACTTAAAAAGAAATGTAAATAGAAAACATATACCTCTTACAAAAGATGAGTTAAAATACAATCTTAAATCTTATTTACGTTGCTTACAGAACAATCCTAAACATATACAAAAATTGTTCCAAGCCGATGATGTTAAATATGCCTCTTAAGTCAGGTATTTAATTGGTGGGTTAATATGTAGAATTTGTTACTAATGAGAAGCTTGTAACATTAATAGAATGCCATAAGCGGGCATTTGAATATTTTGGCGGAGTGCCAGAAGAAGTACTGTATGACAACATGAAGACAGTAATACTGGATAGGGATACATATGGTCCTGGCATACACCGCTTTAATAAAGGTATGCTGGATTTTGCCAAACATTACAGTTTCCGATTAAAAGTGTGTAGGCCTTATAGAGCAAAAACTAAGGGCAAGGTTGAGCGATTTAACAGATATATAAGAGAAAGCTTTTATAATCCATTAGCAACAAAATTAAAAACTGCAGAGTTAGTGTTGGATGTGGATACTGCAAATTCAGAGGTACTAAAATGGTTGCGTGATACTGCGAATCGGCGTGTGCATGGAACAACAGGCGAAATACCTGCAGAAAGATTAAAGTTTGAAAGGAGCAATCTTCAGCCACTATCATTGGATTATAGTGGTAGTCATCCTGCAGCACTAGAGATTATGGAAGATAAAAGGGAACAATTTTCTACAGTTTCCTTACAACATTCCCTATGCATATACCAAAGTATACTGGAGGCATTATGAACCTGCAGCACCAACGTATAGAAGAGCTGTGCCGCTCTTTAAACCTTATTCAGATAGCTGAAAATTATTTTGATATTGCACAATCCTCTAGTAAAGAAGACTCAAGTTATATGGATTTCCTTGAGTCAATATTAAAAACAGAGCTGTTGGCACGACAGAATAGAAGTAAATCAATACTCACCAGAATGGCAGGTTTTCCTGCTATTAAAACGCTGGATAATTTTGATTATGATTTTGCTACAGGAATAAAACGCAAGATTCTGGAAGGTCTAAGGTCTCTGTCTTTTGTAGAAAGACAGGAAAATATTATTCTGCTTGGTCCTTCTGGAGTAGGGAAAACCCATATAGCTATTGCTCTTGGTTATGCAGCTACACAATGTGGAATCAAGACTAAATTTACAACAGCTGCAGATTTGATGCTTGTACTTAATACTGGGCTAAATCAGGGAAACCTGGACTCCATATTCAAAAGAGTCATACTATCATATAAATTACTTATAATAGATGAATTTGGATATCTGCCGTTAAAACCAGAACAAGCTAATCTGTTATTTCAAGTTATAGCAAAGCGTTACGAAAAGGGTAGCATAATTCTTACAAGTAATCTTCCATTTGGACAATGGCATAATAGTCTTGCTCAGGATAGTGCTCTTACAGCTGCTATTTTAGATCGTCTGCTTCACCACTCCACTATACTTAATATTAAAGGTGATAGTTTCAGGCTTAAGGATAAAAAGAAAGCTGGTCTTGTGCCAATAGGAATTATTAATAAACAGGAGGAAAATCTTATGACTTAAATATCAGATAATTTTTTTATGATACTGTATCAATTTTCAGCCGTTGCATATTAAAAATCTGTATCATTTTTCGACCGCTGTTGACAATACTAGTAACCATCTGTTTTTACTGGTTAAATAGGTCATTAATTCTTTTCTTACTACATTGATATTTTCTGAAACTACCGCAGAATTTGCTTTTATATTAATAGCCTTTGCAAGATTTACTAATTGTCCATCAATATCTAAATTGCAATCTATAAACCAAATAATATCATAATCAGCCTTATTATCTTTATCATAAGCGTACATCCTACCAATTTGAGTTTTTCCCATGCCACTGACACCTACCAAACTAGATTGTTTATATTTGATTAAGTTACTTTTAATCTTTTTTAGTTGTGATATATGATCTATAAAATAACTAACAGGTGTAACAAGATTGGATATTTGTTCCCTTGCAAACACATTATTGCTCATTAACAATATGATGATTATTGATATATATTTTTTCATAGTATTTTTGCTAATTATAATCCTTAGATGTAAAGGTTTAGGATTTTTTCGATCAAAAGTCAATAGAATTTTATTATGAAATGAAAAAGATAAGTATTTTAGATTAGGATTTACGGCAGTTAAATATAAAATCAAACGGATTTATCGGTTTATTATCTAATATAATTTCAAAATGTAGATGTTCACCTGTAGCATTACCGGTCTTTCCTTGAGTGCCTATAAATTGACCACGTGTAACTTTTGTTCCCTCTTTAACATGTATTTCTTTTAAATGAGCATATTTAGTGACAAATTTATGTGAATGTTTAATCTCAATGAAATTTCCGTAATCACGTACTCTAGCGGTCTTAATTACTACTCCGCTTGCTGATGCATATATCGGTGCTTCTTTTTTTGCTTGTAAATCAATGCCATTATGAAAACATTTTTTCTTCCGTTTCTTTTTATGCGGGCTTATTCTATTGCCATAATGGCTAGTGATTTTAGGTTCATATTCCGGCAACATAAGAGGTATTTTAGAAATTATTCTATCAAGTTTTGCTAACTCAGACATATTATTTCTGTGAGTGGTTTTTTTAGCAAAATAACTAGTTTCGGCGTTAGAAAGGAATTTATATTTTGAATTTAATTTCGTAACCAATTCTTTTATAGCAGATATTTTTAAACCAGCAGCGTTATTAAGTTCAGTAGGATTTTTGTTATGGAATTTCTGTAAGAAAATTTTATTTTGTTTAAGATCATTAATTATAACACCTAAATTTTTAGCATATAAACATTTATTGTTTTTATTTGTAAGATTATATTGAACTACTAATTCTACATGATTTATATTATATTTTTTTTCTAATTGAGAAGAGGTAGTAGAAAGTAGGGTTTTATCATTAGAGAATTCAAGAGTACTACAGCTTTGAAGAAAAAAAAGGGTAATTAGTAAAAAAATATTTCTTCGGGTAAACATTAAAAGTCAATATAAGTAAATTTCAGATTTAAAGCATAACTTAGATATTTTGTTAACTCTTCTAATTCCTGTCTAATATTAGGCGGGTTAATCAACATCAATCTACATTTTACCATATTCTTATCACTAGATAAAAGTTCATATTCAATAATTAATGTTTCTTTAAATCCGATAGTTTTATAATTGTGGTAAAAATCACTTACTAGTAACAAATCCTTTATAGGATACCAAATCAAAGTAGAATTATTTAAAGCTGAAACTTTGATTTTTTTCAGTGCAGTAATTAGTTTTTGAAACTCATTTTTTACTTCAAATGGTGGATCAAGAAATATTAATCCTCTATTTTCTTTAAAAGGCAGAAAAGCTTTTATAGCATTATATGCATCAATGCAGTGTGTATTATTTGGTAATAGCTTTTTTAAATCAAGGTAATCAGCCGGATGGAGTTCACAAGCAATTAAACGATCTTGAAGTCGTAATAATTTATTAATTATAAAAGGTGATCCAGGATAAAAATTCTGACCCACGGAATTTATTACAGACAGAAATATTTTTAATGATTTAGGAGTATGATCTAGAGCTTGTAATAATTTACCGATTCCGTTGTTATATTCTAAAGTTTTGGAAGCGGTTTCTGAAGCTAAATCGTATAGTCCAAGCCCTGCAAAAGCATCTAAAACGGCAAAAGGTTTTTCTTTGTTTTTCAGCTGCTCTAAAATCGTAATTAAAACTAGATGCTTAACTATATCGGCAAAATTGCCTGCATGATAAATATGACGGTAGTTCAAAGTTATAGACTATATTTTTATTTTAGTAACTTTTCTGCTTCTTCTGACGAGATGTAATAAATTATATCATATTATAATGTCTTATACAATTAATCATAAAAACTGTTTATTTCTTTACTTGATAAGTTATATTATTACCAGTGCTGGAATAATAAATTATTAAATTTAAATTATGAAAAAATTATATGTAGCATTATTAACTATAATACTAAGTAGTAGTGTTTATGCTAATAGTCCTCATAACCTTTTTAAAACCGCTCAATATATATTTGGTATTAACTTACATGGTATAATCCATATTGGAGCATTTTATGGTGGTGAAAAAGACTTTTATAAGACTCTAAATATAGAAAATGTATTGTGGATTGAGGCTGATCCAGATACATACAAAAAATTATTAGAAAATGTTAAGCCCAATGGTACTACATGTATAGCAGAAAACTTTGCTGTTACAAATGAAAATGGAATTGCTAAATTTCATAGAACTAATAATGGGCAGTCTAGCTCTTTATTAGAGTTAAATTTATATAAAGTTATTCATCCAGATGTTTTGTTTAAAGAAACTATAGAGGTAACTCAAAAGCGATTAGATACATTATTTTCAGGAATCGCAATATGATGTAAAAAAATATAATGTTATTTTAATAGATGTTCAAGGAGCTGAATTATTAGCTTTGCAGGGAGCGGTAAACACTTTAAAAACGATTGATTGTATAATAGCGGAGGTTAATTATGCGGAGTTGTATACAAATGGAACAAATATATGGGATTTAGATAAATTTCTTGCTGATCAAGGGTTTTTAAGAATTGATACTGTTTCTGCAACATGTGGATGGGGTGATGCACTTTATATTAAAAGAAATTTATTATTAAAACATTCTGATTCTGTAAAATAAATTAAAAGCAGTGTACTCTCGTTATTAAAAAATTGACAACGATGCTTCCATATACCAATTATGTACTTTGCGGGCAAAAATCTGCATAAGGAGCAAAGACTTATTTTATTATAAAGTGTTGCTCTTTCTTATGCCTACATGATAGCTCATAAAATATATTTTTAGCACAAACTAATCACTTATGAGATTCATAATTAAGTTTATCATTAGCTCTTTTTGTTTAGGATCGCTTTCAGCAATAAGTAACGCCATTGAGATCATAGTATTAACCCCAACATTTTTTGTGCCAATTTTGGCTTTAGTAAGATAAATTAAAAAAAGTAGGCATCCTATTCGTTTATTGCCATCGTTAAACGGATGATCTTTTATTATGAAATATAATAAATGAGCTGCTTTCTCTTCTGCAGAATTATATAAAGATTTACCATCAAAAGTTTGGTCAATATTACCTAAAATTGCTTTTAAGCTACTACCTCTTTCAGCTCCAAATAAGTTACTTATCTCTGAATCCATTTGTTTGCTTAATTCTTGCTTTAACTTCATAATTGCTTCTAAAGATTCTTGATAGGTCAATAATTCATTACTTTCTGATTGTAATTTGATTGGTGGATTTAGCTTGTCTTCGTCATATTTAATTAATATATCCCAAGTTTTAGAATAATTTTTAATAAGATTAATTAACTCTTGTCCTGTACTATTTACTAAATTCTGATTTATTAAAGTATTTGTTAGAAGTTCTACCGTTTGATGTAGTTGATTTAATCTTTTTTGAGTGATTTTATCATGATTAATATTATAGCCTTTAATCAGATATTCTTTAAGCAAGTTAGTAGCCCATTTTCTAAAAGCTATACCTCTCTTAGAATTTACCCGATACCCTACTGATATTATCATGTCTAAATTATAATATTTGGTATTATATATTTTATCATCTAAAGCAGTATGTGCAAAATTTGCACATACTGTATTATCTAATTCTCTATCACTGAGAATTTTATTAATATGCTTTGTGATAACTGTTCTATCTCTATCAAAAAGTTTAGCTAATTGGTTTTGGGTTAACCAAACTGTATCATTATATAATTGTACATCAACATTAACTTCCCCATTCTCGTCTTGGTAAATTACTAACTGACTTTCTGCTGCTTTATTTATACTCATACTAGGTTCTGTAAACATTTCTCATTAATTTAATTTTAGTTCTTTGCAGCTAGCAGTTATAAGATTTTTTTGAAGTAATTACAACCTTTACTTTAATTTTTTTAAAAAATATGAATCATAAGTAGAAACATTTATAGAACTTGAGCATTCCTTACGATTGTAAGCCATTCTGCTTCATCAATAATTTTAATTCCTAGCTCTTTTGCTTTTTTGAGCTTACTACCTGCATCCTCTCCGGCTATTACTAAATCGGTATTAGAAGAAACACTAGCTGCAACTTTTGCTCCAAGTTTCTCGGCAGTTGCTTTTGCTTCAGCTCGTGACAAAGTTGGCATGCTGCCAGTAAATACTACTATTTTACCTGTTAAGCTACTTTGCTCTCTAGTCTCTTTATAATCTTCAATATTTAATACTTCACTTAAATTTTTGATAAGCTCAATATTTTCCTTAACATCAAAAAAATCAATGATATCTACTAACATTTTGTCGCCGATACCGTCAAGATTGTTTAATTTTTGATAAATTTCAGGATCGTTTTCCTTTAGTAATTCCATTTGAGCTATAAAATTTTCATAGCTACCAAATTCTCTAGCGAGTAACTTAGCGTTCTGCTCACCTATATGCCTTATACCTAAGGCATATATAAACCTAGGCAAACTAACATTTTTTGATTTTTCAATATTGTTAAAAAGATTTTCTACGGATTTTTTACCCCACCCGTCCATATTTTCAAGCTTAGTTAAGCTAGCTTCGTTTTTTTCTTTTAAAAAGAATATGTCATAAGGGTTACTAATTAAACCTTTATCGATTAAAAACTCGACTTGTTTACGCCCAAGCCCTTCAATATCCATAGCGTTTTTTGATACGAAATGACGTATACGCTCATAATTCTGAGCAGGGCAGTTAAGACCATTATCGCAACGTATTATAATATCTTCAGGAACATAATGTAATTTAGAATTGCAAGAAGGGCAAAATAAAGGAGGATCGAATATTGTGGCATCAGCAGAACGTTTAGCAAGATCAACTCCGGTAATTTGTGGGATTACATCACCTGCACGTTGCAAAAATACATAATCGCCAACCCGTACGTCTTTTCGTGCTATCTCTTGATAGTTATGTAATGTTGCTCTGCTAACTATAACTCCACCGATTTCTATAGGCTCCAGCTCTGCTACTGGTGTTAATGTGCCGGTTCTGCCTACTTGTACTGTAATAGAAAGCAGTTTAGTTTGCCCTATTATAGCGGGGAATTTGTGAGCGGTAGCAAACCTTGGGGATCTAGCAATAAAGCCCATCCTATCTTGTAAGGCGAAGTCATTTAGCTTATATACTACTCCATCAATTTCATAAGGTAAATTTTCTCTGTTAGTTTTTAAATATTCGTAAAAGCTGAATATCTCTTCTTCGGAGTTTGCAAGTTTACCTATTTCATTAACGTTAAAACCAAGCTCTTTAAATTTTGCAAGTAGCTGATCTTGAGAGTTTGCTAGCTCCTCTTTTGCAGAACCTATAGCATAAACAAAATATTTCAGTGGTCTTTTTGCAGTAACGGAAGGATCAAGCTGACGAAGCGAGCCGGCAGCCGCATTACGAGGATTAGCAAATTTATCTTTGCCTTGCTGTTCTTGCTCTTGGTTTAAACTTGTAAAGTCGTTTTTTTCAATGTAAATTTCCCCCCGTACTTCTAAAAGTTCTGGAGCATTATTAATTTTGTGAGGAAAATCTTTTATTGTTTTGATATTTGCCGTTATATCCTCACCTATATAGCCATCGCCTCTTGTTGCACCTGTTATAAGAATGCCGTTTTTATAGGTAGCAGCAAATGATAAACCATCTATTTTAGGCTCGCAAAAGATAGGAGAGAATTGATTAAGGCGTAAAAAGCTTTTAATACGGTCTAAAAAATCTTTCACATCCTCTTCATCAAATACATTACTAAGCGATAGCATCGGTACTTGATGTGTGACTTTAGCAAATTTATTTTCGATTTTAGCACCTACTTTTTTGCTAGGGCTATTTTCTAGTATGAGATGAGGAAATTTTTGCTCTAACTTTAGATTAGTGTTAAATAGCTGGTCATACTCGGCATCTGAAACTAGTGGCTTATCTTCTATATAATAAGCATGGTTATATTCTGCTATTTTATCAGCTAGCTCTTGTAATAATTTTTTTGCTTCTTCTTCAGATATTAAATCGATGTTTTGATATTTTTTGTTCATTGATTAGCTTATACTTCAAACGATCTTATAGGTATGATTCGAAAAGCCTACTCAGTGTCATCTAGTTGCTTGACCAGCGTTATTGCATGACGCCTCAATCGTCATTGCGAACGAACGAAGTGAGTGTGGCAATCCAGAAAAATAATAAAAAAATGCTAATTTATAGCATTTTTTAATTGGATTGCTTCGTCAATTACTTCGTAATTTCCTTAGCTCAGACGGAAAAATAGAGCCATGCAACAACGCCGATCCTATAGATCAATTATATCACCTGTTATTTTAGCTTTACCTTTCATTATGCCTATTATAGAGTTTTTAGATTTTTCTAAAGGTTCTAATTTTGCAATCGGTATATTTTTTTTTGTAATAATTACGGATTGATGAGTTTTGTGTAGATCTTCAATTATTTCTAAGCAATGTGATTGAAAATCGTCAATAGCCACTTTGTTAACGCCAGTTTAGGATAAGGAGGTCTGAGGATAAGCAAGTAGTGTTAGAAATTTTTTAGATTTATTGAAATTAAAAGCATTTACGCAAGAAAGTATATGAACTAAGAAATTAATAGGGGAGCGATGTCTTGAATGTTCAAGGTTCATGCTGTTTTTTAGTACATTAAATACTGATTCAATTATTGATCTGCTTTTTAAGAGTATTTTATCTTCTATATCTAATAAATGATTTTTCATATCCTTGCGAATCCCAGTAAATAACCGTAGCCCACGACTAAATAATTTAGCGGACATTTCCTTAGAAATATAAGCCTTGTCTCCAAATAATTTACCCCATAATCCTTTGGTAATTGAGTCTACAGCAGATAAATCACTAGCATTACCCTTTGTTATTTTAATTGCCATAATCTGACCTTTATTATTAATTACAATATGTAATTTAAATCCCATAAACCATCCGTAACTACTCATACCTATTTTAGCAATGCCACTAAACACTTTATTATTATTTGTACGTTTTGCATGACATATCGATAATTTGGTTGAATCAACAAAATATATACCAGTCTCATCTCCTGTAAATAATTGTAACATTATAGTTAAAGGTAATACTAATCTTGGCCACAACTGGATTATCCGACTGTAACTAGGAAGACTAAAATATCCTCTATATTTACATGATAGATGATATAAATAATAATTCTTAAAATCTTTGCATGGAGATATATAAAAATATAATACTATAGTTATATAGTTCTGAAAGCCTTAAACTCCCTGATCTCCTACGCTTCCTAACGCTGGGTATTAATTTGCTTTCTTCCCATTCTTCGTAAACTTTACAATAATTATCTATTATACAAAATAGAGTTATGATACATCTTTTCATTGTTGAGTGCATATTTTTTTGATTCAAAATCTATGTAACTCAACACTCCTCTCTTGTAAATACCCTGCTTTATTATCTTTATTCCTTACACTCTTATCCTAAACTGGCGTTATTAGTACCAGCTGGAGCAGCAAAATTAATTTCTGCAAGCGGGTTATCTGCACTACCCAAATTTGTACCAGCTACAAGATTTGTATTGTCAGCAACTACAGGTCTAAATATTATTGTACCTTGACCGCTAGCATTTGTAGTTTTGGTTATTAAATAGTTATTGTGAGCGAATAATGCTATTCCGTTATTTCCAAAAATTAAGTTACCAATAGCAGCATTACCAGCATTAAAATCAGTTGCAGATGAACCAATATTGAACTGTCCAAGTCTTACAGATGTTGAATAATTACCGATATCACCCTTAATAACTAAACCTTGTCCACCTTGCTAAACCACTCGCATCTATAGAACCTTGCTGATCATTAGTTACAGCTATATTACTATTAATTTCTATATCAGCTGCACTAGTTAGAGTCAATTGTTCATTAGCTCTAAAAGTTATAGCACTGCCATTAGCTAATAATTGAATATTATTACCGCCAAATGTTAAGTTATTATTATTTAAATCAATAGCTTTAAGATTCGTAATATTACCATTAAGAGTTACACCTTTTGCATTAAGGGTAATAGTACCATTAACACCTCCACTACTAATAAAAGTAACATCTGAAGTAAAGCCATCAGTTTCAATTGAAATATTAGAATTTGTATTGGAAAAATTTATATTTAATAAACCAGCATAATTACCAACTTCACCAGCAACAGCAAAATTTCCAGCAGCAACACCATTAGGTCCTAAAATAAGATTAGAGGCTTTCATTCATCATCATGATAGTTAATTGCTTACTACCTACAACCCCTGCAACTCCAACAGTATTACCAGCAGTAGCAGTTCCTATTTGTAAAATGGGATTAATACCATTATTATTGATAGTTACAGTATTATTAACATTACCTATTATCGTGTTGCCTGTTGCACTATATAAAAGGGAATCACCGTTCCCAACAGCAACAGCAGGAAGCCAATCTGTTCCAGTACCAAAACTTGCTGTTGGAACATTAACAGTTTTTTGAACACCAGCACCCATAGCGGAACTTGAGGTAGCCGCAATAAAAGCTGCAGTAGAAATTGTTTTTATCAACCTTTTTGAGATTAATCTTTTTAGAAAATTTGGTTTTTGAGCCATGATTTTTTCCCATTTCTTAAGTTAAAATTTAGTATTTGGAATTAAACAAAAAAGTATATTTTCTAACGCAGAAAAAACTAAAGCTTGTTAAGAAACTCCACTAAACTACCTGATTAACTATATTATAGGTAATAATCAATTACAAAGAAGCGTTATATTTTATTAATAAAGTTTTAACTAATGTAATATTTTTATCACGAAATTTAACTTAATAAATTATTAAACTTTATTGTTGTTAATAAAGCCTTCAGGGATAAAATTTATGATATTTTTTGTGGTTTTGGAGATGGGAAAAAGTTATTGCGAGAAAAATGATACTGATATATACCGCTAATAAATGCTATGCATTTTACTGGATTGCTTCGTCAGTTACTACATAACTTTCTCGCAATGACAATTCCTTTTTTAAAACTGTCCGATACTATTGATTGCCATATGGTAGACGAAGTTTAATTTGGAAAAGAGCAAGGAGTTCACAAGACGAGGAGCGAAGCATATACTTAATACGTGGCTACCTGCGTACTTGTAGAACGACGTAGCCAATTTTTCAAATTAAACGAGTATACATTTATTCTTGGCTAAATATTAATAACTTAGCCCCACTTTCCCATTTCAGCATTTCATCATATCTAGTATGCCAAACACGCATAATTTCTTTTTCATATTCTATAATTTGCTCTTCTAAACCTTTAAAGCTTTCTACCATTTGTCTAGCTCTATATAATATTGTATCATTAGCAATATCAAAAACTTTCTTCAAATGCTTATCTTGTTCTGCTTTATAATTTAGATGGGCTGCTCTACCAAGTTCGGCATCTCTATCCATTTCTTCGCTTCTTATTTGTATTTCAAATTTACGTTTAGAATATTGAAGCTGCATTATACTATGAATAGATTGATAACCATTATTTTTCGGTCTACAAATATAATCTTTGGTATGCAATAATGATAGATGCGGGGAATCCTTTATTATATCTAGAGTATTATAGCATTGATCCTTAGACTTAACAATAATTCTACATGCAATTAAATCTTTCAATTCATGAACCGCTACCTCTTTTCTTTTCATTTTTTTAAGAACAGAGTAAGGTTCTTTAAGACGCATAAATATCTTGTTCTCTATGTCGGCTTTATGCAAGTCCTCTTTAATTATATTAATTATATCGTAAATCAAGCACTTTTCTCCCACTTACTAAATAAATATACAAAAGAATTTCTTAACTTCAATTATTAGTAAATAGCTTATAATGCTTTCAAACTAAAGTTATAAGGCTATCATACCTAAATATTAAGAAAACTAATAAAATTAATTCTTTAACTAAATATTAAAAACAAGTTTTTTCAATATATTGTTTAATTAAATTTAACTTATAGATATTTTAGACACACTATCTAGTACTTCAATCATATTTTCTAACTTACCAGTACATTCTAAAACTATATCTACTCCTGCTTCTAAAGCTTTTTTAGCAATATCTTTCATGTCGCCATTTAATGCTTTCATTTCTATTGCATCGGAAATAATAAGACCTTTATAGCCGATTTTATTTCTAATATATTTAATAACTTTTGGTGATAATGTAGCAGGATTATCAGGGTCAATGCACTCATAAACTATATGTGCTGTCATAGCAAGCTTCACTTGATCAAAAGAGCTAAGTTCTTTAAACACCTTAAAGTCAGTTTTTTCTAGCTTTTCTAAACTATTACTTACTTTCGGCAATTCTTTATGGCTATCAGCTTTAGCTCTACCATGCCCCGGCAAATGTTTTATACAACCTTGCACCTTTTCTTGCTGCAAACCTTCCAAAGCTGCTATACATAAAGGCACAACTATTTCAGGTTCTACACCGAAACTTCTATTACCTATAACATCATGTGCTCCTTTATGGCTTATATCGCCTACCGGTGCAAAATCTAAATTAATACCAAGTGCTTTAAGTTCTTTACCTATATTACTGTAATTTTGTTTACATTTTTCTATTGCAATTTCTAATCCTTGATCTTTTGCTAAATCACCAAAACCTTTAGCAGGAGGTGCATTATAGAAAGTTGGTTTTGTAAGCCTTTGTACTCTACCACCCTCTTGATCTATAGCAATAATAGAATTTTCCCCTAATATTTCTTTTATATCAGTGATAAGCTGAGCAAGGGCTTCTTTATTTTGCTTTCCTTTTTCATCTGCTTTGATATTTCGTGCAAATAAAGCTATCCCTAGCGGACTATGCTCATGTAACAATGCTTTTTCTCTATCAGTTAATTTAGTATCTGATATGCCTATAATTACAGGTTTTACAGCTTTCTCTAAAGTCATAGTTGCTTAGAATATAATATTAAATTTGTAATACTATACACACGATCTAAAATCATTGGCAAGGATTTTTTTTATTTGGAGGGATAAATTATTGAAATTAATAAGCAGTATATCTATTTTATCATTAATATTAACATTTGGAAAGGAACTAGAAATATTTTGATCAATATTTAAATGATTTTGAAATAATTCAAAATCATTCGCAGTGTAATATTTTCTATTTTTTATTTTGTAATTAGATAAGCCTAGAATTTTTTTTTCTAAATACCTTAACTGGTATAAAGCAATGTTTAAAAGCTTGGTTATTTCGCTAGCTGAATAATATTTTTTAGTCATTTTCATTAATCAAAGCTTTTAACTTAGCAGAGGGGACAAAACGTAATATATTTTTCGGCTCTATAGTGATTTGAGATTTTGTATGAAAATTTATTCCGGGACGAGAATTTTTATGCTTAACTTCAAAGCTACCGAAGTTTTTTAAAGTTAATTTTTGTTTTTTTGCGATATCTAAAATATTAGTAAAAACTGCATTAATTATCTCTTCGCATAAGCTTTTTGAAAAGCCTAATTCAGCGTTTAGCATAAAAGCAATTTTTTCTTTAGTAATAGTCATAGCATACGAATCAATTATATGAGTGTAATTAACTTATAGCATGCTTAACTTATTAAAGTCAAATATATGTAATTAGCCGGTTTTTATGCCATTCCTGCGTAGAGATTATTTCTCGCTGTCACCCCGTGGTTTGCTAACTGAGTCCGGCATTGTTGCGTGGATCGAGAGTCGTCATTGCGAGGAAATTATGAAGTAATTGACGAAGCAATCCAGTAAAAAATGCTAACTTATAGCATTTTTATTATTTTTCCTGGATTGCCACGCTCCTTGCAGTCGCGTAGCTCAGACGATTTGGTATCCACGCAACAATGCCTCCCGTGGCTTGGGAACTAGGTCCAACTAGAAATACATTACTTATGATTTTGCTTTTTCTTCGTTGTGTTCGTTAATATTTTTATTTAACGCATCTAATTTATCAATAATAGCTTGACGCATTTGTTCTTGTTGTTTAGTACCAGCTTTTTTATATTCTTCGATTTTTTCATTAGCATCATCTAAAGCTTTTTGTAGCTCTTTACCTTTTTCATCTTTTATTTCTGCAATAGCTTGTGACATTTGATTATAAGTATCACTTAAAGTTTGATTAAACTTTTCACTACCATTTTTTGCTAAATCTTTTAAATTTTCTTTTAGCTCTTCTAATTTTTGAGCAATTGTTTTTG
The DNA here is from genome assembly GCF_964026465.1 of Rickettsia endosymbiont of Rhinocyllus conicus. Taxonomy (NCBI): domain Bacteria; kingdom Pseudomonadati; phylum Pseudomonadota; class Alphaproteobacteria; order Rickettsiales; family Rickettsiaceae; genus Rickettsia; species Rickettsia endosymbiont of Rhinocyllus conicus. The sequence goes on along the minus strand of NZ_OZ032155.1, from coordinate 221,262 downwards.
TTTGTTCCTGAGCTACTTCTTGTGCTTGTATTTCACTTTTTGTAGCATCATCAGCAAAAGCATTAGGGGTTACTAATAATGTAGCAGCAGTTGCAAATGTTACTAAAATTTTTTTCATGATATTCTCCGATCATTAATGTTATTGTTTATATTATATCATTCAAATTTCTTACTATTTTTTTAAAAATAGTTAATAAAAATTAAACCTAGATATTTTGTATTTACATAATAAATAATCCGATAAAAAAAGCAATATGATAAAAAATAATTTTAAAAACGCATATTTTAATATAAGATGATTAACTAAGTTAAGTCCTCTGAACTTAATAATTAAACATGGAAATTTTATGACATTAGAAATAGGGAAAAAAGCTCATGATTTCTCTTTACATATAGGGAAAGAGAAAGTAATTAAATTATCTGATTTAAAAGGCAAATTTGTGGTGCTATATTTTTACCCAAAAGATGACACACCAGGATGTACTTTAGAAGCACAAGATTTCAATAAGTTAAAACCAGAATTCGATAAGCTTAACGCAGTAATTATTGGAGTTTCAAAAGATAAATTCGACTCTCATGATAAGTTTAAAGAAAAATATTGCTTAGAATTCGATTTAGCTTCAGATGCAAATTCAAATTTATGCGAACAATATGGGGTATGGGTAGAAAAATCCATGTTTGGTAAAAAATATATGGGTATAGATAGAGCAACTTTCTTACTTGATAAAGAAAGTGGGGTTAGACATATTTGGTGTTCTGTCAATGCTAAAGGACATGCTCAGGAAGTATTAGACAAACTGAAATCATTGCAATAAACTAAGGTTAGTTAGCTAGACCCCGTGAATAAATCACGGGGTGACATTATAATTAATTTCACCTACTTATATTATCTCTGCGGTTCGTCTAAATGATTTTTTTCATAATTTTCATGCCGCATTTGTGCTTCAATACATAATGTAGCTATTGGTCGTGCTTCTAACCTTTTTATACCTATCGGATCGCCTGTTTCTTCACAATAACCATATTCACCCTCTTCAATACGCTTTAATGCTTGCTCTATTTTTTCGCATAACTTACGATATCTGTCTCTAGTACGAAGTTCGAAAGCAGTTTCTGTTTCAGTAGTAACACGATCATTAGGGTCTGATTCATTCCAATTTTCTTCTTTTAGATGATTTAAAGTTTCTTGAGATTCACTTAGTAAAGAATTTTTCCACTTTAAAAGTTTTTGCCTAAAATATTCTAAGTGATTTTTACACATATATTCTTCGTCTTTAGACGGCTTATATTCTTCAGGCAATGTAGTAATTTTAAACATATTCATAATCTCAATATTATCTATTTAGTACCTATACTTATAAGGTTTTAAATTAATATAATATATAACTTAAAATTAACGCAAGAAGATTGTTAATATTAAATAACATTTTATTTTTTGATTGGATGTGCGGTAACATATGCCGTTTCTAAATGCTTTATACTTGTTTTTGTATAGCTTTGTGTAGTTGATAAACTTTTATGTCCTAACAGCTCTTGAATAGAGCGTAAATCTGCCCCATTTTCTAGTAAATGCGAGGCAAAACTATGCCTAAATGAATGAGCACTTAAATGCTCAGGTAAACCATAAAACCGTTTCAACTTAATTAACTCCCGGTTAAATACAGGAGGTTGCAATTTCTTACCTTGCTTCCCTCTAAATATTGGTTCATCATCTTTCAATTCATATGGTAATTTTTCTAAATATTCTGTGATCAAATTTCTAGCAATAGCAAGCCAAGGAATTACTCTCTCTTTACCTCCTTTACCCATTATTTTTATAAATTCTAAATTTTGTAAATGAAGCTTTGTAATCGATAACGCTTCAGATATTCGTAAACCTGAAGCATATATAAGAACAAGTAATGCTTTATTTCTAATTTCTATCCACTGACTATTTCCATATTCTTCAATATGATCAAGTGATATATTTACCTCTTCTTCAGATAAGGCTTTTGGCAGTAGTTTACTTTTTTTGGGAGATTTAATAGAAAAAACCACATGATTATGTAATTCAGCCGTCTTTTCTAAAAATTTATAAAAATTCTTTATGGCAGATAAACCACGGGCAATTGATGAAGTAACAAAATTATCACATTTTCTTTTAGCAAGCCAACTTCGCATCAATCTTATATCTGCTGCCCTAATATAATCCATTGTGACGATATCCGAATTATAATAATTCATGAACTCAAGAAAATGTTTAAGATCATTATTATAGGAAATCATGGTATGATTAGAGTAATTTTTTTGCAAGCTGAGGTATTTTTGCCACTTAATTATTAATTCTTGTGTTTGTGTATCTAACATTTATAAAGCTTAATTAATTTTAATATTAACTTACCATCTAACAATTATTGACTCGTAATTTTATAAATGTTAGCATGGACTAATGGGTTAAGGGTTCTTAACAAACCCACAAAACACACAGTCACTTATATTTTACAAAGTTTAATTTATTTTTAGGAGAAAAATAATGTTAAATAATACACAATTTTTAGATTTTATGAAATCTTATATGAATCCTGAACTTTATATGAGTTCTTTAAAAAATATGCCTAATATAGATTTTTCATCTACCACCGGAACAATGCAAAGAGCTTTAAATATTTTAGTAACAACAAATCAAATAGCTACTGAAAGCATGCAAAATTTGCTTAAGAAAAACTCCGAAATGATACATTAATACCATTTTGAATTCTACTAAAGAAGCAATGGGTACTAATGATTTTAAGCAAGCTAGCGATTGTCACCAAAAATGTTTTAAATCTATTTATGAAACATCTATGAATAATGCTAAAGAGATTGCAAATATTGCCTATGAATCTTCAGCAAAAATATTAGAAGCAGTAAACAAAAATATTTCTGAAAATGTTCATCAAGCTTCTTCTAATATGCAGAATATGGCACAGCAAGCACAAAAAAACGTATTTAATAAAAAGCCTGCTTAGATTTTAAGCTACATGTCATTCCCGCGTAGACGGGAAAGCTTTATTGCGTGGATCAGTTTTTCCAGTTGTCATCCCGCGACTTTGATCGCGGGATCCAGTTAAAAATACTAATAAAATTAGTATTTTTTATTATTTTTTGGATGCCGTGGTCAAGCCACGGCATGACATCGAAAGTGCTTTTCGATCCACGCAACAATGTTATGCAGAATGACATAAAAACCATATAACAATCCTATCCATTCCTCGCTTTCCTACTGAGCCAGTTTTGTAGATAAGAATCTGCAAGCTCAGCATCTTCTATAACGATTACATTTTCTGCATTACGTTTATCAGCAGCAGCAGTAAAATTAAATGAACCGGTTATTACTTTCTTTTTATCGATAATTATAACTTTATTATGAGCAATACCCGGAACTTTATCTATACCTACCTCAATTTTTGCTCGTTGTAATTCGTGTAACTTAGAAAATTTTTGCTTTAAATTACTACGATCCAGTAAGATTTTCACTTGTACACCACGTGCTTGAGCATTAATTAAAGCGGCAGTAATCAATGAATCGCTCATGCCATATGCATGCATATAAATTGACTCTCTAGCTGTATCAATTTGATCTGCTATAAATTTAATGCAACCTGATGGGGGAGTAAAACATGTACTAACTTTACTTCTAGAAAGCTGCGAAATATTGTAATGCTTTATTTTTGGAGGCGGTGTATGCGATATTTTGAACTGATTTATTAGATCAGTTCCATAATCTGAATATCCTAAAACACCTATTGATTTGCCTAAAATAAAGGCAATAAATATTTCCGTAAATTTTTTATTTTTTCTCTTCACAAACTTTTTTATTTTTTAACGTAACTTCCTGGTGCTTCTTCAATTGCTATTAAATTTTTATAATCCAAAGATTTTACTAGTTCAGTATTATTTTTAATAAGCCAATCAAGCCAGCATTCCCACCATGAGCCTTTATATTCTGTAGCTTTCAAAAGCCATTCTCTACTATTTAAACTTAAATCATCATTAAGTCTATAATTATATTTAGTAGTTTTTGGAGGATTAACCACCCCTGCTACATGCCCTGAATCAGTTAAGCAAAAAATCTTATCACCATTTATCAATTTCATTCCATCATATATTGAACGCCAAGGTGCGATATGATCCTCCTTAGCTGCCACAAAGAAAGAATTACAATCAACTTTACCAAGATCTATCTTAGTTCCTAATATTTCTAAAGTATTAGGCTCTTTTAGTAAATTATTATAATAGGTATTTTGTAAATATTCTTGATACATTCTTGCCGGTAAATTTGTAGAATCAGCATTCCAATATAACAAATCAAAAGGCATAGGATTTTTGCCAAGTAAATAATTATTTACAAAAAATGTCCAAATTAAATCGTTAGCTCTTAGTAAACTAAAGGTATTTGATAAATATTTTCCATCAAAATATCCTTTCAAATCCATATCCTCTTTAATATACTTCATCGTATTTTCATTAAAAAATACTCCAAGCTCACCAGGACTAGTATAATCAAGCAAGGTGGTAAAGAACGTAGCACTATTAGTGCAATCTAGTTTTTTTACTTTTAAATATGCAAGAATAATGGCAAGAAACGTTCCGCCCATGCAATATCCAACGAAGTCAATTTTTTTAAAGCCAAGCTTTCTAATATATTCAATAGGTGCTAAAATCTCATATTGTAAATAATCATCAAAGCCTTTTTCTGCTAAAGACGAATCCGGATTAACCCATGAAATAAGGAAAACTTGAAAATTATTTTCCACTAAAAAAGATATTAATGAATTATGCGAGGATAAATCGAGAATATAATATTTATTTATGCAAGGGGGAATAATTAGTATCGGTATCTTATGTACTTTTTCTTTCGGCTCATAGCATATTAGCTGCATCAAATCATTTTGAAATATAACTTTTCCTTTTGTTGTTGCAATATTCTCACCAAGCTTAAAAGCTGATTTATCAGTAGTTCTAATATTTAATATATCACCTGAATTTTTTATATCTCTTAGGAAATTTTCAAGCCCTTGTACTAAATTCTGCCCCCACTTTCCAAAGTTTCACGTAAAACTTTTGGATTACAAAAAGCAAAATTTGATGGCGAAAAAGCATCAATAAAGTGCCTAGTTAAAAAATCTAAATGTTGCTTAAGGTCATCTGATAATTCATATTGATCGATATTTTTCTTAAGCCATTCAGCGGATAATAGATAATATTGTTTAACAAAATCAAAATAAGCATTCTCTTCCCATAAAGAATCTTTAAATCTTTTATCACGATTATCTGGGGAAAATATAGCTTTCGCCGGACTACCAACAAATTTCGCAAAGGCATTCGTAGTAAGCTCTCTTAGCTTTTCAATATACTGGGTATTAATACTACAAAATTTTTCAGGATTTGCCCAAAATTGTTCTACCATTAAGGTGGCGATAATTCTATTCTTATCACTATTAATTAAATTTTGTGGTATTATACTACCCTTGCCCTGCATTAAATGCATGATCAATTCTTGATATTTATCAGCTATTTCTTTAAAATTATTGATAATCGTTTCATGTGGTATGTTGTACATATTTTAGTTCCGGTGATGTTACTACGTCATTGCGAGGAGAAACTGTAAGTTTCGACAAAGCAATCTCAGGAATCTTATAACTCTATTTCATGAGATTGCCACGCTCCTTGCAGTCGCTCGCAATGACATCTATATCTCTAGACTATCCCATATACTATTTATCTTGTCGATAACTTCCTGATCCATTTCGATTTTTTTACCCCATTTTCTGTTTGTCTCAGGGTATATTTTATCTGTTGCATCTATTCCCATTTTGCTGCCAAGCCCTGACTCTGGGGATGCAAAATCTAAATAATCTATTGGGGAGTTTTCTATGAAAGTTGTATCACGCTTTGGATCAACTCTTGTTGAGATTGCCCAAATTACTTCCTGCCAGTTACGAATATCGATATCATCATCGACCACGATAATAAATTTGCTATACATAAATTGCCGTAAATAAGACCAAACACCAAGCATTATTCTTTTAGCATGACCAGGATAAGACTTTTTAATTGATACTACCGCAACCCTATATGAACAACCTTCAGGTGGCAACCAAAAATCAACAATTTCCGGAAATTGTTGTTGAATAAGAGGGATAAAAATCTCATTTAATGCTTCACCGAGTATTGATGGCTCATCTGGGGGTTTGCCTGTATAAGTACTCAAATATACAGGATTTTTTTTCATCGTTATTGCTGTTACAGTAAATACTGGGAATTCTTCAACATCATTGTAATATCCGGTATGGTCGCCAAAAGGACCTTCGGGTAAATACTCATCTAGACTAACATACCCCTCAAGCACTATTTCGCTATGTGCTGGAACTTTTAAATCAATGGTTTTACACTTTACCAATTCTACTTTTTCATTACCAAGCAACCCAGCAAAATTATATTCCGAAATATTTTCCGGTATCGGCATTACTGATGCCATAGTTATTGCCGGATTTGCCCCAATAACTATAGCAGCTGGGAAAGGTTCTCTTTTTGCTCCTTTCCAACGTTTATGATGCTCTGCACCACCTCGCAACTTAAGCCAACGCATCAATAATTTATTTTCCGAAATAACCTGCATTCTATATATACCGAGATTATAATTATCAACCTTTTCATCGGTTGGTCCTTTAGTTACAACTATAGACCAAGTAATTAAAGGTGAAACATCAAGAGACCAACATTTTTGGATTGGTAATATATTAAGATCAGGCTTGTCGATAATAATCTCATGGCAAGCGGCTTTTGAAACAGTTTTAGGCGACATAGCAAAGATACGCTTTGCTAGCGGTAACCTCGATAATGTTTCTTTAAAAGATGATGGTGGTTGCGGTTGTTTAAGAAATGCGAGTAAAACTCCAAGCTCTCTTAATTCCTGAATATTCTGAAGCTTAAGCCCCATGCAAATACGATTGATACTAGCATAAAGATTAGTTAGAACAGGTATTGTAGATTTACTGCCGTCAGATTTTATAACATTCTCAAATAGCAAAGCAGGACCATTTTGCTCCAATGCTCTTCTGCTGATTTCAGTAATTTCTAGATCGGTTTTAACTTCAACAGAAATACGCTTTAATTCACCGTTTTTTTCTAACAATTTCAAAAACTCGGGTAAATCTCTAAAGCTCATATTATTTATTAGATTTTGTGTTATTTAGCTCGTATGTAATCCTCACCGTACGTGTGCATCGGCATCATCCCGTGGTGGCATTGTTGCGTGGATCGGTTTTTCCGTCATTGCGAGGAAATTGTGAAGTAATTGACGAAGCAATCCAGCTAAAAAATACTAATATTATTAGTATTTTTTATTATTTTTTCTGGATTGCCACGCTCATTTCATTCGCGTAGCTCAGACGATTTGGTATCCACGCAATAAGGTCTCCCGTGGTTTGGGAACTAGATCCAGCATAAAGCGAGATAAATCGAGCTTTTTGTATTTTTTATTACTGGATCCCGTGGACGAGCCACGGGATGACACCGATCACGTTTTTCGATCCACGCGGGCAATGCCGTCACAGGGCGACACAACTCATTTATATAGTCTTCACTTTCATATCATTTTGCTTGATCGTATAGTTAATCAATTCATCAATGATAGAATTTTTAATAGTGTGTACTATATTTTTTTCTGAATTAGTTCTAATATTTTTAGCCACCTGCTCATCTATATTTGTAGATTTAATATGGGCAAAATATAGCTCATCGCCTACTTGAAATACAGGAGTATTAGAACCTATTTTAGTGTTAAAAATGGATAATAATATTTCAGGGGTTAACATCTGATCATTTTCCATTTCTGATCTTATATAAGTTTTGTTACGTATTTTAGCATTTGATGTGTTATCTTCTGTATCAAAATTATCTTCTTTTGCTAAATCTTTCATAATTTTTATATTAAGATCAGCAAGATATTGCTTTATCCAAGTGCTATTTATCTGTTCTTTAATACTATCAAATTCAGGTATTTTTGCTGGATTTATAGATTTTAATTCAACAAGTACTAAATAGCTTTTATCTTCTGCCTCAATCGGATAAGATAATTCCCTCTCGCTAAGCTCAAAAATACTATCGGCATTTTCGGCAATTATTTTGTCTTCGATCAAATCGGCATAACTTATATTATTAATATTGTTAATAGGCAGCTCATATTTTTCTGCGATTTCAACTAAGCTAGAAACGGCTGCGACATCATCTTCTAAGTTTTTAGCAAGCTCCATATTTAGGATATCAATTTTTTGAGATTCTATTTGTTCATATAATTGTTTTTGTACATCCTCAAAACTTTGTTCTCCAAATTCCTCTTTATTCTCATTATAAAATTCTAATAATTCTTCTTTAGTAACTTGGATTTTCTTTTGTAAGTTTTCAGTAGTAACTTTTATATATGAAAAGCTACGCTTCTCAGGTATTTCAAATGAAGATTTGTTATTCTGGTAAAAATCTTTTAATTCCTGATCAGAGGGAACTGGAATTTGTAAATCTTTTGGCTTGTTTTGTAGATTCATTTGCACTAATTCTACTTCTCTTTTTTCAGCCATATAATTTACTATATTATCAGTCATAGCTTTTGGAACATAGAAGCTATCTAAAAAAGTACCAGCAAAAATATTTTTTAAGGCTTTTTCTTTAAAATTTACTAAATATTTTTCTTCATCTGTATAAGAATTTCTAAAATAAGTTTTAAAGAGCTTTATATCGAAAATTCCTTGATCATTTTTAAAAACCGGTGATTCTTTTACTAAATTTTTTACAGTATCATCGCTTATATCAAAATCATAATAGCTAACTAGATAATCTAAGATATTCTCAAAAATAAGCCTTTTTAAGATTCTATTATCTATATTTAATTGTGCTATTTCTTCTTCCGTTAGGCTTACTCCTACTTGTTTAGATATAGCGTTAATTTCTAAAGATTTTGCCCGCAGAAAATCTTCTTGCGATATGTTTTTCGCATGAGAAAAAGTTACGATATTGCCACCACCTCTTCCATGTAATACATCTTTAATGCCAAAGCCAACAAAGGCAAAAACGATCATTGCGAATAAAACCCGCATTATAAAACTATCGGCAGTTTTTCTAATATTATTTAACATAATTTTTTATTTAAGATTCTTAATGTCATCTTGTACATTATAAAGCAAAAAAACCTACATAGTCAAACTATATAGGTTTTTTGTTACATATGTGTCATGCCGTATGGATCAATTTTCCCGTCATTGTGAGGAAATTACGAAGTAACTTGTACGTACGCAATCTTAGGATGCTTGACAAGATTGCCACGTCGATACTTTGTATCTCCTCGCAATGACGGGGAAACTGATGCACACGAACAAGCCACCACGGGATGACAAAGGAAAACTTATATACGCAAATAATACTTTTTCACAATAACGACTCTTGAGTCGCACAACAATATTTTTAGTAAGGAATAATCGAGAAATAAGGATGGTGACCCCTACGGGACTCGAACCCGTGTTCCCACCGTGAAAGGGTGGTGTCCTAACCGCTAGACGAAGGGGCCTTTAAGAAATATTATTATAATTTGTCATCCCCGCAAGGCGTTGCCTTGGTGTATTAGCCCTATCTTTGTCATCCCATGAGCTTGTAGCGGAATCCAGTTAAAAATACTAATTTTAGTATTTTTCATTATTTTTTCTGGATCCCGCAATCAAGCCGCGGGATGACAGAGGAAAAACCGATCCACTTAAGCAAGCCTTACGGAGTAACAGATAATATAACAATGCACTTTAATTACAATAACTTCAAAGGTTTTATACAATATCTTTTTAAGTATTGCAAGCAAAATTATAGATTTACTTTAAGTTTAATACTACCTTGATGGCTATGATAACGTTTATTCAAATAATAGTTATAATCCAACGAAATAATCGTATTCTTAACACTTCCTATAATACCCCCTCCTAAATTATAGGCTGTTTTTGCTTGTTTCGGTATTATATGATTTTGCGTAAATTTATTACCTTGTATTTGAATAGTTCTATTTACTCTCTGAGTTTTTTCATTGAAATTATGCTCTATGGAACTATGCAGCGTAAGCCCTAAATTATTATTTTTTAAAGGTATTTTCGTTTTAGCACCGATAATTCCTGATAATATATTATTTTCTTTCGTTGCAAGAGCTATTTCTTGAATACTAATACCTGTTTCATTATATACACCATCTCGTGATTTTCCGTATCTTAAACCGATATTTGGCGTAATGACTATATTATTTGTAGCCAGATAATTATAATTAAGTAAAGCTTCTGCGTTATAGCTATGGTTACGATGTTTTACATTACTCTTAAATTTAGTATTATTAAATAAATAAGTAGTTTTATTTTTAATAAAGTTCTTAGAAGCAGCAACTAAACCTTGCAATACAAAATTTTTCGGTAATTCTTTTTGCCCATAGATAGAAACTATATGACTTTTAATAATTTCTTTATCATTATTATTGTTATTTTTAAACTTAAATACTGAATGAACGTTACTATAAGCAATACCTATAATATTATTATCGATCTCAACGTCAAAACCAACAGTACCACCTTTATTAATACCTCTATAGCCATTAATATTATTAACTCTACCTTGGTTATTAACACCGTACATAGTACGCATCCATAGACCTCTTTTAACTGGTGACTCTTCATCACCAGCTGCTATAGCAGCATTATTATCTTCATTAATTTTAACTACTGCAATAGAATCAAGTCTAGTAAAAATAGAATCTTTCGTCACTTTCTGAACAGTTTGAATTTGTTGATTAGTAGTAGGAGCAATTGCTGCAACACTCTTTTTTACTTCTTCTACTGCTTGCGGAAGAGGGATAGTTGTAATTGCATCAATCTTTTTAAGCGGTTTACTATATTCTAAATCTTCTTCTATACCTGAATCATAATCATCATCACTATCTATTAATTTTAAAAAGCTATCTTCATCCTTTTCGCCACTCTTTAACCTTAAGAAACTACGTTTATCATCACCATCTTTTAATTTTAAAGAATCATTTTCATTTTCTCTACCATCGCTTAATGCTAAAAGACCATGCTCATCATCACTACCATCACTTAGCCCTAAGAATCTATCTTCTTCCTCTTTACCATCACTTACTCCTAACAAGTTATATTCACTTTTTCCGCCATCACTTGATTCTGATGAGCTAGGTTTATCCTCTCTACCATTACTTACTCCCAAGGAGCTATGTTCATTAGTTGATAATAATAGTTGATCCGAAGCATCTTCAGTTTTTGTACCAATATTTGCGTTAGGTTGATCGTTTAAGCCTTTCGCTGCAGTTAGTGTTTCAAGTTCTGAATTTATATCTGCAGTTATTTTTTCAAAGCCTTCTAGGACTTCTTTAAATTCTGCATCTCTATCTTCTCTATCTATCTTAGACTCATTGTTTAAGCCTTCAGCTTCAACTAATTTTTCAAATTCTACGCTTAAGTCTTCTTTACTACCAACTAGATCACTAATGCTATGAACTGAAGCATATTTCTTTAACGGTGTTGCACTATATCCTTTAGCCTTTATTTCTACATCACTATCTGATGAATTACTAGAGCTAGGAGTTGAACCTAAATCCTCTATATCTTGTTGTAACTGTGATTCTTGTTTTGATAAATTTAGAGCTTCCTGGGCTAAATCCTGAAGTGATTGTGAATTTTCAGGGTCTAATCTTTTTCGGCGTAATTCATGATATTGTGCTTCAACATTACTTTTTTTGGTGGATACTTTTTGAAGCTCTTCATCCAGCTCATCATGTTTTCGTAGTGAGGTAAATTTCTCTTCAAGTGCTAAATATTCTAAATTAGATGATGCTGGACTTTGTATACCATTACTTTTTCTACTATCTTCTTTGTAATTTTCAAATGCTTCTTCAACTAATTTTATATCATTATTATATTGTTTTAATAATGCCTCAGCTGCTTCTATTTGCCTGTTTTCATCACCATTTAAATCTTTTCTTTCTTTATTTTCTTTATATATAATAAATTGCTCCCATACTGCTTTAGCTTCGTCTTTTTTCTTATTTAAATCTTTAAGTAATCTATCAAACAATACTGGACGCTTATTACTATTAGCACTATTAATTCTATGTAATGAGTACTCAATATTTTGATGTCCTAAAAGAGCTAAATTATTTTTTGGAACAATATGCGTATCTTCTTTATTAGCTGCAATAAATCCTACATTCGTCTTTATCTTATCTTGGTATCCATTTATCCTGCTTTCAATTTGTTTTGCTTCAGCAAGTTTTTCCTCAATTCGCCTATTATAGCTTATTTCATTTTGTGGCTTGTTAACTAGCTTTAATCTTAATATATTTAATTCTTGAATTATATTTTCTAAGTTTTTTTGCTCTTTTTTTATACTTGCTAAACTTGTATCAATTAATTTTTGCTGAGAAGAACTAGGTGTTTTTTGTAGGTTTTTTATTAGTCCTCCTACTTCCATATATGTTTCAACCAATGGCAACATACGTACGTTTAAATCCGCTTGAGTAAACGTAGGATGTTGTTTTGACTGATCTTCTTTTTGAGGCTGCACATTTACAACTGGATCTGGAAATACTTCTATATAGTCCTGTACTGAGGGCGGGTTTGGTTTTAAATATCCTCCTGAATCATAATTGCTATTATCTACAATCCTTTGCACTCTAGGTGTTACAGGAATGCTTACATTATTAGTGTTATTTTTATTTCGAGCAGGTAGTTGCGGTGGAAAAGTAATTTGTCCTATTTCAGTTTTTATTTCTCCAGAAATCCTTTCTACTTTCTCATAATATTTCTTTATATCATTATGATTTGGCTTTTCCTTAGCCAGTTCTCCTATTATTTTTAGTTTTAAGTCTTCTTGCTTTTCTTGTTTTTTTTCTATTTTTAATAATTTCTTTTCTGCTACAGTTTTATCTTCGTACGATTCTATTCGTCCTATCCCTTCTCTTGTAGTCTCTAAAGATTCTGGATTTTGATTTAATATTTTTTTTATTTTTTCTAATTGGTTTAAATCATCTTGAACCTGCTGTTCACTCTCTTGGTTATTTAATAATACTCTTTTCTTTTCTATCTCCGCTCCTAATGCAACCATTAATAGATTTTTTTGTATCCGTGCCTCTCCTATATTATTTTTTTTCTTTGCTGCTGCGTATGCTTTAGCTGCCTGTTTTTTTCGTACTTCTTGTGCTTTTTTTTGTGCTTCTTTATCAACTTTAATTCTTTCATTATTATCTTGCTCTATCTGTGCTTGATATTCTGCACTTTTTCTTTTTACTTCATCCGTAGTTGCTTTATTTTTATCAGCTACACCCTGCCTAGCAGCCTTAGTTCTTTGTAATTGTTCTTGAGATTTTGTAAGCTTTGTTGGCTCTTCCGCTGATGTATTATCATCTTTTTTACCTTTACCAAAAAGACGAGAAAATACTCCACGTTTTTTAGGCGTGCTAGCCTGTGCAGGCTTAAAATCACTTTGTGAGTTTGGCTCTTGTTGTACCGGTGAGCTATTTTTATAAAAATCTTCTATATCTTGGCTTGAATCATTACTTTTAAGGCTTTCTCTTCCTTTTTTTGTTGAAGGTCTACGTTTTACACTACTAGCTCTATTTAATGCTTTCTTATACTCCATTATATCTTGGTAAGTATCTTTGCTACTTGCTACTCCTTCAAAAGGTACTGCAATTATTGCTGCTGCTGATATAGAAGCAAGTAAAGAATATTTTAAAAGTCTTAGTTTTTTTACGGAATTATTTGTGGTTATTTTACTCATATTTTGAATACCTAAAATTTAGTTATGCTTACCAAAGTCGCATATAATAGTAATGTGGTTAAAAATCAATAATATAGTTAATTTATTTTAATAATTTGATCTTGCTATTGAAAAAGGATCGCTGGGCGGGTATAATGTGTTTTTAACTTATAATTGAAAATGCTAGATTATTTAAAAGCAATTTTTGAAGCCGAATATAACCATCTTAATTTATGGTATTTCGTTAGTTTCATCTGCGGAATTATAGTTTATTTTTCTTTAAATTTTGATTTTTCATTTTCAACTATTGGGATTATTTTACTTGTACTTTTAATATTATCTACTAGCAAAAGATATAGCATCATCATCAAGTTTATTTATGGTATTATTATTGCATTTGCAATTGGTTTATTAGTCGCAAAATACCGCACGGCAAGTGTGCATGGTCAAACCATTCATAAGCCTATAATTACTCTAGTTGGCGGCAAAATAGAATCTATCAAACCAACCATCATCGGAGGACAAGTAGTATTAAGCGAAATAAAAATCGAGGAAATTAATCGTGATTTACAAAAGGTAAAAATTAGTATACCGAAAAAATATTTACAGGAAATTCGTGTAAATGACTATATAACTTTACTTGCTAAGCTTTATAAACCTCAAAATAGTATATTACCTGGTGGCTATGATTTCGGGTTTTATGCATATCTTGCTGATATAGGAGCAAATGGCTATGCGATGTCAGAACCTAAAATTTTAGCACGCAATGAAACTACTATTGATAGCTTTATTTATAAAATACGTATTTTCATTTATAATAATTTAATAAATAAGCTTGGTAGTGATAAAGGAAATTTTGCAGCTGCGATATTACTTGGTGAGACGAAAGGCTTAAACAGGCAAATCATGCAAGATATGCGACAAAGCGGTATATCACACGTATTATGCGTTTCAGGGCTACATTTGTCGCTAGTGGTAATGATTATTTTCATTACTACAAGGTTTTTGCTGAATATATCAAATTATTTGGCATATAATTACAATATAAAATTGATTTCTGCTTACTGTGCATTAATCGGCAGCTTTGGATATTTAGAGCTAAGCGGGATGCAAATCGCAGCAACCAGAGCTTTTATTACGGCAGCGATTTTTATTTATGGGATTATTATAGGAAGAGCTGGTTTTCCTATTCGTTCTCTTGCTATTGCTGCATTTATAATATTATCGCTAAATCCCGAATATATTTTTCATCCGAGTTTTCAGCTATCTTTTATTGCAGTATTATCACTTGTGGCAGGTTATGAGTTTTATCTTAAAAATTCGTGGTTACTTGGAGAGAAAAAAGGCATTTTTGGAGCAATAAAATTTTATACCATATCAAATATTTACTCTAGTTTTTTAGCAAGCATCATTACTGCCCCCGTAGTAATAAATCAGTTTTTTATATTCTCTACTTACTCAGTACCGACAAATCTTATTGCCGTGCCTATAATGTCTTTTTTTCTGATGCCTCTTGCTCTATTGTCCTTGCCTTTTACTATGATTGGGTTTGATAGTTATATTTTGGAGATTATAGGGTTTTTTATTGAAATAATAATTAAATCAGCCCACTATTTAATAATTTACCTGGCTCAGTTTGGTATTTCGGCTATATCACAAATTTTAGTATTTTACTCTTTTTATTTGGATTTTTCTGGATTTGTATATGGAAAACTACATGGCGACTATTTGGACTAGTAATTATGGTAATATCCTTTATATTTATGCTTTATTCGCCAAAACCTGAATTAATATTTGATGCAAGTAATATGGCAATTGGTATTAAGAATAAGCAAGGTAAGCTTGAAATTTATGCCGATAAGATGGCAAAATTTAATAGGATTTATTGGGCTAATTGGTTTGGACAAGAAGATAGTATATTATTGCCACTACAAGATAATCTTTTCATAACTAATTATGGGCAAAGAATTATCTTTAATAAAAATAACTATTGCAACGAAGCCGAAATTCATATCAATCTTAATCATAGAGCAAAATGCACGGGAAATCTGATGACTATTAATAGAGATTTTTTAAGCAAAAGTCCGGTTATACTTATATTTTGCAATTCTAAAAAATGTAGAATAAAATCTAGTCATGCAAACTATTAATAAAACATTAAACATTCCTTCAAAAGGATATGAAAAAATCTTGAATCTTCTTAATAAAAAAGGAGAAGCAAGATTAATTGGCGGCTCAGTTCGTGATGCTTTACTTGATAAAGAGAGCTATGATATTGATATAGCAACGAACTTACTACCAAATGAAGTAACAAGCATTTTATCCCAAGCTAAGATAAAAACTATCCCAACCGGCTTAAAATTTGGCACAATTACAGCTATTTTAGAAAAGGAACAGTTCCAAATCACCACTCTTCGGAAAGATATTGAATGTAACGGCAGACACGCTAAAGTAGTATTCACAAATGATTTTGCTGAAGATGCAGAAAGAAGAGACTTCACTATTAATGCTTTAAGCTATTGCCCTTTTAAAGGTAAAATATATGATTATTTCAATGGATTTGAAGATTTAAAGCAGCAAAAAGTAGTATTTATAAGAGCTGCTCACCAAAGAATTAAAGAAGATTATTTACGTATTTTACGATTCTTTCGTTTTTCTAGCTATTATGCAAATAGGCTTGATCCAGAAGGATTTAAAGCATGCGATGAACTAAAAAGCGGCTTAATGAGTTTATCACGAGAACGCATAAAAAGTGAATTTGATAGAATTATAGTTTCTAGTAATAGCCCTGAAGTTTTAAAAGCCATGTTTGAAATAAGGATTTTGGCATTGATATTTTCCATCCAAAATTATGAAATAAAAATTGCAGAGCAAGCCAAAAGCTTTAATCTAGAATTAAGTACTAGATATGCATTATTATTATATTATCAAAAAGATTTAAACCTAAAAAATTTTCTAGATTGGAAATTCTCAAAACATGAAACTATCCAGATATTATCTATATTAGATTTTATTCATAAAAATATAATCACTGAATTTGATATAAAAAAAATCTGGCTGGAGCATAAAAACTATAAAGAATATTTATTAGCAGCAAGTATATTAGGGAAAATAGATTATTCACAAATAACAAAATTTATAAATATATATGATTCATTAGAACGACCTAAATTCCCAATAAATGGTCATGATTTACTAAATATAAATATAGAACAAAAAGACATAGGCGAAAAACTAAATTACTTAAAAAAGATTTGGATAGATCAAGATTTTAAGTTAAGTAAGTCGGAGTTATTGGATATGATAACGTCATTCCCGCGTAGGCGGGAATCCAGTCATTAATTAGGAATCAAAACTATGAAATATAAAAATTTCTTTTTTCTGGATTCCCGCCTACGCGGGAATGACATCAGATCCATTCCACAACGCTGGACAAGCCGCGGGATGACAATAATCCTTCTCTCTTTCATATTCTTCAGCTTTACTAGCTACGCTAAACCTAAAATAGTAACGAGCATTACTCCAATTGCAAGTATAGCTGCAATGCTTGTTAAAGATAAAGCGGAGATAGAGAGTTTAGCCATAAGTAACGGCTGCCCGCATCATTATAATTTAAAACCAAGTGATCTAGCGAAAGTCAAAAACGCCAATATCGCTATTTATATAGATAAAGAATTTGATGGGTTTGCTGAGAAGTTAATTAATAATCATGCTAACACCATTATAAAAATCAGCGATATTAAAGATTTAAACATCATAAAAGGTAATTGGCATATTTGGCTTGATCTTGATAACGTAAAAGTTTTACTACAGGAATTTACTAAAATATTTAGTGAAAAATTTCCTGAATTACAACAAGATATTAATAATAATCTTGAGCTAGCAATGAAAGAATTACAAGATTTGCAAGAAGCTAAAAATAACGAGTTTGCTAATATAAAGGATGTGATTTTATTAAGCGACAGTAGCGAGTATTTTTTTGTTGATACAAATATCCGTACGACAAAATTATATAGCGACAGTCAAAAAAGCTTAAGATATTTCAGTAAATTAGACTCTTTAATTAAAGAGTCTAATAATAAATGTCTTGTTTTAAGTACTGAGCAAAATCCAAACTTATATAACAAATTAAATGTTAAAACAGTAATACTAAATAGTGAAAACTGGGATATCAAAAATATTGATTCCGAAAGCTACCGGAACCAATATCTACAGATGATTAACCAAGTTAGAGGGTGTTTGTAAATATTAAATGCGTAATATCTAAAAACAGAAAAACTAAATTTCTTGAATTTTTAATTAATTAGTGCTAAATTGAAACTGCTGAATTCAATTAGGCAATATTTAAAATGTATCAACGTTTTATACAAGGAGTTTTAGAAAAATTTTCTAAATTTTACCCAGTTTTAGGTATTACTGGACCAAGACAATCAGGGAAAACTACTCTTGCAAAAATATTATTTCCTCTGATAAAATATTAAAATAATCGTTATTACGAAAATTAATATAATCCTAATAAATATAGTACCAAATTCCTAAGATTGCCGCGTCAATGCTACGCATCTAACAAACTATATCATTTCAAATACTGCTTTAGATACCTACCGGTATGGCTTTCAGAGCAAGCAGCAATATCGGCAGGGGTGCCATGTACCACTATCTTACCACCTTTATCACCACCCTCAGGACCAACATCAATAATATAATCAGCTGTTTTTATAACATCTAGATTATGCTCGATAACTAAAACAGTATTACCCATATCAACAAGTTTATGCAGTACTTTTAACAATTTATTGATATCGTCAATATGCAGCCCTGTAGTCGGCTCATCTAGTATGTAAAGAGTTTTACCGGTTGAACGCCTTGATAGCTCTTTAGCAAGTTTAACACGCTGTGCCTCCCCTCCTGAAAGAGTAGTTGCCGATTGACCGATTTTAATGTAACCAAGCCCCACTTCATTTAAGGTAATAAGTTTTTCATAGATTAATGGGATTTTTTCAAAGAATTGCATCGCATCTTCTACCGTCATCATTAATATATCAGCAATAGATTTACCTTTATATTTTATCTCTAAAGTTTCTCTATTATATCTATGACCGTTACAAATGTCGCATTTTACATATACATCAGGCAAGAAGTGCATCTCTATCTTAATTAGCCCATCACCTTGACATGCCTCACATCTACCACCCTTAACGTTAAATGAAAACCTACCAACCTTATAACCTCTGGCTTTTGACTCAGGCAGTTCTACAAACCAGTCTCTAATATGAGTAAACGCACCGGTATAAGTTGCAGGGTTAGAACGCGGAGTTCTGCCGATTGGCGACTGATTAATATCGATAATTTTGTCTATATATTCAAGCCCTTTTAATTTTTGATATTTTCCTGGAAATACTTTTGCTGTAGGCTCTAGGTGCTTTAAAGCAGCCTTATATAGAGTATGGATCATCAAACTTGATTTTCCGCTTCCTGATACCCCTGTTATAGCAGTAAATGTACCAAGCGGAATTTTTATATCGACATTATCCAAATTATTAGAAACAGCTCCAATAAGCTCTATTGCTCTATTATCATGTCCTGTTCGTGTTTGTGTTGGCACTTTAATTGTTTGACGACCGCTTAAATATCTTCCTGTAATACTTTCTTCAAAATTCTTTATTTCTTCGGCATTACCCTCAGCAATAACCCGACCACCATGAATACCAGCACCAGGTCCTATATCGATAATATGATCAGCCTCATACATTGTTTCTTCGTCATGCTCAACCACTAAAACAGTATTACCAAGATCTCTTAGCCTTTTTAGCGTTTCAATTAATCTAGTATTATCACGTTGATGCAAGCCAATAGATGGCTCGTCAAGTACGTATAAAACACCGCTTAAGCCCGATCCTATTTGCGAAGCAAGACGAATACGCTGACTTTCACCTCCTGATAAAGTACCAGACTCTCTTGACAATGTTAGGTAATCAAGCCCGACATTCATCAAAAATTTTAGTCTTTCATTAATTTCTTTAAGGATACGTTCAGCGATAAATAATTGTTTTTTATTTAATTTTTGTTCTAGGTGAGCAAACCATTGTTGCAGTGTTGCAATACTCATATCTGCTACTTCACCTATATGAATATTTACTATTTTAACACATAAAGCTTCATCTTTTAGCCTATAGCCATTACAAGCCGTACATTTATGTTCTGACTTAAATTTAGCTAACTCTTCCTTGATTAAAACCGATTCTATAGTGCGATCTTTTTCTTGCAAACTCGGTATTATTCCAGCGAATGGCTGATGAATTACTTGTGTTTTAGAACCATCATGAAACTCAAATCTTATCGCTTCTTCTCCAGAACCTTCAAATAAAATTGTTTTAATATTATCAGATAAAGCTGAAAAAGGTGAGTCTATAGAAAATCTATAATGCTCAGCAAGTGCTTTTAATGTCTCTAGGATAAATTTTGAGGACGTACTGCCCCACGGCACTATTGCACCATCTTTAATAGATATTCTGTGATCTGGTACGATTAAATCACGATCGAAGAAAAACTCTTTACCAATTCCCTCACATTTAGGACATGCACCAAAAGGACTATTAAAGGAAAATATTCTTGGTTCAATTTCTGTAAGCTGAAATCCTGACACTGGACAAGAATATTTTTCAGAAAAAGTTATACGCTGATTTTTTTCGTATTCAGTATTAGCTACAGTTGGTAATTCTACGATTTCTAGGTAGGTAATACCATCAGCAAGATTTAATGAACTCTCTAAACTATCAGCTAGCCTATTGCCTAAATTCTCATCTAAAACTATCCTATCAACAATTACTTCAATATTATGTTTTTTATTTTTATCAAGCTTCGGCAAATCATCTATTTCACAAGTTTCCCCATTAACAATTAACTTCTGGAATCCTTGCTTTTTCAGATTCATAATCTCACGTTTGAATTCCCCTTTATGCCCTCTAACAATCGGAGCTAGTAAATATATCTTCGTTCCCGTAGGTAATTCGTTTATTATATCTACCATTTCAGAAACAGTTTGACTATGTATAGGCAGACCCGTTGCCGGAGAATAAGGAATCCCAACCCTTGCATATAATAACCTGAGATAATCGTAAATCTCGGTTATAGTTCCAACTGTAGAACGTGGATTCTTAGAAGTAGTTTTCTGATCAATCGCAATAGCTGGCGATAATCCAGAAATAGACTCGACATTCGGTTTATTTTGCAAATGCAAAAATTGTCTTGCATATGAAGATAAGCTCTCAACATATCTTCTTTGACCCTCTGCATAAATCGTATCAAACGCTAAGGAAGATTTACCCGAACCGCTAAGACCAGTTATAACGACAAATTTATTCCTTGGAATATCAACATTTATATTCTTTAGATTGTGCTCTTTAGCACCACGTACCTTGATATATTCTTGGTTCATATCACTCTTACTGAAAAATTTTAGGATATTTTAAAAAACCTGTAGTATTATAGGCTCTTTTATTTTATTATTGCAATAATAATATTTTTAAAATAGGTAATCTATGGCAGGTAGCTTAAATAAAGTGACATTAATAGGCAATTTAGGACGTGATCCTGAAATTAGAACTACGGGGGAAGGAAAGGAAATAGCGAATCTTTCTTTAGCCACCACCGACATTTGGAAAGACCGTGTTACCGGTGAAAAAAAAGAAAAGACCGAATGGCATAGAGTAGTGATATTTAACGAAGGGTTAGTATCTGTTGTAAAAAATTACGTTAAAAAAGGTAGTAAATTATATATTGAAGGCTCGTTACAAACTCGTAAATGGAATGATAGTTCAGGTGTGGAAAAATATACTACAGAAATCGTATTGCAAAATTTTAATTCACAATTAATATTGTTGGATAGCAAAAATTCTACTAGTTCTAGTCTTCAAGATTCAGGTCATAGTGAATATAAGCATTCCAAGCCTTCTTTTGATCATAGCGACTTAGATGACGAAATACCGTTCTAATTATCGTAACGTCATTGCGAGGAGTGGCAAAGCCTACGGTGTCATACCGTGGCTTGGGAACTAGATCCAGTAAAAATACTAATAATATTAGTATTTTTTGTTATTTTTTCTGGATTGCCACGCTCCTTTTATTCGCTCGCAATGACGAGGAAAATAACCATTAAATACATTATGAAAAATTTTATTTGGATAATATTTTTAGTTTCTGTTCTACTTTCCGGTTGTTCTACTACCCATGATGTGGCAAGTAGAGTGAAACATTCGCAAGACATAGCTAAACAAAATAATTTTCAGCAACAACTTGTAAAAGGTGGTGATTTTACTCTTACAACTTATCAGCGTGTTACTGATCGTAATCAGCCTTTTGTATTTTACATTGAAGGGGATGGACATCTTGCAGATGGAGGCGTTAATTCTGACAACCCTACCCCTGTTAATCCAATGTTGTTAAGACTTGCTACAATCGATAAGCGACCAAATATTGTTTATATAGCAAGACCTTGTCAATATACTCCTTTAGAGATGAACGCAAAATGTGTTAATGATTATTGGTTAGATAAAAGAATGAACTATGAAGTAGTAAATTCAATTAATGATGTTATAAATACTATTAATAACGGGCAGAAATTCAGCTTAGTCGGCTTTTCAGGTGGCGGCGGGCTTACAATATTAATCGCTAGCCAAAATAGTAATGTGAAAGATATTATAACGATTGCCGGTAATTTAGATACTGAGAAATTTGACAAGCATCATAATTATCGTGGTTATCTAACTAAATCATTAAATCCAATAAATTACGCAAAGCAAATTAGCCACATTCCTCAATTGCATCTCTCCGGAGCAGATGACAAAAGAGTTCCAACTTTTATTACAGAACTTTATATAAAAGCTAGCTCATCTAACTGTGTTAAGTATAAGGTCTTCCCTAACATTACCCATACAAAAGGCTGGGATACAGTTTGGAATAATATATTAAATATTCCACTAAACTGTAATTAATACAATTTTGTGAGATTGCCCACGTGGCTTAATTGTACCTCTGTCACCCCGTGATTTATTCACGGGGTCCAGTTAAAAATATCAATATTATTGATATTTTTAGTTATTTTACTGGATCCCGTGGACAAGCCACGGGATGACACCGAGGACGACTTTCGACCCACGCAACAATGCATACGCAGGAATGACATCGGAGCTATGCAGCAACCTAGGTATAACCGACTAGATGACACCGATGGTGCTTTTCGGTCCACGCAGTCAATGCCATAACACCACTATTTTTGCTTATAGACAGTCACCCGCATCTGGTGTATTGCCTTAAAGCCTAAATAAACTGCGATACGTTCTAGTATAATTTCTTGGTAAAAAGATATTTCTAAAGCTGTTGCATGATCTTCTGCTTGTATAAATAGCGTATTAATCTTTTGCTTTTTATTAGTATCAGCAATTATTTTTAAAGGTAATACCTTATCGCTAAATTTAAATCCGACTATTTTATTCCAATTAAACATAATTTCAGGAAGCAAAGGATGCTGCCTTGCAAATATATGCCTAACTATTTTATGAATATCATCTTTAATTAGCTTCATCTTAATAGACTTTGGACAGTTAAAGTAATTACTCCTAAAGCAAGCATTACAGATATTATAGGTGAGTATAACGATAGTACTGATAACATCATCAAAAATACATTACAAATCGCTATAATCGATACTACCCGTTTATGGGATTTGCCTTTTTTGACAGCTTTTTGGAAAAAATGCTTTAAATGAGGCTGCCAAATTTTTTCTTTATTTACTAATCTAATTAATATAGTCAGTACCGCATCAGTTAAGTAATACAAGCTAGCGATAAAACAAGCTATAAATAGGTTAATATTTGTAGTAGCAAGCATTAACAAACAAAGACCCAGTAAAAAACCAAGGCTAATGCTACCCACATCTCCTAAGAATATTTTTGCCGGCTGCCAATTAAATATTAAAAATCCAATAGAACAACCAAGTATAACAATATTCATACTAAATATAAAATATGGATTAGCAAGTACCTGAAATTGTAGTAAACATAATATAAGTATAGTACTTGATAGATGAATAGACTCTATACAACTCATGCCATCTATACCATCCATAAAATTATATATATTAATGAAGCCGCTTAAAGCTACAATTAGTATAATGAAAATAAGATATATTGGGATAGGAATATTAGCAGCAAAATCTAGAGGAATTAAAAGAGAAATAGCAAAAGCAGAACAAATTAAATGAGTTATCAAACGGATAAGTACCCGCACAGGTTTTAAATCATCTAAAAAAGAGACTGTCGCAATTACAAATAATGGCGGTAATATTTTTGCCGAGTTAGTAAGCAAACCGCTTGTTATATATTCAAAACTGCTTAAAGCAATCATTACAACAATTACGATAGCAAGACCACCACCACGTGGGGTAATCTTATTATGAGAACGACGCTGACTAGGTATATCAACTAAACCAATTGTCTTAAAATATTTGGTCAATATATATGTTAATATAGTAGTTGCTATAAAAGAAAAAATAAATAATACAATATAGCTATTTATATTCATAGTAACATGTTAGATTTAAAGCTAAAATATTTATTATTACTGATAATTACATGATCATGCACTACAATATTTATTGTTTTACACATATCTACTATTATATTTTATTATATTTGTCATATCAATATCGGCTTTTGAAGGATCAGGGCTACCACTTGGATGATTATGAACAAGTATAATATTACTCGCCTCATTAAACAACGCTCTTTTAATTATCTCTCGTGGGTATACAGCAGCCTGATCAATAGTTCCTTGGCTTAAAACTTCATCAGCAATCAAAATATTTTTTTTGTTCAAAAATAATACCCGAAATTGTTCAAGCCGCATATTACCCATATTAACTTTTAAATAATCAATCAAAGAACCCTATGAAGCAATAATATTTTTATTTATTATCTTTTGTTTTAATGCTCTATTTATTAATTCACGTACTATAGCAAAATTGATATATAAATTCTCATTAGTACCACTAATACTAAGCAATCTTTCTTTATCAATATTGATTAAATCAGTAATACTATTAAAACTTTCCAGTAATTTTTTTGCTAGAGGCTTTACATCTTTACGAGGAATAGAAGAAAATAACATCAGCTCTAAGAGTTCATAATCGGAAAAATTTGCCGCTCCTGAAGTCACAAATCGCTCTTTTACCCTTTTACGATGACCTATATAATGAGGGGTTGCCTCTTCTTTTATAGCTATATCGGGAACTATCTCAGGTTCGCTGTCAAAGAATTCCATTAGCTTATAGTTTAACATATGGAGGATGATCTAATTTTTTAGGGGATAATGTAAATATTTCAAAGCCGTCTTTAGTAACGCCTATAGTATGCTCAAATTGTGCTGATAAAGACTTGTCACGTGTGGTAACTGTCCAACCATCAAGGCTACTTAATATAGTATCATATCCGCCGGCATTTACCATTGGTTCAACAGTAAAAAACATACCTTCTTCTAGAACAAGCCCTGTTCCGCTGCGACCATAATTTAATATTGATGGCTCATCATGAAACACGCGACCGATCCCATGACCAGTATAATCACGCACCACAGAATAATTATG
Source organism: Rickettsia endosymbiont of Rhinocyllus conicus (assembly GCF_964026465.1). Taxonomy (NCBI): domain Bacteria; kingdom Pseudomonadati; phylum Pseudomonadota; class Alphaproteobacteria; order Rickettsiales; family Rickettsiaceae; genus Rickettsia; species Rickettsia endosymbiont of Rhinocyllus conicus. The sequence goes on along the minus strand of NZ_OZ032155.1, from coordinate 195,812 downwards.
CTTCTCAGCATAGCTTTGAATAGCATGACCTATATCACCGAGCCTTGCTCCTGGCTTTACTACCTCAATCCCTTTCATCATTGCGTCATAAGTTACTTGAATAAGGCGTTTCGGCTTTATTGCTACATTGCCAACATAATACATACGGCTAGTGTCACCATACCAACCATCTAAAATTACTGTAACATCAATATTTATGATATCACCATTCCGTAATGGCTTATCGTTTGGAATGCCGTGACAAACTACGTGATTTATCGAGGTGCAAATAGATTTTGGAAAACCTTTATAATTTAAAGGTGCAGGAATGGCATTATTCGAAATAATAAAATTATGACAAAGATCGTTTAAACTATTTGTAGTAACGCCCGGCTTTACATGCGGTTCTATAAAATCAAGTGTTTCAGCAGCTAACCTGCCAGCTGCACGCATTTTCTCAAAATCTTTCTCGGAATGAATTTTTATGGTCATGTTATACTATGTGTTCTCTATAGAACTATATTATAACATAGTTTTTTAAAAGGTGTAAATTCTATTTACCTTATATTCTCTAGGTGGGCTTTTAAGAATTCAGGAGCAAAATCTGCTCCGTTAGACCAAGCAATAGTCTGCAATTCTTCGTCAAGGGTTACTCTAGCAAATAAATTTTTGTCCTTAAGAGGTTCAAATACTGAACCAACCAAATGCTTATATAAGTTTATATTTCCTCTAGTACCATCATCAAAAGACAATTGTAAATAATAATCATCAATATATTTTACAGATATTACATGTAACATTTTTTTACTTCAATGGATATCATCGTCATTCCCGCTTAGGCTTTTTTAAATCATAAAAATAATACATGTCCTTTTATAGAGTTTAAGTATAACATTTTTCCGCAAGGTGTAAATTTTCTTGTTTAATTTACTTCAAAATAGTATGTTATAGTAAATTTTTATCAATAACTAATGCTATACTACGTAAACAAATTTCTTTCAAATAGTAAAGTACAAGCTGTTATTTTAGGAATAATCGGTCTTGCTACTATTCTTGTGCTTATATCATATAAGCTTGATGACCCGTCTTTTAATTCGGCAACAACTGGATATACTAATAATTTATTAGGGCTTTTTGGTTCTTATTTATCTGATTTTTTATATCAATTTTTTGGGGTAGCAGCTTTTATAATACCGCTTTCTTGTTTTATTTGGGGGAAGAATTGCTGGCAACAGAAATATCGCAAATCCTTTATCCGTATATCGGTAATGCTACTTGCTCTTTTCAGCACCGCAGCTTTACTATCTAATTTTGATTTAGAATTCGTACCCTCTAATGGTGGTGGAGCAGCCGGTATAATTATTTTTCATTTTCTTAAACAATTCACAAATCAGCTTCATTTATTATTAGTATTTTTTACATTTATTATATTTGTTGTTTTATTTGAAATTAAATTTACTTCTTTAAGCAGCTTTATCATTAAATTAGGTAAATTCTTAGCATATAAAATACAAACTTTTTTCTATAATCTATTTTCACAATTAACTTTGCCAAAATTATTTTCCGGTAAAGCAAATAATAAAATAAAGATTACCCCTTCTTATACAAAACCGGTAAGCGAAAAAATAAGATTTACAGAAGAGCCAAAGCATATTATGGCTAAACCAGCACCTGTAAATCCAATAAAATTCTTTAATAAACCTGCTGCTCCTAAAATATCTCAAAATGACGCAGCAGCACTGCCGCCAATTTCGCTACTACGTAACCCTGAAAATCATCATATAAAAGGTGCTTCATCGTCAGAATTAAAGCAAAAAGCCGAAGAATTGCTAACTGTGCTAAATGATTTTGGTGTGAAAGGACAAATAATTAATATAAGCCAAGGTCCGGTAGTAACTTTATATGAGTTTGAACCGGCAGCAGGCACTAAAACCTCAAGAGTAGTAGGGTTATCTGATGATATAGCCCGCTCGCTCTCAGCCCTATCAACAAGGATTGCAGTAGTACCTGGTAAAAATGTGCTTGGTATTGAGCTACCTAATAAGCAGCGAGAATTCTTTTGCTTAAAAGAGCTTATAGAAACACCAGAATACCAAGATACATCTACTTTATTGCCTTTAGTCTTAGGTAAAGATTTAGCGGGCAAACCGCTTATTGCAGACCTTGCCAAAATGCCGCACTTACTTGTTGCAGGGACAACCGGTTCAGGTAAATCGGTGGGAATTAACGCTATGATCGTTTCGCTGTTATATCGCTATACCCCTGAAGAGTGCCGCTTTATCATGATTGACCCGAAAATGCTTGAGCTATCAGCTTATGACGGAATACCGCATTTATTAACGCCCGTGGTAACTGAACCGGCTAAAGCAGTGGTGGCACTGAAATGGGCAGTTAAAGAAATGGAAAACCGCTATAGAATGATGAGCAATATCGGTGTTAAGAATATTGCCGGCTATAATACTAAGATTCAGGAAGCAGTTAAAGAGGGAAGAATAATTGAGAAGTCAATTCAAACAGGCTTTGATCCTGAAACCGGCAGACCCATCTATGAAACCGTGGCAATGAATATGGAAAAGCTGCCGTTCATAGTGGTGATTGTTGATGAGATGGCTGATTTAATGCTGGTTGCCGGTAAAGATATCGAGATGTTGATACAGCGTTTAGCTCAAATGGCAAGAGCTGCCGGCATCCATATTATTATGGCAACCCAAAGACCATCTGTTGACGTTATTACTGGTGTGATCAAGGCTAACTTCCCAAGCCGTATCAGCTTTAAGGTTACCTCTAAAATCGACAGCCGTACAATCTTAGGCGAACAGGGTTCAGAGCAGTTACTTGGTATGGGTGACATGCTATTTATGGGTAATACCTCTAAAATTACTAGGGTACATGGACCTTTTGTTAACGAATCTGAGATCGAGCAAATTACGGAATATTTAAAAGAAACAGGCACACCAGAATATATATCTGCTGTAACAGAGCAGCCTGATGAAGATGATACTAGTATTGATATCGGTGATGGTACATCAGACGAAGTACTTTATAAAAAAGCTGTGCAGATAGTACGTGATGAACGTAAATCTTCTATTAGCTATATTCAAAGATCGCTTAGAATCGGTTATAACAAAGCTGCCAATTTAGTTGAGAAAATGGAAAAAGAAGGAATAGTCTCCGTACCAAATCATACGGGTAAAAGAGAGATATTATTACCGGAGAGGTAGAGTTTGGAATGTGTCTCCTATGCGGGAAGGCATTGCCTGTATGGATCATTCTTCCCCCTGTCATCCCGTGATTTATGAACTAGAGCCAGTTAAAAATACTAATGAAATTAGTATTTTTTATTATTTTCTGGATGCCGTGGTCAAGCCACGGCATGACACCGAAAGTACTTTTCGATCCACGCAACAATGCCACGCGGGAATGACATATAAAAATTATAGAATCAACAATTTAAAACAAAATCAATGAAATTACTAACTGCTAAGACTTACTTAATATTTCAAACAATCACTAGAATAGCTTTGTGCATATATGCATTGTTCTATAAACAAGTTTCGCTTATAGAATTGCCATTACTGTTCATTTTCGGATTAGTTAACGATCTTATTTCTACAGTTTATTTCTTGCCTATAATGTTAGTGTTAATATTGCTAGGCAATTTAGCATTATCAAGATTTAGGCTAGTCTACACGCCGCTTTGTTACTTATTTTACTGCGGTTTTATTGCCTCACTAATCTTTATTACAGCAGCTGAACTTACTTTTTGGGATGAGTTTGGTACTCGCTTTAATTTTATTGCCGTTGATTATCTAGTATATACTCATGAAATTATCGGCACAGTTAAAGAATCTATGCCCTATATAGAGATCATTAGCGGAATTCTGATAGTTAGTGCTATTACTACCTATATCTTACGAAAAGCTGTTATTGATGCAGCATATAATATAAATAGAAAATGTTGTTTAGCTACAGCAATTATTCTAGCTGCAATTAGTTTTATTGCATTTAAATTTTATAGCCCTGAAAAGCTAAATTTCCACTCTAATAAATATGCAGAAGAGCTTGCTAAAAACGGTCCTTATGAGATTTTCTCGGCTTATCTTAATAACAGCTTAAACTATAATAGCTTTTATCCCACTATAGATGATAAGCAGGCTTTAAGCATAGTACGTGATAGCTTACAAAATAATAGTGATAAATTTGTAGATAATGAATCTATCGAGCGTATTATTATCTCTAAAAATTCGAATAAGCAAAAATATAATGTAATCTTTATTACAGTAGAAAGCTTAAGTGCCAAATTCATGCAAAGCTTTGGTAATAGCGATAATATTACGCCTTACTTGGATGAATTAACAAATAAAGCTATGTTCTTCACTAATATTTATGCTACTGGTACAAGGACAGTGCGGGGACTTGAAGCTATAACTTTATCAATTCCTCCAACTCCAGGCTCGTCAATAGTGCGTAGACCTGATAACCAGAATTTATTTAATATCGGCACTGTGTTTAGAAATCAAGGATATAATACTAACTTTATATTTGGTGGTTATAGCTATTTTGATAATTTACGTAATTATTTCGGCGGTAATCACTATAATATAATAGACCGAGGTAACTTAACAGCTTCAGAGATAAGCTTTGCAAATGTATGGGGAGTAGCAGACGAGGATATTCTAAACAAGGCAATAGAGCAAGCTGATATAGATTATAAAAATGGTAAGTCATTTTTCTCGTTAATTATGACTACCTCAAACCACCGACCTTATACTTTCCCTGAGAATAGGATTGATCTACCATCAGGTGGTGGACGTAATGCAGCAGTTAAATATACCGATTATGCGATAAATAAGTTCTTAGAAACTGCTAAAACTAAAGAATGGTTTAACGATACTATCTTTGTTATTACTGCCGATCATTGTGCTTCAAGTGCCGGTAAAACGGAGCTACCTGTAGAGAAGTATCATATACCACTAATTATCTATGCACCACAAATATTAAAGCCGAAAAAAATAGATAATCTAGCAAGTCAAATAGATATAGCCCCAACAATTTTCGGCTTGCTAGGCTTTGAATATAAAAGCAAATTATGGGGACAGGATATAATAAATAATCCAGCAAATAGAGCTTTTATAAGCACTTATCAGTTACTAGGCTTTTTAAAAGATGATAAGCTAGTAATTTTAAGCCCTAAACTACACCCAAAAACCTATATATTATTAGGAGAAGAAAAAGAAGAAATCCCGAGTTCTATTAGCCTTACCGAGGAAGCAATTAGCTTTTACCAAACCGCATACGATTTTTACGTACAAGGTAAATTAGTTGAATAAAAGATAGTGGTATTAAGTTATAATTATTTTTAAGAAAATTTAAGTCCGATTATAGATACTATTAAGGTAGTAACAAAAAATAAGCGTAATATAGATACCGGTTCATTGAAAACAAGTATACCTAATATAACTGTACCTGCCGCACCTATGCCTGTCCATACGGCATATGCAGTACCCATTGGGATCTTACCCAAGGTTTTAGCAAGACAGGTAAAGCTTAAAGCTCCAAAAAAAATAAAGGCAACTGTAGGTTTTAGTTTTGTCAAACCATCTGAATATCTTAATGAAATAACAAATGCTATTTCAAATAATCCTGCTAGAATAAGAAGTAACCAATACATAAGATAATTCTATAAAAAAATTAATATATACAATAATGCTACCCACCAGAGGTTTTACTAATTAAATCATAACTTGTCTTAATATTACTAAAACCATACTAAAAAATAAATAAAATATTGAAAATTTTAATATTTTTTACTGTCTTCTATGATATTTAAGCTTAAGCACACAAGATTATATTGAGAAGATTTTTATTCTACTTATCAACATCATTTAGCCTTAGTACAATAACGTTTTTCATTGACATTATCATTAATATATTTTAATAATTACGCCCGAAATATATTAATTAATGAAAATAACTATGACTACAGCCTACTACAGACACAAATATTGCCCAGATACTAGCTATTTAAGACCAAAGCATATGCCTATTTCAAAAACTCCTATAAGAAAGTTTTTTGAATCTTTAATACCCCCCAAAATTATAGATTCTGAAAAATGGACAGATTTGCATTTAGCAGTAGGATATAAAAATATAGAGTTAGTACAGAGTGTATGTAACAAGCAAAATATTAATATTAAAGATGCCAAAGGTAGAACTGCTTTAGAACTAGCAATACTTGGCGGTAATTTAGATGTGGTACATTTTCTAGTTCAAAATGGCGGACAAATTGCTCCTAACATGCATGGTTGGTCTGCTATTCATTTAGCCATCAAAGTTGGTAATTTAGATACAGTAAAATATTTATACGAGAATACTAAATTTAATAAGTTTGATAAATATGGTTTAACCTTACAAGATTGGGCAGAAAAAATTGGTAATGAGCAGATACAAAGATTTTTCTTTGATATAAATCATAATAACAAAACGCCATTAGAGCTTGCTGTAGAATCTAAAAATATCTCATCAATTAAGACATTAATTAGCAAAGGAGCTAAATTTGACATTAAAAGTGAGCTTGGATATCAAATTTTCAATCTCGCTATTGATTCTAAAAGTGTAAGCCTTATTGAGTACTTAACTAATAAATTCTTAAACTTAAACTCTAAACAAACACTACTAGAGAAAATAGTTCAAATCCACGATAAGAAGATAAATATTACAAAGTTAGCTAAAACTTTAATTGAGAAGTCAGATTGTACTAAAATTGATAATACAATTGGGCAGAAGCTTTTAATTAAAGCCACCTATGCTAATGATCTAGATTTAGTAAAAGCATTACACGATAAAGGAGTTAAGCTTGGGACTAAAGACTTGCTTGGACGCACCTCTTTACATCATGCAATTAAAGCGGGAGCGGGGAAAGATTTAATAGAGTTCTTAATTGATAATGCTGATATTGATATTAATGCTTGTGATAAATCAGGCTCTACTCTTATGCATTGGGCTGTAAATAGTCACCATATACCTGCTATAAAATTACTACAAACCAAAAAAGCTGATTATTTTACACCCGATTATTTAGAACAAACTCCTTTAAAGCTAGCCGAATATTATGGACATGATGATGTAATAGAGTTGCTTGCAGAAAATAGTTCAGCAGGATATTACGTTTAGAATAAGTAAAGGATAAGATCTGAAAAATCTTATCCTTTATCTATTTGAGGTTAGTTTTTTAGAAGTTTAGTTTAAGTCTTAAAGTACCACTTTGTGCATGGTATTTTTTAGCAAAGTTAAGACCATAATGTACTCCATACTCCATATTACCTTTCTTAACTACTACACCTGCTCCTAGATCATATAACATTTTAGTAGCCTTAGGTGTTTGTACTGGTAATGGCTCGTTAATACCATTAAGCTCTGCAACGATTGCTGGTGTTTTAGCACTAAAGTCGTAATTAATAAACGCATGGGCTTGTGGTCTAATTATGAAATCATCCTTATAGAATGTCGTCTTAATTTCAGCACCAAGTATACCCTCAACCTTATTATATTGACGCTTCTTAATAGTTAAGTTTTGGAAAGTAGTCCCCTGCTCTTGATATCCGGAATCTTTAATTCTAGTGAATCTTAGACCTGCCATTGGTGCAAGAGAACTATCTTTCCATAAGTAGTTATAACCTCCTACTACTTGAGCACTATAAGAAGTTGAGTTGTATTTACCATACGCATTCTCAGTACCATCTTGTCATTGCTAAAGTAAAGGGGACCACTAAATTGCACGAAAAAGGGACCAGAGAATTTGGTGTAACCTAATAAGGTTATAATGTGCAATATTCACTAGATAATTAATTAAAATAAATATCTAGTGATACAATGATAAGAATAAATATGTACACAACAATTATCACCCTTTATAAGCAAGGCAACAGTCAAAGAAATATTGCCAAACTAACAAGGATAGACCGTAAAACAGTAAGAAAAATAATAAATCGTTACGTAGAGTCTGGTACAGAATATCCTGCACCCTATGAACGATCTTCAGCACTGGATTCTTGGCACGAACAAATAATTGAGTTATTAGAAAAGAATCTAAGTTACATAAGAATTTTTGAAGAGTTAAAAATTCAAGGTTATACAAAAAGTTATGGTTCGCTAACCCGTTATATCAAAAAATATAAGATTCAGAATAACAGTTGCATTCGTTTTCATACTTTAGCAGGAGAGGAAGCACAAGTAGATTTTGGTGACATAGGCTTACAGTATAATGCCCAAGGGCGTAGAGTTAAAGCATATGTGTTTAATATGCGTTTAAGCTATAGTCGCCTTGATTATTATGAAGTAGTGTTTGATCAAAGTTGTAAAACATGGATACAATGTCATATCAATGCATTTAATTATTTTGCTGGTAGTCCAAAAGTAGTTAACCACCCTGCATTGCAAATGCAGGGCTTAAGATTATGGCATCAATGCCTTAGCTATAGCTAGTTTTCAACTTGAAAGTTTCCAAACTTATCATCTCTCGATTCATGTTTATCAATATAATCCTTGATCATTTGGTCAGTCACATTGCCTGTGGTTCTGACAAAATATCCAACAGCCCATAAGTGTTTACCCCAATACTGTTTCCGTAATTCTGGAAATTCCTGCTGAATCTTCCTTGAACTCTTTCCTTTTAGATACTGTACCACCTTACTAATACTTTGATAAGGTGGCACAGATACATAGATATGTACGTGATTTGAAGCTATCTTCCCTCTTAATATCTCTACTCCATTATCCTTACATATCTCTTGGGTTAGGTCCTTGACTCTCCTACCAATATCACCAACCAATATATTATATCGATATTTAGTCACCCATACTATATGATAAGTGCAATCGTAAACTGTGTGGCTTATCTTCTTGTAATACTGCATCTCTACATTCTATATGTTAAAACGACGCACTGCAAGTGCGGGGTTTTTCTCCCAAATTTGGGACAATAAAACTTGATAATCTTAAAGCTGGGGTGGTAGATAGCAATTTCTATGAGCCTGTATATCAGAAGGAATACAAACGTTTAGCTGATCATTATGGGATTTTACTTTCTCCTTGTCGTATATATCAACCTCAAGAAAAAGGCAAAGTAGAATCAGGCATAAAGTATGTCAAAAATAATTTTTTTGCTGGACGTAAATTTCATAGATATGAAGAATTAATACACGATCTTGCAAACTGGTTAAATAAAGCAAATAACCGAATACATGGTACTACTAAAAAAATTCCTCAGGAACTATTTGAGCAAGAAGAAAGTAATAATTTAATGCCCTTACCATTAGAAACGTTTGATTTATCATCGTGGCATAATCGAAAAGTAGCAAAAGATTGTCATATCACCATAGATAATAATTATTATTCCGTACCAGCAAAATATATATACAGTGAAGTATTGGTACAATTATCACCAAACCTTGTTCAAATATTTTCTATACAAAATGATTTAATAGCAAGGCACGTTAGAGTAGATGGCAAAGGAATATTTACCACTAATCCGTCTCATTATGCCAAATATAAACGTCTATGCCCAGGTTTTATAGAATATAGCGAACATTATCAACAACAAATGCAGCAGATAGGCAATAATTGCAGTTTATTATTAGAGTTATTACAACAAACACGAGTAAATGATTGGCAACGTTGTGCCAGAGGTATTATTTCTTTACGTAAGGTTTACAATGATGAGTTAATAGATAAAGCCTGTCATAGAGCATTACATTACGGTATAAGTTCTTACTCTAAAATTAAGAATATCTTAAATAGTAATGCAGTAAACTTACCATTGCCAGAGTTTGGAGGTCAGAATGCAGAACTTGCTTAATGACCTACGTAGTTTTAGATTATCAGGTATAGTCAATAGCTTAAATGAAAGGATTATTTATGCTCAAAATAATAAACTAGGATTTAAAGAATTTCTCTCACTATTATGTGAAGATGAAAAATCTCACCGTAAGTATAATAATTACCGTCGTCGTAAAAATGCTGCTAAATTACCGGTAACTAAAAATTTAGAAGACTTTGATTTTCAGTTCCAACCAAGTATTGATACCAAAGTAATAAGTGATTTATCTACTTGTGATTATATTAATACTAAGGGCAATGTCATATTCATAGGTAATTCTGGAACTGGCAAAACTCATCTTGCTATTGGATTAGCATTAAAAGCTTTAACACGAGAATACTCTGTATATTTTACTACGGTATCGGATATGCTTTATAATTTACATATTGCAAGAGCAGATAATAGCTATCACAAAAAAGTTAAATTACTCTTATCATTTGACTTATTAATTCTTGATGAGTTAGGTTTTAAGCAATTACCAAAACATTCAGTAGATGATTTTTTTAATATTATTGCTAAACGATATGAAAATAAATCTACCATTATCACCACAAACAAGGATTTTGAAAGATGGAATGAAATATTTGCTGATGAGTTATTAACTCATGCAATTATTGATCGAGTAGTACATCATGCACATATACTAAACATCACAGGTAAAAGTTATCGTATTAATAACTATAAATCTGGAGGTAATATGACATAAAAAATTTTAAATAAAGTGGTCCCTTTTTCACGTAATTTAGTGGTCCCTTTTTATTTGACAATGACATTATGAAGCATATTCATGAACGTGATTTATTGAAAAGGTGGGAAGAAGTAGCTGATCTTTTGCCTAAATTCGCTAAAGTTGATATCGGTATTGATCATATAGAACTAATTTTATGCTACACTTTGACCAGAATTAAACAAGGTGATATAATAGAAGTAGAAAAACTACTTAAATCAAAATTAAATCCTAAAAAAAGAGGAAACGTTATGAAAAGTATAGCTCACCATTGGATGCAACAAGGAAAGGAAGAAGCAAGAGAAGAAGCAAAAGCGGAAGCAGTAAAGCTAGTTAATATTAAAATGCAAGAAGAAAAAATTACTATGGCAAAGAAAATGCTAAAAGAAGGCATACCATTAGATGCTGTTATAAAAATTATAGAATTATCTAAAGCAGATTTAGAAAGATAAAATCACTATATATTTAAGTATTTTGATAAATACTAAGAATCTCAAAATCTTGCCCTCTTAAAAAGAACTTTTCTGGCAACGTAATTTTTGCTACAAAATTTTTTACTGATTTGCTTGATAAATATATTGTAGCTGTGGTATTACTCTGCTCGTCGTTATTTATACATGCTGATAGTAGAGTAATTATTTGTTCTAATTCTTCGTCATTTTTAGGGTAGAGCTGTAAATCAAATTGCTGATTGCCAGTTGCATTTTCAATTGATGAAAAGCTTTTAGCAGTGATTTTAATACCGCCCTCATCTTTAATGATATCGCAATTAACAACTACTAGACTTTTGACGTCAAGTAGATGTACGTAATCTTTTAAAACTTCTTCGCTAAAAATACTTAACTCAAATATATTTTCAGGATCAGAAAGCACTAGGGTAACAAATCTACCTCTTGCTGACATACGAGAATCTTTCTTTTGTATTACACCAGCAATCATTACTCTATTACGGCCATCAGGCAAATTATTATGTAAGTCAGCCGAGCTTAAGATATTTAAGCGATTGAATATTTCTTTGTATTCTGTTAGCGGGTGATTTGAAATAAATAACCCCATAGCCTCAAATTCATAAAAAGTTAAAGTATTCTTATCAGCGTAATCACTTGAGACTAGGATTTCTTTACTTAAGCTGGAAACTTTAATTAAACTAAATTGATTAGATGCCTGCTCTTCATGGTAAGAAACCGAATATGCAAGAAGCTTAGAAATGCTTGAAAATAATTGCAATCTATTATCATGTAATTCATCAAAACAGCCAGCTTTAATTAGATTTTCAAGTAATTTACTGTTGATAGCTTTTGGTGGTAATCTCTCAATAAAATCAACGATCGATTTAAAAGCACCTCTTGCATTTCTTTCATCTGTTACTAGCTTACCAAAATTCGGCGTGACTCCTTTTATAGCTCCAAGTGCGAAGATTATAGAACTATCAATGTCATACCGCGGCTTGACCGCGGTATCTTTTAATTGGTCTCCATGGATACCGCGGTCAAGCCGCGGTATGACAGACTTTACACTAAAATACCCACCTGAAATATTAATATTCGGTGCAATGATTTTTATATTATTATCTTTTGCTTCTTGCAGGAATAAATTAATTTTATCGTGATTATTTAGTTCAAGATTTAAGCACGCAACTACGAATTCTGCTGGATAATTAGCTTTAAGATATGCTGTTTGATATGAGATAACCCCGTAAGCTGCGGCATGTGCCTTGTTAAAACCATAACCAGCAAATTTAGCAACAGTTGCGAAAATCGATTTAGCTTGAGCCTCAGAAATATTATTAGCTATTGCACCTTTAACAAAAATTTCTTCTTGTTGTTCCATCTCAGCTTTAATTTTCTTACCCATGGCTCTACGAAGCAAATCAGCAGCTCCTAGCGTATAACCAGCTAAAACTTGAGCAATTCTTTGGACTTGTTCTTGATATATCACTACTCCATAAGTTTCCTCTAAGATAGGCTTTAACAACTCATGCAAATAATCAGGCTGCTGTAATTTATGCTTACAAGCTATATAGGTTGGAATATTTTCCATAGGTCCAGGGCGATATAACGCACCAAGAGCTATTAAGTCATGTATGGAATCAGGTTTAAGGCGTCTAAGGGCATCTTTCATCCCAACACTTTCAAACTGGAATACGCCGACTCCTTTACCTTTACATAACATTTGATAAGTTTTTTCATCATCAAATGTCATATCGTTAAAATCTATTTCTATATTTTGCTCTTTTAACAATTTCTTACAATCGGTAATAACAGTTAAAGTTTGCAGCCCAAGAAAGTCGAACTTAATTAAACCAGCAAGCTCGCAATATTTCATGGAGTAGCCGACTACCAACATATCGGAGTTAGCATCTTTATAGACAGGTACTATATCAACTAAATCAGTACCAGCTATTATGATTCCTGCTGCATGTGTTGAGGAGTGGCGATGCAGCCCTTCAAGAATTAATGATGTATCAAGTACTAGCTTAATTAATTCTAGCTCACCCTCTAAATTATATAATCCGTTACCTTTAGCAGCATTGGCAAGCTCTGGCACTTCTCGTATTGCCTGTTCAAGCGTAACGGGGTTTATTGCACTAAACGGTACTAATTCAGTTAGATAATCTGCAAATTTATATGGCAGGCTTAGTACTCGTGCAACATCCTTAATTACAGCCTTTGCCTGCATTTTACCGAAAGTTATAATTTGTCCTACTCTATTATTACCATATTTAGAACGTACATAATTAATAACTTCTTCTCGTCTTTCCTGACAAAAATCAATATCAAAGTCAGGCATTGAAATACGATCTGGATTCAAAAATCTTTCAAATAATAGACCAAATTTAATAGGGTCAAGATCAGTAATAAGCAAGCTCCAAGCAACAACTGATCCTGCTCCTGAGCCTCTGCCTGGTCCTACTAAAATACCTTGATTTTTACTCCATTTTATAAAGTCAGATACGATCAAAAAATAACCAGCGAAATTCATACTGCATATAATATTTAGCTCATAGTCAAGACGAGCAAAATACTCAGTTTTAATATTTTCTTGATTTTCTATGGAAATATGTTCAGATTTGAATTTTGTATCAAGTCTTGCAAGTAATCCATCTTTTGCTTCTTTTCTAATTAAATCAGTTTCACTAATATCTTTAGTAGCAAAATTAGGAAGCATTGGAGGATTTGTATGGGCAGCAAAATAACAACGCTGGGTTAAATTTACTGTATTTTCGATAGCACTAGGTAGATCGGCAAAAAGCTCGATCATTTCTTTTGCTGATTTAAAATAACAATTCTCACTAACTGTTTTACGATCAGGATATTCTTTAGTAACACCGGCAGAAATACATAATAATACATCATGTGCATCATGCATGCTTTTTTTGCTGAATAGTACTTTATTGGTAGCAACAAGCGGAATATTTAATTTTGATGCTATTTTAATATAATTATCTTCAATAAGCTGCTCTTCCGGTAGATCGTGTCGCATGATTTCAAAGTAAAAACGATCTCCAAAAATTTCTTGCAAGTTTCGTACAAACATTTCAGCTTGTTCTTCTTTATTAGCAAGCAAGCATTTCCCTATAATACCCTCAGTATAACAACATAATGCTATTAATCCCTCTTGATATTCTTTTAAATCCTCAAAAGTAATATGGTTGCATATTTTACGATCATTTGTAGTAAAGGTGATACTGGATAGTTTAAGCAAATTTTTATAGCCAGTTTCATCTTTAGCTATCAATAATATTTCTGCAAAAACGTTTGCTTCATATTGTATATTTAAAATAACCCCGTGAATAGGCTGCAAACCTTTCTTTATTGCATATAAAGCAAACTCTAGCGATCCAAATAAATTCTCTTTATCTGTTAAGCAAATAGCAGGCATTTTATAAGAAGAGGCAAGCTCTACTATTTTTTCAGTAGTTAATGCACTTGCTAAGAAAGAATAGGAACTTTGAGTTCTTAAATGTATAAATTCAGTTTGCATTTTTAATTAGTGTTAAAGTGTATAAATCGTCATTGCGAGCGAGTGAAATGAGCGTGGCAATCTCATGAAATAATACGGGATAACAACTCCTGAGATTGCCGCGTCGTCTACGACTCCTCGCAATGACGTTGTTGGGGCTAAATCTTACTTCCTACTGTATAATATTTAAAGCCGATGCTCTTCATTTTATCAGCTTTTAAGATATTCCGTAGATCAATTATTATAGGTGTTTTTACCAAACTATAAATTTTCTGCCAATCAAGTGCTTGAAATTCATTCCACTCAGTGGTAATAACTATAGCATCAGCAGAATCACAAGCTTTGATTGCGGAATCTAGATATAACAAATTTTCATTTTGAAAAGTTTTTTGGGAATTTTCAAGACCCATAGGATCGAATGCCTTAACGTATGCACCTTTATCTAATAAATTTTTAATGATCTCAATTGCAGGACTTGCTCTAACATCGTCGGTACCTGCTTTGTAGGTTAAGCCTAAAACTGCTATATTTTTACTTTTCAAATTTTCATCTAATAAAGTAGCTATCTTATCTACCATAAGACTCGGACGTTCTTTATTACTTCTAATCACTGCTTCAAGAATTTTAGAATCTATGTGATTATTCTTAATGATACTATTTAATGCCAAGATATCTTTTGGAAAACATGAGCCTCCAAAGCCAGGTCCAGCATTTAGAAAGGCTGTTCCAATTCTTTTATCAAGCCCCATTCCTTTAGGTAAATTTTTAATATCAGCACCAATTTTCTCGCATAAATTAGCCATCTCATTAACAAAAGCAATTTTAGTAGCCAAAAAACTATTTGAGCCATATTTAATAAGTTCTGATGTAACTAAATCAGTTACTACTAATTCTGCTCCATTATCCGTTAAAGGCAAATAAATCTTTCGTAATATATCCTCTGATTCTTTATTATTTACACCAATCACGATACGATCAGGATATAAAAAATCTTCTACAGCATTCCCTTCACGTAAAAATTCTGGATTTGATGCAACATTAAATGAGAAGCCTTTTGCTTTTAAATAATTAATGATATTATTACAACTATTTGGTGGTACAGTTGATTTGATAACTATTAAACAATCTTTGTTTATATGTAGAGAAACTTTATCTATTGCCTCATAAACATAACTTAAATCGGCTTCGCCTGATTCTTTAGAGGGTGTACCGACTGTTATAAATACTGCTTCGGTATTTTTAAGTTCATCACTATAAAAGCTAGTAAACTTTAACCTTTCATGTTCCAAAGCTTGCGTAAAATATTTATCAAGTTTAGCTTCATAAATTGGTAATATTTTCTTATTTAACTTAGAGATTTTGGCTTCATCATTATCAAGACAAGTAACATTATGACCTAAATAGCTCATCATAACACCGGAAACTAATCCCACATAGCCGCTACCAATAAATGTAATATTCATAATTTTTGATGATTTTTTCTAGATTATACTTTATATTTAACAAATATTACAAGTCTAAAACTTGCGTTATCTTTTAATCGATTTATAAACTCGAATGAATTTTCTCAAAAAAGCTTTTATTAGTATTTTTACAACTTTTGCTGCATTGTTTCTAATTGCATATTTAATTTTTTATAGTGCAAATCATGGACATATGAATAAGCCTTTAAAAAGAGTAATTGAATTTTATTTAAGTAAAAATGATATCAAAGCTGTAATAGATGACTTAAATTTTAAAGAAAATCACTTAATAATTAATAAAATTTCTTTATATCTTATAGATAATGCTGAAGGGGAAATTAATGACCTTGATATTACTTTAAATTTCAAAAATCTATTTTCTAATTCATTAATAGAAGCATATTTTAATGTAGCTCAATTTTCGGTAATATCAAATAATAAGGAAGAAATTATAAATACTCAAATAAATGGTGATTACTCCTTAAATATATTCCAAAGAAATATTTTAACTAATATAAACCTAACTTCAATAAAAAGTGATATTTTAACAGATGAAAAAGGGGCAGGGCTGCCGCTTGGAAAAGCTGTATGTGTTTATAAAACTAGCAATACAAAAAATAACCCTAAAATAGCTGATTGTAAGCTGAATTTTGGGAACAAAGCTTCTTTATCTTTAAACAGTAAAATAACTGATAAAAACATAGATGCAAATGCCAATATAGTAAATATTCCTCTGATAATTTACCAAACAGTAGAAAAAATTATTCCTAACAATCCTGTGATATCGTATTTGCGGGAGCATATAAAACAAGGTCACATTCAAAACGGCGAATTGAGCATTAAACTAGATAGAAAATTTTTAAAAGAAAATATTTTAGAAGACGATAATTTAAAAGTAAATTTGCATATATCAAATTTTGAATATAAATATCATAAGGATTTACCTGCTTTAACTAAAGTTGATACTAATGTAGTTATTTCAGGGGCAGAGGTAAAATTTTTGATTAACGAGGCTTATAGTGGTAATAGCGTTCTATCTAATGGTATTATGACTTTTAAATGGGAAGGACCTCTTAAGTCACAATTTGTTTTTAATGCTACTGCTAAAGGTGAAATTAGTGATTTAGTTGATTTTATCCCAAATGACGCATATCAAAATATTAAAAATGAAGATATTGATTTGAAAGGAATTAAAGGAAATGCCAATTCAATAATAGAGATAATAATTCCTATCAATTCTGAAATCGATAATAGCTATAATGTTACCTCAACATTAACTGATATAAATTTTAATACTTTAAGTAATAATATATTATTACAACATGGTGAGGCAAAAGGTGTTTTTAAAGACAATCAATTAAATATTACTGGTAAGGGTAAAATCAATAATTATGTAAGTAATTTTACTTACGACCACGATATGGTAGATGAAAATAATAATTGCCTGCTTAAAATAAAAAGTAATATTACAGCAAATAATAAAAGTTTTGGCATATTAAAATTAATGTCAGGTAGTGCTGTTTTAGATTTTGAATATAAGAAACAAAATAACAATGCAACTATTGATCTTAATTCTAACCTTGATAATTTAGAGTTTTATATAGATAAAGTAGCTATCCACAAACAGTTGCGTAAAAAAGCTAATTTAAATATCCATACTAAATTAAGTGATAAGGGTTCAGATAAGAATATCGAATTTAATCTATCAGGGGATGATAGTTTAAAAATTAGTGGTAATATCTTAGCTAAGAAAGATACTTATAATATATCTTTGCTCTCCATCAATCATAAAAATACAAGATTAAGCGGAAAAATAACTATAGATAGTCATAATCTAAATACTGAAATTTATGGAAGCGTATTAGATCTTTCAAACTCTAATATGATGGAGTTTTTACAAAAAGATGGTGATTCCACACGTAATGTAATATTAAAAACTAACATATATAAAATTTTATTAAAGGATAATGTAATTTTAGATAACTTTGATTTAGCAATTAAATGTGATAAAGTACGCTGCTTCTCTGGTTTTCTAAATAGCAATATTTCTAATAATGGAAAAGTGAGGATGTCTCTTACTGCACAAGAAAGCTATGAACAATGGTTAATTGAGTCAGATAATGCCGGTGCATTACTTAAAGGGCTCGGGATGTATAGTTCTATGCAAGACGGTTATGCTAAAATTAACCTGAATACTAGAAGATATAAAGTTAAAAAAGGCGATATAATACCAATATTAGATGGTAAATTCTATATAACACGTTTTGCCTTAACCGATACTCCTTTTTTAACAAGATTAGTTTCTTTTGTTTCAATACCTGGTCTTCTTAGCTCGATAACCAATAATAAGAATATTTCATTTGAAGATATGAACGGTAATTTTAGTTATCAAGGAAACGTAATTACATTATCCGGTGCAGAAGCACACGGACCATTTTTTGACTTTACTATGAAAGGTAATATTGATACCAACCAAAAATTAATTCAAATTAAAGGTAACGTTATCCCATCATTTTTCTTCATTAGTAGTATTGTAACTAAAATACCGGTAGTAGGTAAGATATTTTCTAAGGTCGCACCTTATTCTTTAAAAATACAATATAAATAATATGTTTTTGATAAAGAAAATAAGTACAGATAAAATATATTTACTTGGGATTCTGCTCTTAGGTCTAATTTCCGGTTTCACGTTTAATTTAATTTTTTTTACCGTTCCGTACCAATTATCCGAAGCAAGATATACAACCGATATAATAGGTTTAATATCGCTTGCTGCTTTTCCTTATTGTTTAAAGGTTGTATGGTCTCCCTTTATTGATAAATATTCTATTCCTTTTTTATGTTCTAAATTTGGAGCAAGGCGTGGCTGGGCAATAGCATCACAGCTATGCCTAATTTTAGCGATGACCGGATTTTTAAGCTTTAGCCCTTGTGATAATATATATATTACAGCCACTATATTATTTATTATCTCTTTTTGTGCAGCTACTCAGGATATTGTACTTGACGCATACCGCATTGAAAGACCTACTTCAAAAAAAGAACTTTCTTTAGCATTTACCTTCGGTAGCATTGGATTCCGACTTGGTATGTTACTCGGTAGCGTCGGTGCTTTATATATATCGGTTATTTTTGATTGGAGTACTGTTTATAAATTGGCTATTTGTATTACTCTTCTTGGACCTATGATTGTTTTATGCATTAAAGAACCAAAGCCGAAACAACAATCTCATAGAACGAAAGATTTAATAAATCTGAAACAATATTTTGAAGTTATTAAAAGCAGTATTATATCCTTGAAGAACGAACAACGGCATTTATTGTTAATCATGCTGTTTGTTTTTTTATATAAAGCCGCTGATTCTATACCTATGGCTATGAGTTCACCTTTGTTATTAGATTTAACTTTTACTACTCATGAAATAGCTTTTATTTACAAGGCTTACGGATTGCTTATCATGATAGTAGGA
Source organism: Rickettsia endosymbiont of Rhinocyllus conicus (assembly GCF_964026465.1). Lineage (NCBI taxonomy): Bacteria > Pseudomonadati > Pseudomonadota > Alphaproteobacteria > Rickettsiales > Rickettsiaceae > Rickettsia > Rickettsia endosymbiont of Rhinocyllus conicus. Next base: position 176,333 of record NZ_OZ032155.1, on the reverse strand, counting down.
GGAGCATTAGGCGGAATTTTATCAACAAAAATCGGTATATTACGCAGCGTTTTAATAGGCGGCATTATTCAATTACTTTCACCTCTTATGTTCATGATCCTTGCTATTGTCGGATATAACGTAAAGATATTTATAATAACTATTACTACGCAAAATTTTTGCATTGGTTTTGCTGGAACTATTATCTCTATATATTTTGCAAATCTCTGTAATAGTGAATTTATTGCTACCCAATATTCTATTATAGCATCTTTTAGCTCGGTTAGTCGTATTGTTTTAGCTGCTCTTGGTGGCATTTGTGCAAAATATCTTCCTTGGTCTTTATTCTTTTTTTGTAATACGTTATTTAGTATGTTATTTATACTGGTCTTCTTTAAAGTGTATGGTAAGAAAATGTAGAGTATCGCCAATAGCAAATTACTTAGGTAATTCGCTATTTGCGTAGAGTAAGGATAAATTTATCCCTATTCCTAATAATTAAATGTTTTCTACTTCCTGACCTAACATATTCACATTTGATTCTTGTGAGTTGTTTACAGTATAATCTATATCAAAAAAACTAATTTTATTAAATATAGCGTGCTTTATTTCGGGCGGTAAAATATATAAATCACCATATCCTTCTTTCCCTATTCCTGCTATTTTTAAAAAATTTTCATTTTTATACTCATTTATTTTTTTTAAATTCGGTATTTCTTTATTGTTATAATTCCAAAACTCTTCAAGCGTACTTTGATCATATTTTTCGTATAATTTTAAATATTTATTTAACTCTACAGCATTTTTATCTTCACTAAATAATTTTAATTGTTCCCATAAACTTTCTAATTTTGCTTTATTGTTTTTGGTTATTATATTAATTTCCTTTTCTAAATCATTATCAATAGAATTTCTAAATTTAAAATTAGTTATGAATTGGTTTTGTTTAATAGCTTCTAACAAATCTTTTTTCATTTCTGGAGTCCTTGGAAACCAATGCACGCTAGTTGTACTATATAAGGTACCAGTAATATCATAAACTGCCCCTTTTTTTAAAACCGCTATCAATGCTTTTACACCTTCAGAGTCTAAATGACTAACATCAAGACTATGTATATTGTTTTCTTCAGAGTTTGCTATTATTTCTAAAACTTTATTTATAATTTTTTGATTTACTCCCTCACCCCATCCTCCTACTAACACTTGGTTTAAGCTTTTATTTAAAGTAAATAATTCTTCTAATTTTTTTTCTAATGTTTGATTATCATTTACTTTCTCATCTAAATTAAAAGGAATGTTACCTAAATCCAAAATTTTTGCAGTAGTATTTTTTGAAATATCTTCTAATAATGAGCCTAATTCATTAAGAGTTTTATATTTGTTGGATATATCTATTTCAATTTTATTGTTTGACATATTATTCCCCTATTGTAATTTTGAAATAATATTATATTGATAATTTATTAATAAATTTACTTTTTAAAGTTAAAAAATTAATTATATTTACTAATTTAGGGCAAGTTTAGTACGCTAGGGTGTGTTAAGAAAAATAGCAATTCTTGAAAAAGAAAAAAAGAAGTATATTATATAGTTATGAAATTATATTCTTTTCAAGAACATTTATCAGAGCTTAAAGTAAGATTATCTAGAATATTTATTATTTTTATAGTTGCATTTGCTATTTGTTATTATTTTAGTGATAATATTTATAGTTTCTTATTAGAACCGCTTGCTAAACTAAGTAAGGATAATTTACGAAATATAATCTATACTGGACTTACTGAGGCATTTTTTACTTATATTAAGCTTGCAGCTTTTGCAGCTTTCGCTATTATTATACCAGTAATTGCTTTAGAATGTTACTTATTCGTTAGTCCGGGATTATATCGCCATGAAAAAAAAATTATTGCGTTTATTCTTTTTATATCGCCTATTTTATTCTGGTGTGGTAGTATTTTCGTTTTTTATTTCGTAATGCCAAAAGCTTGGAATTTTTTCCTTAGTTTTGAAAAGCGTGATTTAATAGTACCGATAGTTTTAGAAGCTAGGATTAGTGAATATTTAAATCTAGTTATTCATCTAATTATAGCTTTTGGTGTTGCCTTTCAACTTCCAGTTGTTTTAATAATATTAAATATATTAAAAATAATTACAATAGAAACACTTAAGCAAAAAAGACGTTTTGCGATAGTTATTAACTTTATTATTGCAGGAATATTAACTCCTCCAGATATATTAAGCCAGTTTGCTCTTGCAATACCGCTGCTTTTATTATATGAAATTTCAATAATAATATGTAATTATATAGAAAAAACCGAGGTCATAAATGCTAAATATTAAATGGATTAGAGAAAATCAAGAATTATTCGATGATAAGCTTAGGCAGAGATTTATTGAACCTATGGCAAAAAGAATCGAAGAGCTTGATGGAAAAAAAAGAAAAATCACTAATCTAATTCAAGAATTTCAGCACGCACGTAAAGTAAAGTCAAAAATTTTAGGTAACATAAATCCTAAAAGCGGCGAGGAATTTGAAGGATTACAAAGAGATGTCAAGGACATCAATGAAAAGCTAGAAGAACTCGAACAAGATTTAAATAATAATAATGAGCTAAATGAGCTATTAAATACTCTTCCTAATATTCCTGATGAAGAAGTGCCATATGGTATTGATGAAAGTATGAATAAATTAATTCGTACTCATGGAGAAGTAGATCTTAATGCTCAAAATAAAAAACAACATTTTGAGCTTGGTGTAAAGCTAGATCTAATGGATTTTGAGCAAACGGCAAAAATTTCAGGTGCTAGATTCGTAACATTAAAAGGTGATTTAGCAAAATTAGAGCGTGCTTTAGCCAATTTCATGCTTGATATTCATACTGGAGAGTTTGATTTCCTTGAAGTGTCGCCTCCAGTGCTAGTTCGAGATAATGCTATGTATAATGCGGGTCAGTTACCTAAATTTGCCGATGAATCTTTTGCAACCACAAACGGCTATAGGTTAATTCCAACTGCAGAAGTATCGTTAGTAAATATGGTTGCCGATACTATTATTCCTCGTGAAAAATTACCTATGAGACTTGTTGCTTATACACCATGTTTTAGGTCAGAAGCAGGTAGCAGTGGTAGAGATACTAGAGGGATGATTAGATTGCATCAATTTAGTAAAGTAGAGCTTGTATCTATTACAACACCTGAAGAGTCAAAAAACGAGCATGAATACATGACTAACGCTTCAGAAACTATCCTACAGAAACTAGGATTACCTTATCGCACTATGCTACTTTGTACAGGCGATATGGGATTTGCATCACAAAAAACTTATGATATAGAAGTTTGGCTTCCTGGACAAAAGCAGTATCGTGAAATTGCTAGCTGTTCTAATTGTGGTGATTTTCAAGCACGTAGAATGAAAGCACGATATAAGGAATTTGGTAGTCATGATACTACTTTAGTTCATACCTTAAACGCTTCTGGATTACCAATTGGTAGAACTATGGTTGCAATTTTAGAAAATTATCAAAATGAAGACGGTTCAATAACCGTACCGGATGTTCTGGTAAATTACATGGGAGGGTTACAAAAAATCACTGCATATTAAAGAATAATCATTTATTAAACGTAAATAATTAGGTAAAGTTTTGTAATAATGTTTATTACATGATAAAGTTTTGCAGTAAGTGTTTGCGATTATAGCTTGGTGTTATACTGTGACTGGATCGTTACATGGCTCGTTTTTCCCGTCATAAGCTACGCGACTAAAAGGAGCGTGGCGATCTCATGAAACAGCATATGATTTCTGAGATTGCTTCGTCGGAACTTTCAGTTTCTTCTCGCAATGATGGCTCTCAACCCATGCAACAAAGCCTTCAAGGGATGACAACAAATTAATTTAAATTAAGGTTATTTGTGTTTAGTGGTTTACGAAAGTTTGATAAGGATATATATAATTATAATGCTCCGAATTTTATACCTATAGCATGTCACTATAATGAGCATACTTTGCTTACCAAGGATGGTAAGTTACTACAAATTATTAAAGTCTATGGTATCAGTTCGGAAAAAATTAGTGATAAAATACAAAATTTACGTGAAATAATTAGAGCTTCTGTAAAAAAGCATACAAATAGTTATGATTTTGCTTTTTGGATGCATACAATAAGAGAAAGACAAAATTTAGACGATCCTACTCCGTATAAAAAATTATTACCTGCTAACATCCATGCATTATGGCAGAGAAAAAATCACTGGAATGATAAATTTGTTAATACTTTATATATTTCCATAGTACATGATTCTGCCAAGATTAAAATTAAAAATTTTGGCTCCTTGATAAATTCTTTATCAACTAAATTAATTGTAGACTTTGAAAATAAATATTTAGAATCTGCTGTTCAGAAGCTAGAAAGTCTTGCTAATAATATTTTGAATGACTTAAATGAATTTGATGCAGAAAAGCTTGGTATAACATTTGAAAATGAAAACACATTTTCTGCACCTTTATTTTTATATAACCGAATAGCTAATATTAACGATAGTGATTGTTTAGTACCTATAATAGATTTATCAAGTGCAATAGGTAGAAGTACTTATACGATTAGCGGCGATAAAATGATAGTCACGAATCAGGAGCAAAATAAAAAATTTATTTCCTTGTTATCTATCAAAGAATATCAAGAATCTCCTTCTGAAGCTCTTGACAAGTTCTTACAGCTGCCGCTTGAATTAATAATAACCGAGATATTTTACTTTGTTGATAAAAAAGTAGTGACTGCTGCTTTAAAGGGGCAGGATTATATTTTAAAAATTACTAATGATAATAACTTAATTGAGCATAAAGGGATTAATAAACTTAATGATAATAAATCTTCTTTTGAGTTTTGTAATCAACAGATTTCAATTGCTGTTATAGAAGAAGATGAAGATAAACTTACTGCTTCTGTTGCAAAAGCTGCAAGAGAGCTTTTTAAACTTGGTATTGTTCATGTAAAAGAAGACCTTAATATAGAACAAACATTTTGGGCACAATTACCGGCTAATTTTGCTTTCATACGAAGAATGTCGCCTTTATTGTCAGATCATATAGCATCTCTGGCTGCTCTGCACAACTCACCTTTAGGTAGCCAATATACTTCTTGGGGACGAGCATTAACACTACTTAGAACAGAAAGAGGTACTCCTTATTTCATGAATTTTCATGATAAAACTGGTAGGGGTAATACTTGTATTTTTGGTACAGAAAAAACTGGTAAAACAGTATTATTAAATTTTCTGGTGTCGGAATCAACTAAGTATGATCCAACAATAATTTATATCTCTAATAGCAATGATTCTAAGATTTTTATCGAAGCATTAGAGGGTACATGGTTAGAGGTTGATAAACAAATTATCAATCCATTTTTAGTAGATGATACAGAAAAATCGCAAGCTTTCATTTTAGAATTTTTAAAAATGTTAAGTGGTCATTATATTTCACCGCTTAATGAAGTAGAGCTAACTTTTTTAGAAAAACTCAGAGGTAAAATTTTGTCAATTGATAAGGAAAAGCGAATTTTTTCTGACATCTTAAAATGGGAAGATTTTAAAGAAGAGGGTGGCAGTACAATATTAGATAAATTAAAAGGTTTTACAGAGGGACAATTATATAGCGGTTTATTTGACAAATCAGTTTTTAATATTAATGAAAGCAATATTGTCGGTCTTAATTTATATAAGCTTTCAGATGAACCTTTTGCTAAGCAATTTTATCCAAGTGAAAGAAAATATTTAGAACAATTTAATAATAACTTAAAAAAACATCAAAGTGTTTGTGCTAGTGTAGTTTATGCACTTACTTACCATTTAAGCTTAGTAGGTCCTAAACCTAAAATATTTGCTGCAGATAGTTTTGATAAACTCTATAAACCTGAAATTTATAGTGATAATATAAGCTTAATTTTTAATAATTTATCTGAAAATAATGGTGTCTTTATAGGTAATTTTAATTTTATTTACCTTAAGGCATATCCGAAATATACTTTAAAAGCATGGCTTGAAATAATTAATACTAAAATTATTTTACCGTCTGATGTAAAAATCGAAGATCTAGATGAGATTTTAGGTTTAACAGACTCAGAAATACGTAAGTTATCGCAATTAATACTTACTAGTAGAATGTTTTTAATTAATAAAGATAATGAATCTATAGCTTTAGAATTAAGTATAGCAGCATTAGTCGGGGTCGTGCGTATTTTATCGAGTAAAAAGGAAGAAATGGCTATCTATAAAGAAGTGCTAGAAAAATACCAAGGACCACCAGATAATTGGATTAATTATCTATACGATGCATTAAACGTAGACTAGTCTACTCGATGAACTTCAAAAATTGGCTACGTCGTTCTATAAGTACTCCGGTACTCACGTATTAAGTATACGTTCCGTTCCTCGTCTTATGAACTTCTTGCTCTTTTTGAAGTTGATCTTCGTATACCAACTTTTCTAATAAGAATTCTTACTAGAAGTATATACGACTATTTAACAACTATTTTATAACAATTACCCAAAGTGTTGAAAAAATATTTATTATTTTTTTTATTTCTATTTTGCTCAATTAATACACATGCCAGTATTTGGGGTGATATAGGTGGTTGTATTACTGATCCTTGTAATTGTGGACAAAGTGAAAGAACAGAAACTTGGAATAAAGGTCCAAATGAAATAACAAAGACATTTAAAACAGGTGCAAATTGTCCTCCTTGGAATAAAAGTGATGGTCGTGGTACTGATAATTGTTTATTACAATTTGATTATCCTGGTAGATTTGTACCTTTTGTATTAAATAGATGTGCTCAAGCGTCACCAGACAGTACCTATTTTACTCCTAAAATAACTATTAGAATTCAAAGTTGTAATGCTGCTGCTTGTTGGTCTCAGAACGCTAATTTAAATTGGGATGGACAATGCGTATTATGGCCAACCGGTTATGGCTTACCGCTAACTAGAGTTTGTGCCAGAATTGCAGTGCCTGCAATGGCACCTCCTCCTGGAATAAATTCTGATCCTTCCCCTGCTGATCCTGGATATACTGCAGGATTTCATCTTAATAAAGTTGGTTTTACCGATAGTGACGATACTATAGTTGGGGTAGACGGACAAATACTTACTATTTCTTCCCCTAAGCTTTGTGCATATAGTGATCCAGGTCTTGTAAATCTTGTTTCAGATTCAGGAGCACATACTGACCTTGTGGACTGGAATCCTAATAGTCAACCCCTACATAAAACTACTAAGTTGAGTCCAATTGCCCAAGTATTAAAATTTTTAGTTACTACACTCGGTGGGGCAAATATACCGAGTTTACTTTCTAAACTTCTTGGTATGATAAGTCAAGATTCAGAAATAATAAAAGTACTACAAACTGTACTTAACGCTATAGGTGACCTATTTAATTTCTTCCCTAATAAGGTAATAATACCAATCATTGAAACTTTTGGGTCTTTAAACGGTTCTGTAGATGATTTTTCTTTCGGTTGTGTACAATTACCTTTAGGTCCTTACCCGCCGCCATTTTGTAAAAGTTTAAACGAGCTTAGCGTTCCTGCGGTCGTTAATAATGTATGTAGTGTTAAAAACCCTGATGGAACTTTTAATCAATCTTCCGTTGTCTTGCCTTGCGTAGTGTCAAATGTTAGAAATAATATTATTAATAATACAGTACGTGTTAGTTTTAATAATCTTATACCGATTTGTACCGGTACCAATCCTGATCTTAATACTTGTGTAGAAATAAAAGGGGTATTTACTTCAGCAAGTAGTGCTCACGTAGCCACTGCTTATACAGATTTTATTAAACCTTGTAGTAGTTCTTCAAATGGTGCTCCTTGCATTAATACAAATATAAAATTACCTTGCGATGTCACTGCTAATGGTTGTAATCAAGGTTTTAGAATAGTATATTCGCAGGTTATGGGTAGCCTTGAAACTCCTAGTGATTATTTTATAAGCGATATACCTGATTGTGGTACTGCAGAAGCAAATAACTCAACTTCTTGTCAAAAAATATGGGGAGCTAATATAGGTCAGTTTGTTGATGTAAGCGTACAATTTCCTTTAGAGCAAAAGCAAGATAAAGATAGTTTAATGCCAATACAGCAAAGCTTTACTTTAAATGATAGTAACAATAAACCTCGAAGCCTTTATGCTTCTATTAGTAATACTAAAACAGATACACAAGATCCAGCAGATATCTGTGTATTTGAATCGAGTAGTTTAGCAGGATGTGTGCCTAGAGTAAGTGATTCATATAGTTTAGCTACTTATGAATGTGAAAAACAATATTCGGGAATTATCTGCCCAAGCAATAGCTATTATACTCCACAATTTGTTGCTTCTATGCAAGTAATAGATGATAAGAGTAATATTATAGATCAAACTAGCACACTTGTAACCCCATTATCATATGCAGCACCTGACCCTAATAACCCTAATGCTACAGAAAGTATAGTAACGCTTGCTGGTTATAATTATAGTTCCTCTGTTGCATTTATCCCTAAAGATCCGCTAAAATATCCGGATGATAAATATATTGCTATGCCATTTTCAGGTCCTAATGCATTAAACCAAATAACAATTCACGGCGTATATAAAGATAATATACCGCCTTATGACAATAATGGTAATCCGAACCCAAATGCAGTCTATTTAAAATATTTGGAATATATAAATGGTAAATATGTACAAGGTGGAACGCATACCTGCTTAATGCCTAAGAATTTCCAGCATTGTAGTCCTGTACCACCACCACCATCAACAACACCTGGTAATCCTAATAATAATCAACAAATAAATTGTGTGCTTGCTAAATTAGATCAGTCAAATACTGTAGATTGTAGCGTATTTAAAAGTGAAGTTGCCAATTATGCAAATCTTAGTTTATGTGCAAGTACAAGCGGTTGTTCTCAAGTAAAAACTTTATCAGGTGCAGGAAAAGGTATTACCATTTATAGTTGTGCTAATAATACTAATTGTTATACTAATAATGATAATCCTAATACTCCTGTGTGCGTCTTAACTACAGACTATTTAAATAGGTTAGAACCTAAATCTAATTTAGGCTCTATATTAGATGCTACTCAATATTATAAAGTTACATTTTATCCTAGTGATGATCCTGCAAAACCTAATCAACCAACATATGATGTTAAGGTTTCAGATGTAAGAGATAAAACTTGGCGAGAGTTAAATCTATGTTCGCCTATTTTAGCTCCTGTTTGTTCCGCAATTACGTCTCCTCAAGCTGCTGATGGTAATGCGTTATGGGATGAAACAGATATAGGAGAGTTAAGAGTTGGTAGATGTCCACCTAATTGGGTAGAAATAGATCCATCTTTAGATCCATATCCAAATCTGGAACCAAAAGGAACAAGCCTTAAGCGTTATTGTTTATCAAATTTTGATAAAAAAACTATTGAATTTGAGCCTTTAGGACAAAATATTGGCTGTAGAGAATCAAAAGGTTTACCAGTAGTAATCGGTGATAATAATTTTCCGCCTTCAACAATAAGACCTACTACCCCTTATGATCCTAATACTAAGACGGGTGATTTTTACTTAAATGTACCGCCTATACAAAGTTCATGGAATCCGAATGATATGGCTTTCAATCCGAATGATGGGTCAAAAATAGATGCAACTAATGAGCCAGATCAGACTAAATTATTTACTATAACTTTTAAAGTAACTTTAGATGCAATTATGTCAGATATTGACTATTTTAGAATAGAAAACTTATGGTATGATGATTGCACGCTTGTATATGTTAATGATACAAAAGTTCTTAGTGCACCTATATCATCTGTTGATTCCTTAGATAATAAAAACCAATGTAACAATGGTAATGATCAGGGTAAAGCACTACAGGCTAGTAATTTACCTATTGATATCAAGTCTTATTTAAAACAAGGAGAAAATACTATAAAATTCCAGTTAAGAGTTATGGGTGGTGGTGGATTATATTTCCATATGCAATATAGAATGTTGAGATAAGTTATGAGTTGGGTTATTTTTTACACCATAATTTTTGCTTTACTAGCTCTTGATTTAGGAATTATTCATAGAAAGAACGAAGTAATGAGTTTTAAACAAAGCTTACTCTTTAGCCTTTTCTATTTTACAATATCCTGCTTATTTGGCATTTATATTTATTATAATATGGGAGCAGATAGCACACGTGAATATTATACTTGTTTTCTAATTGAAAAGGCTATGTCGCTTGATAATATCTTTGTTATCTCAATTATCTTCCAATTTTTTAAGATTCCGCAAAAATATCAACATCGTGTTTTATTCTTTGGCATAATTGGCGTAATAGCTTTTAGGGCTGTAATGATTTATGGCGGGATTATGCTTATAAATAAATTCGCCTGGTTATTATATATTTTTGCCGTGATACTTATTGTTACGGGCGTAAAAACTTTTTATGTATCTCATAAAACCTTTGATATACAAAATTCTTATCTTTATAAGTCAATAATAAAATATCTAAATGTTACGTCTAACTTGGAGGGGGATAAATTCTTTGTTACACGTAATAAAAAACTATATATTACTCCTCTTTTTATCTCTTTGGTATTAATAGAGGCAATAGATTTAGTCTTTGCCATAGACAGTATACCCGCTATATTTGCTATTACTAATGATGCCTATATTATTTATACCTCAAATATTTTTGCTATTTTAGGGCTTAGAGCTTTATTCTTCTGTCTTGCAGAAATTGTTGAACGATTCAGCTATATCAAATACTCCTTAGCATTAATTTTAATATTTATTGGAATTAAAATATTTATTCATCATTATATAGCCATTCCGGCTTATATTTCTTTAACTGTTACTATTACTTTATTGCTATTGGGCATATTTGCTTCTGTAATTAGAAAAAATATAGTTGACCGCCAATAGGCTAAAGATATAATATCCTTAAAAATTTTTCCAAGATAAATATAATGATCAAATTACTACAATTATTTACTGTTGCTTTATCCATTTTTATTACTAATGCTGTTTTTGCCGAAGAAAATATAAACGAGCAAACCGGCTTTTATATAGGAGGAGAAGGCGGCGTAGTTGAACCTGTTATTAGTAAATTTCGCCATAAACATTCTAATACCGAAATTATTTTAAAAAGGGCAGGTATGTATAGCGGAAAAATAGGTTATACGATTTATCCGCAAATATCTGTTGAATTCTCGGCAACTTATCAACCTAAATATCGTCTGCATTACGTATTACCACCACAAAATTTAAGCAATGGTTTAACTATACCTAAAACTCCTGGGAATACTAAAGTATTTTCGAACATATATATGTTAAATCTTATTTATGACTTAGAAGAGATGAATGGTATTACTCCTTTCATAATAATAGGTGGTGGTATAGCTCAGGTAAAAGTTAAGCCTACCTCTTCAAAATGGGATGTTATAAATAGCGATTATTTTAAAGTAAGAAAAACACATAAAAATTGTGTTGCTTGGCAAGCAGGACTCGGAGTTTCAAAATCTCTTTCTTCAAATTTTAGTGTAGATCTAACTGCAAAATTACAAACAGTATATCGGGTGAGAATTAATTATGACACACTTGATATGAAAACAGGACAATTTTTACCCGCAAAACCTATTAAAAAAACTATAGGTGTTGGAGAATTTGGTATAGGATTTACTTATAGATTGCCATTTTAAAGATTCTGTGAAATATTTATATGGTAGCTTTGTCATTGTGAGGAGGTATTGTCGGCGTATATGGATAAATGATTTATGCAACAAAGCTTCGCTCCTCGTAATGACGCTAATTATCGCAACTGTACTAATTAATCTAACTTATAAGGAAAAAATATGTCTTCAAAAGCTAGTAATTCTTCAAATCTTCCTAATGGTCACGATAAAACAACGAAAGAAAAACATAATACGCAACCTGTTATTAATGGGGCAATAAAGCATAATACTTATGACGAAGTGCCGTATGAAAGCTATCCATACTCCTTTACTAATCCTTTTCATTTAAGCACTCTTGCGACTCTTTTCGGTGTAGATGCCCCTAATGTGGAAACCGCAAAAATATTAGAATTAGGTTGTGCTGCTGGTGGTAATTTAATTCCTCATGCTGTTCTTTATCCAAAAGCTCATTTTGTTGGTATTGATTTATCTAAAGTACAAATTGACGAAGCAAATAAAACTGTAAAAGAACTCGGACTGAAAAATATAGAATTTCATCATTGTTCTATCCTTGATATTAATGATTCTTTAAATAAGTTTGATTATATAATTTGTCATGGTGTAATGTCTTGGGTATCAAAAAACGTTAGAGATAAAATTTTTGATGTATGTAATAAAAACCTAAGCAAAAACGGTATAGCATATATCAGTTATAATACTCTACCTGGCTGGAATATGGTTCGTACAGTTAGAGATATGATGCTTTATCATTCTAATTCATTTGCAAATGTACGTGATAAAATAGCTCAATCTAGATTATTATTAGATTTTGTTAAAGATAGCTTAGAGAATTCAAAAACACCTTATGCTGAAGTATTAAAAACCGAAGCTGGATTATTATCGAAACAAACAGATCATTATTTACGTCATGATCATTTAGAAGAAGAAAATGCTCAGTTTTACTTCCATGAATTTATGGATGAAGCTAGAAAGCATAATTTACAATATTTAGCTGATTGTAACCTTTCTACTATGTATTTAGGTAATATGCCACAAAAAGTGGTAGAGCAGTTAAAAGTCGTAAATGATATAGTTAGAACTGAACAATATATGGATTTCATTACAAATCGTCGTTTTAGAGCTACTTTATTATGTCATAGTGATGTAAAAATCAACAGAAATATTAATAACGAAGACATAATGAAATTTAATATGATCTTCAATGTCGTTCCTGAAAAATCGCTTAAAGAAGTTGATCTTAATAATGCTTCTGAAAGCTTAGCATTCTTTTTGAACGGCAATAAAGATAGTAATTTAACAACTGCTTCACCCTACATGAAAGCTATTTTATATACTTTTAGTGAGCATCTTAATAACCCTCTAAGTTTTGAGAAAATAACCGAGGAAGCTAATAAAAAGCTACATGGTACTAAATTAAATGAAATAAAAGCTGAGCTTTTGGAAAACGCAATGAAGTTAGTATTACAAGGTTACATTAATATCACTACTCAGAAACATAGAGAGACACCTGAGCTTGATAAGCCTAAAACTACGAAGCTTGTGATACATCAAGCAAGCCATACTCCTTATATGTGGGTTACAAATTTAAAACATGAGCCAGTAGGGGTTAATTTCTTTGAAAAACTTGCTATTAGATATATGGATGGTAAGCATGATAAGAAAGCTATTATTGACGCAGTGATGGGTCATGTAGTAAAAGGTGAAATAAATTTAAGCAAAGACGGACAAAAGATAGAAGATCAAGAAGTAATACGTAAACAACTCGAGGTCTTATTTATGCCAATGATTGACAAGTTTGCCGCTAACGCTTTATTGGTTTAATATACAACCCGTCATTGCGAGGAGCGTAGAGAGCGACGAAGCAATCTCAGGAGTCTTTACGAGATTGCCTCCGTCATCTGCCATGCATATCTCCTCTCAATGACGAGGAAACACAATATAATAACTCATGCCTATATTTTTTTATTTATTTACAATATTAATCATAATTAGCAGTCTATGCGTTGTTTTGAGCAAAAATTCCGTATACTCAGTATTATGGTTAATTTTTGCCTTTATTAACGGCTCTGGACTTATGATATTGCTTGGTGCAGAATTTTTAGCAATGATGCTAATAGTCATATATGTCGGAGCAGTAGCAGTATTATTTTTATTTGTGATAATGATGCTGGATATGCATTTTAATAAGGCTATAATGCAGCTAAAGGAAAAGCCTATCTTAAGCATTTTTGTATCTTTGATTATGTTTGCTGATTTAGTAGTAATTATTTTACTTGGTACTAAAAATATTCATTTTAGTTCTGATTTATCGTTTGCCATAGCAAGTGATGTATCAAATACTAAAGCAATAGGAAAAATATTATATACTGATTTTATGATACCTTTCCAAATTGCGGGACTTATTTTATTTGTTGCTATGATTGGTTGTATTACGTTAACTCTTAGAAAACGTGACGGAGTAAAGCGGCAAAATATCGCAAAACAACTTTCACATAATAAAGAAAATGCTATATTAATGACAAAACCTTTTATAAACAAAGGAATTGAGAATATCAAATATGAATGAATATATAGGGCTTAACCACTATTTAATTTTGAGCAGTTTAGTTTTTACTATAGGGATGCTTGGATTATTTATGCATCGCAAAAATATTATCAATATATTAATGTCAATTGAACTAATGCTGCTTGCAGTTAATATAAATTTTGTTGCTTTCTCGGTATATATGCAAGAATTATCGGGGCAGATTTTCAGCATCATAATTCTAACTATAGCTGCTGCTGAAACTTCTATTGGTCTTGCAATATTACTAATATATTTCCGTAATAAAGGCTCGATTGAAGTCACAGATATCAATCAGATGAGGGGATAAAGATGTATCAAAGCATTGCTATAATGATTATTGTATTACCTCTTGCTTCCGCTTTAATAAACGGATTATTTGTAAGAAGAATAGATAAAAAACTAGCGTCTATAGTTGCCACATCGTTTTTATCTTTATCAGCATTATTTGCATTAATAATATTTTATCACACAGGGTTAAACGGGCATATAATCCATATAAAATTATTGTCATGGATTGAAATTAGCCAATTTAAGGTAGATTGGTCGATCTATATAGACCAGCTAACAAGCATAATGTTTATAGCTGTTACATGGGTATCTAGCGTTGTGCATATTTATTCTCTTGGTTATATGGCGGAAGATAAGGGAATAGTACGCTTCTTATCGTTCCTATCGCTGTTTACTTTCTTTATGCTAATGCTAGTATCGGCGGATAATTTCTTACAATTATTTTTTGGTTGGGAGGGAGTTGGCGTCTGCTCGTATTTACTAATTGGTTTTTGGTACTCAAAAGAATCGGCAAATAAAGCAGCTATTAAAGCTTTTATAGCAAATAGAGTCGGAGATTTTGCCTTTATTTTAGGCGTAATAACGATTATTTTTTATTGTCATTCAGCAAATTATGAGGATGTATTTTTGCTTGCTCCGAAATTAGCTAATACAAAAATATTACTAGCTAATTTTGAAATTTCTATCCTTGATATTGCCTGCTTATTGTTGTTCATCGGCTGCATGGGAAAATCGGCACAGATAGGCTTACATGTATGGCTTCCTGATGCAATGGAAGGACCTACTCCCGTATCTGCTCTTATTCACGCAGCAACTATGGTAACGGCAGGAGTGTTTTTAGTAGCACGCTGTTCATATTTGTTTGAATACAGCCCTATGGTGCTACAATTCATCACGATCATCGGCGGTATTACTTGCCTTTTTGCTGCAAGCATTGCCATTATGCAAAACGATATTAAAAAAATTATCGCCTATTCAACTTGTAGCCAGCTTGGTTATATGTTTATGGCTTGCGGAGTATCAGCATATAATAGCGGTATATTTCATTTAGTAACGCATGCCTTTTTTAAAGCCTTACTATTTTTATCAGCTGGCAGCGTTATACATGCTGTTCATGAGCAGGATATATTTAAAATGGGTGAGCTGCGAAATAAGATGCCTATAACTTATGGAAATTTTTTAATCGGTTCGCTTGCGTTAATAGGGATCTATCCGCTTGCAGGGTTTTATTCAAAAGATTCGATCTTAGAAGCGGTTTATAGCAGCGGATCATTTATGTTTATATTTGGTATATTAGCTGCAATACTTACCGCTATTTACTCAATGAAAATTATTATGTTGGTATTCCATGGCAAAACTAGACTAGAAAAAGATGTTTTCGAACACGCTCATGAACCGCCTAAAGTAATGAATAATCCCCTTACCTTATTAGTCGCAGGAAGCTTTTTCAGTGGGATGATTGGTTATTATCTGCTTTCAATGGATAAACCGAATGGTTATTTCCATGATAGTTTACTTAATTTACAAGTCTATAAGCTATTAGTTACTCATCCACCTTTGCATATTAAATTATTACCAATGATAGTGGGAATAATAGGGATTGTTATCGGCACTGTCATTCCGTGGGTTGCTAACTCCATCCAGAAAAAAAATAAAAAAGTCTGGATCCCGTGGACAAGCCACGGGATGACAACCATATCTAAAATATTAATCAATAAATACTATTTTGATGAGCTATATAATTTCTTAATAGTAAAACCTATTAACTGCTTGGCTTGTTTATTTTATTCTGGTGATCAAAAAATAATTGATCGTTTTGGTCCTAATGGCTTTGCAAGGAGTGTTAATTGTTTTAGTATTTTAACCGGTAAAACCCAAACTGGATATATTTTTAATTATACTTTATATGTAGTGTTGTTTGTTGTTGTAACAATTAGTTACTTTGTTTGGTTAGTTGCCGTGTAGTGTCATTCCCGCTTAAGGTTTGCCCACGTGGATCATTTTCCCCTGTCATCCCGTGATTTATTCACGGGATCCAGTTAAAAATACTAATAAAAAATGCTATGCATTTTACTGGATTGCTTCGTCGAAACTTTCAGTTTCTTCTCGCAATGACGAAAAACTTATAAAATCTTAAAAAAATGTTAGAATTACCAATCATATCAATTACTATTTTCTTGCCGCTAATAAGTGTGCTATATATTTTGCTATTCATTAGTCAAAGCAAAAAGCCCGACAAACAAATACATACAATGTATGTTGCGGTGCTGAGTAGTGTTTTAACATTCATCTCAACTATATATATATTAATAGAATTTGATTCTTCAAACCCTGCTTATCAATTTGTTGAACGATATAGCTGGCTTGATAAAATTGGGCTTGAATTTCATGTAGGTATTGATGGTATATCAATATTTTTCGTAAGCTTAACTTCCTTTCTTACTCTTATTTGCATTATTGGGAGCTTATTTACTGTTAAAAAATATATCAAAGAATATTTGGTATGTTTTTTATTAATGGAATCCTTTTGTATAGGGGCATTTACCTCAATAAATTTATTATTATTCTACTTATTTTTCGAAGTAATATTAGTACCAATGTATATTATTATCGGAGTATGGGGCGGTGAGAATAGAATATATGCGGCTGTTAAATTCTTCTTATATACTTTCTTTGGTTCGGTATTTTTCTTATTATCGATAATATATATTTATAGTAAGATTCACAGCTTTGATTTAAGCAATATTGGCGAATTTACTAATAATTTCCCTTTGCATGTGCAGCAAATTTTATGGTGGGCTATTTTTATTGCCTTTGCCATCAAAATTCCTATGATTACGTTTCACACATGGTTACCGGATGCTCACGTACAAGCACCTACTAGCGGTTCGGTTATTCTTGCTGGTATCTTACTAAAACTTGGTGGCTATGGTTTTTTAAGGGTATTACTGCCACTTCTACCTAATGCATCGCAAGAATTTGCGATTTACGTAATTTGGCTTAGTGTTATTGCTATAATATATGCCTCCCTTGTCGCCTTAGCTCAAAAAGATATGAAGAAAATGATTGCCTATTCGTCTATTGCCCATATGGGTTATGTTACTATAGGTATTTTTAGCTTCACTGATAGCGGAGTTAGCGGGGCATTATTCCAAATGTTAAGCCATGGTATAATTTCTTCCTGCTTATTCCTAATAGTCGGCACTTTATATGAAAGGTTACATACTAAAGAGATAGCTAAATATGGTGGTGTTGCAAGTAAAATGCCGGTGCTTGCAACGTTTTTTATGATTGCAATGCTTGGCTCTGTCGGTTTGCCAGGAACTAGCGGATTTATTGGTGAATTTTTAAGCCTGCTTGGAATTTATAAGGCAAGTGTGATGGCAACTTTCCTAGCAGCTCTCGGTATAATTCTTGGTGCTGTTTACATGCTGAAGCTATATAAAGAAGTTATGCTAGGCGAAATTACTAATAAAGAAATCATTAATTTCAGAGATTTATATAGTTACGAAATAATCTCAATTGCCCCTTTAATAGTACTAATTATTTATTTCGGTCTAATGCCAAGTTCTATTTTAAATGTATTTCATTTGTCAGTAGAGAATTTGTTAGTTAAATTTTTCTAGTTGATTATAAAAGATTCAAGTGTTACTCTAATTATAGAACTTAAAATTGAGGTCTATATGAAAAACAGAATAAAAAAAACAGTTAAAGACGTAAATGAGAAGCTAGATGATGCAAGTAGAGCAGTTGGTCAAGAGGTCAATAAAGCAACAGGGATAGATGTAAGCCATGTTGTCAATCCTGAAGCATCGGACCATAAAGAAGCTTTAAGAAATGCTCGTGAAAAATTAGGAATGGGTAACAACCAAGAAAATCAGGATAATACAGAACTTGCTGGGGCTGATGCTGAACTAAACTCATGAAATTAAAATCTGGTATATTATCTACAATTTTCTCTAAATTATTTACAGGAGAAGAAATGGCAAATGAAAAATTGCCATCTTCTGCTGATAATGTAACTGATATAAATGTTGGAAGCCAAGCTTTAGAAACTAAGTTAGATGACAACCCTAATCATGATATAGTATTATTAGAGCTATACTAAAATGCTATCATTTCACCAATTAAAATTTAATATATATCAAAAACAATTATTTGATAATTTAAGTATTACTTTTTTAGATTCTGCTATTACTTATATAAAAGGAGCTAATGGTTGTGGTAAAACTTCGCTATTACGTATGGTAGCGGGCATTATGCAGCCAAGTAACGGTAATATTTTCTATAGAAATCTTAATATTAACAATATTTCTAAACCTTACTGTACTTATATTGGTCATAATTTAGGTCTAAAGCTTGAGATGACTGTTTTTGAAAATCTAAAATTTTGGTCAGAGATTTATAATTCAGTAGAAACTCTAGATGCTGCTATTCATTATTTTAAATTATATGATTTATTAGATGAAAAATGCTATACTTTATCCAGTGGATTGCAGAAAGTTGTAGCTTTAGCAAGGCTTATTGCTTGCCAGTCGGATCTATGGTTGCTTGATGAAGTTGAAACCAATTTAAGTAAAGAAAATAGAGATTTACTAAATAACTTAATTGTCATGAAAGCAAATAGTGGTGGTATTGTACTTCTATCCTCTCACACCGAAAATCATATTAAATCAGCACAAATATTACAACTTACTTGAAGTATTAAATGAAATACTATAAAGTCAAAAAGTTCATAACTTCTTATTTATAGGAGTATACTCGTTTTATTTGAAAAATTGGCGGCGTTACTTTTTGCTTATAATCCTCACGTACTAGTATGTACGCTGCGGTTATAAGCTTCAAAGTGCCTTGCTCTTTTCCAAATAAAACTTCATCTACTAATTATTCATTTATTAGAGGTATATATTATGCAAGTAATAAAAGCTTTAGAACAGGTTTTAGCAGATAGCTATGCCTTATATTTCAAAACACAAAATTATCATTGGAATGTTAAAGGGGCTGAATTTAGAAGCCTGCATTTATTATTCAAAGGGCAATATGAAGATTTGGCAGAAAGTCTAGATGAGTTAGCTGAACGAATAAGAACTTTAGATGCTAAAGTTCCGGCATTATCAAACTTAATAAAACTAGCATCTATAAGTGAGCCAAACCCTAATGCTTCTGCAAATGAAATGCTAAAAAGCCTTGTAAAAGATCAAGATATTATAATAGATACTTTATATAAAGGTTTAAAAATCGCACAAGCAGAAGGTGATGAAGGGACCGCCGATATGATTATTGGACGGATTAAAGTGCACGAGAAAAATAGATGGTTCTTAAAAAGTAGTATAGCCTAATGTCATCCCTATTTCCGTCATTGCGAGCCACTGAAAGTGGCGTGGCAATCTCAGGAATATAGTACTGTTTTATGAGATTGCCACGTCGAGGCTTTGCCTCTCCTCGCAATGACGTTAATGCCTGTGACACCAAGTAACCAAAATAAACCAACCAACAAAATAAGAACAACATGGAACAGTATGATATAGCCGTGATAGGTGGTGGACCTGGCGGATATGTTGCTGCAATTAGAGCAGCACAATTAAAGAAAAAAGTTGTATTAATAGAGAAAGAGCATTTAGGTGGAGTGTGTCTTAATTGGGGATGTATTCCGACAAAATACCTACTTAAATCTGCTGAAGTGTTTGAGTATATAAAACATGCTAAAGATTATGGCGTTGATGCAGGTTCTGCTAAAATTGATATTAAGAAGATCGTTGAGCGTTCTAGAGAAATCTCAAATAAGTTAGCTGGCGGCGTTAAGATGCTACTTAAGAAAAATAAAGTTACTGTTATAGATGGAGTAGCAAAGCTTGAAGCAAATAAGGTAATAAATATTAATGATAACCTTAAAATAAAAGTAGATAATATTATTATCGCTACCGGAGCAAGAGCTAGAGTTTTAAAAGGATTCGAGCCAGATGGTAAACAAATTTGGACTTCAAAGGAAGCTATGATACCGCAGCATGTGCCAAAATCTATGATTATTGTAGGTTCAGGTGTAATTGGTATAGAATTCGCCTCATTTTATAATGCTATCGGGGTGGATGTTACAGTAATTGAAGCACATAGCAAAATATTACCGGTGGAAGATATAGAGATTTCAAACCTTGCCCATAAAAGCTTTGAGAAAAAAGGTATAAAAATTATTACAAATGCTAAGCTGATTAAGCAAACAAAATCGAAAGATGGTTTAGAAGTCGAGCTAGAGATAGCTGGTAAAACACAAAAATTACAAGCTGAAATTCTGCTTATGGCAGTAGGTATTGTAGCAAATACTGAAAATCTAGGGCTAGAGAAGACAAAAGTTAAAGTAGAAAATGGTTATATAGTTGCTAATGGCTTGATGCAAACAGCAGAATCAGGGATTTACGCAATAGGTGACGTAGCAGGTGCACCTTGTTTAGCACATAAAGCAAGCCATGAGGGAATTATTGCAGCGGAAAACATTGCAGGCTTAAAGCCTCATGCTATCAATAAGCACAATATCCCTGGCTGCACTTATTCTTCACCGCAAATAGCAAGTGTCGGTTTGACGGAAGAAGCTGCAAAAGCCTTAGGCTATGAACTAAAAATCGGTAGGTTTCCTTTTATGGCGAATGGTAAAGCCCTAGTTGGCGGTGACGCTGAAGGGTTGATCAAAACTATATTTGATGCTAAGACCGGTGAGTTACTTGGGGCACATATGATAGGCTCAGAAGTTACTGAATTAATACAAGGATATGTAGTTTCAAAGAATTTAGAGGGAACAGAGCTAGATTTAATTAATACCATATTCCCGCATCCGACTTTATCGGAAATGATGCACGAATCGGTGCTAGCTGCTTACGATAGGGCAATACATATTTAATTATGCTTTATGATAATATTACCTTTACTAAGTATTTTTGGGCTAGCGGGATTTTTTGCTAATATATTTAAAACGAGATTTACGTTTTTTTGCCTATAGTAACTACTATATTGGTAGCAATCTTAACTTTATGCTCTGTAACGGGAATATTATATTATGCCACTTGCTTAATAACTATTATAGGTATAGTAGCTCTTATATATGATTTATATAAATTTGCTGAATTAAGATCAAACATTCTTCAGTATAAAATAGAGCTTTGCGTTTTAACGGCTATTACTTTTAGTTATTATCTCTTTTTGCATACTACTTATCTAAATATATGGGATGATTTGGCTTTTTGGGCAGTATACACTAAAGAATTGATAAGCTATAACGATATATTCCCACAAAATAGTTTAACCTCTATTTTACCTTCACATATACATTATCCACGGGGTCCAAGTATATTTCATTATTTTATGTTATACTTCCCCGGCTATTCCGAAAATGATTTATTGTTAAGTCATTTTATTTTACAGATGCTATTCTTAGCACCATTAATGGCAAATAAATATTTTGTATAAACTATTTTATTAGTATCACTAGTTTTACTCTTTCCTGTTCAAGAAAGTTTTGTACTGCGAGCAATTTATAATGATGGTTTAATAGCATTTATTTTTTCGTCAGTATTAGTTATTTTCATATTGGAAGATAATAAATATAAAGCATTATTAATGGTAATGCCTATTTTATTATTTATGCCGTTATTTAGAGAAGTAGGTTTATGGTTGTCGTGGTTTGCTTCTATAATGATTTTTTGTAATTTGTTAGTAGATGATAATGAAAAATTAAAGTCCTTGAGTGTAAAAATTGGGGTATTAATAATATTATTAATTTTACCATTTTTAACAAATTATCTTTGGTTTATGTATGTTGAATCTCACGTAGCTCTAGGAAGAGAGCCGCATTCTCTAGATCAATTTGTAAAATAGTTTCTTCATTATTTAATAAGGAAGCAAAAACTATTAATATAATATCCTCTTATGTTAATATTGTCTTTAAAGCATTAGGAAAAAAATCATTTTTATGTATTTATGGTATTTTGTTGTTTACTGGAATTAGCATACATAAATATAAACCTCAATATTTAAAAAGTTTCTTAATTTTAGTAATTACTGCCATTTTATGCTTTATTGTATTTTTATTTTTAGCTTGGAGACTATATTTATATATAGTAATGGCAAATATGATATACTCCACACCTAGTGGAATTGATTTAGGTTGTGTTAAAAGATATGCAAGTAGCTATGGGGTAATTTTTATGGCGATCAGCTGTGCTTATCTTAAAAAAACGTTATTTTATAAAGAGTTAAGTGCATTTAGTAGACATAAAATAACAAAAATTTTAATTACTGCTGTGGTAATAATTTTTACAGTATATGTAGTAAGTTCTTTATTAGTACTTTTGTGGAAGATGCCTAAGCTAAGTGCTCAATCTGAGAATCAATTATCATTAAAATCTCAAACTCCGATTGTTTATGAGTTATTATCAAAAGATTTTCAAGTTGATTTTGACTTTGATAATAATTATTCTACAACAGAGAAGACTTTTATATGTTATAAGTTAGCATATTTTCTTACTCCTTATTTCAATAATGAAATGCGTTCAAAATGTGTTAGCCAGCCTAAGCCGGATGCGAATTACGTAAGTGAGGTTAAGAAGAACCAAATAGAATCTAATATAGATATACAAGAGCTTTTAGAAAATTCTAAAAAATATCAATGTAATATAAAATATTATCCGATATATAATAATATAAATATAAAATGTGCAAAGTATTAAGCTATGAATAAAGATATTTTAACTCAGAATTATGCAGCTGCGTTATTTGATAATGCTAAATCTGATAATACTCAAGATAAGATACTTGAAGAAATTAATCTAGTGACTAGCATTATTGAAGATAATATAGAGGTTAAAGAGCTGTTATCTTCCCCTATAGTAAATAAA
This sequence comes from Rickettsia endosymbiont of Rhinocyllus conicus, assembly GCF_964026465.1. NCBI lineage: Bacteria > Pseudomonadati > Pseudomonadota > Alphaproteobacteria > Rickettsiales > Rickettsiaceae > Rickettsia > Rickettsia endosymbiont of Rhinocyllus conicus. Next base: position 152,913 of record NZ_OZ032155.1, on the reverse strand, counting down.
GTTGATAAAATTGGCGTGATTAATTCGCTAGTAAAAAATATTAAAATCAGCAAAATAATGCAAAATTTCTTATTATTATTGATAAAAAATTCCCGTACTTCTATCTTAGCAGATATAGCAAACACATATAGTAAATTATTATATGAAAGCAAGAATATTAAAATAGTGCAAGTAATTTCTGCAAGTAAATTGCAGCCAAAAGAACAAGAATGGGTTAAATCGAATATAGAACAAGAGTTAAAGCAAGAAGTAAAAATAAATTTTGAAATAGACTCTACCATTATGGGAGGAATCGTAATTAAATATGATAGTATATTGCAAGATTGTTCGATAAAAGGTAGTTTAGATAAGATAGCTAGGACCTTGAAAAAAGTTAAGATCGCTGCATGAATAAAAAACGTCATTGCGAGGAGATGCAACGCATCGACGTGGCAATCTCATGAAACAGTATCTGACTCCTGAGATTGCTTCGTCGAAACTTTCAGTTTCTTCTCGCAATGACGTGAATAATTAAAAAAACTTAAACCATATGAAATTAAAACCTATTGAAGTAGCTGACATATTACAAAAAGAGATAGCAAATATCAATTGTTTAAGCGAGCTTGAAGAAGTAGGGCAAGTAATAAATGTTGGTGATGGTATAGCAAAAATTTATGGTCTTGCAAATGTGCAATCCGGTGAAGTAGTGGAATTTGAATCAGGTGTTAAAGGACTGGTTTTAAATTTAGAGAATGATAGCGTTGGTGCTGTGATTATGGGTGAGGATAATCAGGTACAGCAAGGTGATAAAGTAAAAAGAACCAAAGAGGTGCTAGAAGTACCAGTAGGAACTGCTTTGCTTGGTCGTGTCGTTGATGCACTTGGTAACCCTATTGATGGTAAAGGTGATATTAAGAGCAAAGAATATCGCCATATTGAAATGAAAGCTCCTGGTATAATCGATAGAACAAGCGTTAGTGAGCCTGTACAAACCGGTATAAAGGCTATTGATTCATTAATTCCGATAGGAAGAGGACAAAGAGAATTAATAATAGGTGATAGACAAACTGGAAAAACAGCAATAGCTATCGATACTATTATTAACCAAAAGCAAGCTCATTCACTAAAAAATGAGAAAGATAAAATTTATTGTATTTATGTAGCAATAGGGCAAAAAAGATCAAGCGTTGCCCAGATAGTAAAAAAACTAGAAGATGCTGGGGCAATGGATTATACAATCATTGTTTCGGCTACTGCTTCGGAAGCTGCTGCATTACAATTTGTTGCTCCTTATGCTGCTTGTAGTATGGGTGAGTATTTCCGTGATAACGGCAAGCATGCACTTATTATTTATGATGATTTAAGTAAACATGCTGTCGCATACCGACAAATATCATTATTACTTAGAAGACCGCCCGGACGTGAAGCATATCCTGGTGACGTATTTTACTTGCATTCAAGATTACTTGAGCGTGCTGCTAAAATGTCTGAGGAGAAAGGCGGCGGTTCACTTACGGCACTTCCTATAATCGAAACCCAAGCAGGTGACGTATCTGCTTATATTCCAACAAACGTTATTTCTATTACTGACGGTCAAATTTTCTTAGAAAGCGAGCTGTTTTATAAAGGTATAAGACCGGCTGTTAATGTCGGGATTTCGGTAAGCCGTGTTGGTTCTGCTGCACAAATAAAAGCTATGAAGCAGGTTGCAGGCTTGATAAAGCTTGAATTAGCCCAGTTTAGAGAACTTGAGTCTTTTTCACAATTTGGTTCAGATTTAGATTCTGCCACTAAAACACAAATCGAACATGGTAAGAGACTCGTTGAGATATTAAAACAAGCACAATATCATCCTTTTTCAGTCGAAGAGCAGATAATAAGTATTTATGCTGGAACTAAAAAATATTTAATTAATATACCTATAGAAAGAATTAAGGAATTTGAAGAAAAAATGCTTAGTGAGATAAAGCAGAATCAAAAAGATATTTTAGAGTCAATAAAAAGTGAAAAGCGTATCACTGAAGAAAATGAACAGAAATTAAAAACATTTTTAGAGAATTTCGTTAAGGACTTTGTCAAGGTAGATTAGAGTTGTTGTTTTTGTGTAGGGGAAAAATCGTCATTGCGAGGAGCATAGCGACGTGGCAATCTTAGGAATTTTATACTACTTCATGAGATTGCTTCGTCGAAACTTACAGCTTCTCCTCGCAATGACATAAAAATATTAAAATATTTATGTCAAATTTAAAACAGCTAAGAACTAGAATAAAAAGCGTTAAATCTACGCAGAAGATTACTAAGGCAATGCAATTAGTTTCAGCTTCTAAATTGACAAAAATAAAAAATCAAATAGCTCATTCAAATTTTTATGTTGAAGCTATTAGTAAAATGATGTCTACTGTATTATCCGCTGATATTTATGACTTTCCTATAGAAGCACAAAAATTTTTCAATACAGAGACCAATAAAGCAAATTTGCTAATAGTTATGACGTCTGAGCGTGGTTTGTGCGGAACGTTTAATTATATGATAATTAAACAAGTAAAAAGTGATATTGAAAACTTAAAAAGTAAAGGCGAAAAAATCAAGCTTATTATTATCGGGAAAAAAGGTTATGAGGCATTAAAAAAGTCTTATGAAAGTTATATTGATAGTTATTTTGACTTGCCAAAAAACCATGATGAAAATCTAATGTTGCAAATAAAGCAAAAGATTATGGCATTAGTAACAAGTTTAGAAGTAAGTAATTGTACTATTTATTTCAATAAATTTAAAAATGCTATGACTCAAATAATGACGAAGCAGCAAATCTTACCAATAGAGAAATATCATGATGATTCAAAGATAGAGGGAGCTAACGATATTTATGAGTATGAGGGAGAAAATCTAATTTCCAATTTGATTAATTTATATGTTAATTCACAAATAAATTATGCACTGCTACAAAATAGAGCAAGTGAAGAAGGCTCAAGAATGACTGCTATGGAAAATGCTACAAATAACGCTCATGATATAATTAATAAATTGGTATTAAAGTTAAATAGGTCAAGACAAGCAATTATTACTACGGAATTGATAGAGATAATAGCGGGTTCCGAAGCGGTTTGACTAACTGTCACCGTCATTGCGAGCGACTGTAAGGAGCGTGGCAATCTCATGAAGTAGTATATAAAATTCCTGAGATTGCCTCCGCCCTCTGCTATGCATATCCTCGCAATGACAAAATAACAACATTATCTTAACAAAAGAAAAAATAATGAAAAAAAATATCGGGAAAATTACTCAAATTATTTCAGCGGTAGTTGACGTAAAATTTACCAATAAAGGTAAATTACCGCCGATTTTAAATGTCCTTGAGTGCTATAACGATAAGCAAAGAATAGTACTAGAGATAGCTCAGCATATAGGTGATGATACAGTGCGTTGTATCGCTATGGACTCCACGGAGGGGTTAGTGCGAGGTATGGAAGTAGTAGACACTGGTAGCCCAATTAGTATTCCGGTAGGAATCGAAACGTTAGGACGAATTATGAATGTCGTAGGCGAACCGATTGACGGCAAAGGAAAGATTAAAGGCTCAAGCATTTCGTCTATATATAAATCTGCACCAAGCTTTACTCAGCAATCAACTGATCGTAATATATTAGTAACTGGCATTAAAGTTGTTGATTTACTTGCCCCTTATACTAAAGGCGGTAAGATAGGGCTGTTTGGTGGTGCGGGGGTTGGTAAAACCGTGCTTATAATGGAACTGATTAATAATGTTGCGAAAGCACACGGTGGCTATACCGTATTTGCTGGAGTTGGTGAGAGAACTAGAGAGGGTAACGATCTTTATCATGAAATGATTGATTCAGGAGTTATTAATCTTGAAGAGCCAGAAAAATCAAAAGTAGCTTTAGTTTATGGGCAAATGAACGAACCACCAGGTGCAAGAGCAAGGGTTGCATTAACGGGGCTTACTGTTGCGGAGAGTTTTAGAGATATGAACGAGGGGCAAGATGTTCTGTTTTTCGTCGATAATATATTCCGTTTTACGCAAGCAGGTTCAGAGGTATCAGCATTACTTGGCAGAATTCCGTCAGCAGTAGGTTATCAGCCGACTCTTGCAACCGATATGGGTGAATTACAAGAGCGTATCACCTCGACTAAGAACGGCTCAATAACCTCCGTGCAAGCTATATACGTACCGGCAGACGACTTAACCGATCCTGCTCCGGCAACGTCTTTCGCACATTTAGATGCCACAACAGTACTTAGCCGTCAGATAGCAGAGCTTGGAATTTATCCGGCAGTTGACCCTCTAGATAGTACTTCGCAGGTGCTTGATCCGATGATTGTTGGGGAAGAGCATTATAATGTAGCAAGAAAGGTGCAGCAAATATTGCAAACTTATAAATCTCTACAAGATATTATCGCTATCCTAGGTATGGATGAGTTATCTGAAGAAGATAAACTAACAGTATCACGTGCAAGAAAAATACAGCGTTTCTTGTCGCAACCTTTCCATGTAGCTGAAGTATTTACTGGAGCTGAGGGGAAGTTTGTTAATTTAGCCGATACTATAGCAGGCTTTAAAGGACTCACAGAAGGTAAATATGATGATTTACCGGAAGCAGCTTTTTATATGGTTGGGACTATAGAGGAAGCAGTGGAGAAGGCTAAGACACTAAAATAAATTGTTATCCCACGTGGACCTCAAAGTATTTTCGGTGTCATCCCGTGGCGGCATTGCCAGCGTGGATCGAAAAACGCCCTAAGGTAGTCATCCCGTGGCTTGACCACGGGATCCAGAAAATAATAAAAATACTAATTTTATTAGTATTTTTAACTGGCTCTAGTTCATAAATCACGGGATGACAGGAAACAAAGTTCAGTCATAATGACGAAAAATTATATTATCATATGAGCGAAACAATTAACGTTAAAATTATTACGCCTTTAAATATCGTTTTTGAAGAGCAGGCTAAAATGGTAACGCTTCCAGGTGAAGAGGGTGAGTTTGGTGTATTGCAGGGTCATGCTCCGATGATTGTTAGCTTAAAAGCTGGATTAGTACAAGTTTACATAGATGATATGCACAAGCCGAAAATTACTTATCTTATTGCTAATGGTGTAACTGCTGAAGTAACAGGAAGTTATATTAACATAGCTACAGAAACGGCTATTAACGTTACCGGTTTAAGTGAAGCGGAAATAGAAAATAAACTCACTGCTCTTCAAAAATCTATATAAATATCTCCCACATCGGCATTAATTTGTTTTAAAAATCTACGTTTTGGGGTAAGGTTAAGTATAAGCTATCATCTAGCTAACTTGATCGCGGGATCTTAGAATACAGTCTGTGACACAAGACCCCGCAGGTACAAGCCACGAGGGGCGTTGTTGCGTAGATCGGTTTTACCCTGTCATTGCGAGGAAATTACAAAGTAATTGACGAAGCAATCCAGTTAAAAAATGCTAATTTATAGCATTTTTTATTATTTTCTCTGGATTGCCACGCTCATTTCATTCGCTCGCAATGACAACTCTCGATCTACGCAACAATGCCTCCACGGGGTGGTATCATAACGAATATCAAACGAGGAAAATATGCAAAAGATGCATAATGCAGAATATCTTAAAGAATTATCAGTTAATAATATCTCATATAAAATTTACGACATAAATAAAGCTGCAAGCGATATCGATTTGCCTTTAAAAAAACTGCCCTATAGTTTGAGAGTATTGTTTGAGAATGTGCTACGTACCGGTTCAAAACAAAACTTACTGGTATTCAAAGAATGGCTAAAGAATAAAAAATCTGATGCGGAAATAGATTTTATGCCGACAAGGGTTTTGATGCAGGATTTTACAGGTGTGCCGGCTATAGTTGATCTTGCTGCTATGCGTGATGCGATGAAGAAGATAGGTGGTGATCCGCTAAAAATCAATCCGCTTATCCCTGTTGATTTAGTTATAGATCACTCAGTTAGTGTTGATTCTTATGCGTCGGGTAGCTCATTTGACAAAAATGTAGCAATGGAAATGAAACGCAATATAGAGCGTTATCAGTTTCTGAAGTGGGGACAGCAAGCATTTAATAATTTCAAGGTAGTTCCGCCGGGTACTGGTATTTGCCATCAGGTAAATTTAGAGTATTTGGCAAAAGTCGTGTGGCATAGTAATGGTGTGGCTTATCCTGATAGTTTGGTTGGTACAGATAGCCATACAACCATGGTGAATGGGTTATCGGTACTTGGTTGGGGTGTTGGCGGTATAGAAGCAGAAGCCGCAATGCTTGGACAGCCGCTTACTATGATTCTGCCGGAAGTAATCGGCGTAAAGCTAACAGGTAAGTTAACAGGTACTGCTACTGCCACCGATTTAGTCTTAAAGATTACTGAAATGCTACGGAAGAAAAAAGTAGTAGGTAAGTTTGTTGAGTTTTATGGCGAAGGGCTTAGAGCTATGACAATTGCCGATCGTGCTACCATTTCTAATATGGCACCTGAATATGGTGCTACTTGTGGTTTTTTCCCGATTGATCAGGAAACTATCAAATATTTAGAGCTGACAGGTAGAGATAAAGAGCAAATCAAATTAGTAGAAGAATATGCCAAAGCTCAAGATTTATGGTGCAATTTTGACCATGTAGCAGAATATACTGATATTTTAGAGCTGGATTTATCTGAAGTAACAAGTTCGCTAGCAGGTCCAAGACGTCCGCAAGATCGTGTAAATTTAGGTGATGTAGCAAGTGGTTTTAAGAAAGAGTTGCCGACTTTTTCTTCAAATAATATAAGTATTGATACAAAACATGCTGTAGCAAATCAGAATTACGAAATTGGTAATGGTGATGTGGTGATTGCAGCGATTACTAGCTGTACTAATACCTCTAACCCTTCTGTGATGATTGGGGCAGCTTTGCTTGCTAAAAAAGCGATAGGGCAGGGATTAAAGGTTAAGCCTTGGGTTAAAACTTCGCTTGCTCCTGGCTCGAAAGTTGTAACAGAATATTTAAAAAGCAGCGGACTTAATCAATATTTAGATCAATTAGGATTTAATTTGGTCGGTTATGGCTGTACTACTTGCATTGGTAATTCAGGACCTTTAAACCCAGAAATAGAAGATACAATCAACAAAAACGGCTTAGTCGTTGCTTCTGTTTTATCAGGCAATAGAAATTTCGAAGGGCGAATTAACCCGCTTACTAAAGCTAGCTATCTTGCTTCGCCTATTTTAGTTGTAGCATATGCTCTTAGCGGTAGCCTTAATACTGATCTAACAAATCAACCATTAGGAAAAAATGATAAAGGCAGAGATGTTTATTTAAAGGATATTTGGCCAAGTAAAGAAGAGATAGATAAGGTCATTGCAAATTCTATTAATTCATCTATGTTTGTAGAAAAATATTCCGATATATTTAGCGGAACAAAAGAATGGCAAAGCTTAGAGATAACTAGTAGCTCTAATTATGCTTGGGATAAAAGCAGTACTTATATTAACAATCCGCCTTATTTTGAAAATATAGGCAGTAAAAATAGTATAAAAGATATTAAATCGGCACGAATTTTAGCAATTTTTGGTGATTCTATTACTACCGATCATATTTCACCTGCGGGAAGTATAAGTAAAACTAGCCCTGCTGCTAAATATTTAATGGATCATCAAATATCACCTATTGATTTTAATTCTTACGGATCACGCAGAGGAAACCATGAAGTGATGATGCGTGGTACTTTTGCCAATATTCGCATAAAAAATGAAATGTGCAAAGGAGTAGAGGGCGGTTTTACTATAAACCAGCTAAAAAATATGCAGCAAACTATTTATGATGCAGCAATGGATTATAAAGCAAATGGTGTATCTGCGGTAATTTTTGCCGGCAAAGAATATGGTAGTGGTTCATCAAGAGACTGGGCAGCAAAAGGTCCGCAGTTGCTTGGTGTTAAAGCTGTTATTGCTGAAAGTTTTGAGCGAATACATCGTTCAAATTTAGTCGGTATGGGAGTATTACCGCTAATTTTTACAAATAATATGACTCGTTTTGATTTAAAATTAGATGGATCAGAATCTATTGATATTATAGGTTTAAACGAACATATAAAACCTTATAATCCGGTTAAATGTATTATAAAAAAACAGAATGGCGAAACGCAAACTATTGATTTAATATTGCAAATATTTACAGATAATGAGATAAATTATATAAAGCATGGCAGTATTATGCATTTTGTGGTAGAGAATTTAAAGTAATATGCAAAGATATTTAGACCCAACAAATGATGTAGCTTTTAAAAAGCTGTTTACGGATAAAGCAAGGTTAATCAGCTTTCTCAATAATATTATGCGGTTGCCGGAAGAGTTAAGAATTATTGACCTTGAATATATTTCAAATGAACAAGTGCCGGATTTAGGACAGAATAAAAGGAGTATTGTTGACGTTAAAGTAAAAGATAATTCTGGCAATATTTATATTGTTGAGATGCAGAATGGTTATGCTGATGCTTTTTTAGCAAGGGTACAATTTTATGGTTGTGTAGTGTTTTCTTCACAATTAAAAATAGGAAAAGAATATGCTGACCTTGCCCCTGTAGTTATGGTAGTAATTACTTCCGGATTTCAGGCATTACCTGAAGAAAAAGAATGTATTAGTTATCATCAAACTATTTGGTAGGAATCAACTTAAATGTTTATCTTATGTATTTGTGGAGCTTGATAAGTTTACAAAAGAAGCGAACGAGCTTGAGACGATTGGCTATATATGATGGCTAAATTTGATAAAGCTAAAGAGCCGCCAAAGCATACCAAGGATGAGATAGTATTGTCAGCCTATAAGACTATTGAGCAATTTAATTGGAGTGAAGCAGAATATGACAATTATATTAAAGCGATGCTTGCTGCTCAAACAGAGGAATTAAACCAGAAAAGTAAGTTTAGAGAAGGAAAAGAAGAAGGTAAAATAGAGATAGCAAAAGAAATGTTACAAGATAATGAGCCTATAGAAAAAATCATTAAATATACTAAGCTTTCAAAAGAAGAAATAGAAAAGTTGAAATTAGAAATAGAGAAATAAAAGGTAAAAATATGGATAAACAACTTAAGGAATATACCGAAAGCGGTAAAAAAAATTTAATTGTAGTGTATATATTATATTTATGCGGAATAGTAGCACCGATATTGCCTTTAATAGGTGTGTTTTTTGCATATCTCAACAAGGATAAAGGCAATAATTTTGCCACTAGTCATTATATATTCTTATTCCGTACTTTCTGCCTTAGTGTTCTCGGATGGATCGTATGTTTTATATTTACGTTTATTGTTATTGGCGTAGTGTTATATTTTATTTTAGCTGTTTGGTATATATTGCGTGTTGCTATCGGCTTTAAATATATGATAGAAGATCAGGCATATCCAAATCCTATGACTTACTGGATAAAATAATTGTAGCGGTATTGCAACAATTTATGAAATGAACACCTCAGTAAAATTTACTAAAAAGTGGTGATTTAAAAAATTTATAATTTCAAATCAAGTGAAGAACCGCTTCAAACTTGATTTGTACAATTTTTAAAACAATAAGAATGATAAAACTTACGATAGATGGTCAAGAAATAGAAGTATCAGAAGGTACTACGGTTTATCAAGCTTGCACAAAAGCCGGTAAAGAAATCCCACATTTTTGTTATCATGAGCGTTTAAAAATTGCTGGTAATTGCCGTATGTGCTTGGTTGAAATGGAAAAATCACCAAAGCCGATAGCTTCTTGTGCAATGCCTGTAGGCAACGGTATGGTTATTCATACTGATACGCCAATGGTGAAAAAAGCCCGTGAAGGGGTGATGGAGTTTTTGCTTGTTAATCACCCTCTTGATTGTCCTATTTGTGATCAAGGCGGAGAGTGTGATCTGCAAGATCAGGCTTTTAGATATGGTAAAGGCACTAATAGATTTCACGAAAATAAACGCTCTATTAAAGATAAATATATGGGTCCGCTGATTAAAACAGCGATGACCAGATGTATACAATGTACTAGATGTATTAGATTCGCCAATGATATAGCAGGAATAGAAGAAATGGGGGCTATCCATCGTGGTGAGCATATGGAAGTTACTTCTTATTTAGAGCAAACTTTGGATTCTGAAATTTCCGGCAATATGATAGATATTTGTCCTGTCGGAGCTCTTAACTCCAAACCTTATGCCTTTAAAGCTCGTAAGTGGGAGCTAAGACATACTGCTAGTATTGGCGTGCATGATGCAGAAGGTTCGAATATCCGCATTGATAGTAGGGGTGACGAAGTGATGCGAGTATTACCAAGAGTCAATGAGGAAATTAACGAAGAATGGCTCTCAGATAAAAATCGTTTTAGCTATGATGGCTTAAAATATCAGCGTTTAGATCAGCCTTATATTAGAAAAAATGGTAAATTAGTCTCTGCAAGCTTCAATGAAGCTTTAAAAGCAATAGCTGATAAAATTAAATCTATTAAGCCAGAAAAAATTACTGTTTTCGCTGGGACTCTTGCTTCCGTTGAAGCAATGTTTATGCTTAAAACTTTCTTGCAAAAAATCGGTTGTAATAATTATAGCGTTAATCAGTTTAACTATAAATTAGATACTACGCAGCGAGGAAATTACTTATTTAATACAACTATTGCAGGGCTTGAAAAAGCCGATTTATGCTTGTTAATCGGAGCAAATCCAAGGCAGATAGCACCAGTTTTAAATAGTAGAATAGGCGGAAGAGTTCGAGTAGGTTCGTTGAAAGTAGTAAGAATAGGAGAGGGGCATAACCAAACCTATAAAATTCAGGATTTAGGAAGCGATCTCAAGATACTTGAGGAGCTAGCTTTAGATGAGCATAAATTTGCAAAAGAATTAAAAGCAGCAAAATATCCGATGATTATAGTAGGTGATGGTGTTTATGGGCGAGATGACGGATATGCTATATTATCGCTAATCCATAAAATGGTCGATAAATATAATATCACGCGGGATGATTGGAAAGGCTTTAATATACTTCATAATCACGCATCGATGGTTGGTGGGCTTGATATCGGTTTTAATACTGAATCTACTAAACTGGAAGAGATAGAACTTGCTTATTTGCTTGGAGCAGATGAAGTTAATTTTGATAAGCTTAAATCAGCTTTTATAGTGTATCAAGGGCATCATGGGGATATTGGTGCTACGAAAGCCGATGTTATTTTACCATCAGCTGCTTATACTGAGCAGAGTGGAATTTACGTAAATCTAGAGGGTAGACCGCAAATAGCAGAAAAAGCAGTATCACCTGTAGGGAAAGCTAAAGAAGATATAGCGATAATTAAGGAGCTGGCTGATTATTTGCAAGTGGATATTAGGGCAAGTAATTTACAGGAAGTACGAACAAAGCTTGCTGAAGAATATCCCGTATTTGCTGATATCGGTAAAATTATAGAGAATAAGTTTGCTAAATTTAGTTCTAAAGATAAATTATCAAAAGAGCCTATAACTTCTAGACCTATTAATTATTACATGACTGACGTTATTAGTAAGAATTCTGTAACCATGGCAAGATGCGTAAAGGCTAAGCAGAAAAGGGATGAGGAGGCAGCGTGAAGACTTGAACCGTCATTGCGAACGAGCGAAGCGAGTGTGGCAATCTCAGGAATATATACTACCTCATAAGATTGCCGCGTCGTTGCTACGCATCTCCTCGCAATGACGATTGTATGACAATTAAATAACATTATGACAGAACTCTTTTTTGAATATATTTTTCCGTTAATTATAATCGCTTTAAAGGTGGTGGCGATTACTATACCATTAATATTATGCGTTGCGTATTTAACATATGCTGAGCGTCGTGTAATCGGGCTTATGCAGCTTAGAAAGGGTCCTAATGTTGTTGGACCATTTGGGCTTTTGCAGCCTATAGCAGATGCGGTAAAGCTATTATTTAAAGAGCCGATCATTCCGACTAACGCCGATAAAATATTATTTGTCCTAGCACCGATGATAACCTTTATATTAAGCTTAATCGGTTGGGCAGTTATACCTTTTGCAAAAGGCGTAGTTCTTGCCGATATTAATGTCGGAGTCTTATATATTCTTGCTATTTCTTCCTTAAGTGTTTACGGCATTATTATTGCCGGCTGGGCTAGCAACTCAAAATATGCATTTCTTGGAGCTATACGCTCATCGGCACAAATGATTTCTTATGAAGTATCGATGGGGCTTGTTATTATTACTGTGCTACTTGCTACCGGTACTCTGAACTTAAGCCAAATTATTGAAGCACAGAGAACTATGCCGTGGTGGATTGATTTAATGCTAATGCCGATGGGGGTGGTATTTTTTATCTCAGTACTTGCTGAAACAAACAGATTGCCTTTTGATTTACCGGAAGCAGAATCAGAGCTAGTTGCCGGTTATAATGTCGAATATTCCTCTATGGGTTTTGCTTTATTTTTCCTAGGTGAGTATGCTAATATGATATTAGTTAGTGCAATGACTACCACTTTCTTTTTAGGGGGGTATTTACCGCCATTTAATATATCATGGTTAGATTGTGTCCCAGGTTTCTTTTGGTTTGTTTTTAAAGTTGGATTTTTGCTATTTTGCTTTTTATGGATTAGGGCAACGCTGCCACGATATCGTTATGATCAGTTAATGCGTTTAGGCTGGAAAGTATTTCTACCGCTAACTTTATTTTGGGTAGTGCTGGTGTCGAGTGTATTAATTTATACTGATAATTTGCCGGGTATTTAACAGTTATGGGTAAAGAACTTTTTCCTGATTTTATCAAAGAACATTATGAAATTCATGAGTGGAAACATGCTATTGCTATTTTAAAAAATGATTTTGTTGATGAGTGGAGTGATATAATACAGGTACTAAAAGACTTTCGTTTTAAGAAAAGCTGGATTACTGTAGGAGGAGGTGAAAAATCTGAAATATCGAAATCAATAGATAAATCTTTTGCAGAATTAGGTTGGAAAGAAAAAACGTTTTCAACCAAAGTTATAGTAGATGAAAATTCTTTAGACTCTCCGACCCATAAAGTTGATTGTTATAAAAATAGAATAGCATTAGAAATTGAATGGAATAATAAAGATCCTTTTTTTGATAGAGATCTAAATAATTTTAGACTTTTATTTGATTTGCGTGCAATAAGTATAGCTAACGCGACTAGCATTATTCCTTAGAATCATATAAGATAAAGCTTTTAATTATGGTAGAGATGAAAGCATACAGTCAGGATTTAAGAGATAGGGTAATCAGTCTGCACAATACTTCTAAATATAGAATAAAAGCAATATCAGACTTATTGGGTATAGAGCGTCATACGATATCAAATTGGATTAGACGTTATAAAGAAAATGGAGACTACAGCTCAAGACAACATATGCAAAGTGGACGTGATGCTAGGTTTACTAATAAGGAGCATATAATTGAATTTTTAGCAAAGAATCCTGATAGCCGAGCTATAGATATAAGAGATGCAGTAGCACCCGAGCTACCAATGAGCACATTTTATGACACGCTTCATAGAATGAAGATTACATATAAAAAAAAGAGCCAAAATACAAAGGCAGGAATGAAGAAGCCAGAAAACAATTTGTAGAATATATTGATAAAATAGCATCTGACAAACTTGTGTATTGTGATGAAATGGGGGTAAGTAATAATATAACCATGTTGTACGGATGGTCAGAGAGAGGAGCCAGATCTTACGCAGAGCAAGGAGGTTTTGCTACTGAGAGAGTAAATATAGTTGCTGGTTATAATGAGGGCACCAAAGAATTAATTGCTCCATTAGAGCATTCCGGTTATATTGATAAGCAATTATTTAATCAGTGGGTAGGTGAGCTATTATGCCCATCACTCAAACCTGGACAATTTGTAATAATGGATAATGCGAGTATTCATAAGTCACTGTTGGTAAAGGAATTAATAGAAAAAGCGGGTTGTACTCTTATTTATCTACCGGTCTATTCTCCAGATTTAAATTCTATCGAACACTGTTGGGCTAATTTTAAAAATTACCTGAGAAAAATTATTAAAAACTTTAAAGATTTTCGTGATGCAATAACAGCAGCAATGGTACAAACCTTCCCGTGTTAGCTATATAGGAATTATAATAACTAGATGTACAGAGTTACAAAAAATATTTAATTCTATCGGTAAAAGTAGCTCATATGGTGCTTCTACTACCCATATATCTAAATTACTTCCAAAAATTGAAGGTGGCGGTGGGGGAGGTTGTCCAATTTTAGTTTTTGGTATTACTAACAAATTATACATAGAGGATTAAGTCGTGAGTAATATCGTAACAGCGAAAGAAGATTTTGAAAATAATGTAAAAGGCAAATTTCATACTATCCTTGCTGATCCTCCTTGGCAATTTGAAAATAGAACAGGTAAGGTCGCCCCAGAGCATAAAAGACTAAATCGCTACTCCACATTAAAACTTGATGAAATAAAAAATATTCCTGTAGCAAATTGTATTCTTGAGCCAGCACATTTATATTTATGGGTTCCCAATGCTCTGCTTCAAGAAGGGTTGGAGGTAATGAAAGCGTGGGGCTTTACTTATAAAACAAATATAATTTGGTCTAAAATTCGCAAAGATGGCGGACCTGACGGTAGAGGGGTAGGATTTTATTTTCGCAATGTTACGGAAATAGTCTTATTTGGTGTGCGAGGAAAAACTGCTCGTACTTTAGCCCCTGCTAGAAGCCAAGTTAATTTAATAAGTAGTAGAAAGCGAGAGCATTCTAGAAAGCCTGATGAATTATATGAATTAATAGAAAAATGTAGCAAAGGACCTTATTTAGAGCTTTTTGCTAGAGGTACAAGACCGAATTGGAAACAATGGGGTAATGAAGTAGAGGATTATAATCCTAAATGGGTAACCTATTCAAATCATTCGCAAGTAACAAAACAAGAAGATATAAGTTACAGAGATAGGAGTTTGATTATTAAAAAGTCTGCTTGAAAAATAAAATATGATCAATTATTTAAAATCTTTTTTTCTATACGAGATAATAAAAGGCTTGGCTTTGACTTTAAAATATTTCTTCAAAGCTAAAGTCACTATCAATTATCCCTATGAGAAAAGCCCAGTTAGCCCAAGGTTTAAGGGTGAGCATGCTTTGCGTCGTTATGAGAATGGCGAAGAGCGTTGCATCGCTTGTAAGCTTTGCGAGGCTATTTGTCCGGCACAGGCAATAGTCATTGAAGCAGATGAGCGGGAAGATGGCAGTAGACGTACCACCCGTTATGATATAGATATGACTAAATGTATTTATTGCGGGCTATGCCAAGAAGCATGCCCTGTTGATGCAATAGTTGAAGGTCCTAATTTTGAGTTTGCCAGCCTAACCCATACTGCCCTTATTTATGATAAAGAAAGATTGCTGCAAAATGGTGATCGCTGGGAGCAAGCACTAGCTAACAAGTTACATAAGGATTATGAGTATAGGTAGACGCTGCGGTTAAAAGCTTTAAAATGCTTTACTATTTTCCAAATAGAGCTTCGTCTACTGATTTTATATTAATAATGCCAAATTAACAAAAATATATTCTTGATAAACACAAAATTATGTACTATAGTTAGTACTTAATTAAATGCTTATTATAGTTATAATTATGGAGCATATTTACGCAAATTTAACAGTTAGTATATCGGAATTTAAGAAAAGTCCTACTGCTTTACTTGATAAATCTAATGGTAAACCTGTCGCTTTACTAAATCATAATAAACCTACCGCTTACGTAATTCCTGCTAAACTATATGAACAAATAATTGAAGCTCTAGATGATCAATATTTACTAGAACTTGCTACAATTAGGTTAAAAGATAAATCAAAGGCAATCAAGGTTAATATAAATGACTTATAGTCTGGAGTTTATCCCTGTTGCTAAAAAAGAGTGGGACAAACTCGATTCTACCATAAAGGAACAATTTAAAAAGAAATTAAAGGAAAGACTTAAAACTCCTTGTATATACCTTTAATACTTCAAGATTTGGCAAGCCAAATTTCGGGATTCGTCTTTGCTCACGTAGTTTATCTACGTTCCGCAGACTCACCGCTTATTTGACTTACCAAATCTTGAAGTATTAAAGGTATACCCAAAGACGCAATAAGCGGTGGAAATAACTTATATAAAATAAAGCTAAAGTCGGTTGGTTATCGATTAGTATATGAAGTAGATGATAATCGTATCATAATACTTGTACTTGCTATTGGTAAAAGAAATCGTAACGAAGTTTATAATAAATTATCCTCTCGTCTTTAAAATTTCTAATTATATTATATGTTTTGTTACATAATTCAATATAATTTTAATTAAATAAGCGTTATTATATCTTTAATAGGTACAACAGTTATATTAATTGCTAATTGATATTTTTTTGTCCCAGGATATATAACAAATAATTCATCCAGTGCTAAATATTGTATAGCCTTATGCATAGAGGAAGTGAGAGTAGGGGCGTCGCTAAACTTAAACTCAAAGCCTAGCTTTAAACCTTTATGCTTTATGAATAAATCGAGTTCCCCTTCTTGATGTATTCCCCAATAATAGCAATCCTCGCTTCGTTTATCAAATAGCCTTATTATTTGTTCTAAAGCAAAGCCCTCAAAACTAGCTCCTAGTTTTGGATTTTTTAATAATTGTTCTTGTGAATAAATATCAATTAAATGATGAAATATGCCTGAATCAGTAAAATATATTTTAGGTCTTTTTTTCTGACGTTTAGAAATATTTTCAAACCATGGATATAATTGACGTATCATAAAAGTACCGGATAAGATATCCAGATAATTTTTTATAGTATGGTCACTGATTCCTAAGGATTTTCCAATTTCAGAAGCATTAAAAATATTTCCATGATAATGAGCAAGCATAGTCCAAAAACGGCGTAATGTAATTGGCGGAATCAAAAATCCAAGGTTTGGAATATCTCGTTCTAAAAAAGTTCTAATATATTGTTCAAGCCAATCAAATCCTGTCTCGGGATAAAGGTAGCAATTCGGAAAGCCACCAAATAAATGTAATTGTTTTATGTTATTTACTTCCAATAAAGAAAAAGGATGTACCTCAATATAGGATATTCTACCGGCAAGGGTTTCTGAGGATTGTTTAATTAAATCTCTTGAAGCACTACCTAATATTAAAAATTGTTGTTCTATATTTTTATCGGCTAGAACTCGCAGCGTAGGAAATAAATTTGGTAATCTTTGAATTTCATCAATAATAATTAAGCCTTTTTTATTTTCAAGTGCTATATAAGGATTCTCTAACGCTGCTAAATCTCTGATATCTTCTAAGTCAAAAAAATGTACGTCCTGATGCCCGTGAGCAAATTGACGGGCTAGTGTGGTTTTACCGCATTGTCTTGGACCTAGAAGTGCTACTATCTTATGACTTAAAAATTGAGTTTTGATTTTTTCTAAATATTTTGGACGTTCAACAATGGCTTTCATAAATCACAATATTTGATCTTTAAGAAAATTATATCATGAAATTTCGAACTTTGCATTCGAAATTTCATATTATTCATCAATTTTTGATAAAGATATATCTTCTCGCACTCCTCCAATTTCCTTAAATACCTCAATAGCTCTTGCTCTAGATAGCCCATAATCTACTATCGGTTCTAGGTAATGATCATACATTTTGTGGAAATTAATATTGTGGATAATATGTGGTGGGACATTTTTTAAGGCAGGTAAATATTTCTTGATATACTCAGCATCTGAGTCAAAATTTTTCCCTTGAGTATAGGGGTTAAAAATACGGAAATAAGGCTGAGCATCAGTACCACAAGAACTTGCCCATTGCCATCCGCCGACATTAGAAGCGAGTTCGTAATCCATAAGGTACTGAGCGAAAAACTCTTTACCTTTCCGCCAGTCTAAAAGCAAATTCTTGCTGAAAAAACTAGCAACGATCATCCTTGCCCTATTATGCATCCAGCCGTCACCGACAAGCTGCTTAACTGCTGCATCAATTATAGGATAACCAGTCTCGGCATTAATGAATTTATCAAAATACTCTTTCTTATTATTCCAAGGTATTTTGTTTTTATATTTTTCTAAAAATTCCTCATTAACAGTATTTGGAAAATGATATTGTCATTGTCAAATAAAAAGGGACCACTAAATTACGTAAAAAAGGGACCACTTTATTTAAAATTTTTTATGTCATATTACCTCCAGATTTATAGTTATTAATACGATAACTTTTACCTGTGATGTTTAGTATATGTGCATGATGTACTACTCGATCAATAATTGCATGAGTTAATAACTCATCAGCAAATATTTCATTCCATCTTTCAAAATCCTTGTTTGTGGTGATAATGGTAGATTTATTTTCATATCGTTTAGCAATAATATTAAAAAAATCATCTACTGAATGTTTTGGTAATTGCTTAAAACCTAACTCATCAAGAATTAATAAGTCAAATGATAAGAGTAATTTAACTTTTTTGTGATAGCTATTATCTGCTCTTGCAATATGTAAATTATAAAGCATATCCGATACCGTAGTAAAATATACAGAGTATTCTCGTGTTAAAGCTTTTAATGCTAATCCAATAGCAAGATGAGTTTTGCCAGTTCCAGAATTACCTATGAATATGACATTGCCCTTAGTATTAATATAATCACAAGTAGATAAATCACTTATTACTTTGGTATCAATACTTGGTTGGAACTGAAAATCAAAGTCTTCTAAATTTTTAGTTACCGGTAATTTAGCAGCATTTTTACGACGACGGTAATTATTATCCTTACGGTGAGATTTTTCATCTTCACATAATAGTGAGAGAAATTCTTTAAATCCTAGTTTATTATTTTGAGCATAAATAATCCTTTCATTTAAGCTATTGACTATACCTGATAATCTAAAACTACGTAGGTCATTAAGCAAGTTCTGCATTCTGACCTCCAAACTCTGGCAATGGTAAGTTTACTGCATTACTATTTAAGATATTCTTAATTTTAGAGTAAGAACTTATACCGTAATGTAATGCTCTATGACAGGCTTTATCTATTAACTCATCATTGTAAACCTTACGTAAAGAAATAATACCTCTGGCACAACGTTGCCAATCATTTACTCGTGTTTGTTGTAATAACTCTAATAATAAACTGCAATTATTGCCTATCTGCTGCATTTGTTGTTGATAATGTTCGCTATATTCTATAAAACCTGGGCATAGACGTTTATATTTGGCATAATGAGACGGATTAGTGGTAAATATTCCTTTGCCATCTACTCTAACGTGCCTTGCTATTAAATCATTTTGTATAGAAAATATTTGAACAAGGTTTGGTGATAATTGTACCAATACTTCACTGTATATATATTTTGCTGGTACGGAATAATAATTATTATCTATGGTGATATGACAATCTTTTGCTACTTTTCGATTATGCCACGATGATAAATCAAACGTTTCTAATGGTAAGGGCATTAAATTATTACTTTCTTCTTGCTCAAATAGTTCCTGAGGAATTTTTTTAGTAGTACCATGTATTCGGTTATTTGCTTTATTTAACCAGTTTGCAAGATCGTGTATTAATTCTTCATATCTATGAAATTTACGTCCAGCAAAAAAATTATTTTTGACATACTTTATGCCTGATTCTACTTTGCCTTTTTCTTGAGGTTGATATATACGACAAGGAGAAAGTAAAATCCCATAATGATCAGCTAAACGTTTGTATTCCTTCTGATATACAGGCTCATAGAAATTGCTATCTACCACCCCAGCTTTAAGATTATCAAGTTTTATTACTTTTGGACTACCAGCAAAATAATTAAATGCATTGATATGACATTGTATCCATGTTTTACAACTTTGATCAAACACTACTTCATAATAATCAAGGCGACTATAGCTTAAACGCATATTAAACACATATGCTTTAACTCTACGCCCTTGGGCATTATACTGTAAGCCTATGTCACCAAAATCTACTTGTGCTTCCTCTCCTGCTAAAGTATGAAAACGAATGCAACTGTTATTCTGAATCTTATATTTTTTGATATAACGGGTTAGCGAACCATAACTTTTTGTATAACCTTGAATTTTTAACTCTTCAAAAATTCTTATGTAACTTAGATTCTTTTCTAATAACTCAATTATTTGTTCGTGCCAAGAATCCAGTGCTGAAGATCGTTCATAGGGTGCAGGATATTCTGTACCAGACTCTACGTAACGATTTATTATTTTTCTTACTGTTTTACGGTCTATCCTTGTTAGTTTGGCAATATTTCTTTGACTGTTGCCTTGCTTATAAAGGGTGATAATTGTTGTGTACATATTTATTCTTATCATTGTATCACTAGATATTTATTTTAATTAATTATCTAGTGAATATTGCACATTATAACCTTATTAGGTTACACCAAATTCTCTGGTCCCTTTTTCGTGCAATTTAGTGGTCCCCTTTACTTTAGCAATGACAATGATATAGAATAGTTGCGTAAAACTCTCCCCAAATTAGTTCATTAATCCACGTTATACTACCCGGGTTTGAGGTAGCGTTAAAAGCCTTACGATAACATTCTCTTATCGATACAAGCCCAAACCTTAAATAAGGTGAGATGGTACTTGTGCCGTTAAGATATAAAAAATCCCGATCGATTTTGTAACGATTTATTCTTCTCATGATGAATTTATCTAAAACATTCTGAGCATTTTTAGGCTGCCAAGCTCATCTTCTTTATAGACGTAACCGATTTGTTTTAATGCTTCAGATTCCCCTACATTTAGGTCAATAGTTTTCAGCTCTATACTTTTGGGTGTATATAATTTATCCTCTAAATTATAGCTATAATTTGTTAGTAGCTTATTATGTGATATACTTCCATTATCCGCTATAAATTTACGAAAAGCCTGCATATAAGGAGTATATACTTTATAAGGCTTATTATCTTTCGTTAAAACTCTATCAGGCTTTATAAGTAAATGATCACAATATAAATTAAGCGTGCAATCATTACCTAACAACTCCTGAACTTTTTTATCACGTTCTATATTGTTTGGCTCATAATCTTCATCAGCATAAATATTTTCAATTTTTAAGGTAGCTGCGAGTTTTGGAATGATATCTAAAGGGTTGCTGTGAAATACTAACAGCTTCCCTTTTAGCTTTTTAAGTTCATCATTAATTAAACAAAGTGTGTTTGCTAAAAAGGAAAGCCGTCTGTCATATGGATTTTTAAACCTTTCTAAAATAGTGGTATCGAAAATAAAAATTGGTAGGATTTTATCAGAATTACGAAGTGCTGCTGCGAATGATTTATTATCATGCAGCCGCAAATTACGCCGTAACCAAACTATAGAAGTTTTGTTCATATATGCTCGATTGTTGTAGTTTTTCCGTCATGAGCTACGCGACTAAAAGAAGTGTGGCAATTTCGTGAAAATGTCCTGAGATTGCAACAGAGCTTCGCTCCTCGCAATGACGTTTTTTGAGCCACGGGATGACACAGCTAAAATTATTTCAGTTCTTTGCTTATTAATCCTTTTAGCTTCTCTTTTGCAGCCTCTCTAGAGAGAAAACTTGCATAAGAATCGTGATGTTCTTTATCTTCAATAAAGTGTACAAAGAAAACTTTGCGGTTATCTTTTTGTAACCATCCTATAAACCAACCTATTTGACGATCTTTTAACTTTATAGTTCTGTCTTCATTAAGACGATTTCCGCTCCCTGTTTTAGCATAAAGCTTCCATCCATCTGCAAAATCTTCGATAAACATAATATTTATTGGTCATTTCCTGAGCTTTAAGGCTTACAGGTAATTGAGCTGCTGCAAGTTTTTGTAGGAAAGCAATCTGTTCTTCAGGTGAAATTTCTAAAGAGCTAGAAAGCCACGCATTAGTTAAACCATTGTTCTTTCCTTTATCTCCTGAAGTATCTTGGTTACCATAATTAAATTTTGTTACGTAATTATGGAACTTTTCATAACCTAATTCTTTAGTAATAAGACGTGAATACCAAAGACAGCTATTTTTCATCCAGTCTTTAGGTGTATGTGGCTGTTTCCAAACTTCAAGATAATCGTCATAACCATCTTTAAAAGGTAATTTTGGATGAGTTTCATCAATTAAAAATCCGTTATCATAACCCATTAAACTTAAAACAATTTTAAAGGTAGAACATGGAGCATAGCGTGATTTGCAATCACCATCTTGTTTAATAAGCTTATCATTTTCCTTAACTAAAAAGCAATCTGCTTTAGCTGCAAAAGATGCAGTAAATGATATTAACGCAGTTAAGTATAAAGTAATTTTTTTCATTAGTTTTAACTTTTTTAGGTTTAGTATATTTCCTGAGATTGATCTTTTTCGCTAGGCACGTAATCAAAAACGTCATTATTATAATTGTTGTCTATAATTTCGCTGTCATCTTCAATTATCAGGATGTTATTGATCTTAAATGCTTCCATAATAGAACCACCAGGCGTGATTTGACCAGTTGCTCTATCTACAGCTTGTAATCTTATTGAATCAGGTACTTTAAAAGGCAATGATGGCTCATTTTTATAAGCATTACTCATAAAATCAACAAAAATAGGCAGTACTACGCTTGATCCTGTTGCTCTTCTTCCTAAAGTTCTTGGCGTATCATACCCAACATAACTACCCACAACTATTTTAGGCGTGAAGCCTATAAACCATGTATCTTTACTATCGTTACTAGTACCGGTTTTTCCGCCGATAATTTTCCCTAATTTCTTTGCGGAGTAAGCAGTCCCTCTATCTACTACACCTGTTAAAAGTGAGGTAATTTGATAGTCACTTGCTGCATCCGTGACCATATAAATATTTTCTGCCGGAATTTCTAATATAGCGTTATCTAAATCATTATCTGAAACGTTACAAGTTGTACATTCTCTATCATCTCTGCGATAAATAACTTTGCCGTTACGATCTTTGATTAATTCAACAAAATGCGGCTTTATTCTTTTACCACCATTAGCAATAATGCCATAAGCATTAGTTATTCTCTCAAGCGTTGTTTCAATAGAACCAAGTACCATAGAATAGACTTTTTGCGGATTATCATTAATTCCGAATCGCTTAATTATATCAACGATTTTGGTGAGTCCCACCGCAGTTGCTACTCTAACTGTTACAAGATTACGGGATTTTTCAAGTCCGGTACGCATAGTAATCGGTCCTAGAAACTTACCCTCATAATTTTTAGGTCGCCAGCTAGGCATGCCTGGACCTTGCGAAATCTCAATAGGACCGTCATTAAAAATCTGATTTGGTTTAACGCCATTTTCAAGGGCTGCTAGATAAACAAAAGTTTTACTTAAAGAACCAGGTTGACGAAGTGCCTGTGTTACCCTGTCAAATTTACTAGCAAAGAAATCATATCCGCCGACGCTTGCAAGTACCTGTCCAGTATTTGGATTCATGACCATAATAGCACCGTTTACTTCTGGAATTTGCCGTAAGGCATAATAATCTTTTACAGGTTCTACAACTATTACATCACCCTTTGTTAGTAGCTTTTTAGCTGATTTAAGCTCACTTTTTGCCCATTTCATTTCAGAAATAGGGATTTTAGATTTAGCTCCGCTTGCAAACCCGATCTCAGCTTGAGTATCAGTAACTTCTAAAACTACAGCGATTTTATATTCTAGAAGCGATGGTGTGGTTGGTAATTTTTTTAGTTCTTCTTGCCAGTTATTAAGTGAAATAGTAGCTATAGCTTTTCTGAAACCACGTTTTCTATCAAAATCTCTAAGACCTTTTCGTAGTGACTCTTCAGCAAATTTTTGCATTTTAGCATCTAAAGAAGTAATAATAGTAAGACCGCTAGTATAAAATTCATCTTTACTACCTAGCATTTTAATTACTTCATCCCTAACTTGCTCAGCATAATAATCGGCCGTAACAGTTTCATCCTGATCTCGTTTTCGTAGCGTAATTGGACTATCTACTGCCTCTTTTGCTGCATCGCTTGTGATATAACCATCTTCTAGCATTCGCATTATTACATAATCACGACGAGCTTTAACCCTAGCATAATTTTTCTCAGGATTAAGTTCAGAAGGTGCTTTAGGTAATGCTGCAATAAAAGCTGACTCTGCAATAGTTAGCTCCTCTACTGATTTGTTAAAATAATTTTGTGCGGCGGTAGCAACCCCATACGCACCACGCCCAAAAAATGTTTGATTGAGATATAATTCTAAAATCTGATCTTTGGTAAATACTCTTGAGATCATATAAGATAAAATTGCTTCTTTGATCTTACGCTGAAACGATACTTCATTGGTAAGTAGAAAATTCTTTACTACCTGCTGAGTAATAGTAGAAGCACCCTCCATACGCCTATGATGAAGAAAATTTGATATGTTAAGAAACGCTGCCCTAACTATTCCAAATAAATCAACCCCTTGGTGGTTATAGAAATTTTTATCCTCTGCAGCAATAAAGCTTTCTTTTAATGAGGTAGGAATACTGTTAATTGGGATAAATACACGCCGCTCGAAAGCATATTCCTCCATTAATTTTCCATCACGAGAATAAATACGGGTTACCGAGGGAGGATAATATCTTGCTAGCTGTCTATAATCAGGTAAATCACGGGAATAGTAATATATTATATAAGAGACAATTCCGCAGCCTATTAAAAAAAGCAAAGCAAGAATTTTTAAACAAAAAAATAGAGATTTATACATTTTAGTTTTATTATTTTATGGGTTGCCACGCTCCTTACAATGACGATCTTAAATTATATCTCCACTTAAACTATTAAGTGCTGCTTTAGTAATTTTTACCTCAATAATTTTACCAAGTAAATCTTTATTAGGGTTTTTGATATATACGGACTGCATATAAGGTGTTTTGCCTATGATTTGATCATCAAATTTACCATTACGATCAAATAAAACTTTCATAATACTTCCTACACAGCTTTCATTAAAGGCTAGCTGTTGATTTGATAATTCTTGCTGTAAGATAGTTAATCTTTCTGATTTAATATGTTCAGGCACTTGATCGTTTCTTGTCGCCCCTGGGGTACCAGGACGTGGGCTATATTTAAATGAATAGCACTGACCATATTTTACTTTACGGACTAAATCTAAAGTATCGGCAAAATCTTCATCTGTTTCGCCAGGAAATCCAACAATAAAATCAGAAGATAAAACTATATCAGGTCTTGCTTTTCTTAAGCGATCAATTATATCAAAGTAATAATCCCGATCATGTTTGCGGTTCATTGCCTTGAGTATTTTATTTGAACCTGATTGCACTGGAAGATGTAAAAACGGCATTAATTTAGGCTCTAAGCCGTGCAAGCTTATTAAATCATCTGTCATATCTATCGGATGTGACGTGGTATAACGTAATCTCTCTAAATTTGGAATTTTTGCTAAATGCCTTATCAAATCAGCAAGAGTAAATACTTTATCGTCTGATGTTTTGCCGTGATAGGCATTAACATTCTGTCCAAGCAGCATGATTTCTTTAGCACCGCTGCTAACTACCTTTAAAGCTTCTCTATAAACTTGCTCTACATTTCTTGAAAATTCAGCACCTCTAGTATAAGGTACTACGCAAAAAGTACAAAACTTATCGCACCCCTCTTGCACTGATATAAAGCTACTAGCTCCTTGCGGATATAACTGCTCAGGTAATTGGTCAAATTTTGCTTCTTCAACAAAATCAAGATTGATTAAGTGTTTTTCGTGTCTAACAACTTTAGAAATTAATTCGGGTAAGTTATAATAAGATTGAGGACCAACTACGATATCAACATAAGGAGTTCTGGTAAAAATTTCTTCGCCCTCAGCTTGTGCAACACAGCCAGCTACTACTATTATTGCTGAATTTAAACCTTGTTTTTTTCGTGCATCTTGTAATTTTTTAATGCGACCAAGTTCCGAATAGGTTTTTTCTGCGGCTTTTTCTCTGATATGGCAAGTATTTAAAATAATGACATCTGCTTCCTCGATATTTTCTGTAGGCTCATAGCCGTAAGGATATAGCAAGTCCTGCATCTTAACGGAGTCATACACATTTATCTGACATCCGTAAGTTTTAATATAAAGCTTCTTACTCATATATAATGTTTTGTAATACCTTAAAAGGTCTACATTATAATATATTTAAATAACTTTATCAAATTTTAAATAATATTCGAGGGAAGTATTGTTTAGGTTCTATGCATTTTTAAAAAATGCATAGAATTTAGAATTTGTGTAAATTCTAGATAGGTTATATGAAAATAAAAAGAAAGATAATTATATTATTTCACATTTAGAGTGATGTTTAGTACCTCCTAGTTTTTTAACGTTATTATCTTGTTCTTGCTGCAAATCTCCATGATGAAATGGTGTAGTAACCATTCCTGCTAGATTTTTGGAATCTTGCTGTGTTTGTTGTACAAAAGCTTTGTTTGCTTCAGGGTTATAAGTTTTTTGGAATTCTTTAAATAATTCTTCTGCAGTTTTTTTTTCTTTAGACATAATTTTCTCCTTTTTTAGTTTTGTGATTGATTATTTTATAGACGAATGAATTATATCTCCCTACCTATTTTTTTTTTGATTATTAATTTGTGGTTGTACATTTTGCGATATAGTTTTTTTAGGTTCTGAATTAGTTAAAGAATCCTTTATTTTATCGCATTGATGCTGAGTTTTTACATTTTGACGTATTTTTTTATCTTTTTCATCTAGCTCTTTATTATTTGTTATTGCATCATGTTGATTGTAAAGTAAAACATGTTTTTGCTTTAATTGTTCATGTTTATCAGGGCTTCTAGTATGTTCTGTTTTTTCTATAGCATCTTTAAATTGTTTTATGTGTATGTGATCTTTTTCATGCGATGATTTTAATTTATCGAGATCACTCTTTATGTTTTGTCTTATTTCTCGAACTTTTTCTAATAATTCCTTATTCGCTGCTAGCTTGTCATGATTAGTTTTTAATTTATTTATTTGCTCTGGGGTTAAATGTTGTTTTTTTATTTGCGATAAGCTGTTAATTTCTTTTTCTAGCTCTTCCTTTTCTTGCTGAGCTTTCTCAAATACTTCATTTATTCCTTTCTCTTGTTCTTTAAGCCCTGCAAATTTTTGTCTACGCTCTTCTACTTCTTGATGAGTTAGTATATTTTTATCTACAGCTTTTTCATCAATTGTTATCTCCCCTTTAGAATCTTTTTTTACCATTTCTTCTAGTGGGGTATATAATTTTTTATACTCTTCTAGATTTTCCTTAAATTTATCGTGTTTAGTATTAAGCTCTCTAATTTGTTCTGTTACTTTTGCTTTATATTTTTGTATTTCTTCTTGTTGTAGTTGCTGTTGTAATTTTTCTAAGTCTCTTGCATAAGTTTCAGAATTAGATTGTATTTCAGAAGTTTCTTGCTTTTTTATTATAGTGTTTTGAATTTCATCAATTATATTATTAAGATAACTATTATCAGATTTTAGCGATCGTATTTGACTTGCTAATCTACTTAACTCTGTAGGATTATTAGTAGCACTTACTTGAGAAAGGATAGATTTAATCTCATTAGAAATTTGAAGATCATCTATCTGTTTCTTGCTTATATTTTCTTTATTACTCACAATAACCTTTTATATCTATTGCTCTCATTACAAAAAAACGTTAGCAAATAGTAAAATTTAAGTCAAGTATTTATTAACAAAAATTAACTTTATATTGTAAGCCACTGATTTAATAACTCATCAAGTTTCTTTTTATCATTAACTAGTTGAGTACTGATTTGATTATATTTTTGCGGGTTTGCAAGGTATAGATTGCTATCCTCAAGTTGCTTTTCTAAAGCCTTAATTGAAGCTTCTAATTTTTCAATTTCATTTGGTAATGTTTCAAGCAAACGTTGATATTTGTAAGATATTAACCCACCAATTAAATACCTGACTTAAGAGGCATATTTAACATCATCGGCTTGGAACAATTTTTGTATATGTTTAGGATTGTTCTGTAAGCAACGTAAATAAGATTTAAGATTGTATTTTAACTCATCTTTTGTAAGAGGTATATGTTTTCTATTTACATTTCTTTTTAAGTCATTATTTAAGTATTCATCTGGATTATGTTGTGGAGTATAAGGAGGCAAAAAAAACAAAGAAATTTTATCTTTATGCTTATTTGTCCAGCTGTATACTTTTTTACTATGATGTACTTTTAAATTGTCTAATATTAAAAAGATCTTCCTTCTTGCAGATTTCACTAATCTTCTTAGAAATTCTATAAATATATCTGTTTTTAGTGTATCTTCATATAACATGAACCTTAGTTTACCATTGTTCGTAACAGTTGATATCATATTTATAGTAAATCGTTTTGATTTATGAATAACTACGGGTGTTTTGCCTTTTAAAGAATAGCTCTGTAACACCTGACATTCTGATTTTATACCCACTTCATCACACCAGTGTATTTCAGCTTGTTCCATTTGTGCTTGTTTTACTATTGCGGGATATTCTTCATCTAGCCATACTTGAACTTGTTTTGGCTGTTGCTCATAAGCTAATTTCTTTGGTTTTTGTGCAGTATATCCCCATCTTCTTAAATATTCTCCAATCGTACTTAATGGCAAAAAGAAACCACAGCATTTTTTAATCAGGGCATTAATAGCTTTTCTTGACCATAGTGCAGATTTGATATTGTGATCTTCTGGTCTAGAGTGATTTATATAATCTTGTATTTTTTTACCCAGCATTTCATTTATTATTCTTTTCTCTCCTGTCTTTCTTCCTCTAGACTTGCCAGTTATTGCATATTTATCACCTCTTCTTCTTTTGTTAACCCAGTTACTAATAGTCTGACGTGTTACTCCTATAAGATTTGATACATCTGATTGTTTTTCTCCTTTATCAATTGCTCTTAATGCAACTTTTCTTAAAGCTGCTTGTGCACTCGTTGATAATGTCCTAAAATCTTCTTTTTTTAGCATTATTTCATTCTAACATTATATTTTAGTATTTGCAACTATTATGTCAGGTATTTAATTGGTGGGTTAATAGCTTTTTATTTTGTGGTTCTTTAGGACTAGAAATAGGAGTTATAGGCTTTGAGATTTTTTTAGTTATGGGGCTTACAGTAAAATATTGCTTGTAATCTTCATATCCGCCAGTTAAATCATAAATTTTACCTTGAGCAAAAACTAAGGTTCGTGTAACTAATCTATCTAAGAAATCACGATCATGACTAACTACTATTAAAGTGCCGGAATAATCTGCAAGTATGTCTAGTAAAATCTCTAAACTATCCATATCTAAATCGTTGGTTGGTTCATCTAGGATGAGCAAATTGCCAGGGTTAATTAAAATTTTTGCAAGTAATAGCCTGTTAGCCTCACCTCCTGATAGAATAGCAGTTTTAGCATTTAGTAGCTTAGGATCGAACATGAATTGCTTCAGATAGCCAGCAACATGCATAGTTTTATCATTGGGCAAAAATACCTGATCTCCGCCGGTAGGGCATAAAGTTTGCTGCAAAGTATGATTATGGTTTAGTTTTTCTCGATGTTGATCAAAATATGAGATATCTAAATTACCACCATATATAATTTTGCCGATTTCAGGAGTAAGTTGTTTGGTTAGTAATTTGATAAAAGTAGATTTTCCTGAACCATTCGCTCCAATTATGCCGATCTTTTCGCCTTTTTTAACTCGGAAACTAAAATTATCGATAATTTTAGTATTTTTATAGCTAAAACTAACGTTATCAGCTTCGATAATAAACTTACTTTTAGCTATATTTTCTTCAAGTTCAGCTTGTACTCTTTGTTTTGAACGAGCTAGCTTTGCTGCGTGTTCTCTTGCTATTTCCCTTAAAGTTTTTAGCTGGGCAAGCCTTTTCTGGTTACGCTTACGTCTAGCTGTGACACCTGCATTTAACCATTCATTTTCTTGAGCTAATTTTTTATTTAATTTCCGCAGGGCTGCTTCTTCTTGCTCTATAATAATATTTTGCCATTCATCAAAATACTTAAATCCTTTATCGGATTTACGTAAATGTCCACGATCAAGCCACCAAATCTTATTAGTCACATTTGATAAGAAAGTTCTATCGTGACTAACGCAAATAATCGCACCATTATATGATTTAACGTATCCTTCCAACCATTCAATTGTTTCAATATCTAAATGGTTAGTCGGTTCATCAAGCAATAATATTTCTGGCTCTAATATTAAGGCTTTAGCAAGGCTGGCTCTTCTAAGCTGTCCGCCTGAGTAGGTGGATAAATTATCTGTGCCATTGATTTGTAGCTTTTCTAGTATTATATCTATTTCATTTTTACTGTTCTGATCTAGAATGAAATCATAAACATTAGAATTAAGTTTGATCGCAATGTCTTGCTTTAAATATCCAGTTGTGATTGCAGGGTCTTTAAATAACTCTCCGTTATCTAATTCATAATCTTCCGATATTACTTTCATTAGGCTTGATTTACCACAGCCATTACGACCTATCAGACAAATCTTATCGCCTTTGTATAAATAAAGCTCTAAATCAGATAAAATTATTTTATCAGCAAAACTTAAATTACCATCTTTAATGTAATAGATTGGGGTCATAGGGTTATGTCATCTAGTTGCTTGGGAACTAGAGCCAGTTAAAAATACTAATAAAATTAGTATTTTTTATTATTTTCTGGATCTAGTTCCCAAGCAACTAGATGACATAGTGACTCCTGAGATTGCTTCGTCGAAACTTTCAGTTTCTTCTCGAAATGATGTTAAATCTTTTTAATTATTAAACTAGTGTTAGTGCCGCCAAAGCCAAAAGAGTTGGAAAGTACGTAGTTTATTTTAGCCTCTTTAGCTTTAAGTGCAACTAAGTCTAACTTAACTTCGTCCATTGGATTTTCTAAATTTAGGGTAGGTGGTGCAATCTGATCTCTAATTGCAAGCGTACCAAAGATAAATTCAACACTTCCGGCAGCACCAAGCAAATGCCCTATTGAAGATTTAGTAGAAGACATTAAAACTTTAGGGTTAGCTTCTAAAAATAATCTCTGAACTGCATTTAATTCGATCGCATCGCCTATATCAGTAGAAGTACCATGTGCGTTAATATAGCCAATGGCATCAGGGGTTATACCAGCATCTTGCAGTGCTTCATGCATTGCTCGATAAGCTCCTCTCCCTTCAGGATGTGGAGCTGTCATATGGTACGCATCACCAGTAGAGCCGTATCCTACGACCTCACCATAAATTTTAGCACCACGACGCATAGCATGTTCGTATTCTTCTAAGACTAGAACGCCAGCTCCTTCGCCCATAACAAAACCACCTCGATCCTTATCCCAAGGTCTCGATGCTTTTTCAGGCTCATCATTATATTTAGTACATAAGGCTCTTGCTGCTACAAAACCTGCAACTCCAACAGGTGTTACCGGTGCTTCCGCACCGCCTGCGATCATAACATCAGCATAGCCATGCTTTATCATACGCATAGCATCGCCTATAGCATGTGCTCCAGTAGAGCAAGCCGTTACTGCAGCTTGGTTTGGACCACTAAAGCCATATTTTATTGAAACAAGACCTGATAAAAGATTAATTAAGGAAGCTGGAATAAAGAACGGGCTAACTTTACCATTATTTTCTTGATGAAGCTTTACAGAAGTATCTTCGATCATTTTAAGACCGCCAATTCCTGAACCTAATATTAAACCGGTTCTGTCACGTGATTCTTGATCCTCTGGTAACCATCCACTATCTTCAATTGCTTCAGTTGCAGCTGCAACGCCATAATGGATAAATTTATCCATTTTACTCAATCTATTTACATCTTCAGCTTTTGTAAAATTTTCAAGTTTGAAGCCATTCTCTTCAGAATGGTTTAATAGCCCTGCAATTTTGCATGCAAGTTTGGAAGTGTCAAATGCTGTAATAGTTTTTATACCGCTTACTCCTTGGACTATATTATCCCAAGATGACTTAACGTTAAGCCCAACTGGGGTAATCAGTCCAAGACCAGTAATAACTACTCTTTTATTCATGGTTTGATTTAACATCCTTAATTATTTTTTATTAGGTCTTAATTTGACACAGATTAAGATTTATGTTCTTTTATATAGTTAACAACATCTGCTACTTTTTTTATCTTAGTTGCTTCTTCATCAGGAACATCAACACCAAATTCTTTCTCTATTTCCATCATTATTTCTACTGTAGATAGGCTATCTACTCCTAAATCTTCTGCAAATCGCGAGTCCACGCTGATTTCTTCAATTTTTTTTCCTTGATTATCAGCAATAATTTTGATAACTTTCTGCTCGATATTATCCACTTTACTCATAATTTTGAACTCCATAAATCATTTTTATTAGTTTGTATATTTATAAACATAAGTTTAATATTTTAAAATAGCTATGAATACTTATTATTCATAGCTATTTTAGCTTTAAAAGAACTTCTAGCACAAAAAATTGTTTTATGCCAGCATAAAATTTTATACCATTAACATTCCACCATTTACATGTAGGGTTTGACCAGTAATATATGATGATTGATTGCTTGCTAAGAATGCAACTGCATTTGCTATATCTTCAGGCATACCATATGTTCCTTTCGGGATTTTTCGTGTTATAGCTTCTTTTTGTTCATCATTTAACTTATCAGTCATATCAGATTTAATAAAACCTGGAGCTACTGCATTAACTGTAATTCCTCTGGTTGCAACTTCATAAGCAAGTGATTTTGTCATACCGATTAAACCTGCTTTAGAAGCACAATAATTAGCTTGCCCAGGGTTACCTGAAACTCCTACTATTGAGGCTATGTTAATGATGCGTCCGTATCTATTAGTCATCATCTTTTTTATTGCTTCACGATTTAAGATGAAATTTGCTTTTAAATTAATATCAATAACTTGGTCAAAATCTTCATTTTTCATTCTGATTGCTAGCGTATCTTTGGTAATACCGGCATTACAGACTAAAATATCTAATTTTTCTATTTGAGCTACTAAATTGCCGCATTCTTCAGTATTTGTAAGATTACAAACTTTAATAGTGTAATTATCTTTTAAATCATCGCCAAGAGCTTTTAATTTTTCCTCATTACTCCCGCTTATAATTACATGACTTCCAAGCTTATGAAGCTGCCTTGCAATAGCACCTCCTATACCTCCTGAAGCTCCGGTAATTAATGCTGTTTGACCGCTTAAATCAATCATTTACTTCCTCCTCTTGTTCAAAATTTATATTATTGACTTTAGATGATTTTTCTCGTACAAGCTTCTCAATTTCATTAGAGATTTGTGGATTATCTTTCAAATATTGTTTAACATTTTCACGTCCTTGACCGATACGTACGCTATTATAAGAAAACCAAGAGCCGGATTTTTCTATTATGTCAAGCTTTACTCCAAGGTCGATTATTTCACCTTCTTTTGAGATACCTGAGCCATACATTATATCAAAATCTGCTGTTTTAAATGGAGGTGATACTTTGTTTTTTACTACTTTTACTTTGGTTTGGCTGCCTATTACTTCTTCTTTATCCTTAATAGAACCTATTCTTCTGATATCTATTCTAACTGAAGCATAGAATTTTAAAGCATTACCGCCGGTTGTAGTTTCAGGACTACCAAACATTACACCTATTTTCATTCTAATTTGGTTGATGAAAACAGTAATACAGTTAGTACGATTAATTGAGGCAGTAAGTTTACGCAAAGCCTGACTCATTAATCTTGCTTGAGAAGCCATTTGTGCATCGCCCATCTCGCCTTCAATTTCTGATTTCGGTACTAGAGCGGCAACACTATCTATGATTATCATGTCAATACCGCCGGAGCGAATTAAAGTATCAGCAATTTCCAAAGCTTGCTCTCCTGTATCAGGCTGAGATATGATAAGCTCGTCAATATTGACTCCAAGCTTTTTAGCATAAGCTGGATCTAAAGCATGCTCAGCATCAATAAATGCACATGTCCCGCCTTTCTTCTGGGCTTCGGCAATTAAATGTAATGTGAGAGTAGTTTTACCCGAGCTTTCAGGACCGAATATTTCTATTATTCTACCTTTAGGAACTCCGCCAATTCCAAGAGCTATATCAAGTCCAAGCGAACCGGTTGATACAGCTTCTATATCAACATTAGGACGCTGACCAAGTTTCATAACCGAGCCTTTACCATAGCTTTTTTCAATCTGTGCGAGAGCTGCAGCAACAGCTTTTTCTTTATCTATATTTGACATAAGCTTCCATACTTAACTAATTCTTAATTAAATTAAAATATAGGCTTAATTCTAAAAAATCAAATTTTATTTTTTAAAGTTAAAATAAAACTTTTAGTATTGAAAATTTTATAAAAATACACTAAAAGTAGCAAAACATAATATATAGAAAAATCCATGAGTGAAATAACAACAAATACTAATGAACTAATAAATGATATTAGCGTTCTTATTAATAATGCTAAAGTGAGAGTTGCCATTAAAGCTAACGCTGAAATGACAATGTTATATACCTTTGATATTCCAATATTTGGTAAGCCAAATTTCAGGATTCGCCTTTGCTCACGTACTATTTGTACGCTCCGCAGGCTCACCGCTTATTTGACTTCCAAATCTTAAAATATCTGCGGTATACTGGCATAGAGATCCTTAAAAGTACAAGAGCGGAATACGGACAGGAGGTTATTAAGACTTTAGCTAAAGGTCTTTCTTCATTATATGGGCAAGGCTTTTCTCGTACAGCTCTAATTCGCATGAATCAATTTTATCAATCTTTTAAAGAGCAACAAATTAGTGCGACACTGTCGCACCAATTAAGTTGGAGTCATAATAATAGAGTTATTACCTCTAAAAGAACAGAATCAGAAAGATTTTTATGCCTATATGTCTATACAAGAAAATTGGAGCGTTAGACAGTTACGTAGTAATATTGATAAAATGTTATATGAAAGAACGAAGTTATCTAATAGATCTGAAGAGCAAGTAATATCATTATTTAAAACAGATTCTAGGTTAGAGCCTGATTTAATTCTTAAAGACCCTTACATACTTGATTTTTTAGAACTTCCAGATGAACATTATGAAAATGATTTGGAAAATGCGATATTACAGCGTATTGAACAATTTATTTTAGAACTAGGTACCGGCTTTTCATTTGTAGCAAGACAAAAACGTATGACTATAGACAATGAACATTTCTATTTAGATTTATTATTTTTCAATAGAAAGTTAGAAAGATTAGTAGCAATTGAATTAAAAACAGGAAAATTTAAGGCAGAGTATAAAGGTCAAATGGAGCTATATTTAAATTGGCTAAAAAAGAACGAATGTTTTGAAAATGAAAAACCTCCGATAGGTATTATATTATGTTCTGAAAAATCTGACGCCCAAGTAGAATTGTTAGAAATGTCGGCAAGCGGCATTCACGTTGCACAATATTGGACAGAATTACCTCCTATAGAGATTTTGCAGAAAAAAATCGGAGAAATAGTATTGCAGACAAAAAGAATTTATGAAAATAGACCTATTGCAAACGCATATGAATAAAGATAATTTGTATATCCTTGATACTTCAAGATTTGCCTGTGGTGATGAATAGTACCGGACAGTTATTATTCTATGTCGTTTTTAGCAACGGCGGGAATCCAGCGTAAAGCGAGATGAATCGAGCTTTTAATTTTAAAAACTTGCTGCTTTTATGTTTACTTTTCTGGATTCCCGCTTCTGCGGGAAAGCATTATTGCGTGGATCGAGAGTCGTCATTGCGAGGAAATTACGAACGCCAGTTTAGGATAAGGAGGTCTGAGGATAAGCAAGTAGTGTTAGAAATTTTTTAGATTTATTGAAATTAAAAGCATTTACGCAAGAAAGTATATGAACTAAGAAATTAATAGGGGAGCGATGTCTTGAATGTTCAAGGTTCATGCTGTTTTTTAGTACATTAAATACTGATTCAATTATTGATCTGCTTTTTAAGAGTATTTTATCTTCTATATCTAATAAATGATTTTTCATATCCTTGCGAATCCCAGTAAATAACCGTAGCCCACGACTAAATAATTTAGCGGACATTTCCTTAGAAATATAAGCCTTGTCTCCAAATAATTTACCCCATAATCCTTTGGTAATTGAGTCTACAGCAGATAAATCACTAGCATTACCCTTTGTTATTTTAATTGCCATAATCTGACCTTTATTATTAATTACAATATGTAATTTAAATCCCATAAACCATCCGTAACTACTCATACCTATTTTAGCAATGCCACTAAACACTTTATTATTATTTGTACGTTTTGCATGACATATCGATAATTTGGTTGAATCAACAAAATATATACCAGTCTCATCTCCTGTAAATAATTGTAACATTATAGTTAAAGGTAATACTAATCTTGGCCACAACTGGATTATCCGACTGTAACTAGGAAGACTAAAATATCCTCTATATTTACATGATAGATGATATAAATAATAATTCTTAAAATCTTTGCATGGAGATATATAAAAATATAATACTATAGTTATATAGTTCTGAAAGCCTTAAACTCCCTGATCTCCTACGCTTCCTAACGCTGGGTATTAATTTGCTTTCTTCCCATTCTTCGTAAACTTTACAATAATTATCTATTATACAAAATAGAGTTATGATACATCTTTTCATTGTTGAGTGCATATTTTTTTGATTCAAAATCTATGTAACTCAACACTCCTCTCTTGTAAATACCCTGCTTTATTATCTTTATTCCTTACACTCTTATCCTAAACTGGCGTTACGAAGTAATTGCCACGCGGTCTACGACCGCTCGCAATGACGGTTTTAATAATACTCCAATTTTCTCCGGACACTACTGCGCCTACGCGGGAATGACATAGAATAATAACTGTCCGGTACTATAAGACAAGCAACTAGATGACACCGATCACGTTTTTCGATGTAGGCAATGCCGTTATAAGGTAATATAGGAAACTAGTCCACACAAGCAATACTTACTTCTTTGCATATAATAAGTACTAATTATGCATTAACTAAGATAGATGTTTGGTGATTATTATCTTATCTATCCCGTAATTAAGTTGCGGGATAAGTTAACCACCCTGCATTGCAAATGCAGGGCTTAAGATTATGGCATCAATGCCTTAGCTATAGCTAGTTTTCAACTTGAAAGTTTCCAAACTTATCATCTCTCGATTCATGTTTATCAATATAATCCTTGATCATTTGGTCAGTCACATTGCCTGTGGTTCTGACAAAATATCCAACAGCCCATAAGTGTTTACCCCAATACTGTTTCCGTAATTCTGGAAATTCCTGCTGAATCTTCCTTGAACTCTTTCCTTTTAGATACTGTACCACCTTACTAATACTTTGATAAGGTGGCACAGATACATAGATATGTACGTGATTTGAAGCTATCTTCCCTCTTAATATCTCTACTCCATTATCCTTACATATCTCTTGGGTTAGGTCCTTGACTCTCCTACCAATATCACCAACCAATATATTATATCGATATTTAGTCACCCATACTATATGATAAGTGCAATCGTAAACTGTGTGGCTTATCTTCTTGTAATACTGCATCTCTACATTCTATATGTTAAAACGACGCACTGCAAGTGCGGGGTTTTTCTCCCAAATTTGGGACAATAAAGCATTTGAATAAAGACAAATCAAATTGTAGAATGATAAAGCTAGTCTTATGCTGACTCAGCTAAAGGCTCTGTTGTAGATTCTTCAGTTTTTTGTTCACGTAAATAGTCTTGTACTTCTGATTCTGATCTTGCAACAATCACTGTAACATCTGTACTAAGCTCAGCATGCAATCTTACTTCAACCTTGTAAATCCCTGTAGATTTGATTTGAGTATCAAGAATTATATTTAAATGAGAAATAGGGTAAGATACAGTTTGAGATAATTTTTCGGCTATTTCCTTATTATTTACTGAACCAAATAATTTACCATCATCTGAGGTCTGACGAACAAAAATTAATTTTTGATCTTTAATAAGATCATTAATTTTTGTTATTTCTTCTTTTACTTGTTTATCTTTTTCTTCTAATTCATGCTTCTGCTTAACAATTAACTCTTTATTAAGCTCAGTAGCTCTAATAGCTAATTTTTGTGGTAAAAGATAATTACGACCAAATCCGTCGGCTACTTTATGTATTTCCCCTATCTTACCTAATTTTCTTACCGGTTTAATTAAAATAACTTCCATGGTATTATACGTCCTTTACTTAGCTTGAAATACAAAAGGTAACAATGCTAAAATTCTTGCAATTTTAATAGCATTATTTAGCTTTCTTTGTTTTTTTGCACAAACATTTGTGATTCTACTTGGTAGCATTCTACCACCTTCGGAAACAAATTTTATTAAAAGCTCTGGATTTTTATAATCAATAACCGGTGCATTAGGCACGGAAAGAGGGCAACCTTTACGTCTTCTAAAGAACACTTTTTTAGAAGCTCTTTCCATTGGTTTTCGGGTTGTTGTTTCACTAGTATTATTTTTCGACATTCTTTACCTTAATTCCTGCAAATTTAGATTTGATTATTTTAATTAGCCGTTACATCAATTATTGGAGTATTTTCTGTACTTTGATTTTTTAATATCGGTGAAGGCTCATTACTAATTGAATCTACTTTCTGTGTAAGAAATCTTATGATATTTTCATTAAGTTTCATTTTTCTTTCTAGCTCTTGCTTTACAGCTGGAGTAGTATCAAGACCTAAAAGGTAATAATGTCCTTTTTTGTGATTACCGATTTTATAAGCTAAAGCTCTTAATCCCCAGTATTCTTTTTTTACAATAGCACCGTTATTATCTTTAATGATTTTACTAAAATCATCAACAATTTTATCTATATCATTTAATGATACGTCTTGACGCACAATAAAAACTGACTCGTAAAAACTCATAATTATAAGAATCCCAACAAAAACTTTAAAATAAAGCTATTTATAGCAACTGAAACTATTAAATTCAAGTATTATTTTTAAAAAATTATTATTTCTTTGTTTATTTTTAAAAAAAGTTTGCTATAATCCCTAGTAAATCTGAAGATTATTAACAAAAATTTTCAATTATTTACTAAATATTAACAGAGGTTAATTTAGTGTTAGACAAACTCTTACCACAACTTCTAATCATAGAAGAAGAAAATAAAAAAAGCATTAATATTTCTTTATGTAACGATATAGAAAGAGCAGGCTTTAACATAACAAGGATTATAAACATAGAAAAAATATTAAATTATTTCTTCCATGAACCCCTTGCTATCATAGTTACTAATGCAGAACTACAGGAAAATCCTATGGTTACTGTATCTAAGTATTAGGAAAATTGATAAGCTTTCTAATACCCCGATAATTTTTCTGTCCTCAACTAAACAGTTAAATTTAATGGAGATCGATGATTTGATATCATTTTTCTATAAACCTTTCTTATCTGATCAGATCATCCATTTTCTGAAAAACTTGTTGAGACGCTCTAAAACAATTTTACAGGATAATATTATCAAATTTAAAAATATAAGCATTGATTTAAATGCTGAAAGGGTTTATAAGGGCAAGGAAACTATTCGTTTAGGTCCCACAGAATTTAAAATTCTGCGACTTTTTCTTCAATCGCCCGATAGTGTATATTCACGCCGAGAAATAATGCGATATTTATGGGAAGATGACGAAAGTTTTAACCAGCGTCTGATTGATGTGCATATAAATAGAATTAGAGATGCTTTAGGAAAAGATAGTCCAATTATTAAAACAGTCCGTTTTATTGGTTATTCTCTTAATAAAGATATAGTAGAATCAGATACTTAATGATAACAATTAAAAATTTCTTTGTATTTATATATTAATTGTGTTAATATTTCTTATCGATGCTAGTTAGGTTCATTGTTACAATTAAAAATCGGTTAAACTTTATGCTAAGTAAAATAAATAAGCCTGCATTTTTTGCACTAATAATTTATCCTCTTATCCTAATATCGCTTTTAGTTAAATATGTATCCAATTATGGAATAGGTTGGACTGAAATTATTTTTCTGATTAGCAGTTATTATGTTAATAATATTACGGTTGGAATTGGATTGCATAGATTATGGTCTCATCATTCTTATAAGATAAATAAATATGCTGAGTTTGTTTTAGTTGTACTATCTGCTGGAACTTTGCAAGGACCTGCTTTATCTTGGGCTTCAAACCACTATAAGCACCATGCTAAAACAGATACAGATCAAGATCCGCATAGTCCTTTAAAATTTGAAAATAGGGTTTTAGGTTTTATTTGGTCTCATATAGGCTGGATGTTAGTTGGGCAAGGCAGCTATAAATCTATCGATCGTATTACTTGGGTTAAGCTTGGTAAAAACAGTTTATTAAAGTGGCAGCTAAGATATTATTGGCAGATAGCAGTCTTTATGAATGTAGCTG
Source organism: Rickettsia endosymbiont of Rhinocyllus conicus (assembly GCF_964026465.1). Lineage (NCBI taxonomy): Bacteria > Pseudomonadati > Pseudomonadota > Alphaproteobacteria > Rickettsiales > Rickettsiaceae > Rickettsia > Rickettsia endosymbiont of Rhinocyllus conicus. The sequence goes on along the minus strand of NZ_OZ032155.1, from coordinate 112,542 downwards.
TACCATTAATTATAGGCTATCTAGTTGGCGGTACTCTACATTCGGCATATATGGGATTTTTATTCATGGGGCTTGGTAGATTCTTGCAACAACAAGCAACTTTTTGTGTAAATTCTTTATGTCACTTTGTCGGTAGTAAAAAATATTACAAAGGAACTGCTGGAGATATTTGGTGGATGGCTTTATTTTTACTTGGAGAAAATTGGCATAATTATCACCATGCTTTCCCTTCAGACTATCGTAATGGTGCAAAATGGTATCATTTTGATGTCCACAAATGGATAATATTCTTGATGAGTAAGGTTGGGCTTGCTTCAGAACTTGATCGTATTACAAAGGTAAGAATTCAAGCAAAAATGCAAGAAACATTAAGTTATCTTAGTGAAAAAGAGAAGCAAAAATTAAACTTAATGCAAGCTAAGGTAGAGCAGCTTTTAGAAAATTTATGTTTAAAAATAAAAGAGCTTGAAGAATCATCTACTACGATTAAAGAGCAATTTAGAAGATCCTTTATAGAAATACAAGAATCTCTTAAAAATTTAGCAGAACAAATAAGCTCTGCTGCACAAATAACTGAAGAGCCTTCAAAAAAATTATTGAAAGTAGTTAATAGAAAAATTAACGATGCTGAACAGTCTATTTACAAACTATATAATAAATTAAATGTAGTAAAAGTTTCTAATTAATTGCTTTATTTTCATTATTATCTAACAATTCTCTTCATTTACTAGTGGTTTATGCTGCTAATAAATGAAGAGTTGGCATATCCTTATCTAACTTTGTGCCAATTTTTCAAATTCTATTCAATTATAGAATCTCACACATCAATTCCACTTAATAAAACTATCAATTCAAGAATTATTTTATTTAATTTTTTTATATGATTCGAGCGGTTAAAAATTTTAATAATTTTTAATGCATACCGTAGATACTTCAAAGGTTAGAAATCAAGTGAGTGGTGAGTTAAGCTAGGCGTATAAAAATACGTGAGCAAACACGAATCCCAAATTGATTTAATAAATTTTGCAGTATCAAAGGTATAAATATATCAATGAAAAATATTATTAAACTATGAAACGAAAATTAACTGAAGAACATATCCGCAAATTAAAAAGAATCATGAGAGATCCAATATCATGTTTCAACGAATCAGATGAAGAAATACTGGCACAAGAGTTACCTAAAACATTAGAAGAAAGAAATAGACTTTCAGATGAAATAAACAAACATATTCCATTTCAAATATTTAATTCCACTGAAGAAATAATCTTTAACTACGGCACTATAGGAAATAAATTACTTAACCAAGGTAATATTCAAGAAGCAATGGCTGCTTATAAATTAGCTATAGAATACGGCAAAAGATAGTTAACCACCCTGCATTGCAAATGCAGGGCTTAAGATTATGGCATCAATGCCTTAGCTATAGCTAGTTTTCAACTTGAAAGTTTCCAAACTTATCATCTCTCGATTCATGTTTATCAATATAATCCTTGATCATTTGGTCAGTCACATTGCCTGTGGTTCTGACAAAATATCCAACAGCCCATAAGTGTTTACCCCAATACTGTTTCCGTAATTCTGGAAATTCCTGCTGAATCTTCCTTGAACTCTTTCCTTTTAGATACTGTACCACCTTACTAATACTTTGATAAGGTGGCACAGATACATAGATATGTACGTGATTTGAAGCTATCTTCCCTCTTAATATCTCTACTCCATTATCCTTACATATCTCTTGGGTTAGGTCCTTGACTCTCCTACCAATATCACCAACCAATATATTATATCGATATTTAGTCACCCATACTATATGATAAGTGCAATCGTAAACTGTGTGGCTTATCTTCTTGTAATACTGCATCTCTACATTCTATATGTTAAAACGACGCACTGCAAGTGCGGGGTTTTTCTCCCAAATTTGGGACAATAAATTTTTTATAGATAATTATTATCCTATTCCTTACCTAGGATTAGGGCTTATTTTTGAAAATGAACAATCTGAAAAAGCACTAGCATTTTTTAACAAAGCTATAAATATGGCAAGTAATTTTTATATAGATACTAAAAATATCTATTATGAAGAAGAAATTAATAATTATAATGATGGACTTGCTAAAGCCTATCTGTATAAAGCGTATTTATTAGAAAAATTAAAACAATTTGATGAAGCTGCAATCAATTATGGTGAGGCTACTATTTACAATAAATATATGTATTCCGCTTATTTTGGTAAAGCAGCTTGTTTGGGAAAGTTAGGAAAGGCTGAAGAAGCTATTATGATTTATGATAAGCTTTTAACGCTTAATCCTCATCATTCACAAGATGAACATTGTATTTATGCTTATTATAAGAAAGCCCATCTTTTTAATACTCTCCAAAAATATGAAGAAGAAATAAACGCTTTAGATAAATTCATTAATTATAAAAATAAGTATGAAAAAAATGGTGAGCGGTTTATTAATATTAGCTTCGAAGAGAGTTATTTAGCTAAAGCAGCAGCTTTAAGCAAACTAAATAAAAATCAAGAATCTGATTATTGCAAAGGGCTAGCTGCATATTTTGCAGGAAAAAATGAAAAGGCTGTAGATTTTTTTGATCAAGCTTTAGAGCAAAATAGTAAAAATTCTAACCCCGATATTATTGCTGCCTGTTATTTCTACAAAGGATGTTCCTTAATTAGATTAAATGAACAAATAAAAGAAAATAATCTTAAAGCCATAGAATGTTTCAATAAGGCTTATGAAAATGTTAATTATCTTAGAGTAAAAGTATTTTTATTTGGATTTGTAAAAATTAACAAGGAAGTTGTAGAAGAAAAACATAGCCATGATCTAATAGTGGATAGAGATAATTTAATCAAAAAATTTATTAGCAATATAATGCTAGATGTCACTAGCTCAGATTCTAAAATTATCGGTAATCTCAATACACTAGTAAGCATTATTAAACAAACAGATATTATTACAGAGCAAAATAATGTTATAATTTCCGGTGAAGTTTCTGAAAATACATGACAGCGATAGCTTGTAGTGCGTTTCATATCTTATTCCCGCTTGCCTAGCGTGGATTAGTTTCCCGTCATTGCGAGCGAATGAAATGAGCGAGGCAATCCAGAAATAATAATAAAAAATGCTATAAGTTAGCATTTTTTAGCTGGATTGCGTACGTACAATTACTTCATAATTTCCTCGCAATGACGATTTGGTATCCACTCGGGCAAAGCCTACGGCATTGTTGCGTAGATCGAAAAACGTCCTCAGTGTCATCTAGTTACTTGACCACGGTAGTAAGTAAAAATAACTTTTAATACTAATAATTTTATTATTAAAAGCTGGATCACGTGAATAAATCACGGGATGATAACTGGAAAACTGATCTACGCAACAATGCCAGCTCATGACGACTTGGTATCCACGCAAGGCAAGCCTTACGCAGGATAACAGTACAACAACTTATTTCTTTTTCTTGCTTTTATTTTTATTCTTATTTCCGCCAGTAGTTTTATTAAATCTACCTAGGTTTTTAACGAATTTTTGTAAGCCATTAAGTTCAGTGCCGTATGTTTTCGTATATTCACTGATCGTTTCTATATCATGTCTATGTGAATCATCAATTACAACAACCTCTTGCATTAAATTATGGCTATCAAAGGTAATTTTTACTATTCTCTGTTTTACGATTTTAGGATTAAGCCAAGCTCTTTGTGACATCACTCGCTCAACATAATACCATGTATCTTGAGAATATTCTGGGATCATGGTAGGAGTGCCAATCAGCTCTACCACTTCTGTTTTACTTAGTTTTTTTGCTTCTAATTTTGTAAGTGCTGAGTCATCTATAGATTGCCCTCTATTTTCAATAGTTTGGCAACCGCTTAAGGAAAAAATGACGAATATACTGGAGACGAATATTAAGAAAAATTTCATAAGTTTAATTTTATCTAGATTTTATTATAAGATTATAATATACTGCTTCACTAATTTGACAAATACTTTTTAATAAAAGAGGTAAATAATGGCAGTTCCAAAGAAGAAAACATCAAAATCAAGACGTAATATGAGACGTTCACATTTAGCACTTGGTAAAGTTAATGTAATAGTTGACTCTCAAACTGGTGAATATAAACTTCCGCATCACGTTTCTTTAGTTGATGGTACTTATAATAATCGTCAAGTAGTAACGAAAAAAATCGAAGCTGAAGAAGAAGTAGCTTAAATCTAAATTTTTATGACCTGTAAAATTATTGGCTGCGGCGGGTATCTTCCGTCAAAAATTGTTAGCAATGATGAGCTTGCAAAATTTGTTGACACTAACGATGAATGGATTAGAACAAGAACCGGTATCTCACAACGTCATATAGCAGGTGATACTGAATATACTTCTCATATTGCTTTAAAAGCCGCTGAAAAGGCTATAGCAGATGCTGGCATTTCAGTAAATGAGATTGATTTAATTATTACATGCACTACTACTCCTGATAATAGCTTCCCATCAGTTGCAACTAAACTACAAGGTTATCTTGGTTTAACTAACGTTCCATCATTTGATTTACAAGCCGTATGTGCCGGTTTTGTTTATGGCGTGCAAGTAGCAAACTCTCTTATTTCTTCCGGTAAATATAAAACTATTTTACTGATAGGTGCTGAAAAAATGACATCTTTATTAGATTGGGAAGATAGAGCTACTTGTGTTTTATTTGGCGATGGAGCAGGCAGTGTAATCCTACAACGTAGCGATGATAACTCCGGTGTAATAGACAGTAATATTTTCTCAAGCGGTGCAGATTACGAAATACTATATACCAACGGCGGCGTAAGTATGAATGGCAGCAGCGGTAAAATAATTATGCAGGGGCAGAAACTATTCCGTCTTGCAGTAGAGAAAATGCACCAATCTATAGAGGAATTATTACGCAATAATAATTTCACTGTAAACGATATTAACTATTTTATCCCCCATCAAGCAAATGTACGTATCATTAATAAGCTTGCCGAGCTATTAAATGTCGAAGATCATAAAGTAGTAAAAACTGTAGAAAAACACGCTAATTGTTCAGCTGCTTCTATTCCACTTGCTTTAAGTACTCTCAAAGCTTCAAATAAAATTAAAAAAGGTAATATTATTTTATTCTCAGCTATTGGTGCCGGTCTTACTTGGGGTAGTGCTTTACTAAGATGGTGATATACTCGATGAATTTCAAAAATTGGCGTTGTCATTCTATAAGAGCTGTGATACTCACGTATTAACTATACGCTCCGTTCCTCGCCTTATGAACTCCTAGCTCTTTTGAAGTTGATCTTCGTCTATCTACTATAATTTAACATCCTTAAATATTGCTAATTCAAACCTATTATGACTTCTTTAAAGGGAGTTTTGGGGAAAGGTCAATGATATTTTTACCACATTTATATAGTACTATTTGTATTTTATAGTATTTTAGCCTTTAAACTCATAAAATAATCATATATACTAACCTCATAGTTTTAGTTAGTTTAAACTTGTTATCTAACTGAATAATTTAAATTTTAATAAATTATAACCTCAAGGAGTTTAATTATGAAAATAACAAAAATAACATTAGCTTTTCTTGCATTATTTGTGCTTGCAGGGTGTAATAAAACCAAAAGAGCGTCACATGGTTGTGGAATGAATCAATCAGAAGAAACATCTATAATGAAAGATTTTGAAAAGCAAGCAGGTAATGCTGTATGGTTTGCTTTCGATAGTTCTGCTTTATCTGAAAAAGCTAAAGAAGAATTACAAAGACAAGCTTGCTGGTTATCAAGACATCCTCATGTAAAAGCTACTGTCGAAGGACATTGTGATGAAAGAGGTACTAGAGAGTATAACTTAGCTTTAGGTGAAAGAAGAGCACAAAAAGCTGCGGAATTCCTAAAACATAAAGGAATCGAGCATCATAGAGTAAGCACAATATCTTATGGTAAAGATAGACCTGCTATGATGGGTAACACTGAAGAAGCTTTTGCTTACAATCGTAGAGCTGTAACAGTTGTACATCACTAAAAATCTTCTAAATCATTAGATTTAGTATTTATAGGAAAGGTCAAGTAATTATTACTCGACCTTTTTTATTTGTATACTCTTCTGCTTTGAAGAATTGGAGCTCTGCAAAACTTTTGGAAACTCACATGCTCACCTATTAAGTTAGGCTCTGCGTGTTCGCCTCTTATTTTATATTTCAATTTTCCAAATCATTTGAGTATACTACTAATAAATGAAGAGTTGGATAGACGAAGTTTTATTTGGAAAAGAGCAAGGAGTCCATAAGACGAGGAGCGGAGCGTATACTTAATACGTGAGCACCACAGTACTTATAGGACGACGTAGCCAATTTTTCAAATAAAACGAGTATATATCTATAGATAAATGAAAGCTAGTTTACTCGTAGCAAAAAATAGCTAAATTTAAAATATATATTAAAAAAATATAAAAATTTTGCTGGACTTATAGCCATAATAATTATATAAAATTCAAATGAACATGGGGCTGTAGCTCAGTTGGTTAGAGCACGTCGCTCATAACGGTGTGGTCGTAGGTTCAAGTCCTACCAGCCCCACCACACAAATTTATATGTGTCATCATAGTGGCTTAATCGCAGAACGGCTTTGTTGAGTATGTCAATTTTCTTGTCATTGAAGGAAATTACGAAGTAATTGACGAAGCAAGGAAATATAAAAAATGCCAACTTATAGTATTTTCTGGATTGCCACGCTCATTTCATTCGCTCGCAATGACGAGTTATATAAAAAATCATTATTAAATTGAATTTAAATGATTAATTTAAAAACACTTTCTTGGTATCTTGCTAAATTATATTTCAAGTGTTTTTTTATTATATTATCTATTTTAATTGGATTATTAATCATATCCAATCTCTTTGATCTCTTACAAAAATTCAAAAACATGTATGTGCCTTTTGATTTTTTTTGGCGATTTATATTATATAAAGTTCCATATCTTTTGAATCAAGTTTCTGCTTTAATCAGCTTTACTTCTATGCTTTTTTTCCTTAGAAACTTAACAAAAAATAATGAGTTAACTGCTATATTATCTAGCGGTATTCATATTTGGCAGGTATTGATAATTCCGTGTATCGTAACTTTAATTTTAGGTATAGTTTTTACGACTATATTAAATCCTATCGGGGCTTTAGGCTTACAAAAATATGATTTACTAGAAGCAAAGCTTACTAAAAAAACACATAATGAAGCAGTAATATCTAAATCAGGTTTACTATTTTTTGAAGCTTTAAATGGGAAAAATCAAATAATTCAAACGCAATTTATTAATATTTCTGAGAAAAAATTAAACAATATTACAGTTTTATTTATTGATAATAACAATAATTTTCTAAAAAGAATTGATGCATTATATGGCATCATTGAAAATAAATCACTGCATTTAAACAGGGTCAAAGTTTTTACAAAAGACAGTACCGAAGCACATAACAACTTAACTATACCAACTAATTTATCTGTTAACAGCTTGGTCAATAAGTTTACTCATCCTGAAATGGTTTCCATTTGGAATCTACCTAAATTAATCGATGAATTATTAAATTCAGGTCTACCTATTACTAATTACCAAGTTTATTATTATAAGCAACTATTTAAACCTGCAATGATGATAGCGACTATAATTTTAGCAAGCTGTTTTATTAGCCTAAAACAACGTGATAACTCGCAAGAAAAAATATTAATATTGGGATTATTTTCAGGTTTTATAGTATATTCATTATCAGAAATATTGCTTAAAGTACTGACCTATAATAATCTATCTTTAATTGCTGCTATTTTGTTACCAAGTATGTTAATATTTTTTATTAGTAACTTTATTATTTTACATTATAAAGAAATTTAAATTATACTCGTTTTATTTGAAAAATTGGCGGCGTTGTTTCATATTTTTTAATCCTCACGTATTAAGTATACGCTGCGGTCAAAAAATATGAAACGCCTTGCTCTTTTCCAAATAAAACTTCGTCTATAATTAATTTAGCATAGAAGAATTTTTAGAATTTAGAGAGAAAAAGAAAAATGATAATGAAATTTTTGGAAGGGTTTTCTTCCGGTATGGCTATTGATCTTGGTACGGCAAATACTATCGTATATCAAAAAGGACGCGGTATTGTTCTTCGTGAACCTTCAGTAGTTGCATTAATAAAAAAAGATGGCTCTTTTGTGCCTTATGCTTTTGGTCATGAAGCAAAAATGATGCTTGGTCGTACTCCAACTGATATTGAAGCTAAAAGACCTTTGAAAGACGGCGTGATTGCCGATTTTAAAGGTGCAGAAGAAATGATTAAGTACTTTATTAAAATGGTACATAATCGTCGTTCTTTTTTTGGTCCAACGATTGTTGTTTGTGTACCGTCAGGCTCTACCCCTGTTGAACGCCGTGCTATTCAAGAAGCAGCAGAAAGTGCGGGTGGTAAGGACGTATATTTAATTGAAGAGCCTATGGCGGCAGCAATTGGTGCAGGGCTTCCTGTAACAGAAGCAACTGGCTCAATGATTGTTGACATTGGCGGTGGTACTACAGAAGTTGCAGTTTTGTCACTAGGTGGCATAGTATATGCAAGGTCCGTAAGAGTCGGTGGCGACAAGATGGACGAGGCTATTATTTCATATATAAGAAGGCATTATAACCTGCTAATTGGTGAGGCTACAGCCGAAAAGATAAAGCAAGAAATAGGTACTGCTTATGTAGATCAAAATGCAGAACCAAGGGTTATGGAAATAAAAGGTCGTGATTTAATTTATGGTATTCCAAAAGAAATGGTATTGAATGAAAGGCAAATTGCTGATAGTCTAATAGAACCAGTAAGTCAAATTGTTGAGGCGGTAAAAGTAGCATTAGAGGCGACGCCTCCCGAATTATCTTCTGATATAGTGGATAAAGGAATAGTGCTAACAGGTGGTGGTTCATTACTTCGAAATCTTGATTTTGTTCTTAGTGAGGCAACAAAATTACCTGTGATAATTGCAGATGATGCACTATCATGTGTAGCACTCGGCACAGGAAAAGCACTTGAAGATTTTACAAAGCTAAAACATGTACTATTTAAACAGGATTAAAGATGGCGATACTTGCGAATAGAGTAAAAAATTCTTCAAGTTCCTTGGAGCTAGTAAGAACTATAATAGTTACTCTTAAACGCTTTTTTGTCATATTTTTTCTTGGATTATCTTTATATTTATTTCTTGTTTCACCTAAAAAAATATCCAATGTATCTATTGAAATAACAGGCAGCGTATTATCAGCTGGATTAGTATTTTATGAAAATATATTTGAAAGTGTAAATTCTATAAAACAAAAATTCGTTTATTTTCAAGATCTAGAAAAACGAAATATAGAGCTTGAGCTTGAAGTAGCAAGGCTCAAACATCTTCAGAGCGAAGTAGAATCAGTAAGGGCTGAAAATATTGCTCTGAAAGATCTCTTAACAGTTACCGAGGAAGAAGAATTTAAATATGTTACTGCTAAGTTATTAAGTGTGTCTTTTAGTCCTTTTTCTAAAACAGCATTAATTTCTGCTGGTAGAAAACACGGAGTTGAACCTGATCAAATTGTTACGACCAATTCACAAGGATTAGTCGGCAAAGTAATAGAAGTAAGTAATAATTATGCTAAAGTGATGCTAATTAGTGATGTTAACTCTAGAATACCCATTAAAACAAGTTCCTCGAGAGAACAAGGCATTTTAGCAGGTAATAATAACAATAGTAAAATTTTATACTTACCTAATAATCATTTAGTGCAGAAAGATGAAGAGATAATAACTTCTGGTCATGGCAGTACTTACCCAGCAGGTATCTTAGTTGGTTATGTCACTAAAGTTACAGAAAATGATGTTATAGTTAACATCGCTGCCGATCTATCTAAAACTGAGTTTGTGCAAGTATTATTGCCTAAAGAATAATGTATACTCGATGAACTTGAAAAATTGGCTACGTCGCCTTATAAGATCTGCGGTTCTCACGTATTATTATACGCTGCGATCCTTGACTTATAGTCTCCTTGCTCTTTTTAAAGTTGATCTTCGTCTACATACTGTAAATAATATTAAGAAAAAATATCTTGGTATTATCGCCGAATATATCTGTATAATAATCTATAAAATAAAATTTTATCAAATTCTTCATCATAGAAAACGTTATTATGTCGGTGAAATAGATATCATCGCATTGCGTAATAAAGAAATTGTTTTTATTGAAGTAAAAGCAAGAAGTTCTAACATTGATGATAGATTTGTATCTTTTAATCAGCAAAAAAGAATTAAGCGAGCAGCTGAAATGTTCTTAAGCAGCAATAGTAAATATAATAATTATAATATTCGCTTTGATTTAGTTATTGTCAGTCCGTATAAATTTCCTATAATTATAAAGAACTGCTGGTAAATGGCTCATATGTCATCCCGTGGCGGCATTGTTGTGTGGATCATTCTCCCCCTGTCATCCCGTGATTTGTTCACGGGATCCAGTTAAAAATACTAATAAAATTAGTATTTTTAACTGGCTCTAGTTCCCAAGCCACGGTATGACACCGAGGGCGTTTTTCGATCCACGCAACAATACTACGCGGGGATGACACCAAAAGTGTTTTTCATCGTGATACAAATATTTAATCCAACTATTTGGAGCATAACAATATGGCACTTGCTACTAAAGTAAAAGAATTTTTAGAAGAAAAGTTAAAACAAGAAAAAATAGACCGTAAATATCTCGCTGAGGTTACCGATGTCCCTTACACTACCATTAGCAGAATTATGAGAGCGGAAGTAAATCGTGAATTTAATCCTGAAATAGATACAATTTTAAAAATAGCAAAATATTTTAGTTGTACTACTGATGAGGTAATAAAGAGAACTGTACCTAATACGAATAGTTAGTAAATATGACAAAAAATAAAGGGTTGATCATAATTTTATCTTCCCCATCTGGTGCAGGTAAATCAAGCTTAGCAAAGGCATTATTAGAAATCGATAATAATCTACGCTTATCAATTTCGGCAACTACTAGAAAACCACGACCAAATGAGCAAGACGGGGTGAATTATTATTTTAAAACTAAATCTGAATTTGAAGAATTAGTTAAACAAAATCAATTTCTTGAACATGCTAAAATATATAATCTATATTATGGTACCCCTAAAAAACATGTCGAAAATTTGCTAAATCAAGGGCTAGATGTTTTATTCGATATTGATTGGCAAGGTGCAAGGAGTATAAAGCAAAATGCAGTTAATGCCGTTTCTATATTTATTTTACCTCCTAACCTTGAAATACTGGAGCAACGTTTAAGAAATAGAGCTGCTGATAATGAAGAAGCAATACAACTACGCATAGCTTCAGCACAAGCGGAAATATCACATTCTAACGAATATGATCATATAATTACTAACGATGATTTTAACGATACTCTTCAACAAATACATGCAATTATTTTACAAGAACGAAAGAAGCGGAATTAAATTGCCATTCGCTTTAAAGCTGTCATCCAGTTGATTGTCCAAGGTATTTTAGGAGCAAACCACTGGGGGCGTTGTTGCACGGATCAGTTTTTCCGTCTGAGCTAAGGAAATTACGAAGTAACTGACGAAGCAAGGAAGTATAAAAAATGCTAATTTATAGCATTTTTTATTATTTTTCTGGATTGCCACGCTCATTTTATTCGCGTAGCTCAGACGACTCTCAATCCACGTGGGCAATGCTGCTACGGGGTGACAACTAAGAAAGCATATTATATATTTCCTGCATATATTTATGTTTCAGCCAAAGCTCCGCATTACCGATAACATAGAGATTATTTTTAGCCCTACTAATACCGACGTTTAAGACATTCGGCTTGCTTGTCATGATGCTCCTTGCTCCCTCCTAGCATCATAATTACCGTATCGTTTTCTTTGCCCTGAAAAGCATGTATCGTGCCGATATTGTTATTTCCAAATTCTTTAATTATTTTCTCAAATTTTGAATCCTCATATATTTCGCTCAATTTTCTACGGACAGATTCGCTGTAATCCTTATACATAGTTATAATGTAAATTTGTTTCAGTAAATTAGTCCAGTCTTTTTCTGCTAAAATCTGCATCAATATATGCAATAATTTTTGAAATTCGGCTTCTGATTCATATTTATAACGTTGGATTTTATTGTCCTTTACATCTATCCATTTTGAAACACCTAAAATATTTCTAATGTCGGATTTACAGTTAGAAGTTGCAAAAATCATCTTATTGCCGTAAGCTATTTTATTACATATGCTGAACATCGGATTTTGACATCTTCTATGTACTAATAAAGGAAAGCCAACAGTTGTATCATCTATTTTGGTTTGATATAAAGAATTTCGATCGGCTAAATTTTGTAGCGAAACTTCTGACGGAGACCAATCATAATATGAAACTTTAAAATTTTCACATAATTTTTTGATTAAATCTTGTTTTAATATAGAAATAGGCTCTGTTTGTAGCGGATCACCAACCACTATAACTTTGTTTGATTTATAAATAGCACTAGCTGCATATTGCGGAGGTATCTGTCCTGCTTCGTCAATAAATAGCCACGGAACTTCGTTATGATCAGCAGTAGCAAACATTCTATCGAACGAGTGGAAAGTTGTAGACACAACAGGAATAACCATAAAAAAGTTTTGCCAAGCAATCTTGTTCATTTCAGGCTTACCTGAAGAATGTATAGCTACATCAAAAAAATATTTTAGACTATGCCAAAAAATATCAGCATTAGCATTAATAAATATCTCATGTAATTTAACGGCACTAATAAATAAATTTGATCTTAATATTTCAAACATGGGATTAAAATAAGGAGTGATTTTATTTAAATCGTTAAAATTTTCTTGCCAATTTTGCCAAAACCAATCTTCTTCAAAATTTTTGATATCAAAACCCTCTTCTTCTAAAAAATTATATGATACTGCTAAAGTTCCACATATAATTATCAATCTTTTGAAATCATCAATTTTTGTTATAATTGCTTTCTCGTGATTTATTTTTTCTTCTTGTTGATGCAACAAACTACTATAAGCAAGGTATTTCTCTGTTTTGAATAATTTATAAAAAACTTTGAAATAATCAAGATTATAATCATTAATTTTTGCCGTATTTATCATTATCTCGTTTCTTGTATGAGTTAAGATAGATTCTAAATAGGCTTTTTCGTCTTCGTACTCTTTTATATTATTTTTGTTAACAATATTGTGTTTTTTTAATATATCGTGCTTTTCCTTGTTAAGCTCAATAGCTGATGAAATATTATTGTAAATTTTGTAAATTTCATCATGTAGTTTTTTAAAGTAAGTGCAAGCTTCAGTCCATGCCTTATTTAGCTCTTCCGAAGAATTACAATATTTGGGTTTAAAATGTGCAGGTGCTTTATCCTTACAGCCATTATTATTTAGCAAGTTAAGATATTGCAGCATTGTGTAATCTTCATCTTTGCCGTTTTCTTCATCCTTATACTTCCAAAACTTTTCTACGAATCTTTTTTTATTTCTAAGATTACCTAAAGGCGTAGCAAACAAGCCCCAAATTTTTTTTTTATCATCACCGCACACAAGTTTTTTAAAATAACTTAAATCTTCATGATATAATTCATATATTTTACTATATAGCGATATTTCATTAGAGATATTTTCAACAGCATTATTATTTGAAGATGCTACAACCATACCGTAATTCTGTAACTCCGGTATTAAAGAACTAATATGATAATCAAACTCCGGAGTACTAAGAGAAGTTTTTCCTTTTTGAAATCCACTTTTAGGATCTTTTAGACTTATTAAATTTAAAGCACGATCTACATAGATATTTGCTATAATATCAAAAAGTATGGTAGTTTTACCTGTCCCGGGTGGACCGTTAACGGCAAAAAGCTTTTCTGAAGTAGGAGACAATACTTCATTGATTGCAGCAGCTTGTAAAGCAGCAAGAGAGTTTTTAGGTGATGAACACCAACGTGTCGGCTGCATCTTAAGAGGCGATAATAGCTTTTGCAAAGCTTCTTTCTGCTTCAAAACATCTATAGAAGTAGGCTTATCTTCCTTTCCAAGATATTTTGCCGCTGCTGACTCTGGTTTGATATTTGTGTTATTAGTCCGGATAAAATCTAACGGCTTTAGAAAAAAACTATTAAACATTTCCAATGAGGGAGGAGTAAAATTATAAACTACCGGTTTATCTTTTTTCTTTTTATGCGAGGTAACTCTTCTTATGCATATTTCAGAGCGATTAAATAAATATTTTTCATTAATTTCTAACTTCTGTACTAAAAGGTCAATCATCAAATTAATCATTTCTAAATCTAGAGTTCTAACTAAGGAATCTTGCTTTTTATCCTTAAAATATATTTTCTCACTTTCAGAAAATACTTGATCTATTAAACTGTTATTATTATCTATAAAATTTGCTAAATCTTTTAACTCTTTTTCTTGAAAATCATCTTTCATGATTCTACCGAGAGCATAAGCAGCAGTGGAAATAACCATCGAACGTTCAACATATTTGCCGTTTTCATCAATAGTTAAGCCGGCAATAGGCGTGATAGTCGGTTGCTCTTGATATCCCTTAAAATTATTGTAATCATTTAAAAATTCTTGATCTAGCTTATTCATATTTTGAATTTTCTTTAAAATATCAATTTCTGCTTCCGACCATTTTAGATATCCTAAATAAATATGCCAATGAACAGCTACCTCGTATTTCTCAAGTTCAAACCCAAGTTTATTTTTGTCTAACTTTTCAAATGGTGCATCTTTTAAGAAAAAAAGAGTCTCTTTTTTATCAAGTTTGCAACTAAAACTACCTTTTTGGTCTGTATGCTCTCTGATAATCTCAAAATATCTATTTAAATTTTCATTTTTATTGGGAGTTAATACTTCAATAACTTTCCATACATCTAGAACATTTTTAACTTGCTCGTCCGATTGATTATACATAGACAAAATTTTATACTTAAAATAGAAAATATCCTAAGTATGAAAAGATAGGTTGTAAACAACTTTTTTATATTGCTATTTATAGTTCTAAAATTTGTGTATAATTCACACGCTTATCACTAAACTCTTAATAATTCTCAATAAATCTTTTTGTATTTTTCATAGATTCATTCAATATATTTCTTTTAATTTATTAAAAGGAGCAAATGTAATGGATAATAATAGGGAAGTCATTAAATATATAGCCTCTAGTGTCTGGTCTTCTTGGAATCCTATAAACTGGTCACCAACCATGCAATTAGCTGCCGTAAGTTATATATTTTCTTGTTTAATTGATGATACTAATGCATATCTGGTCAAGGATACGCACGAGCTGAGTAATAGTCAAAATTTTACTTTTCATAGCACAAAATATCCTGCTTCTCGTTATGTAGAGCTTGCTAAGGAAATACCTGTATGCTTAAAAATATTAAAAATATTTCATAAATTTGATCCTGAATATGTACCGGATAAATCACTAACTTCTCATAGATTCATCGATAACTTTTCTAATTTATTAGAGCATTTTAAGCTAACTTCTATTAAAGATTCTACTGATTCTAATCCTAACTATCTTATAGCGTGGAACTGGGCAAAAAATTTAGGAAATATTTTTGAGCATTTTGGTCAGAAGCTAAAGCGTGCTTGTAATAAAGTAGAAACAGCGGAAAATTATTGGGAGAATTACGAACCGGAAGCATTTTCTGATTTTTCTATATTTCGTGAGTCCATAAACATAATGACACACTGCGAGGATGCATTATTAGGTTGTAGAGATATTATATCAGATATATATTAAGATAGTTTATAGTCAATTACTGTTGAGTGTTGCTTATGTAGATTAGTTTTCCCATCATTGTGAGGAGATGCATAGCAGAGGGCGGAGGCAATCTCATAAAACAGTACAACACTCATGAGATTGTCACGCAGTCTCCAACCGTTTGCAAGGTTTGTTCGTGGATCGGAAAACGCCCTCGGTGTCATACCGTGGCGGCGTTGTTGCGTAGATCATTTTTTCCGTCATTGCCACGCGGGTCTACGACCGCTCGCAATGACGACTTGGTATCCACACAACAGCGTCTCCCGTGGCTTGGGAACTAGATCCAGAAAATAATAAAAAATACTAATTTTATTAGTATTTTTTAGCTGGACCACGTGGACAAGCCACGGGGTGACAGGGGAAAATGATCCACGCAACAATGTCTGCTCGCAATGACGATACTGAACATCTAAAATGCTGATGCATCAAATATTATTTTCTACTTCTTGCTTCTTCTATGAAATATTCTTGAAGTTTATCAGCTATAAAATCATCTACCATAGAAATTTTTTTATTTTCACTTGGTTGATTTTTTATAAAAATTTTATGCATTTCATCAATCACATTATCAACATTTATGATACTAGTTTTCTTTTTATCAGTTTTCATATCCATATTTCAAGTAAATAAGTTTAGTATACGAAGATCAACTTGGAAAAGAACAAGGAGTCTATAAGCCGAGGAGCGGAGCGTGTACTTAATACGTGAGCACCGGAGGACTTACAAAGACGACGCCGCCAATTTTTCAAGTTCATCGAGTATACGCTTCAACGCACATAGCCATACCCATACCGCCACCGATACATAAGGTAACTAAGCCCTTTTTAGCCTTATTTCTTCTTAATCCATGTATTAAAGTAATAAGAACACGACCGCCACTAGCACCGATTGGATGACCGATTGCTATTGCTCCGCCATTCACATTAACCTTGCTCATATCCCATTTCATTTCACGATTAACATAAATACTTTGAGCGGCAAAAGCTTCATTAACCTCGATAAGATCTAAATCATTAACACTCCAGCCGGCTTTGCTTAAAGCTTTTTGAGAGGCAGGAACGGGAGCAGTCCCCATAATACTTGGATCAACACCGGCAGAAGCATAAGAGACAATACGAGCAAGCGGCGTTAGATTATGCTTTTTTAATGCTTCTTCGGATACTGCCATAAGACATGCAGCACCATCATTAATTGAGGAAGCATTACCGGCAGTAACTGTACCGTTTTTATCGAAAGCAGGGCGTAATTTACCTAAAATCTCAAGGCTGGTATCAGGTCTTACTGTCTCATCATGATCAAATAAGCTAGCAGTTTTTTTAATCGTCACTTCAATAGGTAAGATCTCATCTTTAAATATTCCGGCTTTTTGGGCTTTCGCAGCTTTTTGATGTGAGCTTAGGGCAAATTCATCTTGCTGCTCTCTAGTAATATTAAACTGCTTTGAAATATTTTCAGCAGTAATACCCATAAATACCCCTGAAAATACATCGGTTAGCCCGTCATACTGCATGAGATCAACCATTTTAATATCACCAAATTTAGCTCCTGCTCTTATATATTAACCCACCAATTAAATACCTGACATAATAGTTGCAAATACTAAAATATAATGTTAGAATGAAATAATGCTAAAAAAAGAAGATTTTAGGACATTATCAACGAGTGCACAAGCAGCTTTAAGAAAAGTTGCATTAAGAGCAATTGATAAAGGAGAAAAACAATCAGATGTATCAAATCTTATAGGAGTAACACGTCAGACTATTAGTAACTGGGTTAACAAAAGAAGAAGAGGTGATAAATATGCAATAACTGGCAAGTCTAGAGGAAGAAAGACAGGAGAGAAAAGAATAATAAATGAAATGCTGGGTAAAAAAATACAAGATTATATAAATCACTCTAGACCAGAAGATCACAATATCAAATCTGCACTATGGTCAAGAAAAGCTATTAATGCCCTGATTAAAAAATGCTGTGGTTTCTTTTTGCCATTAAGTACGATTGGAGAATATTTAAGAAGATGGGGATATACTGCACAAAAACCAAAGAAATTAGCTTATGAGCAACAGCCAAAACAAGTTCAAGTATGGCTAGATGAAGAATATCCCGCAATAGTAAAACAAGCACAAATGGAACAAGCTGAAATACACTGGTGTGATGAAGTGGGTATAAAATCAGAATGTCAGGTGTTACAGAGCTATTCTTTAAAAGGCAAAACACCCGTAGTTATTCATAAATCAAAACGATTTACTATAAATATGATATCAACTGTTACGAACAATGGTAAACTAAGGTTCATGTTATATGAAGATACACTAAAAACAGATATATTTATAGAATTTCTAAGAAGATTAGTGAAATCTGCAAGAAGGAAGATCTTTTTAATATTAGACAATTTAAAAGTACATCATAGTAAAAAAGTATACAGCTGGACAAATAAGCATAAAGATAAAATTTCTTTGTTTTTTTTGCCTCCTTATACTCCACAACATAATCCAGATGAATACTTAAATAATGACTTAAAAAGAAATGTAAATAGAAAACATATACCTCTTACAAAAGATGAGTTAAAATACAATCTTAAATCTTATTTACGTTGCTTACAGAACAATCCTAAACATATACAAAAATTGTTCCAAGCCGATGATGTTAAATATGCCTCTTAAGTCAGGTATTTAATTGGTGGGTTAATAGCTCCATATTTACCGGTTTTAGTTAAATTATTAAATAATTCTTGAATATCTGTTTTTTGAATAGAATAGTAGATATTTTTCTAGGATATAAATGTTTTGCATATCTATCTACAGAAGCGGCATAATCTTTCCATCTTTTATTATTAATTTTACTATATTCATTAAGGTATTTATCATAAAGCTCCTTAAAGGTCAGTTCTTTTGATAATCTAGCTTTTTCTTCTACAGGATTATATCCTTTGGCGATCTCACCTTTTAATTCAGATGCTTTGGCTCTAGCATCAATAATTGATAGATCAGGGAACACACCTATTTTAATTCTATGATATTTCTTATCAAGTACTGTGCCCAAATAAAATATTTTACTACCACCATATGATACAATTAGCAATAATCCTTTTTCTTTGGTATCTTTATATACATCTCGTTTTGCCTGTGGAGCTTTAATTTCATGTAATGCTTCTTTAGTAAACAATAGTGATTTAACTGACATAAATCCTCCCACAGCTTAATTCATATATAATTAAACTGTAGTATGCTTTACTCAGAAAAACAAATCTTATGTTAAATAGAATTATACTTTAAAAAATGATGATTTATCCTAACTACATACAATTAAATAACCAATAGTTGTTATAATCTCTTATCAAATTCAAAAGGTCTAAATATAATTATAAGATAAAAATTAGCCATTAGTTTGAACTAATTATATGCTCATCATATCCACATGTTATTTTTAGATTTGTACTATTTTTTTAATATTGACAAATAATTGCAACTCTACTACAGTTAAGCCTATAATTTTGGTAATTAAGGAAAACCCATTAAATACTAGGATTATGAGCTACAAATTAGTATATGAGAAAAAAGCAGAAAAGTGTGGTAAAAGAGGCTTTTAGGTTGACATCGTAAAGGTCGGGGGTTCAAATCCCCCATCGCCCACCACCTTACCTCCTAGCTTTTCACAGTTTAGTATTGTTATCAAAAAATTTATATGCTCCTTATATTCTCCTTTGAGATTGCATTATAAGCACTATAGTTGCTTTCAAATCTCTTCTATAACTGATATTCAGGAGAAATATTATGCATAATATCTTCTCCTCTTTTTCCACCTCTAACTCTAATAATAAGTTAAATATTAACAATAGTGATAATAGCTCTGTTATATTCTACAATTTTGTCGGTAATTTTATTCCACCTGAATGGAGTACTCTTTCCTCTCGTAATGGTAAAATTTTAAGTAAAACCTCAAGACAACTCCTATCTCTTATAGTCTTCCGCTTGCAAATCTACTATAACAACAGTATTGACGAACTTCAGGAAACTTATCATTTCTTTGAACAACACTTGAGTGTTTGTCAACGAAGAGTAAGACAATGTTTACTCGAATTGGAACAAGCTAGGTTTATCAATCTTTCTACCACAACAATAATTAAATATGGTATCAAATGTCGTAATACTCCTTGTGTAAAATTAGCAAAAGATTTCCAGCCTTATAATCATAAATCTTCAGCTGAAAACGAAAAAAATTTCAGCACTACACGAAAAATTTTTCGCTCCAACCCGAAAGAAATTTCAGCTCAACCTGAAAAAAATTTCGCCAACTACTTATATATAGATAATAATAAAAATATATCTAATAAATCTAGATCTAGCGAATCTACAATTTTTCAAAATGAAAAAAATATATTTAATCATAATAACCAAACTCAGTTACAAGAACAACAACTTGAAACAAATTTACAATTCAAAACAACAAGCTCAACCAATGATCAACAACAAGCTGATAATACTAATTTCTCTAGTGCTAATATCACAACAGGTGCTACACATATTAATACTACATTACAAGCAGTTATTGATAAAATTTCTAAAAAACATAATTCTACAGTATCAAATAGCAATAATGTAGCAATGAATGCCGTTAATCATAAAGGCTGGTTCAAAAGAAAGAAATTAGCAGATTTTTACCCTTTAAGCCAAGAAGATGCTGATTTACTGCGAGTAAAATCAAATCGTGAATTTAATCTGGAATTTATTAATAAATTACTCTTAAAGCTTGCAGGAGAATATTCCAATCACCATTTTGGCCATAAGAAAGTGTTACTAAACTATATGGCTAAAGCTTTAGCTCATGAGTTACGTGAAACTACTAAAGCTAATAATGCTACATTTCAGTTTAAATCTAGCGACTTAAACAACGCTAAAGAGCAATACCTAGATAAGATAGAAAGTAGCCTTGATACTAGCTTGCAAGCTCAGCTAAAACGTAAAATTGTTGGTAGTTTTAATCCTGATTCAGCTTATGAATTACTAAGCTCCTGCTTATTTATTGGGGTAGTAGGTAATAGCTATCAAATAAAATTGCTTAAAAATATGCTTCTTTCAGAACATAGCCAAGATAAAATATTGCAGCAAGTACAAATGATCTATGGCAGTAGTATTGAGAAGTTGAAAATCATACAATTTTCTGAGCTTGAATCGAAGCAGAATAATACTGAAGATGAAAAACAAGATTATCTATTGCAGCTAAGCAAACAATTAAATCCTGATTCAATATGGTATAAAGTAAGGAAATTCCTCATTGAACGTTATAACAAATATATTGATTTTGCTGTATTAACTAAATTAGTAGTTGTAGAGGAAGATATAGTCAACAACAAGGTAATCCTTAAATCAACAACGGCTTTTAATGATTACTATGTTAGAAATCGTCATATGCAAGATCTAGAAGAAGCTTTTAAGACTCAAGATTATTGCTTTGAATTAATCAAGTTTGAATATAACTAAATTATTGTGGTAATTGATAATTTGTAATAACTACTTCATCAGATATTTTATTATGTTCAGGCATGGAATATTTAACCTTAATAATACTAATATTAAAATTTTTGTATAAGTTTCTAATAAAGGGAGTATTACTATTAGAAACCATTATTTTAACATTTTTATCATTGAGTTCTGTAGCAAAATCTTTAAGTCTCGTTTGATCATTTTCATCAAAGGGTAATCTGGTATAAAATTTCTCACCTGATTTATGATAAGGAGGATCAAAATAAACAAAATCACCTTTTTGTGGTTCAATGAAAGAAAAATCCATAGCACAAATAGATGTGCCAGCTAAAAGCTGACTGCACTGTTTTAATCTAAAGGCAAGATCAGATTTACTATAATTCCTACCAGAGAAAGTTTGAGCTGGTTTGCCATCAATATTAATTCGGTAAATACCTTTAAATGAATATCTATTAAGATAGATAAATCTTGCAGTAATCTTCGCTGGGTCATTACTGTCATTATTACTTCTAACTTGATAATAATGTTCTTTGGAGTGTTTTTCTTTATGGGAGTCTAATAGTTTACTAACCTTATCTGGATTCTTCTTAACCGCATTATAGGACGTCACTAGCTCTAGATTAATATCAGATAGGAAGCAATGTTTAAATTTATCTCTAACTTGAAAGAATAAAGCACCACCACCAAGGAATGGTTCATAGTAGTTATTCAGTGTTGATGGAAAAAACTTAATTAATTGATCGGCAATTTTTCTTTTACCACCCACCCATTGTAAGAATGGTTGCGGTTTATCTAAGTTCTTTACTGACATAATTTGTTATTTATCTTTATTTTCTACTAAAGATTATATCAGAAAATAGGCTTAAATGCGAGAAAAACAGCATATTCAAAGGGATTTTAGTATTTATTATAGCATCACTTAGTGTTATTTTTATCTATGTATAATTGATAAAGAATAGGGCTAACAAATATTATATTTTAAGTCTGTCTCATTTATGCAGCTGTTTGCCCAATTGTATAAAAATCTGTCAAAAAAGCTCTTAAATCCTCTGTACTTCGCAGAATTGTGGTGATATCTGTCCTTACCATGAGCTGCATGGTGCAGTTCTGGTTCAGAGGTTAAATTCAAGACTTCAACATTCTAACACTTTAACCTCTGAGCTGTTTTCTTAACTTTAACAGCAAGGAGATGCTATGATAATTAATAACACAAATCAACAACAAGATCACAATAAAGTTAAAAATATGGTGCAGCAAGCTTGGATATTGCAATTATCTCCTATATCTGTCACATTAATGCCATCTGACCCAGAATATAGTTTTACAGATAAGCATCAAGAATTAGAGCAAGAATTACAAAAGGCAAAGCATGAACTAAAAGAATCTAATATATTTAAGATAGATTTAATTAAAAATATTAGTAATAAATTAGATATATCATGTAATGAAATGCTCTTACAGCTGCTGACACTTTATGGAGCAGAAACAGATTCTAACAAGAAGAACTCCTTATCTAATATTGTCATAGATTGTGCTAAGGGACTATTAGATTATGCTCATAATCTGGTTAATTTGCTGCATAAAGATGCTAAATTAGTTCCCATAGATCTACAAGCTTTTGATCTAGAGCAATTAGTAAATGATACTGTTAATAAAATTATACCAGAAGCTAAGGATAAAGGTTTAGATCTTTTTTGTAATTTTCAGTACGATATAGCCAAGATTATTATTGGCGATAGTTACTGGATAAAGGCAATATTAGAATAATTAGTAGCTAATGCAGTTAAATTTACTGAAGAAGGCAAAGTTATTGTGACAATCAATCTATTTCCTACTACTATAGAAGAAGATAATAAGGAGATGGTGCTACAACTTATCATCCATGATACAGGTATTGGCATGTCTGAAGAAATACAGCAATATATTAGAGGTAAGAATATTGAATTTGATTCTGCAACTGGGTATAAAGGATTAAAATTAGGACTTACCTTTGTTAAAAGACTTATCCATGAAATGCGTGGAGATATTAACGTCGAAAGCGAAGAAGGTAAGAGTACAACTGTTACATGTAATATACCAGTAAAATTACCTATATCTATTTATTAACAATCAATAAACAGTAAAGTCTTGTAAAGTAAAATTTACAAGACTTTACTTCAATATCTATAAAAGTAATCTACTATAGTAAAAATATTATTGACAGTTCAGTTAACTAAACTAAACTGAATAGATGAGTACAGCATGACAAAATATGGTTAAAAATCAAATTAATTGTAAGTATGAGGAGTCTTTAAATTGTTGTTATAGTAAAAGATTATTAAAAAAACTTTTACTACTAAATAAATATGCAACAAATAAGATAAATCTTAATCAAGTTACTAAGGCTATTTACTATGCCAAAAAATATCATGGTGGGCAAAAACGCAAAACTGGAGAATTATTTTACACTCATACTTTAGAAGTGGCATATATGATTTCTGATTACTCATTTAAAACTGATCTTATTGTTACTGCCATATTACATGATGCGATTGAGGATACAGAGTTGACTCAAGAAATGATAGCAGAAGCATTTAGTGATAAGATAGCAAGTTATGTTGAAGATTTAACTAGAATTAAAAAAGATCATAAGATTAGTGCTGTAGAAATGGTTAAGATGTTATATATACAAAAGAAGGATGATTTATTACTAATTAAGCTGTTTGATAGATTACATAATATACAAACGGTTAGAGCGAAGTCTCTTGACAAGATCTGGCAAACAACATCTGAAACTCTGCAAATATTTTTAGCATTAGCTGCTTACTTAAAAATACCTGAGATTGCGGGGCAATTAGAAAAACACTGCCTAAATGTAATCTTCAATTATGAAATCTTACCAAGCAGGATGTTAGCAAATAATTAAAACAGTGAAGATTATCAGATAATTCTGTAAATAAACTTATTACACAAGAACTATTAAAATGTTGATAATATACACCTCTAATAATAGATAAATTAAAATTGTATTCAAGGTGGAAACCTCTTTTCACCTTGGATACTCATTATTTAAAACTTCTTTGAAAAGGAGTATACTTTTACATATAAAAATAATATAGTTAGTAACTTATTGTTAATCAAAGATTTTTGTTATATAATTATAGGGTAGTTACAGTAAATAGTATCATAGGATAAGTTAAGAGAGTATAAAATTTATGGCTTTATCAAGATTTCTTGATCCAAAAAATGATGTGGCGTTTAAAAAGATTTTTGGTTCTGAAAAAAATAAGGATATCTTAATACATTTCTTAAATGATATGTTATTGTTTAAAGGTAATAATCAAATAACAGAGATAGAATTTTTAAATACCATTCAAGATCCTGATATAGCATCTAAGAAACAATCAATAGTGGATGTTTTATGTAAAGATAAGAGCGGGGTGCAGTATATTATAGAAATGCAGGTAGATCCTTCTATTGGTTTTGAGAAAAGAGCCCAATATTATGCAGCAAAGGCATATTGTCGACAGACTAATAGGGGGAGAGAAGAAGATGGGAAATATTCTAATCTCAAAGAAATCATCTTTATAGCAATAGCAGGATGCATATTATTTCCACAGAAGAGAGAATATATATCACGTCATGTAATATTAGATAAGAATAGTTATGAGCATGATTTAAAGGATTTTTCTTTTACCTTTATAGAATTACCAAAATTTAAGAAAGATAAGGTAGAAGAACTAAATAATATAACAGAGAAATGGTGTTATTTTTTCAAGCATGCAAAAGAGACGACAGAAGAAGAGTTACAAAAGATAATAGGTACAGACCTAGTTATAAGAAGAGCATATGAAGCACTTGATCAATTTAATTGGAGTGAAGAGGAGTTAATAAGCTATGAACAAGAGCTAAAGCGTATCTGGGATAATAGGGCTGTAGAAGAATATAAACTGCAGCATGCTAAAGAAGAAGGAATCCAGATCGGAAAAACTGAAGGAAAAGCTGAGGGAGAATATAGCAAAACCGTTGAAATAGCAAAAAAAATGTTATCTGAGGATTGTAATATTTCTTTAATTGCTGCCATCACCGGTCTTGATGAACCCTTTATCCTTTCTCTTAAAAAGTAACAGTAGGATTTCAATTTTTGCTTGAATTTTTGACTATCAGTTACCAAGCTTTTCCCTTATCCAATCAAGCCAACATCCGGCTGACAGTTAGTAGTTACATTAGCATAATTTTCTATCTCGGCAATATTATACACTATATCTGTGTTTTCTATCTTTGATTGATTATTGAATTGATTATTTTGCCTATTGTCAATTAATGGCTCATTTGCTAACAACATATCTTGTTGTTTTTTTAGCATTACTGTGATTTTATCTTGCAAGTGGTTTTTTAGTTCAGTAGCCTTAGTAGCTAGCTGAGTTTTTTCTAAAGATTTAGATAATATTTCCACTATATTACTATGATTACCATTGACTATTTCGCTGATTAATTGCGTTTGTAGAGTTATAGGGTCAAATTCTAATTCTGCCATTAAGATATCTTTTTCTTGGGCATATTCCTCTAATATTTCCTCAAATCCTGCTATAATATTAAGGACATGAGCTTGTACTTCTAATAAATTAAGCGGTTCTTCTTTTGTAATATAAGGTTTTACTTTTGTAATTTTTCTTATTATTAAATCAGCTAATGTTAAACTATCATTAAGATTAAATTGTGAATAATCTACTACATTAATTGATGCTGAATTCTTAGTGGTACTATTTGTACTACTATCAGCTGTCTGTTCTGCATCTATAGATGCAGTCTTAATATTTTTTGCAGTAAACCAGTTTATTTTATTAATTGGATTTAGCACGCTTAATAATATCCCAGTGCTTTTACTTTTTAGCCAATTAATCATATTATTTATTGGTGATAACATACTACTAGCGGCATTACTTATTACATGATCACTGATATTTTCTGTTTCGTTTCCCTCAGCAATCTCACGACGATAACGATCATATATTACACTGTTTTCTGTGCTAAAATTAGATACATAATCTATAATGCTATTTTGAGCAGTCTGTAGCATGGTCCACTGCATTTTCCATTCTATCTCCTTTTCTGTAATAATAATAACATTCTTATTAGCATTCATAATCAAAGGCACTTGAACAAAAAATAGTCCTTCGCTATTATAACTGATCCTTATAGCTATATCATTTAAATATATTTCCAATCTCTTATACCAATCTTGGTTTAATGCTTCTTTTAATTTTATTGTTGCTATATAGTTTTTATCTGGTGGAAAAAGATATATTTCTCCATTTGTAAGTGGAGATACTTTATAATAGAATAATTTCATTAATATATCATTACCAGACTCCACAATCTCAGATTGTAATTCTTTATATAAACTTTCTTTTATTTGTTTTGATAAAGAACGTAAATCTATAATAGTATTATCCTCAACTTTATTAATCGTAATGTTATAACCATCTCTATTTTTTACATATTCGACTGGATTCTGAACATGATTGATTGTTTTCATTATTCTATTAACAACGTTATCAGGAAAAAGTTGCTGATTTATTATATTACTATATTGTGTTGTCTTATCTAAAGAATAGTTTTGTAATTGTACGTTATATAATAATTTATCTTGATATTTAGACAATAAACTATTATTAATATGACTTTTTAATCTAGTAAATTCTTTAAAATCACAATCTTCAATAAAATTAATCTCATCTTGCACTGAAGTAAAGCCTAGGATCGCGTAAGCTTCGGTGATATCGAAGCTATTAATTGACATTACACATCTTAAAACATGTTCTATATCATAATCTATCACAGATTCTAGTTCTTTATTTAATTTATATAATTGCGAAGCGTTAGAAATGTTATTCTCTAAATACGAGGTAGAACAGTTGTTTTTATCTAACCTTTGAATTTTTATTGGATCTAAACCTAAATCAAATTCTAGTGTAGATATTCTATAATTTTCATTAATACACCAATTTTTTATTTTAATAAAATTATTAGAATTTTTATCAGTAAATATTAAATCTTGATCTATAATATGAACTTTAATTTGTTCAGGTAGCACATTTTTTAATAACATCACCCCTATACGTTGTGCATCTGATTCTATAGAAATTAAGGTGTTATTTACTAATTTCTGATTATGATTAATTTCAAGGGATTTACCAAAATCTACAACATATTCTTTTACAATTTTTTCATAATTATATTTTTTATAATCTAAAGCTTTAGGGTATTCTTGTAATAAATTAGTACTATATTTATAATTTATACTACCATTGCTATATGAATATAGTTTAAAATCTTGCCATTTAAGAGTATCAGAATAAAAATCTTTAAGTATTACAACCAAAGGATTAGGATTTTCACCTATGTCTTTTTCTAATAATAATAGATCATTATTATTTCTGCAGAATTCTATATTTTCTAAATTACTATCCACTACAACTTGCTTAATACTGACTGGCAGTATAAATACATTTCTATTACTGCTAGCATGATAAAAAGGTACCAATCTAACATCCTCATCAAAAGGTATAAAAGAATTTTTACTTTGATCCACTAATATTAAATGTTTATACTCATTACCTAAAAAGTAATTCTCTATTATAATATTATCTCTTTCAGTAGTAGTATGATTAACTTTTTTCTCAATTAATAAACTTAAATTATCATCTTTTTGTTCTAATGAAACATCATCAATAGATTGTACACTTAAAATATCGAGTTTTTTATCTTCTGATCTATTATCAATATTTACTGCAGTTTCACCTGGTGCATTACTGGCTATATACACATCCTGTCCTTCTCCACCTTCAGCAAATACAGTTTGTTTATCAAGATTAATAACATCAACTCCAGAAGAACCAATAACCATCTTATAGGATACTTTATGATCATTTTCTAATGCACTACTAATAACACCGAAAATTTTATAATCTTTTTCTGTATATGAAATGTTTCTATAGTAATCTTTAGCAATGCTTAAATTATCAAGAGAGTGTCCTGCATGCAGTTCAAATTTACTAACAATAGTAGAATTACTATCTAGCTTAGGAACAATATTACTACCATGCTTATCTATCAATACAAAGTTAGTATTGTTGTTCCTATCAAGATAGTTTTTAACGTCAAGAGTGAATGTACCATTTTGACTCAACGGTATCCTGAAGGATATGGTATTATTTATTGGAGAATAAGTTATTTGATCACAATCTTTTAACAAACTAATTTTGGAAAAAATGATAGTACCGTTTCCATGTACATTAATTGTTGAACTTGAAACCTGGTTTTCATATCCCTGAGTCTTGACAAAAAAGGTATAAGTACTATAATAACCTGCAACCTTAGTATATGGATAAATATTTACTTTATTACAACCAGTGATTAAATCTTCTTTGCCATGACTATAACCTCCACCACTATCTATAAAAATATGAGGAGCAGGTATATGATATTCTCCTGAATAATGAATGTTTGTAAGATGAAATGGTTCACAAACAATATTATCTACTTTATTTTTTCTTCCAATATAGTGAAGTCTAGCATCATCATATCTAAAATAGTGTACTGCAAAACTACGACCATTTAATATTACTTGTGAGAATCCTGTATTCGATAAGTAACTATTAGTAATCTTAAAATCCATAACCTCATTTATTAGTTGTTTTGTGCTAAGTATATTAGTAGAATTGCTACCCAAAGAAATCGAACCTAAAAATTTATCACTTGTAAAAATAAACTGGCTAGTTGTATCATTTCCGCCAAGTATTTTTGTATTCCCCTCAGAAAGCAAAAAAACATTGTGTAATTTATTACTTCCAATTATTGTGCCTGTATTTATATATCTTAGATCATAGATAATCCATTGATCATTATTTTTTGATGATTCCCTCTGATTATGAATCATAACTACCGCATTATCACAATAATGTACAGCTGTCGGAACTGATTTTGTAATACCTTTCTCATAATCTGCATCAGTAATTTCTGGTAAACAAATCATTGTAGAATTCTGTATAGAGTGAGGTAAGACACGCGAAAGATGTTTTGTATTAGCGTTTTTCTCATGCATATGAATAGTTGCAGAACTACCACTAATAATAGGTATATAATCACAGGAAACTGTTGTATCGCATAAGTCTGTAAATGGATAACATGTTATTTTATTCCTGCAGTTTTTAGGTTGATATTCTATCTTTCCTAATCCTATAGCATAAGCAACCACATCATTAGGACTAGCTGCTAAAGTTTTCCAAGCATTTTGAACTATATTGTTGACTGCTTCTGTTCTAAATTGCAAATTTTTTATATCTTGTGCCATATCTTGCAATAATATAGTACGCCAAAAGATACTCCAATTCTCCGAATGTGTAGTATCATACTTTTCTTCATATTCTATAATATTACTAACGCCACTATATATGCCATAACCTACCATTAATCCAAAACCAACTCCTATAGCTAATGGTCCAGCAGCAGCTAACGGTACAGTACCTACAGCACCCGCAACAGTTAATCCAATACCAGAAACAAAAGAAACACTAGAAAAAGTTATAGATGCTATGTTATCTCTCATGTCTTTATCACTACACGGATCATTACTGCCTTTTTTATTAGCACATTGTACTAAAGTATTGGATGATATTGCTATATCAATAATATCAAATACTCCTGCTAATGCTCCTGCTGTACCTTTTGCTATTTTTGCACCATATTTCATTCCTCCTATTTGGATAACGAACTTTGTATTATAACCTAAAACACGTGGTACAAACTTGCCAGCAGTATTTGCAGCTGTATTGACAATTTTAGGCGTAATCTTTACTATTATATTCTCAATTGGTTGTGATAGAAAAGAATAACCAAGCCCGCTTACACTTAATGCACAATATCCTTCACTTCCATCTTGACAAGTAGTAATAACACTATGTATTCCTCTTATTAATTGAATTTTACCTGCAGCATTTAATAGCCCTTGCTTTAATTTAGGATTGATTTTTGGAGCATCACTCTTTGAAAAATCATGTGATAAATCTTTAATGCACTTATTTTGAATATAACTATTATATCCTCCATCTTGAATAACATCATTCAATAAATACTTGTACTCACCAATAATATTAATATTGTTATCACCTGCTGCAATTCTTTCTTTAGCTAATTCTAATAGTTGAGAATTTTTATTATTATCTTGAATACTCTTGGTATACTCCAGAAATTTCTTACTATCAATCATAATCTGATCTAAATCTCTTGGTGCTTTTTTGTTTACATTAAAATTATCTACATCATCCCATGAATACAAACAATCATTAATACTCCTTTTTGTTCTTCCAGCACCTAAACATAGTTTTGACAGCCCAGCTACTACATTAGGATCAACAACAGTAGTAGAACTATGCACTACTATAGCAGAAGTAAATGAATCACTTGTTAATAACAAAGAATCAGCATTCCTAGCTTGAGCATTAAACACAGCTCCCATTATAACTATTTTATCACTATCTGTTATCGCCTTTAAAGCTGCTCCTTGGGAGTATCTGTTGACTTGTTCGTCAACTAAGTTTTTTACTACTTTTTTTCCTTTATCATTTAGAAATTCTTGTTCTTTTTGTATTTTTTCTGCTATATCTGTTATTTTTAATAGATTATTTTCCTGTGTTTGAGTTAGTTTAATTGAGTCATCATATTTTAATTCTAGTCCTACAGGCGTATATTCTTTAGTACCTTGAATAGAAGCTCCAATACCCTGAATTAACATGTCTATTCTACCACCGGCCCCTGTTTGAAATTCTGTTAGTACTAACTCTCTGATTTTTTCTTCTTCTGCTAATTTTACATCACTATAATGACTAAATGCTCCATGTAATATTGCTTGAAAATGTGCTTCTTTACTAATTAATGATTTAATAGGATTAATCCCTTCCCCAATTTCCTTTAATAAATTATTATATTTATCTGGTAAAATATCAGCCTGTAACTGAGAATTTAGAGCATCATCAAACTTTTCTTTTAGCTTATCAGGGTAAGTAATTTTTGTGAAATCTCCCTTAGATTCTTCATTATAAGCATCATTATATGATTTCAGAGAAGGATAAAGATCAATTATTTTTATATTACAATATTCTTCAAATTGTTTTTGATCTATTCTAAAATGTAAATCCAGTTGAATAATTTTCCTATCACCTATCAATGCTTGATTTAATGGAATCTTTTTTAGCTGCACATCTCTATTAGTTTCTATAATATTTAATAAAATAACAGAGTCTTTTTGACTAGATGGTATAAACAACACTGTTGTAATAGCATGACTCTTATCTATTTTGAGATCAGTTTGACTATCTTTAGTCTTATCTTTTGCTATACGTCCAGGTTGTACTCTTGTTGCCTGAGAATCCAACACTTTTAGTTCTTCAGTTGCTACAATATCATCCTTATTATAGATAAAAACATGTTTTGTATATTTATCGTCTTCTAATAATATCGATTGTCCAAGTAAAAACCTACTAAAGTAATGATGCTCACTTTTCTCTCCTGTACCTGGAAATGTATGATAAGTATTTTCTAAGTACTTTTTGATTATATCTTGAAAAATGCTCTTATCTTTTTCTCGAGTAAGTTGGTTCCTAATTTCCCATTTTCGTGTAGAATCTAGTATTCCCTGTACTAAAGGAGTTATTTCTATATCACGTTTTACAAATTCCATTTGCATAAATGATGAGGCTGTACTATCCAAGTTCATACCAACACAAAGAATATTATCTGGAATAGTTAGAATCCTCATAGTATTAGGTTGGAATCCCTTAGTGTAATCTTTTGCTTGTTTAAGAGCATCACTATATCCTATTTGTCCTGTAATTCCTGCCTTAAGTTCAATAATGATAGGAATAGAATTTGTTGCTCGATCAGGACCACGAACTAACAAAATAATATCGGCATATCCTCTACCTGCAAATTGTTCTAAATAGATACGGGTATTTTCGCGATACCTAAAATTATCAAATACACCAGCTACAAACCCATGATGATCAGCTTCACGTGCTTGACTCCCATAAACATCTTTTGACAAATTTAAAGCAGTGTGGGTATCTTTAATGTGGGTTAAGATTTTTTCAAAGATATTTCTTACTTGTTTTGCATCTGAACTAGCAAGCTTAGCTATATCATTTTCTAGATAATCGTCTCCTGCTCTTTGCTTAGTTATTTTTTGAAATGGAAACTTAACAGGAGCAGGGCCTGCATCATGTTTTATTGGTATATTATTATCTATTTCAACTGTGATTTTGTTTTCTCCTGTAGATTTGTTAATCTTTATTAATTGAATTTTAATGTCTTTTTCTTTTAGTTTACTTTGTTTATTGTTTGCTCTTAAATTATTTATCTCGTCTAATTCATCTGTAGTAAATTCAAGTTTCCGTGTACGTAATTGTTCAGATGTATATTTTTTGTTGCCTTCTTCAGTAAAGATAAAAACATTTACTTTTTTTTCTATTTCTACCACTACCTTTAAAGTTTTTGCACTATCAAAACGGAAATAAAGACTTGTTATTCCAATTTTTTGTACACCAAGTCTAGTATCTAATAATGTAGAAAAACTTCCTAAGAAAAAATGAGGGAAAAAACCTTCTTTTATACTAGAATGTAAGTAAGAAGGAATCTGATTTATAAATGACTGGAATCTTGCTTGAAAAGAATAATCAAGTGGTGGATTTTGAGGTATACTACTTTTAGCAATATCTGGAAAAAGTAGTTCTATTAACTCAAATTCTTGTGGTTTTTTCTTTAAAGGATTTATATTAGGCATAATAAACCTCATAAATACTTATTACATAAACTTCTTTGTTGATTAACTAAAAATTCCTTTTACTATATTAACTCACCTATTCTCCTGCTCCATGCTCATCTAATAATGTAGATATGCTAGTAGAGTTAGCCCCTAATACCGCAACATCTCCTACACCTTCTAATGAAGCAGCTTCTTGTTGCTCAGAATTCACTATATTAAGACTACTATTAAATAGATTATTTTTTACAAAAGCATCATAAATCCATTGGTGTTTTTTAAGATTTTGTACTTGTTCTAAGTTAAGAGAGCCAACTATTTCTGATAATATCTCTGAGTATTTATCTGCTGTAATGAGTTTTACTATACTACCTGCAGCAACAAAACTATAACTTAGTTCATGTAAAAACTTTTGTTTATGCTCTTCAAATCCTGGCATATTCCACATAACACTCAGCATATCATAGCCAGCTTTTACAAAACTACTATCAGGTGCTGAAGAGATTTCGGTTAATGATATGGATACTAATGTACTATATTGATCATTGGGTAAATCTTCTGGTTTTAAATATGTAAATAATTTTTGAGCACGGTCAAAATAATAATCACCTACAAGTTCTGTAAAAATAAAATGATGACCATTCTTTTCAATGTCTCTTTTTAACAACTCAGGATATTTACCGACATCAAGACGATGCAGACAAAAATCAATCATATCTACATTAGCTCTGCCACTAAATAGCTCATAGTAAATAGCTGTGTTTATTAATAGCTCTTCTTTTTTCTCTGCAGATAATATCGGTTGTAATTTATTCCAAAAAAACTCTAATGCTTGTACATGTTTTCCCATCATTGCACATTCATAACCATGCATATCTAAATTATCTCCTGCAAGTTTTAACTTATTTTTAAACTTGTCTGTATAACCAGTAATAAAATGTGACCAAAAGGATACTAACCCTCCCGCACGTGAATATGTACTATCTAGTATAGATTCTATAGATGCCGGCCAAGCACGATCAGATTGAGCCTCATCAAATAACTTGCGAATATCATCTTCAAAACAGCACCAGCAGGCTACCCTATATTTTTGAAAATTATCAAAAGGGTTTTCTTTACCATCTGGAGTCTTTTCTGCAAGTAATCTCCTACCTACTTCATTTCTATTGAGTTTTACTTGTTCTAAACTATCTACTTTTTCCCAACAAGCATCATCATTAATTACTTGGGCAATAAAATCTAACTCATCTGGAAAACTTGTCTTCAGTAAAGGAGCACCATATAAATGACACCAATGCTCTATTTGTAGCTGTTTAGACCCTTTATAAGGATCATTTGGATTAACAGAAGCCACTAACCCTTCTTTAACTTGATCAGAACGCATAAAATTTTCTCCTATTCATTTTTTTGATCATAAAACTACATGACATCTTATGGATTTTTGTATTAGCTTACAGTAAATACAAAAGCCTCTATTATTACTTTAGTTATTCTTAAACTTTAACACAATGACTTTTTTTATTTATTTTTTCTGTAGTTTTTAAAACCTACTCAATTACTATACTATACTTATTTAGTATTATCATTAATTTCATAGTTAGTAAATTAAGAATCTTCACTATTAATTATATAAACACCCTAACACCATTAATCTTTATAAATATTCTGAATTTAATGCTACGTTAAGTAAATTTAGAATTATTCCAAAAAGCAATAAATACAATAAAGATTTTATCAACACAAATTTTGCAATTATAATTTTAGCATCTTATTAGCAAACAGATTACTAAATTTTTCCCTATTTCTTTAGTGAAATGAGCAAAGATTAAGGCATTTGGTTATCAAAAACATTTTTGCCATGTATGGACCTCCCCAATAATGCAAGAAAAAAATAACACTTAATAGTAAAAAAGCAAATGCAGCCATGTATCCGACTTATAATTGATAAATTACTTTAAATTTATCCTATAGCCCTTGTATCTTGATATTGTCTTTAGTGAATAACTGGAGGATACTTGGGGGTACCCAAGTAGAAGGTTGGTATACTGTTGTAGCCCTTAGGACTATGATCCTGCCCATCAGATAAGTAACCAGCCTTCACATACTCACAAAAGATCGGACGGTATCTTA
This sequence comes from Rickettsia endosymbiont of Rhinocyllus conicus, assembly GCF_964026465.1. NCBI lineage: Bacteria > Pseudomonadati > Pseudomonadota > Alphaproteobacteria > Rickettsiales > Rickettsiaceae > Rickettsia > Rickettsia endosymbiont of Rhinocyllus conicus. The sequence continues at coordinate 77,292 of NZ_OZ032155.1, read as the reverse complement.
GGCCTTGAAGATTATCAGTGAGCCTGTATGTACAAGGTTGATCTGTGAGTATTCTACTAATTATTAACACAAAAGGTCACTTATGAATAGCGTAATTTTAGGCGTAGATATTTCTAAAAGAACATTTGATGTAGCACTGCTTATTAATAGTAAAGTAAAAACTAAAAAATTTGATAATAATTCAAAAGGATTTTCTAGTTTAAAGGAATGGTTAAAAGGCAAAGAAGCCCTTACTGCTCATGTTTGTATGGAGGCCACTGGTTGCTATGGAACAAAATTAGCTCAATATCTTTATGATAATAATTTCAAAGTTAGTGTAGTAAATCCAGCAAGGATAAAAGGCTTTTCCATGAGTCAACTCTCTCGTGTTAAAACTGATAAGGCTGACTGTCAGTTAATCGCTCAATTTTGCCAGGCAATGCAACCTGATCTTTGGCAACAAAAACCAATACATATACAAAAATTGCAGCAATGGGTAAATCGTTTAGATACTCTAATTACCAACAAACTACAAGAGAGCAACAGGCTTGGAGACATAGATCCAGAAATAGCTGCAGACATACAATTTCACATTGATTTTATAAACGAACGTATCAAAGAGGTAGAAAAACTGATTGCTGACCATATTACGCAACATGAGGACTTAAATGATAAAAGACAGCTACTTGCTTCAATTCCTGGAATAGGAGAAAAAACAATAGCTGTAGTACTTGCTTTTCTAAGTGTAGAAAATTTTGATTCTGCAAAACAAGTAGCTGCTTTTGTTGGTCTTAATCCAAAGCCAAAACAATCTGGCTCTTCTGTACGTGGAGTTGGTAGAATATCAAAAACAGGAGATGCAGATTTACGTAAAGCTTTTTATATGCCAGCTGTAGTTTCTATCAGATTTAATCCGATTATTAAAGATTTCAGCCAACGTTTGGCTGATACAGGAAAACCCAAAATGGTGATAGTGATAGCTGTGATGCGTAAGCTGCTACACATTATTTACGGAGTACTTAAAACTAAAACTCTTTTTAATGCAAATATTTAATTAACGCGAGTTTCGTATTCAAAAAGTCGCTGTATAGCTGATAAACAGTGGGTTACGGGGATATTGATAATACTGTTTTTGTTATAAAGTGAGTACAAAATACAAATTGCTAATTAAAATATGGTATTTAATAGTATTAGAAAAAAGTTTATAGGTTATTGAAAAAACTTTAAGAGCAATAACCTATGATAATGGATTTTACAGAAATATTTTGTTACGTCGATGATTTTTTTCAAGAATTAGAAAAGCATACAAATTCAATTACTAACCATAACAACAAATCTGGTCCTAAAAGTCGACTTAACAGAAGTGAGGTAATAACAATTATAATAGGCTACTGGCAGTCATCTTATGATTGTTTTAAGAATTATTATCTGAAGCAAATATGGATTCATCATCAAAGAGATTTTCAATTAGTAAGCTATAGTCAATTTATGAAAATAATAGGTCCACATTTACCACTATTAGTACTAATATTCAATTCTATTTTGGATCAGTGTGACGGCTTTTCTTTTGTAGATTCAAGTAGTATAGAGGTATGTAAGAGATATCGTATTTCAATGAATAAAGTGTTCGCCGGCATAGCAGCACGCAGTAAGACAACAAAAGGTTGGTTCTATGAACTTAAACTACATCTAATAATTAATAGGGTCGGTGGTATAGTTAAAGCATCTTTTAGCCCTAGCAATAAGGATGATAGAAAACAGCTGGAACTGATGATCAAAAATCTTTTTGGTAAAGTATTCGGAGATCGTGGTTATATTTCACAACAATTATTTCAACAACTTTTAGAGCAAGGAATTTTTATGGTCACTAGGGTAAAGAAAAATATGAAAAATAAACTTATGTCTATGTTGGATAAAATATTATTGGAGGGTGTCAGAAAGTTTGTGTAAGTTGTAAAAACAGTTAAGAATAAAATTAATTAAAACAACTTACATGAGGCTAATATGAAAAATAAGAGCAAAGTATCAAATCCGACTATAGAAAAAGTAGTATCAGAAATACTATCACAAAGTGATCCAACTGAGATATTTGGGAAGGAAGGGATATTTCAGGAATTTAAAAAGCAGATAGTAAATAAGATTCTAGAGAAAGAAATGGAAGCTCATATAGGTTATGAGAAGCATTCTAAGAATACCAAGGATTCAGATAATAGACGTAATGGCAATTATGAAAAGACTTTAATAGATCCAGAAGGTCGTAAATTGACAGTAGAAGTGCCAAGGGATCGGGAAGGAGAATTTGAACCTCAACTAATTCCAAAAGGAGTACGAAAATTTGAAGGATTTGATGATAAAGTAATATCGTTATATGCTAGGGGAATGACTATTCGAGAAATACAATGGCACTTAGAAGAACTATATGCCACCAAGGTATCATCTGAGTTAATATCAAAGATAACTGATGGCATTTTAGAGGAAGTTACTGTTTGGCAGAATAGAGCACTTGATAGTATATATCCTATAGTGTACTTAGATTGTATTCATGTTAAATCCAGGGATAATCATGTAATAATAAATAAAGCAGTATATCTGGCTATAGGAGTTAATATGGAAGGCAAGAAAGAGCTATTAGGTATTTGGATAGGCAAGAATGAAGGTTCTAAGTTTTGGATGCAGGTAGTAACAGAACTGAAGAATCGTGGTGTAGAACAAATATATGTTGCATGTGTTGATGGTCTTAAGGGTTTTCCGGAGGCGATAAATAGCATTTTTCCAAAAACCATAGTGCAGTTGTGTATTGTTCATATGGTAAGAAATTCTGTAAAATACGTATCATACAAAGATTTAAAATCGGTAACAGCTGATTTAAAGGCAGTTTATTCTGCAATAAATGAAGCCGAGGGATTAAGAGAATTACAAAACTTTGCCAAAAAATGGGATGACAAATATCCAGTTATTTTTGATATATGGCAACGAAATTGGTCTGGCATAGCTCCATTTTTTAGCTTTCCAGAAGACATTAGAAAGGCGATTTACACTACTAATGCTATTGAATCCACTAACCGTCAAATTCGTAAAATTATTAAAAATAAGGGAGTATTTCCAGATGATAAATCGATTCAGAAAATAATCTTTTTGGCATTGACAAATGCCTCTAAAAAATGGACAATGCCTATTAAGAATTGGGCGATGGCTTTAAATCAATTTGCAATTCTTTGTGATACTAATTTACAAAATTGGGCAAATGGAGAAATTGTACTTACACAAAGAATCTGACAGAACCTATTATTGCTTAAAAGAGCATTAATAGAATCTGTGTTTAGTAAAATTAAACTATTGGGGAAGTTTGAACATTCAAGGCATAGATCAGTTACAAATGCCTTTGTGCATATGCTTGCAGCACTGATAAATTATCAAATGTCTGATAATAAACCTTCTATTACATCTCTCTTGATATGCTAAATCCTATGCTATATTAATTCGAAACTCGCGTTAATTAGAAAATTAGATAAGATTTATATGAAAAATTTGAAAAAAGTTATTGACACCCAAGACGGTATCTGATGGAATTCGCTGGCTTACAAACTATATACTTATCAGTCCATCGGCTTCTAAAAGAGCCACTGAAAAACGCAGTTTTTTTGTAAGCTAAGGTTTGTCTTATTTACCATCAATATTAATTATCTCAAGCATATTTCGGGTTGGAATCTCTTACATATTGTTTTGCTTTTACCTATTCATTATATAAATCACCATTTATTTTACTTATAAGTGCTGTGCTACACACTCTTTAGCTACAAACTTTACTCTCTACATAATCATCTCCTGATCTGAGTACAGCAAACACCACTCTTGCCAACTTATTAGCTATGGCAACTGTTGTTTTATTATGGCTACTTCGCTCAGATAAATTAAACATCCATTTCGTAAATTTGCTAAAATCTTTTTTAGATTTCTGTTCTTCCGATGTAAATCTTATCTTGGCATTTAGTACAGCTCTAGCCCCTTGAATTAATAAAGTGCGTAAGTATACATCACCTCGCTTGCTAATTCCCAGCAGCTTATCCTTCCCACCACTTGAATGTTGTCTTGGCACTAATCCTAGCCATGCCGATAATTGCCTGCCATTCTCAAAACTTGTAGCATTACCTATTGATGCTATTAAAGCAGTAGCAGTAATTAAACCAAGACCAGGTATAGCTCTTAATCGTTGATATTGAGTTAGGTTACTTGCTATCATTGTTAATCGTTTTTCTATCTCTTTTATTTTTCTGTCATTATCTAAGAATTCTTCTTTTAGTTCACTAAATGTTTGATAACTTAACTGGCTTAATTTTCCTTCATCTAAAATCTCAATTAATTTTGTGATAACCTTATTGATGCCTTGAGGGACAATAAAACCAAACTCATGTAGTAGCCCCCTAATTTCATTAGCAAGTGCTGTACGATTTTTTACCAATCTCTCTCTTACCATATGTATTGATAAAATTTCTTGTTGCTCTATAGTTTTAATTGCAACAAATCTCATATTAGGTCTTGTCACGGCTTCACATATCGCTTCAGCATCTGCTTGATCATTTTTATTAGTTTTAACATATGGTTTGACAAATTGTGGTGCCATTAGTTTTACTTAATGCCCTAATTTAGTTATTTCTCTTGCCCAATAACTAGACCCACCGCAAGCTTCCATCCCTACTAAACATTTTGGTAAATTAGCCATAAATGTCAAAACCTGATCTCTCATCAATTTTTTCTTTAATACTGTCTTGCCATTTTTATCTACACCATGAATTTGAAAAATTCTTTTTGCAATATCTATACCAATTGTAGTAACCTCCATATGGACCTCCTTGATTGTTGTTTTAATATATTAAATATTAACCCTAGAAGATTAGCAACTGCTTTTCATCCTCTATATCAGGAGGGCCATACCATTAGTCCATTATATCTTACATGAATCTCATAACTTAACCAACCTACCGGCCCTCAGCCGGTAGTAGTTGATTAAAAAGTATTACATCCAATAGGATCGTTTTCTTTTTGAGCACTATAATAGTTTTTAACACTATGGCTTATTTGCTTAGAATAATCAAAATTAAACGTTCCATTATTAAATGATTGTTCGTTTAGATTTCTAAACCAATATTTTATTTCTGCTTCTGTTGCATTTGCTGGTGGTACTGATGGAGATTTTTCAGGATATTGTGCTGTACTATGGCATGATAGGCATGAAGAGTTTTTATTATCTATGGGGCCATTAAGTCTACCTAAATATCCTAAAGAGTTTGTAGATACATTAGGATTGATCCAACACTCTGATAGTTTTTTTCTATTCTCGTAACTTGATGTAAAATAATTAGGATCATTACCCCACGTAATACCTACTAATTTCATATTAAACCATGGGTTTTCATTATTCATAGTATTATCATAAATAAATGTACCTGCAACCCATCCTGTTTCCTTTGAACGCCTATCTTTAACTAAAAAGTCAATTTGAAATAATCTCAGTTGTTTAAATACTTTTGGCGTACCTTTGTTATTCTGATTAATATAACCAGTCCAGGTAATACTGTTTTTAAGAGTTGGGATATCTTCTGGTGTGGCCTCTGTAAATACTAATTTTGCACTAACTGTACCATCTAGGAATATACCTTTGGTAATATCGGGTTTGTTGATATCTCGCCATACCTGTCCATATGTGTAAGCTCCTTGTTCATTAATAATAGAGATTGCCCAATTTTGTATTATAGATTTTTGCTTACTATGTAACTCACCGGGTTTAAATGATCTCTCTCTGGTTAAACCGTGTACAAATTCTCTACCAGTAACCCCATAATGCATCCATGGTGCATGATACCAATTAGCAATCTTATTACAGTGCAAATCAAAATCACAGTTAATATTGCCATTATATATATATTTTAACACTGTATAGCCATATTTTGATGGCTCCTCTTTAAATGATATGTGTTGCCATGGTTTTTCTGTATTATGAATTTTAGTTGGATAGTTAACCTTAATTTGAAAGATCCTATCGTTATAACCTAAAGGTATTTTATCACATGAAGATATCACTGTTGAATTAGCATGTGCAATAATATTATCAAATATAAAAAGTAATAGTATTATTATATAATAACCTTTGGTTCTATTATTACCTTTAAATTGTAATAATCTTTTCTTATAACTCATCACTATTAAGAAATACGTATTCATAATACTAAATCTAGGTTTTTGTTTAGGTAATTTCTACTTCCCCTAATAAATCAATGATGTCTTGAGCATCATCAACTTCTGGATGATTAGCATAATAGGATATTATTTTTTCTTTTATATCAGGCTCAATTTGCTCATTATATAAAGGCATGTTATATTTATTTAGCATCTTGTACATATATGGATGTAATATACATTGTTTTTCATCAATCAAATAAATCGGTCTATGATATAACAAACTTTCGACAGTACTACTTAATTCCATATCTTCACATTTTTTTAGAATATTTATTTTAGTATTTATATCTGCCTCTAATTTAGTATTAAACACAGCAAATTCATCTGAAATGCTTTTTATAAATTTTACTATTTGTTCTCGTGTATATGTTATACTATTATCGTTAATAATATGAGAAACCATATCAGGAGTACAGTTTATAAAGAAGATGCACTGATCTGTATATTGTTCTAAACTTAGATCATTTATTATAGTAGAAAATGCTAATAAATTGTTATTATCTTCAAACACCACATTTTTAAATATATGAGTTAAATGTTTTGCATTTATCCAATTTTGATATAAAACATTCCTTAGCTCCCAGTAAGTATTTAATCCTATATATTCAAAATTAATATCAAGACATGCTATATGCGAATCTTGAAAATCTTTAATCATAGAATTCATGCCATCTTTTCCTAAATGCTGGGAAGTGAGAATAAGGTTTATCACTTGCGTGTTTTTGAGACCTGTAGCTAAAGCTTGTACTCCATCTTTTCCTATACTTTTTTCATTCAAAACAAGATGTATGATTTGAGTGTCTTTCAGACATGCAGCTAGTGTTCGTATTCCTTCACTACCTATATTATTATAACTAAGATTAAGATATGCAATCTGAGTATCTTTTAAGCAGTTAGCTAAAATTTCTGCTCCTTTGTCTTTTATACTATTACCACCTAGATTAAGATCTATAATTTTACTATCTTTAAGAGATTCACCCAGAGTATGCACTTCTATATCGTCTACATCATTAGAACTAAGATCAAGGTCTATAACTTTGCTACCTTTTAAACCTTGAACAAAGATTTGTATTCTTTGGTCTTTTTTATAACTTCTGAAGGTAGCATAGAGGTGAAGGTGAGTAATTTGTGTATTTTTCAATCCTTTAGCTAAAGCCATTGCTCCTGCTTGATCTATACTGTTTAAACCTAGATTAAGATTAGTAATCTGAGTATTTTCTAAAGATTCCGCCAAAGCTCTTATTCCTTCGTCTCCTATTAAACTTTTGTACAAGTTAAGATATTTAATTTTGGTATTTGGTAATACTACAGCTAATGCTTTAGCACCGTCATCCTCCATTCTACTCTTGCGAAGATTAAGAGACATAATATTAGTTCTATCCAAAACATTTGCTAAAGCCTTAGTTCCTTCTATCCCTATTCTATTATAACTAAGATCAAGGTTTGTAATTTGAGTATCTTTTAATCCTTCGGACAAAGCTATTGCTCCTTCTTCTCCCATCCTATTGTTATAAAAATTAAGTTCTGTAATTTTTGTATTCTTCAAGTCTTTAGCCAAAAATTTCATATCTTTGCTTGTAATACTTCTATTACAACTAAGATCAAGGTTTATAATTTGAGTACCTACTAGGTTTTCAGATATAACTTTTAATACTCCTCTACCAATAGAGCCTGCAAGACTAAGATGTGTAATATGAGTATGTTTTAAACTTCTAGCTAAGGTTTCAGATTCTTCATACCATATGTGATTGGAACTAAGCTTAAGATTTATAATTTTAGTATCCTGTATACCATGAATTAATGCTTGTACCCCATCATTTCCTATATCATTATAATGAAGACCTAAATAGGTAAGTTGTGTACCTTTTAAATTTTGAGCCAAAATATGTATTCCGTGATCTCCTATGCGGTTACCACCAAGCTCAAGATTTGTAATTTGACTATTTTTCAAAGAATTAGCTAAGGTTATTGCTCCTGTTTGTCCTATTTTATTAGCACACAGATTCAGAATTGTAATTTCTGTATCCTTTAAAGAATTTGCTAAACTCTGCACTCCTTTTTGTTCTATATCATTAGATGTTAAATTAAGACTTATAATCTTACTACCCTTAAGACCAGAAGCTAACGCAACTGTTCCTGAATCTCCTATATGGTTATTGGACAAATCTAAGTGAGTAATTTGAGTATCTTTTAAAATTTGTGCTAAAAAAGGCATAATTTCTTTTTTCATTTTATAAGCATGCAAACTAAGATGTGTAATCTTAGTATTTTTTAATTTTTCAACTAGTGTAATTACTGCATCCCCTATATTATCAAAGCCAAGATTCATATTAAGATGTGTAATTTTTGTATCCTTTAAACCTTCAGCAAATGCTATAATGGTACCCAAAAACTGGACTACTAAAATGCTAGAATGAGATATAATTTTCAGATACAAAAGAGAAATTATATGTCCAAAAAAGCAAAACAATATAGTGCAGCAGAAAAAACAAAGATAGTTTTAGAAACAATAAAAGCTGAAATGACAATAGCTCAAATTAGTAGCAAATATGGAGTTCATCCGACACAAATACAAGCATGGAAGAAAAGAGGTATAGAAAATTTAATTAGTAGTTTTCAAATTAAGCCACAATCTAAGGATCCAGATCATCAGGATTTAATAAAACAATTGTATGAACAAATAGGCCAGTTAACTGTTGAACGTGACTGGTTGAAAAAAAAATCTACATTGTTTGGACTTGGCAATTAGAAAAAATATGGTAGATAAAGAGTGTAGTAATCTAAGTATCGCTAGGCAATGTACTCTACTGTTTATTAACAAATCTAGCTATTATTACAAGCCACAAGGCTTAACCCAAAAAGACTTAAAAATAATGCAAGTGATTGATGAAATATACACACAGCATCCTTACTTTGGAGCAAGAAGAATGTCTGAGCACCTTGTACCATTGGGCATCACAATTGGTCGCAAGGCAGTAAGTCGTTATTATAGAATAATGGCTATTGAAGCTATCTATCCTAAAATGAACTTAAGTAAGCGCAATCAAGCTCATAAAATATATCCATATCTTTTAAAAGGAGTTGAAATTATTAAAGTAAATCAGGTATGGAGTACAGATATCACTTATATTAGAATGGCACAAGGATTTGTATATTTGGTAGCAATTATTGATTGGTTTAGTCGTTATATTGTGAGCTGGAAGGTGTCTATTAGTTTAGAAAGTGACTTTTGTATTGATGCACTTGAAGAAGCAATAATAAAATATGGTCAGCCTGAAATCTTTAATACAGATCAAGGTTCTCAATTTACATCAAAAGATTTTACAGATAAACTAATTAAACGTGAAATCAAAATCAGTATGGATGGTAAAGGCAGAGCCCTAGATAATGTATTTATAGAAAGATTTTGGCGTTCATTAAAACAAGAAAAAATATATTTGATGGTTTTAAATACTGTCAAGGAGGCAAAAAATGCTATAACTGATTACATAAATTTTTATAATAGAAAAAGAATGCACCAGTCATTAGAATATCTCACTCCAGAACAGGTGTATTCTACAAAAATTATTGAGTAAAATTATAATACAATTTATATCTCATAAATCTTAATTTTTAGTCTAGACAAATTGGGCCACCTCACTTCACCAGTGTATTTCAGCTTGTTCCATTTGTGCTTGTTTTACTATTGCGGGATATTCTTCATCTAGCCATACTTGAACTTGTTTTGGCTGTTGCTCATAAGCTAATTTCTTTGGTTTTTGTGCAGTATATCCCCATCTTCTTAAATATTCTCCAATCGTACTTAATGGCAAAAAGAAACCACAGCATTTTTTAATCAGGGCATTAATAGCTTTTCTTGACCATAGTGCAGATTTGATATTGTGATCTTCTGGTCTAGAGTGATTTATATAATCTTGTATTTTTTTACCCAGCATTTCATTTATTATTCTTTTCTCTCCTGTCTTTCTTCCTCTAGACTTGCCAGTTATTGCATATTTATCACCTCTTCTTCTTTTGTTAACCCAGTTACTAATAGTCTGACGTGTTACTCCTATAAGATTTGATACATCTGATTGTTTTTCTCCTTTATCAATTGCTCTTAATGCAACTTTTCTTAAAGCTGCTTGTGCACTCGTTGATAATGTCCTAAAATCTTCTTTTTTTAGCATTATTTCATTCTAACATTATATTTTAGTATTTGCAACTATTATGTCAGGTATTTAATTGGTGGGTTAATAAATCAAACAAGGCACAACCATTCTTACAATGGGTCGGAGGTAAAAGAAAAATTACCGATCAATTAATTAAGTTTCTTCCGTCCACACTAAATAATTACTATGAACCATTCCTTGGTGGTGGGGCTTTATTTTTTCAAGTTAGAGATAAATTTAAACATTGCTTCCTATCTGATATTAATCTAGAGCTAGTGACGTCCTATAATGCGGTTAAGAAGAATCCAGATAAGGTTAGTAAACTATTAGACTCCCATAAAGAAAAACACTCCAAAGAACATTATTATCAAGTTAGAAGTAATAATGACAGTAATGATCCAGCAAAAATTACTGCAAGGTTTATCTATCTTAATAGATATTCATTTAAAGGCATTTACCGGATTAATATTGATGGCAAACCAGCTCAAACTTTCTCTGGTAGAAATTATAGTAAATCTGATATTGCCTTTAGATTAAAAACGCCAGTTTAGGATAAGGAGGTCTGAGGATAAGCAAGTAGTGTTAGAAATTTTTTAGATTTATTGAAATTAAAAGCATTTACGCAAGAAAGTATATGAACTAAGAAATTAATAGGGGAGCGATGTCTTGAATGTTCAAGGTTCATGCTGTTTTTTAGTACATTAAATACTGATTCAATTATTGATCTGCTTTTTAAGAGTATTTTATCTTCTATATCTAATAAATGATTTTTCATATCCTTGCGAATCCCAGTAAATAACCGTAGCCCACGACTAAATAATTTAGCGGACATTTCCTTAGAAATATAAGCCTTGTCTCCAAATAATTTACCCCATAATCCTTTGGTAATTGAGTCTACAGCAGATAAATCACTAGCATTACCCTTTGTTATTTTAATTGCCATAATCTGACCTTTATTATTAATTACAATATGTAATTTAAATCCCATAAACCATCCGTAACTACTCATACCTATTTTAGCAATGCCACTAAACACTTTATTATTATTTGTACGTTTTGCATGACATATCGATAATTTGGTTGAATCAACAAAATATATACCAGTCTCATCTCCTGTAAATAATTGTAACATTATAGTTAAAGGTAATACTAATCTTGGCCACAACTGGATTATCCGACTGTAACTAGGAAGACTAAAATATCCTCTATATTTACATGATAGATGATATAAATAATAATTCTTAAAATCTTTGCATGGAGATATATAAAAATATAATACTATAGTTATATAGTTCTGAAAGCCTTAAACTCCCTGATCTCCTACGCTTCCTAACGCTGGGTATTAATTTGCTTTCTTCCCATTCTTCGTAAACTTTACAATAATTATCTATTATACAAAATAGAGTTATGATACATCTTTTCATTGTTGAGTGCATATTTTTTTGATTCAAAATCTATGTAACTCAACACTCCTCTCTTGTAAATACCCTGCTTTATTATCTTTATTCCTTACACTCTTATCCTAAACTGGCGTTACTATGATTGAGGGGAATAGGCTTGATGCAGATCAGATTAAAAACATAGTTCAACATCAAGAGCATTTTCCAGGAAGAGAACGAGATGAGCATGAAGTTAAAGGTTACTATGCAGCTTTAATGCAAGTAGAAAAATGGGTAGCCCAAAATATAAAAATTACAGAGAGTATAATACAAATTATTCATGCTTTAGTTATGTCTAATGGCAAAACTAATGTTAAGCCTACAAAATATCGTGATGGACAAAATGTCATTAAAGATAGCGGGACAAAAAAAATTATTTATATGCCTCCGGAAGCAAAAGACGTAAAAAATCTTATGCACAATATGGTATTATGGATTAATAATAATGAGCTGCCTTTTCCTGTTATTGCAGCAATAGTTCATTATCAATTTGCAACTATACACCCTTATTATGACGGTAACGGTAGAACTGCAAGACTACTTACAACCTTAATACTTCATTTAGGAGGTTACGATCTTAAAGGCTTGTATTCTCTTGAAGAGTACTATGCTAAAAACCTAGGAGCTTATTATGAGGCTATTAGCATAGGACATCATAATTACTATATGGGGCATGCTGAAGCAGATATAACAGGCTGGGTAGAGTATTTTATAAATGGTATGGCTATATCTTTTGAAAAAGTACTTAATCAAATGCAAGAGGTAAGTAATAAAGAGCTTCCTGACATGAGTGCATTACTTAGAAAGCTTGATCCTAAACAGAGAAAAGTTTTAGAGCTTTTTAAGCAATTTGAAGTTGTAACTAGTAGTCAAATTGGTAAAGTTTTTGGTTTTAAACCTCGAACAAGTGCTAAGCTTTGTGCCGATTGGGTAGATCAGGGGTTTTTGAAAATAGTAGATTCTTCTAATAAAGGGAGAAAGTACGGTTTAGATGATAAATATAGTAAGTTAGTTTAGTATCTTTTCTAAAACTACTATATCACTAAAGCCACCGTTAGATTTCTTTTTTTGTTTAGTATATCTTTTAGTTTATAGTTATTAATATTACAAATTGTTTCAAGCACTTCTAATATGTCGGCAATTTCTTCGATACGTTCATCTTCTAAAAATTCTTCTATTTCCTCTAGTAGTTTATTTTTCAATAGTTTTTTATATTCATATGATTCTGCAATATAGGTAATCGGTATTCTGCCTGATTTTAAGATGGCTTGCGGAACTAAATCTCTAACTAGCTTTGTCATTTTATTTTATCGATATGGATTTAAGCGTGTACATGTATTTTTCTTTTTGAGCTTAAGAAATTACGAAGTAATTGTACGTACGCAATTCAGTAAAAAAAATGCTATAAATTAGTATTTTTTATTATTTTTGTAATTCCCTACGACTTTCGGTCGTTTGCAATGATACGACAATTTATTCACGATGGCAAAGTATTATTCATTGGTATACTTATCCAAATTTCTTATCATTTCTAAGTAATTAACCTTACCATTTGCAAGTAGCGGTATCTCAGGTAAAGTAATAACTATTTTCGGTATATAGAGTAAAGAAACTTGTGCTTTGCGTACGTTATTTGTAAAATTTTCTCTATTTATAATAGTACTGGTAGTAAATAAAATAATCTTTTCCCCTTGCGTTTCATCTTGTGTAGAAATTGCAGCATGCAAGGAGCTAGGATCAATCTCACTTGCAAGCTCCTCGACTTTTGTAAGCGAAATCATCTCGCCAGCTATTTTAGCAAATCTTTTTAAACGTCCTAAAATGGTTATGTAGCCTTCTCCATCGATCTTAACTATATCACCCGTATCGTACCATTCTTTATAAATATAGTTACCATTTTCGTCTAAATAACCAAGCATGACGTTAGGACCACGAATTAGTAAACGTCCACCTTCATCTATCCCTTCAACTTTTTCAAGTTTATATTCAATCTTTGACAACAACCTCCCAACAGTACCAGCTTTACTATGCATAGGAGTATTGCAAGCAATGATAGGTGAGCTTTCCGTTATACCATATCCTTCAAAAATACGTATGCCATATTTATTAAGCCAAAATTGTCTGGTAGTTTCTTTTAGTTTTTCACTACCTGCAAATATATAACGCAATGAATAAAAATCATATGGATGAGCATAATTGGCATAGCCATTTAAAAATGTATCAGTTGAAATTAATATGGTTGCTCCAACATCATATATCATTTCTGGTATGCTGCGGTAATTTAAAGGTGAGGGGTATAAAAATAGCTTAATGCCGTTTAAAGTTGTAATAATCGCTCCGCCAAGCCCAAAGCAGTGGAATAATGGCAGTGAGTTAAATACTATATCGTCAGGGCTAAAAGGTATTTTAGCAGTTGCTTGATATCTATTAGCTTGCAGATTTCTATGAGATAACATTACAGCTTTAGGCTCCCCTTCAGTGCCTGAAGTAAAAATTATTACTGCTGGCTTTTCATCATCACGATTACGACAAAAATACTTATAATAAGTTTTAGAAAAACGGATGCCCATTGAGGCTTTTAATTTTAGAGCTAGATTGATTTGGTTTTTAAAATCTTCTAAATATATTACTTTAATACCAAAATCTAATAAATTAGTTATTAATTCGTGTAGCTCTGCTTTTTCTATAAATTGCTTTGAGGTATAAATTACTTTTAGCTGTGCAGTTTTACATGAGTTAATAATAGTATTTATCCCGCTGCTCCAATTAATTATAGCTGGAACAAACCCGCTAAATTGCATGGCATAAAAGGTAATTAGGGTATTTGTCGTGTTAGGTAGCATTAAACCTAGATGCTTGCCAAAAATATTATTTCTTTTGATTAAATCACCAAGAATAAAAGATTTGAGTATTAAATCACGATAAGTAGCTTTGTTATTTTCAAAATCATTAACTATTCTTTTCTTAAACCCATGAATTTTGGCAGCTTCTATCAGCGATGCAAATAAAGTATTCTTATAGTCTGAACTCTCAAACATCATATCAGCCATGATATCATATAGAGTTCTTGCTATATATTTGCGTCTTTCTTGACCGGATGTAGCACCAATATCAGCAAATTTTACTGGCGGTAGAACAGTAACAGTAATTTTAGGAAATATTTTTCTCTTTAATATATTTTGTAGCTTTGAGAAATGAGTAAATTGTGTGCCATCTATTCTAACCGGTAAAATAGTTGCATTTGCTTTATCGGCAATCATCCCAGGACCCTCATAAATCTTCATTAAAGAGCCGGTAACACTTATTCTGCCCTCCGGAAAAATAGCTATTTTTCGGTCATTTTGTACTTCTTTTACTAAAGTCTTAATTGCCATTGGGTTGTTTGGATCAACAGGCAAAGTATTAGCCATACGCAAGAATGGTCTAATCCACCATATTTTGCGTATATCAGGGCTTATTGCAAAGGTCATTTCCTCTTTTAGATAGGTTGCAATTAAAGGTGGATCAAGATATGAAATATGATTGGCAATTACTACTACTTTGCTACCTGCTTTCTGTAAGTTCTCAAGTCCTTTAACTTCAACCTTATACATTAAATCAAACCAAAATTGGAATATTCTACGCAAGACAGGGTAAGGAATAATTTTAACTTCAGGGATTAGGCGATAAATATAGATAGTAACGATGATATTAGATAGGCTGATAAATAATATTATCCAAGGTATCGTAAAATTTAAATAAAATAATAATGATAGGATAATAGTTGATCCCACCATAAAGATAGAATTAATTAGGTTATTTACGGCAATAATACGGCTGCGGTGAGCGGGATTTGCGTAATGCTGTAATATAGCAAAAAGAGGCACAATATATAATCCACCAATTGCTGCTAAAAAGAATAGATCAATAACTATTCGCCAATTATGCCTTTTTGATAAAAATACAAAGATACTTTTTAGTTGAGCTGGTTCATAAGCAACTGCACTAATTCTACTAGCAAAAAATAAATCGATGCCAAAAATACTAATGCCAAGTGCTGAAATAAAGAGGTATTTAACAGTGATTTCATCTTCAAATATTTTACTACATAAAAATGAGCCGACACCAACGCCAAGCGAGAAAACCGCTAAAAATAAATTAGCAACATTCTCATCAGCTTTAAACGTTATTTTAGCAAGCAAAGGTATCTGAGAAATTATAGCAGCTCCAATAAACCAAAACCATGAAATGCCTAGTATTGCTAAGTATATTTGCTTTTTGGTTTGAGCATATCTTATCATATTTAGGCTTTCGTTTATGATATTAAAATTTATCTTAATATCACGATTTGCGTTATTTGATTTTGGTGTAGTAAGGCTTGAAATAAAGCCAATAGCTGCAATTGTAATTAAGGAATAAATTATGAAATTATTACTGATTGTGTAATAACTGCCGATTATAGTACCAATAAAAATGGCAATGAAAGTTCCGGCTTCAACAAAGCCGTTAGCTCCAAGCAATTCCTCTTTACTCAAATGATCAGGAAGAACGCTATATTTAATTGGACCAAAGAAAGTGGAATGAATACCCATTAGGCAAATAGAGCAGAGCAGTACTATAATATTATTATGATGAAAGCCGTAAATAGCAAAAGCAATTATAGCAATCTCGCAAGCTTTTATTATTTTAATTAGGGTAGAGCGTTCATATTTATCAGCGATTTGCCCGGCTATACTTGCAAATATTATAAAAGGTAAGACAAAAATAGCATTGGTAACTAAAACAAGTAAGTTATTATATTTGCTTAGAGAACCAACAACTCCATAAGTAATTAGAATTACAAGAGCATTTTTCAAGATGTTATCGTTAAGACAACCACATAATTGTACTATAAAATTCGGTAAGAATCGCCTATCCTTAAAGAGATATAATTTATTTGAATCCATAGTATATAGTAGTTTATTAGTTTTGCTTCTAATTCCTGCGTAAGGTTGGCGAGGTTTTGTAGTTAGGAAAATGCGTCCGATGTGTCATCCCGTGGCTTGTCCACGGGATGACAGAGGATACATGATTTTAATCATTACCCTAGGTTTGAATTATTGTCAAATTGTATGGCTTTTTCGTGATTTTGGTTTATTTGTTATATTAGGTTTTTGTAATAACATTTTTTCTTTTTCTGATAAATTTGGCATTTTAGACAATTTATTCAAAATTTCATCTACATCGCCTTTAATTACTGGTGATATTTGTGGCTTTCTATTTATATTAGATTTATTTTTAGCGATTCCTATTTTTTCTGGTACTTTGTTAATTATTGTCAATAAATTTTCTTCATTAAAATTTTTGAATTTGTTAAATATATTAAGCTTATTTATTTTAATTTTTTCCAATCCTTTAGTAATTATATCTACTATTTTTTTGCTATTTATAACTAACGTCGGATAAAAATTCTTCTCTAGCTTATTGAGTAAACTATCGTTTAGTTGATCGGTTAATATTTTCGTTACGTTTGTTTTAGTTGAATTATCTAAATTTAATTTGTTGTTATTTTCATATTGTTCTATGGCACTTAATACTATTTTTTCTGTAGTTATACCTAAATTATTACCGTAAATAGTAATAATATTATTAACTTTATCATCTGAAGATATATTTTTTTGTGGGTCTGAGTTGAATTTTACTTGTTTATGATTGATTGCATGTTGTGCAATATTAGAGTCACTTAACTGCTTAATATACTGACCTTTCATATCTTGCAATGCTATTTCAGTACTCATTTTAGTCTCATCGCTCCAATCTTGGTAAGTTTTTGTAGCTCTTAAAAGAGAAGGATATAAAAGAAAGTTTATGCTTTGAGATACTAAACTATTGATATCATAATTAGATTTATTATTCTCTCTTACCTTAGTATCATTATAGAAATGTTTTTGTAATGTATTATAATGAGCTAAAATAGCGTCAGGAATGTCTAGAGGCTTTAGAGGTTGTGCGTTATTATTATTGTCAAATTTTATTTGCATACCACTACGTTTAGCTTCCATTACTAGTAAGTCAGCAGAAACTTTCTCTTCTTGCGTCCTACATAAAAGATTCGGTGCGTCACTTAAAATGTTAGCATGCTTCATTACTGCGGAGTTTAATGCATGTAAATCCTGATCTGTTAAAATTTCATCTAATACGGCAAGAAAAGCTTTGCGTCCAGGGATATCGTTACCAAAAGCACTTTTTAGTGTTACGACATCATCTTTTGTAACTTGTTGTGTTGCTATTCTATTTATTATTTCATGCGTTATAATCATATTCGTTTCCTCCTCATTAGTAATTTGCCGTGCATTATTATACTTTATTTTAATATATTACAAGCTAAATTATTTGCTAACGGTAAAGAAATCTTAACTTCTGAAATATTTTTATAAGAAGTTACATCTTTTCATCTTTTTCTAGTTTGTTCTTTGCTATCTTTGGTAGATGACATAAATTATATTATTCATTCTCAGCTTCTAGAAGTCTTGATTTTATTAATTCATCCGCCAAAGAAATTTTCTTTCCTTTAGAATCTGTATAATTTTTTATCTTTTCTTGTAGTTCAGATAAGGTTTGATTTCGAATAGTAATATAATTTATATTTTCTTCAATAATATTTGTTTTTTATTATTACTTTAAGCTTGAGATAGCGTCAACTTAAATTATATTTAGTCCTTTTAATAAGGGTTGCCTAAATCTTCATAATAATCACGGGTGGCTTCTCTATTAGCCGGAATATCATTACTAGATTTTTCTATATTTTGTTCAGGAATAAATAAAGAGAAAAAATTACCAATTTTAATCATTAATGTATATAAATTCATACTTTACCTTTTTAAAATATTTAATTGTTAGGTTTTTCTTCCTTAGCTTTTTTTCGTCTCTGTAAATTCTTTTTTAGAGCAGATGATAAATTGCTAAAATTAGGCTTTATTTTAGTTTTTCTAGTTTGTTCTTTGCTATCTTTGGTAGATGACATAAATAATTATCTTTTCACGCTAACATTATTATATTATACTACGGATATTTTGAAAAATAAAATTATAAATATCTATGAATCAAAGTAATATAATCTCTGCGGAGTTACTTGACGAAAAAAAAAATATTGCGAGGCAAGGGGGTGGTGAAGATAGAATTAATACCCAGCATAAGAAAGGTAAGTTAACAGCACGTGAGCGAATAGAGGTATTATTAGATCCTAATAGTTTCACCGAAACAGGAATGTTTGTAGCTCATAGATGTGAAAATTTTGGGATGGATGATAAGAAGTTTTTAGGTGATGGTGTTGTAACGGGTCATGGCACAATAAATGGTAGATTAGTTTTTATTTATAGCCAAGATTTTACAGTGCTTGGCGGTTCACTTGGTGAGTATCATGCTAAAAAGATCTGCGATATTCTAGATCAAGCTATAGCAACTGGTGCTCCCGTAATCGGCATTAATGATTCAGGTGGTGCAAGAATTCAGGAGGGTGTGGATGCTCTTGCTGGATATGGTGAGCTATTCCAGCGTAATGTTTTAGCATCAGGTGTTATTCCTCAGATTACCTTAATTATGGGTCCTTGTGCGGGCGGTGCTGTTTATTCGCCTGCTTTAACCGATTTTATATTCATGGTTAAAAATAGTTCCTATATGTTTGTAACCGGTCCTGATGTAGTAAAAACCGTTACTGGTGAGGAAGTAAGCCAAGAGAAACTTGGTGGTGCACGTATGCACACTACCAAAAGCGGTGTGGCTGATCTTGCATTTAATAATGACATAGAGGTATTGTTGGAAATTCGTAGGTTCTTTAATTTTCTGCCATCATCTAATCGTAGTCCTCTTCCTATTCGTCCTACTGTTGACCCTGCTGATAGGGTTGATATGTCTCTAAGTACTCTAATCCCTAATACTCCCAATAAACCTTATGATATGAAAGAACTTGTCGAACGTATTGTAGATGAAGGAGAGTTTTTTGAATTACAACCGGATTTTGCTAAGAATATCATCATTGGTTTTGGCTATATGGAAGGATATCCAGTAGGGTTTGTTGCGAATCAACCATTGCATTTAGCGGGGTGTTTAGATATTAATGCTTCAAGAAAGGCAGCAAGATTCATTAGATTTTGTGATGCTTTCAATATTCCTATAGTAAGTCTTGTTGACGTGCCAGGGTTTTTGCCAGGTACTTCTCAAGAGCATGATGGTATTATCAAGCACGGTGCTAAACTTTTATATGCTTATGCTGAAGCAACAGTCCCTAAGATTACTGTAATTACTCGTAAAGCTTATGGCGGAGCTTATATAGTGATGAACTCTAAACATCTTAGAGGTGATATAAATTATGCTTGGTTTAATTCCGAAATCGCAGTTATGGGAGCAGAGGGAGCAGCTGAAATAATATTTAGAGAAGAATGCAAAGATCCAGAGGCTAAAAAACAAAAAATCGATGAATATAAAAAAGTAGTAACATCACCTTTTGTTGCAGCATCTAGAGGCTATTTAGATGATATAATAAGACCACAAAATACAAGATGGCGAATATGTAAAGCCCTAAATTTCTTACGTACTAAAAAGGTAGAATTGCCTTGGAAGAAACATGATAATTTGCCGTTATAGCTGTCATCCTTGCGTAGGTAAGACGCATTTGATGTCATCCCGTGGCTTGACCACGGGATCCAGTTAAAAATACTAATAAAATTTAGTATTTTTAATTGTTTTATAGATGCCGTGGTCAAGCCACGGCATGACACCGAGGGTGCTTTTCGATCCACGTGGGGCAAGCCTTAAGCGGGAATGACATATGTTCTACGCAATAACGCCAACCCTATGAAAGAATGACATTATTAAAGTTCATAATAATATAAACAAAAAACTATGACTAAACCTTTATTTGATAAAATTTTAATCGCTAATCGTAGCGAAATTGCTGTTAGAATAATCCGTACTTTAAAAAAAATGGGGATAGGGTCGGTTACTGTATATTCTGAAGCCGATACAAACTCAATGTATGTTCAGCATGCAGATGAAGCTTATTATATAGGTGATTCACCGGCAACCGAAAGCTATCTATCTATTAAAAATCTTGTTTCGGCAATTCGTGAAAGCGGTGCAAATGCCGTACATCCTGGCTATGGCTTTTTATCTGAAAACCCTAATTTTGCCAATGTTCTTAAAAGAGAGGGAGTAGTTTTAATAGGTCCTAATGCTGCTACTATAAAGAAAATGGGCGATAAAATTGAAGCAAAAAAGATAGCAATAGAAGCAGGAGTTAGTACTGTTCCTGGCTATATGGGAACTATAAATGATGTTAAGCAAGCAATAGATATTGCAAAAGAAATAGGTTTTCCGGTCATTGTAAAAGCGGCTGCCGGTGGTGGCGGGCGTGGTATGAGAGTGGTAAATAACCCTTCTGAAATGGCAAATGCTTTTGAATCTGCAAAGCTTGAAGCCGGTAATAGTTTTAGTGATGATAGGTTGTTTATTGAAAAATTGATCCAAAGACCTCGTCATATCGAAATTCAATTGCTTGCTGATCAGTATGGCAATAGCGTATGTCTTGGGGAACGTGAGTGTTCAATACAGCGTCACCATCAAAAAGTAATTGAAGAGGCACCAAGCTCATTCATTACCGAAGAAATAAGGCAAGAAATGTATAGGCAAGTAATATCTTTATCCAAAAAGGTAGGATATTATTCAGCAGGTACTGTTGAGTTTATAGTAGATAGTGAGAAAAATTTCTATTTCTTAGAAATGAATACGAGATTGCAGGTAGAACACCCTGTTACTGAATTAATAACTGGTATAGATATTGTTGAAGAAATGATAAAAATTGCTGCCGGTAAAAAATTATCATTTACGCAAGATGATGTAAAATTAAAAGGTTGGGCGTTTGAGTCACGAATTTGTGCAGAAAATCCAAGTCGTGGTTTCCTGCCTTCTAGTGGTAGGATTACGGCGTATTCTGAACCTGTAAAAAGTCCAAATATTCGTATAGATACCGGTATTGGACTTGGCGGTGAAGTTAGCATGTTCTATGATTCGATGATTGCAAAATTATGTACTTACGGCGAAACAAGAGAGCAGGCAATTGAGGTAATGCGTTCTGCCTTAAGCTCTTATATTATTAATGGTATTTCTCATAATATTAGTTTCTTAGAAGCAGTGATGCTTCATCCTCGTTTTGTTAGCGGTGATATTTCTACTGCTTTTATTCAAGAAGAATATCCAGATGGATTTTCTGGTGCAAGTCTAACCTCAGAAGTAACGGGAGTATTTTTAGCAACCGCTATTTTTATTTATATATCTGAGCAAAGACGTGCTTCTTTAATTTCTGGAAATATCAATAACCAAGCTAATAAAATCGGTACTAGATGGGTGGTAACGATTGACGATAAATTATTCCCCGTTCTAATTACGCCTGTTGAAAATGGCTATAATATACGCCATGAAAGTGACCGAATATATATTCGTAGTAACTGGAATTTAGGTAATGAGCTTTTTGTAGCTATAATTAATGGCAAAAAGACAAATATTAAAATTGAAAATATCAGAACTGGTTATTTACTATCACATGCTGGTATTAGCGTAAAAGCCTTCGTTCGTTCTCCTCGTATTTCAGAACTTGAAGGGTTAATGGTTTCGAAAGTAGTAACAGAAGAAAATTCTGAACTGCAAGCTCCTCTTAACGGTCAAATTGCATCAATTAAAGTGAAAGAAGGACAAGAAGTAACAATAGGGCAGGAAATTATGATCTTAACCGCTATGAAAATGGAAAATATCATCTTAGCCGAACGTGACGGGAAAATAGCTAAAATTTTCGTAAGTGAAAAGGATAATGTGGTCAAAGGTCAGATGCTGCTTGAATTTAATTAAATTACCATCTTCATTTATTAGAAAGCATAAAAGCTAGAAATAGTGGTATTTCTAGCTTTTTTTGTTATTATAGTCAATGTTATTCCTGCGTGAGACTTGCTTGCGTGGATGGATAGTCGTCATTGCGAGGAAGAGGCGAAGCCTCGACGTGGCAATCTTAGGAGTTCTACTTCATGAGATTGCCACGCTTCCTTTGGTCGCTCGCAATGACAATTTACGAGCCATGCAACACGTTAAAATAACAAACGAATTAAGATTTTAAGATAGCAAGATGCCGAAATTAAAAATATTTTTATTTAAATATCTCTATAGTAAAAGATTTATAGGTATTTTAGTCGCAATAGCTATTATTTTCTCTTATTTCACTTATTACACAATATCTATCGGCACAAAAAATGGTGCAGTTAATTCTAGTAAAGTGATTTGGTTTTTACTAATTGATTTAATAATTTTCTTAATCCTTGGCATATTATTAACTCGCAGATTTTTCCAAAGTTTTTTCTTTAAAAATAGCGATCAAAATACTTCTAAGTTACAAAATCGTATAGTAGTTGCATTTAGTCTAGCTGCTGCTATTCCCACTATAATCGTTTCAATATCTTCTGCTTATTTTTTAAACCTTAGTATTCAGGCTTGGTTTGATCGAAAAATTTCTGTTGTACTTGATCAATCTATAATGGTTGCTGATTCTTATATTGCTGAACATAAAGTGCTGTTACGAGAGACAGCACTTGCTGTTGCTGAGGATTTAAGTGATATGTATTACGATTTAATTCATAATCCCGCTTTATTTACTAAAACATTAAACACCGAAGCAGAAATGAGATCGCTTGATGAAGCAATAGTGTTAAATAAGTCGACTAATACAATAATTGCTAATAGCTATTTAAGTTTTTCTCTATCATTTGCAACTATTCCTGCCCATCTAATTAAAAAGGCAGATTCGTGTGAGCCTGTAGAAGTAAAATCTGATCCAACTAAAATAAGAATGTTAATTAAGTTAAAAGAATATAATGATGTGTATTTACTAGTTGGTAGGTCAATTGATAATAAAATTATTGATCATATAGATGCAACTAATGGAGCGGCAGCAGAGTATCATCGTCTTAAAAACCAGATAGGGAATATACAAATAAAATTCTCAATTATTTTTATCTTTATAGCCTTATTACTTCTTTTAATAGCGATAAGTTTTGGTGTTATAGTTACTGCTAAAATAGTAAATCCCATTAAGAAGTTAGTTATTGCAACCGATAAAGTAAAAAGCGGTGATCTAACAGTGCAAGTCCCAGAGAATGAAGTAGATAAAGACGAAATAGGAACGCTTTATGCGGCATTTAATAGAATGATTAAGCAGCTTTCACGCCAACAAAGGGATTTAGTGATAGCACAACGGGCATTAGCTTGGTCGGATGTAGCAAAAAAAGTAGCACATGAGATTAAAAATCCGTTAACACCTATTTTGCTTGCTTCTGAAAGATTGCTTAAAAAATTTAGTCCTGAAATTAAAGAAAGGGCAGAGTTTGAGAATTATTTAAAAATGATTATTCGCCATACTAATGATATTAAAAATATTGTATCTGAATTTGTTCTTTTTGCTCGTCTTCCTGCACCTAAATTTACCAATTGTGATTTGATTTATGTAATTAATAATATTGTAGAAGCACGTAAATTACTTAATGATAATATTTCCTATAGTTTTGAAACTAATATCGATCAATTTAATTTTACGTGTGATACTACTCAAATAAATCAAGTGATGATAAATTTGCTTAAAAATGCTGAAGAATCATTAGAGGGAAGTAATCAAGCAGCAATAAAAATTAATGTAAATGCGAGTGAGCAATTTATTAATATTGCAGTCATAGATAACGGCAGAGGGTTCCCGCCTGAGCTAATAGGTAAGGCTACTGAAAGCTATGTAACCACTAGAAGTAAAGGTATGGGAGTAGGGCTTGCTATAGTCAAAAGAATAGTCGGAGAACATTGCGGTGTTTTAGATATTGCAAATAGAGAGACAGGTGGAGCTGCGATTGATATTAGATTTAACCTTGAGGAGCTTAAGCTCAAGGTTAAACGTCATGAAATAGGTGTAATTAGTTAGGCTTTCTAAAACTCCAGAAAGCCTATAATTTAAGGCTCAACACTAGTGTAAGTGTCACTATAAATATTTCCTTCAGTATTTACATAGTTCCGAATTATTATTAAATGGCTGCATTCCATCGGAAAAACTATTAGAGGATTTACTGAATAAATAATTTTATTTACAACAATCATTTAAAATAATTGTCAAAAAATTAATATTTATTAGCTTAGGTTAAGATTTTATATTTATACTTATTAAGTATTATATAATTTTTTAACATAAATAAGTTAGTATATGTCTAAAGACTTTGAATCCAAAACAAAAACACAGAAAGAAGCAAAAAAAGTACAAGAAGCACCACCTGTATCGGGGCTAAAGGGACGCATGGCATTAGGCTTTGAGTCTGAAATAAAAAAAGCAAAAGAAGCAAAAAAGATGCAACAAAATTCTATTAAACCTTTAATAGATATTATAGATAACGCAAATTTACAAAATCCTAATCAGGTAGAAGAACTAAAAAAGGTTCAAACACAACTAGCAAATTGCTTTAAAGAAAATAAATTAGCTACTCATAATAAAGTAGATCAGTACTTAGAAAGCAAAGCTTCTCAAGATCGTCAAGAAGTTATGAAGGATGCTAAATTACCATTTGAAAGATAAAATATATAAACTTATTGGAAAAATGTCAGGTGCTTTAGGTATATCTTCATTAAAAAATTATTGTCAAAAGAAACTTGATGAGCATGCTGTCCAAAGGCAAGAAAAGAAAAAAATGACAGATAAAAAAAGTCATGTGGAGAGATTAAAAGAATCAACAGTAAAACGTGGCAATAAAGTAAATGAAAGATAATTATATCTGTGAATTTTTGAGTTTTGTTATAATTAAAGCAAAATAATTATAATTTTTAAAATAAATTTTAATACGTAATTAAATATAAAAAACCTTTAAGAATCAGCTCTTAAGGCTTTTGAAATTAAATATTTATACTGGGTAGTAATAAGTTATAAAATAAAAATAAAAATAATTTCAAAATTGTAGTTGACAGGTTCGATTATATTGCTTATAACTACACCTATCGAGAGCGACAAATGAAAAAAATCGCAGCTGTTTTTAAAAGTAAATAATTAGATATAGATAGTGACAGTAAACATGTACATATCACAAAAGTGATAATTAAACCTGTCAATTTTTTAAAGTAAAACTGACAGAATCAAACTTGAGAGTTTGATCCTGGCTCAGAACGAACGCTATCGGTATGCTTAACACATGCAAGTCGAACGGACTAATTGGGGCTTGCTCCAATTAGTTAGTGGCAGACGGGTGAGTAACACGTGGGAATCTGCCCATCAGTACGGAATAACTTTTAGAAATAAAAGCTAATACCGTATATTCTCTACGGAGGAAAGATTTATCGCTGATGGATGAGCCCGCGTCAGATTAGGTAGTTGGTGAGGTAATGGCTCACCAAGCCTACGATCTGTAGCTGGTCTGAGAGGATGATCAGCCACACTGGGACTGAGACACGGCCCAGACTCCTACGGGAGGCAGCAGTGGGGAATATTGGACAATGGGCGAAAGCCTGATCCAGCAATACCGAGTGAGTGATGAAGGCCCTAGGGTTGTAAAACTCTTTTAGCAAGGAAGATAATGACGTTACTTGCAGAAAAAGCCCCGGCTAACTCCGTGCCAGCAGCCGCGGTAAGACGGAGGGGGCTAGCGTTGTTCGGAATTACTGGGCGTAAAGAGTGCGTAGGCGGTTTAGTAAGTTGGAAGTGAAAGCCCGGGGCTTAACCTCGGAATTGCTTTCAAAACTACTAATCTAGAGTGTAGTAGGGGATGATGGAATTCCTAGTGTAGAGGTGAAATTCTTAGATATTAGGAGGAACACCGGTGGCGAAGGCGGTCATCTGGGCTACAACTGACGCTGATGCACGAAAGCGTGGGGAGCAAACAGGATTAGATACCCTGGTAGTCCACGCCGTAAACGATGAGTGCTAGATATTGGGAGATTTTCTCTCGGTTTCGCAGCTAACGCATTAAGCACTCCGCCTGGGGAGTACGGTCGCAAGATTAAAACTCAAAGGAATTGACGGGGGCTCGCACAAGCGGTGGAGCATGCGGTTTAATTCGATGTTACGCGAAAAACCTTACCAACCCTTGACATGGTGGTCGCGGATCGCAGAGATGCTTTCCTTCAGTTCGGCTGGACCACACACAGGTGTTGCATGGCTGTCGTCAGCTCGTGTCGTGAGATGTTGGGTTAAG
Organism: Rickettsia endosymbiont of Rhinocyllus conicus; assembly: GCF_964026465.1. NCBI lineage: Bacteria > Pseudomonadati > Pseudomonadota > Alphaproteobacteria > Rickettsiales > Rickettsiaceae > Rickettsia > Rickettsia endosymbiont of Rhinocyllus conicus. The sequence goes on along the minus strand of NZ_OZ032155.1, from coordinate 50,277 downwards.
TCCCGCAACGAGCGCAACCCTCATTCTTATTTGCCAGCGGGTAATGCCGGGAACTATAAGAAAACTGCCGGTGATAAGCCGGAGGAAGGTGGGGACGACGTCAAGTCATCATGGCCCTTACGGGTTGGGCTACACGCGTGCTACAATGGTGTTTACAGAGGGAAGCAAGACGGCGACGTGGAGCAAATCCCTAAAAGACATCTCAGTTCGGATTGTTCTCTGCAACTCGAGAGCATGAAGTTGGAATCGCTAGTAATCGCGGATCAGCATGCCGCGGTGAATACGTTCTCGGGCCTTGTACACACTGCCCGTCACGCCATGGGAGTTGGTTTTACCTGAAGGTGGTGAGCTAACGCAAGAGGCAGCCAACCACGGTAAAATTAGCGACTGGGGTGAAGTCGTAACAAGGTAGCCGTAGGGGAACCTGCGGCTGGATTACCTCCTTAAAGACTAAATTTAAGTACATTACTTTAATAGTAATTACTTCAGTCCAAATATTTACTGTCACTATCTTTAACTAATTGTTTGCTTTTCAAAAAACTTTTCTCATCCTCACATTTATCTATCTTATTTATTACCAACCTACATAATATTAAATAGCCTTATTTTTCTGTCATTGCGAGGAGCATAGCGACGAAGCAATCTAGTAAAAAAATGCTATAAATTAACATTTTTTATTATTTTTTCTGGGTTACAGCAAAGTTTCGCTCCTTGCAATGACGATTTTAATAATATTACAATTTTCCCTGGACACTACTGTGCAGTAACAGTGGGAATCCTATGACACCACCACAGTTGCTTGTAATGATGATATTTATGCTTAATTAACAATGCCATTTCCTACTATTTAAATAAGCAGTTTTTTTGATATTATTATTTTTCCAATTTTGCAATGAAGGATCAGAAATATTATATAATCTAAAATTTTCTTTTGCTTGATTTAGGCTTGTATCGTTTGTTCCTCCCTCAAAATCAGGATCGTAGAATTGGACCTCATCATATTCCCACGCACATATATAATGTGATCCGGGAAAGTCATTTGCTGGAAATGAAAAACTTTTACAAACAGGACATTCTATAGTTTTATTTTGTAACATTTCTTTAAAATATTTTCTTAAGTAATCTTCGTAATTATCAACTTCTTTTAATATAAAGTGATAATGCGAATCGGCTTCTTTAGTAAAATGAATAATCTCAACTTCTCCGAAAAAACCATATATATTATCTATAAAATCATTATCTACTTCGTCTAAAGCAGTAAGGTTTCCGCTTACATTTGATACCATATCGTTAGCACTTATTTGCCCTAAACGAAATCCTTTTGAAAGTGCTCAGTACCCTATTTAAGGGCCTTATATTGTTTGAGTTATTCATACTTAGTTATTGATTTTGTTTGTCTACCGGCTTTTCTTCTATTAACAGTTAACAAAATTCCTTTAAAATAGTGATATAAGCATTCTATTTAAATGATAATAAGTAGTTTTTTAACAATAATAAATAAATTAATTGTTCTAATTTAATAAAATTCCTTAATTAAATGTAATTAATATAGCATAATAATATTAATTAATATTAAAGGAATAATATATGCATTATTTAGGATATGGTGGTATTTCTCTTGGATCGATCCTCGCAATAGTAATATCATTTAACGTAAACCATTCAATATTATGGGCTATTATTCACGGATTTTTTGGTTGGTTTTATATTGCGTATTATTTATTGTTCAGAAAATAAGTTAGGTTCTTGGCATTTTGGTTAAAGAATCATCACCTGCTAATGAAATATCTATATTACTTTAATTTTCTAACTCAAATGGTGTTTGAAATAAAGTAACACCTAATTGATTATTGATTGCATGGTGGTTAGCTAATTCTGAAGCAACCAAAATCTTTCCATTATTTAATTCAAATTCCCAATATACTGGGGTATGCCAGTGTTTACCATTCGCTTTTAAATTAGCAAAATCTTTTTTAAAGGTTGCTGAAGAAAAAGTTTTAGCAATTAAACGTCCATTATCAAAAGTTCCAACTGATTCAACAATTTGAGTTATATCAGGGAAACTTTTACGAAAATCGATAAGACCATAATGCAAATCATAAATAGTCTCGATATTGAGTATCGGATGTATAAATTTCCCTTTACCCTCAACATATTGTGCTACTTTATCCCATGGGCTATCTGGCTCAAAAAGTGCGTTAATAAAATTAGTTATCATTTTTTTTTCTGGATGCATAATAATTATTGATTTTTAAATTAATATTTGATATCACTTTTTAAATTTATTAGATACTACAAAATTTGGAGAATGGCAAGGTGATTAATATTGAAAGCTTATATAAAAAACCTTATGCATTAATTCCTTTTTCGGTTAAAAAAGCTCAAATAGAAGAAGCTATAGATTCTTTTTTTGAATTCCTAAAACTTCCTGAGAATATAAAGCAGTATATAGATTTAAAAATTTCCCCTTTACATCGGAGAGGTGATATCGGTTTTAAGCATCGTAACCCTGAGGATGATATTTATAATGATAGTAAAGATTTTTTTCATTATCATCCAATTATTGAAAAACACTATTCTGAATTTATTAAAAAGCATGAAACGCTCAGAATATTTTTAAAAAACGCTGCTCTATTATGGGATATTGTTTATTATACTATTAAAGATATATTAGCTAATTTTGAAAAAGACTATCCAAAATATTTGATACTGATACACCGCACATATTATTAAGGTTTCTCAAATATGATTATTCAGTATCGGGTCAGTATCTTGCAAAGCCTCACTTCGATTCAGGATCATTTACTATCGCAATAGCAGAAAGTAGTCCTGGTCTTCGAATTGGAACAAATCCTGAAGATTTGGAAGTTGTCAGACATGAAGAAAATAAAGCTATTTTCTTTATTTCTAGTAATTTTAGAAAAATAATTGATAATGAGCTACTAAAACCTGCATGGCATGACGTAATTCAATTAGATAAATCTGAGATTGGCAAGTCTTTTTCAAGATGGGCGATTGTGGCGTTTATTGATGGGCATTCAGTTGAAGCTTTACCAAGAAGTAAAACCCATAAATTTTTTGTAAATATATAACTTTTATGAATCGCATTTTAATTGATTTACCGGAAGTAATTGAAACATCAAAACTAAAGTTACAAATGCCTAAAGCCGGGTACGGAAAAGGCTTGTATCAAGCGATGATGGATGGTTATGAGGATTGTGTAAAATGGCTTAATTGGTCTTCGACTCCTCCAACTTTAGAATCGGTTGAAGAGGAATGTAGGAAGCATCATGCTGAGTTTATATTACGTAATTGCATTCGTTATCTTATCATCGATAAAGCAACTAATAATATTGTTGGCAGATGTGCATTCCCGCCTATTCAATCAGGTTGGTCAGTGCCGCAATTTGGTATTGCATATTTCATAAGAAAAAGTCAAAGATCTAAAGGTTATGCTACTACTGCAACTCATATAATGGCTTTACTAGCTTTTAGAAGTCTGAAGGCTAAGAAAGTTGAGATCCATTGTGATGCAGAAAATTTACCAAGTATGCAAATTCCTTTAAAGCTTGGATTTAAGCTAGAATATTCCCAAAAAGGTGGATGGTTAAGGCAGGATAATACACTAGCCGAATTAAAGACTTTCTCTATATTTTCTGAAGATGAGCTTCCGCATTTAGAGATTGATTTATTTTAATTAAAAATCTCTTCTTTTTTCTGTACAAAAGGACGAGCATCATAAAATAATTCTATACGAGAAATAAGCCCGTCATTAAAAGATAATAGTGAAGCACCTCGAAAAATACCGATAGGTGCAGGGCAATCAAATTCAAGTGCCAGCATAACTTTATCATTAGAAGAAAAATTTTCACTAATTGTAAGATTCTTAAAGAACATAGCAAAGTTTTTCGCTGCCTCGACAACTGATTCTTTACCATCCATAACTGATAACAGTCCTATAAAATGAATATCAGAATGTAAGCAGGAAGCCATTTCCTCAAATTTCTTGTTATTCATGGAAGTATAGTAAGTTATTGCTATATTCAGATTCTTATCAGTCATATTATAATTTTCTATTAGTTTTTATACCTACAATATATTATTTAAAATATATTTAAAGAGAAAAATATGCTTACTGATATTATTTTCTAAAAAATATAAATGAGTCAATATACCGAAGCAGTAGAGCTTTTAGTGTTGTTCAATTAGTTCTTTTGCTAGTCCTGATAATTCTTGATTAATTTGATCAAAGCAGCTTAGCCAAGGAAAGTGTCCCGTATTACGTAATTCGACTATTTTTATATTAGGACGAGACCATTCTTTATCTTTCAAAAATAGTTCAATAGGCAGCGATCTATCATCATGACTTCCAATAATTAAGGTCGGTAATTTACTAGGTATCCAGCTATATTTATAAGAGTTATAAAAATTTTGACTAGCCCATATTCTTGTTTTTATGTTATATGAACAAAGCTCTAATAGCTCCTTTCCTGCAGGGATCTCATGTTCGCAAAATATATATGGAATATTTGCATAAATAAATGCCTTTAACTGATCATCTGTTGGGTTTGTATATAGCTCATTTATATCATTGGTTAAATCTGGTAAATTATATTTAGTAGCAGTTTTTTGTAATAATTCCATCCATGAACTATTAGGGGCACTATTCATTATAACTAAACCGGTTAATAAATTTTCTAAATTATCTATAGTTAATGCAAACATACCACTAAAAGAATGGGTAACAAGTATGCAGGGTGCTAATTCAGTTACTACTTCTATTAAACCCTCTTTCCAATCTTCATATTAACCCACCAATTAAATACCTGACATAATAGTTGCAAATACTAAAATATAATGTTAGAATGAAATAATGCTAAAAAAAGAAGATTTTAGGACATTATCAACGAGTGCACAAGCAGCTTTAAGAAAAGTTGCATTAAGAGCAATTGATAAAGGAGAAAAACAATCAGATGTATCAAATCTTATAGGAGTAACACGTCAGACTATTAGTAACTGGGTTAACAAAAGAAGAAGAGGTGATAAATATGCAATAACTGGCAAGTCTAGAGGAAGAAAGACAGGAGAGAAAAGAATAATAAATGAAATGCTGGGTAAAAAAATACAAGATTATATAAATCACTCTAGACCAGAAGATCACAATATCAAATCTGCACTATGGTCAAGAAAAGCTATTAATGCCCTGATTAAAAAATGCTGTGGTTTCTTTTTGCCATTAAGTACGATTGGAGAATATTTAAGAAGATGGGGATATACTGCACAAAAACCAAAGAAATTAGCTTATGAGCAACAGCCAAAACAAGTTCAAGTATGGCTAGATGAAGAATATCCCGCAATAGTAAAACAAGCACAAATGGAACAAGCTGAAATACACTGGTGTGATGAAGTGGGTATAAAATCAGAATGTCAGGTGTTACAGAGCTATTCTTTAAAAGGCAAAACACCCGTAGTTATTCATAAATCAAAACGATTTACTATAAATATGATATCAACTGTTACGAACAATGGTAAACTAAGGTTCATGTTATATGAAGATACACTAAAAACAGATATATTTATAGAATTTCTAAGAAGATTAGTGAAATCTGCAAGAAGGAAGATCTTTTTAATATTAGACAATTTAAAAGTACATCATAGTAAAAAAGTATACAGCTGGACAAATAAGCATAAAGATAAAATTTCTTTGTTTTTTTTGCCTCCTTATACTCCACAACATAATCCAGATGAATACTTAAATAATGACTTAAAAAGAAATGTAAATAGAAAACATATACCTCTTACAAAAGATGAGTTAAAATACAATCTTAAATCTTATTTACGTTGCTTACAGAACAATCCTAAACATATACAAAAATTGTTCCAAGCCGATGATGTTAAATATGCCTCTTAAGTCAGGTATTTAATTGGTGGGTTAATATATTCAATATGGGGGAGACGCTGCAACAAATCTAATTGGAATAATCCGTAAGGGTTAATATGTTCATATATTAGTGGAGTAATTGCTCTTTTATCTTCAGGTGATAATGCATTAATTAAGTTGTTTTCATAGATAATCTGTTGAATCATCATGGTATTAACATATACCATTGATAATTGTAACAGGTGTAATGATAAAACTGATAATTCTTGAGATCTTTCTCTATTTGTAGAGATTTCTCCTGCCCTGCCATAAAAAATAAATTTACTAACACCATTCCATAGCTCAACAACATTTAACCCTTCATGAATTTCTTGTCTTAATGACTCATTCATCAAATAGTGACAAATAAAGATTGTTTTTATTACTTTTCCTAGTGTCATTGCTAAAGTAAAGGGGACCACTAAATTGCACGAAAAAGGGACCAGAGAATTTGGTGTAACCTAATAAGGTTATAATGTGCAATATTCACTAGATAATTAATTAAAATAAATATCTAGTGATACAATGATAAGAATAAATATGTACACAACAATTATCACCCTTTATAAGCAAGGCAACAGTCAAAGAAATATTGCCAAACTAACAAGGATAGACCGTAAAACAGTAAGAAAAATAATAAATCGTTACGTAGAGTCTGGTACAGAATATCCTGCACCCTATGAACGATCTTCAGCACTGGATTCTTGGCACGAACAAATAATTGAGTTATTAGAAAAGAATCTAAGTTACATAAGAATTTTTGAAGAGTTAAAAATTCAAGGTTATACAAAAAGTTATGGTTCGCTAACCCGTTATATCAAAAAATATAAGATTCAGAATAACAGTTGCATTCGTTTTCATACTTTAGCAGGAGAGGAAGCACAAGTAGATTTTGGTGACATAGGCTTACAGTATAATGCCCAAGGGCGTAGAGTTAAAGCATATGTGTTTAATATGCGTTTAAGCTATAGTCGCCTTGATTATTATGAAGTAGTGTTTGATCAAAGTTGTAAAACATGGATACAATGTCATATCAATGCATTTAATTATTTTGCTGGTAGTCCAAAAGTAATAAAACTTGATAATCTTAAAGCTGGGGTGGTAGATAGCAATTTCTATGAGCCTGTATATCAGAAGGAATACAAACGTTTAGCTGATCATTATGGGATTTTACTTTCTCCTTGTCGTATATATCAACCTCAAGAAAAAGGCAAAGTAGAATCAGGCATAAAGTATGTCAAAAATAATTTTTTTGCTGGACGTAAATTTCATAGATATGAAGAATTAATACACGATCTTGCAAACTGGTTAAATAAAGCAAATAACCGAATACATGGTACTACTAAAAAAATTCCTCAGGAACTATTTGAGCAAGAAGAAAGTAATAATTTAATGCCCTTACCATTAGAAACGTTTGATTTATCATCGTGGCATAATCGAAAAGTAGCAAAAGATTGTCATATCACCATAGATAATAATTATTATTCCGTACCAGCAAAATATATATACAGTGAAGTATTGGTACAATTATCACCAAACCTTGTTCAAATATTTTCTATACAAAATGATTTAATAGCAAGGCACGTTAGAGTAGATGGCAAAGGAATATTTACCACTAATCCGTCTCATTATGCCAAATATAAACGTCTATGCCCAGGTTTTATAGAATATAGCGAACATTATCAACAACAAATGCAGCAGATAGGCAATAATTGCAGTTTATTATTAGAGTTATTACAACAAACACGAGTAAATGATTGGCAACGTTGTGCCAGAGGTATTATTTCTTTACGTAAGGTTTACAATGATGAGTTAATAGATAAAGCCTGTCATAGAGCATTACATTACGGTATAAGTTCTTACTCTAAAATTAAGAATATCTTAAATAGTAATGCAGTAAACTTACCATTGCCAGAGTTTGGAGGTCAGAATGCAGAACTTGCTTAATGACCTACGTAGTTTTAGATTATCAGGTATAGTCAATAGCTTAAATGAAAGGATTATTTATGCTCAAAATAATAAACTAGGATTTAAAGAATTTCTCTCACTATTATGTGAAGATGAAAAATCTCACCGTAAGTATAATAATTACCGTCGTCGTAAAAATGCTGCTAAATTACCGGTAACTAAAAATTTAGAAGACTTTGATTTTCAGTTCCAACCAAGTATTGATACCAAAGTAATAAGTGATTTATCTACTTGTGATTATATTAATACTAAGGGCAATGTCATATTCATAGGTAATTCTGGAACTGGCAAAACTCATCTTGCTATTGGATTAGCATTAAAAGCTTTAACACGAGAATACTCTGTATATTTTACTACGGTATCGGATATGCTTTATAATTTACATATTGCAAGAGCAGATAATAGCTATCACAAAAAAGTTAAATTACTCTTATCATTTGACTTATTAATTCTTGATGAGTTAGGTTTTAAGCAATTACCAAAACATTCAGTAGATGATTTTTTTAATATTATTGCTAAACGATATGAAAATAAATCTACCATTATCACCACAAACAAGGATTTTGAAAGATGGAATGAAATATTTGCTGATGAGTTATTAACTCATGCAATTATTGATCGAGTAGTACATCATGCACATATACTAAACATCACAGGTAAAAGTTATCGTATTAATAACTATAAATCTGGAGGTAATATGACATAAAAAATTTTAAATAAAGTGGTCCCTTTTTTACGTAATTTAGTGGTCCCTTTTTATTTGACAATGACATCCTAGCTGGGACAAAGCTGAATATATAGGATGAGTTAAATTATTTTTGGTAAATCTTCGTAGTATAGATTCAGGATTAGCGTATCCTTCTCTCATAGCTACTGAATATTTAACCATCTCATGGTAGTAATCCTGAATTGATTCCCACCTGATTGTATCAGTTAATATTGGCTGTAAATTACTGTATTTTTTATAATCACCATGAGTACATTGATAAAGTTTTTGTTTGTTAAGATTTGCTAAACGTGGCATTAATTTAAAACCCAACAAATGAGAAAATGCGAACCCTATTTCGCTCTGACCATGGGTATCCACATAACTCTTTTGTACTGACATTTCTGTACAGTGATTTAAAATACCATTAATCATTGAAGCAATTTCAGAGCTAGAAACGCTCTTTAGTTGGGAATGAATACAAGTAGCTTTTTTCTCAACGTGCCAATAAATCATTACACCACGCCCTCCATATCTATTATGGTATTCAGAGGTCATATTCTGAAAGTAGGCTGAAAATTGAGTAGAATCAGAGGCAATAGCAATAGGCATTTCTCCCCATATTCTTTTATCCCTAGCTATAAATAATGCGTTTGCTGTCTTATTTATAGCATTCTTAAGATTATTGGTACTTAAAAAATAGTTTTTTATATGACGTAATTGATTATATGTTATATGTTGGTTACCTGAGCAAATATGTTTTAATCCAACATTAGTGCCAAAACCATAAATAGCTAATAATATCCTTTCCGATATCTCTTGTGGAGTAAGATATATCTTTTCACCATAAGATACGAAGTCATTTGTGAAATTAATATTTAATTGGACTTCTTTCAATGTATCTATTAGATTAATAGTTTGCCATTTATCTTGTAAAGATTTTTTAATCACCGAGATAAGGGGGGCTTCTGGTTGAGGCTGTAAAGGTATCAGTTTAATCCTTCCACCATTCTTATTAGAGATTTTAACCTTTTGATTATTAATAATAGTGGTATTTAACTCTGTTAAAGCTTCTTGCATTTGTTGTTTTAAAGAGGTAACGAAATCTTCAGCTTCCAAAGGTAGTCCTAAATTAGAAAAATATATCGCTTTCTTATCATCAAAATCATTTGGTAAATCTTTATCCGGGTTACAATGTTTCCGAGAATGCTCAACCCATATTTCTCGACATTTTATACTGTTTGCTAATGCTTTTAATAAATATACTTCATAACAAATTCTTTTTACTTTGCCTTCTGAATCAACTATGTGTTTTCTCCATTTTTTGGGAATACAATCCATAGGAACTTGCTCATTTTCTGGAAAATATTTCTTTCCACTATCGAAATATTTTGTTACTAACCTAAGAGCATTAAGTATTGGTTGATATTCGGTATTATTACATTTAAATGTTATGTTGTCTAATAGAGGTTGCACCATACGTCTATAGTGCCTAGCATAGGATCCTCTAATATGATTATGTATGATATTTTGATATGTTACACCACTCTTTTTATATTCGTTAACGATATTTTGAAGTTTTTGTTCTCCTACAACAGGATATATTTTTTTACGAATAGTTTCATCTGGGTCTGATAAACAAGTTTCTGCTATACTAAATATTAACCCACCAATTAAATACCTGACTTAAGAGGCATATTTAACATCATCGGCTTGGAACAATTTTTGTATATGTTTAGGATTGTTCTGTAAGCAACGTAAATAAGATTTAAGATTGTATTTTAACTCATCTTTTGTAAGAGGTATATGTTTTCTATTTACATTTCTTTTTAAGTCATTATTTAAGTATTCATCTGGATTATGTTGTGGAGTATAAGGAGGCAAAAAAAACAAAGAAATTTTATCTTTATGCTTATTTGTCCAGCTGTATACTTTTTTACTATGATGTACTTTTAAATTGTCTAATATTAAAAAGATCTTCCTTCTTGCAGATTTCACTAATCTTCTTAGAAATTCTATAAATATATCTGTTTTTAGTGTATCTTCATATAACATGAACCTTAGTTTACCATTGTTCGTAACAGTTGATATCATATTTATAGTAAATCGTTTTGATTTATGAATAACTACGGGTGTTTTGCCTTTTAAAGAATAGCTCTGTAACACCTGACATTCTGATTTTATACCCACTTCATCACACCAGTGTATTTCAGCTTGTTCCATTTGTGCTTGTTTTACTATTGCGGGATATTCTTCATCTAGCCATACTTGAACTTGTTTTGGCTGTTGCTCATAAGCTAATTTCTTTGGTTTTTGTGCAGTATATCCCCATCTTCTTAAATATTCTCCAATCGTACTTAATGGCAAAAAGAAACCACAGCATTTTTTAATCAGGGCATTAATAGCTTTTCTTGACCATAGTGCAGATTTGATATTGTGATCTTCTGGTCTAGAGTGATTTATATAATCTTGTATTTTTTTACCCAGCATTTCATTTATTATTCTTTTCTCTCCTGTCTTTCTTCCTCTAGACTTGCCAGTTATTGCATATTTATCACCTCTTCTTCTTTTGTTAACCCAGTTACTAATAGTCTGACGTGTTACTCCTATAAGATTTGATACATCTGATTGTTTTTCTCCTTTATCAATTGCTCTTAATGCAACTTTTCTTAAAGCTGCTTGTGCACTCGTTGATAATGTCCTAAAATCTTCTTTTTTTAGCATTATTTCATTCTAACATTATATTTTAGTATTTGCAACTATTATGTCAGGTATTTAATTGGTGGGTTAATAGTAAATTTATAAAATTAGCAAACTTAACCTTGGTAAAATTTTCTTTTGCAAAATAAAAACCTATTCCGCACATAAAATCAAAAGTTCTAAAAACCGGATTAGCGTATATGTAATCAGATTTGTTTATATATGCATTATAACTTATAAGTACAAGCATAATAGCAACAATAACTAATATAGTTTTTTTACCTTTTTCACCGGCAAAAATTAGCATTAAAAAAGGAAATAGAAAATATAAGAACATTTCAACTGTTAAAGACCAAGTTCCACCATTTATGCCTAATGGAAACATACTAGGAAAAAAGCTTTGTATCAAGAACATGTCATTAATTAAGCTTCATATAAGCTGATTGAAAGTAAGATTATTTAAAAATATAAAATATATAATTGTTACAAATAGATATGTAGGATAGATTTTAGCAAAACGTTTTAAATAAAAATTAAGGATATTTTCTCTTTTTGTAAAATCTGTTTTATTATAAACATGAGCCATAATAAAGCCAGATAACACAAAAAACCCTGTCATAAAAGTAGCACCATTAAGAAAAAAGGTATCAATAAACTCTAGACCTAATTTCCAATCAAAATGAATTCTACAATGAAATAAAAAAATAATAAAAGCTATTATAAAACGAAAAGATGTTAAGCTTTTAATCATTAAACTTTATATTTATATATAACAAGCTTTTTTAACGGCTTCTATTACATCCCCCTCACTAGGTAAAGCTAATTTTTCTAGATTTACTGCATAAGGAAGCGGGACGTCTTTACCGCTTACGATCTCTACCGGTGCATCCAAATAATCAAATGCTTCTTTCATAACGATGGATGCGATAGTTGCACCGATACCGGCAAAAAACCATCCTTCTTCAACTACAACTAAACGACCGGTTTTTTTTACCGACTCTATTATAGTATCTATATCAAGCGGTTTGATGGTACGTAAATCAATGACCTCACAATTAATATTATCGCTTTGTAAAATATTTGCAGCATCTAATGCAAGTTTCACCTGAATCGAGAATGTCACTATAGTAACACTATCGCCCTCTTTTAAGATTTTTGCCTTACCAAAAGGGATAGGCTCAACATTTTCAGAAATATCGAAACTGTGACCATATAAAATCTCATTTTCTAAGAAAATAACCGGATTATCGTCTCTAATAGCTGTAATCATTAGCCCTTTATGATCTTCAGCACTATATGGGGCTACTACTTTCAGCCCAGGTATATGAGCATAACAAGCTGCGTAGTTCTGGCTATGTTGTGCTGCTACTCTACTTGCTGCTCCGTTTGGACCTCTAAATACTATTGGGCATCTGACCTGACCACCTGACATGTAATGCGTTTTAGCAGCCGAGTTAACTATATGATCCATCGCTTGCATAGCAAAGTTAAAGGTCATAAACTCAACGATTGGACGAAGCCCTGCAAAGGCTGCTCCAACGGCAAGCCCAGCAAAACCATACTCCGTTATTGGTGTATCGATTACCCTTTTAGGACCAAACTGCTCAAGCAATCCTTGCGTTACTTTGTAAGCTCCTTGATACTCAGCGACTTCTTCACCCATGACAAAAACTTTGTCATCTCTTATCATCTCTTCTTGCATCGCATCACGCAATGCTTCCCGTACAGTTATTTGCATCTTTCTTTTTAGTTAAATTGAATATTCTTGCGTCATTGCGAGGAGTCGTAGACGACGCGGCAATCTCATGAAAAATCCTGAGATTGCTTCGTCGAAACTTGCAGTTTCTCCTCGCAATGACGACACTCAAACATAAATTTGTGTATATAGCTCTTCTTCATTAGGCAGTGGTGAGTTTTCTGAAAACTCCACAGCTTCCTTAATAATCTCTTTAACTGACTGCTCTATTTCTTTTAAATCAGCTTCACCTGCATAGTTATTTTCTAATATTATCTTCCGTATTTCAGTAATAGGATCACGTTCTTTATATGTCTCTACTTCTTCTTTACTACGATATTTTGCCGGATCGGACATTGAATGCCCACGATAGCGGTAAGTTTTTACCTCTAATATCAGAGGCATACTATTTTCTCTAACATATTCCGCTGCTTGTTTAGCACCATTATACATTTCCTCAAAACCCATGCCATTTAGCTGGAATCCTTTAATCCCAAACGACTCACCTTTTTTATAAAGATCACGCATAAAGGTAGAACGAGCAACCGAAGTACCCATAGAATACTCATTATTTTCGATAATATAAACTACCGGTAAACCCCATAAAGCAGCCATGTTAAAGGCTTCATATACTTGACCTTGATTAACAGCTCCATCCCCTAAAAAAGTAAAACAAATATTGTTCGTGCCATTATATTTCTCAGCAAAAGCAAGCCCTGTACCTATTGGCACTTGAGCTCCTACAATACCATGTCCACCATAAAACTTATTCGGCACATCAAACAAATGCATCGAGCCACCCTTACCTTTTGAACAGCCTGTAGCACGCCCCATAAGCTCCGCAAGCACATATTTAGGCTCTGTACCTGCTAAAATAATATGAGCATGATCACGATAGCTGGTAACCATACTATCTTCTTTTTGTTTAACCATATCTACAGCAGAAATTACTGCTTCCTGTCCGATATATAAATGACAAAAACCCCCTATTTCACCCATACCATATAACTGCCCACATTTTTCTTCAAAACGCCTAAGCAATAACATATCTTTGAAGCTCTTTACGTATTCTTCTTTTACCGGTTTATATTTTCCTAATTTAATATCCACTAATTACTCCTTATAATCTTAAACGTCATTGCGAGGAGGCGAAGCCGACGCGGCAATCTCATGAAAAATCCTGAGGTTGCTTCGTCGAAACTGATAGTTTCTCCTCGCAATGACGGGACACTACAATTTTTTCAAACTTATAAAATACGGCACATGATCAGAAGGTGGCCTCCAATCTCTTGCTTCTGATAATAAATGTATAGAAAATAACTCATCTTTTAAATTATTACTAACCCAAATATGATCAAGCCGTCTACCTCTGTTAGATTTTTTCCAATCTACGTTTCTATAACTCCACCAAGTATAAAATTTTTCATCAAGTGGCACAAAATGCCTACTACTATCAATAAACTCTAACGAGTTTTGCAATTCTACCAATAAAGAACGCTCAATATCAGTATGGCTAATAACATTTCGCAGCTGCTTGCTAGACCATACATCATGCGGGTGCGGTGCAATATTTAAATCACCTGCAATTATAATCTTATCATCTCTGGTGCGGTTATTAGTCAGCCATTCTTGCATCAACCTTATATATTCTAGCTTATGCTTAAACTTCGAATTTAGCTCTATGTCAGGTATATCACCACCGGCAGGAACATAAAAATTATGTATCTCAATATTATTAACAGTAGCTGCTATATGCCTTTTATCACCGTTATATAGCTCAAGCGAAAAAACATTTTGCAGTGGAAGTTTTGAGATAATAGCAACGCCGTTATATGATTTCTGCCCCGAATATATTACATGTTCATAGCCTATATTTTTAATTACTTCAAGAGGAAATAAAGGATCATCTACTTTTGTCTCTTGTAATAAAATAATATCAGGCTGATGTTCATATGCCAATCTTTTTAATAAATCAATACGTAAACGTAGCGAATTAATATTCCACGTAACTATCTTCATTTAGGTTTTATCATCTTTTATAGCTGCATTTACTATTGCGTCTCTGAAATAAATTATTCCAATTTGGTTTAGAGGATTTTTTAGATCAATTTTATCTTGCATTTCCTCAGGAATTTTTACCATAGTATTACTTAGTATAGCAAAATAAAGATTATTAGGCAAAATATATCCCATTTCACTCTGCACTACTAAAGCTTTACCAGAAAAATGAATCATTGTATGTTTAAAATCAAGGTCAGTAATATAGATACCATAGCCCATGTAAGTTTTACGCCCATCTATTTCTTTTGCAGGAAAATACTTAGTAGTCATAAGCTTATAGGACTTTGTAGAAAGAATTTTGCCACTATTTAACGCTCTATACCATTTAATAAGGTCGCTTGGAGTTGATATAATCCCGCCATCAGCACAAGGAAGTGCTACAAAATCAGCAGTTGCAGGAGTAAATATAGGTTTATTACTATTATTTGGCGTTATAAAATATCTTACTGGGTAATTAGAACTAACCACATTTCTTTGAATTCTAGCCGCTTCACTATATGAAGCAAAACTAGTAGATTTCATATTTAATGGTTTAAAAAATTCATCTTGAAAAAAATTACATAAATCTTTTTTAGTTACTTTTTCAATAATCATACCAAGTATAACGAAATTAGTATTACTATATTTAAACTTTTTCCCTATAGGTACTTCTAAAGGCTTAGACGCAACATATTGTAATATTTTTTTACGGGCATCTTTTCTAGTCATATTTAAATCAAGTTTTACAAAACTAAAATATTCAGCAATACCACTACTATGAGTTAATAAATTATGAATTGATATTTTATATGCCCAATCCGGTACTTTACCTTGCCACATTTCTAAATCAATATATTTATATATCTTATCATTAACGTTTAATAATTTTTGCTCTTGTAACCTTAAAATTCCTGCCGCAGTTATGGGTTTCGTAGCAGAAGCAATAGGCATCATTTCATTTGCTTTTAACTGCTCCCCGTTTAAAGCAAAAATTCCTTTAGCTCCGGTTAATAGCTGCTTATAGTCATCGGCAAACATAAAAACAGCATTTACAAACCTATTGCTTATATATTCTTTTTCTGCTTCACTAATTCTTTGCTGAATATCTGCAAAACTATCAACACAATTAATGACTAAAAGCACCAACAAAAAAATATAACTACGGAACATAATAACTTTAACTCTATACCAACTAAAACTTAAACTTTATTAAAATAAGAAGGCAATTTTGCTTCTAAATTAACTTCTTTGCCAAAAACTTTTTTAGACAATACTATATTACTAGCATGCAAAAACATATATTTACTATACGGCATTAATTTGTCATTGCCATATTTATTATCACCAAATATTGGACAACCTAGTAATTTAGCATGCAATCTTAATTGATGCATTCTACCCGTAATCGGAATAAATTCAACCAAAAACAAGTTATTGGTAAGTGATTTAAGTAATTTATAATAAGTAATGGCAAGTTTACCATTATTCGTTGAAATATCAGTAATTTTAGGTATACTCCCCTTACTTTTTTCTATGTTAGTTTTGACCTCTCCTTGATCTTTAATTGGTTTTCCATAGGTTACAGCGAGATAGGTCTTTTCAACCAATTTTTCTTTAAAAGCATCATGAAGTTTTACACTACTTACATAATTTTTAGCAATTAAAAGTAAACCGCTTGTTTCTTTATCGAGTCTATGTACTAACTTAAAATCAGCTCCTTGGCTGTTTAAATATTTTAATGCAGAATCGACCGATAAATTAATTTTACTACCGCCTTGCGTTGCAAGACCCGCAGGTTTATTAATCGCTATTATATTATCATCCTCATATATTAAATATTCAGTGGTAATTTTCTTTGCTAATGTAATTTCAGCATCAGTAAAAACTAGTTTAGTTGGTTGAGCTATAGGTAAATTAAACTTATCATGAATAAAAATTTCATCACCTTCCACCACTCTTAAACTTGCTTCTGCTTTTTTAGAATTAACGATTATTTGCTTTTGACGTAATGCTTTCTCTATCACTCCTTGGGTCAAAAGAGGATATAAACGCCTTAAATATTTATCTAACCTTGAGGCGATAGGGCTGTTTACAGTGATGATCATTAAGAATTTTTTATTAGAGAATAGCACCAAATTACTACAGATAAAAGCACTATAGCAAAAAATTGATGCATAGAAGCTGCTATTATAGGAACGTAATATAAAAGAGTAATTATGCCGGTGGATAATTGTATTAATAAAGCAATAGCCAAATAAAATGCTACTTTATTTAATTTTGGATTTTTAACTTTTAACAAAGAAATAATCAAAGCTATGATGATTATAGACAAACTATAAGCACCTAGACGGTGTATAAACTGGACAAAAACCGGATCAGACCAATTTTTGAAGCTAATGAAATTATCTTTTATTTCTATAGGAATAAAATTGCCACCCATCAATGGAAAGCTATTATATACTAGCCCTGCATCAAGCCCTGCCACTAAAGCACCTAAAAAAATCTGTACGTATATCATAGCAATAGCAGCAACAGAAAATATTAGCGGTAATTTTAAATTTATTTGTGATGGAATTAGTAAAATATCACAACAATTTTTGAATAGCTTGTAAAAAAGCAAATGATAAATAATTACGGCAATAATTAGATGAAAAGCTAGACGAAAATGGCTAACAGATGGGTGGTTAACTAAACCGCTTTTTACCATATACCACCCCATAAAGCCTTGCATGCAGAATAACAGCAAAACAATTATATAGGATAATATATCACGATTTTTTATGATCCCTTTAAAATAAAAATATATTAAAGGTAATACATATATCAAACCTGTAGCCCTACCAAGCAAGCGATGCACAAACTCTAATAAATAGATGAATTTAAACTCTGATAAAGTCATCCCGTAATTAACTGCATTATATTCCGGAAATGCTTTATATTTAGCGAATTCAGCTTGCCAAGTATCATAACTAAAAGGGGGCAAAATACCCGTTACCGGACGCCACTCAACTATCGACAAACCGGAATCCGTAAGCCTTGTTATCCCGCCTACAATAATCATCGCCACGACCATTATACAACAAGTAAATAGCCATTTTGTGACTCTTTCAGTGTCATTCCTGCGTAGGTGAGAGTCTAGAAACAAATTTGAGAACATAAAACAATAGAGATTTTTTTATAATTAATCGTCATAAGCTACACGATCAAAGATAGCGTTCGATGTTATCCCGTGGTGGCGTTGTTGCGTAGATCGGTTTTTCCGTCATTGCGAGAAAATTACGAAGTAATTGACGAAGCAATCCAGCTAAAAAATACTAATATTATTAGTATTTTTTATTATTTTTTCTGGATTGCCACGCTCATTTCATTCGCTCGCAATGACGATTTGGTATCCACGCAACAACGCCACCACGGGATGACACGCTACCTACTAATCCTTGCTATACAAATCCTTTCAGTAATTTCTTTTAATTTTTCTATTCGCTCAATAAGATAAAGCAGTTGTTCTTTCGTAATCTTATAATTTTTATCATATCTTGCATCAACATAAGCTTTTTTTAACAACTCGAAACATTCTTTTTGTTCAGGCGTTGCAATAGGAAAAACTTGCAATAACTCACTGCTATAATTTTCTGCCATACTACTTAGTTTTTCTAAATCATGTAACTTCGGCTTATAATTAGAAAAAACTAATAAAATAGCATTATAGAAACTTTCGGTAGCTTGATGAAGATAAAAAGCACTTATATTGAGATGGTTTCTCTCAATTGGGTATTTACAATCAATAAAAAAACCGCATCCTTTTTCAAACCAATAATCATAATCATCTTGAGCTATTTCTTTCATCTCGCTCCAAGGCAGCTCTTTAGCCTCACTTAAAACATACTCTCCACTATCATACAAAAGAATGCCTTCTTTTTTAAGATCGGTATAGAAATAACGTCCTTTTTCTAACTGTCTATTTATTTCTTCTATTGATTCAAGAATTATAGATATCCGTGAATCATACGGAATAATTTGTTTAGGGTTTATTACTCCTGTCTTTATTAATCTTTTATATATATTATCTTCTAAATTTAAAGTAGCATGACCTTTATACTTACCTTTTTTCAAAATAATCAAAATATCTGTATCGCTATGATAGCCGTTAGGTAGATCACGTACCCAATCACCTCTAGCAAAAGAGCCATATAAGATAATCATAGCAATTTTATCTTGAGCAAGTTCTAAAATTTGTTGCACTATAAAATTTAGCCTGCCCCTAATATGTAAAGAGCGTTCAGGTAGTTCGGTTTTCATTGAAATATTTATTTTCTATAGCCAAGGTGGTGTTACCTACTTCTTATGTCATTCCTACATAGGCACATGTGTGTCAATTTAAGGATCGGTGTCACCCCCCGTGGCGGCATTGTTGCGTGGATACCAAATCGTCATTGCGAGCGACTGTAAGGAGCGTGGCAATGACGGAAAAACTGATCCACGCAACAATACCCTACAGGCTTACTACCTTAGGATGATACACATCTCCTCGCAATGACCTATATTACCCCTCACCGCCCCCGCTATTTTCTGCAACAGAATTCTCTTTATTTTCTGAAGTACGTTTTTTATTCGATTTTTTATTACGATATCTGCGTTTTGTCTTTTTTGGTAGCGGTTTCTCTTCTACTACTACACCATCATCCGTAATCTCTACTTCTTCCTTTACAACACTTACTACCTGATCTTTTACCTCTTTTACTTCAGGCGTTTTTTTCTTTTCTTCACTAACAACATTGTTATTATTGCCTGTTTTCCATTTATGCTTATTCTTACGCAGCTGCTCTTTTTTAGGCTCTTCTTCGGTATAATCAGCACTATGATTTTGAATCACCGGCTTACCAGTATTGAGATTATTATTATTTTTCTTTAATAATTTTACTTTCTCGATTGAATAGCTATCAGATGTAGCGTTAGGATCAGAATAAAAATTAAGCCTTATATTATATTTTTCTTCAATAAATTTTATCTCATTACGTTTATTGTTAAGTAGATAAATAACCGAAGAAACATTAGCAAAAACATTTATTATATCAATTCTATCTTCGAAAATTTCATTTTCAATAGTACGCAAGATTAGCATAGCATTCGACTCATCTGCTCTAACAACGCCTTTGCCATTACAATGAGAACAAATTGAGGAGTTAGTTTCTAGGAAAGAAGAACGTAACCTCTGCCTTGAAAATTCAAGCAATCCAAACTGGCTAATATTACCGGTTTGTATACGTGCCCGATCACGACTTAAGAATTCTTTAAAAGATCTCTCGATAATTTTACGATTTTTTGTCTCATCCATATCAATGAAATCAACGACTATTAAACCTGATAAATCTCTAAGCTTAACTTGTCTTGCTATTTCTTTTGCTGCTTCTAAATTAGTTTTTAAGGCTGTTTCTTCAATATTTTTTTCTGAAGTTGATCTACCGGAATTCA
The DNA here is from genome assembly GCF_964026465.1 of Rickettsia endosymbiont of Rhinocyllus conicus. Taxonomy (NCBI): domain Bacteria; kingdom Pseudomonadati; phylum Pseudomonadota; class Alphaproteobacteria; order Rickettsiales; family Rickettsiaceae; genus Rickettsia; species Rickettsia endosymbiont of Rhinocyllus conicus. The sequence continues at coordinate 29,736 of NZ_OZ032155.1, read as the reverse complement.
CATCTATAGAAATAAGAGCTTCAGTTGGATTAATAACAATATATCCTCCTGAAGGTAAAGTTACCACAGGCTGGTATAGTTTAATTAACTGTTCCTCTACTTGAAACTTAGTAAATATAGGCGTTTTACTTTTATGCTCTTTAAGTTTTGTCATCTCTGAAGGTAACAAATCTTGCATAAATTTTGCCGCATCTTCATATGCTTCTTGCCCATGAATTATGACCTCTTTAACATTATGGTCACACATATCACGTATAGTTTTACGTATTATGCTATCTTCTTCATGAATAAAACAAGGAGCTGAAAATTTAATAGTACTTTTACGGATTTTATTCCATAACCTTGATAAATAGCTATAATCTTTTTTCAGGTCCAAAGTACTGCAACCTCTACCTGCTGTCCTGATAATTACGCTATAAGGGCTTTTATCGCCGTTTACTACCTTATTTAAAATATTCTTAAGCCTTTTTCTTTCATCACCATTTGATATTTTTCGAGATATACCGTTTTGTGCTGCTTTATTAGGCATTAAGACACAATATTTACCCGCTAAAGATACATAAGTAGTGAAAGCTGCACATTTATTTCCTCTTTCTTCCTTAGTAACCTGAACTAATAATATTTGGTTTTTTCTTATTACGTCTTGTACTTTATATTGCTTATATTGAGGAATATTTTCTTCCTTATCGCTTTGGATAATTTCAATATCATCTGCTGCTTCTAAATTAAGCTCTGACTGAAATTTACTCTCTACTAAATCCTCTATAGCCTTTAGATCAATTTCTTCACCATCGATTAAGGGGTCATATGAAGTAGCTGCCCGCACCTCATCCTCATCATCAAGAATGATATTAGGCGGTACTATCTCAGGAAATGCATTAATTGGAAAATTTTTCTCTGACGCAGGTAAATTATAATAATTGGGATGTATTTCGCTAAAAGGCAAAAAGCCGCTTTTATCCATACCATATTCTATGAACACAGCTTGTAAAGATGGCTCTATTCTTGTTACTTTTGCTAAATAAATATTACCTTTATTTTGTTGTTTTCTTGTTGTTTGGAATTCAATATCTTCTATATTATTGCTTTGTCCCAATAAAACCACTCTTGTTTCATTTGAGAAATTAGCATCAATTATTATCTTTTTATTCATTAATCTCGCTCACTAACTCGAAGAATAAATAATTAATATAACACCTTAAGCATATCTTGTATTAATCTATTTAAATAAATACCTATCTTTCTTTGGATTCTGTGCATAACCATAGGTAAATTAAGTAGCGAATTATATTATTATTTTTCTTACATTAAATTATTTATCATATATAAAAACTACATTAGATATTTATTTTATATATCTAATGCTATATAAGCTCATCATACTAAAATATTAACTATAAATATCTTAATGAAATTACAAATCTCTTTAATTATTTAGAATAACTATTTATACTAAACTCTGTATATCTAAAATAGTTTTAACCTTTGTATCGTATCTTGATACAGTAAACTTATTAACTATGAGTTATATACCATGTATGTATGTTTAGCAAACACTTAATTTATGACTTTAAAAAACGATTATAAGACAATTTTATTTTCACTTTTGGGAATATTTATTTTTTCTTGTATTAATGCTACAAATTTTTATACTTCTAAAATTTTCTTACTTATAAATAAAGGTTTAGGTGGAGAAGAGATAAATAATATCAATCAAACTAAATTCCTAGGCTCAATAATTGCTGCTTTCGCTTTAACCCAGCTAATCAATAAATTAAGTAATAAAGTAATTATTATTACTAGTTTAATATTACTTATTCTTTGTACTATTAACTTAGTTTTGCTAGATGATTTTACTTTCATTAAAATTAATTTTATTATAATCAACGCAGGAATATTTGCATATTTCACCTCAACAGTACTAGAAATTATTGAAACTTCCGGCGAGAAAAAATATTTTTTCTTAGCTTGTATAATATTATTGTGGGCATGCGGCAATTTAATAATAAACTTAACAAGTCAATTCATTAACCCAACAAATAATACCATAATAATTTGTGCTTTATTATACTGTATTAATATTTTAACTAAGTTTCTACATTCTAACCCTACTATTCACACTTTGAAATTAGATTCAAAGTTTTCATCTTTGATAAAAAATGTAGAGTTACAGATATTAACGGGATTTGTAGTATCTTATGTTACCTTAGATATATTTTGGTATTATGAAGCATTTGCGTTAAAAAAAGAATTAGCATTAATTAATCTATCACTAATATTAAAATATATTTTTACAGGAATATTTTTTTCCATAATACCTATTTGTTATTTAATAAATAAAGCAAATAAATATTTAGCTAATTTTATATTAACTTTAATCCTACTAATATGCTTTATCTTATTATCGCTACATGGTGGTAATAAAAACTTAAATATATTATATGTTATATTGATCGGAAGTTGCTTAGGATCGATTTTTATCTGCAATATTTTAATACTGATTGATAAATTTAAAGGGTATGAATTTAGAACGGCATTATTTTCATACTTTTCTATGTGCAGTGTAGGTATTTATGCTGGTGCTTTATCTTCTAGCGTTCCGTATGGCACAGTTAATGGCAGTGATTTCCTATTTTCTATTTCTGCTGTAGTTGGTAGCTTCGTCGTTTATCATCTATGGTATCTTATTAGCTATAGATTATATAATATGCCTACAAAATGAAAAACTCCTTAAATAAAATAGACATCTCAATATTAATCGGTAATGCGTTAGACCATTTTGATACTGCACTTTATGGGTTTCTTGCTCCGCTGCTTGCTGGCATTTTTTTCCCGAATCACGATAAAATAGTAGCGTTAATTTTAACTTATAGCGTTCTTGCTACTTCCCTATTTACTCGTCCTATAGGCTCTTACTTTTTTGGAGTAATTGCTAAAAAATACGGAGGGGTTTTTGCATTATCTCACTCTTTAATTGGCGTTGCTTTAACCACTGCTTTGATAGGCTTAATACCCTCGCATGCCCAAATAGGATGGCTTGCACCGCTATTATTAGTCGTAATTAGGACTATGCAGGGTATATATTCTGAAGGAGAATGTGCTATTGCTAAGTTATTTATTTTAGAGAATAAAGAAGAAAAAAAAGCCTTTAAAGCTTCTTATCTTTATAATACCTCTACCATGTTTGGGATTATTTTTGCATCCTTTATCAGTACTATAGTTTTAAATACTGATTATAATGATTACTGGCGGATATGCTTTATATTTGGCGGGCTTATTGCACTTGTCGGTTATTTTTTAAGGAAGAGTTCCTCACCTTTGTCATCCCGTGGCTTGTCCACGGGATCCAGAAAACCAGCTACCGCATTACCATATGCTAATTTACTGGATCCCGTGGACAAGCCACGGGATGACACTAGGGTAACGCCTATTTTTCATCGCAATGACATAATAAATGACCTACTCACAATATGGAATAATAAACTAAATATCATACGAATCAGCTTTGCCATAGGCTTTTCATATATGACTTACATAGTGCCGTTCGTCTTTATGAATAGCTTTATTCCTCTAATTACTGGTATTTCTTTAGAAACAATGATGAAGTTTAATACGGAATTTCTGATTTTTGACATGATTATGATTCCGGTAATCGGGAATCTAACCAAAAAATTTCATTATCTTAAAATATTAAGAGGCACTCTTATATTAATGATTTTAAGCTTAATTCCTCTATGGTGGTTTTTAAACAACTCATCAATATGGTATGTTAATTTTGTTCGTATATTTATTATATTAGCTGGAGTTAGCTTTCTTGCCCCATTAAATTGCTGGCTAAATGATCTGTTTAAAACTGCCGATAAATATATGCTAGTTGGTATCGGCAGCAGCATCGGCTCTTCACTAATCGGACGGCTTACCCCGTCTACCTCCTTAATGCTTTGGCATATCACAAATAGCAGTATATCGATTGCCATTTATATAACCATGATATCACTAGTAGCTTTATGGTGTGTTAAGCCTAAAGTGAATTGAGATACTCCTCAGGTGTCATACCTATAATTTTCGTTAGTTCCTGATAACAATCATCATGGACAAGATTGCTGAATTTAGTTTTGTCATGATCGATTAACGGAGCATATAAACGCCAGTTTAGGATAAGAGTGTAAGGAATAAAGATAATAAAGCAGGGTATTTACAAGAGAGGAGTGTTGAGTTACATAGATTTTGAATCAAAAAAATATGCACTCAACAATGAAAAGATGTATCATAACTCTATTTTGTATAATAGATAATTATTGTAAAGTTTACGAAGAATGGGAAGAAAGCAAATTAATACCCAGCGTTAGGAAGCGTAGGAGATCAGGGAGTTTAAGGCTTTCAGAACTATATAACTATAGTATTATATTTTTATATATCTCCATGCAAAGATTTTAAGAATTATTATTTATATCATCTATCATGTAAATATAGAGGATATTTTAGTCTTCCTAGTTACAGTCGGATAATCCAGTTGTGGCCAAGATTAGTATTACCTTTAACTATAATGTTACAATTATTTACAGGAGATGAGACTGGTATATATTTTGTTGATTCAACCAAATTATCGATATGTCATGCAAAACGTACAAATAATAATAAAGTGTTTAGTGGCATTGCTAAAATAGGTATGAGTAGTTACGGATGGTTTATGGGATTTAAATTACATATTGTAATTAATAATAAAGGTCAGATTATGGCAATTAAAATAACAAAGGGTAATGCTAGTGATTTATCTGCTGTAGACTCAATTACCAAAGGATTATGGGGTAAATTATTTGGAGACAAGGCTTATATTTCTAAGGAAATGTCCGCTAAATTATTTAGTCGTGGGCTACGGTTATTTACTGGGATTCGCAAGGATATGAAAAATCATTTATTAGATATAGAAGATAAAATACTCTTAAAAAGCAGATCAATAATTGAATCAGTATTTAATGTACTAAAAAACAGCATGAACCTTGAACATTCAAGACATCGCTCCCCTATTAATTTCTTAGTTCATATACTTTCTTGCGTAAATGCTTTTAATTTCAATAAATCTAAAAAATTTCTAACACTACTTGCTTATCCTCAGACCTCCTTATCCTAAACTGGCGTTATAATAATATAAAGTATAATTGTTACGTTCTTGGTGACGTGGAACTTGAATATTTTCAACAGCTTTTACTATATCGACACCATTTATTACTTCTGTTCTAATATCTTCTTTCAAATTTTTTAGTAATACTTCTTTTTCTTTTTCACGAAGTTGATCAAGTGTTAAGTCCTTATCTCTAAATGCTCTAATCCCCTGTAGTTCAAAAGTTCTTCCTGCTTCAATAAGTTTATCAGTAACATCTATTTCTTTAATTATATTATCTCTTACATGAAAATATTTTATTTTATAATTATCACCTACAGTAAAGCTACTTTTATATCCAATTGTAGGATTAACATTAATTGGTTTTACTTGAACTGGTGGAAGAACTTTATTAGGGTTTACCGGGATATTGATTATATCATCTTTATTATAGTGCCAGTCATTTGCCTTTATTGTTTCAAGTATTTGTACTTTTCGAGCTAATGTTAATGGTGAATTATTTTCTTTTACTTTATTTAAGGTTCTTTCTATTTCTTTTCTTATATTTTCATTCGGAGCTTCTCTTAATATAGGTTTAAAGAAGCGAATACCATCAAAATTATCATTAGCTCCTGTAATTTCTGGGTTTATTGCTACATGCGGTACAAATCCTCCTATTTTAATAGTATTCATAATTATATTTCTTGCAGCTCTTTCTGCTTCTCTTTCAGCTGCAGACCTTAATACGTTCTGACCTTTTGCAGCTTCATTTCGAGCATTTAGCTTTGCCTCCACTACTTTTTCATCAATTATCTTTCCTTGTTCATCTCTTAAAATAGGTTTTAAATTTTTTCTTCCTTTTAATGCTGCATTAGTACCGACTGCTGCCATATTATTAAAAGCTTCAACGTCCATACCTTTTTTAATAACACGCTTACGAGCTTTTTTAATATCCGCCTCTGCTATAGCTTGAGCTTCTAGATTTATACCGGTTAATATAGTAGTTGCAGCACAAATTAAAATTAATTTAGAAAAGTTTTTTGATTTTGTATTAGACATAATATTCAGCACCCCTTGATAAATAATTATTAATTATAATTTAAAATATTAGTATTTTAGTTACTATTAATGGAAATTATACACGAAAAAAATATTATATCAAAAAATTTTTATTGAAATTATATAAGATAATATGTAGGGTATTTGTACCTTTAATATTTCAAGCTTTGGAAGTTGTAGTAAAATGATTTGAACGCATGTAGCAAATTATTCGTTGTCTCGTCTATTGTTATAGGTTCTATCCTCACGCCTGTCATAAAATTTAACTAAGTTTACTATACATTTCGGGATTCGCCTGTGTTCAACTATTCTTGTATACCTAGCTGGCATTGCCCACGTGGGGCTTTGTTGCATAGATCACTTCCCCCTGTCACCCCGTGGCTTGTCCACGGGGTCCAGAAAACAACTTTTAATACTAGTAATTTTAGTATTTTAAGCTGAATCCCGCTACAAGTGAGCTAGATGACACAAGGGAAAAATCGATCCACGCGGGCAATGTCTCCTCGTAATGACGAAAAAATCAAACTATGCAACAACTGCCTCTATAGAATATTAACTATCCTCGCAATGTGGTGTTTTACCAAGTTTGTCTACCTCATCTATTTTATTTTCTACTGATGATGTTATATATGAACTTATAGTTGAACAAATTAAATCCACTGGAGTATAATCATCATTATTTTTTATACATATTTTTATTCCTGGACATTTTAGCAATATCTTTATTATATCTAGGTTTCTTTTTTCATAAGCATAATGCAGTGCTGTTTTACCATAGATGTCTTGTTCGTTTACATCGCATTTTTTATGTAAATATATCCTTATATTTGAGACATTACCGTCCAAAACTGCTTTATGTAGTGGCGGTAATTGCTTAAATTTATCTATCTTAATTCTTGCTTTATTTTCAAAAAAGTCCCACATAATATGCTGCTATAGGTTGTATGTGCGTCTTATAGCATATTATGTTTAGTAAAGCAACTACTAATTGAATAAATTTTTAGTTATTTCATACCAACAGTTTTCGGGGATATTTGATTTGTTACTAAAACCACATATAATTAAATGATCTTTAGCCCTAGTCATTGCAACGTAGAGCAGCCTTATATATTCTTGTAGATCTTTTAGCTTTTCTGCATCTTTCATTTTTTGTAGAAATTCAGGAGTGTCAGCAGCATTAGCAGAAAAGAACATTCGACCACTTGTATAACTTGCTTCTAAAGGTAATTTATGCGTCAATCCGGTACTCGCATCCTCACGTACTAAAGTATATGCTGCGGTGCTGCGTTCCGTGTTTCCTATAAATTCCTCTTTATTAGCTGCGTTCTCCAAATGGTCTATTCCCCCATTATCATGCCAAATAAATTTACTACTGCTGATAGGTAGGGTGGTGGAGTCGCATAATATAACAATTGGTGCTTCCAAGCCTTTAGAACCGTGTACGGTCATCACTCTTATTTTATCGGAATGCTCCATATCACGCTTAATCCAAATATCGTTATTCTCAAACCAAGCTACAAAACCTTGCAGAGAATTATCCATATCATTTGCGTAATTACTGCTTAGTGTTAGCAGCTCATTTACCATATCATCGATATGTAAATTTAGAGTATTCGCGACTAAGATAAAGAAATTATCAAGAGTAGAATTTTGATAAAGTTCAATAAAAGAAGTAAGTTTATTATATATATCCGTATATGAGGACAGATTTTCCCACAAACTTTCATCATTTTTATTCATTAGAAGTTCGTATAATTGTTGCTCGCTAATACCGATAATCGGTGATTTAAGTAAGGCTGCAAGGTTTAAATCGTCGTAAGGTAAAAGTACGAATTTAGCTACCGAAATTAAATCCATCATCGATAAATGCTCTTTAAGGTTTACTTTATCGCTTGCCTCGACTTTAAGGTTAGCTTTGTTAAGCTCTTTTATAAGATTATTGCTAAATTCATCTCGCTTTCTTACCAAAATCATAAAATCTTTTTCGGATATAGGATTACCGGTTGCTGGTAGAATTTCTTTGCTGGCTATTTTTTCCTTTATGAAGCTAATAATTTTTTCTATAAGTAAATCAGCTGATGAAAGAGCATTGGCATAATCTTGTGGCAATGCCCAAAAAAGTTCCTCCTGCTTTTCGCTTGTTACCAAAGACCAAACTGTTACAGAACCGGTATGTGTACGAAATGCAGAAATTACCGGATTATCGGATAGGAAAAGAGTAGGGTAATGAGCTTTTATATATTTAAAAACCTGATGAGTAAATTGTAAAATTTCGCCGCATGATCTATAAGAATATTCAAGTGTAATTTTCTTAAATTTTTTATTTGCTTTAGCGAGATTCGTTTGTAATTTCTCATTCACTAAATTAAAATTCGCAAGATCAGCACCTTGAAAACTATAAATAGATTGCTTATCATCACCAACTATAAAGATGCTACTATCAGGTCTATTAAACTCGGTTATTAGAGTGGTGATTATGTTCCACTGATTACGGCTTGTATCTTGTGCCTCGTCGACAAGTATGTGATTAATCTCACTTTCAAGCTTATGCGATAACCACTCATGTATAGCTTTATTCTCAAATAATTTTTCGGTATAATAAATTAAATCATCATAATCAAGCAAGTTATTTTCTTCTTTAAATTTCTCATATTTCTCTAGCAAAATATAAGCAAGTTTACAAAGTAAATTAGTATGATATTCTAGCTCTTCTATGCGATATTCTTCATCTAATTTATAAATCTGAGATGTTAGCTTCTCTAACTCTAACAGTAATTTAGGATATTTTTGGGTTAGCTCTTTCGATAAAAGGCTTTTACGTTTTTTTCCGTCTTTGGTAAAAAATAACTCTTTCGGCTCTATTTCTAAATCATAATCTGCAAATAAATTTTTTACCTTATCATAGATATTATTTAGCTCGGATAGTGCTAATCTCTTATTGTGTATTTCTGCCGGAATAGTTTTATAAGTGAATAATTTTTTGAATTTAATTTTTTGGTCAATAATCTCGCTGAAAATATCCTGCAAAGTTATTTCATGAAAACGATTTAGTAAAGTTTTAATTAAATCATTATGTTCATCGCTTAAATAAATCTCATTTCGTATTTTTAGAAAGATATCTTGTAATTGAGTCTCTTCAAGAATCTGAAACTCGGGTGTTATGCCGGCTTCTACGGGAAAAGTTTTAAGGATTTTTTGGCAAAAAGCATGGATCGTATAAATGTTTAAAGGTTCATTATTATCAAGCAATTTACTATATAGATTTTTTGCATTTTCAAGCTCTAAAGCAAGCGGCTTTTGACCACTCATTAAGAAAAGCTCTTGTTCTAGTTGTTTGGGATCACAAAGAGAGAAAGTTTTGAGTTTGTTACTAATTCTTAGCTGCATTTCTACGCTAGCTGCGTTAGTAAAAGTAAGGCATAATATATTTTGAAAATTTACTCCTTTGATTAATAGGCGTAAAAACCGATCAGTTAGAATTTTGGTTTTACCAGTACCAGCAGACGCCGACACCCAAACGGAATAATCAGGATCAGAAGCTTGTTGTTGTAAATTGTTCATTAGTTATAATTTTAAATATATGTAAAAAATAATATTAAAATTATAACGCTAACTAAAGATTATACAATATCTTCATCTGAATTATATTCTACTCCCATAAGAGCTAAATCATTTTCTGCGTATGGTTCTAGAGCTTTCATTTGTTTTTTTTAAGGTTTAGTATGTAATTTATTATGTGATGTTTTTTTGTGAGTGCTGTAGCATGCTTATCTATAATTATCTTTAAAGTAGCATCAATTGTTTGAGGATAATTATTAGTACTTGAGTATTTAGATTTAGCGTAATTATAGTATGATAGAGCTTTTTCGTACTCTCCTAATTCCATATAATCATCAGCAATGTTTAAGTAATTTTGATATGTTTTTTCTTGTAATAAAAGCTTTCTATGTGTCATTGCTAAAGTAAAGGGGACCACTAAATTGCACGAAAAAGGGACCAGAGAATTTGGTGTAACCTAATAAGGTTATAATGTGCAATATTCACTAGATAATTAATTAAAATAAATATCTAGTGATACAATGATAAGAATAAATATGTACACAACAATTATCACCCTTTATAAGCAAGGCAACAGTCAAAGAAATATTGCCAAACTAACAAGGATAGACCGTAAAACAGTAAGAAAAATAATAAATCGTTACGTAGAGTCTGGTACAGAATATCCTGCACCCTATGAACGATCTTCAGCACTGGATTCTTGGCACGAACAAATAATTGAGTTATTAGAAAAGAATCTAAGTTACATAAGAATTTTTGAAGAGTTAAAAATTCAAGGTTATACAAAAAGTTATGGTTCGCTAACCCGTTATATCAAAAAATATAAGATTCAGAATAACAGTTGCATTCGTTTTCATACTTTAGCAGGAGAGGAAGCACAAGTAGATTTTGGTGACATAGGCTTACAGTATAATGCCCAAGGGCGTAGAGTTAAAGCATATGTGTTTAATATGCGTTTAAGCTATAGTCGCCTTGATTATTATGAAGTAGTGTTTGATCAAAGTTGTAAAACATGGATACAATGTCATATCAATGCATTTAATTATTTTGCTGGTAGTCCAAAAGTAATAAAACTTGATAATCTTAAAGCTGGGGTGGTAGATAGCAATTTCTATGAGCCTGTATATCAGAAGGAATACAAACGTTTAGCTGATCATTATGGGATTTTACTTTCTCCTTGTCGTATATATCAACCTCAAGAAAAAGGCAAAGTAGAATCAGGCATAAAGTATGTCAAAAATAATTTTTTTGCTGGACGTAAATTTCATAGATATGAAGAATTAATACACGATCTTGCAAACTGGTTAAATAAAGCAAATAACCGAATACATGGTACTACTAAAAAAATTCCTCAGGAACTATTTGAGCAAGAAGAAAGTAATAATTTAATGCCCTTACCATTAGAAACGTTTGATTTATCATCGTGGCATAATCGAAAAGTAGCAAAAGATTGTCATATCACCATAGATAATAATTATTATTCCGTACCAGCAAAATATATATACAGTGAAGTATTGGTACAATTATCACCAAACCTTGTTCAAATATTTTCTATACAAAATGATTTAATAGCAAGGCACGTTAGAGTAGATGGCAAAGGAATATTTACCACTAATCCGTCTCATTATGCCAAATATAAACGTCTATGCCCAGGTTTTATAGAATATAGCGAACATTATCAACAACAAATGCAGCAGATAGGCAATAATTGCAGTTTATTATTAGAGTTATTACAACAAACACGAGTAAATGATTGGCAACGTTGTGCCAGAGGTATTATTTCTTTACGTAAGGTTTACAATGATGAGTTAATAGATAAAGCCTGTCATAGAGCATTACATTACGGTATAAGTTCTTACTCTAAAATTAAGAATATCTTAAATAGTAATGCAGTAAACTTACCATTGCCAGAGTTTGGAGGTCAGAATGCAGAACTTGCTTAATGACCTACGTAGTTTTAGATTATCAGGTATAGTCAATAGCTTAAATGAAAGGATTATTTATGCTCAAAATAATAAACTAGGATTTAAAGAATTTCTCTCACTATTATGTGAAGATGAAAAATCTCACCGTAAGGATAATAATTACCGTCGTCGTAAAAATGCTGCTAAATTACCGGTAACTAAAAATTTAGAAGACTTTGATTTTCAGTTCCAACCAAGTATTGATACCAAAGTAATAAGTGATTTATCTACTTGTGATTATATTAATACTAAGGGCAATGTCATATTCATAGGTAATTCTGGAACTGGCAAAACTCATCTTGCTATTGGATTAGCATTAAAAGCTTTAACACGAGAATACTCTGTATATTTTACTACGGTATCGGATATGCTTTATAATTTACATATTGCAAGAGCAGATAATAGCTATCACAAAAAAGTTAAATTACTCTTATCATTTGACTTATTAATTCTTGATGAGTTAGGTTTTAAGCAATTACCAAAACATTCAGTAGATGATTTTTTTAATATTATTGCTAAACGATATGAAAATAAATCTACCATTATCACCACAAACAAGGATTTTGAAAGATGGAATGAAATATTTGCTGATGAGTTATTAACTCATGCAATTATTGATCGAGTAGTACATCATGCACATATACTAAACATCACAGGTAAAAGTTATCGTATTAATAACTATAAATCTGGAGGTAATATGACATAAAAAATTTTAAATAAAGTGGTCCCTTTTTTACGTAATTTAGTGGTCCCTTTTTATTTGACAATGACACTTATTACAAGAGCAGATAATTTTGTAAATAATAATTTCTTCAAACTAGCAAGAATAGCGGATAGTCTAGAGGGGAGTAATTTTGAGTTATTAGGTAAAACTAATAACCCAATCGAAGATAGTAGTGTTAAAATAGCTGGTAGCAACATTGATCATCATTAAAATCTGACATATACCCTTAATACCAAAAATTATATTGAGTTCTACTAATAATTTTATATGTATAGAAATTGACTACATTATATATAATATGCTAGTATGTCAGAGACATTAAAATTTATTAGGTAATTTATGGCTTCATTTGATATATCAGATCTAGAATCAAGATTAAGAAAATTACAAGATAGAGATAATATTCCATCATTGGAAGAATTAGAAGCAAGACTTGCTAAGTTGCAAGATAAGCCTTACGTGCCATCCAAAAAGCCTAGCAGTGAAGCAGAGAAGTTAATAGAGCAAATAGAATCTGAAATTAAATTAGAGAAGAAAAGTAAAGAGCTTAATGATAGACCTAATCAAGAATTGGGTGATAGGCTGAAAAGATTAAAAGAAGACAGACCTAAGAAGCCTGTAATAAATAAACCAAAAAATTTAACTTTTCGTCAGACTAAATCAATTATTGCTGATAGTTTAGATACGCAAGCTAAAATGGCTAGTAAAGCAGTTAAACAAATAAATGAAAAGGAAGCAAAAATACCTTTAATGGATTTTACTACTAAACTATACGATATGAGAGATATAATAGCAAATACACCTGATATATCTAAAGAACAAGAACCAAAATTATTAGACATTATCGCTAATACTTTAAGTAAAATTTATGATGGAATAAAGAAAATAACAACACCCGCTATTAATACTCTTAAAAAGATAGGTAATATTTTTACCGATTCTATCAAATCGCTTTCTAAAAAATCCTCTGATAAGCAAATGGCAGAATCTAAAGCACAATTGAAAGAATTATATAAATCATATGTTGATTTAAAGGGTGTTGATGAAAAGGTAAAAAAAGAATTTCTTAAAAATCATTATAGTCAAATTGATCAGTTACAAACTCCACAACAAATCTTCTTAGAAACTGCTAAAGTTACTAGATCAATAGCAGCTGCCGGAGCAAAAAAAGTACAACAGCATAGCCAAGCTATCAATAGACTTGGCAATTTGCAACCGTCTAACACCCCTAATAATAGAACAAAAACATCAAAGAACAGACAAAGGTAATCAAGCAATTTTATTGCAAAATTCTTGATTAATAATTAGTACCGTACAATTTAAAAAAACACATCATGGGTTATGCGGTTGAAGAGAGCTTGGCAATCCAGAAAAAATAATAAAAAATGCTATATTTTATTCAGGGGTAGGTGACCTTATATGTCATTCTTAGCTAGAAGCGGGAATCCAGAAAAATAAACATAAAAGCAGCAAGTTTTTAAAATTAAAAGCTTAGGTATCTAGCTTTATGCTGGATTCTCGCTTCCGCGGGAAAGCATTGTTGCGTAGATCGAAAAACATGATCGGTGTCATCTAGTTGCTTGGGAACTAGATCCAGAAAATAATAAGAAATACTAATTTTATTAGTATTTTTAACTAGCTCTAGTTCATAAATCACGGGATTACAAGGGAAAATGATCCACGCGGGCAAAGCCTTCGCGGGAATGACCTCTAAGTCATCAATAAAGCCTCAGGCAGGAATGACTATTAAGATTAAACAGCCTCAGCTACTTTAGCTTTAGGCTTTTTAGCAATATGCATATGTCTTTCTTTGATTCTTGCCGATTTACCGCTTCTTTCTCTTAAATAGTAAAGTTTAGCACGACGAACTACACCATATTTTACTACATCAATAGCATGTACTACTGGTGAATAAGTCATGAAGCGTCTCTCAACACCTTCACCATGGCTAATTTTACGCACTAAAAACGAAGAGGTAATGCCACGATTTCTTTTAGCAATAACCACACCTTCATAAGCTTGGAATCTTTCAGTCAGCTTTTCTTTACCATCTTTCTCAACTGATCTATCAACTATTTTTACGGTAACTTTAACTGTATCACCAGCTTTAAAATCAGGAATTTTTTTATTTTCAATAAGCTTTGAAATGTTTTCCTGTTCAAAGCGATCAATAATATTCATTTGTTAACTCCTTTCCTTGTCTCTTAAATCTTTTAATAATTCCGGACGACGTAATTTTGTAATCATAAGCGACTGTTCTTTTTTCCATTCATTAATCAATTTATGATTACCGGATAATAAAACACTCGGTACTTTTCGGTTACGCCAAACTTCAGGTCTTGTATATAAGCCGCATTCAAGCCCTCCCTCAAATTCTCCATCTTTCTCAAAAGACTCAGAAGAAAGGGTATTCTGGTTCATTAAAACCCCAGGCAGTAGCCTAATTAAGCAATCAAGAATGGTGAGAGTGGGTATTTCCCCGCCGGATAAAATGTAGTCGCCTACACTAATTTCGGTTATATTATACTCTTCAATTACACGTTCGTCAATCCCTTCGTAACGTCCACACAAGAATATAATATTTGTATCCTGTAACATCTTTTTAGCAAAGCCTTGTGTAAAGACTTTACCGCGAGGTGAGGGGTAATAAATTTTAGCTCCTGGATTTAAAGATAAGGCATGATCTATGGCATCACCCAGCACATCAGGACGCATTATTAGCCCATCGCCGCCGCCATAAGCTTCATCATCAACATTTTTATGCTTGGTTAAACCGAAATCACGGATATTGATAACGTCATACGACCAAATATTTTTTTGCAGAGCTTGCCCAGCCAAAGAATGCCCTAAAGTACCAGGAAACATTTCAGGAAAAACAGTTAAGATAGTAGAGTGTAATATAGACATTGGTAATTAGTTTAGTCTATAGTGCTAACAAATGCAAATGAATTATGCTTTATCTTCCACGATAATCGTCTCTTCTCTGCTTTTGAGCAGCTGCTGTTTTTCCACTAACAAAATCCTTATGGGCTTGCTGATTTTTTGCATAAGCTTGATCGCTTTGATGCTTATTAAAATTATCTTTTTTGGTAGCTTGTGTATATCGATCTTTTATTTTTGCATCTTTGTCTAGTTTAACACCAGCGTCTTTTGCCTTTGCTTCTATTTTTAATGCTTGTTCATAACCTTTTTTTGCTTTGTTCTTAAGTGCATTTGGTATTGTAGATTTTTGTTCTGAAGATGTGTATGTTTTACTACCTGTTGTTTTATTAAAAAATGGATTTACCTTTTCATTTTTAATATTTTTTATTATTTTTCCGGCTTTTTTTGCATCAAATTTTTCTACCATAACTTCCTCCAAAAATATAAGTTGAAATATACCTATAGTTGCATATCTTAGATTTTAAAGAAAGTTAATAGTTATGATATATTACAAAAAAGTTAAAAAATTTATATAATGTACTATAAAAATCTCATTACTTCTTCTGCGATGATCAATTCTTCATTTGTAGGTAAGGCGAAAACTTTAACCTTACTGTTTTCTGTACTTATTATATACTCGTTTTTTTGATTTTTTGCATCATCTATTTTAATACCGAGCCATAAAAGTTTATCGCTAATCATGTCACGTATTATAGCGGAATTCTGACCGACACCGGCAGTAAAGATTAAGCAATCAAGCCCCTCTAGAGCAGCCGCAAACTTAACATCAGGATTATTACTTGTAAGCAAAGTACGCATATCGGAACTTTCGCCCGATATGCCGAGCAATCCAGATTTTTTATATAGTAAATCGGTTATTTCTGCGGTGGTCATTTTTTCATGATCCAAAAGATATAGCACAACTCCAGGATCAAGGCTACCTGTTCTAGTTCCCATCATCACTCCATCAAGTACGCTAAAACCCATAGAACTAGCTAGACTTATACCATTTTTGATTGCACATAAACTACTACCGCTTCCTAAATGAGCTATGATAGTTTTTTCAGGTAAATCTTTTTGGGTCATTTCTTTAAAATGGCTGCTAACATATTTATATGATAAGCCGTGGAAGCCATAACGAATAACCCCTTTATCATAATATTTTTTTGGTAAGCCGAAAGCTTTTGCGATTGGTGGGTTGGTAAAGTGAAATGATGTATCAAAACAAGCTATATGATGGACTGCTTTGTATTTTTGGAGGAATAAATCTAATACTTTTAAATTATATGGTTGATGCAAAGGGCTTAAAGGGATTAACGCTTTTAAATCTTCACTAATTTTATGATCAATAAGAACGGGTTTATTGAAATTTTTTCCTCCATGGACAATTCTATGACCGGTAGCAATCAAATGTAAATCTTTCTGATTTCTCCACCAACTTTCAAAAAGCTCAATCATCGCTGAAATAGCATCGCCATTAATTTCAGTAATAGATTCCTGCTTCTTATTTATATGAAATACTATTTTAGTATCATTTTTTTCTAAAAAAATATTATAAATTTTATCTTTTATTTTCGTATCTTTAGTTTCAAAAACGGAAATTTTTAGACTAGACGAACCGGCATTAGCTATTAAAATAACATCTTTCATGCTAACTACCTTTCATTTGTACATGCAACTTAGCTTTAGAATGGTTATAAATAAACGAAGCAAGTACACAAAAAATCACACGCATATCCATAGGGTCGGATCTGCTGGTTAAAATAATCGGCACTTTAGCTCTAAGTACGATACCAGCCATAACTGCTTGACCTAAATATTTAAGCTGCTTTGCAAGCATATTACCCGACTCAAGATCCGGTACCACTAATATATCAGCATTCCCTGAAACAGATGAGCTAATACCTTTCGCCTCTGCTGCAAATAAAGATATAGCATTGTCAAAAGCAAGAGGACCATCCACTATAGCATTGGTGATTTGTCCACGATCTGCCATCTTAGATAGGCTAGCTGCATCAAGAGTAGTGGGGATTGCGGAAGTAACAGTCTCAACAGCCGATAATACTGCAACTCTAACCTGCTTATCTTCTTTTAGGATATGCATTAAATCTATAGCATTCTGCACTATATCACGCTTGTCCTCTAAGGTAGGGCGGATATTAATAGCAGCATCGGTAATGATAAAAGGTTTAGGGAAAGTTGCCACTGCCATTAAGAAAGCATGGCTTATTCGGCGTTCGGTACGTAAGCCGTTTTCTTTATGAACTACCGCTGACATAAGCTCGTCAGTATGTAGCGATCCTTTCATAATGGCAGCAACTTCTCTTTTCTTTGCAAGCTCTACAGCTTTTTTTGCTGCATCGTGACTATGCTCAACATTAATAACCTGATAATTAGCAAGGTCGACATTATTAAACGCCAGTTTAGGATAAGAGTGTAAGGAATAAAGATAATAAAGCAGGGTATTTACAAGAGAGGAGTGTTGAGTTACATAGATTTTGAATCAAAAAAATATGCACTCAACAATGAAAAGATGTATCATAACTCTATTTTGTATAATAGATAATTATTGTAAAGTTTACGAAGAATGGGAAGAAAGCAAATTAATACCCAGCGTTAGGAAGCGTAGGAGATCAGGGAGTTTAAGGCTTTCAGAACTATATAACTATAGTATTATATTTTTATATATCTCCATGCAAAGATTTTAAGAATTATTATTTATATCATCTATCATGTAAATATAGAGGATATTTTAGTCTTCCTAGTTACAGTCGGATAATCCAGTTGTGGCCAAGATTAGTATTACCTTTAACTATAATGTTACAATTATTTACAGGAGATGAGACTGGTATATATTTTGTTGATTCAACCAAATTATCGATATGTCATGCAAAACGTACAAATAATAATAAAGTGTTTAGTGGCATTGCTAAAATAGGTATGAGTAGTTACGGATGGTTTATGGGATTTAAATTACATATTGTAATTAATAATAAAGGTCAGATTATGGCAATTAAAATAACAAAGGGTAATGCTAGTGATTTATCTGCTGTAGACTCAATTACCAAAGGATTATGGGGTAAATTATTTGGAGACAAGGCTTATATTTCTAAGGAAATGTCCGCTAAATTATTTAGTCGTGGGCTACGGTTATTTACTGGGATTCGCAAGGATATGAAAAATCATTTATTATTAACCCACCAATTAAATACCTGACTTAAGAGGCATATTTAACATCATCGGCTTGGAACAATTTTTGTATATGTTTAGGATTGTTCTGTAAGCAACGTAAATAAGATTTAAGATTGTATTTTAACTCATCTTTTGTAAGAGGTATATGTTTTCTATTTACATTTCTTTTTAAGTCATTATTTAAGTATTCATCTGGATTATGTTGTGGAGTATAAGGAGGCAAAAAAAACAAAGAAATTTTATCTTTATGCTTATTTGTCCAGCTGTATACTTTTTTACTATGATGTACTTTTAAATTGTCTAATATTAAAAAGATCTTCCTTCTTGCAGATTTCACTAATCTTCTTAGAAATTCTATAAATATATCTGTTTTTAGTGTATCTTCATATAACATGAACCTTAGTTTACCATTGTTCGTAACAGTTGATATCATATTTATAGTAAATCGTTTTGATTTATGAATAACTACGGGTGTTTTGCCTTTTAAAGAATAGCTCTGTAACACCTGACATTCTGATTTTATACCCACTTCATCACACCAGTGTATTTCAGCTTGTTCCATTTGTGCTTGTTTTACTATTGCGGGATATTCTTCATCTAGCCATACTTGAACTTGTTTTGGCTGTTGCTCATAAGCTAATTTCTTTGGTTTTTGTGCAGTATATCCCCATCTTCTTAAATATTCTCCAATCGTACTTAATGGCAAAAAGAAACCACAGCATTTTTTAATCAGGGCATTAATAGCTTTTCTTGACCATAGTGCAGATTTGATATTGTGATCTTCTGGTCTAGAGTGATTTATATAATCTTGTATTTTTTTACCCAGCATTTCATTTATTATTCTTTTCTCTCCTGTCTTTCTTCCTCTAGACTTGCCAGTTATTGCATATTTATCACCTCTTCTTCTTTTGTTAACCCAGTTACTAATAGTCTGACGTGTTACTCCTATAAGATTTGATACATCTGATTGTTTTTCTCCTTTATCAATTGCTCTTAATGCAACTTTTCTTAAAGCTGCTTGTGCACTCGTTGATAATGTCCTAAAATCTTCTTTTTTTAGCATTATTTCATTCTAACATTATATTTTAGTATTTGCAACTATTATGTCAGGTATTTAATTGGTGGGTTAATATTTAATATTATATCGAGATTATTAATATAAATTATTGAAACTTTTTAATAGTAATTTATTCTTATAAATAGGATAAAAGTTGTTTTTATGCTTAAGTAACATTATAGTCTTGTACGAATATATATAGGAATATATAATTATTAATTAAGATATTTTAGTATTAAATTTTATGCTAGCAGAACAACAAACTGAGTGGATTATCAGTAACAACCTAGTAAATAAAGGTTGGCATATAGATAATGATGTTAAAAAAAATGTTTATTTTCAAAAGCCTAAATTAAAAACAGAACAAACTAAGTTAAAAGGAAAGCGACCAGATTATATTTTATATGAAAGTAACACTGATAGACCTATCGCAATAATAGAAGAAAAGAAAGCAGGTAAGGGTTTAACTCAAGCTTTAGAGCAAGCAGCAGAATATGCAAAATTGCTTGATATCCCTATAGTATTCGCAATGAACGGAGCTTATTGTGAAGCTCGTTTTGTCGCTAACAATAAAGAGCTTATATTAAACGGCGATGAAGTAAAAGAATTACTGCGTGAAAAAGAATTATTAGCTTTTATAGACGTAAATAGCCACGAAGCTTGGACTATACCTAAAGAGGTCAAAGTCTCACGTGAGGAGTTAATATCCGTATTTAAAAACTTAAATAACCTTTTAAGAAGCGAGGGGCTTCGAGCAGGGATAGAAAGATTTAGCGAATTTGCAAATATATTATTCTTGAAATTACTAAGTGAGAATAATGAAAAATCTTGGTGGAATAGCATCAAGGCTCAATCAGATGACGATATTATCGGTTACATTAACGGACATGTTATAGAACAAATTAAGAATAAATATGGTGGCGATGTTTTTACCCCTATTTCTCTAAGTAATTCTAGTACTCTACGCCATATTATCAACATAATTGATCCTCTTATTTTATCTTCAACAAATATAAAAGATAATGCGTTTGAGTATTTTTTAGAAAAAACTAGATCAACCTGTGATTATTTGGGTGAATATTTCACTCCTAAAAATATAATAAAGCTTACGATCAATTATGTAGACCCTAAATTTGGTGAAACAGTATATGATCCTTTTTGTGGCAGTGGAGGGTTTTTAACAGAAGCTTTTAAATATATCAAAGAAAATAATATAATTAATACCGATGAAGATTTAGAAAAACTAAAGCATAATACGTTATATGGGCGAGAAATAACTAAAACTGCTAGAATTGCAAAAATGAATACTGTTTTACAAGGTGACGATGGATATAGTGAAATCAAACAAGTAGATAGTCTAAGAAGTCCTTGCTACATCAGCTCCAAGACAAACCAACAATTAAAATTTGACGTAGTTGTTACTAATATGCCATATTTTAGCATGAGTAGTGATAATGACATTACACCTCTTTATTATAACAATATTGCTAAAAATAACGGTACTGCCGCTTGTGCCCTGCATTGTCTTCAAAATTTAAAAGAAGGCGGTAGAATGGCTTTGGTAGTACCTGAAGGTTTTTTATTTAGAAAAGATATTTCTGGCGTTCGTCAATTTTTATTGTCAAAAGCAAGATTACAAGCCGTTATTCTACTACCATATTTTTTACCTTATACAAGAGTAAAACCTTCCATACTTTATTTCACTGACGCACATAAACCTAATTACCAAAGATACTATTGGTTTTATGAAAAAAAAATACTAGTACCACCTCAAACAACAAAAAAAAGAAAAAATAATTCTTCCAATTTCAAAAAAGTCGTTGAAAATTCAAAAATTGATATGTTTGAATTTAGTTTTGAGAGGATAGACTTAAAAGAAGTAAAGAATAATAATTATAATTTAGTTGGCTCTGCATATAGAGATACTAAAAATATTATTCCTACTAACCAAAAAGATTGTTATAGAAAAAATCACACTACTTGGTAAAAAGATTTTAGCAACAACTAGATAGTCAAAAATAACTCTAATGCACACTACCTACCTAAAAAACTTAATTAGTTTTGAATCTCTAACTCCCCAAAGTAACGGAGCTATTGAATATATTGACAATTTGCTTAAAGAACATGGCTTTAAGACCGAGGTGAAAATTTTTGGTGAGACCGAGCAAGTTACTAATCTTTATGCTGTTTATGGCAATAGTAAACCTAATATTTGCTTTGTTGGGCATGTTGATGTAGTTCCTGCTGGTGATCCTAACCTTTGGTATAATTCTAATCCTTTCAAAGCTCATAAGCAGGACGGAAAAATATACGGCAGAGGGGCAGTTGATATGAAAGGGTCAATTGCATGTTTTCTAGCAGCTAGCTTAGACTTCATAAAAAATAATACCGATTTTGTAGGTTCGATTAGCTTTTTACTTACTAGCGATGAGGAAGGGAAAGCAAAGCACGGCACTAAGGAGATGCTACAATATATATATAATCAAGGACACGAAATTGATTTTGCTATTGTCGGCGAACCTACTTGTGAAAAAGAGATAGGGGATACGATTAAAATTGGCAGAAGAGGAAGTATTAATTTTAAGTTGGCTGTAAAAGGCTTAGGTGGGCATGTAGCTTATCCGCAAAAAGCAAATAATCCATTACCTTGCTTAATAAAAGTATTAAACGAGCTAACAAATATTAAGCTTGATAAAGGTACTGAATTTTTTCAAAGTTCAAACCTCGAAGTAACAAATATTGACGTTGGTAATAATACTACAAATGTGATTCCCGAAACAGCAATTGCACATTTTAATATACGTTTTAATAACTTGCATAGTGCAGAAACTCTAGCAAAACAGGTAGAAGAAATTATTAAACAACACTGCCAAAAGTATAAATTAGATTATACGCTAGAATATAATAGCTCTGCCGATAGTTTTATTCAAAATCCTAATGATAAGATAAAAGAATTTGCTACAATAGTAGAAAAAACTCTTAATATAAAACCAAATTTTTCTACAAGCGGCGGTACATCCGATGCAAGATTTGTTAAAAATTATTGCCCCTTAGTAGAATTCGGTTTATTATCAGACGCTGCACATAAAATAAACGAATATACCAAAATTAGCGATTTACAAAAATTATACGATGTGTATTATAATTTTTTAATGGAAACATTAAATGTTACTGGATCCCCGCCTATGCGGGAATGACATTAAAGTAAAATTGAACGATACAGCCAATTTTTCAAATACTATAAAAAATAATAGACGAAGTTTTATTTGGAAAAGAGCATGGAGTCTGATACTTTCGGAGCGGAGCGTACAATAGTACGTGAGCATCTGAGGATTTACAAAGACGACATAGCCAATTTTTCAAATAAAACAAGTATATGCGGATGTGATGGAACTGGTAGACATGCAAGATTTAGGTTCTTGTGCCGCAAGGCGTGGGGGTTCAAGTCCCTTCATCCGTACCACTTAAATTTTTTCTCATAAGAATAGTATTAAGGTTTTTATGCAGCAATTTAGTATTTATCAAACAAGTGATGAATTACTGCTGAAAGCAATTTTTCTTTTGATAGAGAAGTGTTATTATTCTGATCTTAAGAGCGTTGTACTTACTGTTGATACAGAGCAGCAAGAAATGCTAAATAAAAATCTTTGGACTTATTCCCGCAAACAATTTATCCCTCACGGCAGTAAAGTTGACCCGCAACCTGAAAAACAGCCTATTTACATTACTGATACACTACAAAATCCCAATAACGCTAGTGTGCTTATTATTATCTCACCGACTAACATAGAGAAAATTTTACAAGCTAAAGAGTATGTCAGCGATTTTAAAAGAATAATTATAATAACTGATTTACCGGAAGATTTAAAAAAGCTGAATTTAAAAATAAGCCAAATTACTAAACAGGAAAACACTATAGACTGTTTTACTCAAGATCAACGTGGTTCGTGGAATAAAATATGACATATTTAATTACTGATGAAGATATACAAGAAACAATATTTGTAGCTTCTAACAAAGAATTAAGCGATTCGATCATTGAAGGATTAAACACTCCTATAGAAAAATGCATCCCTATTAAGTTAACATAAAAAATATACTATCCAGCATATGATAGACTAATGCTTATGATCGTGGTGGTGAGTATAAAAGCCTAGAGATGAAAGGGCATTTGAGAAATCAGAGTTTGGAGCTATAGCATTTGGAGTTCCGGTGCAACATATATGACCATTCAAGCATATTACTTGGTCAGAATTTTTAATTACTGTAAATAAATCATGTGAAATCATGAAAACAGTAATATCTAGCTTCTTACGGATTAAACTAATAAGCTGATAAAATTCTTGCTGGCTTGTGACATCTAAAGATTGTAGTGGCTCATCTAAAATAATTAGATCTGGTTTGCTAAGCAAAGAAGATGCGAGAACTATCTTTTGAAACTGTCCGCCTGAAAGCGTAGAAATTTCTTGATCTTTTAAACGCTCCAAATCGATGAATGTGTGAATTTCTTTAATATCATTAGCAAGATTATTTGGTGCTAGTAAATCTAAGAACTTCTTTACTGTAATTGGCAAATCAGAACTTAAGTTAAATTTTTGCGGCACATAACCGATCTTTAATCTAGGATCAATTATAATCTCGCCACTTGTTGGTTTTTCAAGCCCAAGCATTAGCCTAACTATAGTAGTTTTACCTGCCCCGTTTGGTCCTATTAAAGTGGTAATATTATTTTTTTTAACAGTGAAACTAACGTTATTTATCGGTAACTTATTACCGAATTTTTTAGATACGTTATGAAATTCTATTATGGACTGCATGGACTAGTTTACTTCTGTTATCCCGTGGCTTCGATGTCATTCCCAGCAACAGCGGGAATCTAGTCAATTATCATTGTCATCCCGTGACTTGATCACGGGATCTTGTGCCATAGAATATGTCCTGAGATACCGCGGTCAAGCCGCGGTATGACAGACTTTTTTCTGGATTCCCGCCTTCGCGGGAATGACATAGAGAATTATTTACGTCGAGTAAATACCTATCAGCTCCGCCTGACCTAATAAATGCTTTGCAAAGCTAGTACTAAATCCTGCTTGCTAGCATTTTCTTCAAGTTCAAGATAATCATTTAAAGCATATAGCTTGAAAAAATACCGATGAGGCTTACCTGCTGGCGGGCATGGACCACCATATTTCTTTTCTTTCCAACCATTATTTAAAACTTTAATATCGTCATTTACTTCTCCTTCTTGGAGCTGCGTTATAGAAGCCGGAATATTGTAGATTATCCAATGATCCCATATGCCGTGCGGCGGTGCTAATTCTACCGAAGCATCTGGGTCATCCATAATTAAAACAAAAGATTTAGTATTTGAAGGGAAGCCGCTCCACTCTAAATGCGGAGAAATATTCTGACCTTTACAAGTAAATTTATCAGGAATACGCTCGTTATGCTTAAACGCCGTACTTGTTATTTCAAAAGTCATTGAAAACTCTTTTTGTTTATAACGTCATTGCGAGGAGAGGCAAAGCCTCGACGCGGCAATCTCGTAAAGTCTCCTGAGATTGCCACGCTCCTTGCAGTCGCTCGCAATGACGCTTCAATAATCAATTAACAACTTGCCATTGTCCATCAGGTTGACGGCAGGCAGTGCCATAAGCTTTTTGTTGTTTTCCGCCTACTACAACTGTTTGGGTATATTCACGGCAATATTGACCGGTATTGTTTTTATAAGCTTTGCTTGGTGTTACAGTACCATAATTACCATTATCAGGATTACGCCATTGTACACTGCTACCACTTGGTGCAGCTTCTAAAGCTCTTTGGGAGGTAAGCTCTGCAAGTTTTCTATCTTGTTCATCCATACCTGCACCAATTTGGTTACCAAGGATTGCACCAAGTAATGCACCTGCTCCTACTGCAGTAAGTCGTCCTGTACCACCGCCAAATTGAGAACCTAGTAATGCACCGGCTGTTCCACCGATTAGCGTACCACTACCTTGCTTATTCATGCCGCCCGGACCTTGGCATGCTTGCAACATTGAAGCTGCAAGTAATATAACAATAATTTTAGATATTATTTTCATATGATTTCTCATTTTAAAGTACTATATATAACTAATTATACGGTTTTTGGAATTTTGTAAAGTATAAACCTAATTCTAATTGAATTTTATATTTTCTTTGTTAAACTACTAAAAGGAATTGGAAATATTATTTATGGATATTAATAGTCGTAATTTATTAATAAAATCGGCATCTTACTTATCAGTTACTACGGCATTAATTATTCTAAGCGTAAAAATATATGCTTGGTTTGTGACTGATTCGCAATCAATACTTGTTTCTTTGATTGACTCAATGCTTGATATAACTTCTTCTTTTATAAATTTAATAGCTTTAAGATTTGCATTGCAACCACCAGATTATCATCACAGATTTGGGCATGAAAAAATGCAAGATTTAACACTTTTCTCTCAATCAATATTTTTCTTTGCATCAGCTTTTTTTGTCGGTTTTTCCTCTATCAAATCCTTGTTTGAAAAAACTAAACCAGAAAATATTAGCGATGGTACGATGATAATGTACATATGTATATTTTTAACAATTATCTTAGTGCTTTATCAAACCTATGTAATAAAAAAAACTAAATCAGATATAATTAAAGCTGATAAGCTACATTATTTTACCGATTTACTTACTAATGTTATAGTAATTATCTCTTTAAATTTAAGTGATCGTTTTTGGTTTGTTGATCCTTTATTTGGAGTGGTTATTGCATTATATATATTTCATACTTCTTATTCCTTATTTAAAAAAGCTTTTAAAAATTTAGTTGATCATGAATTACCAGAACAAGACAGACAAAAAATTATTGCAATAATTAATAAGCATCGTGGCGTGAAAGGTGTGCATGAAATGAAAACTAGATATGCCGCCCAAAAAGCTTTTATACAATGCCACTTGGAAATGGATGGCAATATGTCGCTTTATAATGCTCATGAAATTAGCGATGAAATTGCTTTTGATATATTACAAGAATTCCCTGACTCTGAAATAATAATCCATCAAGACCCTTATGGGGTGGAAGAGCATGTCAATTATCGTGAATATATTGTCAGATGAATTTTGATAATTTTTTTATGCGAGAAGCTTTAAAACAAGCAGAACTTGCTTTTAGTAAAAACGAAGTGCCGGTTGGAGCAGTTATTGTTGATAGAGAAAATCAGAAAATTATAGCTAAAAGTTATAACAACACAGAAGAAAAAAATAATGCTCTTTATCATGCTGAAATTATTGCAATTAATGAAGCATGTAAAATTATATCTTCTAAAAATTTAAGCAATTACGATATATACGTTACTTTAGAGCCTTGTGCTATGTGTGCTACAGCTATCGCTCATAGCAGATTGAAACGTTTATTTTATGGTGCTTCTGATTCAAAACACGGAGCAGTTGAGAGCAATTTGAGATATTTTAACAGCAAAGCCTGCTTTCACCGACCGGAGATATATAGTGGAATTTTTGCTGAAGATTCTGCCTTATTAATGAAAGAATTTTTTAAAAAGATAATAGACTAAGAAAACAACGTGCTACATGCGTTCAAATCAGTTTACTATTACTATATCAGTCAAAAGGTTTTACTATAACCATAATAACCGCAACAATCATGCAAATGGCAGGAATTTCATTTACTATGCGGTAAAATTTTTCTGAATGAACATTCTTGCCAATGGCAAAATCTTTTCGCCATCTTGCAAGTAAGCCATGAAATATTACTAAAATTAATACTGCAAACATCTTAACATGAAACCAAGCATCAAGGGCAGCAAATCCATAAATATAAGCATTTATTAAACCAAATATAAAGGTGCTAATCATTGCGGGATTCATGATGAATCTAAGGAGCTTTAATTCCATTATTTGGAAAGTTTTATCTGTTTCACTACCTACTTTGACCTTAGTATGATAAACATATATCCGTGGTAAATATAACAATCCTGCCATCCAGCATATCGCAGAAATTAAATGAATTGATTTAAACCATAGGTAGTAATTTGCCATTTTCTATCCTTGTTTTTATAATTTTTTATTTACTGGATTCCCGCATAGGCGGGAATGAGGTAAAGCACAAACATTTACTAAATTTATCAGGACATATTCTTTCACTATTACTACTAGCTACTAAAAAATCACCCTCTTTTTTATTAATAAATTTTAATAAAGTACTTGTCAAACTTTTAATAAAAATTTTATTTGTGCTAAGCGTCGCGATTCTATTATATTTTATTTTATACTTATCTGCAATTAACTTATATTCAATATCGAGCTCAACTAGTGTTTCTACGTGTTCAGAAACGAAAGCTATAGGCACAATTATTATATTTTTATTTTGCTTCCCTGCTATTTCTATTTCATCTTCTGTATTTGGCTTTAACCATTCTACAGGTCCTACTCTACTTTGATAAGTTACTTTATAATCTAGATCTTTTATATTTAACTCTTTAACTACTGCTTTTACTGTTTCTTCTACTTGAAAACTATATGGATCTCCTGCATCTATTATTTTTTGAGGCAAACCATGAGCTGAAAATAATATTCGAAAATTTTTATCAAATATTTTTTCTTTT
Organism: Rickettsia endosymbiont of Rhinocyllus conicus; assembly: GCF_964026465.1. NCBI lineage: Bacteria > Pseudomonadati > Pseudomonadota > Alphaproteobacteria > Rickettsiales > Rickettsiaceae > Rickettsia > Rickettsia endosymbiont of Rhinocyllus conicus. The sequence goes on along the minus strand of NZ_OZ032155.1, from coordinate 1,532 downwards.
ATTAAAGCAGTATGAGCTTTTACAAAATTTTCTTCTACTGGATAACAACAAACAACTTTAACCGGAATATTAAAATCAAAGTTACTTAAAAAATTCTTTACCGATGAACCTGTAGTTGTTGTTGAGAATTGTGGATATAGGGGTAATAATATCACCTCTGTAGGATTATATTCTTTTATTTGCTTTATGGTTTCTTCTATTTTTGGTGAGGCATAACGCATATTTATAAAGATATTAAAATCTTCATTGGTAGCTTGTTTTAAATTTTCTGCCAATGCTAGTTTTTGTTTCTCTGTTTCTTCAAGTAAAGGCGATTTACCCCCTATTAGAGAATATATTTTTTGAGATTTCCTTTCTCTCGTTGTAGATATTAATTTAGTACTAATATAACGTAACGGGTTAGGTAGATTAATAATAGCTTTATCATAAAACAAATTAAATAAGAATGGCTTCACTGATTTAAGACTATCTGGACCACCTAGATTAAAAAGCACTATTGCTATTTTTTTTTTATTTATATTCATATTCCCTAATGCATTTTACTAAAAATTCTACATTTTCTGGCGGTGTTTCCGGTAAAATACCATGTCCTAAATTAAAAATAAAATTCTTATTTTCCATTATTGATAAAATTTTATGGATTTTTTCTTTTATTATTTTTTTATTAGTAAGCAATATTACCGGATCTAAATTACCCTGCACTATTACTTTATTACTCCACAATTTCATTTTCTCAAGCGGTATTAATGGATCAATAGCTAAAATATCTGTTGGTACTTCTTCTAAAAATTTTTCATATAAAAGCCCTGCACCTTTAGGAAAAGTAATAATAGGAATATTTGGAAAAGCTTCTTTTATATTCTTTATTATTTTCTTCGTTGGTCTTATCACAAAATCATCAAATTCTTCTTCCGGTAAAATACCAGCCCATGAATCAAAGATTTTTACTATATTTGCACCTGATTTTATTTGATTTATAAGATGATGAATTGTTTTTTCTGTAATAAACTCAAGTAATTCTTTTGCTAATTCTTCATTTTCATAAATAAATTTTTTGCTAACTCTAAAGTCTTGTTTACCTTTTCCTTCTAACATATAAGTCATTACTGTCCAAGGACTACCAGCAAAACCTATTAGAGAAGTAGATTTAGGTAATTCTTTCCTTACTTTTTTTACTATTTCATATACTTTTTCTAATTTATCACTTGAATTACTTTGTAAATATTTAAAATCTTCTTTTGATTTAAATTGCTTTAGTACTGGACCTATGTTTTCTTTAAAATCTACTTCCCAACCGAGAGCGTGCGGCAGTACAAGTATATCAGAGAAAATTATTGCTGCATCAAAACCAAAACGCTTTATTGGTTGTAGTGTTACTTTTGTTGCTTTATCTACATCATAACAAAATTCTAAAAAATTTTTTACCTCTTTTCTTACTGCCATATATTCAGGCAAATATCTACCAGCTTGTCGCATTAGCCAAATTGGTGGTTTATTATCTAATATTTTAATAGGATTGGAAATCAATGTCA